>NZ_JBTOLL010000004.1:0-308386 GCF_054551715.1 Paenibacillus sp. CAU 1782 | reverse complement strand
CTTTTACATTAGGAGTTTTTTTAATGGATTTCCAGAGAATACCATCAATTTCTTCAAAATATAGGAACTTATGAGAAGGTTGTTTTTCATGTTAGGTTTGGTGCAAGGCTAGTGCCATTACAGGCCCAAAACCGAATTTTTCATCTTTTAATGGTCAAATATGTCCATTACAGCCGCAAAACCCAACAATTCCTGCTCTTTTTCATTTGTAATGGTCAGATCTGACCGTTACAAATCAAAATTCGCTTAAATTGCCCTCTAATGGTCAATAGTGTCCATTAGCCGCATCAACATGTGCAACGCCACCAAACGTATATTTACCCGAACGTACCTGGGTAGCTGAACGGAGAGCAAAAACACTCGGAGACAGTCGTTTTTTAGGCGAGAGCATATTCATCCGGCATGCAGCCAGATTCCCATGGAGCAGCATATTCATCCGGCATGCAGCCAGATTCCCATGGAGCAGCATATTCATCCGGCATGCAGCCAGATTCCCATGGAGCAGCATGTTCATCCGGCATGCAGCCAGATTCCCATGGAGCAGCATGTTCATCCGGCATGCAGCCAGATTCCCATGGAGCAGCATATTCATCCGGCATGCAGCCAGATTCCCATGGAGCAGCATGTTCATCCGGAGTGCAGCCAGATTCCCACGGAGCAGCATGTTCATCCGGCATGCAGCCGAACTCCCAAGGAGCGGCATATTCATCCGGCATGCAGTCAGGCCCCCAGATGGGGAATAACCAACCCTCCGTATGCAAAAGCGGCTACGATAACGATAGCGGGATGAATTTTGCGAATTTGCATCGCCCAGAAAGCAACCCCCGCGATAAGCAGGCTTTGAATCCAGCCGATCGCCTCCAGCGAGCTTTCACCCATCTGCCAGGTGAGTACCAGCATCATAATGGCTATGACGGGCTGAACCAGCAGCGTCATTCCTTTGACTACTGGCGATTGCCGATGCTTCTGAAGCGCTCTGAGCAATACAACCAGAGCAACCGCTGAAGGCACGATGGTGGCAATGAGAGCAACCAGAACGCCCGCCCATCCTGCCGCTTGATAACCAGCATAAGCTGCCAGCTTGGTTGCTATAGGTCCGGGAAGCGCATTGCCAAGCGCCAGCACATTCGAAAACTCGGCCGGCGATACCCACTGGTAATTGGTGACCATCTCGCGATACATAAGCGGAATCGAAGCCGGACCGCCGCCGTACCCCAAAGCGTTGGCTACAAAAAATCCCACGATCAGCCGATACAGCTCAATCCATTCCATGCGTTGCGCCCTCCTTCTCTCCGGCTGCCGGGCTGTTCAAACCCTTGGACCGGCCCCGCTTGGACGGCCCGTTTCCTTCTTCGCGCCGCTGCTTGCGGGCTTCCCTGCGCTTCTTCCAGGCATTCGCCATTCGCATATGGAAAGCGCCATAAACCAAAAAGATCAAAATGACAATAGCAGGATGTATCGCAAGCAGCTGCAGCATGCCAAAAGAGACGGCAAACAAGCCGACGCCCATATATACGCCAAGCCCCTTGACGGCTTTTTCTCCGAATTCGTACGCCATCACGCCTAACATAACGGCGATAACGGGGATAACCGCACCAATCATGCCCTGCACATAAGGCGAATCCTTCAGCCACTGGACGGCGGATAGAAGCCCCACCATTGCCAGGGTCGAGGGCAAAATATGGGCGATAACAGCAGAAATCGCTCCTGTCACCCCTTTGACTCGATACCCCAGATAAGCGGCCATTTTGGTCGCAATGGGACCTGGCAGCGCATTGGCAAGCGCCAATATCTCACCAAATTCGTCATCGTCGATCCACTTGTAGTAAACGACCGCCTCATAACGGATGATTGGAATTACGGAGGGACCGCCCCCGTAACCCAGAATGCCCGTCTTGATCATTGCCCATGCCAATTGGGCATGAGGGCTGGTCAGCTTCAACATGCCGGAAAGGTTTTTAAGTTTGCTTATTCTCATTTCTCTAGAGCCTCATTCCCATCCGGCTTTTGTACCGGTTGATCAACACCTGGCAATCCACGCCCATAATGCCCGGCAGAACATACAGCTTTTCCTTCAAAAAAGATTCCATTTCGGCGTTGCTGCGAAACAATCCATGCATATGCAGCTTGCTTGGGCCGGTCATATGATACAGGCTGGTCACAAAAGGCTCCGTTGACAGCCGGTCTGCCACCTCGTGCAAATATTTGGGCTCCACCTCGACGTTAAAAAAGGCCGATACGGAAATGCCGATACGCTCAGGGTTGATAACGGCAGTAAACCGCTCGATTACGCCGCTTTCTTGAAGAGCGTTCACTCTCGCCTGCACCGCCACTCGCGACAGCCCGATTTTTCGAGCGAGATCCGTGTAGGATATTCTGCCGTTTGCATTCAATTCCTTTATAATTTCACGGTCCGTATCGTCTAAGTCCACTACTTTGTCGTCTCTATGATCCGTCTCACTCATCCCTTTCCGTTCCAAACGGAATCTATTTCCCGCTTTTCATTACAATATGTATTAATATAATGCCGATACCATACATTTTCAATGGAAATTTTGATTTCCTCTTACTTTTTTGTTGCATGCATTCGAGGATGGTGTTATGTTAAGAAAAAACTCAATGTCAGATAACCTATCATTTTATTCCACGGGGAGTGTGAACCGGATGAACGCTTCGGTAATCGGGAAGGAAGCCATGGTGGTCAGCCCTCATCATCTGGCGACCGCGGCGGGAGCGCAGATATTGGAACGGGGAGGCAACGCCTTTGATGCCGCCGTTGCCGTAAGCGCAAGCCTTGCCGTTGTGTATCCCCATATGACAAGTATTGGCGGAGACTCCTTCTGGCTGACCTACAGCGCCGGAGAAGGACGTGTGCGCGGTTACAATGCCAGCGGCAGATCGGGTTATCGCGCCATGCCCCAGGCTTATCAAGGAATGAGTTCCATCCCCAGCAGAGGCATTGCCTCCATCGTAACTGTCCCCGGAATGGTGGACGGCTGGGAAGCCGTACACAGCGCCTATGGACGGCTACCGTGGGGCGAGGTGCTGTCGCCCTCTATCGGCTTTGCCGAAGGAGGTTTTCCGATGACTGCCGACCAGCATCGCAATGCCTCCGAACATCTCGATATGCTGCTGCTTACGCCGGAAACAGCAGGGATTTACGCTCCCTCCGGCAAAGCTCCGGCTCCCGGAGACGTTTTCCGGCAGCCGTTGATGGCGGCGACGCTGCGCCGGATCGCTCAGTGGGGCAGGGAGGACTTTTATAGAGGCGAAACGGCAAAGGAAATGACGAATTTTTTGCAGCGGAACGGCGGTTTGCTGGGAGTTGATGATTTTGCCGATCATCGCGGCGACTGGGTGGAGCCGCTTGCCGGTTCCTATCGGGGCTACACGATATGCCAGATGCCGCCCAATTCGCAAGGGTTTGCCGGTATTATGGCGCTTAATATTCTGGAGCATTTTGATTTGGCAGGACTTGGGCACGGCACCTACGACTATTATCAGCTGTGCGTGGAGGCGCTTAAGCTCAGCTTCCGCGACCGCGACGCCTACCTGACCGACCCGGCCTTTCATGCCATACCTTTGGAACGGTTGCTGGACAAAGGATATGGGGGCCAATTGGCGGCCTCCATCGATCTCTCCCGCGCCAGCATACAGCAGCAGGCCGAGCCAATGGGCTCCGATACAGCCTATGCAGCCGTCGTGGACCGGGACGGCAATGCCGTCTCATTCATCCAAAGCCTGTATTTTGAATTCGGATCGGGAGTTGTGGCGGGCAATACGGGAGTATTGCTGCAAAACCGGGGTTCCTTTTTTTCGTTGGACCCTAGTCATGTCAATGTTCTGAAGCCTGCCAAACGAACCTTTCACACCCTCATGCCGGCAATGGCGCTGCGGGATGGAAAACCGTCCATTCTGTATGGCACCCAAGGAGGCGAAGGACAGCCGCAGACGCAAACGGCCTTGTTGACGCGAATCGTGGATTTCGGGATGGATCCGCAATCGGCTCTCGACGAGCCGCGATGGGTGTGGGGGCGGACCTGGGGCGATCCAACCCGGGAATTAAAGCTGGAAAGCCGCATAGCGCCGGAGGTGCGGCAGCAGCTTGGGGAGGCCGGACATCTCGTCCGGACCGTCAAGGAATGGGATGGCATTATGGGTCATGCCCACGCAATTGTGAGGGATGAGCTAGGCTTCCTCCAAGGCGGAGCCGATCGCCGAAGCGACGGAAGCGCCATCGGCTGGTAAAAAACCAGCTAATGGCGCTCGGAGATGGACAGAGATTTTGGACAATATATCCGGCCCAATGTGCTCGGACATCTGCGGAAACTTTGGACAATACGTCCTTTTCTACGACACTTGGATACCAGCGTAGACGTTGGAGAGTAAGTCCAGCCAACGCCGCCTGGGTATCAACTGCGACTTTGGATGGTACGTCCAGACAACGCCGCAAATTCCAGCAGGCATGCGAGCCAACTTGTAGAAAACAGGCTGTCACAGGGGCCTAAAGCCGCCTTCCTCCATGAGCCGTGGACACGCTCCCTACATGCCTGGAGCCCGGGGCTGCTCCCGCTTGCGTCCATGGCCAAGCCAGGTCAAGGAGCGAAGCAGCTTTTCGGCCGGGCCCATCTTGAAGCGGCGCAAATACAAGCCGCTGCCCAAGGTTTGAAGGCCGAAGAAGGCAATCGCCAGCAGACAGCCGATGGTCGTGCCCAGCTTGCCAAACAAGCCCAGGCCATAGCCGTAAAAAATCATGACGCCAAACGCCGTTTGCAGCAAATAGTTGGACAGAGACAGCTTGCCAACGCTGATCAAACCTGTCCGCCACGCGGCGGGAGCTTCGTTTTGCCGGATGAACAGCAGAGCAAAAGCAAAAACGTAACCAAGCGCCAGCACGGTGCCTCCCAATGTATTCAAGCTTCCGCCAATGCCCAGTTGGGGCCAAACGACGCTTACAGCCTTGGAGGCAAGACCCAACGGAATCAGAATGGCCGCAAATTTAATATACAGCCCCTTTTCCTCCGCCGGTCGATGGAACAACTTCGCCTTTGCCGCCGCCATTCCAAACACAAACATGGAGGATATTAAAATCGGAATAAACAACCAGCCAACGATAAAGATAAACTGGCTAAGCGGACCCGGGCCAAGCTCCAATCGGAAGCTTTGAATAGCGGCATAGCCTCCATTTTGGTAGACGTTCATAGATTCCCGGGCAAAATCCTCCCAATTCGCGCCCGGCATGGAGGTGCTGCCTGCTCCTCCATAAGACATCAGGCTGAATAGCGCCAATATGCTGATGCCAATGATGATCAACGCTTTGGGCTTTACTTTCAGAAAAGCCAGCAGCAAAAATCCGGACAAGCCGTAGGTAGCCAACACATCGCCTTCCCATACAAGGAGGAAGTGCAGAAGTCCTGCCACAAGCAGGAACAAAAACCGCCTGATCAAAAAAGGATACGGCGACAACCCGCGCTGTTCCAGACTTTGCGACATTTTGATCGTTCCAAAGCCGAACAGAAAAGCAAAAATTGGCGCAAAGCTGCCTTTTACCAGAATAAGTACAGCCGAATAAACCGCTTCATCCAGAGCTGAAAGTTGAAAAAAAGAAATGATTTCCGCTTCCCAAATGCCATATTGGAAAGCTAACGTGTTGGCAAGCAGAATGCCCAGCAGACTGAGTCCCCGAATGCCGTCAATGCCGATTAGCCGATTTGATTGACTGTTAATGTGCAACACCCCGTTAGCGAATAGTCAAGGAGGCTGTTTAAAAAGTCCACATTCCATTACGAAGCATGCCTTGAGGCATATTCAGCATCGAATATGGAATTCAGCCTTTTTGAACATGTATTTCATAGCCCCTGCATGATTATACCAGAAATGGGGCTTCGCCGCTTTAACTCTATTTCGGGGATTCAATCGCTTGTGATGCGATAGGATTCCACTGTTCCGTCCTCGTCAAAATAAAACTTCAGAAGGCTGTCGTCTACGCCAATATAGGATGCTCTGCCCAAATAATATACAAACGCGCCTTCGGGCTCCTCCTGCTTGCCATCCGGTTCGCCAAGAAGCCCGATGATTTCTTCCTGGGTCTTACCTTTCAGTTCGTGCTTCTTCTGCAGGCTGTCCACCATGCTGCTCCGATCCTCGCGATTTTCAATCCATTTCTTTTCGTCGAACGCCTTGACGCAAGCGGTCAACGAGAACAGCAGAACCAGCGCAAGCAGGAGTTTTCCCCATGCTTTCATGTATTCTCCTCCCTTTCATCAAATATCTCTGCGCAAGGCGCTCAACACGTCAATGGCGGTTGCGCGTTTGGCCGGTCGGTAACCCGACAGCATTGCCACGGCCAAAGAAATAAAGCAGGACAGCAGAGCCAGATAAGCCGGAATGATGGAGAACTGGAAACCTTCCGGCAGCGTTTCGCCCATCCCTATGGTGACCAGCACAGGCAATCCGGCATTAACCGCCACGGATATGCCATAGGCCACAATCGTTCCAAAAACCGCTCCAATGATGCCAATCATGGCGCTTTCCAACAAGAATATCCGTTTGATGACGGAAGGATGTGCGCCGATGGCTTTCATAATGCCGATGTCCTGGGCACGCTCGGTTACGGCCATCGTCATCGTGTTGAAAATGCCGATTGACGCGATCAGCACCGCAATCGCTCCAACAAAGATCAGCCCTATTTTCAAAATCAGGAAAAATACATTAATCTGCGCCACCTCGTCGGCCACGGAATATACAGAGTAGTTTTTTTCGCGAAGAACGTCCGATATCTCCTTCACATGAGAGGCATTGTCCGCAATGACATTAACCTCGCTATATTGTCGCGGCTCGCCGGCTTTGGGAATCTCCGACAATGCCTTCTTCAGTGATTCCGCATCCGGGGTTTGCCCGAAATAAACAATTTCCCCGCCCCGTGTGCCTGTAATGGCTTCAATTTGCTGGATCAACCCTTCGCTGGAATATACGGCCTTGTCCAGAAGCCACTCCCGCCTCGGTTCACCCCAGACGCCAACAATGACCGCATCCAGCTCTTTTGTTGCAAGCTCCACGCCTTCGTAATAGTCGACTTGCAGCTTGACAGCTTGGTTCAACCAGTCCGACGCTTTGGAAACCGCCTTGTCCTCACTGCCCAACACATCGTAGCCAATAACGATTTCATTGTCTTTTTCCGGCCATCTGCCTGCGCTAAGCGCAACTCCCGACTGCTGCTCGGAGTCAAAATCCACCATATACATCCGATCGTTCCCGATATCGGAGCCGTTTGCCTTGATGCCCATGGACTGACTGACCCAAAATCGGTAGGTAACGGCCTTCACCTTAGGAATCGAATGAAAAAATTCAATATCCTCCTTATGGATATCCCCATTTTCAGAAACATTAAAATCTTTGTACGGCACTTGAATCGAGGTAACCAGACGATCGCCTATAATACGGTCCACGATGCTTTTTTGCACGCCAAAACCAACGGAGGCCAGCACGATCAAAAAGGCGCAGCCCATCGCCGTAGCCAGTATCGTCATAAACAGTCTCGTTTTATTGCGTTTCATATTTTGCCGGACAAACCGGAGCTGATCTCCCAGCTTCATACCCTAATTCCCCCTTCAAGCGAACCCGGAAACGGAACAGGATGCTGTACGGCTCCATCCTGCAGGCGCAACGTCCGATGGGCAATCGCGGCTACCTGCTCGTCGTGGGTAATGATGACAAAGGTAATGCCAAGCTCATGGTTTAACTGGCGAATCATAGTCAGCAGACTTTTTTCGTTTTCGCTGTCCAGGCTGCCCGTAGGTTCGTCCGCCAACACGATTGGCGGCTCCATAACCAGCGCGCGCGCAACCGATACCCGCTGCTGCTGCCCGCCGGAAAGTTCGCCGGGGTAGTGGCTCATGTATTCAGCCATGCCCACCTGCTTCAAAAGCTCCTCCGTCCGCTGCTTTCGCAGCGTTTTGTCCACGCCCTTGAGCACCAGCGGCAATTCCACATTTTCAGCGGCGGTGAGGCCGGGAATCAATTGAAAGCTTTGAAAAATAAAGCCGTAATTCGCCAGACGGAAATCCGCCCATTGTCCCTCCGTCAAATTAGTGACATCCTGACCGGCGACTACAATCCGTCCTTCCGTTGGACGGATATAGCCCGACATCAGGTTTAGCAGAGTGGATTTGCCCGAGCCGCTTCGCCCTACAATCGCCATAATTTCCCCTTTTTCCACATGGAGATGGATATTTTTTAAAACGGGCACGGTTTTTTCTTTGGATCGTTTGCCGATTGTAAATTGATGGCTGATTCCCGACATTTGTATCATCACAACGCCACCTTCCTGTATTTTATTTACATGTTATCATTCAGACTATAAGTTGATCTAAAGAAAACCTTAAGATAAGCTGTAGAAAACAGGATTTCAGTGCCGAGAAGATGGAAAGAAGCTAGAAATCGAGAACCGGAGCGTAGTGGTACCTACGAGAGGATCGGAGATTTCGGCTGAATGCCATATTCGACGCCGGCCATGCCGCTAGGCATGCCCCGCAATGGAAAGCGGACTTTTTGAACGACCTAATAAAAAGGGGGGGATTGGTGGTGAAGCTGGATAGACTGCTCGCCATCGTCATCTTGCTGCTCAACCGCCGAATGGTGCAGGCCAAGGAGCTTGCGGAACGTTTCGAGGTTTCTGTACGCACCATCTATCGGGATATCGAAGCCATTAACCAGGCTGGCATCCCGATTGTCACCCATCAGGGAACAGGCGGCGGCATCGGGCTGATTGATGGCTTCAGGCTGGATCGCAACGTGTTGACCGGAGATGAATTGGCCTCTATTTTAACGGCGCTCCATAGCATCTCGACTTCTTATCCCGAACCCAAAAACCGGGAACTGGTGGAAAAACTCAACAGCATTGTGCCGCCGGGCCGCGAGGAAGAACTAAAGCATAAATCAAGCCAGGTACTGTTCGATTTCTCTCATTGGGGCGAAAACTCCTTGCTGGAGGACCAATTGTCGCTTCTAAAGGATGCCATCGGGCAGACTCAGTTGGTCATGTTCCATTATCGAAACAGCAGAGGCGACTTCACAAATCGATGCGTCGAGCCGCACACGTTGGTCTGGAAAGGACGGGACTGGTACCTGCAAGCCTTTTGCCGTACACGCAATGAATTCCGGCTTTTCAAGCTGCTCCGAATCAAGGATTTGGAGCCATTGCCGGAGTTATTTGCCCGAAGAGAGCTGCCCCGGCAAGAACGCGGCATTGGCCGCGATTGGGTCAACGATAACAACCGGGTCAACCTGGTGCTGCGGCTTGGCGGAAGTCTGGAGGGGCAGGCTCAAGAATGGTTTCACGCCGAAGAGCTGGAGCCTCATCCCGACGGTGGATGGATTGTGCGCAAATGTTACCCCGAGGATGAATGGTTATATGGATTTATCTTAAGTCTCGGGCCTCAAGCAGAGCTGCTGGAGCCGGAGCGGCTCCGGACTCTCATTGGCGAACGAGCAAGGCGCATTGCCGATTTATATGGAGGCCGCACCCCATGAACAAGACGGATCGTATGTTAGCTATCGTGCTGGAGCTTCAACGCCACAAACTGTTGCGCGCCGAAGATTTGGCGTCAACCTTTGAAACGAGCGTCAGAACGATTTATCGGGATATTCAGGCCTTGAGCGAAGCGGGTGTCGCCGTTATCGGTTCCCCTGGCCAAGGCTATTCCTTAATTGAGGGGTATTTTCTGCACCCGGTTAGTTTCTCGGCCGAAGAGGCAGTGTCGCTGCTTATCGGAACAGACTTTATTGAACAGTGGTTTGATCCGCGATATAGAGAGCATGCTGTAACGTCAAGAAGAAAAATTGAAGCTATTTTGCCGGAGGCTGTTGGCGGAGAGGCCTCGCGAATCCGAAAAGGGTTTCGGATGTATACGGCTGCCGTCGATCAAGTCCGGATTCATGAACGGACTAATCTGGAAATCATTCGCAATGCGATGCTGGAGGAACGGAAAATCAGTTTTCACTATAACAAGCGAGTAGCGGAAGCCGACGGAAATACGCAAAGCATCCGTACAGCGGCTCCCTATGGACTCGTTTTTATGCAGGGCTGGGTGCTTGTTGCCTGGTGCGAACTGCGACAAAGCATTCGCCATTTTCGGCTGTCGCGAATGACAGAGCTTGCCGTTCTGAATGCCGTGTACAAATTGCCGGAGGATTTTCAGCTGTCCCAATACAGGCCGCCTGACGACCGCAACATCCTTGTACGGGTCCTCATTCTGCCCGAGGTTCTAGACAAAGCTAGGGAGTCGGCCAGCTTCTATTTGGAAACCATGGAAGAGAAGGAAGACGGTTGGCTGGCAACCCTGCGCGTACGCCAGCCGGAGGAGCTGCTGCAGTGGCTGCTTGGCTTTGGCAGCGGCATTGTTGTTCTGGAGCCGGAGTCTTTCCGCAGGCGAGTTATAAATGAACTTCAAGCTATGCTGAAAAACTACTGATGACGAACGATGAACCACCCACTGCTCCATTGGAAAAAATGGAAGCGGGAGCGGCTTTATTCGCTTTAGCCCAAAAACTTATAGATTCTTATATAGAAAAAGGCGAACTTGACAGAGGGCTGTCAGGTTCGCTTTTGTATACTGGGGCCATATCCAGGAAGGGAGACTTATCTTATGACACATTCAAACGAGATTGCGAACACTTCATCAACACAGCCCCATTTTTGCCAAAGCTGCGGCATGCCCATGACGGAAACTGCTCAATACGGTACGGAGCATAATGGCTCTTCATCGCCAGACTATTGCTCCTACTGTTACGAGGATGGAGCATTTCGCGAGCCGGGATTGACGATGGAAGGCATGATCCAGCAATGCGTGCCTTACATGGTCGAGGAAGGCATGGAAGAAAGCAAAGCTAGATCGCTTTTATCGGGGCAGCTGCCTACCCTCAAACGGTGGAAGGCTGCCAGGGAGAGTCTTTAAACTCCATGAGGAGCAGATGCCCTTGAGCGAGTTTGAAGACAAGCCCTAACGGGCCGCTTTGATCTGCTTGCTGCGAAGCTGTCCGCAAGCGGCATCGATATCCGCTCCATGCTCCATTCTGACGCTAACGCTGATGCCCTGCTTCTTCAAGGCATCATAAAACGCGGTAATCGACTCCGGGCTGCTTCGCTGATATTGGCCATGCTCGTCAACCGGGTTGTACGGAATCAGGTTAACATTAACAAGCTGGCGTCTTGGCTTCATAAGCTCCGCCAGCTCCAAAGCGTGCTCCACGCCGTCGTTGACATCACGCAGCAGGATATACTCCATCGTCATGCGGCGGCGGGTGACCGCCAAATAATAATCAATGGATTCCATCAGCTTTTCGATCGGAATCGCTTTATTGATTTTCATAATGCGGGTCCGCAATTCGTTATTTGGCGCATGAAGGGATACCGCAAGATTCACGCCAAGATCGCTATCGGCAAACTCTCTGATTTTGCCCGCCAATCCGCTGGTGGATACCGTAATACGGCGTGCGCCGATGGCAAGACCTTTGTGGTCTTTGACCACACGGATGAAGTTGGACACATGAATATAGTTGTCGAACGGCTCGCCAATGCCCATGACGACGATATGGCTTACCCGCTCCTCCTGCCCGGCATCATCCAGATAATGCTGGACTCTCATCAACTGCTCCACGATTTCCCCGCTGGACAAATCGCGGCTTTTGGCAAGCAGACCGCTGGCGCAGAAGCTGCAGCCGATGTTGCAGCCAACCTGGGTCGTTACGCAAACAGACAAGCCGAATTTATGGCGCATCAGCACCGTTTCGATCAGATTGCCATCCTGAAGCCGGAACAGGAACTTGACGGTGCCGTCTTGCGACTCCTGCCGCGTATGCTCCGACATGGTGGACAACGTGAAATGCTCCTCCAGCGTTGCCAAACAATCGGCGCGAACCTCGCCCATCTTCCCGAGCGCTCTCGCCCGTGTCCGATATAATTGTTCCCACACTTGGCCCGCCCAGAATTTGCGGTGTCCCCGCTCCTCCAGCCAAGCTGTTAATTGCTCTAAAGTTAATCCATATAAGGATGGTTTGCCTGTCATATCTGTAATCCTTCTTTCAAGCCATTTGCCTACTATTGTCCCAAAAAAAGACCTTGAACACAAGGAGCAAATCCTGCCGCTCCCGCGTAGAATAGCTGCCAGCCTGCATGAAACTGCTGACCAATATGCAATCGCTAACCCTGCAGCGACTCCCTTATGACTTTGGTCAAGCCTCGAACCACAAGCTCATAGGAATTTTTGATCATATCGCGGAGCTCTTCCTCCGGAACGGAACCGTCCGCGGTAACGGTATTCCAATGCTTTTTGTTGAGGTGATAACCCGGTTTGACCGCCGAATGCGCCTGGCGCAGCAGCTCCGCCATAAGCGGCTCGCATTTTAAAGATATGTTGGGTATTTCGTGATTTTCCCCAATCAAAGCAAACATTTTGCCGCCAACCTTCATAACCAGCGGCTCCGGACCAAACGGATAATCCTCCACAGCCCCCGGCAATGTCATACAAAACTGAGCAAGCTCTTTTCTTGTTTGCAAAATGGTTTCCCGCTTTCTTTTGATTGGTATGAACACAGTTTTACACCATCCTGCCAATTTCCGCAAGCTTACAGGATTCAATGCCGCCTTGACGGGTATTGTTTCTCTAAAATTAATTTCCACCTCCCTTACCGCGCAGATTCCGGTTATGCTGAAGCTAAAGGGGATGAGAGAGACTATGCAGGAATTAACAAGCTTACAATTCGGAAAGGTGCGTCCGCTGTTACAAGGAGGCCATCTTCACCCGGAAATCCTATCGGTTATTGAAGGCCGCTGCCCCGGTTGGATTTTTGCCGACAACGCCGATCACCCCGGAAGCGCGCTGGTATGGAGCAAGGGAATGCAGGGCTTTTACCTCCTCGGCGACTGCCGCAATGCCGTTTTTACGGAAGGTTTGGATTCTTTTGCAACCCATACACTTGAGCCGCGAATGCGGAGGCACGGCCTTACCCATTTTGAAATATCGGGACATCATGATGAATGGGATCTGGAAGGCATGTTTGCTTCAAGAAACCTCTACGACTTTGAACAACTGGTATTCGAGACGGAGCGGAAAACATCTGTTGTGGAATCAAAAGGGTACATCGCGCTTCCGCTTCATCAGAATTCGGAGGAAAACCGTTGGCTGTTCCATACTCCGCTTGTAAAAGAACACATTGAGGCATTCTGGACATCAGTCGAGGCCTTTAAATATTACGGATTTGGTTATGCCGCAGTGGCCGGCACGGAAGTCATCGGCCTTTGCTATACCAGCTGCAGAGCTAATGACCGCTTTGCCATTGGAGTTGAAACCGCTCCGCAGAGCCGGGGCAACGGAATTGGCACTCATCTGGCTTCATTGGTTGCGGGAGAGCTTCTGGACAGCGGCTTTATTCCGTATTGGGATTGCACAACGGACAACACGGCTTCAAAAAAGCTGGCTCTGCGCCTTGGCTTCCAACTTGTTCATCACTATCGCTGCATAGGCTTCTCGCTATGAGCACAGCGGCAATCTCAATCCGTCTGTCGCAGCTGCCGCAAACGCAAAAACGTCCCGAATCGCTATAACAGCGTTACGAGACGTTTTTTTCTTATGCCAATCGGCATGTTAACTGAAAGCCCGCTATTAGTCGCGGCTTGCCAGCTTGGACAGCAAACGCAGCATTTCGAGGTACAGCCATACCAGAGTAACCATCAGGCCAAACGCGCCGTACCACTCCATGTATTTAGGAGCGCCTTGCTCTGCTCCCGTTTCAATGAAGTCAAAATCAAGCACGAGATTCAGCGCGGCTACAACAACGATTACGAGAGAAATGCCGATGCCGATCAAGCTATTGTCATGCAGGTACGGAATTTGAATGCCGAAAAAGCCAAGTACAAAGCTGAGCAAGTAAACCAGAGCAATGCCGGCTGTTGCCGCAAACACGCCAAGACGGAAGTTTTTGGTCGCCTGAATGATGCGGAAGCGATACGCGACGAGCAAAGCGATAAATACACACATGGTAAGCAGGGACGCTTGCATCGTAATGCCTTGGTACAAGCTTTCATATTGAGCGGATATCGCTCCCAGGAACAAGCCTTCGCAAGCCGCATAGATCGGCACCAGGAAAGGCGCAGCCGTTGGCTTGAAGCTGATTATGAGCGCCAGGATAAAACCGGCGATCGCGCCGCCGATTCCAAGACCCAATACATTGGTTTGGCCGTTGTAATACATCGTCCACGCCGCAAACGCGCCGCCCAGCAGAATGACCAGCGTAATAAACGATTTGTTGACCGTGCCTTCAATCGTCATGGCCTCGCGCCCGGAAAAATGGCCGGCCTTTTCGAACGTATTTTCTTTTAATGTAGGATTGCCGCTGCGTCCGATCACGCAAAATCACCTCGTATGCAAGATATGTACTTCCAATATCATACAATCTAATTGGATTTTATGCAAAAGAAATACTTCCTGGCGACATCGAAGCAATGCGGGCAAGCGAGACAATCCGCACGTCTTGCTGCTCTAGCAGAGAACGGCCTTCCTGAAAGGTTTTTTCGATCACGCATCCTACGCCTGCAAGCGAAGCGCCGGATTGCTTCACGATATCCACAAGACCAACAAGCGCTGCGCCCGTCGCGAGAAAATCATCGACGATAAGCACCGTGTCCTCGGGTCCAAGGAAATGTTGATCCACGGTCACTCTGTAGCTTTCTTCCTTCGTAAACGAATAGACCTCCGCCGCGTAGACATGGGCTCCCTGGGTCAATGCTTTTTTCTTTTTGGCATAGACAAAAGGAACCTTAAGCGCGATGCCGGTCGCCATGGCAAACTGGATGCCGCTTGCCTCGATGGTCAACACCTTCGTAATGCCCGCATCTTCAAATGCTGCGGCGAATTCTTCTCCAATCGCCAGCGCAAGCTCCGTATCCACCTGATGATTCAGAAAAGAGTCCACCTTCAACACCTTGTCCGACAAAATAAGACCTTCCTGCCGAATCTTCTCCTCCAGCCTTTTCATCACGCACCGACTCCTTCCCTACCTCATATATTCATCCATGGCGTTTACAAACTCGTCGATGTCCCGATTGGCCTTGAGCTGATTGCATTCATAACACGCGCAGACGCAATTGACGGGCGTTGTATGACCGCCCTTCGCCCTTGGCAGCTTGTGGTCGATGGTATCCCCGTATTTGCCGCAGAAGTGGCAGGTATAATTGTCGCGCGTCAAAATAAGTCTGCGAAACTCCCTGCTGCTGTACAGCCGGCGAATGGTGGAGCGGTTCACGACAACCGCCGCGCCTTCCCGCACCAAGACATGCGCAAGCTCGGGATCAACCTCCTGATACCAGCGGCGGCCGTTATCCGTTTTGCCACGCATGCGGATAAAGCCTTTGACCGTTGGACGAAGAAAAGAGGCATCGGCCGGATCATGCTTGTCCCGCCTTGGCGTATGCGGCGGCGGCGCCTCGGAAGCGGGCCTTGCCGCTTGCCTCTGCTGCGCACCCTTGGCGCGTTTGTTGCCGCGGCGGCGCTTATTGCGGGCGGCCGGCACGGCAGGCGCGATGCCGCCAATGCTGGCGGAACCGCTTCCGTCATTCGCCGCGCCAACCGTCGCAGCAGAGCGGCCGGACGCATTGCCGTCGGCTTGGGACATAACGTCCCCGTTAGACGCGGACTGCACCTTCGGCAGCTTGGCACGGCCCCCTGCCTCGCCATGCGCAGCTCCTCCCGCTTCGCGAGGAATCGGCTGCCCCGCCAACTGCCGGACGTGCGCCCCTTCAAGGCTTGACGCCGCGGCCTCCCTCTGCCTGCAGCTTCGGCAAGCGCCGCGGCGGCCGAACTTGCCGGAGCGCCGTCCCGTACGGCGCAGAAACTCCGTCAGAGGCTTTGCCGCGCCGCACTGGACGCAAACCTTGGTTGCGCTATGCAATTGTTCGTTTTTATACTGATGATCCTTGGGATCATAATGATTAGTAGTCATACTGTGAGTATAGCACAAGCTTCCAGCCAACAGAATGACCAACGTCAACGCCCCATTGCTCGTTTCGACTCTCCAATTTCCCCTGACTCTTGTCTTATTCGGCTGTTAGAGCTTGCCTCCGCGGATGCCAATATCTTTGATCATGATGCTGCCCTGCGTAGTTTGATCAAATAAAAAGCTGATTTTGCTGATCCGTTGCGGCATCAAGCTGGAGTTAGCTCCAATAAAATCAGACACCTCAAAGCAAAAGTTCTGGAATACCGGTTCCTTGGTCTTGGAAAGGAGACCAAGCGGCTGCTTTGCTAGGGCCCCTTCAAACATAGGCAGAAGCAGAGAGACGTGGCTAAGAGGCAATTGACCAACGTTTCCGTCTGCATCTTCCACGGCTATCGTCAAGTCAACCAAATCGTCCGTCTTACCCGGCTCAGGAGCCGCATCATTATTCGCTATGGAAAATACAATGGCGCTGTCCCCTGACATTGCGATTCCCGAATCGGGCAGGATGACCTTATAGGCTGGAGTGGATGGAGCAGTCTCACGATCCCATTCCAATGAAACCGCGCTGTACTGGGCATCAATTAAATAGGAGAATTCCATTTGCACCTTGTCTTCCTTCCAGACCTTTAATGATTCGCCCTCAAGTCTTCCGCCCGGCAACGTCGTTGTCCCAGGATCATAATCCTCTTCATAGTTACTGATCATGGTTGTCGCCGCATCCCAATAATTACTGACATACATCGTTTCAGGGAGCCATTCTCTGGCATGACCCAAATCTTGAAACACCGTGCGATACTGATCATTATCCTTAAGTGTAGCTTCCAAAAAAGAGGAGATTAGCACTTCCGCCGCCAGAGCTTGTTGTTCTCCGGGCATAAGCTCCGCCTTGTTAAACAGCATGTTGCCCAGTCCTACAGAATCATTTCTCCCCCAAGACGTATTAAACTGCCCGTGATTAGCCCCGTAGATATAGACATACGACTTGAAAAATTCGCTGTTCTCCGTAAAATGAGTTCGATAATACTGATTGGCTCCAGCAAAAGAAGAAACGTCCATATCATGAGAGCCGTGCAGGGCCAAAAAATGAATATCTCGCAACTCGATGGGCTGCCCGCCCGGTTTATATTGCATATCCGTCCCTGCAATGGAAATGAGGGAACGAATGTTAAATTTATAGTCAAAGCTGATGTTGGCGTCCTCCGGGTACGTCGTCAAACCATTATAAGCCGCAGCCGTAGCGATGGCTTCGCCCCCTCGCGAATGTCCGATCAACGCAATATTTTGCATGTCTACTACGCCGTAAAACGGATTTCCATCCGTGGAGTTCCATTTGTCCCATGTTTTTAAATGCTCCAGCATCAACCAGCCTCTCGCGCGATTCTCGTCTTTTAAACCATCCAGCATCATAAAATCATCATAAGGAGAACTATTCAGGAAGTTCTCGTCAATGGACGCCAGAATATATCCGCGGCTTGCCAGCAATTGGCCCAAATAGGCATATCCAGTGTCAGACAGATCGGTCGCGACATGGTTTCCGTGCACGATTAATACCAACGGGAAAGGTCCCTCTCCTTCCGGATACCAAACCGTACCGTTCAACGGCATGGCTTCCGAGCCAAAGCCAAACGTGCGGGTACGCCGGGAGCTCCAGTTATCGACAAAGGCCGATCCGTCGACTGACTCCGTCGTTAGCCGTCCTTCAACGCCAAGATCGCCGCCAAGTGTTGAATCATTAGCATAGGTTATGACATTTACTTGATAGGCTCCCGTTTCCGCCGGATTAGCTATCGTTGTCTGGTACGACTGCGCCGATTTTGTTGCTTGAAGGGTATAGGGCGCTTCAAATTTTGCATAACCGCCGCTAATCATCCAGTACCCCAACAAGCAGATCAGAACAAAAACTGCGGCAGTACCCGCGCCTGCCGTTACTCTTACCCACGATGCAGCCTCGCGATAACCTCCCTTCATCAAGCGATAAAGCAAAGCCCCAAGTAAGGAACACGAAAGAATAAGGAAGAAAACAATAAGCAACGTCAGCGGTATCGGCCCTAAAAAGCTAATGAGCAATAAGCAAATCGAAGCAAGCATGAGCCATATGTAGCGGGACGGCATTTTTTGGGCCCAATGCAATAATCCGGCAAGGATGCCCGTTACCGCTAACACGGCAAGGATGGGCACTGCAGTACCGATCAAATAATCGATAATGCTGCCCCGCGAGCCCAGATAATAGTAGGCTTGAACGAATACCGCGCATAACGTAACAAGAGATAATGCAAGAATAGCTCCCTTCCAGCCTGAGCCAAGGGAGGGGAGGCGCAATCGCGGGAGCCTGGATAACGCTTTTTTTACCGCTTCCGTTTGAGTATTTGAGGTGTTTATTTTCATGTGAATTCCGCCCTTCAAATGCCGTTCAGTTTACTTGCACGAGTATCCTAAAAAAAGTATAAAGCAAATCTGAACGGGCAACCTCCACTGACAGGATGGCTCCAATCCAGGTCTGTGGTCTGAGTAACATTGCCAAGCGATCCAACATTCCCCTAAAAATACAAATGACCCTCAAGAAGGTCGCTTCTTTTAAAAGCGTCCTTCTTATGGGTCACCATTCAATGGGCCACGATACACCTTACTTTATTTTGATTTCGCCATCATACGACGCGATAATTCCGTAGAGATCGGGACGGCGGTCACGGAAAATCCCCCACTCCAGACGCTGCGTCTCCAGTTGATCCAGATCAAATTCCGAAACCAGAATCTCCTCTGAATCCCGGCCCGCTTCGGCAATTTTGTTGCCTTGAGGTCCAGCGATAAAGGACGATCCATAAAACGTGATGCTGGAATCCTCGTCGCTTTCAAGGCCGATGCGGTTGGATGCGATAACCGGCATCAGATTGGAAGCGGCATGCCCGCGCATGCACATCTGCCAATGATCCTTGGAGTCGATGGAGCCGTCCTGCGGCTCGGAGCCAATCGCCGTTGGGTAGAACAGCAGCTCGGCTCCCATCAGCGCCATCGAACGGGCGGCTTCCGGATACCATTGATCCCAGCAGACTCCTACCCCGATTTTGGCATAACGCGTTTTCCATACCTTAAACCCGGTGTCGCCGGGGTTAAAATAAAATTTCTCTTCATATCCCGGTCCGTCTGGAATATGGCTTTTGCGGTATTTGCCCAGCACCTCTCCATCCGCGTCAATGACGGCAAGCGAGTTGTAACGGGCATAGTTCTTTTTCTCGTAAAAGCTGATCGGAAGCACGACGCCCAGCTCCTTGGCTACAGAGCGGAAATGGTTAACCGCCTTGTTTTCCTCTAGCTCCGTCGCGTACACGTAATAATCCGCTTTTTCCTTCTGACAGAAATACGGCGTTTCAAACAACTCCTGCAGCAAAATAATTTGAGCGCCCTGCGCTGCCGCCTGCCGTACCAGTTTGTCCGCTTTGGCGATGTTTTCTTCGATATTGGAGGAGCAGCTCATTTGCGTCGCCGCTACCGTTACTTTTCTCATGATTTCCTTCCTCCTTCATTTCGTTATGCGAATCTATCTTATCTAATGCCCTTCGGCATTTGCTGTGTAGTGCAGTGAACGTTGCCGCCTTCCCGAATAACGGCCATGCCGTCGATGGTGCGAATGACATGGTCGGGGAATGCCTCGGACAGCACGGAAATCGCCTTGGCATCGGCTTCTGCGGCCTCTCCGCCGAATACCGGAAGAATGATGCCGCCGTTCACAAAATAGAAATTCAGGTAGCTGAGCGTCAAACGAGTGCCCTCGTATTCCCTGTAAGGCGGCTGCTCGATTTGTATAATCTCCAGCTTTCTGCCTTTGGCATCGGTGACTTGGCTCAGAATGCTCAAGTTTTCTTCCGTAATGGCATAATTCTCGTCCTGCGGATCGCTGCAAACTTGAAGGATAACCTTGCCCGGCGCAGCGAAGCAAGCCACATTGTCCACATGTCCGTCGGTTTCATCGCCGCTTAAGCCGCGCTTCAGCCAAATGATCGTTTCTACATTCAAGAAATGTTTAACCTGAGCTTCAATTTCCTCGCGGCTAAGGTCCGGGTTGCGGTTGACGTTGAGCAAGCACTCTTCCGTCGTCAGCAGCGTGCCTTCTCCATCTGTATGAATGGAGCCGCCCTCCATGACCAGAGGAGCATCAAACTGCGCCACGCCCATCGCTTTCAGAATTTGGGGAGCTACAGCGTCGTCCTGATCCCAAGGGCTGTATTTGCCGCCCCATGCGTTAAACTTCCAGTTGATCCCCGCCAAACGGCCGTTATCGTCCATTACGAATGTCGGCCCGTTATCGCGCAGCCACGCATCGTTATGTTCAACTGGCAGAAGCTCAACGCGCTCATTGCCTTCGAAACGGCCCGCTACCGAAGCCTCATCATCAGAGTTGACGATGACCGTTACCGGCTCGAACTCCGCAATCGCCGTGATCAGCTCCTGATACCCTGCGCTTACTTGCTCGTAAAATTCCGGATATACCATGGACTCCTGTACCGGCCAGGATATAAAAGTTCGCTCATGCGGCGTCCATTCCGCAGGCATCGTATAATGATAGGTTTTTTGTTCCATTGGTTATCTTGTCCCCTTGCCAGCCTCATATTCCGTAACGGAGGGCGTCTCCCCCCGCTGCACCCCTACTATCATATACTAAAGCACCGCTGCCCACAATCCAGTTTACAAGCATTTTATGGGAGAGCGCCGCTGTCGAAAATAAGGCTTGTTTTTCCCGGGAGTCATTTCCGCTTTACCGTGCTGCCGCGTTTCCTTTCGTTCGCCTTGCGCTTAGATGTATTATAATAGAAGACACTAAAATGAACCGCAATTAAGGCGGTTAAACACCCACGCAGAGCGCTGGATAAGAGTTAATTGAAGGAGATGGAAATACGTGACATTAAAACCGGAATTAATCAACCGATTCGTAACTTACGCCAAGGTGGACACACAGTCCAATGAAAGCAACGAAAGCTGCCCTTCCACGCCGGGACAGATGAACCTGGCCCTGATGCTGGTAGACGAGCTCAAAAGCATCGGCATGCAGGAAGTCACCATAGACGAACATGGTTATGTAATGGCTACGCTGCCCTCCAATACGGACAAAGACGTGCCGGTCATCGCTTTCCTGGCCCACCTGGATACGGCAACGGACATGACGGGCGCGGGCGTCAACCCTCAACAGCACGATAACTATGACGGCGGGGACATCATTTTGAACAAAGAGCTTGGTATCGTACTTTCTCCAAAAGAGTTCCCGGCTCTTCCCGGCTACAAGGGGCATACGCTCCTTACAACAGATGGCACAACACTGCTTGGCGCCGATGACAAAGCAGGCATTACCGAAATTATGACGGCCATGGCTTACCTGATTGCCCACCCTGAGCTGAAGCACGGCAAAATCCGCGTTGCCTTCAACCCGGACGAGGAAATCGGACGCGGAGCGCATAAGTTCGACGTGGAGGCGCTTGGCGCCAAATATGCGTACACGATGGACGGAGGGCCTCTGGGCGAGCTTCAATACGAAAGCTTTAACGCCGCTTCCGCCATCATTGAAATTGGGGGCAAAAATGTACATCCCGGAACGGCCAAAAACAAAATGATCAACGCCTCCAAAATCGCGATGGAGCTTCATGCCAAACTGCCTGCCGAAGAAGCGCCGGAGCATACGGAAGGATACGAAGGCTTCTATCACTTGAACTTGATTCAAGGCGATGTAGAAAATGCCAAGCTGAGCTATTTGATCCGCGATTTTGACCGCCAGCAATTCCAGGCGCGCAAAGAATTTTTCGCATCCATTGTTGCTGAATTAGGCGCGAAATACGGAACCGACCGAATTAAGCTGGAGCTGAAGGATCGCTACTACAATATGGGGGAAAAAATAGAGCCCGTAAAACATATCGTCGATATCGCGCAGGAAGCGATGGAAAACCTGGGCATCAAGCCGCTGATTCAGCCGATTCGCGGCGGTACGGACGGTTCGCAGCTGTCTTATAAAGGACTGCCGACTCCCAATATCTTTACGGGCGGCGAAAATTATCACGGCCGCTACGAATTTATCTCCGTCGACAACATGGAGCTGGCCGTTCGCACCATTCTGGAAATCATTTCGCTGTACGAAGCAAAGGCTTAACAAAAGCTAAAAAAACAGCAGACAAAATGCGATAAATTACGCCAAATTAGTTGATGGCTTTCCCCTGTATGAGTACAATTAAATAGGGTGGAGGATTTGACGCTTTCGCCAACAGGATAGCAGGAAACCAGAAGCTCGAGCCGATTGGCGGCAATCGCCCGACGCTCCGACATATAAGGGTAGGAATGGACCAGAGATAGCGCTGGTCATACGCCTGGATAAAAGCTAGCGAACAGCGGCTTTTATTCGGGCTTTTTTGTACCCATGCGAAGAAGGGAGGTCCATCGATTGACCTTGCCAAGTGATCATAGCGGCGTCACCGAATCCGATCTTAGACTGGACCGGTTGGCTTCCGTCGGCCAAATCGCCGCAGGCATTGCCCATGAAGTCAAAAATCCGCTTACGGTTGTAAAAGGCTTTCTCCAGCTGCTTAAACAGGAAGCGCCGCATAAATATCTGGATTATGCCTTTGCCGAATTGGAAAACGCCATTTCCACCATGGAAAATTTATTGCATGTATCCAAACCGGATTTGGAGAGTGAACCGTTTGACATTATCGACCTTTGTTCCGAATTGGATTCAGTCCTGCATCTTTTTCAGGAACGGTTTTATCAAGTCTCTATACATAAACATTTTTCAGATACGGATGCCCGAATATACGGAAAAAGGAACCCGTTGAAAAAAGCCCTTTTTAACCTCCTCAAAAATGCGTTCGAAGCCATTCCGGAGGATGGGGCCATTACCGTTGCGCATTTCCGGTCCGACGATAAAATAGTCGTTTCGATAACGGATTCCGGATGCGGAATTCCCGGGGACGAGCTGGATCTGCTAGGCACGCCGTTTTATACCTCCAAGGTGAACGGCACCGGCATCGGGTTAACTCAGGTGTTTACGACAATTTATGAGCATGGCGGATTTATTCGGGTCAGGAGCGAGCTGGGAGCCGGGACTGAATTTTCATTGCATTTTCCGCTATGGAGCACGGAGTATCAATCGGGGGATTTTCCAACGACCACAAGGGATGGGCTTCATTCTGCCCAATCAGAATTTGACAAAACGGGAAATGCTTGCTGCTCTTCGCATGAAGCTGAGCGGAACCAGCCTAATTGCTCTACTCCTGTCATCACCTTGCTGGATCATGTAGGCTTGCTCCCGCTTGCCGGGGGAATCCAGTCACATCGCGGCGGCAAAGCTCATGAATCCGTGCTTGCCCAAATCAATGAATTGAAGCTTAACCGGCTAATCATAGACTTTTCCGCCATAGACCGCATGACCGAACCAACGCTGTGTTTTTTATCCGAAATACTGGAAGGAGCGGTCCTGAATAAATGTGCCGCCACCCTGACCGGCATACGCCCGGAATTGAGTGATACCTTACTAGAAAAGGGACTCGTTTCCCGCGATCAAGCCGCGTCCTGCCTCACTTTACAGCAGGTCCTGCAGGGGTACATCAAACCTTCAAACCTTCTCGGTACAGATGACCTTACTTCTTGAACTTGCACTTTAACCTTGCCAAATAAGACCAAAATTATTAAAATGAATGTGGGCAGCAGATTTGACGCTCTTGCCTTTATCCTTTATCCATTCCATGCGGGGGAAGCCCGCAAATCGACAGGTTATGCATGTTGACTACAATAAGGATTGAGTTGGCCGAGATGAACCAGAGACAGCGCTGGACATAAGCCTGAATAAAAGTTGCTGAGCAACCTTTTATTTAGGCTTTTTTTGTTGCTAGAAAAGAGGATGAACGTACTGAGTATGAATGAAAACTATTTCCAGAATGAAATAGCAAGCCACCTTGGGAAAATGCTTCGGGATGCATTCGGGAAAGGGCCCCAGTCCATATATGTAAGCGTGGATCGGCCATTCATTGTTGTTTATTTGCGGAATTTTTTGACGCCGACGGAAAAAATACTTCTTAACCAAGGGCAGACCCGCGCGATACAGCAAACAAGGGATTTGGTCATGTCATCGCTGATTCCCGAGATCAAAGCGTATTTGCTGCCGTTGACCGGAATGAACGATTTGGAATTTTATTATGACTGGGAGCTTCATAACCACTCCGGCATTCTGGTAGGGCGCCAATTGGAGGAATCCGCAACTTCGGAAACCGCGCAGGACAAATTCGAAGGGAGAGAAGGACTTCAGCGCGAAATTCTCCGGATGAGCCAGCGTATCCAGAAGAAACCGGATCATATGTATTCCCGCATCATCAATAAAAGAACGCTGGTTGTTGTTCGTTCCGGAATCATGATTGATCTTAGCAAGGAGTTGTTTCGTCTCGGGGATGAAGATCGTTTGAGACAGGCGGTTAATCATCTGGAGAAAAAGCATTTGCGGGACAACAGAAATATCGAACAGCTATTGAACACCAAAATTACGGACGTTTTTGTCGATTGGAATATGGAGCGGGATAAGAGTGTCATCGTATTTATTCTAAACCCGAAATAAAGAGGGCTGCCCGAAAGCTAAAGCTTTTGGGTCGCCCTCTTGCCGTTTCGACGATTTATGGCTTCATTCTGTCCCGGACCGGCTTCATGAACGCTTCCAGACTGTTGCCTTGAACGTACACATCCGGCTTGATGCCGTCATCGGATATATTTTTTTGCTTCACATTCCAATAGAAGTTGACCACGTATAGCAGCACCTTATGAACCGGGTCATCGAACACGTATTGCCCGACGCCTTTTCCGTAGGTATCGCGTCCCACGATCGTAACGTTGCTTAGGTAGGATTTAAGGCCAAGCGTCAGCAGCTCGGATGCCGAAGCAGAGTTTTCATCGACCAGAATATAAATGTGCCTAAACTCGGTATACGAAGGATCGGAATAGAAGTTTTCCGTTTGACCATTGCGGTATATCATCATGCTGGTCACATAATCGGGCAGCAGCGCATCCAGCATAATATTGGCGCTTTGCGCTATGCCTCCCCCATTGCCGCGCAGATCCAGCACCAGATTTTTGCTCTCCGGCTCGTCGATCCGGTCGATGATGTCGATAAAAGCGTCATCGGTCCGCATATGGAAGGTCGGAATCCGAATGTATACCATGGAGCCTTCCTCCGTCAGCTCCAAATCGTTTTCCTCGTAGTAGCCCAATTGGTCGTAATCGTCTCCATAGATCATAAAGGAAAATTGATCGCCTTTTTTCTTCGCTTTTTCAAACCGCTCCGCGATCAATTCCAGCGGAATATCGGGCTGATCCAGCTCGGATAACAGCTCTTTGGAGGCTTCGACCGCATCCAGGTACAAATAGTTCTCCTCAAAAAAAGCTTTAATCTGCGACCCGATCGGTTTGTTTTTTTCCTTCAGCGATTCCTTGACCATCTCTGCCGTATAATTGCCGCTGTACAACTTCAGGCTTCGATCGCTGTATTCTCTGGCTTTGCCCTCATCTCCGTACAACAAGTTGGCATAAGCCAGCTGCGCCCAAGCTTCGGAGGATTCCGGATCGGTTTCCGCAGCATCGCTCAGATCCTGAATGGCTGCTTCATATTCGCCAAGCTCCACCTGACATAAACCGCTGTACCAGGCAATATCGGAGTGATCCGGGAACAACTCTCTGGCCGTCTGGCCAAGCTCCACACAACGGACATTTCGGTTAGCGCTGTAGAGCGAGGACAACTGCTGCATATAATGCAGAGGTTCGTCCGGCAGCGCTTGCGCCGCATAGCCGTAGTAATCGGCAGCATCCAGATAAAAGCCGAAATTGTACGCGGTATCGCCCATTTTTTCATGAATCAGCGCTTTATCCGCTACAACGTCCAGCGCTTCACCGTATACCGTTTTGGCCTCTTCGTATTCGCCCATGCCGTCATAAATGCCAATCAGCCACCAGTAAGCATCGGCGTCCTCCGGGTAATCCCTCAGCTTGTCGCGAAAAACAGCAACCGCCTCATCAAAGTAGCCGTAATCGGCATAAAATTCGCCCAGCATATCCATTACATCGGGATTATCCGGGAATTGCGCCTTAAGCTCTTGATGAAATTGATCCGAAGCCTCGAAATCGCCCATGTCGCCAAGCACAATCGCTTTGAGGCGGTATACATGATAATCGTCGGGGTATTTGCCGATAATATGCTCGGCATAATCCAGCGCCTTGGCGGATTCGCCCAGCGCAATATGGGAGTAAACCTTCATCTCCAAAGCGTCATAATCGCTTTCGTCCTTTTTCAAAAAAGCATTAAAAGACTGCAGCGCCTCCCGGTATTGGCTCCTGTCATAATGGATCATGCCTTTGCCGTAATGGGCATAAATGCTGCCATTATCATAGTCGATCGCCTTTTCGTACTGTTCCATCGCTTCATCGTAACGAGCAAGACCGTACAGGGCATTGCCCTTATTGATATATTCCGTGTCGGTATTAGGCAGCAGAAGAAGAGCGATCTCTATATACTCCAGACTTTTTTCGTAATCCCCCAGGTCATGATAAGCCCAGCTCATATTATTAAAGGGCGAATCATACACCTCCGATGATTGAATCGGAGAGCTGAGCTCCTTAAGCTCCGGTTTTGCCTCGTATATGGCATCGATGGCTTTTTCGAACTGGGTTATCGCTTCTTCAGTGCGCCCCTCCTCCATCAAGTCGAATCCTTTTTGATTAAATGCTTTGATGGAGCTTCTGGAGCTGATATCCTCCCCGTCGAACAGGTTCTGCAATCTATTTGCGCAAGCGCTGAGCAGCAATACGCAAAGAATCACTCCTACCGCAAGTGATATTTTTCTCCGCACGTTCAAGTTTTCGACCTCATTTCCTGTAATCCCAAATGTTGTATGACCCTATTTATATATGTATTCGACAAGCGGTGACATTCATCCTTTTTGCGCGCAGCAAAAAACGGACAATACTGCCGGCCTCTGTAAGGCTCCTGCAATATTGTCCGTTCAGGTGGAGTCGTGCTTATTAGATCGACTCATGGGCTACTCGTAATACGCATGCAGCAAATTCAATGTTTCCTGGGCGCCCGCTTCGTCTGCAACGTTCCAAACGCCGTTATCGGTCCAGCAGGTTCTGCACGTTTCTTCCGTTTCGCAAAAACCAGCGTCATCGCAGGTGTAGCAAAACTGCATCATGTTTTGGGTTACATAAGTTTCGGTTGCTCTCATGTCACTCACTCCTTGTTCTTTTGTTGTCTTTATCATACCACGAAAACAAGGAATATATTGTGATTATTTTCACATGAATATGACGAAACATTGAACACTGTTCATTATGGAGGCAACTAGCGATTTCCCATTTCGCCCGGATAGTCTTCGAAGGGGCCGCTCAGCACCAGCTTGCCCTGGTCATGAAGAGCCTTCAGATGCTCCACATGCCCCTTCACAACTTCCATATTCAGGGGTATGATCCCAACCCCATCCCGGCTTAAATCTTTTTGACAAACTCCGACTTTAATTTCATGGCCCCAAAACCGTCGATCTTGCAATCGATATTGTGATCGCCATCCACCAGCCGGATATTTTTAACCTTGGTGCCGATTTTCAGCACGGAGGAGCTTCCTTTTACCTTCAAATCCTTCACGATCGAGACACTATCGCCATCCTGCAGCACATTGCCATTGGCGTCCCTTACCACTTCCTCTTCAGAGCCTTGCTCATCCCCGCCCTGCGCGCTCCATTCATGGGCGCACTCCGGGCAAACATACAGATCTCCGTCCTCATAGGTATACTGCGACTGGCAAGACGGGCAATTCGGCAAACTAGACATTACGTATTCTCTCCTTTAATAGGTTGTTCAAAAAGTCCACTTCCCATTACGAAGCATGCCTAGCGGCATAGCTAGCATCGAATATGACATTCAGCCGAAATCAGCGTATGCTTACGAAGTATGTTTCCTCCGGAAACATTGGAGGTACTCACTTAGCTTACACTAAGCTCCGCTCCTCGATTTCTAGCTTCTTGCCATCTTCTCGGTACTGAAAAGCGAACTTTTTGAACCTCATTTTAAGCTTTTGAACAACTTCTTCAATACGGCTTATTGTACCATATATTGCTATGGCTTCCGCTTAAGCATTTGACAGTCCCATGGAGCGGATGGTTATAATTTGATATTACCCCCGAAAAGGAGATTCCCATGTCCCTTCAATACCGTTTAATAACCGATGCCGATTTACAGGAGGCGCTTCAGCGAGGTTTCCGGGTTCGCGTCTTCCAGGACAATCATATTGTAGACGCCAGCTCGGTCATTCTGCGCTTCGACGACAATACGGTCGTTACGCAGTCCAGCGTCAGCGACTTGTCCTACCATAACCGGAAAGAGTGCGAGTTTTTCCAATTGAAAAAGCGATAAAAACGGTTCATTGATTGAAAGTCGCTTTAAATAGGCGGAATGATTAGGCGAAAGGCACGCCGCATCATGGATTGCAAAAAAGTGCAATTGCAGGGGATGGCTCAGCCGCTTACACTATGCGCGTATCTAAAGTCATGAATAAGCCTGATAGGGGTGAAAAAAATGAAGCATTCCGTACATGTCTTTCTTGCGGGAGATTCCACGGTGCAAACCTACGAGAAGGAGCATGCGCCGCAGGCGGGCTGGGGTCAATTTATAGGCGAATATTTCACGAACGGCGTTTGCTTCGTGAATCGCGCGATCGGCGGCAGAAGCTCGAAGACGTTTGTCGAGGAAGGCCGGCTCCAGAGTATTCTGGACGAAATTAGCGAAGGCGACTATCTGTTCGTTCAGATGGGGCACAATGACGCCACGCAGAGCAGGCCGGAGAGATATACCGAGCCGTTTTCGGCATATAAATCATATCTAAGGATGTACATCGAAGGCGCGCGGCGACGCGGAGCCGTTCCCGTGCTGATCACTCCGGTCGGACGGCTGCACTTCGAGCACGGAACGTTCTTAAATGATTTTCCGCACTATTGCACGGCAATGAAGGAAGTCGCTGCCGAAGATAATGTCATCCTCATCGATTTGATGGCGGAAAGCCTTGCCTATTATTCATCCGTCGGCTATGAGGAGGCGGAGTCGTTTTTTATGGTATCGGTGAACGGGACCGACCACACGCATTTTACCGAAACCGGAGCACGCAGAATAGCCCGGCTATTAACGGATAAAGTGAAAAGCCTGGCTATCCTTCCTCATTAATCACTGGCTGCGCATGCCGAATCATCCCTCCGATTTTTGCATGGGAAGCCCCCCTCTGTTCAGGTATACTTTACATACACAAGGGGGTTAATTGATCTATCATTTTGTAAGCGGTTTCTTGCGAATGATTTGGGACGGGGGGAAGTTCATGCTCAAGCGAATGGGCGGTTTCGTGAGAACAGGAAGAAAGAATAGAAACTTTTACCGAAAAAGCTTGACGTGGTTCTTATTGGCCGCAAGCGTGCCGGGGTTAATCATCGCCGTAGCGACATACGGATTCGCGGTAGGGCCAATGCAGAAGAACATCAGCGACCTGCACCAAAATCAGATTAAAGAACGCGCGCAAAATATCGACGACCAATTCGGTTCCGTCGAGCTGGATATTTCGCATTGGGCGTTTAACCCGCAATTTGGCTCCGATCTGAAGGAAATCAATTTCGTATACCAATTCAAAGACACCTACAATATTACGAAGACATTGTTCATGCTTCAAGGCTCCCATCCGCTCATCAATCAAGTGCAGCTCTACATTAACGGACATAACACGGTACTGTTCCAACCGGAATTCTATACGCTGAGCAACCGCGATCAGATTGATGATTTCGAACGGATCATTGCGGAGGGAACAAATATTTATTGGAGTAATAGGCTGCCGACCGCGGAGGAAAAAACGCAAGCCGCGGAGGAACCCATCGTGCTGGTCCACAAAATTCCGGGCGACAGCAATTCCCCGTTCGGCGTGCTCGTCACGGAGCTTAAACGAGAGAAAGTCATGAGCCTGCTAAAAACCATGACTCCCTATAACCAAGGCTTTACGATGCTTCTCGACAAAAAAGGCGAGGTGCTTGTCGCCGACCATGCCGAAGAAAAGGCCGTCAATGAGCGGCTGCGCACGGAAGTGCTTAGCCGCGAGGAGCTGTCCGGCACATTCCTGTTGGATCAGGATGACGTCACCTATTCCGTATCCTTTGGAAGGCTGACCCGTCTGTCAACCGAATGGACGTATATTTCGGCTACGCCGATCACGACCATTACCTCCTCCGTGGTGAAGCTCTCCAATACGATTTTCCTGGTCAGCGCATCGGGGTTGCTGCTCGCGCTGCTGTTCTCCTGGCTTGCTTCCCGGCGGATCTATCTGCCCGTCGAGAGGCTTCTTAACAGCCTCAAGCGCCATAAAGACGAGGAGCTTGACCGCGGTATGGACGAATTTCAATATTTGGAGAACCAATGGAATCAGCTGCACGACGAAAGCCTGAACCTCCGCAATCGGCTGGAGGAACAGCGGACCCATGTCCGGTCGGGCTTTCTGCTTCAACTGCTGCAAGGACATCTCGCTTCCTATACGGAGAAGGATTTAAAGGGCAGAATGAAGCTCTACGGCTGGGATATCGATGACCATCAATTCCGTATCATGCATATTCAGCTGACGGGATACGACATATTGACCGAGCGATTTTCCCAAGGGGATGAAAGCCTCGTTACCTTTACGGCTTCCAATATTATCGAGGAGCTTGCCGCACAACATTTGCATCAGTTCAGCGTCATGAATTTTCACGACTTGACGGTGGCCGTGCTCGTCATGCACCAAGGCGGCGAACCGATCGCCGAACGAATTCAGATGTTGGGGACGGAAATTACGACAGCCATCAACGGCATTATCCATATGCAAGTCACGATTACGTTCAGCGGCTCTCTGGAGAGAATCCAGCAGATACCCGACATGTATATGGAAGTGGAGCGCGCGACGGGCTACCGAAAATTCGTCAATCAGAACCAGATGATTAACATGGAGCAAATCACCGCCCATGCCGATAGCAACGAATTCCACTATCCGTTTGCGCTGGAGCGGGATATCGTCCATGCGATGAGAGCCGGCGACAAGGGTGAAGCGGAGCGGCTGGTTACCTTATTCCTGGAAGAAGTGTTGTCCTTCCGCGGCACTGAAATTTTGGTGCAGCAAAGCATGCTGCAATTGTACGGAACGATCCAGCACGCCATTCTGCAGTCGGGTCTAAGTCCGCATCAACTGTTCGGCGGGGAAAATATGTTCGGCCACCTTTCGCAAATCCGCGAGCCGGATAAGATGCTGGGATGGATGAAGAAAAAAGTCATTGAGCCGTTCATTGACGAAAGAGACGCCAGAGCCAACCTTGAGCTGAAGCGGCTAGTGGAATCGACGATCGACTATATCCATGCCCACTACACGTCGGACATTTCGCTTGAGCTGTGCGCCGACCTTTCCGGGACGAACAGCTATACGCTCAGCAAATACTTTAAACAATTTATGGGAATCAATTTTATCGACTATGTGACAGAGCTCAGGATCGAAAAAGCCAAGACGCTGCTGCGCGAGACTGATCTCAAAATCAACAATATCGCTAACGAGGTTGGGTATCAGCAGCGATACTTCAACCGGATCTTCAAGAAGCAGGTTGGTATTACGCCCGGACAGTTCAGAGAGCAGACGGAGACCTGAAAACAAGAAAGTACCACCCCTCCAAAAAACGTCCATACAGACGAAAAAGCCTTGATTATCAAGGCTTTTCTCATGCAAAAAAGTGAGCTTGAATGTCTTTTCCAAAGAGGTGATACTCAAAAATGTAAGCGATAACATTATGGCGCGTTTGACCAAGAGAGGGTGAGTGGATGAATACGGCGCTTCCATCTGATTCAGAAGCATCCCTGACACGGATCAATCCTAAACGGAGACGCTGGCTGTCGAAGCTTAAAAAAGACAAATGGTTGTATCTCTTATTGGTTCCGGGGCTGCTGTACTTCCTGATATTCAAATATTGGCCCATGTGGGGCGTGCTCATCGCTTTCCAGAACTACCAGCCGTTTCTAGGCTTTTGGAACAGCGAATGGGTCGGATTTGAGCACTTCAGCAATTTTTTCGCCAATCCCGATTTTTTTCGGCTGCTGCGCAACACTCTGATCCTCGCCGTATACGATCTTGTCTTTTTCTTCCCGGCGCCGATCATTCTGGCATTATTATTAAATGAAGTGCGATTGGCTTATTTCAAAAGAGTCGTTCAAACGCTCGTATATGTTCCTCACTTCGTGTCCATGGTTATCGTGGCCAGCATGACCTACGTATTCTTGACGACCTCGGGCGGCATTATCAACGAACTCGTCGCCTCGATTACAGGAAAAACAATCAACTTTCTGGCAGATCCGTCATGGTTCCGACCTATGATCATCCTTCAAATCATGTGGAAGGATTCAGGCTGGGGCACGATTATTTTCTTGGCCGCGCTCGCTTCCGTCGATATGGAGCAATACGAAGCGGCCGTCGTCGACGGCGCGAATCGTTTCCAACGTCTGGTCTTCATTACGCTTCCCGCTATCAGCAGCACGATTGTCATTTTGTTGATTCTGCGGCTGGGAAGCTTCCTCGATAATGGCTTCGAGCAAATTTTCCTGATGACCAACTCACTGAACCGGTCGGTCGCGGACGTCTTCGACACGTATGTCTACTTTGTCGGCATTACGCAAGGAGCCTTCAGCTATAGCACCGCCATCGGTTTGTTCAAGTCGGTTGTCGGCATCCTTCTGATCTATGGCAGCAACCGGCTCGCCAAGCGGTTTGGCCAAGAAGGCATTTTCTAACGCAGGAGGGAACAGGAATGAACAGCAAGCATGACTCGCCCTTAGAGAAGCTGTTCGACGGCTTCAATTATTTGCTGCTAGGCATTCTATCGCTCGTCACGGTACTGCCTTTCATCTACATTATTGCCGGCTCCTTCGCCACGGAAGTGGAGCTGATGGAACGGGAATTCTTCATCTTTCCGAGGGACCCGTCGATCGCAGCGTTTCAATATATTTTCTCCACGGATACAGTTGCTCGCAGCTTGATCAACTCGGTTGTCATTACGATTACAGGAACTCTCGCCAATCTCGCGTTTACGTTCACGATGGCTTACTCACTCTCCCGCAAGGATTTGCTTGGGCGCAATATCATCATGAACCTGGTAATCTTCTCCATGCTGTTCAGCGGCGGCATGATACCGGGATACCTCGTGGTGAAGCAGCTTGGCCTGCTGGATTCCTATGCGGCGGTCATTCTCCCTGGCGCCATCAGCGCGTTTAATCTGATTATTATCAAAAACTTCTTCCAGCAGCTCCCTCCCGGCCTGGAGGAATCGGCCCGGATCGACGGCTGTACCGACCTCGGCGTCTTATGGCGCATCGCATTGCCGCTGTCGAAGCCGATTATCGCCACATTCGGCCTGTTCTACGCGGTTGGCCACTGGAACAACTTTTTCTCGGCGCTGCTGTTCCTGAACGATCACTCCAAATGGCCGCTTCAGGTCATTCTGCGGGAAATCGTCATGCTATCGCAGATGGCCGCGGGCGATATGAGCGCCATGGATGCGAATTTCATCGAGCCTCCGGACCAATCGGTCAAGATGGCCGTCATCGTAGTCGGCACGCTGCCCATCCTGCTGGTCTATCCGTTTCTGCAGAAGCATTTCGCCAAGGGCGTGCTTTTAGGCTCCATTAAAGGTTAGATGAACGCATCTGCGTGACATCTATATAGAAAGCAACTATTTTTGAAAGAGGAGGGTTTTTAATGAAAAAGAAAGCAACGGGTTTGAAAAAAAGCTTGCTCTTGCTTGTTCTATCCTCTGTAATGATCATATCCGCCTGCTCAGGGGGAAACGGAGGAACTGCCAAATCGGAAAGCGCTTCGCCTCAAAACACGCAAACCGCAAATGCCGAAGGCAATGGAATTGCCCAGGAAGATCCGTTCAAAATCAGCATCATGATGCAATCCTTTGATACCAATCTTCCGAAAGCCGACAGCCCGGTAATCAAAAAACTGGAAGAGTACACCAACACGAAGCTCGACATTCAATTTGTGCCGAACAGCTCCTATCCCGACAAAGTCAACATTACGCTCGCCTCCGGGCAGCTGCCCACGATTATGGTTGTCGACAAATCGCCAAGCTTCATCAGCTCGGCTAGGGCCGGCGCGTTCTGGGAGGTTGGCCCCTATCTGAAGGACTATCCCAACCTTAGCCAAGCCAATGACATCGTGCTGAACAACGCCTCCATTGACGGCAAAAATTACGGCGTTTACCGGGGCCGCGTGCTAGGCCGTATGGGCGTCACCCTTAATCAGGTTTGGATGGATAATCTCGGACTGCAGCCTCCGAAAACGATCGAGGAGTTTTACAATGTGCTAAAAGCATTCAAGGAAAACGACCCCGATCAAAACGGCAAGGACGACACCTACGGCATCGTCATTACGAAATACGCTGGACCTTGGGACATTATGCAGGTATGGTTCGGTGCGCCAAACGGCTGGGGCGACGACGGAAGCGGCAGCTTGGTACCGACGCATATGACGACGGAATATCGGGATGCGCTTAAGTTTTTCCGCAAGCTGTACGAGGAAGGCCTCGTAAACGAAGATTTCGCCGTCATGGATTCGGCCGTATGGAACGATCCGTTCGTGAACGGAAAAGCCGGCGTGTTCGTGGACGTGGCCGATAATGCACGCCGCCTTAACAGCCCTATGCAGGAAAAAGCGCCAAGAGACAGATCGTACACGAGCGTTTTCCAAGCGCCGGTTGGTCCGAAGGGCCATCGTGATATGCCGACGACCGGCTACTCGGGCATGCTCGCCATTTCCAAATCCGCCGTCAAGACGGAGGAGGAATTGAAGAAGGTTCTTACTTTCATCGACAAGCTCAGCGATGTAGAGATGCAAAATCTGCTTGGCTACGGAATAGAAGGCGTTCACTACGATATGGTAGACGGCTATATCGCGCCGAAGGAAAATTTGGATGCCGGCCTTATCCAGCAATACAACGGACTTAATCAAATGCTGACATTCATCGGCCCGGTTGCCCCTACTCTCGAGCAAACGGATGTTAACCAGATGATTGCTGACGTTCAGGCGGCTAACGAAAGCATCGTCGTCGCCAACCCGGCGCAGCCGCTTGTCTCCGAGGTATTCGCGCAAAAAGGGCAGCAGCTTGACAACATTATCGCGGACGCCCGGATTCAATACATTGTCGGCCAGATCGACGATGCCGGTTTCGACAAAGCCGTCGAGCTATGGAAAACAACCGGCGGAAACGATTATATTGAAGAAATCAACAAGCTCCACAAGGAATCCCAGCAGTGAGCGAACCTCTCACAACGGAGGTATATTGGATGAAAAAGCAAACAAAAGAACCTGCTCAAGTCCAGCAATTGGACATCTCCCAAGCGGGACTGCGCTGCAAAATGCTGCTTGGCGATCTGGACGGAGACGGCCGAATGGAAATCGTCATGGTCCAGCCCAACGGGGGCATTGATGACCGGTATGTCCCCCATCAGGCCCAATGTCTGACCGCCTTCGATCTGGACGGCCGCCTTCTATGGCAGGTCGGGGTTCCCGATCCGAATTGCGGCGGTCCGGGCTCGGATTATCCGGCGCAGCTCTATGATATCGACGGCGACGGCCGCTGCGAGGTGCTGTGCGTCATGAACAAGCGCTTCCTTATTCTAGACGGCCAAACGGGTCAAGAGAAACGTTCCTTCGAGCTGCCTTCGGAATGGGCGCATGATTGCATCATCATCGCCAATCTCAGCGGCGGAGCCTATCCGGCGGATATCATTCTGAAGGATCGTTACCAAACGTTATGGGCGGTCGACAACGAGCTTCGCCTCTTATGGACCTATGCGGGCAATCCGGGCCATTTCCCCTGGGTGTTCGACTTCGACGGAGACGGCCGCGACGAAGTCATGGCGGGTTACGACCTGCTGGATCACGATGGCAAGAAGCTATGGTCGGCACAGAATCTGGACGATCACGCGGATTGCATATGGGTCGGGGACGTGCTCGGAAGAGGCGACATGCAGATCGTCATCGGAGGAAGCGTAACCGTTATGTATGACGCTCAAGGCAAGGAGCTATGGCGGTACGAGGGGTCGATCGAATCCCAACACATTGCGCTTGGCAAATTCAGGGGCGATTTGAACGGATTGCAGATTGCCGGGCTCGACCGGATTACGCGCGGGGATACGGGAGACGTATTTTCCGAAAGCGGCAAAGACGGCCTCTTCTTGCTGGATTCGCAAGGCAAGGAATTGTGGAAGGAAAACCGGCAGACTAACGGTTGGCTGACCATCGTCGAAACGTTATCCAACTGGGATGACGGGCCTCTCGACTATATACTGGCATACCGGCGCGGGGGCGGCGTCCCGCCAACCTTGTATGACGGCCATATGGCCGAGACAGTAAGGTTCCCCAATGACGGCTACGTCGCGCATGCGGACCTGACGGGATCGGGACAGGAGCAGGTGCTGATCTACAACCAGTCCACGGCTTGGATCTATGCAAGCAGGCCGATAGAGCTGACGCCGAGTAAGCCGGGGGAGCCTTTGCCCCAGCCCAAACGTCTGTACAGCTCCACGTTGTACCCCGGCGGAGAGTATCGGTAAGAAAGGGAGATAGGTGAACCAAGCATGATGCAACTGGAGCAATTAGATCGGGGACTCGTCGCCATGTGTACGTCGGAAGGCGTTTTTCTCAGCTGGAGATTGCTGGGGAACGAAGCTACGGGGTGGGATGAACGAGGATTGACCGGTACAAACTTTCATGTCTATCGCGATGGCGCCTTTATGGCTGCCGTAAACGACAGCACCAATTATCTCGACCGCGGCGGAAGCGCGGCGTCGGAATACGAGGTTTGCGCCGTCGTAGGCGGTCGCGAGACGGAGCAGAGCGCGCGCGTTAAGCCATGGCGGAACAACTACTATGAATTGCCGCTCCGGAAGCCCGAGGATGGCGTCACGCCCGCGGGCGAGCTCTATACCTACTCTGCGAACGATATGAGCGTCGGAGATGTTGACGGCGACGGACAATATGAGTTTTTCGTGAAGTGGGACCCTTCAAACGCCAAAGACAATTCGCATTCCGGCTACACCGGCCCCGTCTATATCGATTGCTACAAGCTGGACGGGACGCTCCTGTACCGTATCGATCTCGGAGTCAACATCCGGGCCGGCGCGCATTATACGCAGTTTCTCGTATTCGACTTCGACGGCGACGGCCGCGCGGAGCTTATGATGAAGACGGCGCCCGGCACGAAGACGATCCGGCAAGGCAGAGGGGAGAACATGCCGGCCGAGACGTACATCACCATGCTTGAAGAGGATCTGGCACAGGGATACAGTCACCAGGACGATTACCGGATGAGCAGCTCGGACTACTATGAGCATATCGTCACGTTGTTCATGCGTTGGCATCGGCATGAAGAGGTGACGGCCGGCCATTGGCCGGATACTCTGGAGGCTTGCTTCGGCATCGAAAAGCGGTTTCACTACCCGCTGACTCGCGAGGATGCGGAGAAGCTGGCGGATTATATGATCGATGTCTACGCACCCGGCCGAAGCAGCCGCAACGCGCTGCGGGAGATACAGGGTTTTGTGCTGGACGGCCCGGAATATTTGACCGTATTCCACGGGGAGACGGGAGAAGAACTTCAGACCATTCGATACAAGCCCGGCCGGCATGACGATGGGCTGATGTGGGGCGATTATGCATGGAATCGCATCGAGCCCGGCAACCGGGTCGACCGATTTCTCGCAGGAGTCGCCTATCTGGACGGCGAGAAGCCATCCGCCATATTCGCGAGGGGCTACTACACAAGGGCAACGGCCATCGCCTATTCATGGGACGGCCGCAAGCTCCACGAGCAGTGGTTCGTCGACAGCGGCTGGGTCACGATGAACAATCCGTTTAACGACTCCCTCCATCTGCCGGATGGGCGGAACGAAGAGTTCGGCGCGCTCGCCAGGCAAGGGGCGCATTCCTTGAGCGTGGCAGACGTTGATGGAGACGGCTGTCAGGAAATTATTTACGGCGCGGCGACAATCGACCATGACGGAACCCTTTTATATAGCTCTGCGGGTATAATGACCGCAGTCGGGGATACGCCGGGCAAAGAAGTGAAGCTTGGCCATGGCGACGCGCTTCATGTCGCGAATATCGATCCCGATCGTCCGGGGCTGGAAATATTCATGGTGCATGAAGGCGGCGCGTCCGTACCTTACGGCTACACATTGCGGGATGCGCGGACGGGCAAGGTGTTATACGGCGCCCCGGCGGTCGGCGATGTGGGTCGCGGCATGATCGGCCAAGTCGTTCCCGGCTGCCGCGGCTTGCAAACCTGGAGCAGCGAGGATATCCATAGCCAGGAGACGTTTGGCTTGATGACGGCCCTAGGCGAGCAGATCGACCGGAGGGTTCCCGGGACGAACATGAGCATTCGTTGGGCCGCCGACATGACCACCCAGATCATAAGCGGTTCCTTCGATCAGCCGGTCGCCATCGATGATTGGGAAAGAGGCAGACTTCTGACGGCCGAAGGCTGCCGATCCAATAACGGCACGAAGGGCAACCCCTGTCTCGTGGCCGACATTTTCGGCGACTGGCGGGAAGAGTTGTTGGTGAGGACGGCAGACAGCTCTGCCATGCGGATCTACTTCAGCACGGAGCTTACCGACCGCAAGCTGTACACGCTGATGCACGACGCCCAATACCGGGTCGGCGTCGCCTGGCAAAACGTCGTCTATAATCAGCCTTGTTATCCAAGCTTTTATCTGGCTTCGGATCTCGATTGGCGCGAGGTGCCTCTTCCGCGCGCCGGCGAAACCGCCAAGACGGATTAGCGTCTCTTCTTCACCGTCTCCCCTTCAATCAGAACGGGCTGATAGTAGGTGGTTTCCTTCAAATCCTTTTTCCCTTGCAGCTTTTTAATAACGAAGTCGGCTGCGTCGCGCCCCATCTGCTCCTGGGGATGGGTCAAGGTGGTCAGCTTGATATTTGCGTTTTTGGCGATGTACGAGTTGTCCTGCCCGATGATGGATAAGTCATCCGGAACGGACAACTCAAGTTGTCTGCACACATTTACGACTTCTAGTCCCACCTCGTCGTTATAGCAAACAATGGCCGTCAATACCTCTCTGTTTTCGCTCAGGAATGTCTTCAAGTTGACGGATAGATCCTGCTTGGTTTCGGTATCAAATGCCAGCACCTGCTCCGGGTGAAAGCTTAATTTGGCTTCCCCTAACGCTTTGATGTACCCCTTCATACGGTATTTCCCCTGCAAATCGTCCATTTTGGCAATAATTCCGATTCGGGTATGCCCGTTCGTGATCAGTTCCTTGGTAGCGAGATAGCTGGACTGGACATCGTCGAGACAGAAAAAAGGAACCTCCAGCTCTTCATAATAAGCATTGATCATGGCAAAAGGGACCTCTTGCTCCTTAAACGACAGGTAATACGCAATATTGGGATTGTACAGATTACTCTTTGTCGGTTCCACGATCAAACCATCCACGCCATAAGAAAGCATCATTTCCAGCGCCTTCTTTTCCTGCGCAACATCGTTATTGGTGCTGGCCAGCAGCAGCGAATAATTATCCTCGTTCAACCGTCCTTCGATGCCGCGAATAATGGAAGGAAAAATATAATCCGAAAGATACGTCGTGATGACTCCGATCGTCCGGTTGTTGGGACTGCCGCCTGACTTCGCACGATATTGATTACTGACGTAGGTGCCGGAACCTTTTTCGCTTCTTAAAAATCCTTCGTTGGAAAGCTCCAAAATAGCTTTTCGCACCGTTTGGCGGCTAACCTGGTATTTGTCCTGCAGGGCCGATTCCGTAGGAATTTGTACACCCACGCTGTATACCCCTGACAAAATGTCGCTTTTGATATCTTCAAGAATGACCTGATATTTGGGTTTCATCTATATTCACTTCTTTCGCAGTTGTCCATACCTCGCAATCATGCGCTTAATCGCCATCATGCCGAAGTCCATTATACAAATCGGCAAACACGCCTCGAATTTGTATGTACATCTTTTAACGTGTTTATGGTCCTATTATTATGCATCCTACTCCATATTACAAGACAAGCGGCAACTTTTCTTCGCGGTAACTTGTAAATACAATTCTTAATCCTTATTGACAAATGTACGAACAAAAAATATACTAGGGCTGAAATAAAGGAAGCGCCTTCTTACAGTCATGCATGTTATGTGGTTAAAACAATTGGTAGGGAAGGGAGCAGCGTGTCCATGGTTCAAAATATCAAGCAAGACATCGCCAGTGGAGCAACCTCGCTTGGCATCGAATTTGGGTCCACACGCATTAAAGCCGTGTTGATCGATTCTCGGTTCGAGACGATCGCATCGGGCAGCTTTGAATGGGAAAACCTTTTGGTAGACGGGTATTGGACATACAACTTGACGGACATCATCAAGGGTCTGCAAGATGCCTATAGCGAAATGAAGCAAGAAGTGGAGCAAAAATACGGAGTTAATCTGCAAAACGTCGGCACCATCGGATTTTCCGCAATGATGCACGGATATATGGCGTTTGACAGCGCGGGCGAGCTGCTGGTTCCGTTCCGCACTTGGCGCAATGCCACGACAGGAGAGGCCGCCAAGGCGTTGACGGATTTGTTCCAATTCAACATCCCTGAACGGTGGAGCATCGCCCACTTGTATCAGGCCATATTAAACGGTGAACAGCATGTGCCTCAAATTGAGTCGATCACGACGCTGGCGGGATACATTCACTGGCTGCTGACCGGCAACAAGGCTCTCGGCATCGGCGACGCTTCGGGTATGTTCCCGATCGATGAAGCAGCGCAAAACTACAACGAGTCGATGATCGGACAATTTGACGAGCTCGTCGCATCCAAAGGTTATCCTTGGAAGCTCACCGATATTTTGCCCAAGGTTTATGGAGCGGGCGAGCAAGCTGGCGTCTTGTCCGAGTCTGGCGCCGCTATTCTTGATCCGTCTGGCAGCCTGCAGGCGGGCATTCCTCTATGTCCTCCAGAGGGCGACGCAGGAACAGGGATGGTTGCGACAAACAGCGTGAAAAAACGGACCGGCAACATCTCCGTCGGCACCTCGGTTTTTGCCATGATCGTATTGGAGCGGGATCTGTCGGCCGTATATCCGGAGATCGATATGGTTACAACGCCGGACGGCAGTCCTGTCGGCATGGTTCACGCCAACAACTGCTCCAGCGATATCAATGCCTGGGTAGGCTTGTTCCGGGAGTTCTATGTAGCTATGGGGCAAAAAACCGATTCCGAGCAATTGTTCAGCGTTTTGTTCAATAAAGCGCTGGAGGCGGATGCCGATGGCGGCGGTTTGCTCAGCTATGGATATTTCTCGGGCGAAAACATTACCGGCATCGAAAAAGGACGCCCGTTATTCGTCCGTTCGCCGGAAAGCCGGTTCACTCTGGCCAATTTTATGCGGACTCATCTGTTTACCGCATTTGCCGCTCTGAAGCTTGGCATGGATATTTTGACTCTGAAAGAAAACGTTGCGATCGACAGCATTTTGGCTCATGGCGGCTTGTTCAAAACACCGGTCGTTGGACAAAAAATGGTGGCAGCCGCGCTTAATGTGCCGGTTTCCGTCATGTCGACAGCGGGAGAAGGCGGAGCTTGGGGCATGGCGATTTTGGCCGCTTATGCGGGTAACCGCGGCAACGGCGAGGTCCTGGCCGACTACCTGGAAAACAAAGTTTTCAAGGATGCCGAGGGAGTGGAAATTGCTCCGGATGGAGCCGACGTCAAAGGGTTTGAGCTTTTCCTGGAACGTTACGTGAAGGGGCTTGCGATCGAGCAAGCGGCTGTTGATCATCTGGTCGAGAACTGGAGGAATTAAAATGCTGGAGAAACTAAAAGAAGAAGTATACGAAGCCAATCTGGATTTGCCCAAGCATGGTCTCGTGAAATATACATGGGGCAATGTCAGCGCGGCCGACCGCGAAAGCGGCTTGTTCGTCATCAAGCCAAGCGGCGTCAGCTACGACAAAATGAAGCCAAGCGATATGGTCGTAGTTGATTTCGACGGCAATGTTGTCGAAGGCGATCTCAGGCCTTCCTCCGATACGCCGACTCACGCCGTGCTTTATAAGCATTATGCGGAGATTGGCGGCATCGTGCACACGCATTCCACATGGGCGACCATCTGGGCGCAAGCCGGACTGGACGTTCCCGTTATGGGAACTACCCATGCAGATACCTTTTACGGCTCCGTGCCTTGCGCGCGTTTCCTGAACCAAGAGGAAATCGACCGCGGGTATGAAGTGGAGACCGGAAACGTCATCATCGAAACCTTCCAGCAGCGTAACCTTGATGTTCTGGCGATTCCCGGTGTTCTGCTGAAGGGCCATGCGCCGTTCACTTGGGGCAAAGACGCCAAATCGGCGGTAATGAACAGCGTTGTATTGGAAGAGGTTTGCAAAATGAATCTATTCGCGCGCCAACTAAACAGCTTCGCCGAAGAATTACCGCAGAGCATACTGGATAAACATTACCTTCGCAAACACGGAAAAGACGCTTACTACGGCCAGAAGTAAAAACGATGTAAGTTCAACAATAAAACCGGCAGAAGCAGGCCAGAGTGCGGATGGTTCTGGAGAAAAGCATATGCTTGCGATGCGACGTTCTTTCAGAACGTTTCAAGCGTTCGCTTGTGTTTCCGGATTCCAACAATTGACCCTATCATTAAAGGGAATCTGGAAACAACTGCGATCGGAAGAACCATCCACACGGCGGCCTGAACACCTGCCAATACCCTTTAGTTAAACTTATATACACCCCACAGAAAAGAGGATGAACAAACATGTCAAAAGCAATCGTTAAAGAATTCTGGTTTGTCGTAGGATCGCAGCATCTGTACGGAGAAGAAGCGCTCGCTGAAGTTAAGGCGCATGCCCAAGCCATGACCGATGCATTGAACAAAAGCGGCGTATTGCCGTATCCGCTCGTGCTTCAGGATCTGGCAGTAAGCGCGGACAAAATCACTTCCGTCATGAAGGAAGTCAACTATCGCGACGAGGTTGCAGGCGTTATCACATGGATGCACACTTTCTCCCCGGCCAAAATGTGGATTCGCGGCACAAAGCTGCTGCAGAAGCCGCTTCTGCATCTGGCTACGCAATATAATGAAAGCATTCCTTGGGCCACAATCGACATGGACTTCATGAACCTCAATCAAGCTGCTCACGGCGACCGTGAATACGGCTTTATCAACGCTCGTTTGCAGAAGCAAAACAAAGTGGTTGTTGGCTATTGGGAGCGCGCCGAAGTTCAGAAGCAAATCGCTGAATGGATGGACGTTGCGGTTGCCTATAATGAAAGCTTCAACATCAAAGTAGCTCGTTTTGGCGACAACATGCGCAATGTTGGCGTTACAGAAGGCGATAAAGTCGAAGCGCAAATCCAGTTTGGCTGGACCGTCGACTACTTCGGCATCGGCGACCTTGTTGAATACGTTAATGCGGTTACCGCAGAGGAAGTTGACGCCTTGTTCGCGGAATACGCAGAGCTGTATGATTTCGATTACGGCTCGTACAGCAAAGAAGCTTGGGAAGCCAGCGTAAAAGTTCAAGCAAGCTATGAAATCGCTCTGAAAAAGTTTCTGGATAAAGGCGGCTACAACGCCTTCACTTCGAACTTCGAAGATCTGCACGGCATGAAGCAGCTTCCGGGCCTTGCCGTTCAACGCCTGATGGCGCAAGGCTACGGCTTTGCGGGCGAAGGCGACTGGAAAACAGCCGCTCTCGACCGCTTGCTGAAAGTAATGAGCCACAACCAGAACACTGGCTTTATGGAAGATTACACGTACGAGATGGCTGAGGGCCAAGAAGCCATTCTCCAATCGCACATGCTTGAAGTTGATCCAAGCCTGGCAAGCAACAAACCAAAAGTGCTTGTTTCGCCGCTTGGCATTGGCGACCGCGAAGATCCCGCTCGTCTGGTATTCGACGGCAAAGCAGGCGACGGCGTCGTTGTATCGATGGCCGACTTCGGAACTCATTACAAGCTGCTGATCAACGAAGTTACGGCATTTGAACCAACGGTTCCTGCTCCTAATTTGCCTGTAGCTCGCGTTTTGTGGCAAGTTAAACCTAACTTCCAAGACGGAGTTAAAGCCTGGATTGAAAACGGCGGAGGCCATCATACCGTCGTTTCCCTGAATCTGACAACAGACCAGATCATTACGTATGCCAAGCTGGTGAACCTGGATTACGTCGTTATCAAGTAATTAGAGGAGCCGCGCTTCTAATCTAAAAAGATGCTTCTAAACTAAAAAGATTGGGACTGTGCAAATAGTCCCTAAATAAAGGGCTGGACCGAGAAAACGCATCGTTTTCCGTCCAGTCCTTTCGTATTATGAGGGGCTGTCCAAAAAGCCGATCCGCGTATCTGATTCAATTAAAAACGCTAATGGACATCCGTGTCCGTTAGCGCTTATTTTTTAACTTTTTGCGTTTGTAACGGACATTGATGTCCGTTACAGTGAAAATTATCCAATAATTACCCATTTTGGGGCTCTAACGGACAAGGATGTCCGTTAGCATTTCAAAATCTGCGTTTTACGCGTCTAACGGACTTTCGTGTCCGTTAGAGCGTTTGACTTTTTGGACAGCCCCTTTTTGTGCCTGCTTTTGCAGGTACATGGCGAGGCGCACCCCCGCCACATTCACCTGCTTTGTTTTGACATCTTCGCCTTCGCTGTAGCGGACATGAATGTCCCTTACAAGGGGAAATAGCAACTTTTCTACATTGCAACGGACACATATGACCGTTACAGCCTGAAAAAGAGCCAAAATAGCATGATTTGGGGCTGTAACGGACATGGATGTCCATTACATTCGCCAAAAGCTATAAAAAACACGGCTAATGGACATGGATGTCCATTACATTCGCCAAAAGCTATAAAAAACACGGCTAGCGGACATGGATGTCCACTAGCCGGCGTCGCCTTTCTCTTTTAACACAGGTCCCAGCAGACGCAAAAAGACACCCCGTGTAACAAATAGTCCCGGGATGTCTTTTGTTGTTCATATTGGGCCAACCTTGACAGAAGGTCCTCCCGTCAACCCGGCAAATAAGCCGGTTCTTTCCCACGATAATAGCTTTGCAGCACCTCGCCCGCTTTTTTGCCGTAGATGTCGAATCCCCGGTTAACAGGCGCATCCTCGTGAGCGTACAGCTTGACGCTCCAATCCCACCAGAAAAATCCCGAAAACCACGGCTCATCCCAGAACGCCCGAAGCGCCGACTCATAAAAGTTGGCCTGCTCCTCTTCATGGTATGGAAGCTCCACATGCGTAAAATCCCATGGCATAGTGGAGCAGCCCAGCGCGCTGCGGCAGCCGATTTCCATAAATACGATCGGTTTGCCAAAAGCTTGCGATAAGGCAGCTAGCTTGGGCTTCTGGCTCTCCCATCCCTCCAGCATCGACTCCACGCTGTCTCCGGGACGTTTGCCAACGGGATAGTAGGCGCTAATGCCGATATAGTCAACCGCATCGAACCAATCCGCTCCGGTTTCCTTTCCGTGATTGGCATTATAGATGATGGGGCCGCTGTAAAGGGAACGCACCTGCCCAATCAGCTTGCGCCAGTAATCGGACTGTCCTTCCGTCCGCACCATTTCGCAGCCGACGCAAAACATTTCGCAGCCCAGTTCCTCGGCCAATTCCGCATAGTGGCTTATAAAGCTGCTATAGGAATGGAACCAGGCGTCCCAATAAGGCGCAGCCTGATCATCGCTTGGAAAACCGATATGCGCGCGCCATATGCCATCCTTGGAGTTGACGACCGGCTTGAGGCAAACCTTAAGTCCTTTCGCCTTGGCCTCTTTTACGGCATGGGCAATATCCCGATCCGTCATCGTGTAGCTGTAATCAAAAGAAATGGCCGTGGAGTGAACATTTTCCTGATAGGTCCAGAAGGATAACGCGATCCATTCGCTTCCCGTTTCCGTCAGCTTATCCAATGAATCCATCGCGTAAGGCTGCCTGTACTCTCCCCTGCTCGCCCCCCAGCCATAGGTCATTCCTTTAAAAAATTCTCTTTCCGCATTACGGCTTTGTGTCATTATATCATCCCCTTTCAAAAACGCGATTCCGCAAGATGAAACGCCTGACGGCATCCTTGCTGAAGATGCCGTCGTTACGGCGTGACGCATAGATGTGGGCAGAAGTTAACCGGCTATTAGCCGACAACTCCCGTACGCTCCACGCTTTCCACAAAATAACGCTGTACAAACAGATACATCAGAATCAGCGGCGCAATGGCCAGCAATATGCCCGTATCGACAATCATCGCCACATGGTTGGGATCGGCTCGCATTTCCGCATTTGAGCCAAGCCCCAGCAGACCCGGCAAAAATTGATTGGCATCCGCCGGCAGCGAAGCGATTTTGATCGATATCAAATCCCCGCCGCTCATAAATAACGATGAATAAAACGTATCATTGTATTGCCACACAAACGCAAACAGCATAACCGTCATAATGGCCGGAATCGCATTTGGCATCATGATGCGGAAGAACGTTTTGTAGAAACCCGCTCCGTCGATCAGCGCCGCCTCTTCGATTTCCTTGGGCAGCCCTTTAAAAAACTGCCGGAAAATATAAATGTACAGCCCGGACTTAAGCCCGTTGGCGGTAGCCGAAGTAATGATGAACGGCCAATAGGTATTCAGCAGGTTAACGCCATCCTTGCCGGTGAACAGCGAAACGATATTCAGCACGTCAAAATTGCGGAAATGCAGATACATCGGCACCATCAGCGTGTTCGTCGGGATTAGAATCGTCAGGACAACCAGCATAAACAGCAGGTTGCTGCCCGGGAACACAAATCTGGAAAAACCATAACCCGCAAGCGCGCAGGAGCCTGCTTGGAGCAGCGTCATAAATGCCACAAACATTAGCGTATTGCCCAGCGTGGGCAAATAATTCATAACCTCCATCGCATGCTTCAGATTATCCAGCGTGAAATGAACCGGAACCATATAAATGGTGGGGTTATAAATATCGCCCGGGTCCTTAAAAGCCATCGATACACGCCGAAACAGCGGGTAAAGAATAACAAAGGATATACCGGAAACCAGCATGTACAGCACCAGCTTCCAGAGCCAATCCACTGCTTTGTTTCGCGTTTTGTTCAGCTTGTAGACAAACATCTCGTTACTTTTCATGCTTTTACCGATATCCATACGCCTTTCCTCCTTCCCATCGCCGTCAGTTGTAGTAGAACACCTTTCTGGAAACCAGTACTCCGATCACAACCAGCACGACGGCGACGACAAGCGTATACAGCCAGGACATCGCTGCGCTTAATCCAAAATTCTGCGAACGGAAGGCCGTTTCGTAGATTGTCTGAGTGACGGGACTATTGGTGAACGAATCGATAATGGTATAGATGATATTTGTCAGAATGAGAGGGCTGACCATCGGAAACGTAATTTTCCAGAACGACTCGTAACCGGTCGCTCCCTCCATTTTGGCAACCTCGTACATGGCAGGCGGCACCGATTGCAGCGCAGCCAGAAAAATAAGAATTTGAACGCCGGAGCTGCGGATAATTTCGTAGATGCGAACCGTGCCGTCCACGATGTAGTTAATAAACCATTCCGGAAAACCTGCGCTGTCCAGCATCATGACCAGCCCCATCGTATCGAAGCCGCTCTGCATCTGGCCCAGCTCCTTCGCAACCTCCGAGCTTCCCGTCATGCTGATCAGACCGGCTGCTTCAGCCGAAGCGATAGCGCCGGAAGCCAGAATAACCGGCAGGAAAAAGATTGCCCGGGCAGCCGCGCGCCCCTTGAAATGCTGGTTCAGCATCACCGCCGAAAACAAGCTGAAGAACAAAATCATAGGCACGTTCCATACCATATTGGCAACCGACTCCGTCAAAATCCGGTTGAAGTTGGCATCGACGTAAAGCGCCTGCCTGAAGTTTTCCAAGCCGATAAAATTAAGGGAGTATCCCCCCGGCGCAACCTCAAGCTTGCTTAGGCTGAACTGAACCGACTGCAGCAGCGGCGTAGCGAACAAGAAAATAAATCCCAGCAGCCACGGTAAAATAAAGGAGAAGCCAACCAGCGCGCGTTTCTGCATCAGAGTCATTTTTTTCACGTTCATTGGCCTTCACCGCCTACCGCAAAGTTTTTCGCTTCAATTCGCACGCCGTTCACCGTAATCGGCTGGTCGGAATAATTGACGTATAGAGAAACGCCGTTTTCGTACTGCATTTGGGCAACATCCTCGCTATGGCGGATATGCCGCAGCATAGGCACATTCCGCAGGCCGGACAACGCTTCATTGGCTTCTCGGTACATCGCTGTCGCCGTCTCATGCCAAGCGGACGCCTCCGTTGCATACATGACATCGTATGGCGTAAATTTCAACTCGCTGGAGGAAACCTCCGACCAGAAGAAATGAAGCGCCGAACCAAGCTCGATTGCTCTAAGCAGCTGGATTTTGTCATCCTGCTCGCCCCCCAAATTGGCAGGCTCTCCGGCATAATCGATATAGCCGTGAAGAACCATCTGGTAGAAAGGCACCGTTTCATCCGTAATGTTAAAGCCGCTGTCCGTAGTCGGCACATTAATGATAGCCCCGGCGTATGGCAATGCATATCCGTTGCCGCCCGTAAGCAGCACGTCATCGTATTGCTCATTAAAGGCCGCCAGCTGATCCTGCACGATGGATTTGGCCGTTTCGCGGAAGACAACCCGCTTGTTCCGGTAATCGGCATGGAGCAAATCGCCGAGATCGCGGAGCGCTACCCCGTTTAGTTCCAGCTTATCGTAACCCTTTATAAACTGCCCTGCATAATAAGGCAGCTTGGCGGGAGACAGCAGATAGTAGGTGCCGAGATCATAGTCCATCGTATTGAACGCCCGGTTATACGGCGTCCGGCTGGCCTGCTCGCGAGTAATGTAGCGCGCGGCATCCGCCGCCGGAGCAAATCTGCCCTTTACGCGATACACATGCTGGAAGGCTACATCGGGATAAAGCTTGCCGCCCGTAGAATCCAGTTGCTCCGACAGCTCCTTAAGCCCGGACCGGCCGCCCAGCTTGTTCTCTACCTGCACCTTGTTTGGCGCCGTGTGATTGAGCCCTTCATTAAACCATCCCAGATACCGCATTTGAATATTGGTAATTCCGTCTCCGTTCAACCTTTCCGCTATACCTCCCGCTTCACCAAAGGTTGTCATCGGAACCAGTCCTTTATAGGGAACGCCAAGCACCGTTTTACGCTTGTCGATTGATCCCAATACGCTGACGAACAGCGGCAGCTCGCCGCTTTCCTGAAGCGGTGTCAACACGCCTTGCTGAATCAGCCGGCCCCGATAATCGGCCGCCATGCCAGAGTAATCCGCCTTGTCGCCCGAGAGGAAGCTGAACCGGACGGCGATTTCGCCTTGGTAACGCTCCTCCGACAGCAATTGAATTTCCTCTACCGTGTTTCCTTTGTACAGCTCCAGTTCATCCTCGCCGCGCAGAGCAAAGCTGGCGAACAAATTGTTGTAGGCATTGTTGCGGCCGCTAATGTCGGCTTGAACGGTCGCAATGGCATCGCCCTTTTCCACGGCGGCATACCATGCGGCATCTCCCGACTTAAGGCCGAACACCGGAAGTCTTGCGCTTTGGGCGACCTGGCCTCTGCGGCCGCTGTTGTCGTTTTCGTCTTCCCCGTAAATACGCTGTGCGTAAACCTCCTGCCTGATCTTGCCGTTGTTCAAATAAATCAGGCTGCCCGTTCCGTCGGGAACCAGCATATAGCCGTTTTCGCTTTGGCCCGCCGCACCAAATTGAGGGAGCAGATTCAGCATGCGGACGCGATAGCCCTCCGCCTCCTGGATGTCTCCTGCCGGTACGGATACAAGCAGCCCGTCGCCATCCAGTTGAACATGAAGCGGAACGGTAAAATTCGGCTTGTCGGCAGCCGCCCCGCCGCCTATGCCGTTTTCTTCGTTGTCGAAGGCAAGCTCCTCTTCGCCATAACCCGCCTGCTGGAAATAATCCAGCATCCGCTTCAGCACCAGCTCCCGGGATACTGCCGTATCCAATCGCTCAAGCACATCAGGGTTATTCGCAAGCGGATAATAACGCGTGCTGACATATTTGGCGCCAGCTTCGTCCAGCTTGCTGAGCACGGCTTCATCCATTCGCGTCTTGCTGATCAGCCGCGGCAAAGCGTCTATCCCCATCGACATATCGCCAAGCGTATAGACAATTCGGAAGCCGTTTTCCAGACTTTCCAGCCGGAATTGGCCCCGGCTTACGCCTTGCGTAAAGCTGTTGAAGGTGTCCAGCTTGCCCAAGGTGTCGCGGAACGTAATGGAAAGCTGCGACGCCAGATTTTCTTTTTCAAAAGGCGATGCGATGGCATCCTCCTCAAGATTGACGGGATTGCTGTACCAAATTTCCCCGCTTCCCTTCACCAATACGGCAAATTGTGCGTTTTCGGGATTCAAATAAAGCCCAAGCTCGCCGTTTTCGGCAGCCAGCTTCATGCCCGGAACGCCGGATGCGTCCTTCAGCGTCAGTTCCGCCCCTTGGGCGGGTCCCAGGGCCTGCTGCTGATAAGCCCCCACGGTAATGGCCGGAACGCCGCGATTGGCAAAATAAATCCATAATGACAATATTCCCGCGGCCAGAATGCAGGCCATTCCTACATACCATTTGATTGATGTCTTCAAGGTAATGGCCTCCTTTACATTCGGAATATAAGCTCGCGGTAGATATCCACCACAAAGTAGTACATTTGAACCGCCATACTGAACAGCAGCGTCCCCAGAAACACCACAATACCCATGGCAATGACCGTCAGCACCAAGGTCATGACCGTTTTGAACGGCGTATACTGGTGCACCGTCATAATGCCGACAAACAGCAAATAACAAAACCAAATCACTGCTGCGCCGTTAAGCAAGTAATAAAACGCCGTTTCCTCCATCGTCATAAAACGGCTGATATACGTCAGCGGGAAGTTGACCAGCACAAGCGGCAGAAGTGCGTAACCCGTCGCCATAACGATTTCGGAAAACTTGCCTTCGCCCTCCATCAGCGTCGTAATCGCCCAATTGGATATGCAGAACAGCAGAAAAGGCAGCACCGTATATTGAATATCATCCAGGCTGTTCAATAAACGGGGATCGTTAAAGTTGACAAGGAATCCCGCAAACTGTCGTTGCAGAACCACATTAAGCACCATCATCACCAGAATAATCAGGGCGATTCGAACCTTGCCTTTGCCTTCGTATTTCATATCCCAGAAGCCGTCGAACGGGTGCAGGATGACATGGAATGGAAATTTATAATGCTCCAGTTTCATGTTTGCTTCCCCTCCTTCTCCATTTCCTCGTCAGGCGATAGGCGACAAAAGCCAGCACAAGCGTAAGCGCTCCCGTCATAATGCCGCCAAAATGCTCCTGCAGAACCTCCCGGCGATACCGCTTGAAGGCAATGGAGTAGTATTTGCGCTGCATCCCCAGTTCAAAATATTCCATGGCTTCCTTGTTCCGCTGCTCCATCAGCAGCGATTTGCCGATGCCGAGATAAGCGATATCGTAGTTGGAGTTCAGGCGCAGCACATCCCGCCAGATCGCCACCGCTTCCGAATCGTTGCCGTCGTAACGGAGCGTTGTCGCCTTGTGTACGGAGTTGCCGAACAACGTTGGCTTAAACACCACAACATTATTTTTGCCGCGGTCCAGCACCAGCAGCTTGTCGCCAACCATTTCGACCGCCACCGGCGTATTGAAGACGCCAAGCTGCGTTCCCTTCCCGCCAAAGGCGTAAAGCAGCTCGCCTTCGTCGTTGTAAGTGAACAGCCTTCCCCGGAATGAATCCAGCGCCGTGTACATGCCGCCGCCGATTACCTTAATGTCGGTCAAGCGCGAAGGTCCGGCGTTGTTGCCGAACTGCCGGAAACGAATGTCGCCTCTTACCGGAAAATAACCAAAACGCTTTAATACATCCTGACCCGAAGGGTTCAGCCGTTTGATCGTTGCGTCCGACGTAGGGTCTACGCTGGTTGCGTACACAAACCCTTTGTGGTCGATATCGACGCTGGAAAATTCCGTAGGAATAAATAATTGCATCGTTTGGCGCTGGGCATTGGTCGCAAGACGCCGCCACAGCTTGTCGGAGAAGGTCTGAGTAACATTAATCGTCCCGACATAACCCATAAAAACGCCCTTTTCGTCAAATTGCATCAAGCCTTCATAGACGCCGCGCGCCACTACGAATACACGTCCCGCTCCATCAACCGTCAGCTTGACGGGCGCAAATTTGAAATTGGCCGGCAGGATGTCTGACTGCGGGTTTTCAATGATGAGCTTAAGCTCCCCGTCGCCATCCAATACAACAATCCGGCTGTTGTCCGTATCCGCGATATACATATCGCCATTGTCGTGGACGAAAATGCCTCCGGGATTGGCAAAGCTGGCTGCCGCTCCGTTCTGCTGAAAACCTTCGACAACCCTCTTAAGCTTCCAGGTTGCGTCCGTCACGACGATGCGGCTGCTCCCGCTGTCCAGAATGTAGACGTCGCCGTTTTGGGCAACGAAAAGATCGTTGGGGCTTTTGAACGCATCCAGCCCCAAATCCTCGCCGGACACCGCCCGCTCCGGCAGGAACGGCTCCGGCAATGGCACGGAATCGCGGTAATAGTTATAGGTGTACGCCTCGTAAGGCGCTTCGGCTGCGGCATGAAGTGGCAGGGATGCCGCAACGATGACTGCTGCCGTCAATGATATCAGCCATTTCTTCAAGGTCGCGTCCCCCCTAATCCTTCATGCCGGATGTCGCCATCGTTTCGATAATCCGGCTTTGTGAAAATACAAACAGCGTAATCGGCACGCTCATCAGAATCAGCGCAACCGCTGCGCCTACCCCGGCGCGGGCGATACCGCCCTGAATAATCTGATTGGTGGCAAAGTGGAGCGTCTTGAGCTCCTCGCTGTAAATAAAGCCGTTGCCGTCGGTGCCCCAGAGCAGCTGGAACAGCAAAATGATCAGCGTCATCCAGGCTGGCTTAACATTCGGCATGATAACCTGCCAGAAAATGCGGTAATCCGTCGCCCCGTCGATTCTCGCCGCTTCGATCAGCGCATCCGGGATTTGCTCCATAAACTGCTTCATGAGATACAGGCCCAGCGGGAATGCAAATGCCGGCACGATGACCGCCCAATACGTATCGATCATCCCCAGCCGGGACATGATCATGTAGTTGGGAATCGCCGTTACCTGCGGCGCAAACATCAGCGCCAGGACAACAACGGTAAACATAAGCTTTTTGCCCGGAAAATGATATTTCGCCAGCGGAAACGCAGCGGCCGACGCCAGCAGCACATGGCCGACAACGCCCATTCCCGTAATAAACACCGTGTTGAAAATGTAGCGCGTAAACGGAACCCAGGAATTGCCCAGCAGCGTCGCCAGATCCATAAAGTTAATCAGGGTCGGGTTGCGGACAAACAGGGTTGGCGGGAAAATAAAGATTTCATCCAGCGGCTTAAACGCCGCGTTGATCGCATAAACCAGCGGGAGCGCCATAAAAGCGCCAACGATCGCCAGAAAAGCAAACATGGAGAAGTTGCCAAGGAACGAGCGGTTTACCTTCTTTTTGCGTAAGGAAAAGCTGATATTCATCCCTTATTCCCCCACCTTCCGCAGCATTCGCTGCACAATCAGGTTGGTGCCGACCATCAGCGTAAACAGCACCGTTGCAATGGCGGACGCAAATCCCATTTCAAAGCGGATCGTGCCAAAGTCCATCAAATGCGTAACGATCGTTTCAGCGGCATAGTTGACGCTCGGGAAGCCGGCCAGATAGATGGATACGTCGGCAACCGCAAAGGAGGTCGTCAACTGGATGACCGCGCCGAACATCAGCTGGGGTCTCATGGAAGGCAGAGTAATATACCAAAGCTCCTGCCAGCGGTTTTTGACGCCGTCTACCGCCCCCGCCTCGTACAGGGTTTTGTCTACGGTTTGCAAGCCCGCGATAAAGGCCAGAAAGCCGGTGCCGAGGCTAAGCCAGAGCTGTACCAGAATGATAATGGCCAAAATATATATTTCCGTCTTGAGCCACTGGATGGGCTCCAGCAGGATGCCCCAGCGGATCAGAAAGCCGTTGGCGATGCCGTACCGGTCTCCCGAAAAAATCATTTGCCAAATAAAATAGATGTTGCCGGAAATCGACGGCGCGTAAAAAACCAGCGTCATAAACGCGCGCAGCTTCGGCCGCAGATCGTTGATAATCCAGGCGAACAGGAAACAGGCCACATAACTCAGCGGTCCCGTAATCGCCGCGAACAACAATGTGTTTTTGACCGCAATCAGGAAGATGTCATCCTCCAGAAACAGCCGGGAATAGTTCTGCCAGCCGATAAAACGCGGAAATTCCAGCATATTGAAATACGTAAAGCTGATCAGCACCGACATCAAAACCGGCAGCACCGTAAACAAGCCGAACAGCAGCATATACGGAGCCAGCATCACATACGCATGTTTGTTGGCCTTCATGGCCGCTTTCTTGAGGCTCCACCAGGACTGGGGACGTTTTGTCTTTCCCATCGCAGCCTTGCCCGGGGTTATATCTTTAATGGTGACTTCAGACATGGCAATCCCCCTCACTCATCCAAGCCGAATTCTTTGCGCTTGTTCTGTATTTCCTCCTGCATGTACCTCACGTACTCCACAAACGTCTCCCGAGGTTCGGCTTTTTCGCCGGGAATTCTGATGGTGGCTACATATTGATCCTGGCTGTTGACCACAACGGTATAGAAGGCGTTCAGCAAGTGGCGTCCGGTAAAATACCCCCCCGGAACCTCCGGAATGCCGCGCACTTCTTCAAACTGCTTCTTCAGCGCTTCGTAATCGGTAACCGGCCAAGGCAAGCTGTCCAGCGCATTGATATTGGCCGTCGGATAACGCGCGGCGGCTCCCATCAGCCCTTCCATCTCCCGGCCGAAGGTGGTTTGAATTTCGTCGCTGGTCCACCACTTCATAAACTCCCATGCGGCTTCCTTGTCATCGGCGCTTTCCAACATAATCGTTGCGCTGCCCCCGCTTGCCACTTCACGGCTGATCGTGCCGTCCGGCTGAATCGTTCCAGGCACAGGCACAAATCCCCATAATCCGCGAATTTCCGGGGCAAAAACGGTCAGCTGGTTGTAGACGGTATAATCCGCGATGCCGATTGGCATTTGCCCAGTCCGGAAACGGTTGGCAAAATCAAACTCCCGCTCCAGCTTGTAATCCGTATAAAACTCCGTCCAGGTCTTGAACGTTTCAATGCCAACTTTGGAATTCAGGTCGGATTCCTTGCCTCCATCCCGGTAGAACTGTCCTCCGTTCTGGAGCAGCAGCATGGCATAAACGGAATTGGGCGGAATATTTTCGCCCGGATATTGCGGCTGCAGCACAAGCGGCAGACCAAACTCCATATGGTTTTTATTCAAAACCGCAAACAGGCTGGCGACGTCCTCCCACGTGTCGGGAGCTTCAAGCCCCAGCTCATGGAGCACGTCCTTGCGGTAAAAGAGCATGTTGAACGTTTGCGTTTCCGGCAAGGCATATACGCCGTCTTCATACGTATAAGGCACCAAAGCGCTCGACCGGAACCGCTCCGCCACGGTGTCGTAATCGTCAAACTGCGAAACATCCGCTGCCGCTCCGCGCATCGCGTAGTTGACGGGAATATCGTTGCCGATCTGCATGGCGACATCCGGCCCTTGTCCCGCCAGCGTAGCCGGCAGCAGCGTATGCATCTGCACGAGCTTCAGATTGACGTCGATGCCGGTCAGCGGCGTAAACGTCTCGTCGATCATCGCCTTCAGCGTGTTCGCCTGGTCGCGGCCGCTGCCGATCCATACGGTCACGGAAGAGTCGCTTCCGCCCTCTGCTACGTTGCCGATCTGGTTGTAATCGATAAAGAAGGAATACAGGAAGGTGCTGATTTCATGCTTCATGTTCTGGAAGAAGCCAGCTCCGGTTTTGGGCAGCTTCTGATCCGGCGAAGCAATATACAACTCGTCGATTTCCAGCGGCATTTCGCGCGTCTTGAGCAGCCAAGTGCCCAAGCCGCCGGTATTCGTTTTGTAGCTGCCAAGCCGTCTTGGAATCGTATCCGGACGTTCGATCATTTCATCCAGCTGCAAGGACATTGTTTTCAACAATGCTTCCGCGTCGCTGCTGCCGCCGGCCAGCCTGTACAGCTCTTTGCTGACGTTTTGCAGCCTGTCGCTTTCCGTGCGGAACGTTTCCAGCAAACTCGGAATTTGCTGCTCCACGCGATAGTCGCGGAATTGATCCGGCAGCGTGCCGGTGATCATCAATATTTTCCGGTACATGGAGTTTAGATTGAACAGGCTTTGCTCCACATCGCGGATCAGAGGCGCGAATTCGCCCAAGCTGACCTCCAGCTCCAGCGTGTGCCTGCCCTTCTCCAGATAGAACAGGTAAGGCTCGTCATCACCCATAACATCCATCCGGTAATCATTCTTGAAGCGAAACGGCACCAATTCCATTTCTTTAAACGGAATCTCCCCGTCGATACTAAGACGCCTTGTCGAATAAATGCCCCGAACAAAGTTTTGCTGCGCCTTAAACGCAATGTTGTACAGACCGGACTCCGGCACGTCGATTTCCCACTGAATCCACTGGCCTGGAATGCGCCAATTGAAGCCGCCAATCGTATTGACCCTAATCATGGACGGGCTATAGGGATAAACCGCCGGACTGGAGCGTTCGGTCTGCGGATACAGCGTCGGTGACGATTTTGCCGTGGCGGCCTCCCCTTGGACGGTGATCAAGACATCCTTTGCTTCCTGGTAGCCCTGCTCCTTGTAACTCTTAAGCACTTCCTCGTAAGTCGGCGCTTCCTTATGCTGAAACAGCTTGAGCTGCCGGATAACCATAGGCTCGCGCTGCGACACAAATGCCAAGGTATGCTTGCCAGCCGTAAAATGGAACCTGAACGGTTCGTCATAATACCCCTCGTAATCCTTCAGCAGCACCTCGCGCCAGACCGGAGCTTCCTTTTGTCTCGGCCGCAGGTCGTTGCCTCGATTATCGCGCTCCACTTCCTCCAGCTCGTTGTTCCACACCCGGTCGAATTGCAGATAAGCCGCTTCCTCGAACGGAACCTCGCCGTCGATCAGCAGCGTGCGCTCGATGCTGGAGCTTTTGCCCTCGACGGGGTAGTATTGGAGCGATATATGATAAAGACCGCTTTCCGGCACATTGATTTCCCATTCCACCATGCCTTGCTCTCCGGTGTGCACCGAAACGCCTTCCATACCTTCAAAATCGTTTACGGCCCGAGTTTCGCCGCCTTCGCTACCCGAAAACTGTCCGGCTTCGACAATAATCTCCCGATCCGGAAAGCCTGCGCTTTCGTGCTGCGCGCGGTATCCCGTATAATCCGTGCCGCCTGGCAGGATCTCATTCAGCTTGCCGCTATCCTCCGTTTGTCCCGAACCTCCGGTCGAGGCCGATGAACTCTCGGCCGACGAATAGCTGCCGGGCCCGGCCGGAACTCCAACCATCATTGCCACAACAACAAACGCCAATGCGGCAGCTCTCACCCGTTTTTGTGTGATCAAGGCTAGCCCTCCTTCGTACTATGCAGCCGGAAAAATGGAAAGGTGCACCGGAATACGGCACACCTCCCTCTTCCTGTTGTGTCAGTTTTAGTGCGTGTTGAACAACCTCTTTTACTTGCCTACTTTGTCCAGAGCGGCCTGAGCTTCGGCCTTGTATTTCTCCACGGTTGCGGTGACGGATTGATTGTTCACAATGATGTCATCCATAATGGCGAAGAACGGATAGTCCGGAATGCCCTCTTCAACCGAAATTTTTCCTGTTCCGTTGACATGCTCCAACGCCATTGCGATATCGGCTTCAGTTTTGTAACGGGACTCCAGCCAATCTTGGCCGAGATATTCCTCTGTTGGAGGCACATCGCGCATTTCTTCAAAAATTTGATACACGATTTGCGGATCCTCTACGCCTTTCGGAATAAACCAGCCGTTAAGCGCCGTACTTGCATACGTGTGCTGGCCATCGCCGGATGGTCCCTTCGGAATCGGCACAACGCCAACCTCAAAGGTCAAATCGCCAATGTTCCAGTCGTATTGAATGGCCATGGCCACGTCTCCATCTTTAAACGTGTTGATTTCATTCCAGTCCATTTTATTTCCTGTTTTTACTTTGTTTACGTTTTCAACATTGATAACACGGTTAACCAGTTCAAGCGTTTCGATCATCTTGGGATCAGTCGACATATCCAGCATCGTCGAATCGTCAACGAAGGTTATGCCGTTGGCAGCACCGAAGTGGCGCGCCATATCCGCAGGCCAGCCGGAGAATCCGAAGGCATCGTTTTTGCCGTCGTTATCGGTATCGCGAGTCGCTTGCTTGGCAATGTCGAGGAATTTCTCCCAGGTCCATTCGCCATTGTTGTACAGCTCCTGCAGATCCGGCAAGCCGAGGCGCTTGAACAAATCCCGGTTGTAGTGCAAGCCCACTATGGATACGCCCGGCGAGTTGAAAGCGTATTCACCGCCACCCAGAGAAGGCAGCTTCATAACCAGCTTCTGCTCGTTGTTGATATCGTTGGCAGCAGTGGTGAATTCGCTGATCGGCAGCACCTGTCCCGCCTTCACGGGAACGATGGCCCGTTTGTATTCCATGATGGCGATATCCGCAAATGGTTCGCCCGCCAGCACGGTTGTCGTAAATTTATCCATGTATTCTTCGAACGGTACGTTGATAAACTCGAATTTGAAATTGTAGTCCTCTTCAAGCTGAGCCATTTTTTCCAGACGCGCTTTTTCGCCCGCCGTCTCGCCCTTCGGCTTTTCATCCCACCATGCTGCAATTCGAATCGTGCGACCACCCAAATCAATCGTTTTTGCCTCTTCTTCTGTTGGTGTCGGCTCAACAGTTGCTGGGGTATCCGCAGATTCAGAAGGTTTGGCCGTTGGCTCGCTCGCCCCCCCGCCGCTGCAAGCGGATACAATCAAAACCATAACAAACATAACCAATGTAAGCACTTTCAACTTTCTCATTGAAAATCCCCCTTGTTAAGGTAAGTATAGCTTGTTGAGCTATAATTGGCGGTCTGCACGCTCAACTGTCTGCAAAGTCATAATAACACCGCTTCCAAAACCAGTCAATAATTTTTCGCAACAAAAGTGATTTATGTTTTCTTTTTTGTTAGTCTTTGTTTGCAAACTTTGTCTGTTTTGTTGTCGCGGAGTGTCGATTTGTTTTGTGAATAGTTGCGCAAACCTGCAATATGGCTTTGGAACATTTTTTGTCAGTTCATAATTTTCGCACTTATCCACATATTATGAACATTTCGCACACATTAGAAGGAAGTTATCACCAAAGCGCCCATAAGTTGTCCACAGTTCTGGACAAAAAAACGCCCCCCTGAGGGAAGCGTTTAGCGAAGCAGTATTCAACTTTTGTTTTGCTCCGCTTTTGCGAATCCTTTAATGCTCCGGCAAACCTACACTCCGCCCTGGGTTAGCGCTTTGGCGTATTGCTCGCGCAGAATCAACTCGCCCGAAATCAGCTTGCGCTCATAGGCGCTCTCCGGATTCATAATTCTCCACAACATCTGGTCGACAGCGCGTATGCCAAGCAGCTCCTTGTTGACATGGACGGTGGCCAGAATGGGATGGGTGCCGATCGTATTGTCAAACCCTGTGACCACGCATTGATCCGGCACCGATACGCCGCGTTTGGCCAATTCGTCCACCAGGTAAGCGGCATTGGAGTCATTGGCGCAAATAAATGCGTCCGGCAGCGTATCCAGACTGACCAGAGGCATCATTTTGTACATATCGTCGGATTCCGGCCCATTAAGGATGGGGTCCTGATTCAACTCGATGCCATGCTCCTCCAGCGTTGTTTTGTAGGCGATCCAACGCTCGTAGAAGCTTTGCGCGTCTTTGATGCTGCCCACAAACTGATACCGCCGGTATCCCTTGCTGATCAGCTTCACCATGAGGCTGCGCATGCCCGAGAAATTATCCGCAAAGACGGCATCGCATTGGAACGCCGGATCATAATGATCCACCATAACTACAGGTATATGCAGCCGTCCGATATCCATTAAAATTTGCGTCGAAATAGAGCCTACTGTAATGATGCCTTGAATCGCGTTGGGATTGAGCAGTCCAAACAACCGGTCGCCGGTTGGTTCCGTTAACGTCAATATATCCACTTCTTCACGGTTCAATCGAGTTGTTATGCCCTCCAGAACGGGCCCCCAATAAATCGACTCCATATTTTGATAGCGGACGTTGGGAAACAAAACAACGATGGTGCCTGATATCGCCGCCCCTTGAAGCGGCCTCACCTCTATATTTTTCTTTGGCGGCTCGTGATGTTTAAAGTAACCGAGCTGTCCCGCCGCTTTTAGAATCGTCTCTCTGGTCTGCGGGCTGACTCCCGGTTTGGAGCTTAACGCCCGGGACACGGCAAACTTGGAGACGCCGACCATGTCGGCAATCTCTTGCATTGTGACCTTATTTCTCATCAGTCTCATCCATTCATGAAAAATTCGACGTCATGTATAACGTTATGATACTATAGCGATTTCTAATTTGGAATACCACCCGGCTTTAGATAGTCTGGCACCTCGTCAAGCGTAATGACCCGTTCATGATTAAGCACATATTTGATATAGTCCTCGCTGTTATGCTTGCCGTCGTCAATAAACTCGCCCGTCCAGGTACAGAACCAGCTCCAGTAGGCTTCGTACTTCTCCAGCAGGCCCGGATCAGGGATCGAGCCGTTTTCCGTCAAAGCAACCAGCTTGCGGTCGCCGACCAGCTCCACCAGATTTTCATAGGAGCGGCTGATGGGGTGATGGTCGCCTGGCTGCGGATAAGAGTCCACACTGACGATATCCACTACATCATCGCCGGGATACCATTCGGGAGCTTCGGAATTCCAGATCCAGATTAAATTGTTGATTCCATGGTAATCGGTAAGCCGTTCATAAAGCAGACGGTACAACTGCTTGGCAGGCTCCGGTCCTTTGGCTCCCCACCAGAACCAGCCGCCTTCCGCTTCATGCAGCGGGCGCCACAGAATGGGAATATCGGCTTCCTGCAGACGTTTTAATTGCACGGCGATGGCATCTATATCGCTGATCATCAATTTGTATTCCTCTGATTCCGGCTGCGCGAGCACAGCCTCCAGGTCAAAGGTGGTTCCTTCGACATAAAAGCCAGTCCACCACGGCTGCTGCTCGGAATTGACCAGATGGGCGGGAGCGTTCCAATGCCAGGCTAGCGTCGCAATGCCTCCAAGCTCATGCCATTGCAGCATATTTTCAACCTCTCGGGACGTGGAACCGTTCGCTACGCGAGTAGGAGAATATTCGATCAGATCAAATCCCGCAATGGCAGGCAGCTTCCCGTGATTCCAGTTAAGCAGCAAGGCATCCTGAAGGTTTTGCTGTCCAGCCAAAATGTTTTTGCCGTATTGCTCAACAAGGTATCCATGCAATGCAAGCGCTTCCTTTGTTGCGTTTGGATTAACAAGCTTATTTTCGACTCCATGCTGCGGCCGCGGCTCCGCTTTGGAAATTTCCGCATAATCGATATCGTACCAGCCCCAATGCCGCGTAACCTTAATCGTATTTTCACCCTTATTGAGCAGCACTTTGCCGGCAAATGTATCCGTGAAATCTTCAGAGGCTGCCAGCTTTACATCGCCAAAGGGTTTTCCGTTAAGCCCGAGCCAGCCAAATTTATCTCCATCGCCGTTCCTGTAGCCAATATTGAGCCGGTACAAGCCGTCATCCGGCGCCTGGATGCTGATTTCAATTGAATCGTTTTCCTCCTCAAACCCCGTCACGTAACCATCGCCCGAGAAACCTTGGGCAGCGGAAGCAACCTCCACGCCGGACAAGATCCCATTCTCCGCCTCAAACCTCCATTTTTCCGGCTCCTTACCGCCAGGACCGCTGCATGCAGCAAGGCCCGACACCATCATAATCGCAAGTCCCGATAACAAACCGGTTTTGACTCCTTTTACGCCTGGCTTCGAATTATTTTTCATATGCCGCCTCCTTTTCGCTCAAACAAATTCTCGCAATAAGTAACGCAACAAAACAAACAATTTTATTATTTTTGTTAGATTGGTTAGTCTTATTCATAACTTTATCGTTTGAGAAAGGCGGAGTCAATGTGAAGTTCAAGATGAAGATGAAGAAAGGGGAGGAATGGCCGGGAAAACCGGGGGGCAAACCGGTTTGGAATTGATCTGACGATAACAAGGCAGGGAGGAGCCTGAATACGGCGTAAATCAGGCTGCAAAATGGACCTTTTGGAAACATTTTGTCGAATTTGTGCCCGAGAAGCCTTATACTTTGTTTTTTCGACTGAGGGAGAGGCGGATGCCGTCGAGTTATCGGGAACGCCGTCCAGACCGATTTGTCAGAAGCCGGCGGCGGGAGAGCAGGGCGATGTATGCTGAGACGAGAAAAGCCCTTGGAGTAAATAGCACCGGTCATCACCGACCGCTATTTCTTCAAGGGCTTGCTTCTACCCGGCAACACCGTTTTTTTATGCGGGATTCAATTCCAGATCATCTTCATCGCCGCGGTTAAAACCTTCACGATCAAATTCTCCCTCGGAGTCCGCAACAAGCAACGCCGTTACGGTTGTGCCCGTCGCATTAACCGCCGTGCGGCCCATGTCGATAAGCGCCTCTACGGCAACCACAAGCGCAATTCCCTCAAGCGGCAAACCAACCGCCGTCAGCACAACCGTCGTCGAGATGGAGGCCGGACCGGGAACGCCCGCCACGCCGATGGAGGAGATAACGCTCACCAATACGATCAGCACATAATCCGTCAGCGTCAACGGAATACCGAATACCTCCGCGACAAAAACCGAAACGACTGCGGGCCAAACGCCGCCGCAGCCGTTGAAGTTCATGGACGCCCCCAGCGGAGCGACAAAACTTGCGATTTTGGGCGAGATGCGAAGTCTTTTTGTAATGACCTCCAGGTTAATGGGCAAGGTTGCATAGCTGCTTCGCGTCGTGAACGCAACGGCGATCGTAGGGTACGCTTTTTTGAAAAACTTGAGCGGATTGATTTTGGCCACGAATGAAACAAGGCCGCCAAACACAAGCACAAAGTGCAGAATCAACGCCACATAGCTGACAACAATCAGCATCGCAAGCGGCTCTAACGTCTCCCAGCCGTATTTGGCCGCCATCACTGCAATCAAGGCATATACGCCGTATGGCGTGAAGCGGAGTACGAATTTAACCACTTGATGCAGCACTTCAGTAGCAGATGCAATAAACGCCTTGACCGGCTGAACCGCATCGGGCTTTTTGCCCCCGATTTTGACAATCGCAACCGCGATGAACAGGGCGAATATCAGCACGGGAACAACCTTGCCTTGCGCCGCTTCGTTAACCGGGTTGGACGGAATTTGATCCAGAATGACTTTGAAAAAGCTCGGCACTTCCCGCGCCTCAAAAGCGCTGGGAGCCGCAGCTTCAAAACCTGCGCCGGGATTAAGGGCAATCGCGACCAGTATCCCAATAACGGCGGCTACGCCGGTTGTGCCCAGAAACCAGCCGATGGTCTTCAGGCTCAGCTTGCGCAAATACCCCAGATTAGTGATGGAAATAATACTGTTGATAACCAGTACAAATACCAGCGGAATAACGATCATACGAATAAAATTAATATAAATGGAGCCGATGAGGCTTACTCCTTCGGTCTCCAGCTTCCATTGATTAAACAGCAGTCCGGCGCCAAGGCCAAGACCAAGCGCCAGCAATACGCGGGTGCCGAATCCAATCCTTTTTTTCGCCAAAAAATAAAGCAAACCCAGCAGCACGGCGGATACAAGCAGCGAAATGCCGTTTGTCTCCAGCGCCGTCAATACGTTGTTTTCCATGTCGTTGTCGCACTCCTTCAGAGGGGTAATCAAGCTCTATTCCTAAACATTCGGACCCCTCCGTCGGTACGGTCGATCAGGATCAATTGCTTAACCCGGTCCTCATGGCAAGGCACAATCCACTAATAACAGATGTGATTGCTTGGATATGTAAAAGGATAACAGCGCCTCTTTTTGTTTGTCAATCCAAAAGTAGGAAAACGGAAGGCATCAGCCGACCCTTTTTGTCCACTTTTTAAAATCCGATAAAGCTTATAGGAAATGTGTAAATAATGATTGACATCAATTCTCTGCTTTGTATAAACTGTTATTAATTCATGCAGCAACCGACGGACCGAGAAGAAGAGTCAAACATATAATCTACTGGATGACCAGAGATTCAGCGAAGGCGTATTTCAGCCCTTGTTGGATCTTCTTTTTTTGTCCAAATTCAGCTCAGAAGGAGGCTAGAGGAAAGGCCGCATCGTATTCAAGTTGATGGTTTCCGAGCATAGCTAAACGTCTCTACAAAAAACATGCGCTCCCGGTTGTGCCGGAGGGCGTAACGGAAGGACTGTTGATGATTATGAAAGCTTTAAAGCTCTCGAAATTTTCCCTGACGCTGATTCTGTCAGTTACCGTTTTTTCACTCATTACTTATGCCGCAGTATCCGCCAAGCAAGCCCAGGGCGAATCGGTGATTTCCAGCGAGGCTCCAGCGGGACCAGCGGCGGATAGCCATCCGGCAGCCGAAACAGCCGTTGATTCCTCCGCAGAAGCAGCGGCAGCTTCAGAGGCCGTTCAGGAAGCTGCGACCGGAACAGCAGCTGCAACAGAGGAAGCCAGCACAGAAGCTTCAACGGCTGTTGCAGTCGAGGAAGCTTCCCAAAACGAAGAAGGCACTACAGCATCGCAAGCTGTATTAAGCACGAGCGATCAAACAAGCGGAGCCGCTGCCAGCGCAGCCAAAACGGTCAACGTTTCAACAACGGCCGACACATCGGTTTCCAATGCCTCGCCAGCAGCAAAAGCAGAGGAGGCTTCTAAGTCGAATGAAGCAGCAAAATTCGTTTCCGAAACCGCTAAGTCCGAGCCGATAAAAACGGAGAAAGCGCAAGAAACTGCCCCTGCTTCAGCAGCACCGGCCTCTTCATCTGCGAAGGCTCCAATAGCAGCTTCATCGGAAGCGGCAGCGATTTCCGCAGCGCCTGCACCGGCAACATCCTCCACGCCGGAAAAACAATCGTCGAAATCCATCAACTTTGCAAGCGGCAGCAGTGCCGCCAAACCTGTTGCCGTTGAGAAAAAAGCGCCAGCTGCAAGCTCGCAGCAGACCAACGATTCCTCGTCCGCTTCTTCGTCGTCGTCAGGATCGAACGCTTCTTCATCCAATCCTTCGGCTCCGGCCGCGCCTTCTGCGCCAGCGCCTGCAGCGCCATCTAATCCGGAACCGGCACCGGCAGCACCGGCAGCTGATGAAGAAGAAATTTGCTAATAAAGGCGGTTCAATGACCTGATAGCGATTGCTCAGCCGAGTTTTTGAAACGCGCATGTAACAGGGTGGCCCATATATCACATTAGGAAAGAGGAGAAACCATGCTGAAAACAACGACCAAATCATATATTGCTCTGCTTTTGGCTTTTGTGCTCGCACTGCCGGCTTTTTATGCCGGCAGTTCCGGGACGTCGGTATCCGCAGCAGGGGAGGGGACGGCAAGTCCTAGCGATTATTTCACAAAAAGCTACCCAGGGCTGCAGAACGACCCCAATCATGTATTCCGCACATTGACTTATCATGAATTCGATCATCTGCTCAGCATTGATGGACAATATGTTGTTTTGTTCGGAGGAGCTTGGGACAGCGACACACAAACCGCCATCGGCTACATTAACGATGTTGCGAAGGAATATGGCATTAACGCCATCCACAACTTTGACCCCCGGCTGGACGGCGTAACAAGCGCAACGGATATTACGGACGATGCAAACGCGCCCCGTACAAGAAGATACATTGATCTGGTCAACAAATATTTGACCAATCTGGATTCTTATGTCGCAGGGGACCGCGAAACGTTGAGCTATACATACACCTCGGGAAATGCGTCCACTTCAGGCAGCGCGGTCAAACTCGGCACGCCAACCTTGTTTGTATACAACAAAAACAAGGTTGCCCAGGATGAAACCAGCACGCCGATTGTATCCTTCCTTGAGGATATCGATGTGCTGAAAAATGAAGGCCCGGATGCCTATAAGGCAAAAATACGGGAAGTATTCGACGCTATTTCTCCTGCAGGCGACAAAAAAGCGGAATTCAGCGTTTTGACAAACCAGGTGTATGTGACGGAATCCTATAACCGCCATGTGCCGAATGATCCCATTTTCGAGGGAGAAAACATTGTAATTGAGCCTGTAACGCTGGATGAGCTGAAATATGTGCTTGAAAGCGAAGGCACGCATGCCATTATTTTCGGTTGCGCATGGTGCTCCAATACCCGGGCTATTATCAAATATGTCAATGAAGTAGCGCAGCAATATGGCATTGATAAGGTCTATAACTGGGATACGAAGCTGGATGGAGGCATTGGTTCCGTTGCGGACTCCGTGTACGGGTATAGCGCTCCGGATTCCGGAGACTTGTTCCAGACAAGGGGCAATCATCCCAACAGCAACTTGTACGTGGATCTGGTTAGACAATATTTTCCCGATTTGAAAGCTCAATATACGATTGAAGGAAACAACGCCATTTCGTATACCAATGCCGAGGGCGAGGTCGTAAAGGCCCAGCGCCTGCAAGCGCCATATGTAGCGGTATACAACAAAGACAATAAAGACTGGGAAGGCAATCCGCAGCCGATTCTGGGCCATGTCGAGTTAATGTATACATGGGGCGGCAACGCCAGCAGTAAGCGGGATCATGTGCAAGAATACAATGGCGTTACCTATACAGGGGAGCGCTACCGGATCTATAACGAAGGCCTTAAGCGATTGTTCTCCCGATTGGAGACCGTGCCGACGGGACTAGCGGGCGTAGCCCCAACAACAACTGCCAATAACAATGGCCAGATTACGGGAGTTAATGCCGAGCTGGAATATAGATTGGCAGGCGGGATCGACTTTACTGCCGTTACGGGCGAAGCCATTACAGGCCTTGCCGCAGGCAAATACGAGATTCGCTACGCCGCAAGAAACGGCGTAAACGGTCCTACAAGCACAAGCAACCCAACCGCTCACACCCTTGTGCCTTATCCTGCAGGCCAATCGGTAGAGGTTATCGTTCCGGCCGGTCCAGCCAATTCCGGCGGCGGCAGCGGCTACATTCCGCCTACGGATCCAACGCCTCCGCCAGTGAACGAAGAAACACCGCCATCCCAGGATGACGGCCAGCCAACAGTTGTTACATTACCTGTTACAACCGATGAAACGACCGGCACAACGATAGCAGTCGTTTCCGAAGAAGAAGTCGCCGAAATCATCGAAAAAGCCCAAAAAGACGCGGCGAACGGAAAAGCAACCCGAGTAGAATTCAAGGCGGAATCTACCGGAACAACCGGCTCCACGCAATTTACGTTTACGCGGAGCGTATTCGATAAACTCATCGCCGAAGGAAACGTCGAGATCACAGTAAACGCGCAATTCGGCACGATTGTTTTTGACGCCAAATCCCTGCAAAATATCGGCGCCAATGAGGATAAAGGAGATATCAGCATCATCATTTCCAAATCCTCCTTGACCGATGAAGGGAAAGAAGTGCTGGGAGACAGACCGGTATACGATCTGAACGTGTTTGCCGGACAACATGCGGTCACCCATTTTGGCGGCAGTCAGGCCAAAGTCAGCATCCCGTATAGCTTGCAGCCGGGCGAGGATGCCAACTCTGTCATCGTTTATTATGTGAACGAGGAAGGCCAGCTTGAAACCATTCGCGGCAATTACTCAGCGGCAACGCGTACGGTCAATTTTGCGACAACGCATTTTTCGCAATACATTATTGGCTACAACAAGGTTCTATTCGCCGATGTTCCGGCAACCGCCTGGTTTAGCGACGCCGTAAGCTTCCTCGCTGCGCGCGATATTACAAACGGTGTCGACGAAAGCCGCTTCAGCCCGGGCGACTCCGTGAAGCGCGGACAATTTATCGTGCTGCTCCTGAAAGCCTATGGCATTCAGCCGGCTCAAAGCACGACTGACAATTTTGCCGATGCGGGCGACACTTATTACACGCCGTATCTGGCAGCAGCCAAAAACCTTGGCATCACAACAGGAGTAGGGAATAACAGCTTCGCTCCCGAAAACAACATCACTCGCCAGGACTTGTTCACGCTGCTGTATCGTGCGCTTCAAGTCATTGGCGAAGCGCCGGCTGCGTCAAGCAATGCCGACCTATCGGAATTTGCGGATGCCAACGCCGTTTCCGGCTATGCCCGCGAAGCCGTGGAGTCATTAGTGGCGAACGGCATTGTATCGGGCAGCGACGGCAAGCTGAATCCGGGAGGCAACACAACAAGAGCACAGGTTGCTCAAGTGCTATTTAACCTGCTTTCGGAATAACCGGGTGACGACCCTCTCGCCAGGGGAGAATGAGCAGCCTTCGTGCCTGCTCGTTTTCCCCGTTTAGCGGCGATCGGCCGGACGGCTGCTTCCATCGCCGGCTTGAAAAGGAGAGAACAGAGTTGAACTATATATTGGCTTTTTCGGCAGGCTTGCTTTCCTTTTTATCGCCGTGCGTGCTGCCGCTTATTCCGGCATACATCAGCTACATCGTAGGTTCCTCCGTTGCGGATATAAGGAGCAGTAAAGAGCGCATCAACGCCCTGATGAAAACCTTGTTTTTTGTGACCGGATTTTCCATTGTGTTTATTCTGCTCGGCATATCGGTAAGCTCGCTCAGCCAACTGCTCTCCCAGCATATGAAAGTCGTTCAACAAGTCGGAGGAGTGCTGATTATCGTTTTTGGTCTCCATATGACCGGCATCATTAAGCTTAAATTTCTGTATGCGGAGAAACGTATCCAGACCGGCGGGAATTCGGGCAAAAGCATTGGCGCTTTATTGCTTGGAATGGCGTTCGCCATCGGCTGGACGCCTTGCATCGGGCCGATTCTTTCCTCCATCCTGATTTATGCGGGAAGTATGGAGACGGTCGGCACGGGCACTCTTTTGCTGACCCTGTACGCCTTGGGGCTTGCCGTACCTTTTCTGGTCTCATCGCTTCTGATTGAAAATCTCTCCGTTTACTTACGGAAGCTGAACCGGTATTTGCCGGTCATCTCCATCGTTAGCGGAGTCATTGTCATCATTATGGGCGTGCTTGTGTTTACGAACAGACTGGAAGTGCTGGGACAATACGCCGGACCATTTCAGCTTTAAGCAGAGGGAGCTTGACCATGAGAAGGAGTGTATGGCTGACGGTTTTGGTTATTCTTTTTTTGCTGGCGGCAGCTTATTTAACGGACCGGTATGAGATCAGCAGCGCCGAAACGGCTGTTTTGCCGGCTTCGGAGGCAGGTGCGGCTGCGGCTGACGGTTCGGCCACATGGTCGGTCGCGGAGCCGAATACAGACTCTGTGACAGAGCCTGCCAAAGGATCGGAAGCAGGTCCGGTCACGGGATCGGCCACGGAGTCGGCCTCAGGGCCGGCAGGGGAGCGGACCGAAACCGCGACAAGCGAAGCCAAAAGCATTGATTTTACGCTTAGCGATCTGAACGGGAATCCCGTATCGTTATCGGACTACAAAGGGAAAGTCGTGTATTTGAATTTTTGGGCGACCTGGTGCAAGTGGTGCAAGAAGGAAATGCCGGATATGGAGGCCATCCATCAGGCTTACAGCGATCTTGGATTGGTTATTCTGGCCGTCAGCGTTGGGGAGGAGACGGAAAAGGTCGCGCAATTTATTCAGGAAAATCAATATACGTTCCAAACGCTGCTTGATCCAGACAAAACCGTTTCGCAAGCGTATGGAGTCAAGCCGATCCCGGTATCCATTTTTATCGACCGTAACGGCCAGGTTGCTTACCGCAAGCTTGGGTATATGGACGAAGAACGGATGAGGGAGCAGATTGATCTATTGATTTCTTCATAAAAAAATGCAAAGGGGAGAAGTCCATCATGAAAAGGCTGGCTGTTTCAAAATTTTCGGCAATCACGTTTGCATCAATAACCGTATTTGCTTTATTGACGTATGGGGTGGTCGCATCCAAGCAAGCGCAAGGCGGGTCTGCCAACTCTGACTTGCACGAAAATACTCCATATGTATCTCAAAAGAATGATGCTGCTCCGGCGGATACAAACGGATCTACGGGGGCGGGCGAGATCAACACTGCCGCAACAGTGGCGGCAATTTCCAACCCAGCGGCAGCTCCCGGAGTGGTTGCGGCATCAGTCGAGTCCGCCAACGGGGGCTCTGAAACATCCAACGTCGTCCAAACGTCCTCCGGCACTGTGCAACCCGCGTCAGCCAACGCTTCCAATGAGGTACGGGAAACCTCGGCAACCCAAACCGCTGCCGCGCATTCTATTGCTGCGTCCGCAGAGGCAACAAATGATAAAACGGCGCGCACTGTATCGGACGCCGGGGCAGCTGCGACCCAAGAAGCAGCAGCACCAACGTCAAACAAGGCTTCTACAGCTTCAATTGGAACAAAATCGGAGGCTGCCGCAGTCTCCAAGAGCCCGGCCAACGGGCAGTCTGATTCCTCGGTTTCGCAATCGGAGGCGCAATCGGCTTCGTCAGCAAATAAAGCAGCTGCCGCGCCTTTAACGGAATCCCAAAGCAAACCAGCTTCCGCCGTTCAAGAGAGCAAGCCGGCTGCGTCGGTTTCGTATGTTAGCAATAGCGGAAAATCGAAGCCGGTTACCGTAGCCGCAAGCGAAGCAGAGAAGCCAGGCCAGACTGCGGGAACAGCCACGACGCCTGCAGCATCGTCTCCCTCTGCGCCGTCTTCTTCATCTTCTTCGCCCTCATCGCCGCCTTCATCACCCGCGCCCGCAGCGCCTGTTGCGGCGCCAAGCCCAGATCCGGCTCCCGCAGTAGAGGATGAATATTGCGAAGAGGAATGCTAAACGCGGGAATCCGCACTCTGATTCTGCGACATAATTAACGAAAGCATATATACGGTCTTGACCCTTGGCAACAGGGGTTAAGGCCGTATATATGCTTTTTTAATGAAAACCCTTTAATTCCCTCTGGTTTTGCTCCATTTTTTTGAAAAAGAACTGTTATTTTGTTACCGTTCAACTTTATAATTGAGTTAGCTGTGAATGCGACGGGAGGGATAGTGTGACAGGTTCAAAAGCAAGGCATATGGACCAGTTGCTGGACAAGCTGGGAGATGGGCTAAATGCCGAAACGATCGCCGATAGTGTGAAGGAAGCTTATGGCATTGATCTACGCCAGGTTTCTCTGCTGCCCGAAGTTCTGCCGGCTGAAGCAGCAGCGACAGCAGCGGAAAATAACGGAGTCGAGGCCTTGCGCCATGCCTGGGAGCAGGGAGGTGCACCAGCAGAAGGGCAAGCCATAAGAGGGATGATTAATAAATGGTTCGGCGTTAACCTGGATGCCATCTCCGCGCTGGACGGCAAAGGCATTTCATTGTTTTCCAAGGGGCAGTGGATCGTACGGAGCCCCGATGACTGGATTGAATTACATACCGGGGAAGGCGACCGGGATGTATCCATCGCCGCTACGCCGCGTTGGCGGGAGCTTCATGGCGATGCCGGACTTCCGCCAGCCTTGGCTGAAGCGCTCGTTCAACTGGGTTACCGCGCTGGCCCTGATGGAAACCAATTCAGCTATGCCCGACACGACGGAACTGCTGTGCCTGACGCTTTTAAGGGAGCAACCATTGCTGCCATTATGAACGGCCTGATACTTCAATTGCCGTCTACCTGAGCGCGCCTTATACTGAAATAGGACACTCCGAGCATCAAGAGAATCCAATGCCTGCCTCCTATCACCATGACGGAAGGGATGCCTATGATCAGATACATGATCGCCAACTTTGCATTGTTAACCGCTTTCCTTTTTCTGTTTAACCTTGTTTTTCAAAACTATATCAAGAACAACAGCAACAAAATAATTTTTCGTATTCTTATTGGTATAACGCACGGTCTCTGCGGTCTTTTGCTCCTCCTGTTCAGTTTCCGCCTGGATGAAACAACCGTGATGGACTTCCGCCAGATTATCGTGTTGAGCTCCGCCTTCTACGGCGGCTTGCCGGCATCGTTGATAACCGCCCTGTTTATAGCATTTGGCCGCTATCTGCTTTTTGACGGATTTAATTCTATTATGCTGCTGGCCTTTGTATCGATTACTTTGTCCGGCATCGGAAGCGGTCTTATCATGCATTACACCAAGGTTTATTGGCGGAAATGGCTGTATGCCTTACTTTTTATTTTTGTTATGATTTCTACATTGTCTTATTTCACTAGAGGATTTTCGGTCATTACCGCTACGTATCTTTCGCTTCTATGTGCAGGCGGAATTTTTACAGCGGCCTTGATCTCCTACTTCAACTCTACAAACCGGCTAGCCAGGGAGCTTGCGCAAAGCGAAAATCGGTACCGTTCCTTGCACGGGCTGCAGGAAGCGATTTTTCAATCCGCAACACATACCGCTATTACCGTGCTGGATTGCTCGGGAAAAATTACGAACGTAAATAAAGCCGCGGAAAAAATGCTTGGTTATTCTCAACATGAGCTGATCGGCAATACTCCGCTGCTGTATCACGATCGCCAGGAAATCCAGGTCTTTGAGCAGCAGTTGTCGCAAAAGAAAGGAAAAACAATCCGCGGCGCGGAGGTTTTCAACTGCGGGGCGCTGGATAGCGGCAGCGAGGGGCAGGAGTGGACTTATCTTCGCAAGGACGGCATCAGACTTACCGTTTTGCTCACCTTATCGCCGCTCATGATCGACGGTATAACCGTAGGCGTAATCGGCACTGCAACCGATATTTCCGCTCGCAAAAAAATGGAGGAACGCCTTAAGCATCTTTCGTTAATCGACGGATTAACGGGCATTGCCAATCGCCGCTTCTTCGATGAGACCTTGCTGCAGGAATGGAGCAACGCGGCCCAGCATCCTTCGCAAAACGGCTTGTCGCTTCTGTTGTTCGATATCGACAATTTCAAAGCCTACAACGATGTATACGGCCATCAGGCAGGCGATGACTGCTTGCGCAAAGTAACCGCGATCGCCCGCAAAATGCTAAACAATCCCGCGGCTACGATTGCCCGTTACGGCGGGGAGGAGTTTGCCGTTATTTTGCCCGACATGGACAGCCAGCAGGCTCTTGTCCTTGCGGAAAAAATTCGCAGAGCCATTGAAAAAGCGGGCATCCACCATCAAGGCTCCACCGTAAGCCGGTTTGTAACGATAAGCATCGGCGTATCGACTTACGCGCCTATCACTGATCCGCAGGACCAAAAGTCTCCCGACTGGCTGATCGCCAAAGCAGACGAAGCGCTGTATCGCTCCAAAACGCAAGGGAGAAATCGCGTCACGAATTGGAGCGCCCTCGCGGCTCCAGCCAGTGTTCCGGAGTGATCGAAACTATACAGAAGGGTCGTCCATCTCAAGTATGGACGACCCTTTTTTAGCATAATTCGGCCTGAACGGAAGCTTGGTGCTATTTGCCAAAGGATGACAGGAACTTGACGCGGTCGCCCATCGGCGGCGTTCCGTTATCGACCAGCACAACCTCCAGCACGGCCGGGCCTCCGGCCTGAAGCAGAGAATCAATAGCCTCCTGCGTAATATCCTCCAGCGATCCCACCCGATAGTTAGGAATGCCCATCGCATCCGCCATCGCGGCGATATTGACAAACTGCTGCTCAAAGGAAGAATGTACCCGCTTGAATTGCAGAGAATGCCCGTGATAAACCATTCCTAATCGTGCATTATTCATCACAATAAACAAAATCGGCAAACCTTTTTCTTTTGAGGTTAAAATTTCCATACCATGCATAAAAAAACAACCATCGCCTGTTATGCTGACAACAGGGCGATCCGGTTCAGCCAGTTTTGAACCTATAGCGGAGCCAATCCCGATTCCCATCGCTCCAAAATGGACATTGATGCCGAAGGTGTCCTTTTCTTTGACGGGCATGTGGTGAATGACATAGGACATAAATTCCCCGATATCTACCGTATAACGGGTATCATCGGGCAGCAGCCGCTGGATGTTTGCCAATACATTTCGTGTATTGTATTGCGCATTCGCTTCGGGATCGGCAACTGCCGATGAAGCAGCCGTCATGGCGTAGGTGAGCTCCGCTTGAAGAGCAGCGGCATTGCCCGATTCACCCGCTTCGCCTGCCGTGGCTCTGCTACCCGGTATGCCCAGCTTCCCCAGCTCCTCCAGCAGCGCAGGCAACGTCCGTTCCATATCGCCGAGTAACGGCAGATCCACGCCGTATTTGCGCCCAAACACCGTTTCGTCAAAATCCAATTGAATGACATAACGGCCCTGCGTTAATCCGGCATTATAGTTATTGGTAGCCGTCTCGCCCAAGCTGGAGCCTGCAATCAGGACAACCTTGCGGCTGTCATCCCCAACTAAAGAAGAGGCGGACTCATGGCCGGCAAAACCGAATATCCCAGCATTGAGGCGATGATCGGCGGGCAAATATCCTTTGGCCTGCGGCGTTGTTGCGATAGGCCAGTTCAAACGTTCTGCCAGCTCCACCAGTTGATCGACGGAATCCCTTGCTCCTTGTCCCATCAGAATAAATCCTGGTCCGCGGGACGCCAGCTCGGCCGCCGCCTTCTGAACGGCCCCCGCGTCAGGAACAATATCTTCCCTTTCAATAGCAGTTGGAATAGCCGGCTCTCCGATGTTGGCGTGCTGCACGTCGATCGGCAGAGCGACGTGCACCGGACCCGGCACGCCGGATACGGCGATGCCGCATGCTTTTACAATTTCATCAAGCACATCTTCGGCCTTTTTCACCAAAACGCTGTATTTGGTAACCGGACGGAATATCGGCGCAACATCAAGCTCTTGCGAAGCATTAGCCCCCATTGTGCCAACGGGAACGGCTCCCGTCAGGAACAACACGGGCAAATGCTCCCTCATTGCGTTGGCCGCACCAGTTACCAGGTTAGTTGCCCCCGGTCCGCTGCATCCGATGCAAACGCTCATTTTGCCGGAATATCGGGCATAAGCCGCTGCCATATAGGAAGCGGCTCCTTCATGTTTGGTTACGATCGGGTCCAGCTCCGGCATATCGTACAGTTCGTCAAAAAACGCATTGACCGATCCGGCCGGTATGCCGAACAAATGAGTTGTGCCATTTTTACTCAAAAACTCCAAAACTGCTCGGGCTGCTCTCACAAATCAATCCTCCCGCTCCTGTATCTATATTTTCATTGTGCAGAGCTCAAGAAATATTTGTCGGCAATTCCTTGAGCCGTCATCGGCTTGCTAAAATAATACCCCTGCATCAGGCAGCAGTTGCGAACCGATAGAAACTCCACCTGCTGCTCGGTCTCCACGCCCTCGGCAATTACGCTCAAATTCAAGTTTTGCGCAAGAGTAATAATCGTGTCGGTTATTGCCGCATTGTCCTCGTCCGTCACAATATCCTGCAGGAACGACTTGTCGATTTTCAACGTGTCGATCGGCAAATTTTTGAGGTAACCCAAGGAAGAATAACCCGTCCCAAAATCATCAATCGCTATTTTTATGCCAAGCTCCTTAAGCTGCTTCATCGTCTTCAAGGTCAACTCGGTATTTTTGATGATCAGATTTTCCGTCAGCTCTACCCTCAAATATTCCGGGGACAGATCGACATCCTGCAGCACGCCCTTTACGGTATCGAACAAGTTGTTCTGCGCAAACTGCCGGACGGACAAATTGACGGAAATGCTGAACAGCGGAAATCCCTGGTCCTGCCATTGCTTGAGCTGTCGGCAAGCTTCTCTCAGCGCCCACTCGCCAATCGGCACAATAAGAGCCGTCTCCTCGGCGATGGGGATGAATTGGTCCGGCGCGATCATCCCTTTATGCGGATGCTTCCACCGCAGGAGCGCCTCCACGCCAACCAGCTTGTTATCGGGGTAGTTGATTTGCGGCTGGTAATAAAGCACCAGCTCGCCTTGCTCCAACGCCCGGTACAGGGAATTTTCCAGCTTGATGCTTTCAAAGGTACGGGTATCCATGCCTTCGCTGAAGAAATGATAGCTGTTCCCCGAAATTTCCTTGGACTTGTACATGGCGGTGTCGGCATTTTTGATCAAAATTTCGGCCGTTTCGCCATGATCCGGGAACAAGCTGATGCCAATGCTGGTTTTAACATAAATTTCATTGTCCATCAGCTGGAAGGGTTCGACAAAAGCCTCCACGATGGAATCAATGGCCTCCACCACTTCCTGCTCTCCCTTAATGCTTGGCAGCAGAATCGTAAATTCGTCGCCGCCCTGGCGCGATACCGTCGCTCCCTTGGGGATGAATCCAATCAAGCGCGCGGCTACATCCCGCAGCAGATCGTCGCCAACACTGTGGCCCAATGTATCATTGATAAACTTGAAGCGGTCCAAATCAAGGTAGAGCAAGGCCAGCTTGTCGCCGTTTGCCTGGGCCTGGATCAATCCCTGATTAAGCTTGTCCTTCAGCATGACACGATTGGGCAAATCGGTCAGGCTGTCATAATAAGCATGATATTTGATTTCTTCTTCCATCTGCTTACGCTGGGTAATATCCTTGAAGGTTACGACCTCGCCCAAAATATGGTCTCCATCGCGAATGGGCGTAATCACAAATTCCACCGGAAAAACGGTACCATCGAACCGGTAAAATTGCCGGTCGGATGAATCATGCTCCCAGCTTCCATCCGACAGTGGAGACGATGTTTCCTCCGGGCATCCCCATCTTGCCGAACCGAAAATTTTGCAGGAGGGTTTTCCAATCAGTTCTTCGCTGGACGAATATCCAAGCATCGCAACTCCCGCGGGATTGCAAAACGTAATATTGCGGTCAAGATCCAGCCCGAATATGCCTTCACCCGCCGAATTGAGAATCAGCTCCTTTTCCCGGCTTAGCTGCCGCAGCTCCGCCACGACTCTCTCAAGCTCGTTATTTTTGACCGTAACTTCCGAAGTACGTTCCTCTATGATGTTCTCCTGCTTCTCCATGTAAAGGAGGTTGGACAAGGTTGAAGCAGTGGCGTCGACAATGGATTGGACAAATAAAATAGTAACGTCTGAGTAGAGCATGTCCCCTGCTTCCAGTTTCACGATAGCAATAACACCTAGAACCTCGCCCATTGCCACTAATGGTAACATAAAAATACCATTTATCCCAAAATTTTCGCAAAATTTGTGGTTTGGTCGCGGATCCTGATAGACATTGGGAATAAGCACCGCTTTTTTGGTGCGGATTACCTCCTGAAAGACAAGATCATTGCTTTCATCAATCTGAATTTTATTATGCATTTTGATCCAATCTTCCTCGCTCCAGTCGCTATCCTTGCTTAGCTTTGCAGGGCGAATGTGGCTTTCCGTGATGGGATCCAGCAAATGAACGCCTATATTGAAGTTGTCCAATACTTTGCCCAGATAGAAAAAACACCGGTCCAGGCTCTGCTGCATGGTGGAGCACATGGCCAGATCGCTCGTGACGTCCAGCAGCAGCTGTTTTTCGGCAATCAGGTTTTCCTTGGAAGTCAAGTTGTTGGCATTCTGGATGGCCACCGCCGCCATGTTGACGTAAGCCTCTACTGTCTGAATCTCTGATTCTGTCAAATTCATCGCGATGCCATAATCGAACAGGAACACCAGGCCGAACAATTCCTCGTTATAGGAGATAGGCAATACCAGGAGGGATTTGATTTTGAATCCCTCGACTGCCCTGGAATCGGGGCGATTGTCCTGCGCAGTGTCTGGGATGTAGATGGTTTTTTTGGTTTCGGCTACTTCGCGGGCCAAATGGTCGATATCCAAATCGATGACATGCATATCTAGCGTCCAGCCGTTCAGCACTTCCGGCTTTCCGACATAGCCGCGAAAAGACCCGTCTGCCTGGGGCAGGTAGATCCCCACGGAATCGCACTGCACAATCTCCTCGGATATGGCCGTCGTCACATGCTGTAATACTTCCCGCAGCTCCAGATTGGTATTAATTAGTTTTGTAAGATTGGCAAGCCGAGAGTACCTCGCCTGTTCTTTCAGCATCATCAGACCCCGTTTCCTATTGTTATGCACCACGGTTATTTTCGCTGCTGGTCCTGTCTTTTCGTTGAGTGTAAAAATCGGCTCCTTCTATATGTAATCACGCTCAAAGGCTGCAAAGCCGTTTTGATTCGAAGATTATCTGATATGCTTTATTTTATAACAAATCCTGCATTCCTACTATCAGAATTTGATACGTTTCAAGGGCACAAAAATAACGCTGCCCGTATGAATCAGGCAGCGTTATTGAGAGGACGATGGTCCACCGTCTATTCATTGAATTGCCAGCAGCTCAAGCTGAGATTGCCGTATTGGTAGCTGCGGTGAAGAAGTTTGGCGTTGCGCCCATTGTCGGCTGCTCCCATCGCCATCAGCAGCGGAATAAAATGCTCGCTGGTTGGCACGGCTTCCTTCGCATACGGAGCCAGCTCCTGATACCGGAATAACGAAGGCAAATCCCATGCCTCCAGCTTCTCCTGCAGCCAGCCGTCGAATACCGCCGCCCAATGATCGCTTTCGCCTTCTCCGGCGCGCCAGTTAAGAGCTCGCAAATTATGCACGGTGCCCCCGCTTCCAATGATCAAAATATCCTTTTCACGCAGGCTGGCAAGCGCTTTTCCAATCTCGTATTGCTGTTCATTGGACAAATGCCGGTTTACCGACAATGCAACAACGGGAATATCGGCTTCGGGATAAAGCAGCTTTAACACTGCCCAGGCGCCATGGTCGAGTCCCCTTTTGTCATCCGCCAGACTTTGGATGCCATGTTGCTGAAACAAGTCGGCAATTTCGCCGCTTAACGCCAAATCCCCTTTTGCGGGATAGGTCATCCGGTAGAGCTCTGGCTGAAAGCCGGAAAAATCATAAATCGTGTCATACCGGTCAACCGCACTAACCGTTTGCGTCGTCTGCTCCCAATGGGCGGAAAACAACACAATCGCTTTAGGCGCCGTCGGCAGCTGCTCCTTGAATCGTTTCATCAGTTCCGTGTAGCTGTTTTCCTCCAGTACAAGAGAAGGCGCTCCATGCGCGAAAAAATAAGATGGCATCATATGCTTTCACTCTCCTTTCGTCTCAGCGGTTATATCATTCCGTGTATCAGCAGCTGTTTCCACGTTGGATTCGACAGCCATTTCAACATTCACCCTGGAGTTCGCGTCCTGTCTCAGCCATTCCAGCACATCATCCCGGTTTTGCGGAATGACCCCATGATCGCTTGGATACAGGCGGAAGGTAAGATGCGGAGTCAGCTCTTTAAAATAGGCGGCCGTCGCATGGCCAATGGCCACTGGGAATACGGAATCAAATTCACCATGGGAAACAAAAATCGAGGTGTCCTCCACCGATTGCAGCGCGTATTCACTCTTGACGAAGTCAGGCACATAGCCGTTCAGCGCCACAACCCCTTTGAGGCCCTTCCCCATCCTGAGCGCAAGGCTCATGGAAAGAATAGCCCCTTGGCTAAAGCCCAGGAAATAACGTTTGTTTGCATCCACAGGATAGGCTGCCGTTGCATATTCCACAAACGACTCCAGTTGCTCCATCGCTTGATCAAACTGCTCCCGTATCGGATTGCCCAGACTTTTTAATTCATAAAACTGGAATCCCGCACCCATGCGCAAGTTTCCCCGAATATGGATCAAAATAAAATCAGAGGACAACGATTCCGTCAATCCGTGCATATTTTTTTCGTTGGAGCCTTTTCCGTGCAGAGTAAACAACGTCGGATATTTGCGGCCCGGTTCCATCCCCTGCGGCAAATAAACTTCATATTCATAAGCCGGTTTCATCTGCTCACCTCGTCTTGTTGTTTTTGGCGTCAAAACCTTTTTCTAAATGCGGCCGCTCATCCTAGGGCTTGTTTGCAAACTGCCCTAGAGAGGACTCGATACCTCGAATACCTCGATACAGTTTTTTATATCGCTCTTCACTTTATTACTTATAACGATTTTATTTTTATATTTGTAATATAGACCTTTTCCCACTAGCCTGTCAACAGAAATATTGCTATTATAAATATATATTCTCTATTTAAAATATTTTGCCGTAATGGAGGCGTATTATGAACATCGGGCCCAACATACGCGCGATTCGCAAACGCAAGGGTATTACCATTGCACAAATCTGCGAGGCTACGGGATTGTCGCAAGGGTTTATGAGCCAGATCGAAACCGGAAAAACGTCGCCTTCCATCTCTACGCTGGAAGGAATCGCTTCTGTTCTGGGCGTGCCGCTGGCCTATTTGCTGCTGAAAAAGGATGAGCGAATGGGAATTGTGCGCAAGGCGGAGCGTAAAGTAACAACAAGCGGCAGCGAAAGCCTGCGGGTGGAGCATCTAAGCTCAACGGTCAATGCCAGAGCCATGCTCGTGGAGCTTCCGCCGGGGGCGTCAACAGGAGAAACCCCTCACAGTCATGAGGGGCAGGAGATTCATTTGGTCATAAAAGGCCGGGTTCATGCAGAGCAGGGCGAAGATTCGGCTGAATTTGAAGAAGGCGATTCCTTCTCGTGGAATGCCTGTATCCCGCATCGCGTCCGCAATATCGGAACCGAGCCGGCGCTGCTGCTTATTTCGGTATACACAGATAGCGACCAGTCAGGGGAGTATTTGTAGAGTTCGTTCAAGCTCCTTGGAAGCTGGAGTTTTTTGAACATTCGCTTGTAGGGCAAGGGTGAATTAGGAGCGAAAATCTTCCTTGTATTCATCCTGAGGGTCCCATGTGGACCATACCCCTTCCAGCAAATTCCCTTCGTTGTCGAGGAAATAAAAGTATTTGGCTTCGCCTTCGCCAAGGCTGTTCAACGCCTCGACTTGTACGCCTTCGCCGGCAAGGTAAGCATGCGTTGCTTCGATATCGGGACATTGCAAGGCCAAAACGGGAAACGGTTTGCCGTTTCGGGAAATTTCCAGCGGCCGGCGATCGGCGGTTTCAATGAGCAGAACCGCTATCGCATGCTTATGGGGATGATGCAAAACGGCGATCATGGACCCTCTGTCCTCGAACTTGCTAACCAGTTTAAACTCCAGATGCGAGACATACCAGGCAATGGATTCCTCCAGTTGAGTCGTGGGAATATAAGCGTAACCGACTCTTGAAAAACGATAAGCTTCTGTCATATGATCAATCCCTCCTCTCTGCATTTCTTCGACATCCCTCCCTCTTTTTCCTTCTTTATCCAATTAATTAATTGATAACGTACTTCTCCTCAAACTGCACCTGTTAGGGAGGCCGATCCAGTAAAAGGCGAACCCCGCTGAAAAGCAGCACCGTTACTATGATGATTTTGGTTGTAACGTAAACGGCCCCCAGCAGCTGTGACGGCTGGAGACCATTTACTTGAGTTTTCGCACTTTTTTGGCTATCAACCAGTCTACTGGAACCTCGAACTGGGGGCTTTCGGCCATCGACCAGTTTACTGTGTCCTCGACTTGTGGGCTTTCAGCTATCGAGCAGTTTACTGTGTCCTCGACTTGTGGGCTTTCAGCCATCGACCAGTTTACTGTGTCCTCGACTTGTGGGCTTTCAGCCATCGACCAGTTTACTGTGTCCTCGACTTGTGGGCTTTCAGCCATCGACCAGTTTACTGTGTCCTCGACTTTTTCGCCTAACCACCAATCTACCGGAACCTCGAACTGGGGGCTTTCGACCATAGACCAATCCACTGGCACTCTCGACTTTTTCGCCTAACCACCAATCTACCGGAACCTCGAACCGGGGGCTTTCGACCATATCACCACACACTTTGGCCTTTTTCGGGTAACGGTCATTAATGACCGTTACAACGCCATTTCAGCATATTTTGATTTGTAGCGGACATACATGTCCATTACAGCATGAATAAGCCATGAAATGTTGGATTTAGGGGCTTTAACGGACACATCTGTCCATTACAAAATCAAATTCCCTATTTTTGGCCTGTAATGGACAAATTTGTCCATTACAGCTTCCATTAGAAAGTATGACGTTGGCCCACAGCATTCCCAAGTGACGAAGTGCCGCCGTCAGCCCTACTGGTTTCCAAGCGGCAAAAGATGGACAGTAGCTCTACTGAGTTTCCAGACGGCGAAGGATGGACCGTAGCCCTACTGGTTTCCAAGCGGCAAAAGATGGACAGTAGCTCAACTGAGTTTCCAGACGGCGAAGGATGGACCGTAGCCCTACTGGTTTCCAAGCGACAAAAGATGGACAGTAGCTCAACTGAGTTTCCAGACGGCGAAGGATGGACCGTAGCCCTACTGGTTTCCAAGCGGCAAAAGATGGACAGTAGCTCAACTGAGTTTCCAGACGGCGAAGGATGGACGGTAGCTCTACTGAGTTTCCAGACGACGAAGGATGGACGGTAGCTCTACTGAGTTTCCAGACGGCGAAGGATGGACCGTAACCCTACTGAGTTTCCAAGCGGCAAAAGATGGACGGTAGCTCTACTGAGTTCCCAAACGACGAAGGATGGACGGTAGCTCTACTGAGTTCCCAAACGACGAAGGATGGACCGTAGCCCTTCTGGTTTCCAAGCGGCAAAAGATGGACAGTAGCTCTACTGAGTTTCCAAGCGGCAAAAGATGGACAGTAGCTCTACTGAGTTTCCAGACGACGAAGGATGGACGGTAGCTCTACTGAGTTTCCAGACGGCGAAGGATGGACCGTAACCCTACTGAGTTTCCAAGCGGCAAAAGATGGACAGTAGCTCTACTGAGTTTCCAGACGACGAAGGATGGACGGTAGCTCTACTGAGTTTCCAGACGGCAACACTGCGGCCATTACGGCCACAGTGTTGCTAAGAAACGGTTAGTCCTCCAGCAATTCCAGCATGCGGTAGATGATTACCGCGGCTTGAGCGCGGTTGGCAACGCCTTTTGGAGCAAAGGTGTCGTTGCCCATGCCGTTAATGACGCCTTGCTGCGTCAGAAGGGCAACCGCTTCGCGAGCATAGGACGCAATGCTCTCCTTGTCGGAGAACTTATCCAGCGTACTTTCGTCGCCGGAGGCTTCATTTACAAGCTTCAGAGCGTTAGCGGCCATAATGGCCATTTCTTCACGCGTAATCGGCTTGTCAGGGTTAAAGCGGCCCGTTCCGGTTCCTTGCGCAATGCCAGCTTTGACGCCTGCGGCAATATATTCATAATGCCATGCGCTTCGGCTTACATCGCCAAATGTTACGCTTGCTTCTGCATCCTCAAGGCCCAATGCCCGTACCAGCATCGTAATGAACTGGGCGCGAGTCACTTGGTTCAGCGGAGCAAACTGTTCGTCTGTCATTCCTTTAATAATGCCCAGCGCGGCCAGCTTGCCGATCGCTTCTCCAGCCCAGGAGGCTACAGGCCCAAGATCCTCGAAGGATGGAATCACTTCCGGATCAGTTGGTCCGGTTGGCCCTTCCGGATCTGTCGGTGTTCCAGGATCTACAGGATCAACCGGCGTGCTTGGGTCTGTTCCTGGATTAGTCGGCGTAGTGCCCGGATCGCTCGGCGTGCTTGGACCGGAGCTATCCGGAACGGTAACCGGTTGAACCGTCGCAAAGATGGAGTTGGCGAGCAAACGGTATTGATGCTGCGGATGCGCCTTATTGACCAAATCATTGGAGAAGAGGGTCACATTCAGCTTGCCTTGGCGATACAACATGCCCGTTACTTTGCCTTCCGCTCTTTCGTGGTTCGGCCACCAGCCGGCTTTGAAAAATTCATTGCCAACGGCATTTTGCGCAAGCACAGTAGCGCCTGCCGGGATAACCTCAATCCAGCCGCCGGATGCTGTATACAGATACTCTGCCGTCTCGTAAGGAGCTGTGATGACGCTATTTTGATTCATGACAGCCTTATAGACGCCTTCATGTCCTCCGGTTCTGCCGACTTCGAGGCCAGTCACCAAGTTAGAGTTTTTGAAGGAATTGATTGCGGAATAGCCAAAGCCGATATACGGCTTGCCCTCTTCAATCAAGGTCCGGTTGGCGGCATTAACCGTCGCGTTGATCAGCACATCGCTGTTCGTGGCAATCGACGTTACCGTAAAACCAAGCTCCTTCAAGACAAAGGCTGGCACTCCAGTTGCATTAAGCGTCAACTTTTTCAGAGGGAAGGAAAGTGGAACAATTCCGCTAACCGGTTCAATATCCAAATAAAAATCGCCGGATATCGTCTTCAAGTCAGCCGCTGCTACCAGATAATCCCCTGCTCCGTATTTTTGACTCTTTGCCGTGAGCATGCTGACGGCTTTGCCCCCATCAAGCAGCTTGTTCACCGCTTTGATAGCGTCGTTGTTGCTGCTGCGAATGACGTAATAGGCTGCGTCGCCGCTGACCACTGTCGAACTAGGCACAGTAACGGAGGTTACCGCTCCGGTTTTGCCAGCAAAAGCCCCTGAAACACGAAGCTCGTAGCTATTGAAGCCGCGAAGATCCGGGAAGTTTTGCACGATTTCAGCGTACATGGCGGAGAAGTCCGATACGTCGACGCCCTTGTAAAGCACAAGGTTGGCGAATCCGCGTTTTGCCTGATGCATATTGACCACATAGGTTCCGGCAGGATAAGTGATGCCGTTTACGCTTACGCTTTCGGTCGTCTGCTCCAGCTTTACGCCGTTGCGAATCAAATATTCCGCCATGCGGTAAGCTTCAAGCGGATTCTTTTGCAGCTCGGAGGACGTAGGAATGACGTAGTATTCCGGGAAGAAGTTTTCTTCCGTGCCGCGCGGTCTGCCGATGGATTCATTTTTGGCATTAATCAGGTAAGGATCAACGCTGCGGTCGTCAATGCCTTCAACGCCGCGTTTGAAGATTTCCAGCTGATTAAGGAACAGCTCTTCCTTGTTTTCCGTCACATATTGGGATGCGGCCACAAGGGTGTAGAACAACGCCGTTGTAGATTCCTCGTTCAATTCCGGAATTTCAATGGTGTGTCCCATGGAGCCATGATGCATCGCATAAACGGCGGTATACGCCGGAGAAGCATCATCCCATCCGTCCGTGTAGCCAACCGGGCTATAGTTCGGGTTCTCCTTTAGCTTGCGGTGCTCCTCATACGGAATATGGTAAACCTCATATTTCGTGTTGGCGATGCCGGCTTGCCCCATCGCTTCGGCTTGAGCCACCATTTTGTCGATCAGAAGATCGAATTCATGGTTAGGGTCATGCGGAGGCGTACAAGGCTCGATCAGGAAGCTGCCCACAAAACCATGCAAATCCAGGAACGAAATCGGCGACCATTTGGCGATTTCAGACGTAACGATTTGCGTTTCCGGCTGTGTCTGGTACGAGTTGTCTCGGTTCAGGTCAAAGCCGTTGACGTTTGCGCGGGTATTATGAACGCGTCCGTCCGGATTTTCGGTGTAGTTGAACAGGAAAATGACGTTATCCAGCAGCGTGTCCATATTCAGGGTTGCCTGAAGCGGATTGCTTGCGTCTTTATTTACGTTATACGTGATGCTGTCTTCTGTCGCAATTTCCTCAAAGAAATTAACGATGGCATCAATGCCCGGCGCTTCGTCCGGATGGATGTTGTTGACCCAGATCGGAACCTTGTAGTCGCCAAACGCCCCGCTCCGGATTTTCTCCTGGAGTCCGGCCGGATCATCCATCATCCCGGGATGCGTTTCGTTGACGTATTTGTCTACAGACTCCTTGTCCTTGGCCAAAATCGTAAAGTAAATATCGCGCCCTTCCACGGACTGACCGAGTACCCGATTGTCGACATAACGGCCTTTGGCTTCAGCAGCCAATGTGATTTCATCAATTTTCGGCTTCAGCTCATCGTACGTATAATAGCTGTCGTAGGCATTAAGCTTGATATCTGAGGATGCCAGGTCCGTACCCGTATACTTGTCTAGCGCCGCTAACGGATAAGTACCGATCAAAGCGGGATAATTTCTCCGATGCGTTCCCGACAAATTAGTTGTGCCGTAAGGCAGATCAAACGTAATTTTCCCGGTAACCTTGCCATCCGCAAGAACCGGACCTTCTTCAAAGCTGATAAACGGAGCTCCGTTATACCCGTTGGATGCCCATGACTTCCATTCAGAGAATGGCTTTCCGCCATACAACCATACAATATCGTCCAGCGTTCGGTCCGAACGAAGATTGAACTCAAAATCGATGGTGCGTTTCTCTGTAATCGAAGCCTTGTTATTGCTGAGTGTAATTTCTACAGAAGGTTCATTAACCTCTCGCAGTATCGTTTTCAGCAGGATAGAGAAGGTAGATAAGTGCTGTTCGATTCTTCCCGGATAATCGGCACTGATTCTTTCCAGCGTATCCTTGGATGAATGCCAATAAGAGCCGTTGGCCGCTGTCTGGGTATACCCGTCATTATCTCCGACGTCCCAGTTGGTTGCTTCCAGGTAGGCAATTGGAATACCGGCTCTGTTAAATGGAGCATGATCGCTCCAATCGCCCGTTGTTCCTGCCGGATAGCCGGGATAACCTGGATTTGTAATGACATCCAAGTCAAGGCGATCGACAATATCAAGGCCCAGATCGCGGATAAAGCCGCCTTTGCCGGCGCTGCCGTAAATGTACATAAAGTCGCCTGCCGCAAGACTGTCCAGATTGATCATGCCGGCAACATTTCGTCTGTTTTCGGCGGACAATTGATTCACATAATAATTCGATCCGCGCAGCCCTACCTCTTCTGCGCCAAATGCCACAAATTTGATGGTATAAGGCGTGACCGCATCCTTGAGAGCAGCCGCTGTTTCCATCATAACCCCAACGCCGGATGCATTGTCGTCGGCGCCTTTGCCGGCCGTGACCGCATCATAGTGGGCGCCCACAACGACTTCACGTGTAGATACTCCCTCTTTGGTGGCGATTACGTTGGCAGAATTTCTCGAGCCGTATGTAAACGGCTGTACTTCGACGGTGTAGCCCATTTTCTCGAATTCCGCGACGATATATCCGCGAGCCGCAACCTCTCCGGCTGTACCCGCAGCTCTTGTGCCGTATACGCTTGAGAGCACCGTGAGATATTCGTATGCCATGACGCCGGCTTCAACATCCGGAACCGGAACAGGGACAGGTTCTCCTCCTGGTCCTGGCAGCGTTGCTTCCTCCGCCAGCGTTTGCTCGTCGCCTGCATCATCCTGCGGGTCTTCTTCCACCGCATCCGCTGGAGAAGCAGCCTCCTCCGCGTCACTCGGGGATACGCCCGGCTCCTCATCGCCCGGCAAGGAATCGGCGGCAGCAATAACCGGCGCAGCTCCGCTGTCAGGACTATCTTGGGCAAATGCTGCAGTCGGCAAAACCGCTGAAATCATAAGCATAAGCGACAGCATCAGCGCCATCCATTTTTTATTTCTCTTCAATCCCGACATCGTACTCCTCCTAACCATGATGGTTTCTCAACTGCCAGATGCTTCATTTCCTTTCAGGTCCATTACGACGAGTAACATTGCGGCATTTCTTTCATTGGCTTGTCCGGCTCCACATCTCTCCTATCCTATGAACTCTGAAGCTGATATTTTGACAATCATGATGCCAACTCTATGAAATCAAAACGTCAAAATCATAAGGAATATAAGCCGAGCAAAAGAATCCCAGCGAAGAGGGCCGCCATGCAAAAGGTTCTTTCGAGCGTTTTTTCTCCAGAATCTTTCACGCTTTGGCCTGCTCGCGCTGCTTTTCCGGTTCAACTTATACATGGGCAAAAGCGAAGGACAGAAGCCGACTTAGCGCACAATCTCCTTGCGAGACGTGAGCTTGGCTTGGGTGAACAGCAGCATGTAGTCATGGCCGCCGGCTTTGGAATCCGTGCCCGACATATTGAATCCGCCAAAAGGATGTACGCCCACCAGCGCTCCCGTACATTTGCGGTTAATATACAAATTGCCGCAATGCATCTCCTGCAGCGCCTCTCCGATTCTGTCCTCGTCGGCGGAGAAAAACGAGCCTGTCAAACCAAACTCCGTATTGTTATAGATAGCAATGCCCTCTCGCCAATCCCGGGCTTTGGCAATGGCAAGAACAGGCCCGAAGATTTCCTCCTGCATCAGAGGGGCATCGGGATCTACATCCGCAAACACCGTGGGCTCAATGTAGTAACCGCCCTCCGGCCCCGCATTGCCGCCCGCAACCAGTTTGCCTTGCGATTTTCCAGCTTCGATATAAGCAAGAATGCGTTCATAGGAAGCGCGGTCAATAACGGGGCCAATGTGAACATTGGCTTCCGGAAGGCCAATGGGCAATGCACGGGTGCGCTCCGCAATCTTCTCTACCATCTCGTCATAGACGTCCTCCACGATGATTGCACGGGAGCCTGCGGAGCATTTCTGTCCCTGAAAACCAAACGCCGCTGCTACAATGGCGTCTGCCGCTGCATCCAGATCGGCGGTTTCATCAACTACAATGCCGTCCTTGCCGCCCATCTCCGCCACCACTCGCTTGATCCAGATCTGGCCCGGCGCAGTCTCCGCGGCAAGCTTGTTAATGCGCAGCCCAATTTCTTTTGACCCCGTAAACGTAACAAATCGCGTTTTGGGATGACTGGTGAGGTAATCCCCGATTTCGGCGCCGCTTCCCGGCACATATTGAATGACGTCGGCGGGCATTCCCGCTTCTACCATTAACGAATAGAATTGATAGGCAATAATAGGCGTTGTTGAAGCAGGCTTTAGAAGGATGGTATTGCCGGCCACAACCGCTGCCGCAGCCATGCCCGCACAAATCGCGAGAGGAAAGTTCCAGGGGGGAATAACAACCCCTACGCCCAGAGGGATATAGGTCAATACATTGGTTTCGCCAGGCAGCTTTACTAATGGCTGAAGCTCGCTTGTAGCGGACAAACGCAGCATTTCCTTGGCATAATACAACAGAAAGTCAATCGCTTCGGCCGTATCGGCGTCAGCTTCCGACCAGTTTTTTCCCGACTCCAGAATCAGCCATGCCGAAAAGGTATGCTTGCGCTCCCGCATAAGCTCCGCCGCGCGGACCAGACAGGCTGCCCGTTCGGCAACGGGCGTTTTTTTCCAGCGCTGGAAGGCTTCCAGCGCTGATTCCATAGCTTCCTCTGCTTGGGCAAGGCTTGCCTTGCTCACCTCGCCGATTACCTCCGAGGTTGCCGCAGGGTTAATGGAGACAATTACTTCCTCGCTCCATGCTTCCTTGCCGCCAATCCACAGGGGATAAGCCTTGCCCAACTCGGCTCTCACCGTCGCAAGAGCGGACTCCATTGCCACTCGATTTTCCGCCAGCGAAAAGTCGGTAAACGGCTCATTGCTAAAGCCCCCGCTCCTGTATGACACATCCCTTTTTTCCACTATCATGTCCGATGCCCCTCTCCCTCTTCATTACACGATCTTTTTGCCAAGCAGCGATGCGGTAAGCTCTACGGCCAGACGCGTCGTTTTTCGGTCATGATCCAGCATGGGATTGACTTCGACGAGGTCCATGGACGTAATTCGGCCGGTCTCGGCCAGAAGCTCCATCGCAAAATGAGCCTCGCGGTAGCTCAATCCGCCTGGCACGGGCGTGCCCACTCCGGAAGCTTCCAGCGGGTCCAGGCAATCCATATCGAAGCTGAGATGAATGCCGTCGGTGCCGTCGCTTGCAATCGCGAGCGCTTCCTCCAACACCTTGGCAATGCCGTATTTGTCGATGTCATGCATGGAGAAGCAAGCAATGCCTTGGGAACGAATGATTTCTTTTTCCCCGGGGTCCAGATCGCGGGTCCCTATAATGACGACATTTTTTTTGTTGATCAGCGTGCCCGCGCCTGGAATATCAGTCAGCTTGAACCGGGAAAGGCCCATTGCCACCGCCAGCACCATACCGTGAATATTGCCGCTTGGCGTTGTTGCCTCGGTATTCAAATCGCCGTGCGCATCAAACCAGATAACGCCGAGATTATTGTAATGCCCCGTCAAGCCGGCAAGGGTGCCAATCGCCACGCTATGGTCGCCTCCCAGCACAATCGGGAATGTCTTGGCGCTTACCGCGCGGTACACCTGCTCGCCCACAAGCCCGCTCATTTCCTTAATCTCCGGCAAATATTTCATGCTGGGCGAAGCGGGATCCAGCTTGCCTTCGCGAGGACAGCTCACTTCATAATCGCCGTCCAGCCTGATGCCCAAATTGCGAATTTGTCTGCTGAGGCCCGCGCTCATAATATCCTCCGGACCATATTCCACTCCCGCGCGGCCGCCCCCCAGCCAAAAAGGTACGCTAATCAGCCTGACTCCCTTATCCCGCATAACTCTCATCTCCCTCTATGGAATGACTCTTCTGCCGCCCTCGCATATCAACCCAGCACTTGCGCTATCCGCTCCAAGGCCCAATCGATTTCATGCCTGTCGATAATTAAAGGCGGGGCAAAACGAATCGTATTTTCATGCGTCTCCTTGCACAGCAGTCCCATTCGCATCATGGCTTCGCAGTAAGGCCGGGCCGGGCCGTCCATTTCCATGCCGATAAACAGCCCACGCGCTCTTATGTCCACCACGGATTTGTTGCGTATTTCCTCCAGACGTCCGGCAAAATAACGCCCCATCTCCTCGGAACGGTTTGCCAGCCCCTCCGATACAGTGACATCCAGGGCGGCGGAAGCAACGGCACAGGCCAGCGGATTGCCGCCAAACGTCGAGCCGTGCGAGCCGGGATCGAATACGCCCAGCACTTCATCGTCTCCCGCTATTGCAGATATGGGGATGACGCCTCCGCCAAGCGCCTTGCCCATGATGTAGATGTCGGGAACAACGTTTTCCCAATCGGAGGCAAAACGCCGTCCCGTCCGGCCAAAGCCAGTCTGAATTTCATCCGCAACCAGCAGCACGTCATTGCTTCTGCACAATCGGGCCGCTTCGCTCAAATAACCTTGAGGAGGGATAACGATCCCAGCCTCTCCCTGAATCGGTTCAATTAATACCGCCGCCGTTTTGGGCGTAATCGCCTCTTCCAGCGCCTTCAGATCCCCATAGGGAACCAGCTTAAAGCCCGGCGTAAACGGTCCAAAACCATCCTTATATTCCTCCGACGACGAAAACGAAGTGATCGTAATCGTCCGGCCGTGGAAGTTGCCGTGGCAAACAATAATTTCGGCCTCATTGTCCGGAATGCCCTTAACGCGGTAGGCCCACCTGCGAACAGCCTTGATTGCGGATTCTACCGCTTCCGCGCCTGTATTCATGACCAATACCTTGGATTTCCCGGTGTAGGACGCCAGCTTTTCGTAAAAGATGCCTAGCGCATCGTTATGAAAGGCGCGCGAGGTCAAGGTGACCTTATCCGCCTGCTCCTTCAGCGCGGAAATAATGACAGGATGCCGATGGCCCTGGTTAAGCGCCGAGTAGGCGCTCAGCATATCCATGTACCGATTGCCTTCCGGATCCGTTACCCAAACGCCCCTGGCCTCTTGCACCACAACCGGCAGAGGATGATAATTTCTTGCGCCGTACTGCTCCGCCAGCTCGATATAGCGGGTTGACGATTGAACCGGCATTTTGTATCTACTCCCCTCAATATTTGTATACAAAATACAATATTCATCAAAAGGGCAAAAGGAACTTTGTCCTTTAATGCCGCTTCTTACAGAACTTTGGACAAAAAGTCCTTCGTGCGGGGATGGCTCGGATTCTGGAATACCTCCTTTGGCACGCCCTCCTCCACGATATAACCGCCATCCATAAACAACAGCTTGTCGCCGACTTCTCTGGCAAAACCCATTTCATGCGTGACGATAACCATCGTCATGCCGTCTTGGGCAAGCTTCTTCATCACATCCAGCACCTCGCCAACCATTTCGGGGTCAAGCGATGATGTCGGTTCGTCAAACAGCATAACGTCCGGCTTCATAGCGAGCGCTCTGGCAATGGCAATTCTCTGCTTTTGCCCGCCAGACAGCTGCGAGGGAAACTGGTCGCGTTTGTCCTCCAGCCCAACGGTTTTCAGAAGCTCCATGGCGATTCCTTCTGCTTCATCCTTCTTGTATTTTTTCAGTTTGACGGGAGCAAGCATAATATTGTTCATGACGCTCATGTGCGGAAACAGATGAAAATGTTGAAAGACCATGCCCATGCGCTGACGCAGCAGGTCCAGGTTCGCGCCTTTGTCGGTGATCGCCACGTTTTCCAGCAGGATCTGCCCCTTTGTTGGCTCCTCCAGCCGATTCAGGCAGCGCAGAAAGGTGCTTTTGCCGGAGCCGCTGGGGCCAATGACTACAACAACTTCGCCTTTGGACACCGTTGTTGTAATGCCCTTCAAAATTTCGTTTTTACCGTACGATTTGTAGAGGCTTCGAACTTTAATCATGAGTGGCGCAGCCTCCCTTCAAGCCATAACATCAGCCTGGATAGCGTAAATGTCATTACAAAATAGAGCGCCCCCGCCACCAGCAACGGCTCCATTGGCAAATAGGTGGAGCCTTGCACCGTTCGGGCCGTATACATCAGCTCCGATATGCCTACAACCGAAATGAGCGAGGAATCCTTAATAATAATGATAAATTCGTTGCCGATCGCCGGCAGCATGTTGCGAAACGCCTGGGGAAGAACGATATGGCGCATAGCCATGCCCCTCGTCATACCGAGCGAACGCGCCGCCTCCATCTGGCCCTTGTCGATGGCTTCAATACCCGCTCGGAAAACCTCCGCCATATAGGCCGCGCTGTTAATGGTTAAGGCTATCACTCCCGACGTAAAAGCCGTCAGATTGATGCCAAAGCTGGTCAAACCGTAATGGATAATAAATACCTGAACCAGCATCGGCGTTCCCCGGATAACTTCAATGTAGACCGAGGCCGCAATTTTGAGCGGCCACAGCTTCGAAATGCGCATCAGGGCAAATAGTACCCCGAGGACGGTGCCCAGCAGCACGCCGAAAAACGACAACTCCAGCGTGTGCCAGGCTCCTTTTAGAAAGGTCAGCCAATACTTATCCATGAATGCAAAGTTTAAGTCCATCATAAGCTGTTTCTCCGTCCGCAATTTATTCCGCTTCACCAGCCAGTTCATTTGCTTCGACTACAAAACGATCAACGTCGCCGGCTGCAATCAGACGGTCAAGTGTGGCGTTAATAGCATCCAGCAGCTCCTGGTTGCCCTTTTTCACCGCCGCGGCGAATCCTGTTTCTTCAATCGGCTGCTCGATTTCGACTGCGGAAAGCGCGATGCTGTCCTGAGTGGTCAAATATTGCTCGGCTACCGGCCTCTCCACAATCAATGCATCAACACGCCCGCTGGTCAGCTCCATGATCAATTCCGGAATTTTCGCTAATGATGTCAGCTTAGCTCCCTCAATTTCCTGAGCAAGACCCTCTTGAGTCGAGCCTCTTTGTACGCCAATCTTTTTCCCTTTCAAATCATCAACGGTGCTGAATTGATCCACATTTTCCTTCTTCACCAGCACGCCTTGCGATGCGTTGTAATAGATGCTTGAGAAATCAACGGCCTGACGGCGCTCATCATCCGGATTCATGCCGGCGAGAACAAAATCCACTTTATCCGTGTTTAACGCCATCAGCAGGGAGTCAAAATCCAAATCCTGAATTTCCAGCTCCGCTCCCAGATCCTTGGCGATTGCCTTGGCGATTTCGATATCAAAACCAACAATGGTATCCACGCCGTCGATCATGGCTTTAAATTCGAACGGAGCGTAGTCGGCGCTTGTTCCAAGCACCAGCTTATCGTAGGATAGACCTGCTGGCTCCTCTGTCGCGGCGCTTGTCGGGCTTGGCTCGCTTGACGCCGACGGGCTTGGAGAACTGCTACCTCCGCTGCTGCCGCCATTGCTTGAGCCGCAAGCTGCGGCCACCAGCATAACAATCATTGTCACGATTAATACGAGTCCCTTCTTCATTCCCATCTCTCCCTTTTCCGCTTGTCTATTTTTTTGCCCGATTACCCATAATGAATATTGTATACAATATACAATATACCATCATATTCATGTTAGAAATTATAACATCTGTATTGTCGTCCTACAATACTTTTTTGAAAATTCGGTCTTGTCTTACGCGAATATCTTATTCTATGTGATATTTTCTTGCGTTATGTCTTGTTTTTTTATCAACCACCCTGCTATATTAACCTTTTCACATGGGAGAATTGTCAATTTTCTTGTACTGGACAAAGCCGAGTGCTAAAATGAAGCATGAACAACGGGAGCAAAGGAGATTAGCCTATGCAGGCGCCCAAATATCAATCATTAAAGGACCATGTGTACCATTACATTGCTGAAAAAATCCAAGACGGAACGCTTCAGCCCAATCAGAAAATAAACGAGGCCGAAATCTGCAAACGTCTGGACATCAGCCGCACGCCTACACGGGAAGCGCTGTTTCAGCTTGCTTCCGATAATTTGCTTGTTTATATTCCCCGCAGGGGATTTACAGTAAAAGCTTTTGATTCCAAAAAGAAGCTGGATTATTCGCAAATCATCGGCGTTCTTGACGCGTTGGCTGCTACCCTTGCAGCAGAGCACCTCAAGCCTTCGCAGCTGATGGCCATGGAGGAACTCGTGGACAAAATCGATGCAGACATCGACAGACGCTACTTCGATGATTATTATAGCGATCAATACCGCTTTCACGAGATTTATACCCTTCATTGTAATAACCCGACCTTGATTGAGCTGCTGGGGTCCATGAAAAACAGCTTTATCAAGCAAGCTTATACAAGCGACGATAAGGAAAAGCTGGCGAGAGTGCTGAGGCAAGTAAACGGGGAGCACCGGAAGATTATTGAATTGTTCCGGACCGCCAATAAAGCCGGGCTGGAGGCTGCCCTGCAATATCACTGGCGTATCATCGACGACGAAATGTTATAAGTGGTTGTTATTGTCGCCCGGGTATTGAAAACGTTCCAGATCAATACGCCCGTTTGGACCGATATCAACGCCTTCCCCCTCCAAAAACAGCATTTGCTCAAAACGGGATTCGTCATCCATGATGGCGATTTCCCCTTTTGCATTTACGACACGATGCCACGGCAGCCCATGCTTGGCGCTCATGGAATGAAGAATGCGCACCACCTGCCTCGCCGCGCGCGGGCTACCCGCCATGCCGGCTACCTGGCCGTAGGTCATGACATACCCCTCCGGAATATTTTTAATCACTTCAATTACCCTTTGTGTAAATGGCTGCATGCTTGCATCCCCTTTCCTTTACCCATTTTATCTCATGCCGGACCAACTGTCCGCCTTTACCGGAATTTTGAGAAACTTAGTGAAAAAAATCATAAATTTTGTAATCGGGATTACTTTTTTTCTGCAAATTCTGATATATAATGAGGGCATAAGGAAAGGGGGGTGATACCATGTATCCAGCACCACCAAGCATTAAAGACCAAAAAAACAGCGTCAAGATCCAAAAAATCAGCGTTCTGCAGAAGCTGGCAGCAAGCGAGCAAGTCAGAACAGCGGCAGCAAAGTAAGGAAGCAATATTGCAACAAGGCACTGGCCGTGTTTGGCAGGACACAGGGGGTGCCTATTTTTTTTGAAATCCTCCGGGGGTGTAGAATGGGTTATTATGTTCAGGAATGCAAAACCGAGTTTTATGGCCAGCTCTATACATCCTACTTGCTAGACCGATATAGTGGTTTGAATCTCCCCTATGCCTTTCCCACGGCATTCCATTTTCTAGCCAGTCCTTTGCTGGTTGGCGCAGCTTTCCTATGCTTTAATGACCAGGATGAGGTCGCTGGCGCATTTGGATATATTCGGGGCACAGGCGAAAACCAGTATCAGGATACCCATGTTGCCCAGCTTCAACTTGTGTATTTATCAGAGGATCATCGGGGCGGCAGGCTTCTGGCGACAGCGCTTCAATGTCTGATGGAGCATGTGGAGGAGCAAAGTGAGGAAATTCGGCAATTCCGCTTTTGGGTGCCTTCGGATCTCGGCCTTCAACGTCTATGCGACAAGCTTGGGGAAAAGAAGGCAAGTTGGGACACTGCCCATGGTCAAATACTGGAATATCACGGCAACGCAGCGGAATGGAGCGCTTATGCCGACAAGCTGAAGGAAAAAGGCAGCCATAAAGGAGGCAGGACGGGGTGAACGTATCGTTCAAGCTTTGCAGGGCCGATGAGGAATATGCGGCGTATTGCAATTATTTTATTCAACACCGCAAGCAGTTTCATGCCTCTTATATGTTCGGAGACGCTATCGCGCATCTTGTAGGCTATTTGCAGGAAGCACGAATTGTTCTTGTATTGAATGACATGGAGCAAATCGTAGGGGCCGGGCACTACATGATCGTGGATGAAGAGCAGCAGTTTGACGCCAACGGAACAACCGCATTTATTCCCACTACCATTTTAAGCCCGGGTTACCGGCAAAGCCGCGTCTTTTATACGGGCTTACGGGAATTTGTACGCATCATCCTGACAGACGCTCCGCAAGTTAACAAGCTGCAGTTCGAAGCGCTTGCCGAAAATGTTTATCTGAATCGCCTCTATAGCAAGTTCGCCTCGCCAATCGGGGAGCAGGAAGGTCCCTTCGGGAACATGGTCATCTACTCCACCGATGTAGCGCCCCTCAAAAACTATCTCCGGATAAGTTGAGCAAAAGAGTTTCAGCGAAGACGCCCGCCATGTGAAAAATTCTTCCGCGCATATGCTTTTCTCAAGAACCATTCAGATTTTGGCCTACTGCTTGTTTCTATTTGCTCAGGTACCGCAATACGTCACGTATCTGCCGCAGCTGCCGTCCTGCGCGGGGCCGTATGCCTCCTGCTCAGCAGTGTAAGCAAACGGATTGGCAAGCACCGCCAGAAGCCGCTCCAACACACTGTAGTCGCCGTTTTCCTCCGCCGCTTCCAACGCTTCCTCCACACGATGGTTGCGGGGAATAACGGACGGATTGCTTTGCTTCATCAGCTCAAAGCTGTCTTCCGCCGTTCGCTCCTGCCGTTTCTTGCGGGAATCCCATGCCTCCAGCCAGTCGGCAAAAGCCGGCGTTCCGGCTAGAGCAGTTCCTTCGGGTCTACCCAGTGTCAGCAACCGGAATGTTTCGGTGTAATCCGCCTTTTGCTCGCTCATCAGATCCAACAGCTTTTGCGCCATTTCTTCATCTCCGGATTCTGCGCCGAACAAACCAAGCTTGGCGCGCATCCCGCGAAGCCAATGCTCCCGATATTGCTCTTCAAAACGCCTTACCTCTTCTTGGGCAATGACAATGGCTGCCTCCCGATCGCTGTCTAGCAGCGGCAGGAGCGTCTCCGCAAATCTGGCCAAATTCCAGGCCGCGATCGACGGCTGATTGCGGTAGGCATATCGGCCTTCGCTGTCAATGGAGCTGAAAACCGTATCCGGGTCATACGTGTCCAAAAAAGCACAGGGTCCATAATCGATACTTTCGCCGCTAATCGCCATATTGTCGGTATTCATGACGCCGTGAACAAACCCAACCAGCATCCAGCGGGCAATCAGCTCTGCCTGACGCGCAATGGCTTCCTTCAACAGCAGCAGCGCTGGACTGCCTTCCATTCCGGCATTGGGGTAATGCCGATGCAGCGTATAAACCGCAAGCTCCCCGACATCCTCCGCTTTGCCCCACTGGGCCGCATATTGAAACGTCCCCACCCGAATATGGCTTGCAGCAATTCGCGTCAGCACCGCGCCGGGGAGATAGGATTCGCGCACAATTTCCTGGCCCGTTGTAACAACTGCCAAACTACGGGTTGTCGGAATGCCTAATCCGTACATCGCTTCGCTGATGATATATTCCCGAAGCATCGGACCAAGCGCAGCTCTTCCGTCGCCGCTTCGCGAATAAGGAGTTCTTCCGGAGCCCTTCAGCTGAATATCCAGCCGCCGACCGTCAGGCGTCACATGCTCGCCAAGAAGCAGCGCCCGTCCATCGCCAAGCCGATTGAAATAGCCGAACTGATGGCCGGCGTAAGCCTGGGCTAATGGATCCGCCCCTTCCGGCACCACATTGCCTGCCAGCACCGCAATTCCATCTTCATCGCCAAGCTTGGCTGCATCCAAACCCATGGAAGCGGCAAGCGGAGCGTTCAATATGGCAATCGCGGGATTTTGGACCGCCGCAGGCTCCATTCGGGTATATAAAAAAGAGGGCAACTTGCCGTACGTGTTGTCCCAATCCCATCCGCTATCCTGTTGTATTTTATCCGCCATCGTGAACCCTCCTTTACTTTGGACTTATTATACCCCTAAAAAAGAATGGACACCAAATTCTTCTACATTAAAAAAACAGGGCGGAACCTGTCGCCATAAACGACATGTCCCGCGCCTGTGCCAAGCCATTAATTTCATTTCCACTCTTCTCTTCCATTAACCAGCTCATAACTATGGTCCAAGCTCGCTTCCGCAATGTCATGGTACGCCCAATGCGATTCCGGCACGTCAGACCATGCAGGAGATTCCAGATTGTACAGCGGTCCGCGTCTCAACAAACGGTTAATGATTGTAACGGCTTCCGACCGCTTCAATTCGCGATTTGGAGCAAATGTGCCGTCCTCATATCCCGTCATGATGCCGGATGCCACCACGGCATCGATTGCGCTGGCTCCCCAGTGGTTGTCCACATCGCTTATAGGCGATACAGCACCCTCGTGTTCGGTGAAGCTCAATTTTTCGTAACGAGCAGCAAATGAAGCCATTTCTGCACGCGAAATGACGCGCTCCGGTTTAAATTCGCCATCTGGATAACCTGTCATTAATCCCATATCAACCGCGACGCTGATATAACCTGCTGCCCAATGAGTTGCAGCAACATCGGCAAAGCCAGTAGTCGGATTCTCGCTAATCCCGGCTTCCAATCCCAGACCACGAACCATTGCGGCAGCAAGCTGCGCCCGGCTAATGCCCCGTTCAGGCTTGAACGTGCCATCGGGATAACCATTCATATATTTGACGTGGAACGGAGCAATAGAATCCCAGAAATCTTCCAGATCCTGCTCATCCCATTGCAATAATGCAATCTTGTCGCCAACTTCGGCTTCAGCGCTTAATCTCAGCGATCCGTCAGCCTGCTTGACCACTGTGCCTTTCACAAGCTTGCTAGTTCCATCCGCCTTTTCGATATAAAGCGCAAGTGATTGCAGTTTGTCGTCGATCTCCTGATTTCCGCCTGCCGCTTCATTTCCCATTAAAGGAAGTGTTATAGGAAGCGATACAGTAACCGCGCGGCCGGAGAGAGATCCCCCGATTTGGACAGGAGAACCAACAACAGCTGGAGCAGGCAGATTTCCAATGACCGCATCAACCTGCTTAAGCGTTTCGGAAGCGGGCTTCCAACCGGTGGACGACCCGATTGCATCAATCGTAATCGTAGCGGCACCGTTAATGTCCGCCAATGATTTGGCCGGAATCGATACTGTTCCTTGACTCGTTTCAATTGTGATGGCTATGCCTTCGCTTGCGAATAACGAAGGCGTGCCGGCTTCAAGCGTTACTTCTGTAGAGCGAACCTCTTTTTTGTCATCGGGGATAACGATTTTAATACCGTTCTGCCCCTTCTCGCGCACTTCGTCAATAACTCCCTCAACCTGCCCTGGAAGAATGATGATGCTGTCCGATTTGCTGCCATCCGGGCTGGTGGAACGTTTCACATCAACGTCCAGTGCCGCAGTGCCGTCGGCATCATTGTCGGATCCCAAGTTAGCCTTGATGGTGATGGAACTGGCTACCAACGGCTGGTACGGATAGTTTTTCAGCTCGACGATCGAGAATGTACTAAACTTATCAATCTGTACAGTCATGCCGATCGGTTCATTTTGGTCGTTGTATACGATCGTTCCTTGCTGCATCTCCTTTTCGCCATCGCTGTGGATGATATGCACGCGCAAACGGCTCAGGTTTACACTTGTGATATCAATTCCGCTTTTGGCAAAAGGAATAAACAAGCTTGTAGCATAACCGCTGTAGTTTGTATCGATTTCCAGAGGGTTCCCCAGCAATGACACCTGCATGGAATCATAATCGGAAGGAATCTCTTTTTTCACATCCTGCTTCGCTGCTTCCTGCTTAATAGGCACAAGGCGGAAGAACAAGTCCAGATAATTTTGTTTCATAGCTTCGATCTGGGCCGCATCCAGTGTCAAGACGGCATATTCCGTCTGCACATTCAGCTTCAGTCCTTCATCGGCTATTGCCGCAACCGCTCCGGCAGGCACCTCAACTGCAATTTCCTCAGGGGCGTCGCCAGGCAATTCGTCAATGATAATGTTGACTTCCTGAACACCGCTACCCGCGCTTCCTGACAATTCCTCAGCCTTATCCTGAGTAAAGATTACTTTGTCGATATTCGATTTGCCACCGTTCTGATCCGTCACTTCGATTCTGCGGATCGGCAAGGTTGCAACCGTATCGCTTCCATCCGAAACATTGACGTTGCGAATATAATCCGTGTTTTCTTCTTTTTGCGATCCGCTTGCTTTAACAATCAACAAGAAGGTACGAACAGCCTGTTTGCCGTTTTTGGAAACGGTAGCTGTCAGTACAACGCTTGTATCCCTTGCTTGCCTATGGATAACGCTGACGATTTCGTGATTAGCCGGCTCGGTCAGTTCAATGACGGATGGCTTGCTGGAAGTCCAGCTTACATTGGTTGCATAATGACCTGCTGTTAGCAGGAATAACGGCGCCGTTACGCTCTCCCAGGTATCTCCGTCGGAGAAACCGATTTTGAGCAATCTGGCAGCATCGTTGACGGCGTCATCATCCGATTTCAGCGCTTGTACACCAACCGCTACGCTTTCTGCACGGCCTTTTTCCGTGATGGTCAGCCTCAGCGGCTGCTCGTGCTCTAGCTCTACGTCGACGGTCAGTTCCACTGTGCCTTCAATATTCGTTTCATTTACAGCATGTCCAATGACTTGACCTTTTTCATCGTATACCGTAACCGTAGCTCCCACTGGAACAGAGGGTACTTTTACCGTACGTGTATTGACATCAGCTGTGGCTCCTTCAATGGATGGCGCAGAAGAAGGCTCCAGCAAGGCTATTACGGTTACAGCCGCGCTTTCACGCTTGCGGAACTCTGTTACCGTTACTTGAAGGGATTGGCCGTCTTGCAATTCAACATCGGTTTCAATGATGACGGCAGCCGGTTCGGCGCCTTCATTAGTGCCCGTGCCGATGAGCACGCCTTCGCTCGTGTAAACTCGAACCGTAGCGTTGGCAGGCACGCGCTGAATCGTTGCCTCGCTTGTGGTAGCATTAGCGAGTACATCCGACTCCTCAAGGGACGCAGTAGGCTGCTTCTGCGCGGTAGCCGAAGCAGGCTGGCTTTCCTGCTTGCGCACTTCCGTCAAGGTAACTTTAATGGATTGATTATCATTCAGTTCGCCTTCAATGGACACGGTCACCGTTGCTGTGGCACCTGTGTCATTGGAGGCTGTTCCGATCAGGGCATCCTGAGCGTCATAAACTCTTACAACTGCTCCGGCAGGCACCTGCTTGACGGTAACCCCCTTAGTTGTAGCATCCGCCAAGATGCTTCCTTCCGCCGGGGCATAAGACGGATCGGCGACTGCGGTAACTTTAACCGCTCCGCTCTCCGATTTTTTTGGCTCGGTTACTGTAACGTTCAACTCTTGTCCATTCTTTAAAACAACTTCAACCGCTACACGCACTTCTCCCAAAATGACGCCTTCGTTGCTGGCAGTACCGATTACCTCTCCTGTATCGGCGTCAAATACTGAAATGACCGCGCCAGGAACCACATTGCGCACAGTTACGATATCATTTGTCGCATTGGCAAGAACATCATTGCGCGAAGGGACGGCCGAAGGATCCTTGGCTGCCGTAACGGTAACGTCCGAGCTTTCCAGCTTATCCGTTTCCGTTATTGTAATTTTAACCTGTTCGCCAGCAACCAGGCCCGTTTCAATGGCGATGATGACCTCGCCTGCAATGCTTCCGTTGCTAACTTTCTGACCAATGGGTTTGCCAGTGGAATCATATACGTTTACAGTTGCGCCAGCCGGCACTTGCCGTACGGTTACCTCGCCGGTAGTAGCATTGGCAAGAACGCTTCCTTCATCAGGAGCCGCCGTTGTTTCTTTGCTTGCGATTACAGATACAGTTCCGCTCTCCAGCTTCCGGTCTTCCGTAATAGCAATGAAAATTTCCTGCTGATGCTGGAGCCCGCCTGGAATCGCAACCTTCAAGGTGCCTGTTGAAGGATCGTTTTGAATAGCGGAGCCAATTATTTCACCCTGCTTGTTCGTCACTGTGATGAGTGCGCCAAGCGGAATATCGGTCAAAATCACTTCGTTCGTTGTTGCATTAGCGGCAATAGTGGACGAGTCCAGCGTTGCAGATAACTCTTTGACTGCTTGGACTGTTATCTTGTCGCTTTCCGATTTTTTCACTTCAGTTATGCTCACATAGATGGTCTGATTCTCTTCCAAACCGCCATCCACGGGAATAACCAACGAAGCCGGGTTCTCTTCCGTATTGGTGCTTGTTCCAAGCACGCCGCCTGCTCCGTCATAGACATAAACCGTAGCACCGGCCGGAACGCCTTTAACCGTCAACTCTCCCGTTGTTGCGCTTGCGGAGGTTTGGTCGGATTGAAGCGGTTCAGTAGGATCATATACCGCTGTTACTTCAGCAAAAGGGCTCTCTGCTTTATTGGGTTCGGTTAACGATACTTGCAGCTGTTGACCAGGGGCAAGTCCTCCAGGGACCGGCAAATGGAATTCATCCTGCCCTTCGGTGTTGGTGCCAGAGGTGATTAGGACCCATTCGTTGCCATTATGGCCATATACGCTGACCAGGACACTGACAGGCACGTTTTTCAGGGTAATGATTCCTGTCGTAGCATTAGCCGCAATATTTTCGGCTGCCGGCGCTGTGGAAGGGTCATACTCGGCCGTTAGGTTAACTGGCTGGCTTGCCGGTTTACCGGTTTCTCTCTGAACAACCTTAATGGGTTGTTTGTCGCCAAGACCGCCAGGGATCAGAACTTCGACCTGGCCTTCCGTTTCCCCCGTGTTAGTGGCCGTACCAATTAACTCGTCGTTTTCGTCATAGACCTCGATCGTACCTCCCGGGGGCACGTTCTGAACGGTCACGGTTTCCGTAGTTGCATTCGCCGAAATATCCGAAGCTTGCGGCGAGCGGCTAATGACCGTTGTCACTGTATAGCTGCTTTCTTGGCTGGTCAAGCCATTTTGGCCAACTGCTCTCGCCACAATTGTTGTATTTTCGCTGATTGTAATTGGCCCTGTATAGGACTGCCAGTCGCCGTTGCCCAGCTTATATTGAATGCTCGCAAGAGGTTCGGCCGTTAGAGCAACCTCAACGCTGGTTGGCGGATTTGGCGTTGTGACATCGATAGACGGACTGGATGGCGGAATTGCATTGTAATCGGGGATTTCGCTCAACGGCTGCGATTCGTGCCCATCTCCAATTGTTGCCCCGCCTGTTGGATTGCTCAATTCAACCGTCACTGTAGTTGCAGGAACGGTAATGATTTTGAACTCTTCGCCATCCGCAAAGGTCACAGTATCGGAAGCAACTACTTTTCCGTCCTCATCCTTTGCTTTCCAACCCACGGTTGCCGTTCCGTCGCTGCCTACGGCCCGGTCGATCCGCACATCGTAACTTGCTCTTGTATTAATCTCCATTCTGCCTGGGCGAGCTTCCCGGTCGTTCAAGCTGCCTGCTTTAATGAAGACGTTGGAATCCAGAGTTCTGTCGGAACCATCTGCAATTGCCAGCTTGATATGATTAGTTACTCCAGCATTTACTTTAATGGAAACAGACATGACGACCGTTAAACCATTCATTGCTGTGTTTACACTGTTGCTTCCTCTTGTTGTCATTTCATTGTTAATAAAATACACTTCGTTTTTAGCGTCGGTCCCAAATGGATTTCCGCCGTTTACTGTATTAATGGATACGGGAATAGGCGGTTCCGAACCAGGGACAATTGCTGCATTGACTCCATTTACAAAAAATGCAAAAGTATCATTGTATTCTGTATTGGCATACATATTATATTCCTCAGAAGAGAACACGTATTGAAAGGAAAGAGTATCCGATGCCGGTACAAAATCAAATTCAAGGACTGCTGCATCGAATGTACTGACTTTTGATGCAACGGTCAAATCACTATCGCCAGCTGTGTTATTGTTTGTGCTCTTATTGGTACTGGAATTTGGCCCAACAACATCCGCCGCTTTTCCGGTACTCAAAATAATACCGTTTTCGAAGCCGATGATATCTTTTCCACCTGTAAAGGCTCCAAATGCGACTGCAGCGCCAGTTACTGTTGCATTGCTAGCCGTAATGCCGCTGCCCAATATGTGGTTGACCAGTTCGTTAGCGGTCGCTACCGGCGTAACCACCAATCCGCCGGCGGCTTGGATTTTACCCACTCCGGGCAGCAATGTCAGTAACATAGCAACAATCAGACATACATTTAGTATCTTTTTTCTTACTATTTTCACGTTCAGCCCTCCCATTATCAGTCCCTGGACCTACGAAGCCTCAGGCCTTATGAACTAATTATACTAATGGGCTCTGAACATGTTCTAAACATTCCCATTATTTACTCCGTTTCCTGTGAATTTAGTCATAGAACCTATTGCCTAAAACACAAAAAAAGAGCACATTGCTAAGCAATGTACTCTGCCATAATAGCGGCATGATGAAAGGGCGTGACGCCTTCCTCCAGAGCAAATATTGTCTCCGCTTCCGCAGCCCCGGAAACCAGCTCGCCTCTAGCCTCTGCATGCAGCAAAAACAATTCATACAGATTAGGTTTAATGACGGAGGTCATGGCGCGGCCGATGGCCGTCAGCCCGCATTGATTCCCTTCCACATTATTGTAGTAGTCCGGATGGCGCTTCAACGCAAGGTCGCACCAGATGATTTCCCGCTTCAGGAGATCCAGAATGACGGGAATCGAAATTTGGGTGTCCGCAGCCAAGTCAATTTTATCCGCCACCGCTGCAGGCTCGAATACCTCTCCGGAATCCGGACGTCTTCTCATCATCCATCCAGCGTAACATTCCGGCAGATCGCAGAACGGGTGGCTCGTGAACGAATTCAGCGATGCAACCACATACCGGCCGCCATACCGCAGTACAGAAGGAATATCGATGTCGATAAATTCGCATGCGCCTTTTGGCGCGGTTACGATGTCGCCGCTATGGGCGGCTTCGTATTTGGCGGAACGCAGATTGGTATACGAAATATGCTCCATATAGTCCCACCCGCTGTTGTACATGACCGCAGACAAATCAATATCTACCCGGTCCGTATGCACGCCGTTCACCAAGCCTTCCTTCCACCACAGGAAAAATCGGATGGTATCGCCCTCCGGCATGGCCAATCGGCTGCCTCGAACCAAGGTACGAAGCGATTTGCTTGCGGAACGCATGGCAAATGGCACATGATGCCCTCTCAAACGCTCGTCAATGTACACTTTACCCAGCGACGGCAGTTTAGCAAAACGGTCCAGCAAAGCCTGCCTGCACAAGGAAACAATTGATTCGCATACGTCTGCCGGCATGTAGGGCAGCTCGTTTTTGATCGCAACTGCTTTCCCTACATTGCCTTTCGGGAAAAATGTCCTCCATTCCGTCTTCAATGGACGCCCGCTGAAGTGGGCCATAACCTGCAGCAGCACAGGCGTCGACACCTTTTCCGCAAGATCGCTGAACAAAATAATAATTTCATAAGGCTCCCGGTGCACCCGCAGCAAATGGTCAAGACGACGGGCGAATTCACCCGGACGCTCTGCCAAAAGCTCTGCGGCCAACCCCGGATTATGCCAACGCAGCGCCTGCTCTACCCGTCCGCCGAACGTGTCGACGGGTTGCCCGCTGCGAAGAATATCAAAAGCTTCGGCCGTTTTGGGAAACCGGCTCCTGTACTCCGCGGGATGCAGAATTTCGCCGAGACGTTTCCAGCGGTCCCGGTGGCGAAGCATATCCTCCACCACATTTCCGCTTCGCTCCAACAAGGAAAGAATCAGACGGCGCTCGCTGCGTTTAAACTTCCGGTAAACCGTATTTGCAGCAAGACTTACGTCTCCCTCCGACAAGGCCGTTGCCAGACGCAGGACATCCGTTGCCGTTTTAAAATAGTTCCCGACTTCATCCCCCCGTGCCTTCCCAAACTTCAACAGCAGGCCCACAACAAAACCTACATTTTCTTTCAGAGGGATTTCTTGCGGGAGCAGCCTGGATACATTGTCTTCCATCTCAATGACAAATGCCAGATGCTCCTTGTCTGTTGGCGAGATGGAGGTTTTTGCGGAAATCAAATTTTTTATCGCATCAAAAAAATCAGCTTCATCGCCAAGCTCGATTATGTTCAGCTTAGCTATTTGGAGCGACGCTTCTTCGGAAGTCGCTGCCTTTTGGCTGTTGCCCTCAACCGGCAGAGCCAGCGTGAGATAATGAATCATGGCGCCTATGTACATCTCGGCATCCGACATGGCCATGACCTGCTCAGGAAAGCCGGGATACATCGGTTTGTAGGTTTTGTTCGCCCCTATCATCTCTCTAAGCTGACCTTCAATTTCGGCGTAAAAAGCCGTAAAGTCTTCCAGCGATTGCGACTCCAGCACTGCGATCAGATCCTTCGAAAAGGTAAAGCCAAGTCCCTCTATATTTTTCATAGCAGAAGCCAGATAGGTACGGGGCAATTGATAAACGCCGCGTTTCATGATCCATTTTCGGCTTCTGCGCAAATAAATTTCATTATAAATTGTCGACATAACCACGTCGCCTCCCAATCGTGCAAGTTCAAAAATAAATCACAAGCAGGAGAGCCGCATCTCTAGAACACCAAGTTTGTAAGAGAAGGAAGAAATGCAATAGCCTGCTTGTGACTTCAGGAGAGCTGCCACCCTATTGGATTAGGGTCGATTGAAGGAAGGATGGCAATAGCCTGAATGAGAACCGTTAGCGCCGTTCCCTGAAACCTACTTTATCAGGGGACGCTTCCTCCGAACATGGCGAAAGTATTACAATCCGGTTTTTTTTGCCATGACAGAGCAAATTCCCCTTTAGGTAAACATCATATAGAAGCAGGAGAGCAAATTCACCAGGCCATGCAGGATCCAACTGGGCAATATACAACCTCCACTCAGCTTTTCATTCATAAAGCCCAGACACCAGCCCGCAAAAGCCGTCAGTATAAATACAGCAAACGCCTTGATTATTCCCGCTGGCCCTGCCAGCATCACGGCATGAAGCAAACCAAACAAAAAGGCCTGAATGCCATTTCCCCATGCAAAGCCGAAGCGGCGGATAAGCCCCTTTCCCAGAAAACCGCGAAACAGCACTTCTTCCGACAAGCCGGTTTGCAGGAACGAATAAACTAAAGCGGGAAATAAGGCGGGCAAACCTGCGCCGTAGAATTGCGAACTGGCCAGGTCGCTGCCGTCCAGCACAAAGGCAGTCATGACAAAACCCGGGCCACAAAGCACAAGCGCGCTGCCAACAAACCAGGCGGCAAATTTCCTTTTCTGCGTGATTTCAGGCTTCCTTAACCCGATCCATTGAAAAAATGACGGATTTGTCTTCCTCCTCAGCAGAGTCCAATATCCAAACGGAATAAGCGAAAACAACAGCAATTGAACTACAGCGCTTATGATCACATTTACCCACATCATCTTTTTGCCTCCTTCAACGCCGACGTTTCGGTCAGCCTTGCCAAAACTCTTTTGTTGTATTTATAGAGCCTATCAGAAACAAACGCCTTCCCCGGCGGGAAGGCGCAACATGCAGAAATTAGGGAGCAATCGGCAATACAACTGTCATTTTGAACGAGCCATCCTCGTACCGGAAAGTGACGTTTCCCTGCAATCGTTCGACGCCATACCGAATGCTATCCAAACCAAAGCCGCTTTGCTCGCCTGCTCGTTTACTGGATAGATAAGAGCCCCGCTTATCGTGAATCACCGAATTCGCCGCATTGCGCAGAGCGATGAGCAGAAGTCCCTCCTGATATACCAGCTCAAGCACAATCGGCGGCTCCGCGCCGCCTCCTCTTTCGTCCTCGCCAAGACGCAGCACGGCTTCAATAGCATTGTCCAATGCGTTCCCCAGAATTAAAGCCAGCTCGATTTCCTTATGCGTCAGCTGCAAGTCAGAGGGGATCGCCGCATGTACCCCCACCTTTATGCCATGGCGTGCGGCCTCTTCTATTTTTTCGTTGCAGATGCTGTCAATGACGGGTTGGCCTGTCGAAATCAAACCAAGCTTCCCCTCACCGTCAGATTTATACCGTGAAATCAGATCCAACAAGTAGCTTGCAGCAGCTGTGGAAGATCCGGCAGTACCGGCAGTGCCGGTAATTCCATTAATTCCGGTAATCCCGGCCTCTCCGGTAGTTCCGGTAGTTCGGGTATTTCGGATATTTCCGGTAGTTCCGACATTTTCGGCATCTTCAGCATTTCCCGCCTTCCTGGCGTCGCCGCTCCATTGTTTGCCTTTTAACCAAGCCTCTAAGCCGCTCATTATATGGTTTAAGTCATGCCGAAGATGTGCAGTTTTCCGGTTTTCATCCTGCTTGCGGACATACTCCCTGATTTGCCGCTGAAGAAGCAGATTGTTTTGCTCCAATTGAAGCCTGGCCATCAGCCTCTGGTATAGGAGCATAACGGCCACATTAATGACGAGAACCGCAGCACAGCCGGCAATAAAACCGCCCGGAAGCTTCATTTGCAGCAAATTGTTTAAATCGGCTTGTCCAGGCAATCCAGCCAGTATAACTAGCAAGGACCCGCCAGGCACCAGACTCAAAATACCCCACTCTTTGCCAGGCAATGAAAACGGACTGTTTATTTTGAATAAACGAAGCACGCCGATTACGGCAATGATACCCCCTAGCACCAAAAGAAACGGAACCACCCACAATCCCGCGTCCATCCTGCCTCTGCCCAAGATGCCAAGACGGATTAAACCGCTCCCCGCATATAGCGCCAGCATTTCAATGGCTATAGTTGCGGCCGTGTAGTAGAGCACAAAAAATATCTTTTGCAGCTTGCCTCCACAGAAAAAGAACACCGAAATGACCATGTATGCGGCCAAATGTACCCCTACGCTGTAAAGCGGCGTTAAATAGGCAGCCAGAACAGCTTTCGCCAAGTAGAACAGGGACAGAACGGCGATCAAAGCTCCCAAGCTCCTACGGGGAAGCAGAAAATGATTGAAGAACAGCCAGAAGGCAAACCCCTGAGGCACATAGGCAAGCAAAATCAGAATCGGCAGAAGCCAAAGCTCCATCGGATGCATCACGTTTTCCATCTATCTCAAAAACCTCTTCTCCAAATAACGGTGATAGCTTATTACCGTTTCACCGCTTCTAGCCCTGCTGACCGGGAGCACGATGCCGTTTGCCAAAGTGACTTTGTCTTTGGCTACAGCGCGAACATACTGCCAGTTAACCAAATAACCGGTATGGATACGGCAAAATCCGTGCGGCGCCAGTTTGGCTTCCAACTCGCCAAGCCTTCCGTAATACATGCAAGTATCCCTTTTGGCAGCTATGATCAGCTTTTTGCCCCGTTCCACTGTAACGTACATGATATCGTCGCTCTTAAGCTGCCAAGACGTCTGCTTATACGTAAATTCCAGCCAATTATTACGCTGTAATAGCTCCTCTACCGCTTTGAGCGCCGCCGATTCCAGCCCGGCTAGATCAACCGGCTTTAGCAGGTAACGGAACGGCCTCACTTCAAAGCTTCTTTGCATGTAGTTGATGTGGCTGGTCACAAAGATGATAAGCATATCCTTGTCGAATTGCCGAATGATCTCCGCTACTTCTATTCCGTCACGCCCCGGTATTTCCATGTCCAGGAACAATAGAGGGTAAGAGCACGTTTCAAGAGCGTGGAGAAGCCCTTCTCCGGTCTCATATATATCTATGTTAAAAGCAATGTCTGGCATTGCCGAAAAGACCACTTCAAGCAGCTGCTCAAGCTTCGAGGCCTCCGTTCTGTTATCGTCGCAAATCGCAATGGTCAGGTTCATCTGGACGCCCCTCTTTTATACGAAGAATCATGCAAAATGCACCTTAGTACAAGTTTCCATCATTTTCCCATAAAAATAAATAAGCTGCATTACTATAATTCACAGCAAAAAGGAGCAGTCTGTAGAATCTCGTTACGACCACGATGATTAGCAGTTAAAACGCAGTGGCATTTTATTGAGCTTATCCCCCAAAATATTGATATGATAGACATACAACTACTCAAATTTATTTTGTTAGGAGAACGATAATGGATCAGCTCATAAATGAAATCATTGCCTTTCGCGACGAAAGAAACTGGGGGCCGCATCACAATCCCAAGGATCTGGCATTGTCGTTAACGCTGGAAGCCAGCGAACTTCTGGAGCTTTTTCAATGGAAAACAGGCGAAGAGGCTGTGCGAACGAAGCAAACGGAGATCCGGGAGGAGTTAGCCGACGTGTTGATCTACGCGCTGACGCTGGCCCATGACCTAAACATTGACGTTTCGGGCGCAATCCGGAGCAAAATGCTCAAAAACGCTATTAAATATCCGCTACCTGAAAGCAATGGCTCTGCTCAAGACCCTACATAAGTGAATATTGGCTAAAGGAGCGAGCAACATTGATTATTTATGAAGCAACAAAATATCGGTTTATGGAGGATGTTACGGAGGATTCAATTGCTGTAAAAATACATGACGCTTTTGTCCAGCGCATCGGGCGATGCTCCCATCATAGTAAACAGTAGAAAAACAAAACTTCTACTACTACCATAATGGGAGTTCAAATAAGCTGCAATTAGAGATATTCTATCCGGAACTTGAGTACAGCAAAGCTGGAACTCGCTGATCTAATGGTCTCTCGGCCCGGACGTAATCAGTTGCTCATACTCCTGCTTAATAATGGACAAGGTTTCAACGTGGCGATAAATATTGTTGCCCGCCATTCCAAAGACGGACGCAGCAAGCAGAATCGTGAGCAGCATTTTGCCCAAGCCTTTGCGAAGGCGAATCATAAATCCGCCTCCAAGCAGAACAAAGGCAAATAGATAGTGGCCTGCGTACAAATACATATCATACTTGTATACCGCCAGTCCAAAGCCCACCACGATATGCAGCAAAAATGCAAATAAAATATAGGGCATCAGTGTCCAAGTCTCCCGATCGCGAATGCCCGTGATGAAGCCTGCCAGAGCAAGCAGTAGCACGATGCTCCCTAGCAAAGTCACGAAGAGCGGATTTCGCACCGACAAATCTGTAACAAATGCCATTAAGCCCGTGTCCAGCAAATGAATCCGAGGAGAATACATTGGATTGATGGTCAGCTGCGCTAGCGACTGCCAGTGCACAGCGAACTGAAACGGTGTCGCATAGTTAGTTCCTCCATTTTGAAGACCGACCAGCCAATTGCTAACCCAGCTTCGACCGCCAAATGCCACATACTGAATAATCGTTAATGCAGCAATTATTCCAACGGCAAGCGCCATGATACTGATGAATTTGATCAAACCCTTTTTGCTTCGCCAAGCTGACATATTAAAAAACATACCGGCCGCAAAAGGGATAATATTCGTAGACGTCACTCCGAAATTGAGCGCTCCAAGCATCGCAGGCAGCACATATGGCATATTGCCCTTCTCTCGAAAAAATTGCATATAAACAACAGAGAGCAGAATCACAAACTGTGCATAGGGATAGGAATCGGGAATCATGGCCGTAAATATCAAATAAGAGCTGAAACCAAATAGCATTGCAGCAAGTAGCGGTATCAGAAGTTCTTTTGTTTTTCGTTGCAGGAACACGTATACCAACACAACGGAAGCCGCATTTATAAGAGATTGTAGCGCCAGAAAAAACCAGTTTCCTCCCAACGCCTTTGCCGCACCGCCCAGCGCCGCCGTCAGATAGGAAATCAACGGGTGAATGATGGATGAGCTATTCATGCCATAATACATCGAAGGATCGAAATTGAATAAATTAAGCGGGAACGCGCTCACGCTGAACGGGTTGAATGCCTGGACATTGGGAGCAACCTCGACGATATAGGACACGTATGACATATTCATCAATCCATAGAACAGAGCAAAGCCTACAAACAAAGCCGCAGCAGCTCGTTTTGAACTGCGTTCATTAAAGACATAATCAAGAAATCCCATGAAGTTTCACATCCTATCTGTTTTCAACGCTCTCTCTAAACTACCAAAAAGCAAAGTCCGCCTATAATACAGATAATACCCGTCCAACGAAAAAGACCAATCTTCTCTTTAAATACCCACTTCGCTATCAAAAGCGTCCATACATACGTTAAAGCATTTGCAGGGAGGACGACAGTAAGCGGCAGAAACTTCAAAAGAAAAATGTTTAACAGCGCACCAAAACCATAGAAGCCAAGCCCGAACAGCATATGTAGCCGCTTCCGGCTAATGGCAAATGCTTTAAGCCCCGCTCCGCCAACTGCCCCAAACAGCGTCATCACTACAAGCACCACAAGCAACCAGCTATCGTTCAACACTAGTCAACGTCACCCCGATTCCAAGTAACAGGACAGCCGCAAGCTTCTGCAATGTGATCTCTTCGCCAAGCAAGTAATACCCATAAATAAGCGCGAATACATAACTCGCACACATTATGGGGTAAGCAACAGACAGCTTCTCGATCGCAAACGCCTTGATCATCAGCAGCGCCCCTATGCTATAGCACAGAAACCCGATAGCAAGGAAAACCCATTTATCCAAACCCAATTTCCAGAACAACTGCCCGGTAGCCGTCAGAAAGGCGGCAAGCAGCATCAGCAGCTTGCCGACATGCCTTCCCCTATCCTTTATTTCCTCCACCTCAATTCCTCCATTAGGAACAAATGCCTTACACGTTTGTTTATAAAATATCGCTGTGCGACCATCTCCATAACGGGCAAATCAGACAAGGAATCGGAATAGGAGAAGGATTGATCATAATCAATGACCATTTCTTGCTCCTTCAGATAGGACTGTATTCGTCGCACCTTCTCTTCCCCTTTGCAATTTACGCCTTTCACTTTGCACGTATAGCCATTTCCGTCCACTCGACTCACCAATTCAGTACCGATTACATAATCAACCCAGGGCAACTGCTCAAAGTATTTCATATAGGCATGAGGTGACGCCGTTACAAGCAGCACATGACAACCCTCTTGCTTCCGCTTTTCCATCTCAAGGCTCGCCTCGAGAAACATAGCGCTCTTGAGCCTGGTATAAAAAAAATGCTCCAGATCATCCTCGGTCATAGACTCGATTCCCTTGAAATAGGAGCCTTTGACCCGTTCAACACTCATCATTCCTGCTTTGAATAAGACAGTATGTAATGCAATAACAGGCAGCCTCCACCAAAGCGCAGGATAACGCTTTAGACTATAGCCCACAAATTCAAACATGGAATCAATACTTATAATGGTTTTATCAATATCAAAAATAGCCATTTTAGTTCTATTCAAATTGGAAATCCCCTTTGAACCGCTCACGGAGCATTATTCAAAAATAGTAAAAATAGTAATGACTAAGATGACATATAAAATGACGGTAATCAAAATAGGCTTATCTTCAAATAATATGCGATCCGGCGAGCCGCCCTTGTTTTTCATATGAATAAGATATAAATAACGAAACATGCCGTAGATAACAAGCGGAATTGTCCACATAAGATGGATGGTGCGCCCCGCTGTAAACGTAAATAACGAATAACTGATAATGGTTGCGGTCGTAACGATTACATTGAACTGATCCAGAAGCGTGACTGAGTAGTGGTCAAGCACTTTGCGGTGTGATCCCGTATTGCCTTCTAACAATATCAGCTCGTTGCGACGTTTGCCGATGGCAAGGAATAGCGACAATAACATTGTGCAGATCAGAAACCATGGTGTAAAAGGAACATGAATTAATACACCGCCCGCAATAGCTCTTAGCACAAAGCCAGCTGCAATTGTCATTACATCCAGGATAACTCGATGCTTAAGCACAAATGAATACAATACATTCAAAACAAAATAAATGATGCATAATATACCGAACATTGGATTCATTAGCAATGCCGTAGTTGTTGACAATATCAGCAGCCCTATGCCGAACAACAATGCGGCTATCGGCTGCACTTGGCCAGAGGCGATGGGCCGATTTTTTTTCAAGGGATGCTGGCGGTCTCTTTCACGATCCACGTAGTCATTTAATATATATACACAGCCTGCTACCAGACTAAACAGGATAAACCCCGCTATGACAGTGCTGACCGTTTCTACCCTAACCTCTTCATAAGAGAACAACAGCGCTGCAAAAAGCAGTGCATTTTTTGTACATTGCTTCGGACGCAGCAGCATAAGCAGCCCCACAAACGTACCCTCGAGTTTCCGTTCTGACAATGGGTTTGTGCGTGGCGATAACAATCTCATTTAGCCCCTTTCCGCTATGTGAGTCTACGACGCTCTCTCACATTTATTTTTATAATACAAAATTCAATAATACGTCACCTTAATAGCAATGTAAATATAGTTTTTTCCAAATTTACAGCTACCTTAAAACCCAAAATCATGGATCAAAACTTAACAATTACAAATAAGGAAACAAAAAACCGCCTGCGACATCATGTCGCAGACGGTAAGCCCCATCCATTCGTTACGTTACTTTACGAGCAAAAGCTCGTTGTCCAGCTCCAATGCTTGCGCAGTGGAAGCGTGAATACCTTCAATTAGGTCTGGATTTTTTGCCAGGGCGATGCCATAGGAAGGCACCATCTCTTTAATTTTGGGTTCCCAAGCCTTCAGATGCTGAGGGAAACATTTCTCGATCACTTCAAGCATAACGGAAACGGCCGTGGATGCGCCCGGAGAAGCTCCGAGCAAAGCGGCGATTGAGCCGTCCGCTGCGTTGATAACTTCAGTGCCAAACTGTAAAACGCCTTTGGCGTTTGGCGTGTTTTTGATGACCTGCACCCGTTGGCCTGCCACGACCAACTCCCAATCCTCGCTTTTGGCGTTAGGGACAAATTCTCTGAGCGCTTCCATGCGTTGTTCCTTCGATTGCAGCACCTGTTGAATCAAATATTTGGTGAGCGACATGTTTTTGGCCCCTGCCGCAAGCATGGTAACCAGATTATCCGGTTTAACGGAGGTTATGAGATCAAACAACGAGCCTGACTTCAGGAACTTTGGCGAGAAGCCGGCAAAAGGTCCAAAAAACAACAATTTTTTGTTATCGATATAACGGGTATCCAGATGCGGAACAGACATAGGCGGAGCGCCAACCGGCGCCTTGCCGTATACCTTGGCTTGATGAAGCTCCACAATCTCAGGCTTCCGGCACACCATAAAAATGCCGCTAACCGGGAAACCGCCGATGCCCCTGCCCTCCGGAATGCCGGATTTCTGCAAGAGATGCAGACTTCCGCCGCCGCCGCCGACAAATACGAATTTGGCGGTATGCCGATGAACGGCTCCGCTCTCCGTATTCCTGATTTTCAGCTCCCAAGAGCCGTCCGAATTGCGTTTCATATGGTCAACACTGCTTTTAAATTGAATATCGACATTTCTTTGTTTCAGGGAATTGAACAACATACGCGTCAACGCGCCAAAATTGACATCCGTTCCAGATTCAATACGGGTGGCTGCCATAGGAGCGCCAACGGGCCGATCCTTCATGATAAGAGGGATCCACTCCGCCAGTTTTTTGGGATCGTCGGAAAACTCCATGCCCTTGAATAACGGATTGGCGGTAAGCGCTTCAAATCTTTTCTTCAGGAATGTCACATTTTGCTCGCCTTGAATCAAGCTCATATGAGGCAGCGGCTTAATAAAATCCTGCGGATTGTTAATTAATCCGCTATTCACCAAGTGAGCCCAAAACTGCTTGGACACCTGGTACTCCTCATTAACCTTGATGGCCTTGCTAATATCGACGGAGCCATCCGGCTTTTCGGAAGTGTAATTAAGCTCGCACAAGGAAGCATGACCTGTACCGGCATTGTTCCATTCGTTGGAGCTTTCCTCTCCGGCGCTTCCAAGCTTTTCATAGACAGTAATACTCCAGTCCGGAGCCAATTCCTTCAACAGCGAACCCAATGTCGCACTCATGATTCCGGCACCAATTAAGATAACATCTGATTTGGTTTGTTTGTTGATCATGTTAACCGTCCTGACACTTTGAATTTGAAGCAAGGATGTAAGCGCTACCGATCAAACACTGTCAAACCTCGGACTAAGCGTGCCCCGCTTCCAATCTGTATACTTTATCACACCCGTTTGCCGGTTCATACCAGCCCGTGTGAATCAACTACTCTCTATTATATGATAGTTGTTTGCTATTTAAAAGCTGGAAAATTTCGACCAAGACACATGTTCGCCAATTTAATGCCAACTACCGTTCACAGCAAAGCCCGCCAGCCTGGAGAATGGATTCCGCAAATCCATGCCCGCTCAAGCAAAAGACAGCAAATGCAACCTGCCGTTTCCTGCATCCGCCACTCTAATTTCGCTATAATAGATTCATAGACTAAACGCCAAAGGGAGGTCTTGTCAGGCATGAACGGTTTATCCCTCTTTAATGAGCTATCTGAACACATCTCCGTTCGGATACGGTCCTGCCATGATGAATTTCATGACGGCAAATGGAGCGAATCCAAAGCCCATGCGGATTATGATCTCTGGTACGTGTTATCGGGAAAAGTGAATCTCCATGTCAATCAGTCACATTATTCGGCAACACCGGGAGACATCGTCTTTTTCTATCCCGATATGCCTTACATAGCGTCTACATCGGAGGAAGGCTGCCGGTTTGTTTTTATCCACTTTGATTTTGGCGTGGGCAATCAATTTCAAATTTTAAAGGACTACCGGCTGGCCGGCATCGTTCCGGGACAAATGGTAACAGAAGAAGGCCGCAGCTTTCGCCTGTCTTACGAAGCTTACAAAGCATCAGAGCCAATGTCGGCGCTGCGACTTAAGGGGGCGCTGCTGTCATTGCTGGCGCAAATTCTTCAAGCTTACGAGACGCAGGGCTATAGGGGAGAGTTCCAGCGCGCGCCCGCCGCGTCTTCCTTATCGCAGCTCTCTTCTCTGCAGCCCGTCTTTGCATTTATTCATCAAAATACCCACAGGTCCTTGAAAATTCAGGAAATGGCCGACGCGGCTGGGATGTCGGAGAAATATTTTATATCCTTTTTCAAAAAAGCGATCGGAATTACGCCGGGACAATACGTGCATCAGCTGAAAATGAACAAAGCCCGGGATTTGCTTTATCTTCGGGAGTTTTCCGTCAAGCAGATTGCAGATCATTTAGGTTATCCGGATGCCTTCACCTTCTCCAAAGCGTTTAAAAAATGGTACAACGTTTCCCCTTCAAAATTTATATAAAACACGGCACGGGACTTAACCTTACTTTTTGACATGTTTTTGGTACCGCTTTCCATTCTTGTTTTTTGACAGAATGGTAGGATGAAGGTATCGAGTTAAAGGAGGTTTATCCGTGACAAATGACCGTATTTCCCGGCCTAAAGTTGTTGTTATCGGTGCAGGCAGCTTGTTTTTTGGACGCCAAGCGATCTGGCAGATGGTGCATTCGCCGTATTTGAATAAAGGGACCTTATCATTTGTAGACACGAATGAAGAGCGGCTGAAGAAGATGGTGGCCCTGGCCGAAATGGTGGTACAAGCCAACCATGTCGAGTTGAAAATCGAAGGTTCCACGAACAGGAAGGACGTTCTCAAAGGAGCCGACTTCGTTATTCTCAGTTTTGCCCAAGATACCGTCAAATACCGCGGGATTGATTGTGCCGTATCCCAGAAATACGGCATTCGCATGTGCTCCGGCGATACGATCGGGCCAGGCGGCATCTTCAGAGCCATGCGCGACTTCCCGGTCATTCTGGAATGCGCCAAGGATATCGAAGCTTTATGCCCTGACGCCTGGGTTATCAATTACATTAACCCTTCCGCCGTACACGGAATCGGAATGAAGCGATATGCCCCCGGTTTAAAAAGCTTTGCTCTTTGCGACAGCCAGCATTTGCCGCACATTAAGCAGCGATATGCGGTTCGTGCGGGCATCGTACAAAAACCGGAGGATTTGACCTCCGAGTTATCGCAAAGGTTTGATTTTCGGATTGCGGGAGTCAATCATTTTACGTGGCTGCTAAAGGCGGAATATGAAGGCAAGGATATGTCGCCAATCATCGCAGAGTCGCTGCGCACGGATGCCAAAGCCGAGAAGGAAACGCTGGGCGGAGATACCGGAGCCAAAGCGCTGTATAATCACACGATCAGCTACGAGCTGTATTCGATTTTTGGCCGCATCCCCACCTGCACCGCCCACACCAAAGAATATGTCCGTTTCTGGCAGGGTCATGGCACTGCGCACGAGGAGCTGCCTCCGCTGTCCATCTGGGAAACGGAAGACCGTTACAAGAGGCATGAGGAAATGTGGGAGCAGGTTGATGATTTTCTTGGCGGAAAGCTTCCGATCGAAAGCTATATGTCGACCTTCCAGCCTGATCACGCAACCGATGTCATCGAAAATATGGTGGGCAATCTGGGCAAACCCTTTTACATCAACACGTTTAATGAAGGCGCGGTCGGCAACATGCAGCGGGACGCGTTTCTGGAGCTTTGCTGCGACACCAGTCTAGACGGGATTAGACCCCACCCGGTCGGCGATATGCCCAGAGGCCTGAGAGGAATGAGCGAGCTGATTCTGGATACGCATGAGCTGACGGCCGAGGCAGTAGCGGAGCGCAGCTTTGCAAAGCTGCGGAGAGCGATGCTGACGGACCCGCTCGTCAACTCCATCGGGGATGCTGACGGAATCATCAGAGAGCTGCTGGAGCAAGAGAAGGACGCGCTTCCGCGCTGGTGGTACGAGTAACCGTCGATTTTCGGTGAGGATGGCGATACGAAAATAAAACGCGAACAAATATTCGTTCGATGCTGGCACGAAAATAAATCAGCGATATCGTGTTGATGGATACCGATTCCACAATAATACAGCGACATCGCTTTAGTAGATATCTACGCAAAAAGGGGCTGTCCAAAAAGTCAAACGCTCTAACGGACACGGAAGTCCGTTAGACGCGTAAAACGCAGATTTTGAAATTCTAACGGACATCCTTGTCCGTTAGAGCCCCAAAATGGGTAATTATTGGATAATTTTCACTGTAATGGACATCAATGTCCGTTACAAACGCAAAAAGCTAAAAAATAAGCGCTAACGGACACGGATGTCCATTAGCGTTTTTAATTGAATCAGATACGCGGATCGGCTTTTTGGACAGCCCCTTCTTATACACCCGCACAGCAAGGCGCTCGGCTTTTTAGTACGGGAATTTAGGTTATTCAAACAAACAACCTGTAGCCAATAAAGCCCAAAACAAGCAGCAAAACTAAAATACCGGTTCCTTTCCAGCCCAAGCCGCCGACCAGATCAGTCAAACTTCCGTGACTAGCGCGATTGACTCCATCGCCAAAGGCTCCCATTGGGTTGTTGCGCAGCTCCTGCTGCCTCATACGCTCACGGGTTTCTTCCGGTTTTTCGTTTCTATGGCTCAATAAATCACCTTCCGTTACGCGTCCACTGCTGCTCCCCGGTCAAATACTTTGCAGTCAGCACCGACAACAGCTCGATTCCGACCTCGTTCTGGCCACCCTCGGGGATAATCAGATCGGCATATTTTTTTGACGGCTCAATAAAGGCCTCATGCATCGGTTTAACGGTAGTCAGGTATTGCGTATGAATGGAACGGATCGTCCGTCCGCGCTCCTCGATGTCGCGAAGCACTCGGCGCAGGATGCGCACATCGGGATCGGTGTCCACAAATACTTTGATATTTAAATGCTCGCGAAGCTTCTCATCGGATAGGACGTGCAGCCCCTCGATAATGATGATATTGTTAGGCGCAAGCTCTACCGTGCGGTCAGAAAACCGCTCATGCTTCGTAAAATCGTATACCGGAGCGTAAGCCGTCTGGTAATCCTTGAGCTGATTCAAATGCTGGATCAGCAGATCATTGTCGAATGCCAGCGGATGATCATAATTAATGGCTTCCCGCTCTTGAAACGTTAGATGAACGTTGTCTTTATAATAATTATCCTGCGAAATAAACGTTACCTTGTCGGAGCCCAGCCGTTCAATAACGGAACGGGCAACCGTTGTCTTGCCGGAGCCGGTTCCCCCGGCAATCCCAATAATAAGCATACGTGATCAAAAGCCTCCCTGAGCGAACATCCTTGCAATTCCAATATTGTAGCATAGAGGGACAACAATTTCACCCGAGAGCCGCCAATCAGTCATGTCTAACCGGTGAAAAAACAAAGGAGCTTGCCGTCGGAAGCTCCTTTCATCCTATTTTTGCAACAAAATAATTTCCTGCTCCGTCAATCCCGTCGCTTTGGCTATCGTGCCAACATCGATATTCAGCGAGAGCATGTTACGGACGACTTCCTTAATACCAGCCTGTTTACCCTCTTGCATACCTGCTTGCATACCTGCTTGCATACCTGCTTGCATACCTGCCTTCAATCCTGCCTGCTTTGCCCCCTCCAGCATGGAAGCCTCGTCATGAAGGTACTTCTGCCTAGCTTCATACAAACGGCGAGCTTCCGAATCCTGGCTCAAGTATTGCAGCGTGTCCATTGCTTTTTCCAATCCCGGTTCATTCATCTTCAGCACCTCCCAATGTGCTTCCGATTCCATTCTTTTCTTTTAGGATAGCAAAGAAAGGGGGCTGCCAGCTATCGCTATGCGGTAAAATACCAAAAGAACCCTTGACCATCCAGAGTTCTCTTGGCTTCACTATTCATTACCCATGGTTTTGTTGATTGGGCTTGAAAAACCGCTCGGCTTGTAATTTGTCTGGGGCCTAAGCGGCTTATATGGCATCCGCCACCGCGACGGCCTGATAGCCGTGCGCTTCGGCAATGGCCGGGCAAGTCACATGGCCTCCCGCCACGTTCAGACCTCGGGACAGGGCGGAATTGCCCAAAACGGCCCTTTTCAAGCCAAGATCGGCAAGAATCAGTCCGTAAGGCGTCGTTACATTGGTTAAGGCAAGCGTAGAGGTATGGGGAACCGCTCCCGGCATATTGGCTACCGAGTAGTGGATGATGCCGAATCGCTCATAGGTAGGATTGGCATGAGTGGTAATGCGGTCGATTGTTTCAATGGAGCCGCCTTGATCAATCGCCACGTCCACAATAACGGAACCCGGTCCCATCTCCTTAACCATATCGGCCGTCACGATACGAGGCGCACGCGCCCCAGGCACAAGCACCGCGCCAACAAGCAGGTCAGCCTCTCTGACGGCCTGGGCCAAATTATGGGGATTGCTCGCCAATGTCTTCAGCCTGCCTCCGAACTGATCGTCCAGCTCCCGCAACCGATCCGCGCTAATATCCAGCAGCGTGACGTCCGCTCCCGCCCCCATCGCCATTCTGGCGGCATTGGTTCCTACGATTCCGCCTCCTACAATGGCAACCTTCGCCGGCCTGACGCCAGGTACGCCGCTTAACAAAACGCCTTTTCCGCCTGCGGATTTCTCCAGAAAATGAGCCCCGATCTGTATCGACATTCTGCCCGCCACCTCGCTCATCGGCATCAGCAGAGGGAGCGACTTGTTATCCAACTGAATCGTTTCATAGGCAACGGCGGATACGCGGCGCTGAAGCAGCGCCTTCGTCAGCTCAAGCTCTGGCGCCAGATGAAGATACGTAAACAGAATCAAGCCTTCGTGAAAATAGCCATATTCCTCTGGCAGAGGCTCCTTTACTTTAACGACCATTTCCGCCGACCAGGCCTTTGCCGCATCCTGTACGATGACCGCGCCGGCATCGATGTATTGTTCATCAGTAAAGCCGCTGCCTTCGCCCGCTCCGGTCTCAATCCAGACCTCATGTCCATGGACACTATAAGCATGAGCGGAGGCCGGCGTCATCCCGACCCGGAATTCATTGTTTTTAATTTCTTTGGGCACGCCGATGATCATGACCAACACTCTCCTATTTGTTTTCGATATTCCCGCGAACAAGAGCAAAAAACAAACTATCGGGCAGCAGCTTGCGAAGCGGAAGCAGCCATCCGGCAGGTTTCCCGGTGACATAACGCAAACGGCCGGAGCCGTCGGTCGCGGCTTTGTATATCGTTCCGGCCACAATTTCGGGACTTACCCCGCCCTTGTAGCTTTTTTCTATATTGCTCATTACCTTGCCAACATAATCCTGATAACCCTCAAGACGGCGATCATTGAAAAAATCAAGCGAGCGGGTGTTAAAATCGGTTTTGATAATGCCGGGCTGGATCAGCTTAACCTTGACGCCAACAGGGCGAAGCTCGTAATGCAGCGATTCCGAAAAACCCTCCACTGCAAACTTCGAGGCATGGTACAGGCTATAGAGCGGAAAGGTAACCTTGCCGCCCATCGACGATATGTTAATAATGATTCCTCTTTTTTGCGCGCGGAAAATGGGCAAAATCTCCGAGGTTACGCTCATCAATCCAAACAGATTGGCTTCAAATTGCCGTCGGATGCTCTCCTCCGAGGCGGCTTCAAACAAACCGATCGCGCCGTATCCTGCATTGTTGACCACAACGTCGATCCCGCCAAAATCATGAAGACTCTGCTGAAGCGCTGACGCTATACTGTCCCTGTCGGTCACATCCAGTCGGTAATAGCGAATACGACCGGACTTCTCCTTCTCTGCAGCGTCGGGACTTCGCATCGTAGCGGCCACATTCCAGCCCTTGCGAAAAAAATAGTCCGCCGCGGCTTTCCCGATTCCCGATGACGCGCCCGTGATCAAAACCGTTTTTCTCATTCTGCGCCTCCTTCCTAATAAACAGTTCTAGTAAGCCTATGCTTTTCTCCAGAACCATTCACAATCTGGCCTACCGCTCGTTTCAATTGCTCAACTTATATATTGACATACTGAGGGAATAATCCCTTCACCGATTTAAAAGCGTCATCCGCCACATCCAACGTGTAGGAGATGTCCTCTTCGCTTAATGCCGTATTGATAAAATGGTTATGATGGTTCGTAAAGAAAACGCCGCGCTGCACACATGCCGCAATCCAGGCTTGATGGAGAACCTGGCTTTCATCATCGGCAATCCTCATATACCAGAGAGGAAGCTCCCCGCTAATATTCAGCGTAAAGCCATGGCTCCTGGCTACACCAACAAGGCCGTCCGTCAGCTTTTTTCCGATCTCGAGCAAGCGGGCCGGCGCATCAATCTCTTTCAGCTTTTGTATGGTGGCTATCCCTGCGGCAAAAGGAACCGAGGAGTACCAGTAGCTCCCCGTATAAAATACCGAGGATGCTGCGCTTTTTAAGGAATCAACGCCGCAAATAGCGGATACGTTATGACCGTTGGCAAGCGCCTTGCAAAAACAGATCAAATCCGCCTTGAAGCCGTAGTAATGGTCCGACCCGGCCAAATCCAGCCGGAAGCCGCAGCGCACGTCGTCGATCGCCAGAACGATGCCGTGTTTGGTGCAGAGCTCCCTGACTTTTTCCCAATATCCCGGAGCCGGCAATTCGTTATCGAAGAAGTTGCCGTGGGAATAAGGACAAGCCATCAGGCATGCAATCTGCCCGGGATATTGATGGATTAAATCCTCCAGCTGCTGTATGTTATTCCAGTCCACATAGAGATTGTGCGTTACCTCCTCCTCCGTAACGCCCGCATTGCCGATCAGCTTTGCCCAAGGCGATACGCCATGATAATCCCTTTTGACGAAAATGGCCTTTTTCCTACCCGTTTCGGCTCTTGCGATCATGAGGGCAAAACTCGTGACATCGCCGCCGTTTTTGGCAAAAAACGCCCAATCCGCCGCATGTACCGTATCCACCAGCAGCTCGGCGAACTGGACCATTTTGGCGGAGGGCAGCGTCAGGCAGTTGCCCAGCCTGGCCTGCTCATTCGCCGCCTGCTCGACGTCTTCGTCGTTGTATCCCAATATATTGGGACCGTATGCGCACATATAGTCGATAAAACGGTTGCCGTCGACATCCCAGAAATAGGCTCCTTCGGCGCGGCTGGCGTAGAACGGAAATGCGCTGGGCGGGAGCATGCTCCCCTCAACGGGGCCAAGGTGGCCATACACGCCCGATGGGATCACCTTCAGCGCCCTTTCCAGAAGCTCGCGGCTTTTGTCATACGAGTAGGTTTTCACAGGTTATTCCCCCTTCACTTATGGATTTATAGAAATTGCGGCACCTTGGCCAATAGGTCGCTCATGTTCTGCACCATAGGCAGCAGCCCTTTCAGCTGAAGCTTCTCCCGAACAATCAGCTCATGCACGTCAACCCGCTCGCTCAAAGCATCGTTCGCCGATTGAATGCTGTCAAAAATCATGAAGGCGCTTGGAGAAGCATCACTGCTTTTCATTGCTGTTAGCCGCCCCTGCTTCGCCCGCAGAAAAACCCGCTGCCCGCTTTCTTCAATGGAGATTGCGATTATTCCATCCGGAATACGCCCGGCTATCGCCTTGCCCACCTTGTCGTTGTTCCCGATGCAGGCGACCGCATAAGCCGCCGTATTCAGCAGCAGCTCCGTATGCACGCGGAAGTAATCCCGATCCAGCAGCAGAGTTGGCGTCGGCTTCAAGTAATACTCCAGCCTTCTGGACAATTCCGTAAACGTCTTTGTCAGGAAACCAAGCTTCATAAAGCCCTTCAGGGGGATGGGGTTTCCTTTGCCGTCGATCATGTCGTTAAAATGTTGACCGGAGCGGAAATACAGCTTGATGTCGCCCGGCGCCTCATCCTCCCTCATCGTGCACACGCCATCCGCAAAAACCAGCGTGGCCGACGGGCCGTTCCGCACTTTAAAGTTAACCGACTGCCGCTTGGAGCCGAGCAGTTCGCGAGATGTTTTGTCCAGCCGGCATAGCTCCTCCAGATTTCTCAATACAGCAAACAGATTAATAGCGGCTTTTGTATCGTTGATTGATGTCTCCTCGATGGATTTATCATGGATTGACATAGAGCTCCTCCCTTTTTTCATCCCCTTCAGTGGCCCACCACGGGAAAGTTCCTTCCGATATTTATATCGCGTCAGGAAATCTAACCTATACTTAATATATATGGTCGCTATTACTGAAAACTTACAAAGGATCTAAGTAAGTATCTCTATACGTAAAAACGGGAGCAGCTTTTTAGCTGTTGCCGGTATTTCCCGACTACTCCCGTTCTCCGTTGCCTCTATTTACTTAACGTTTGGGAAAGATCAGCTTCCGAATGCCTCGGGCGTAGTTTCCGTTAAGCAAATCCAACAGCCCTTCCATTTTCTGCTCAGTCAACATTCCGTCGCCGGAGGCGACCATAGCGTAAAAAGGCATTTCCCGCATCATGGATAGGATCATCCCCTTCTGGTCCTCCTGCGATTTCGTCACTTGTGACGCCAGGCGGTCCGCATACATCAGAATAATACGCCCAATCCAGGTATGGCCGACATCCTCCAGCGTGTGGCAGGCCGTGTACGGACGTGAAATGGCACCGTCGTGCTCAGGCAGCGCTTCTCCGTATAACGCTTCAAATTCGCTTCGCCTGATGACGAATGGCCCCGCGGCCAGATCGTAATAACCCGGCGCTGCCGCCCGCAAATCAGGCTGGGGACGATGCGGGCCAACAAGCTCCAGGCTTGTGTGCAGCGGGCAGCTCACTGAGGATGGACCCACCAGAATGTCATAAGTACCGCTAGCCGCATGCCAGTCGCCAATGAGCGTATTGTAATAGCAGAACGTTTCGGTATCCAGAGCTGCCGTCACTCTTTTGGATTCCCCGGGCTTCAAGGACACTTTGACAAACTGCCTCAGCTCTTTGTTCGGCAAAAAAACGACTGGATTGTCGTGGCGCCGTAAGCAATGTTATTGCCCGTATCTCCCAGGCCAAACGCAATCTTTTCACGCACCAATAACCGTTGACTCATTACATGCCCTCCCCGTTTGTCTTCACCACGACGCAGCAGCATATGCCGGATTACTTGGCTTCATTATAAAGAGAGGGCCGGGAGCAAACTATTGCTATTTCGCTTTTTCTATCCCGATTTCCAGATACCGCAGAAGAAACCCGGAGGAGAGGTAGCTTATGTGTCTGACAAGCCATGAAGCATGCTTGATGCAGGAGTTACACCACTATAGCGGAATCCCGCTGTCGCTGTTTAATGGCCGCTTTGAGCGCAAGCTGCGCATCTGGACGGAAGCTCCTGCTTCTCTCCCGGAACGATGGAACGCGCTGCTGGCAGATGCAGTAGCAAGCATGGCCCATTCCGGCTTCGAGCTGGTGGGCTCCGGGGATGCTCTGTGCTTTGTCATCGTCTTCGAACGCCGTCGCATGCCCTTTTATGCCGTGGGAGGGCCCGTGCAACTCGCCAATCGTCTCCCGGCTGCGGGAGAGAGCGGTTCGCTTTCCTATGAACATGCTTTTCGACAACCTTTGGGGCAAGAGGGTCACAGGTTTGATCATCCAACCCCGCGTCCTCCGGTCGTTTCCTGGTCGTCCTTGCGTTCCTGCGCCCGGATTTTGCTGCTGCTGCTCAACAAAAACAGTCATTGGCTGGAGGAGCTTCAGCAAACGTTCGACTATTTTGAACGGCGGGAAAGCTTTCTTGGCGACGGTATGGAGCGTCCTTTTACGAATGCGCTTTTTGAAAAAAGAGAGGCTGCGCTGGTCCATACCCCATACAGTCACGAGGTAGCCGTGCTGAATTGCGTCCGCGAGGGCAACGTCCCGCAATTGGAGTCTACCTACAAAGCGTTCCCGCCTACACAATACGGCAGCATGTCGAACCATCCCCTTCGCCAGTTTCTTTATGGCTGCATTGCCAATACAACGCTGGTTACGCGTTATGCAATCGAAGGAGGGCTGGATGAAGAAACCGCCTTTACGCTAAGCGACGCCTATATCAAGCAGATGGAGAAATGCGGCTCTCAACAAGAGCTGGGCCGATTAAACGAAAAAATGGCTGTTGATTTTACGGAGCATGTGTCCAGAATCAAAGCAGGCCGGAAAGCGCCGTATTCCGGGTCCGTGCTTAGCTGCCTTGACTATATCGCCGCCAATCTCCATGGCAAGATTACGCTGGAGGCATTATCCGCGCAAACTCGTTTGACGCCAAAATATCTATCTGCCCTTTTTCGCAAAGAAACAGGCCAGACGGTCACCTCCTATATCGAAGAAAAACGAATAGAGGAGGCCAAAAGGCTCCTCCTCTATTCCCGATATGCCAGCAGCCGGATCAGCCACGATTTGTCTTTCCATTCCCACAGCTACTTTATTTCTGTCTTCAAAAAAAGAACCGGCATGACACCCAAGAAATACCGGGAGAGATGGGGCAGATAAAGTCATTGCCCCGACTCGGACGAAGCCCCGGCATCTTGCATGGTTCCAGCCTCTCAGTGGACATGTTAGACGGGCTATTGCCCCACCAGCTCTGCAACGACGCTAATCAGCTCTTCTTTTGTCATTTCGGGCGATGTGCTGCCAACACCATACACGAGCGTATAATCATCGTAGCTCTGCAGCCACTCCACCGCTTGCATTTGATTGGATGAAGACAGCATAAACGGCTCCGTCCGTAAGTAGTGGGCATTGATTCCTTGCAGATCAAGCTCCTCTGCTTCCGACAGGCTGGAAATCATCACAACATCCATTTTTTCCTCGAAAATGGTCATAGTAATATAGAGCTCTGCCTGGTGTTCATTACGATAAAATGCCGTAAATACATTCGTTGAGTCGCTATTTCTCTGAACCTTCATCCAGGCAGGGGCACCCTCCGATAGAAGTGATTCCTGTTGCAGGTCTTTTAGTAATTCCACCTCATTATTTCCTATCGCTCCTCCATAAGGCTGCTCCTGTTGTCCGTATTCAAATGTCCAGTTATCCAATACGGCGGGAGCCAAACCGTCGTGTCCTAGCCGACTCTTCAGCGTATCGTGCCACTCCTCAAAGTCAGGTGTCGTGAGCGGCCGAGATACGGACAGCAAGGCAAGCAACTCATGACGAGGAAACTTTTCTGCCAAACTAGGCACATATAAGACGGCTGACTCACCCGGATTTAATTTGCTTCTTACTTCTGCCACCTTATCGTAGATTCCGGCTGCCATCCCGACATCAAAGCCAGCAGACAATCGCTGCTTATATTGGATACTCACCCGCTGATCGTTGATTTTCAAGAAATAGTAGCCCGTAAAGCCCGATAAAACGACGATGATTACAGCCATGGCGGCGAGCACAGCAAACACGGGACGTCTCGGCTTGCCTTTTGATTCCGGACTCGCAAGGTTTCGTTCGAATAATTGCTGAACACGCCTTTCATGCCCTGCGGGCGGTTGAACTTGGGATGCCTTCGCCTTATAATGCTCCGATAATTGATCGCTATTGAACATGAACAGAACTCCCCCTTTCAAAAACAGAGTTATCCATCAATCGCCTTAGCTTGCGAATTGCGGCATGATGGCGCGACTTGACTGTCCCGACAGGTATCCGCAGCAGTGCTGCGATTTCCTCGAAGGAGCTTTCATGGTAATAGCGAAGCACAATGACCTCCCTGAGTTTGTTCGATAGCCGGTCGACAAAAGCCAATATCTCCTGCTGGCTTTCCTCGCGAAACAATCCTTCCTCGGGTAAAAAACGAGGCTGCGTTTCTGACGAAAAGAACATCCGGTTTTTGATACTGAGCTTCATGCCCCTCCACAACCGGCGTTTCCAGTTGCTCGTCTGGCGAATAATAATGCCGTTGAGCCAGGCTTTAAACGGCTTGTCCACATCGTAGCCCGGAAGTGCCTTGAATAGGGCGGCATAGACCTCATTCACGACATCCTCTACTTCATTTTTGTCATTGATAAAAAAATATACGGTTCGGTATACGTGAAGATGAATGCGGGCGTAAACCTCCCGAAAAGCATCTCGATCACCGGCAGCCATTTTCTGCAGCCAGCTTTTTAGCTCACGCTCCTCCATCTTGCCCTCCTTATTACGCCCAGAACTAGAATGAATTCTTCGATCAAGCCAATAATCGCCAACATAACCGGCGTAATGAACAATACATGCCCCCACCCTGGCATGAATAACAGGATTAGCGGCCATGGTGCCGATACAAGGGACGGAAACCAGAATAAGAATATAAGGGGCCCAGCCATATAGAACATAAAGACAACCAAAGCAAACAACTGAAGAAACGCCCTTTTTCCGGCAAATATTCTTCGTTTACGGAATAGACAAAGAATTGACAGCAGACACCAGAGAACCAAAACGGCGGAGACAATGTTCATAAACTCTTCAATATGCCCGTCAGTCGCTGAAAGGGCAACTCCTACCGGATTCTTTCCTCCAGTCGCTGCAAGGAACAATTGAAAAGCAAGTTCTTCGTACTTGCCGCCGTATACTTTAGTATTCAAAACATTGTTTGTATTCATCAATACAACGATTCCTGAAACCTGGTCGGGTCGCATGAATACATCCCCATGGTAGTTTTCGGCATCACCGCCATGAGATATGGCATAAGAATTCACAAACCAGCCCAACCCGTAAGGATAACCGCCCTCTACGGCATGCATGGACTGCATCTTGTCCTGAGACAAGAGTTGAGCTTCACGGAAACGGCCCCCGCTCATTTGAGCAAGGATATAATGCGTCATATCTTCCGCGGAAGCAGCCAAATATCCAGCAGGCACGTTAGCCGCCCTGATTGGATGCCTCACAGCTGCAAGCTTCCCGAAAATGGATTGATAGCCGCTCGCCAAGCCGTTTTCTTCTGCATCGTCCGGGTCAGCATAGCTATTGTTCATCTGCAGCGGTCCGAAAATAGATTGTTCTATGTAATTCGAATAAGAATCTCCAGTTACCTGCTCGATGATGGCACCCAGTAAAATGTAGTTGGCATTTGAGTAGTGAAATTTTCCATCTGCATAACCGGAATGCTTCATGCCGCCATATGCGCGAAGTGCCTCCGCCGGTGAACTCCCCGCCCCTGCCACCAGCAGCGCTCTGCCGTCATATGTCGAGATTCCGCTGGATTGCCTCAACAGATCCCGTATGCTGACGGGACGGCTTCTATCCTTTTCATGGAGCTTGAACCAAGGCAAATAAAACTGGACCCCATTGTCGAGCTCCAGTTTACCTTGCTCCTCAAGCTGCAAAATGGCTAATGCCGTAAACGACTTGCTTATGGATCCAATGATAAATGGCGTCTGTGGAGTAACCGGCCTGCCTTCCTCGTCGGCTTGGCCGTAGCCTTTAAGAAAGACGACTTCCCCCTCCATAACAATCCCGACAGCAAGCCCGGGAATGCGCAAATCTTTCATTCCCTTCTCCGCTATTGAATCAAGCCGTTGTTCGTCCACAATGTTGGCGCCATACAACCCGCTCGCCGCGATTGCCTCCGTACCGTTCGCAGTCCCTATAAAGACGCGCAGTACTGTTTCCATTGCAAAGCACAACAGGCACACTCGAATAAACCATTTTCCTTTGGTTCTATCCATAGCGCTAACGATAGGAGGACAAGAGGGATACAATAATGAGTGCAATTTGATCATCGCGCAGAATAAACTCCATGACGATATCACGTTCCTTGTCGATAAATCCCATTAACTTATCGTCTCCCAAGGTTCTTGTATAATAGCTTGAACCATAGGCTTCAACTGCCTGCTCGGCGCCGTCTCCCGGGACAATGCCTTTTGCCGTGGCTCCCCCCGACATGATAACGAAAGATTGCACGGAATCATTTTTTAACGAATAATGGAATCCATCATATTCCATTACAGCTGCTCGCTGCTTTTTGCCATTGATAACAATATCGCCTGTCATATTTGGCGCTCCCAGCTTGTCCACTACCTCCTGCCGCTTGGCTCCAAGCAAACCTATCCCATTCAGCTCATCACCCAAATCAGTGCTGTCCACCGAATCTGCGTAATCCAGCGGCGTGGACTCCGCAGTCGGAATGTCCGGTTGCCCAGGACTACTGCAAGAAACCAGCAAAACGGATATCATCATCAAACATAGACCTGCCATCACCAACCATTTCTTCATCTCCGTCTCCCCCTCGATAAACTGTTTTAATGTATTTGACCTATATTGGTCTAATCAGGGATAAAAGTTCGAAAAGGGTGATTGAAACATTCGGAACTTGGCAGAATGGATGGTTGGGAAGGTGTCTATGCTAAAATAGAGCCAAGGAAGTGATGAGGAAATGGATATTTTTCGTCTCATTGCGGAAGAAAGAATACGGGAAGCGGAAAGCCGCGGGGAATTCGATGATTTGCCCGGCAAAGGCAAGCCGCTTCCGCCTGACGAGCTGGAAGGCGTTCCCGAGGAGCTGCGGGTCAGCTATCGGTTATTGAAGAATGCCGGCGTGCTGCCTGAGGAAATGCAGCTTCGCAAGGACATGCTCACGCTAGGCGATTTGATCGCCGCTTGCAAAAGCGATAGCGACCGCCAAGGGCTGGAGCGCGAGCTGTCCGCCAAAAAGCTTCGTTACCAGACGCTGATGGCCGAGCGAGGCTGGTCCTCTACGGGAGTTTTCGCTGAATACGAGGGGAAAATTCAGGCTAAACTTACCTCAACCTCGGAGAAATGATCCGCAACATGCATGGCGAAGTAACGATCGTACTCCTCCTTGCTAAGCTCTCCGAAAATAAGATGGGGAGCAAGCTGGCCCTCGTACGCATAAAAATCGTCAATAGCCCGGATCAGCCGGTCGATTCCCGCTTTGGCGCTTCCTTGCGCCGTGATGGTGGCCGCGCCGGGCACATGCGCTGTCAAATCATGCTGCATCTGCCCTCTTTTCAGAAATCTGCTGATCACCAGACGACCGATTGTTTTACGAATGATCTTAGGCTTCATCTGCGGATATCCCGTCATGGAATATTCGATCGTTTGCGCGCAATGAACAAGCATCTCGTATAGTGGCCACTGCCTGGTTTTGATTCCATCCTGCTCATACATCCTCAAAAGCTCCTGTTTCACCTCTTGCAGCGAAGCAAACCGTACATTGTTCATATCCCGTCACTCCTCTAAGTTGTCTGATTGCACATAGCTTTAGCCATCGGCGTTATCGCATCACTTTGCGAATGAGCTTCGCCTTGTCGCCATAAGGCGGGAACAACACCGTCAGGTCCACTTTCGTGCTTTTGGCCATGACGCTTTTGGCATGAGAGAACAGGTCAAAGCTGTATTTGCCATGATAAGCGCCGATCCCCGCATTGCCTACGCCGCCAAACGGCAGATTATGATTGGCCGCATGAATGATCGTATCGTTGATGCATCCGCCGCCGAAGGATACCCGTTCCAGCACCTCTTTTTTGACGCTATCCTGTTCGGTGAACAAATAAAGCGCAAGCGGCTTCGGACGGGCATTAATGGTCCGTATCGCCTCTTCAAGTCCTCGGTAACCCAGCACTGGCAAAATAGGGCCAAAAATTTCGTCCTGCATGGCAGCGTCATCCCAAGATGCCGTCTCAAGCAGCGTTGGCTCGATGTACAGCTTGTCGCGATCGACTTTCCCGCCATAACGGATATTGGCCCGGTCGCCCTCTATGATGGAGGCCAGACGATCAAATTGCCGTTGATTAACGATGCGGCCGTAATCGACGCTTTGGCTGGCATCGGCACCATAAAAGCTGACAACCGCCGCTTTCATTCCCTTCATCAATTCCTCTTTAATGGACTCATGCGCGAGCACATAGTCCGGAGCAATACAGGTTTGGCCCGTGTTGAGCAGCTTGCCCCAAATGATTCGTTTGGCCGCGACGGCAATATTGGCCGATTGATCTACGATCACCGGGCTTTTGCCTCCAAGCTCCAGCGTGACGGGGACCAGATTTTTGGCTGCGGCCTCCATCACGATTCTGCCGACAGGCACGCTGCCCGTAAAAAAGATGTAGTCAAATTTCGCATGGATCAGGGCGGATGTGGTCTCCTTCTCGCCTTCGATGACCGTAACAAACGTCTCCTCGAACGTTTCTTCGATCAGCTTGCGGACGGCTGCGGCAACATTTGGCGTATTCTCGGATGGCTTCAGAACCACGCTGTTGCCTGCGGCGATAGCTCCAATTAGCGGTTCGATCAGCAATTGAAACGGGTAGTTAAACGGCCCGACAATAAGCACCGTTCCATAGGGCTCCTTATGGATGTAGCTCTTCGTAAACGCATGGTAAAACGGCGTTTTGACCTTGCGCGGTTTTGCCCATTTTTTCACATTTTTGCGAAGATAACGAATGCTCTGCAGGGTATACCCAATCTCGGTTGCGTAAGCCTCGAACTCGTTTTTTCCAAGATCGCGATATAGGGCCTCCATAATGCTGCCTTCATGCCGCTTGATGGCCTCCGACAGCTTATCCAATTGCTCTATGCGGAAGGAAATGTCCCTTGTATAGCCTGCTTCAAAACGTTCCCGATGCGCCTTCAGCAGCTCTTCCACCTGAGCGGCAGTCCATTCTTTCATATCGTGCACCTCCATAAGGTTTATAGGCAGTCCTGTTCCAAAGCAGTCAACAATTTTCTAAGCAATGATATGGAATCCTGCATGGATAAATGATAATAACGCAGCGTTCCTTCCTGCTCCACGTTTACGACTCCTGCATTCTTCAAGAGCTTCAAGTGATGCGACACGGCTGGCCGCGACAACGTCAGCTCCCCGGTAATTTCGTTCACCGTCATCCTTCCGTTTTGTGACAGCAAAAGCAATATATCCTGGCGATGTTCATCGCTCAACGTTTGAAGAATAGGCAGGCATTCCCGAAAAATCTCCACTGCTTGTTTTCCCATTGCTGTAGATGCCTCCTCATTATGATTAAAGGTTTAAACATTTAAACGCTTATTCGTATATGTAGCTTACCTTATTGTGATAGACAAAGCAAGCGCCGAACCCCGAAGCGTTGCATTGAAACAGCACAACCCGAAGTTTCTAGCCCACCTAATCATAAGAAAAGAGCCCTGACCGCTTTTAAGCGGGAGGACTCTGCCGTTTATTTTAATACAGTTGTATGTTCAACCTTCCATCTACTTATCCGATTGCTGCCCGCCGAAAATTTGGGTTAATAACTGATCGGTCGCCTCATTGGTCAGCTGGGATGGCTGGGATAAAATCTTTTGCGCTTCAGGATTGAAGGCTGGATCATCATTACCGGGTTTACTTTCCTGCTTAACGGCGGCTTGGGGAGGATCGGAAAATAGTTTCCCCAACAAATCATCCACTTGTTTTTCAGATAATGAAGCCTGTTCATTATTTTCTTTCATTTTCAACTCTCCTTTTTTGTTAGCTTGAGTGTGGCAAACATGTAACGATAGAAAAATTTAGTGCTCACTACACACCGATAATCCAAAATAAAGAAGATATTATACTTTAATGGTAAACCCCTCCACACAACTCGTCAAGCTATTTTGATGCTTGAACTGGAGTGGTCACATCACTGTCTGCTCTTCATCGTACAGTGAGCGATCCACCGTCTCAATAAACGGACTCCAATTGCCCACCGCATAAAGCGTCAGCCGATGCATCGCCCGCGTACACGCCGTATAAAATAGTTTGCGTTCGCTTTCCCGTCCATACGTCTCCGAAGAAGCGTCATAAAGGATAACTGCGTCAAATTCTACGCCTTTGGCCAAATAAGCGGGAAGCACGAGAACGCCCTTTTCGAACGTTGGCGTTGTTTTCGTCACAAGCTTAAGCCCTTGGCAGCCCGCGGTCGTCAAGGACTGGAAGGCTTCTTGGCCCTCTGCTATCGTTTTTGTAATAATGCCGATGGAGAGGTGCCCCTCATCTCGCAGCGCCTTCAGCTGCTCCTGGATACCGGCCACTCTATCTTCGTTATTAGCCGTCCTGTGGAGCAGCGGTTTTCTGCCGTTTCGATTAAACGGCACAACATCCTTGGCGCGACTGAGCAGGCTTTTGGTAAACTCCACGATTTCACGGGTTGACCGATATCCCCTAAGCAGCGTAAACCATCTTGTCTCCGTTTCTCCGTAAAGCGAGGTAAGCGGCGAATCCTGACCATGCAGCTCCGTGGACTGGACAAAAATAGCCTGGCTGAAATCGCCAAGAACCGTCATGCTGGCCCGGGGGAACAATTTTTTCAGAAACGCATATTGAAACATGGAATAGTCCTGACCTTCGTCAACGAATACATGACGGATTTGCGTGTTTGTCCGGGTGTCCTCCAGAAGCTCTTTTAAATAGAGATAAGGAGTGGCATCTTCATAAAAAAGCTCTCCCCGATCCAGCTTGGATCTGGTTTGCCCGCAAATCGCCGGCCAGAAGGAGCTTGGGACTCCCGCTTCGCCAGTCATTTTTTGAAAAGCGCCCTCTGCATCAAACAATTGACGATACAGGCTGACCATATCAACAAACAACATCCCCCTGACGCTTCTTCTAAGCGGCTTGAATTGCTCCTTTACGACCATCCGGCGCAACAGCTCTTCTTCACGATCGCCATAACCAAAATGCCCTTCGTCCAAGGTGCGGTCATTATCGTTTGCGCCTTCATATTGCCCGGTGAAACTAAAAACTCTCGCCTCCTTATGGAGCTTGCGATAGGCTTCGGCATATTGATCCTTGTCGAGGTATTCCAGCTCATCCCGCACCCATAACGCTTCGCGCTCCTTGGTTTCCAGCACGGACAGCTCGCGCAGCAGCCACTCCTGCATCATCGCAACCCGGTTGCTCAAATGGACAGCCGGATCATAGCTATAAAATTTATGGCTCATCTCCTGAGCCGAAATAAGCTCCCTGCCCCGGAAGGTGATGGCGTTAAACACCATGCCTTCCTTCTCCAGCTCCAACACATAACGCTGAAGAGCATGAAGATAACGCTCGGAGGCCTTGAACTGTATAGCCGCCAATCTTGCCTCATAGCCTGGTTCGCCCTGCCGCGACAGAACGTATTCCAACTGATCGAAGGAGTCCTCTACCGCAAAGGAATCTCCAAGCCAATGGTCCAGGTATTCCTGAAACGTCATCTGCAGCATGTTCTCTTCGCCAAGCTCGGGCAGCACCGTGGACACATAGCTGTTGAACATCGGATTGGGCGAAAATAGGACGATTTGATCGGCCTTTAGCCGCTCGCGATGCTTATAGAGCAGGTACGCCACCCGCTGCAAAGCAGCCGAGGTTTTCCCGCTCCCAGCCACTCCCTGCACAATCAGCATACGGCTATGATCATCCCGAATAATGATGTTTTGCTCCTTTTGTATGGTGGCCACGATGCTTTTCATGGCATTGTCGGAGCCTTTGCCAAGGACTTGCTGCAGCATTTCATCGCCAATCGTCAGACTTGTGTCAAACACGTTATGCAGTTGATCGCCTGTAATCTGGTATTGCCGCTTGAGGTTGATTTCTCCGTTTATATGGCCGCCTGGCGTCGCGTATCCCGCCGGCCCCGGCGGAGAATCGTAATACATGCTTGCTATCGGAGTTCTCCAGTCGTAGATAAGGAAATTCATGCCGTCGGAATCAAGAAAGGAGGACACCCCGATATAGACCGCTTCGGTCTCTCCCGTCCCATCCTCTTGGAAATCAATTCGTCCAAAATAAGGCGATGCCTGCAGCCGCTTCATGCTCTTCCACTGCCGCACTCGCAGACCATGGCTCCGTTCCCGTTCCGAAAGCAGAGCTTCCTGCTGTCTAATGCTGTAGAATGTTTCTTCGAAATCCTCATGCGTGCTCGTATTTACAGTGACCTCTTCCCAGAATTGCCTGCGAATATCGACGACTTGGTTATGCAGCCCGGAAACCTCCGGCTCCAGCTCCGCAATATCGTGCTCCAGCTTCTCCGTCACCTGCTTCAGTCTTTCCTCTTCCTTTTTCCAGTCCTCTGCGTTGATCATTATTCAGCTCACTCCTTTGTAGAGGTCATAAAAAATGTTTGACAGAATACAAGGCCGCATGATAAGATTAAAGTGTAGATAAGATGCGATACTTCTGTCCGTTTTAAATTTGAAAATAACTCATTTTACATCATAACATAATGTGTTGGTAGACACAACTTTATTTTGCATGGGTAAAAACGCGGTTATCCGCCTTCAAAAAGCCTCCTTGATAGAGGTTTTTTCATTTTTTCAGGAAACAGGAGCCTTTGGCGGCCCTGTTTTTTTCTTTTATTTTCAACAAGCCCTGTAAGGGACATAATGATAAAATAAATACTAACCAATTCAAAGAGAGCAGGATACTCCACCATGGCAGTTAAAAACAAGCAGCGTTACCGCTATAGCGAATCCCCGATATGGGATATTAATCGGGCCTATTATGAAGAAGAAGGCTTGAAGGCTTGGAACAATGACCAGGTCCCGCAATTTATAACCTGCAACCCTATGATCGGCACGGCGTATGCAGAAATGATTTTTGGACTCCTTCAAGACCAGAGGGGCAAAAGCAATCATGACGAGACGGTACGGATTGTAGAGCTTGGTGCAGGAGCAGGCCGTTTTGCCCTTCATGTGCTGCAGGAGCTTTGCCGGTTGATTGATTACGCCGGTATTAAGCTGCCATCCTTCCAGTACATAATGACCGACTTGGCAATGAATAATGTGGTGGCATGGCAATCGCATCCTGCTCTTCAGCCCTTTGTTGCTCAGGGCATCCTTGATTTTGCGCGATTTGATGCCGTTCAAGATACAGAGCTAAAGCTGTCCGTGTCAGGCGAAACAATCGGCAAAGGCGATTTGAAGCAGCCTTTAATTATTGTCGCCAACTACTTTTTTGACGGCATTCCGCAGGAGCTGCTCTATATAGGCGAAGGCCTCGTTTATGAAACGGATGTATTCGCCGAATTTCCCGAAGGCGCCGACTCCCTGAAACCGTCCGAGCAGCTGCGGCAAATTTCGTTGAGCTATACCCACAGGCGCACGCCGGAATACGAGGAGGAATCGTACCCTTACCGGGATACCATCTCCATTTACCAGGAGCAGCTGGAAGACTCCCATATCCTGTTTCCCGTAAAAGCTCTGGCCTGTCTGGACGTTCTGAACGGGCTTTCTCAGGCCGGGTATCTGCTGCTGACGGCGGACAAAGGCGACCACCTGCTTGATAACTTTAAATTCGCGGAGCCGCCTGAGCTGATTCTGCACGGCAGCTTTTCGGTAACAGCGAACTACCATGCGATTGGACATGTGGCGGAGATGAACGGAGCCCTTTCGTTATTTCCTCCTCACCATTACCGAAATATAAATATCGGCTGCATCATTCAACTGGATTCGCCGATGGAATACGTGCAAACCCGATTGGCCTATCGCAGATTCATTGAACGCTTTGGGCCGGACGATTTCTACAGCTTGAAGGAATGGGTCGATAAACATCTGGAAAGCATGGTGCTGTCTGAGCTGCTAAGCTTTTGGCGTTTAGGGGGATATGACGTCGAATTGTTTTCGCAAAGCAGCAAAGTCATCTCCAGTCTGATCGTTGACGCCAACGATGAAGAAAAAAGCGATTTGCATCAGGGCATCTTACACATGTGGTCAACGTTTTATGTCATGCAGCAGAAGTATGGCATCGCGCTTGATGCCGGCTTGCTGTTGTTTGAAATGGATATGTACGAGGAATCCAAACGGTTTCTGGAAATCGCGATTCAGGAAGATCCTGACGACGTCGTGTCCACTATTTATTATTGTCTGACCGTCTGCTGCTTCGAGCTGGGAATGGATGACGAAGGCTTGAGCTATACCCGAAAACTGCTGGAGCTTGAACCTGACCACGAAGAGGCCTTGGCCTTGGTCCAGCATTTCGAGGGCAATTAAGCAGTGCGTTCACTGGCGATAGCTCGAACGGTATAGGAAGCATAGGTTGTATAGATAACTCAATGCTTACGTATGAAAAGGGTGTTCCCACTGTCGGCGGCGACAGACGGGAACACCCTTTTTGCATGTATCGGAGTTTTGAATATATCTCGTTTTCCCGTTTACGATGTGAATGAGTACTCGCCGTATGTTGCGGCGTTCCTTAGGCTGGCCCAAATATCGGAGCTTTCACCGCCAATGTACCAATAAGCGACTCCGGCCAAATTCTGATCGATCGCCAGCCGGTATTTGGCCGTTAACGAACGGCCTTCCTCCAGCCAAATCGTGCGCTTAACAGATCCGCTCATGTAGCTAGCCACATATTGTCCTAAAGCAGCATCCCATACCGGTTTGGCTGAATATCTCATCAGCAGCTCATTTTGCTCCAGAAGGGAGATGAACCGCGAAGAACGAGCCGCCCCTGGCTGCTCCTGCGCCCATTCCCGGTTGTAGAAGGGCAACGCCAGAATGATTTTGTCATCGGATACCGTTTGCAGCAGCCTGGCGACAGCCTTTTGATCATAGAGCAGCGACGCATTAGGACCTGGTATCGGGCTTCCCCCATAATGCTCGTCATAACCCATCAGCACAATATAATCCGCTTGGCGCCCAAGCGCCGCATAGTCGAAGGCTTCCGTCCAATCCGTATCGCGGTCGGGAGAAACATCCACCGACAAGGTCTGTCCATTAGCATGCAGCTTCCGGGCAAGCAGCGTAACAAACGTTGTCAAAGCCGTCCGGTCTTGCGGCGCTACATTTTCAAAATCCAGATTGAGGCCGTCCAGACGGTACTTCACCGCCAGCGCAGCCAGCGATGCAACAGCAGCATCCCGGTTGGCTGCATTGGACAACATTTGATGCGTTGCGGCTTGATCAGCACGGTTCCCTACCATTGCCCACACCTTTTTGGCATTAGTCCTTGCCCAGAGTATAAGGCTTGAGTCCGTCAGGTCGGCAATCGACCCATCCCCATCGACAAAATACCATCTTGGCGACAAGGTGTTCACATTGGACTGCCCAAGGTTTGCCTGGTATTGCGCGGTCGTCTGGCCGTAGTTCCAGCCCATCACGATCCGCTCGTCGCTGGAACGGTTAAGCTCAGACGCCCAAGCCTCGTTCTGCAAGACACGGTCCAGCAGCACCGCCGCCTCTTGCCGGGTTATGGAATCCGCAGGACGGAAATTCCCCGCCCCGTCTCCTTTTATGAGCCCTAGCTGATAGGCAGCTGCTACCGCATGTTTCGCCCATTCCGCAATGGCTTGCCCGTCGCCAAAAATTCCGCCGACATCGGCGTCTGAGTAACTATCGCCTTGTTTTAAGGCTTTTACCAGCCATACTGCAGCCTCCTGACGCGTAACTGCCCTCTCCGGCGAAAAGCTTGTAGCGGAGGTTCCGTTAGCCAGCCCTAATTGAAGAGAAGCCTGAACCCATCCGTAATACCAAGCGGCAGGGCATACATCCTCGAACGGAGAGATTGGCCCCAGCACGGGTTCAAGCTTAAGCATCCGGTTCAAGGATGTCAGCAATTCCGCTCTTGTCATGGACTTGACGGGCGAAAATGTGGTTGACGAAGTGCCTGTCATTATTTTTTGTTGATAGAGATGAATAATGGAAGTTCGCGCGTAGCTGCTCCCGATGTCTTCAAATGGAACCTTTTGCGCAGCTCCCGCGCGCGGCCCAAACAGACCGCATGCCAACATAACAGCCACAGTCAATACGCCGAATCTAACCCGTATCCGTTTCACGAGACTATAAAGCCTCCTTCAGCTCTGATTGTCGAAGTATACCAAAGTAACCTCGCATCATCATTGCTAAAATACTGGTAGATTAACGCCGCATCATTGACCCGACCGAAAGACAACGCCGAGACCGGATTTTCCGCTTCTTTTCTCCAGCGCCTCTTCAATCATGAAGGAATATCTGCCGCGCAGCCAATCTGTTGTAAACGGATTAGGACAAGTCACCACCAACGTATCTCCCTCCACTTTGCCGGCCACTCCCGAAAACCATGTTTGATAGCTTTTAGGATGTATCTTGCCTTGAATATCGCTTAACACTCCTTCCCACATGGTCTGTTTGACCTCTGATGTTGGTTGGAATGGACCGGTTGAACCGAGCAAAATTTCTTCAACTGATCGGCCAAAAAGCCCCGCAAGATTCAGCAGCACTTCAATATCGGGCAAACATTCGCCATTTTCCCATTTGGATACCGCCTGGTGGCTTATGCCCAATTGCTCTGAAAGCTCCGATTGCGTCATATTTGCGCCTTTTCGCAGATGGTAGATGTTTCGGCCGATCTTTTCATTATCCAGCATTGTTTTGTCCTCCCCAGTCGAACATGTCCGCCTACAAGAATCGTAGCAAAAAATGACCCGCAGTTGTATCGACGGCAGGTTGAAAAATTAGGATGTTTTTTGCAACCACCGGTTGAAAAGCATGGTAAAGAGCAGAAACCTCAAAAGATTCGCACCTTCTGAATTGACAGCGGACAATGGGCGCACACTAAACGAAAATACATTTTGGGAAAGGTGACGTCATCTATGAATGCAGCCTCCGATAACCACGAAGCGATCGAGAAGGTCCGGTCTTTAATTAAAGGAATCGATACGGCTATGCTGACAACTGTATCGCCCGAAGGGCTGGTATCCCGCCCGATGAAAACCCAGGAGGTCGAATTTGATGGAGACCTGTGGTTTCTGACCAAAAAAGATACAGGCAAATTCCACGAGCTTCTGCATAACAAGCAGGTAAATGTCGCGTATGCGGGGAAATCCTACGTGTCCATTCGCGGCGAAGCCGAGCTGGTGGAGAGTAAAGAAAAGCTGAAGCAATTTTGGAGCCCGGCTTATGAGAAGCTGCTGGAAACCAGCATCGACAACCCCAATCTCGTCTTGATCAAGGTAAAAGCCGAAACCGCCGAATATTGGGATTCCGGCAATGCCTTTAAAATGGTAAAGTTCATGTTCAACCGGCTGATGGGCAAAGATACGGAGAGCACTCATCTCAATGAGATGGTGGAGCTAAGATAACGCAAATTGTCCCGTGAAAGCAACGCGATATCGAAACCGACACACCCCGAGAATGCCGGATGTTCAGCATTTCCGGGGTGTGCTTGTGGTATCATCGAATCTATTCTGCAAAGCGACTTTATCGGACTCCTCTTCTTTATCCCCAAAGTCCATATTCAACGTTTCCATGATCTACGTTATTGGAACAGCCCCCAAATTCCGTCGGGCAGCCAAAATTTTCGTACAGCCAGCATAGCAACAAGCACAACAACGCCAATGACTACATTTTTGGCCAATTTATTTTTATTCACTTGTACCCCTCCCGCACCAATCTATTTGTCAAACCGCTTTCTGCCGTATACAAGGAAGCATAGCGCAACCGAAGCAACCATCCAGGCAACCAGATTCAGCAGATGGCTGCCAATCGACGCAAATCCCCCGCCTTGGGCAAGCTCTGTAATAGCCACCACGAATTGCTGCGAAGGCAGCCAGTGGATAACCGTCATCAGCGCCGGCAAATTCAAATCCGGCACAAAGATAGGGCCGAATATGAAAATCAGAAGAATGGGGAGGCCTACAATGGAGGATTCCGATGCCGTCCGGGCTATAAGGCCAATAATCGTTCCAATGGCCAGAAAAATCACCAGCAGCAGAATCGTCAAAAGAGCCAGATAAAGAATAGGAACATCGGGAATGCCCGAAATAATGGCGCATATCGCAACAACAATCAGGGCGAATAAAGCTGTTGTAACGCTTTTTCCAGCAAGCACCTCCAGCTTGGAGGCTGGCGAGAGCATAAGCGCGCGCAGCGTATTTTTCTCCTTTTCTTCGGCTATCATGGCAGCTTGGACAAAAGCGCCGGTAATAGATATCGCAACGAGGATAGGAATAGCCAGAAAAGTGAAATCTCCAGGCGCGCTTTCCCTTTGGCTGGACAATATGGCAAGCAGAATCGGCATGCCCGCATTAAGCAAAATATGCTGATTTCGAATGCCATCCTTCCACTCCTTGGTTACCATAGCTTTAAATCGCCGCATGGAAAAACTCATTCCAAGCCCCTCCCCGTCAACTTCACAAAAATATCGCCAAGACTTGGCTCGTTGGAATGAATCGCCAGCAGCTCTCCCCGGTTCATCAAATCCCGCACATAATCTGCTCCCGCTTCGTTTTGTTCAATAATTTTCTTTCCTTGCGACGTGGTCAACGTAATGGTTCGGTCGCCGAATTGCAATCGGAGCGCCTGCGGCGTGTCGAGAGCGGAAATTTCCCCGTTGTTCAAAAAAGCGACGCGGTGGCACAGCTCTTCAGCCTCCGCCATATTGTGAGTGGTCAAAAAAATGGTCGTGCCCCGGGCGTTCATCTCCCGCAGCGTCTCCCGGATGCGTTCTCCGTTCACGGGGTCCAGAGCGGAGGTTGGCTCATCCAGAAACAAAATGTCCGGTTCATGCAGAATGCACCGGGCCAGCGTCACACGCTGCTTCATCCCTTTGGACAACTTCCCGACCTGCGTGTTTTTTTCCTCCGACAGGTTAACCGCTTCAAGCACAACCTCGATCCTCCGATCGGACGTCCCGTACAATCTGCAAAACAGGAGCAGGTTATCGTAGACACTCAGCCGGTCGTACATCCCGCTATTGTCCGTAAGCACTCCGATTCTGCTCATAAAGCCGGAATGCCGGCTTCGGCCGGGATCAACACCCAGCACCTTGACTCTTCCCGACGTATAGAGAAGCTGAGAGGTCAGAATTTTTACTGTTGTTGTTTTCCCCGATCCGCTTGGACCAAGAAAACCGAATATTTCGCCTTGGCGGACATTAAAGCTGACCCCCTTTAAGGCTTTTTTTCTTTTGTAATGCTTTTCGAGGTTCTCTACCTCCATAATGGATGACATGCTGACTTCTCCTTCCTTGACGTATGTGGACGGTTAGCTCCTTGCGGCGCTGCCGACAAGATCAGAGTAACCGTTAAAGCAGCGGATCGCCGCTAATTCGCCATAGAAGGAGCCATTTGCAGGCCGAATATGACCATTTGAAGGTTGAACGGAACAGCGTTAAAGGCTGATTAATGACTTAAGCTCCTCGAATTTCCCCTTGGACAACGGAATTCGGGATCTCTTCTCATCGTTTAGCACAAGGCTATAGCTGTTGCGGCTCCACACGATCAATTCGGCGATGCAATCCAGATTGACAATATAGGAGCGATGGCAGCGGTACAGCCGGTAAGGCTTCAACTTGGCCTCCAGTTCCGAAAGCGTCCATGGGCAGGAATAATTCCCCTCCTCGGCATACAGCTGTGTAATGCCCTCGTTGCTTTCAATAAAATGGATATGGCCGGGATCAATAAACAGGTATTTGTCTTCGCTTTTGATCATCAATCGGGAAAGAACGGGACTGGTACGGGGCTGTTCAATTAGCTCCGGTTCCGAATCCGGCTCCTGTTTCAATTGTTCAGCTTCTGCTTCATAGCCCTTTTCCTTCCTATCCGCCCGCCGGGACTCCTCTTCCTGGGTCTCCACCGATTCCAGGCTTGCTATTGGGGAAAACGCGCTATCGCTAAAGCGGAATATTCGGGTTGAGACGGAGAGCGCTTGCTCCATAGAAGAACATGTGATAAGAAGCGTCTTTCCCCTTTCGGTCAATACATCTATGATTTTGCGTACGGTCATACAGCTTTCCAAATCCAGATTTTGCTCCGGCTCCTCCCATATGACGAGCTCCGGATCATGGAGTATGCTTCTGGCGAATCCCAGCAGTCTTTTCTCGGAATAGCTCAGCTTGGAAATTCGTTCATTAGCTTTGGCTTCCAAGCCAAACAGGCCAAGCATCTCGCTGACCGGCGTTTGGACGTTATACAGCCCATTCCAAAACGACAAATAGTCCTTTGCCTTAAGGCGACCATACAGACCTTCGTCCAAAGCAGACAAACCCGTCTTATGGGCAGATTGCCCGCCTTCCAGAGTCACCTGCTTACCCCGGTAAAAGATCACGCCGTCGCCTTTTTCCTCGCCTAACATGGATCGGATAAAGGAGCGGCCAATATCGGTGTTGCACAACAGGACTGTACATGCCCCCTGAGTAACTTCCAATCGGTTTACGCCGCCTTTCTGGATCAAGCCGTCGCTTATATTCAATGTCTCCATAGAGGTTCCTCCACTTATAGGTATATGTGAACAGGATGTACTACTATTTCGGCAGTCCTCCTTCGATCCCCTTCCATGAAAAAACCTCGAAACCCATTGCTTTGGGTCTCGAGGTTTTTACTTTATGCCGATCTTAGTTTTGGTATAACAGCTCTCTGCCATCAGGCAGATACGTATAATGATGGTCTTGCGAAGCCTCTTCAATATGCTCGGAAGCCCAATGGCTGCCTCCATCCGGCCATGTTGGAGTCGGTACGCCCGTAAGCGGACCTCTGCCAAGCAGACGATTCATAATGGTTACGGCTTGCGCACGCGTTACGTATTTGTTCAAACCAAACGTACCGTCTTCAAAACCGATCATTATACCCGCTTCGCTTACAGCTGCGATAGCAGCGGCAGCCCAATGGCTATCGGATACATCCTCAAAAGAGTTCTGGAAGGTTCCCTTCAGATCGGCATTCAGCCATCTGGCCGCAACCATGGCCATCTCGGCTCTTGTAATGCGGTCGCCGGGGCGGAAGTTGCCGTTGTCATCGCCAATCAGCAATCCAACATCCTTCAGCTGCTCGATATAAGAAGTTGCCCAGTAGCCTTGCGCGACATCCGGGTACAACGCCTGATACGGGGAGCTCTCCGGCAAATATTTGTTGCGGGCGAGTATCGCTGACATTTCCGCTCTTGTTACGGTTTTATCCGGACGGAAAGTGCCGTCAGGGAAGCCCTTGATATAGGCAACATGATACGCCGGGTTTGCTATCTTCAGGTCGGCGAATGCCGTTAAAGCACCATTTGCCGCACCTGTGCCAGTGCTTGGCTTATACGAAATAACGGCTTCGTAGCCTGCCGGAATGGCATTCTTCAGCGTGATAGTAACTTGGTTGCCATTAATGCTGATTTCTTTGATTTCTACGTTTTGATTGCCAATTTTTACAGTAAAGCCGGATTTGTCGACGTCACCGGTTCCATTGGCAAGCTCAAGCGCGATCGTTCCTTTGTCTACATCAATCACGGCCGTCTTGACTTGATCCGTGCCTTGCGGCAGCGTTACAACCGGTGGAACCGGAATGTAGCCAACCGGACGGTATTTCAACTGCAGAATAGTAAATACGCTAAACTTGTCGATATCGATTTCCAGACCGATCGGAGTGCCTGCATCGTAGATGACCGTTCCAGTCTTCACTACTTTCTCTCCGTCGCTATGCTCGACATATACCCGCAGCGAATTCAAGAAATCGCTGGCATTGCCTGCCGGAACCGTAATTCCGTTTTTGCCAAAAGGAAGGAATAATTTTGTCGCATAATCGCGATAGTTCGTTTCAATTTCCAGCGAGGACCCGATAACTACCGCATCCCTGCTTCCGGCCGCTGTTTTGACAACTGGCTCATTCGTGATTGCCGCATTCAATTGTGCCTGCTGGCTAGCGTCTTTAACAGGAATCAACCGGAAAAATAAATCCAGATAATTGCCTGCCATTTGTTCCAGCACATTAGCCGAAATCGACACGGTAGCATATTCAGTGCGAACATCCAGCGAATTTCCGTTGCCGCTTAACAGCTCCACCGACTGTCTCGGGATTTCAACTGCAATTTCTCCCGGCTCGTCATTTAGAACTTCATCAACAAAGACGGTCGCAACGCCATTGTTTGTTCTGGCATCATTGATAAACCGCGCTGCCGCTGCCGCATCAAAAATGGCTTTGTCAATTTTTACGCCGTTGGATAACGAAATACGGTCGATGCGGGCGGTTTCGTTAACCTCGTCGCTTGATCCGCCAATGACCTTGACGGTCCGGTAGTTTGTATCGGTTTTTTTATCCGTTATACTGCTCGACTTAACAATCAACAGGAAGGTTTTTGTTTTCGTTACGCCGTTTTTGGAAATGGAAGCCGTCAGAATGACGCTCTCGTCCTTTTCGCCGCGATGCACTTTGGTTTCAATCGTTTCATCTTCAGGCGATACGATTTCGATGGAATTCGGCTTGCTGGAAGTCCATTCGATCTTCGTATTGTTTGCTCCCGCCGATACGATGAATACAGGATGCGTGACGCTCTCCCACGTGTCTTCTTCATGGTAGCCGATTTGAAGCTTTTTCAACGCGTCGTCAATCGCTTCATCCGCCGTATATTCCGCCACGATTACCAGCGGCTTGCTCTCGTATTTATTTTTTTCAATAATGGTTACATTGATTTTGGTGCCGGGCACCAGCTCAAGCCCGGTGATGACGACAGGACCCGTTTTTGTATCCGTATTGGCATTTCGCTTCCATTCATCGCCTTTGTCGTCGTAGATAATGACCGTTGCGCCCTCCGGCACATCTTCTACCGTAACCGTGCCTTTAGGAATGCTGACAACCACATCGTTTACAACAGGCGGAATGCTTTCCAGCTTCGCTTGACTTGGAACCGGCGGGCTTTCCAGGCTGCCCGGCAGCTTAACCGTTACGTCGATCACTTCATCTTCCGCAAGTACGTGCGGCGCTGCAATCGTAACGACAACATCCTCGTTATCCGAGCCGGTGTTGGTTGCCGTTCCGATCAGTTTGCCGTCCTTGTCGTACACATTAACGGTGGTGCCTGGCGGTACATCCTTCACCGTAACCTTGTTATCGCTCGCATTTGCGGTGATTTTTTCGGCCTCAGGGGCTTCGCTTACCAATTCGGCTTCGCTTGGCACCCGGTCGCTTTCGATTTTGTCCTCTTCCTTGGTCGATACCTTTACCTTATCGCCCTTTTGGAGCACGGTGGGAGCTTTGATTGTAACCACAACGTCTTCTTCCGTCGGGCCATCGTTCGTTGCCGTTCCGATTAATACATCATTTTCGTCGTACACGTTAACTGTCGTTCCGGGACGAACGTGTTTAACCGTAACCGTATTGTCTGTCGCATTCGTAGTCACGTCGTTTGGCGCAGGCGGATCGCTTTCCAGCTTCGCCTGGCTTGGGACCGGCGGGCTTTCCAGGCTGCCCGGCAGCGTGAGCGTTACGTCGACGATTTCGTCTTTCTCCAGCGCATGCGGGGCATTGATCGTAACCACAACATCGTCTTCATTCGAGCCGGTGTTGGTTGCCGTTCCGATCAGCTTGCCGTCTTTATCGTATACATTAACGGTGGTGCCTGGCGGCACATCCTTCACCGTAACCGTATTATCACTTGCATTAGCCGTCACTTTTTCTTCGTCAGGAGACTGGCTTACCAGCTTGGCTTCGCTAGGCACCCGCTCGCTTTCCAATTTGCCCTCATCGCGGGTGGACACCGTTACCTTATCACCCTTTTGAAGCACTGTCGGGGCTTTGATTGTAACCACGATGTCTTCTTCCGACGGACCTTCATTGGTAGCCGTTCCGATCAACACGTCATTTTCGTCATAAACATTAACCGTCGTTCCCGGCGGAACGTCCTTAACCGTAACGGTATTGTCCCCCGCATTTGTAGTCACATCGTTTGGCGCGGGCGGATCGCTTTCCAGCTTTGCCTGACTTGGGACAGGCGAGCTTTCCAAGGTACCCGGCAGCGTGACCGTTACGTTCACGATATCGTCTTTCTTAAGCACATGCGGCGCTCGGATATGAACCACGACATCCTCATCGTTCGGACCGCCGTTCGTTGCCGTCCCGATCAGCTCGCCGTTTTCGTCGTATACGTTAACTTCCGTTCCCGGCGGCAAATCTTTAACCGTAACTTTATTGTTCGTTGCGTTTGCGAGAATGTTCTCTTCATCGGGCGACTCGCTTACATCCTTGGCTACGCTTGGAATCCGTTCGCTTTCCATTTTTTCGTCATCCTCGATAGACACCTTGACCTTATCGCCCTTTTTGAGCACGGTCGGCGCATCGATTGTGATGATAATATCTTGTTCCGTCGGGCCGTCATTCGTGCCCGTTCCAATCACTATGTCTTCGTCGTCATACACGTTAACCGTCGTTCCCGGCGGCACCTTTTTAACGGTGACCGTATTATCCTTTGCATTCGTAACGACTTCTTCTTCCTCCGGAGCGCTGTTTCTGTCTAACGGCGATACCGGCACTTTAACGCTTTTGACCTCTCCGATTTTGGAATAACCCGCTTTAATTACAGCTGCTTCCGCCAGCTTTTCTTTTTCGGAGACGGTAAGCACGATACGGGCGGTACCGTTTACGGTAGGACCCGCCTTGGCGATAACCTCGTTATTTTCGTTGTACAGGGTCATCAACACGTCATTCGGCACACGATCGGCAGTAACAACGCCTCTTTCGGTGATCGCCACTACAATATCGTTCTCCAAAGGTTTAACCGTTTGAACAACGGTCGTATTGGCAGACGTGCCGCCGCCGCGAGCAATGACGGTAACGGTATTGCTGCCGGGCTGCAAATGACTGAATTCGTCAAAAACGTAATTCAGCTTGCCTTCGCCGTCCGTAGCATAATCTCCAACAACCAGTTGGTTGTTAATAAAGATATCTACTTTTTCATTCGGCAAATTATCGTTAATGCTGTTACCTTTTACCCGGATGTCAAGTCCCGTTACCGTACCGTCTTCCGGAACATCCTTGTCGATTGTTACCGCGGTTGGACCTTGCCTGTAATTGCCGTTGGGATCCAGACCGCCTTCAACATAAGTATTTTTGAAATACCAGGCCAAAATATCATGATGGGAGTTTGCGCCGCCTGTACTTGCGCCAAAGCCCACGTAAACCTCTTTGTTCATGAGGGACATGCCTACATTGCGGGTTATGCTCCTGTTATTGGCATCTCTCCTGTTAGCGCTCAGGCCATAGGTGGTTGTAAGTTTGCCATCATCGTCATAATCCACCCATACATGGACATAGGCGTTCGAATTGGCATAATCGTACAAACGGAAATTGGCGCCTTGCAAATTATCAACGACATCGCCATTTCCCGGAGCATGCGTATTATTTCCATTTACAACAATCGCAACATGGTCTGCGGTAGGCCCATTGGGATTTGTGACAGGATGATACTTATTCGTTCGGTTAAACGCTGTATTAGGATCATAATAAAGACCCAAATTCATAGCTCCGTCATTCTTCCACGTATCAAACTCTACGCCTATGGAATTAGGAATGCCGGCATACCCAACGCCTTCGCCGATTCCGCCTAATACAGGCTGCGGATTATCCTGAATAATAAAGGTCAATCCATCGGCCGGGCCAGGAAAGCCTGTGTTATTCAGAGACGTGCTTCCATTCAAATGCATAACAAAATACGTGCTGAATCCGCCGTCCAGCTTGATTTTGTTTGTGCGTACCACGATGCCGCTGGAGCCGTTCGTTACCGGTACCACCCTCAGCCTTCCGTTCGCCGTGGTAGCGGCATTATTGCGTTGGGGATCTGTTGGAAATAGAAGCCCTCTGGTACGGTCATTGGACACATTGGCGTTGTTGCCGATATGCTCAAATTTCTCCAGACCCACGTAAATGGGCAAAACCTCCGGTTCGGTGCTCGCCTTCGCAGGCGAAATCGGTGCAGCCGTCACCACTAACAATACAGCCAGGATGCACATAACGGCTTTTCGATAAATCGATGCCGCATATCCTTGTCTTGAATACATTGCTGATCCTCCTTAATGATTGTCTATAACTTGAGATGCGATGAATCTATATCTCCATTGTACATAGCCGCACTAAACAAACTATAAACAAGGAGCGACAATAACCGATCTGGATCGACAAAATCGGGATCGCACACTTGCCGCCTGGTCATTGTTTAGCAAGTTGTCATAGCTTTCCGGAACGGTTAAGCCGACCCATGAATATAAAATAAGATAGGCATTTATCCCACTTTGCTTATTCAGGGCGGTGTGGCAAGCCGGCTCCTTGCGCGAAGGCGGAATAAGCACGAAGGAGTGTTCAGATTGACCGAAAAAGCAACCCATTATTTTGCGCGGGGCAATACTGCTCGCGGAGCTCACTTCCTATACCATTCGGCTTTTCAAGGACTGGAAAAGCTTTTTGTCCTTACCGGACCTCAAGGCACGGGAAAATCTACCGTCCTGCGCAAGCTGGCTAACCGCCTGATTGAGCTTGATCGGGATGTAGAGTTTTTTCATTCGCCGCTTAGGCCCGATGAATTGGACGGCATTATTTCCACCGATTTAAAAATCGGCTTTATAGACGGGGAGGTCTGCGGGGCGATAGATGATATTTCATCAGAACAAATCATCACTTATTCCTTCGAGCCTGCACTGGACTATGCTCGAGTTTCTTTGGAGGATCGCGCCGCTATCGAAGACCTTGCCGCCAAGCTGGATAGCGCTTACAACAAGGCTTACGAAGCATTCCATACCGCTTTGCGGATTCATGATGAATGGGAAACCTACTATATTGAAGCAATGGATTTCAGGAAGGCCAATGATATAGCGGAGGAATGGATAGCTATTTTATTTGGCAAGCTGGAGGACGAACCGCCGGTGATAGGCCGCCATTTGTTTTTTGGGGCCGCTACGCCAAAAGGCGCCTTTGATTTTATTCAAGGCTTGACCGCTTCGCTGGAGAGGCGGGTTTTTATTAAGGGAAGACCGGGCTCCGGCAAATCGACCCTGCTCAAAAAGCTGGCTGCCGCTGCGGAAAAGAAAGGCGTCGAGGTGCAGATTTTTCATTGCGGCTTTGACCCCAACAGCCTGGATATGCTCATTTTCCCCACGTTAAGCACGGCGATCTTCGACAGTACGGCGCCGCATGAATACTTCCCCAATCGGAACGGGGATGAAGTATTGGATATGTATGCACGCACCATGCAGCCTGGCATCGATGAGGCTTATGCGGTCGAATTGGCTGATATAAAGGCCCGTTATTCCGCCAAAATGAAAGAAGCCACCTCCTTCCTTGCAGAAGCAGAGGCGTTAGATAGCACGATTAAAGCATCTTATACAGCTGCGACGGATTTTTCCAAAGTGGAGGAATTTCTGGGGGATTTGGAGTCGAAGCTCGTTGAAGCCAGTGGCGGTTGACCGGAGGATCCCGGACCTAAGGCCGTAGCCGCAGCTTTTAGTCAGACAGCAGAAAAGGGGCTGTCCGAAAAGTCTGTTATGGACAATAATTAATCAGCAAAATCGGTCCCTTCCGGAAAAGGGTGTCTTGGAAGCTCAAACATTTTTGTCCGCTTTATTTCGATCCCATTTTTAGTGGATAAAAGCGGACAAAAAAACTCGCCCTCAAGACCCCCTTTCTCCTCCGGTCCTCTCTGCTGAATAATTATTACTTCCGCTTGACTTTTCGGACAACCCCTTTTGCGTTTATTGCTTATTGAAGCTTTGAGATGCATTCCGTATTTTTTCAAATTCTCTATTTGAGCATCTGATAAACCTGCTCGACGTCTTTGTCCCCGCGCCCTGACAGGTTAACGATAAGAATATGGTCACGGCTCAACTCAGCCGCAAGCTTCTTCGAATGAGCAATTGCGTGCGCGCTCTCCAGCGCAGGGATAATTCCCTCCGTACGGGACAATTCCTGAAAAGCGGCCAGAACCTCTTCGTTGGTCACGGTGGCGTATTCCGCACGCCCTGTCACTTTGAGGTGGCTATGTTCCGGCCCGATGCCGGGATAATCAAGGCCTGCGGCAATGGAATACGTCTTCTGCGGCTGACCCTCCTCATCCAGCAGGACGAGGCATTTAAAGCCGTGAATGATGCCGGGCACGCCTTGAGTTAACGTTGGCGCCTTATCCGGCTCCACGCCGATCAAGCGAACGCCCGGCTCGTCGATATAATGCGCAAAAGCACCAATCGCATTGCTGCCGCCGCCCGCGCAGGCGACCACGGCATCCGGCAATCGGCCTTCCTTCTCCAGAATCTGCCGCTTGGACTCTTCACTGATAACGGCTTGGAAATGCTTGACCATGGTTGGAAACGGATGAGGACCAACCGCAGAGCCAAGCAGGTAAAAGGTATTTTTATAATTGCGGACCAAATCGCCTAATGCTTCATCCACCGCATCCTTCAGGCGGCCTTGCCCTTTATCGACGGGAACGACGGTCGCTCCGAGAAGCTCCATGCGGAATACGTTAAGCGCCTGGCGGCGTGTATCTTCCGCTCCCATATAAATGACGCAATCCATATTAAACATCGCGCAAGCGGTAGCCGTCGCTACGCCGTGTTGACCCGCGCCTGTCTCCGCAATAATCCGTTTGGCTCCCATTCGTTTGGCGAGCAAAATTTGGCCGATCGCGTTATTAATTTTATGGGCTCCGGTATGATTCAGATCTTCGCGCTTTAAATAGATTTTGGGGCCGCCCCATGCTTCGGACAACCGCTCCGCATACGTTAACGGACTCATACGGCCTACGTAATCGCGCAGATAGTAGCTGAGCTCTTCCTTAAAGTCCGGGTCGTCCCGAAATTTGTAAAACTGCTCACTCAAGTAGTTCAGCACTTCCTGCAGCTCAGGAGGGACAAAACTTCCTCCGAATTCTCCGAAGTACCCTTCTTGCTCCAACCGTTGGTCCATACGCAAGCGCCTCCATCAAATAAAATGGTAATCCCACCCTATTATTCTATCACGGAAACGCGTTAAAAAGGAGAAGTAAATAAAGCAGTCTTACGCTCACATCCGGAGCAGTTCCGCAACTAACGAGACAGAGGCCGCGCAGCAAGCAACCGTCCGAACGTGGTTCCAAACCAGCCATACAGGAACTGCGCGGCCTTCTTCGCTTTCGGGTTCCACCTTGGCCAGTTTATTGTTCAAAGGCACGTTAAAGGAGCCTGTTACAGCCAGACCCCCCACCACCTCCTGAATGAGTTATTTTGATAGTGAGCTCTATAAGGGGCTGTCCAAAAAGTCAAACGCTCTAACGGACACGGAAGTCCGTTAGACGCGTAAAACGCAGATTTTGAAATTCTAACGGACATCCTTGTCCGTTAGAGCCCCAAAATGGGTAATTATTGGATAATTTTCACTGTAACGGACATCAATGTCCGTTACAAACGCAAAAAGTTAAAAAATAAGCGCTAACGGACACGGATGTCCATTAGCGTTTTTAATTGAATCAGATACGCGGATCGGCTTTTTGGACAGCCCCATTATAATAAGGGAAAGCCATTAATCAGCCTTCTCCAAAATCTCGCTTACTTGATCTAGACGCAGCGTTAGTTCATTGCTTTCCGATTCGCACAAAATGTCGTTTACAATCAGACGCAGACGATCCCGGCATTCATGAATGACCGGCCCCAATTCCTTGCCTTTATCCGTTGTATAAATCGGAAAACCTAAATTTTGTAAAGGATTTCCCAAATAAATCTATTGGAGCATGTTCCACACATAAAAAACGGACGGCGGTTGGAATACCGTCGTCTGCTTATCGTCTGTCTGATTGCATTAGATTGTTGTTTGGAGATGTCGGTGCCGACATCCCTTTCCACCCGCTAAAACCGGATAATTCCCGATGTGTAGAGAAGCACCAAAACCATCAGCACCGGTGCAATATAGCGCAAGGTAAAGAGCCATACGCGGAGCCACGCCATGGATAGGCCGGCGGCATCGGCCGCCTTTTTCCAATAATAGCCCGTAAAGATGGCGATCAGAATCCCGCTTAGAGGCAGCATGATATTGGAGGTCAGAAAGTCCATCCAGTCAAAAAAGGTTTTGCCTCCAAATGCAAAATCCGGACGAAGCCCCAATGACATGGAGAGAGGAACGCCCAGCACAAAGCTGCTCGCAGCGATGATCCACACCGATTTTTTGCGGCTCCATCCCCACTGTTCCTTGGCGAATGCAATCGGAACCTCCAGAATCGACACAGCAGATGTCAAAGCCGCAATCGCCAGCAGCAGGAAAAACAACCCGCCAAACAGCCACCCCAGCGGCATGGAGGAGAAAGCCGCAGGCAATGCGATGAACACCAGTGACGGCCCTTCATTGGGCGATATGCCAAAGGAAAAGGTCGTCGGGAAAATGATTAATCCCGCGATCAGCGCATAAAGCAAATCGCCAGCCCCGATAGCGGCCGTAGCCGTACCCAGCGACTGCCGCTGGTCAACGTACGCTCCATAGGTCAGCATGATTCCCATCCCGAGAGACAGAGAGAAGAATGCATGTCCCAGCGCAACAAGTCCGGATTCCGGCGTCAGCTGCGTAAAGTCGGGCTTGAGGAAAAAGCTCAGCCCTTCCTCCGCTCCCGGAAGCGTGATGGCCCGAATCATGAGGAGAACGAGCAGCACGACCATGGCGGGAATCAGGATTTTATTGTATTTTTCGATGCCGCCTTTGACGCCCTTCACGACAATTAAACCTACCAGCAGCATGGCGATGGCCTGCCAGACAAGCGGCATGTAGCCTGAAGTATACTGACTGAATTGCGCTACGAAATCGCCGTTTTGGAATAAACGCCCGCTAAAGGCCTGAACCGTATAATGCAGCGTCCAGCCAACAACGATGACATAAAAAGAAAGGATCAGAAACGGCACAAGCACTTGCAGCAATCCCGCCGCCTTCCAGGACCGCCCCGCTCCCAGCTTGAGAAAAGAATGAGCTGCGCTCGCCCGGCTGCTTCGTCCAATCGCCAATTCCGCAAGCAGGATCGGAAACCCTACCAGCAGCAGACATACCGTAAACAGCAAGAAAAATGCAGCTCCCCCGTATTGGCCTGTAATATACGGAAACTTCCAGATATTCCCCAATCCGGCCGAGCTGCCAATGGCCGAAATGATAAATCCGGCTTTTGTAAATCGATCTTCCGACGTTCCCGATGGAACGCCTTGTTTTTTTCCCATTTTCTACACTCCTGTTCAGCGCCCATTCAGCATTTAGCACGTTGCCGTTACCCATAGGATGCCTATTCATTGTAAATGCATAAACGATTGTATTCACCATACAATTATTGCCTGTCCCTTGCTGTGAGCAGGCTCACTCGTTCAGGAGTCTAGCGGCGCTGATTAGGGAGCATCTGTACTATTTTGTAAACAACTTCCTTCTGATTCGACCAATGGATATAAGGGAATGAGCCACCAACAGATATGGCGCTTTCTCGCCCGCTACTTGAAGCAGCTCATGCAGTTCGTTACTTACTGTGTGGATGTCTCTGGGGATACTTGTTGTTTCGCTCCACCCAAACCCTGCATGGTCAAAAGCAACCGTCCTTGCATAGGGCTGCAATTCATTCAGCAAGGCATAAAAATCCGTATAGGCGCTTGGCGTTCCAGATCCCGCAATAAACACAACCGTGGTGTCTCCTTCACCAGCCCCATATAGATGCATTTTGTGGCCATTTACGGAGTAAATCTGTCCTTCCGGCAAATAGCTGCGACGTTCAATTTTCACCATGACCGCTTGCCAAATACCGCCCGCAACGCATAGAAGAAGGACGATAGATAGAAGCTTGAGCCATCCATTTCGTTTTCTTTTTGGCGGCAATCCCTTTATATGCACGCTCTTACTCAAGTCCTCTCCCAATGTAATCATTTCGAAAACCCTTCTTTTCTGGTTATAGAAAAAGCCTCCGTTAAGAGGCTCCATCCGTCTTGCTCTGTTGTCTTCAATGCTGCCGTTACTTGTACAGCACCTTGTCGACATTGTATTTGGCCTTAAGCTCGTTAATGATGAACGTTTCATAAATCTCTCGATGAACAGGGTCATGAACGATGCAAACCTCGATTTTGACCACTTCGTCTCTGTGATTTTTCATAACGGATACGGTATCCTCAAAATGCTTCTTGATCCGGGGTCTTAGCTTGCGCGCTTTGCCCACAAACAAAAGCTCGTCCCGGTCATTGTAAAACATAAAGATTCCGCCGTCTTCTCTCGTAATCAGATGGAAATCGGTAAACCCGTTAATATGGCTGAGCTTGGGCTCCTCCTGCTTGTATATCGTTACATCCGGTTTTGGAATCGTAATAAGTATCATTGGGTAATCTCTCCTTTTTGAACACGCGCTGCCAACAGTGTCGCCTTATTATATCAGCCCGTATTGGGGTTGTCCCGAAAATTCTGAAGCCCTCCCCCCATTATAGCCCGGGCATTGGCAAAAGCTAAAGCAGGTGCATTTTGGCCTCCGCCTCGTCCCATGGCACCGAATACCCCGCTCCTTTGGCGCAAAAAATGGACGATGAGGTGTACATTGGATCGCTTTCCTTCCGGTAACCGAGCATTTCGATAACCTCCTCTGCATTATGGCACTTGTCGTAGCCGCCAAACACGCAGCGGATGCTGCCTCGCCCGTGCGTAAAGGAAGCAAATTCAGCGCTATAGTTCATAAAGGTCGATACGGGCGCCCTTCCTTGTATGATCGTCTGGCCGCCTTCTGTCTCAGGGGGCTGGAATGTGCCTGAAGCCCGCTGGATATCGGAGAGCACCTTTCCCATTTCATCAATGCCCACTTTAATTTTAAAATCGTAAAAGGGCTCCAAAAGCAAATTGTCCGCTTTCTCCAATCCCTGCCGCAGCGCACGGAAGGAAGCTTCGCGGAAATCGCCGCCATGCGTATGCTCCTTATGCGCTGCGCCTCGGAGCAGCGTTATTTTCAAATCGGTGACCGGCATGCCCGTCAAAAGCCCGTGATGCTCGCGTTCATGGAGATGCGTCCGAATCAAATTCTGGTAGCTGACATTAAGGCCATCGGGGTGGCATTTGCTTTGAAATTGAAGTCCGGACCCGCGTTCCCCCGGCTCGATTAGGAAATGCACCTCGGCATAATGCCTGAGCGGCTCAAAATGTCCATAGCCCGTCACAGCGGACGTAATCGTTTCTTTGTACAGGATTTGCGGTTGGCCAAATGCGACGGAGAAGCCAAAGCGTTCCTTGACGAGCTGCTCCAGCACTTCTAATTGGATCAACCCCATAACGCGAATATGAATCTCTTGCAGGGCTTCATCCCAAACGACATTCAGGGAAGGGTCCTCCGCGTTCAGTATGCGAAAAGCGCCGAGTACCTTTTGCACATGGATGGAATCGTCAAATTGCACTTTCGACTGCAAAGTCGGCTCCGAGTCATAGGTCACTTTATCATTTAACTGCCCCAGACCTTGACCCGCTTGGGCGGACGATAATCCCGCAACGGCAAAAAGATCACCGGCCTTTACTTGATCCACCGACTGCGATTTTAGGCCATTCACCAATGAAATACGTGTAATTTTCTCGTCATATTCTACCCCGCCGCTTTCATAATGGAGCTGTTCCCGTACCTTCAAGCTGCCGCTCAGCGCCTTGATGTAGGTAAGTCTCATTCCGCTGGCATCATGCCGAATTTTATAGACCCGCCCGCTGAAGGGAGCCGCCTCGTCATAGGCGGCCGTTGTCAACCGGTCCAACTGGTCCAAAAATTCCACTATGCCTGTATCCTGAAGCGCGGAGCCTGAAGCGCAAGGGAAAATACGACCTTCGGCCATCAGTTTCTGCATGGCCTGTTGCCAGAAGGGCCCGTCGTCCCGCCCCTCCAGAAAAGCTTCCAGCGCCAATTCGTCGCGTTCGGCCATCATTTCCCGCAGCGGCTCGTCTACAATCCCGTCGACGAAACCGGCCGTAATAGGTAAGACATCCCTTGTTAGCTGCTGGCGTATATCATCTTCGACCCTGTGGACATCCGCGCCAATCCGGTCTATTTTGTTAATAAAAATAAACGTCGGGACCTCGTGCTTGCGCAGCAGTCCCCAAACGGTTTCGGTGTGGCCCTGAACGCCTTCAACCGCGCTGACAATGACGATTGCATAGTCGATAACCCCAATGGCCCGCTCCATCTCCGGGGAAAAATCGACGTGTCCGGGCGTGTCGATCAGATAATAAGCGCTACCCCTGTAGTCCATGATCGCTTGATCGGCGAACACCGTAATGCCTCTTGCCCGTTCGATGTCATGGCTGTCCAGAAATGCATCCTGATGATCCACCCGCCCCCGCGACCGTATGCTGTTCGTATGGTACAGCAGCTGTTCCGCAAAAGTCGTTTTGCCTGCATCCACATGAGCGAACAGGCCAATCGTTAGCGTCTTCATATGTATCCCACTTTCACAGCTTCTTCTCTAGTCCTATCATTGTATCAAAATAAAACGCAAGCCAACATCACCAGACAATTAGGCAACTGCCAAGCAGCTCCCGTGACAGGGGAGCAAAGACATAAAGGCAAAGAAACAATAACACAAAGGCTTAAAGTCACAAGACACAAAGACACGAGGCACCAAGAAACAAGTAACGAAGACAAATAGCAAACATGCAAAAAACCATCCACTTGCGGCAATTCCCCTTTTAAGCAAACCGTTTAGCAATAAAACGGGTTGCTTTAGAGAAACTCTCAATGCGGATGGTTTTTTGTGCAACTGTAGGCATGCTTTCTTAATGGCTGAACCTTATCATCAGCACTTGAATTTACTAAGCAAGGTGTTAAACCTTGAAGTCTGTCACCTTTTTTCAAAGATGGACAGCGACAGCAAACGTTTGCCTTTTGCCCGTTGCCTTTTGCCTGTCTAACGGCCACCGATGACCGCTAGGGCCCAAAATAGGTACATTGACTTCGGCTAACGGTCACCGGCGTCCTTTAGAGACCCAAAATTCGTGTTTTGGGGATGAATTTCAGCTTTTACGGTCATGGATGACCATTAGAAATGGACATTGCATCAAAACAAGGCTTTAACGGTCATGGATGTCCGTAGCGTGCACCTTTTTAACCGGGATCCAATATTCGACGGGGACTTCTTCCGTGTAAATCTGTTTTTCTTCGCCAATCTTGATTTCAGGCCCAATCTGAATTCGCGATCCTTCAGCCTGCTCATACCCTGAGGACGGAAAATATTCCCCGTAAATTTGCTTCCACTTTTCCGGCCCCCAAGGGATATGGACATCAATAACCAGCCAGGTTGAGGCAGGCACATGAAGCGAAGCAAAGTGCTCCGGGCAAGGCTTGGTTGATGCAACCGACATGTAGTAATCATAATCATTCGTTTCACTGTCGGGGTCCCCTACATCGACATGAAGAATACCGAATGGCGCGACATCATTAAGCGCTTTTAATTCATTGTATGTTTCCTGGGTCGTGCTTTTCCACACCTGTTCGACGCCGGGATGCTCCGCCATCTGGACGGGAGTCACCCGATTGGTTATCCCGATCACTTGAAAAGCTTCCTTGGTTTCAATCCTGAATTTCATCGGTTCGCCACCTCCAATAGATAGTCGGAAGGTCATTGGAGGATATGCTTTAATGGATCGACCGGACGCTCTCATCTCCGTTGGCGTCATGCCATGCTGGCTCTGAAACGCGCGCGTAAACGCATCGGGCGAGTGGTAGCCGTATTTGACGGCAACATCAATAACTTTGATCGAACTATTCTGCAATTCAAAAGCAGCCAGCGTCAAGCGCCTGCGCCGTATATATTCATGGAACGGAATGTCCGCCAGAAAGGAAAACATTCTTTTGAAATGATAGATGGAGCAGCAGGCGTGTTTGGCGATCTGGCGTTCATCGATGTCATCCTCCAGATTTTGTTCGATGTAGTCCAATGCCTTGTTCAAATGCTCAAGCATATTCATCTCCATAACCTCCCTTCGATCTCACAATAGCAGGAACGTTTTCCCGGCATCCGACCGATAGCGTTCAATCTTTGCAGGGGTTCTTACAAGACAATATCGCAGCCATCAAAAGGCAGCCCTTCCTTGATCAGCTCGACTCCGTTGGCGATGGCGTTTTTTTGAAAGCCGGTGAGGCGGCTTTTATCCCCATTCCAGTCCCCTAACCACCAGAAAAAGGAGCTGATATTTCTGTAGTCCATAAATAGGGGAATCTGCCGGAGCCAATACTTATCCAGCGCGGTTTGCTTGAGATATCCAGTTAGAAACTCATGCAAAAACAGGTTCGCAAATTCATGCCTCGACTTGCGCGTTCCCTCCGGTTGTCCCAGCCAAATCGCTTGAGCGGCAGCAATGCCAATGTCCAAGGCAAACCACCCATATAGACAATCGTCGAAATCAAAAACCGTTATTTCTCCCTGATAAATGTGGAAGTTATAGGGATGCAAATCATTGTGAATCAGCCCGTAGGAGGCTGAATCCTTCGGCAGTGCTGAAATAACGGCTTCAACCGATTCCAGCTTTTTCAGCAAAAAGCTATAGTCTCCCTCTTGAAGATAGGGATTGTTGATTATCGCAGGGGACCATTTGGCTCTCGTTAACCCAGGATCGGCAGGGTGATAGGCCTTTGTTAAATGATGAATGCTGCCCATCATCTCCCCCCATTTTCGGAAAAAGGAAGGGCCCCATATCTCAGGTTCCCTGTCAAAAAAATGACCTGGCGCCATCTGAAAAGCGGTCGCCATGTACCACTTCTCATCTTCATTCAAAACAGCGGTTAATTGTCCATCCTCGGTTGTAATGGGCAGCGAAGCGCGTACCCCTTTTGCAACAAGATAGCGTATCCAGTGGATTTCTGCTTGAATACAATCCTTATAAGGCAAGGGTTTCTGGGATAATCGCAGAATATAGGACCGTTCATTTTTGGAGAATCGGTATACTTCGTTGCTTGTGTTGCTAATAAACGCCAAGGTGCCGGCATCAAATCCAAATGCCTTCGCGGCTTGTTTCAGCAAGCGTTGATTTACCATGGTGAAACCTCCTCATGCTAGGTTTCCCGGCCGGGTACAGCTCTACAATACCCCTATTTTCGAGAAAGAAATAGACTTATATTTTCTCCTGAATTAAACTAAGAATTAAGCACAAATCTTTTTTCCCCTCTAAAAAACGGCCTGTGGCCCCTGCCTGCATGTCCGCCCACTGAACTTGTTTTGATCAGCCAATGCTACCTTGTTTATTCATAAACTCCTTGTAAGCCGATATTTTGTACTCCAGCATCCCATCCGCAGACTCCAACGTTTTTTCGTAATATCGCAAGGTATGAGCGCTTATGCCAATTATTTCGGATACTTCCCCGATGGTGAACATGAGAAACCTCCATGCTGAATTTATTGTTGACTTAGAGCTTACTCTAATCAGTATAATCAACTCATCATTTGGCTACAATCGCCAATAAGAAGCCGATGGGGAGGATTTTTCATGAAGTATACAGTGATTACAGGCGCAAGCTCGGGGATTGGATATGAATCGGCTCTTGCTTTTGCAAACCGTGGGAAAAACCTGATTCTTGCGGCCCGCAGAACGGACGAACTGGAGAAGCTAAAGCTAAAAATCAGCGAAATAAACCCGAACCTGGACGTCATTATTCATACAGTTGATTTGTCTGTCGCAGATCAGGTCTATTCCTTTTACGAAAGCACGCGGGCTTATGAGGTCGAGACGTGGATTAATAATGCCGGATTTGGAAACTTTGCTTCTGTAGGGGAACAAAACTTAACAAAAATCGGAGCGATGCTCCATTTGAATATCGAGGCTTTAACCATTCTTTCCTCTCTTTATGTGCGAGATTACGCCGAGGTGGCTGGAACCCAAATTATCAACATTTCATCCGGTGGCGGATACACCATTGTTGCCGATGCCGTCACTTACTGCGCGACAAAATTCTATGTTAGTGCCTTTACAGAAGGCCTGGCGCAAGAACTGATCGGAAAAGGGGCCGCCATGCAGGCCAAGGTGTTAGCGCCTGCAGCAACGGAAACCGAATTTGCGAAAGTTTCTTTTAATGTGGATCAGTTTCAATATGAAGGTGTCGTTCCCAAGTTCCATACTGCGCAACAAATGGCCGGATTTCTCTTGGAGCTTTATGATAGCCAGAAGGTCGTTGGCATTGTTAATGGCGAAACTTATGAGTTCCACTTAAGAGATCCTTTGTATCCTTATGTGACAAGTACAAGGAAATAACAGGGTAACCTCTAGAGGTGCCCTACAGCTCTTGAGGCATTCAGCTTCGATGTTTAGGCGTTGCCTTTTTTATATTAGCGTATAGCCGCCATCCGGGAACAACGTGCTGCCGGTCGTGAATGCGCTGCTCATGAGGTACAAGACGGTTTCGGCGATCTCTTCTTCCCGGCCAACGCGCCCAACAAGCGCCAACTGCTCGTAATCCTTGAAATGCTCGCCTCGCGGCGTCCCCTCCTGTCCTTCACGCCAGATCGTGCCCGGAGATACAACGTTAACTCGCACGGGCGCCAGTTCGACGGCAAGCGCTTTGCCCAAGCTTTCGATTGCTCCGTTGCAGGCGCCGTAAGAGGCGCCGCCATGCAGCGGACGCTGACTGAACGCGCCGGACATGAGCACGATCGAACCGTCGGCGGACAGGTAGGGAGCGGCATATTTTGCAGCAAAATATTGCGGCCAGAACTTCCCCTCGAAGCAGCTCATCGCCGTTTCCCGATCCGAAGAAAGCGGGCCGCGCGTATACGAAGCTCCCGGCGTAAACAGGTGGTCGATCGGCCCGATTTTCGCAAAAAACCGTTCCAGCTCCTCGTCTCTCCGATTATCCAACTGGTAGGTCCGGATTTTTTGCCCCGTCCTCTCTCCGACAATCTCGCTCGCACGCCGCAGCTTTTCTTGAGATCGTCCTGCAATGATGACTTCCGCTCCTTTTTGCGCCGCCATTATAGCCGTCGCCAGTCCAATGCCTGAGCTGCCTCCAATAATAACAACCTTTTTCTGTTCCCACTGCGTTTGTTTCAAGTTTCCCAGCTCCTTTTTTTGCTCCATTATGAGGGCGGTTTGCAGGTTGCGCCAGTAGACACTTTGTCCGTACATAGTCCGAAACTTCGTACTTTTGCGCTGCTGCGGGGCATGGGTGCGAAAATCAGCAGAGTCCGTTATGATGAATATATAAGATGAAGTTTTATTAAAGGGGAAGAAAAATGGATCTGCAGGAACCTAGGTTAAAAGGCGTTATTGCCACGCTGGAAGCGATCGACGGGAAGTGGAAACCGCTGATTCTGTTTATTTTGCTTGTCGACGGCACCAAACGTTTTGGGGAACTGCGGCGGATGATTCCGGATGTGTCGCAGGGCACGTTGAGCAAACAGCTGCGTGAGCTGGAACGGGACCAGCTGATTGAGCGAACGCTGTTCCCCGATGTACCGCCGAAGGTGGAGTATAGCTTGTCACAGCACGGACGCACTCTAAGCACGATTTTGGACGCTATGTGCGGATGGGGAAGATCGCATCTGAAGGTATTGGAGAAGACGGAGCCTCAATGGTCGAATGACAAAAGCCACGACTAATTGCCCGGAACAACCCCACGGACAGTAGACGTGGCTCAACAAGCCAACATAAACCCCAAAAACGTCGTACAAATCAAACCTTAAAGCGGGAAACCAAGGTTTGCAGATTCTGAGCCAAATGCGCCAGCGCGTCTGCAGACGAGGCGATTTCTTGAACGGAAGCGACCTGCTCCTCTGTCGAAGCGGAAATACTTTCTGTCCCAGCCGCGTTTTGTTCGGATACCTCATTAATAAACTGAATGGCCTGGACAACCTCTACGGTGCTGGCGGACATTTGCTCCGAGGCGGCGGCAATCCCCTCTACCTGGGAGGTCAAGGCATCAATTGCCGTATTGATGTTCATAAAGGCTTCATCCGCTGTTTGCACCGAGCGAATGCCGTTGTCCATCTTGGCCACGCCGCTGTTCACGCTAACGATGACCCCGTCGATTTCCCGCCGGATTGTCTGCACCAACTCCGCTATGTGCTGCGTGGATTCCCCGGACTGCTCGGCTAACTTGCGGACTTCGCCCGCAACAACGGCAAAGCCGCGTCCATGCTCGCCTGCACGGGCTGCTTCAATCGCAGCGTTTAGTGCCAGCAGATTTGTTTGCGACGCAATCCCCGTGATAGTGGATACAAATTGACCAATAGCGACTGAATGATCCCTTATACGCTGTGCCGTCCCAGCAAAATCTTGAACATAAGTGCTTACATCCTTCATATCGGTTACAGCGCTTTGAATTTTTTCAGTACCCGTACGTACAAGCCCTGTCGCTTGCTGCGCTGCCGAGGAGGCCTGCTGGGTGTTCGATGTAATGAAATGAACGCCATCGGACAGTTCCTTAATTTGCTGAGCGGTATGCTGCAGGCTAACGGCCTGCTTTTCAATTCCGGTTGCCGACTCCTCCGTGATCAGGGCGACTTGCTCCGACGCTTTGGACGTTTCGCTGGCATTGACCGACAGTTGCTCGGACGACTCCGCAAGCTGCATCGCTGTAGGTTTCCCTTTATTTTCCGAAGCATTTATGTACCAGGGGCGTTTGCGCGGATCATAGTCGGGAGGATTTACCGCACTTTTCGGAGCGTTTACGTATACGCCCTGATCGGTTCCCACCGAAGCTAACTCCACGTCGCCGTGTTTTTCCTTGTAAGCATCCAGCACTGCCCGTACAAAGGGATCCTCATCCCCCTGAACCCGTCCGATCTTGCCGGCTGGCAGCTGATCTGCCAAAAAATCCACATTTTTTTCGGTAGCGCCAATCATTTGATTAATCGTTTCATTCAGCACGGCCAGCTTGCCTGACGCGCTTGCAAACATTTCCTCCCGCACCTTGTCGCGGGCAGTATCATAGGAAATTGTCCCTATGCTAAGGCTTGGCAGCAATAGGATTACGGCGAAAGCCCAAACCAGCTTGCTGCGTAAAGTTAGGGATTTTCTCCAAAACCGCTTTTTGTTCATGTTGTAGCTCCCGCTTTCTCTAAGGTAGTATGTCTCATTTTATAGTAGGGGGCTATTGGGTCAGTTTCAACAAAATTCGATACATTTACATGAAATTAATGTTATGGCCAGCATGGCACAACAACCCGTATTTTCGGGAAAAATCAACGTTACAAATGAGGACTTATTGCAGTAAGGGCAATAGCCATCAGGCTGCGTTTATTTCTTATTTTAGGGAATATTATCCTTTATTGCGAGTATTGAGCCAATCGCTCTTGAAGTCTCTCCGCCATTTCCTCCGGCAGCTCCTTGATCTTGAGATCTCTGCCCAGGAAAAGCAGCCAGTTGATAAATTCAGCCTCCTCCTCCGAATCGTTAACGTTGACACAAGCTTTTAAAATGGCCTTCGTCTGGAAAGGATCCGTGTAGGACAGCGAAAGCGTTAAGGGATGATACTTTTTAAACTGGGCAATCGCCCTGGGGCCAAGCTCAAGAACAAGGTTGATGGCCTCCTCCTGCTTGCTTAGCTTGTCCTTTATTTTTTTCCGGCTTAACCGCCTACTCGCGGGGTAAGGCTCTACTTCGATCAGATGATCAACGGAAAAGATTCGTCTCTTTTCTTCCGCTAAGTCGAAGCCTTCTATGAGCCAAAGGCTTTTTTCGCGGTATAAATGCATCAGATAGATGGGATACGACTTTGTTTCGTTTCCTTCTCTGATCGTGATCCACAGGTAGCTGTCTGCCAGAAGGATGCCAATAAGTTTCTCCAGAATGGGATGTGGCAGGTCCGACAGCTCAAGCAGGTCCGGGTTATTGCGGTTGGTCCCTTCAAAAAGCAGGATTTGGTTCAACAAAACAAGATCGTCCTGCTGATTTTGCGAGATCAGTCCCAATAACTTCTCCGCCAAGGACTGGCGACTCTTCAAGTAGGGAAGCTGCTGATTCCTTGTCGCCATAAAAGCGATAAACAACGCTTTAATTTCGTTATCCGTAAAACGAACGGTCGGCAAAACGGAATTGCTCATGACAAAATAACCCCCGTCCCTGCCCACCTCAGCGACAAGCGGCATCCCCATGGCCTCGATTTCCCTGATATCCCGTATGGCTGTCGAACGGGAGATGTTAAATTCACGCATAATTTCGGAGATGGTGAAGGAAGCGCGGTTGTTGATATACCGCATGATGATATTGATCCGTTCCACTTTTTTCATCGCGGCCTCCTAAGGCGTCTTAAACAGTATCACTTTTTGACATGATTAAAGGCTATTATAAACGCAACAGGCAAAAAGCAAAACCATTTCACAAAAAGGATGGATGAAAACATGGCAAACTACACAATTGAAGCAAAAGAAAGCTTTACCGTATTGGGGATGGGAACGGATCTTAAGAGCGACTATACTGACTATGCCGGCATCAACAAGGAGAAGCAGGAATTCTGGCATGCTGTTAAACAAGACGGAAGGCTTGACGCATTAAAGGCGGTGGCGGCCAATGACTATATCTTCGCTGTCAGCGAAGCCGTCAACCATAAAATGATGTATTACGCCGGCGTGATGACGGATGCCTCATTGCCTGAAGCCACTCGGGTGATTCAATTCCCCAAAGGCGAATATCTGGTTGTTGAGGGTGAAGCCGAGACGTCCGACGCGCTGGGTAACCAGCTTACCGGAATTGCCTTTGGTCAAGTGCTGCCGGAAGCGAAAGACTTTGCCTACGTGGGCGGACCCAACACAACCGTGGAGATGGGACAGCGAGATGGTTTGGTGTTCGGCGAAGTTTGGATTCCCATCGTCAGAAAATAAATCGATTATTGGAGGAATGGACATGTCCTACGCAGTAGATTTTAAGCAGGTATCGACGGTTGGCCTGGAGGCCTCGCCCGTGCAAGAAGCGCTGGCTGGCCTGCGCGCGAACGAAGCCCGCTATTTTATGAATAAATATAAGCATGAATTTATCGTAACGCCGGCTGCCGAAAGCACTGAGACGCTTGAATACGTAAACCGGATTCTGAAGGAGGAACGCGGCATTCAATTTGCCGCCAAACCGTTGGAAACATCCAGCTTCCAAGTGGAAAATATCCGGTGGACCTACGTGTTTTATGAGGACGGCCTAAGCGTCAACGTTTTGTATACCCTCGATGATTCCAAGAAACGCGCGGTTGGGTTCAAGCTTTCCGAAGGAATGGACGTGCCTCCGGAGTTAGAGGGGAAGTTTAAGTTTGCCCGGCAGAAGTCCAAGCTGGCCGGAACGATTCGCGGATCTTTTTTTGTGATTAAAGGAGAGTATTGAGGAAACGGTTCGGCAATGGAGCGATTGAAGCAATAGGACGATTGAGGCGATAGATCGTGCGGAGATGGGTCACATTGAGGACTTGGAGGTTAGAGGGGCCAGAGGGGTTGGAGACAACGGCCTCGCTTCACAGTTCCCCTTCCATAAATCGAATGAGGTAATCCTCAGGCTTTGCGAGGAAATCGGGAAAGCTGCACAAGTCCTCATAAGTCCGATGCTCCTCATCATAACAGCCCAGAACCTTGTTTTTTGGGTTCCAGACCAAATGCAGGCCAGAGTAATTGTCGATGGCAGCCGAAAGACGCAGCAGCTTTTGCCTGCCGACTTTCATCTCGATCGTATCCATCCATGCAAAAAAATCGATATACGAAATATCATATTCATTTGGCGCCAGTTCAAGGCGGAGGTTGTCCCCCGTTAGAAAGTCCACCAGCTCGCTGGGTAGCTTGTATGGTTTAAGCGCCCGCTTCTTGTTTTCGGCATTATGGAAATCAGCCGGTTCCCCTATTGTTTTGGGACTCTATGCGCTCCCGCTCATTTATCGTTATAATGAAGAAATTGATTCATGAGCGGCCCAGGGGGTGTCCTCAAACTCCGCAGGGAGCAGATATTGCCGAATTTTTGTCCCCTGCAAGGCGCTTTTTCGAAGGCTTACCGGGAGTAAGTCAAGAAAAAGCAACGAAGCAGGGGTCGAAAAAGCGGTGACAGATGCCCTTCAATGAGTTTGAAGACACGCCCTAGCTCAAGAAAGGAATGTCCGCCCCAATGAGGAAATCCGAGCCGAATTCACTGACCGAGCTGAGCGTTGCCCAGTGGCAGGACTTAATCTCCGACAGCGCCAATAGAGCGGTGGCCAGCCCTTACCAAGCAGACTATAGCAACGAGGTACGCTCCCTTGTGCACCCTTTTATGTCGGAGTTGACAACCGGGGAGGCTTGGCTGTTCGAGCTAAACATTGGGCTTTGCCTGCTCCGCAAGCAATCATCCGGAAGCCACGCGGGTTACTTCGCCCATGTGGCAACATCCGAAACAATAAATGCAATCGAGACTCACCTCAAAAGCGTGCTGCCGCAAGAGCATGCGACCAAGCAGCGAGAGCGGCTGCTGGAGACCGCCGCATACATCCGCGAGACGGCAATCGAAGATGTGTCGGCTCCGACCGCCTATCTGGATATCTACGTCGAGCTGTGGATTACGCTGATATCGCCTATGGCGAACGATCATCGTCTCTTTAAGGAGGAACTTGCCCGGCTAGATGAAGCCGTGGGGAAGGCCAATGGACTCTTCCCGATTGTCGCCCGCGCCTGGATGACATTTTGGCTAGGAGAGGATCAAGAGGCTTGGCGGCTGCTCGAAGCGGCGGAGCGGCATCGGCTAAAGCCCGTTCAGGTGCTCCGCTTCCTGCGCTTGCTGAAGGAGAACAGCGAATGGAGCCGGCTTGAAGCCTGGCTGAGCCATTGCGCGACCGAGCGTATCGGGCGCAGCCCCGGCAGCCTGGATGAGTACGGACGCTACTGGGAAGCCGTCGTGGAGCAATTGCCGGAAGCCGAAGACCAAATGTGGAGCGCGATTACGAGCCTGCTCCCCTACTCCAGCAGCCTCTACGAGGAGAATCTGCTGCGTTTTGGCCATTGGCGGCAGTGGGTCGATTACCAGCTTAGCCTTGGCAGCGATCCGCTTGAATTTCGAGCAAAAGACCTGCAGCCCATCGAAAAGGGATCGCCGGAAGCGCTGCTGCCTTTTTATCACCAAGGAGCGGAAAAGTATCTGTTGTTAAAAAACCGCGACAGCTACAAGCGGGCGGTAAAGCTGCTCAAACGGCTGGCCAAGCTGTACAAGAAATTAAAGCGCGAGCAGCAGTGGGAGGCGTACATGGAGACATTCGCCAGACGGAATAGCCGGCTGCGTGCGCTTCAGGAGGAGCTGCGCAAAGGAGGTTTGATTCCATGACCACGACTATCTATAACCTAGGTACCATCGCGGTTCGGATGATGCTGACGTCGCATGGCGACGCGTTGTTTTTTGGGGACCCGGATTCCTTAAAGGAAACCACCGGACTTCAACTGAAGAATCGCCTGTTTGCCTGGCATGAACCTTCCTTCTACGGCACCGAGCTGGAGCTTGTCAAAATCGGGGAGCTTGAGGCCGTCGTGCTGCCCGCCGAAGAAGTTATTTCCTTCTTAGCTTCGGCGCCGCTTCTGGCGCATATCCAGTGGACGTGGCACGATGATGCCGCGCGTTTGGCCGCATTGGCTCCCCTGCTGAGCGAATGCTTGGAGAAACGGCTGTATGCGCCGGACCTTACGGCTTACCGCAGCGGCTCGCTGCGCTGGATCTGGGATGCATCGGCGGTTGGAGCGACCTTCGGACAGTCTCGCCGCAACGAATTGGACCTCAATCGCGGCGGCTGGAACGATGAGGCCCGCGATGGGCTAAAAGCGGCCTTTTCGGCGGCCGTAACAAATGTCTTCTACGGAACGGAGGCCGACGAAGCGGATTTGCGCCGGGAATTCCCGGCTCTGTTCGCTCGCGAAAATGCGGCGGCCGCAACGGCCGGCCTGGATGCCGAAGCCTGGCTTGTGCAGATCGGCTGGAAAGCGGATGTTGCGCCGTTTCGCCCCATGCTCCAACTAATCGAGCCGTGGGAGGGCGATGAGTACTCCCGTTGGTGGCTGCGTCTTGTGCTGCAGGACAAAAGTGATCCCGCTACGCTCCGGAGAGTACGGCTCGGCGACGACGGCAAAGCGACCGGCAAGTGGCCAGACGCGTGGACGGAAGCCGTTAACAGCCGCTCGGCTGGTTGGCTGAAGCGGCTGCGCGCCAGCCTTCCGCACGAGCGGCTGTCGCGCGGCGAAGATGTGCTTGGCAAGTCTCTCGACGACGAGGCGGCTTGGCGTTTTCTGCACACGGACAGCCACCAACTGCTCGAAGCCGGTTGGCTGGTGCTGCTGCCCGCATGGTGGGAGGCCGCCAGCCGTAAAAAACCGCGGCTGCGCGCGGCGGTGCAGTCGGAGGACGAATCCAAGAAGCGCGGCGGCGGCAAATCGCTTTTTGGACTGGAAGCGATTCTGAACTTCGACTGGCGCATCTCCATCGGCGACGCCGACCTGAACGAGCAGGAATTCGACGAGCTGCTTGCACGGGGCGAGCGTCTCGTGAAATTCCGGGACCGCTGGATCGTGCTCGACCCGGCGCTAATCGCCCAGATCCGCCGCATGATGGAAGGCATGGACAAAAGCCAGGGACTGAGCTTTCAGGATGTTCTGCATTTGCATCTACTCTCGCTAGGCGAGGCGGACGGCGACACGGAAGGCGGGGCGGCTGACGCCCTTGCGGAGACATTGTCAGCCAATGCGGCCCGTGTTCAACTGGAGGTTGAACTGGATGCGCATTTGACTGGGCTGATCGCCAAGATCAACCAGCAGAGCGAATGGCCGCGGCTCGATCCGCCGGCCGGTCTGCGAGCTGAGCTGCGCAGCTACCAGCAGGACGGTTTTGCCTGGCTCGCTTTTCTCCGCCGCTTCGGACTTGGAGCTTGTCTCGCGGACGACATGGGCCTCGGCAAGACGGTCCAGCTGATTACCTACCTGCTTCACGCCAAGGAGCAGGCAGACGAGGGAATGGGACTGCCGTCGCTTATCGTCTGCCCTACGTCAGTGCTCGGCAACTGGCAGAAGGAGATTTCCCGCTTTGCCCCATCGCTGCGTGTGGCGATGCATTACGGCTCCGGGCGCAAAAGCGGCGACGCGTTTCGCAACGAGGCACGCAGCGTTGACGTCGTGTTGACCTCCTTTGCCACCGCCTCGCTCGACCAGGAGACACTGGCCGGGTTCCAATGGGGCGCAGTTTGTCTGGACGAAGCCCAGAACATCAAAAACGCCGGGACCAGACAGGCCATCGCGGTCAAAAGCTTGCCCGCGCTCCATCGCATCGCGCTCACCGGAACGCCGATCGAAAACAGGCTGGCGGAGTTATGGTCTATCTATGATTTTATCGTGCCCACCTACCTGGGGTCTGCCAAGGCGTTCCAGGACCGGTTCGCCACTCCAATCGAGCGTGAACAGGACGGGCGCCGCACGGCGGAGCTCAAGCGGCTGGTCAAACCGTTTATGCTGCGACGCAAGAAAAAGGACCCTGCCATTCAGCTCGACCTGCCGGACAAAAACGAGATGAAGACGTATGTTCCGCTGACCTCCGAACAGGCCGCCCTGTACGATAACTGCGTCAAGGAGCTGCTCGAGAAGCTCAAGCAGCTTGACGGCATCCAGCGCAAAGGCGCGATCCTTGGAGCGCTGACGCGGCTTAAGCAGGCATGCGACCATCCGGCGCTGCTGGACGAGGATACGGGAACGGAGCCTGAGGAGGGCCCGCCTCCTTCGGAGGCGATCGTTGCCCGCTCCTCCAAGCTCGAGAGGCTGCTCTCGATGGTCAAGGAGCTGCGCGAGTCGGACGAGCGCTGTCTCATCTTCACGCAATACATAGGCATGGGCAAAATGATTCAGGATGTACTGCAGCGCGAACTGGGCGAACCCGTGCTGTACTTAAACGGCAGTACGCCGAAGGCGCAGCGGGACCGGATGGTCGAACGGTTCCAATCCCGCGACCTGCCGCCCGCCGAACAGCCCAACGTGTTTATTTTGTCGCTCAAGGCGGGAGGCGTCGGGCTGAACTTGACTGCGGCGAACCACGTCTTCCACTTCGACCGCTGGTGGAACCCGGCTGTCGAGAACCAAGCGACCGACCGCGCCTACCGGATGGGCCAGACGCGCGATGTGCAGGTGCACAAATTCATCTCGCTCGGCACTCTCGAAGAGCGCATCGACGAAATGCTGGAGAATAAGCAGCAGCTAAGCGACAACGTCATTTCAAGCTCGGAGGGCTGGATTACCGAGCTGTCGACAGAGGCGCTGCGGGAGCTGTTTACGCTGCGGCGGGATTGGTCACGCGATTGAAAGCAAATAACACCCTAGAGATGACTCCCATTCCGGGCGCACCATAAAAAAACAGCAGGTCAGGAATCGCCCCCTGCCCTGCTGTTCCATTTAAGACGCAACCTTCAATTCCACGCTTCCCACTGACGACTTCAGCGTCAGCTTTGGTCCCCCGGTGCCAATCTTGCCCTTCAGCTTGTTCCCACGCTGTTCTTGGACATCCAATTCCTCGAGCTCCGAAGTGACCGTGCCGATTTCGCTGCTCATACTAACCTCAGCCGCCGCGGGAGCTTCCGCCAGACTAACACTAACCAAGCCTACACTGGATTTGGCGCTCAGATCATTCTCCAGCACGATGCCGTTTAGCGAAATCTCGCCTGCCTCGGCCTCCACGTCCAGTTCACCTCGCACCTCGTTCATCACAATTTGCCCTGCTTCGATTTTGGCCGTGATCTGTTCGGCAGCGATATCCTGCACCTCGATTTGGCCAAACGCGCTAGTGATATTCAGCTTATTATACGTTTTATCCGGAAGGGTAATCATCAGCCTGCGTTCCCCGCTCTGGTCTTTGCCGATTGTGCGGCTTTTCTCCTTCAAAGTCACCTTCAACGTGCCCGACTTTACTTCGGAGGTGAAGGTTATTTTGTTGCTGTCTATATTCCGATCCAGCAGGAGCTCCACCTCGGCCTGATCACCAGCGCCGCGGCTCACAAAAATCGCCAGCGCATCGCCCCTGACCTCGATTCCATCGATCTCATCAGCCTCATAGGTGCCGCTGCCAAGACTCACCAGCTCTCCGGAACCGGTTCCCTCGCCAATTACTGACTCTGTATCGATCACGGCCTCCTCGCCGATCACCTCATCTTCACTAATGACCGGCCCCTCTAGCTGCTCGGAAGTCACTCCCAGCAAGCTGCAACCGCTGAGTAACGTTGCCAGCAATGTGGCTGCCACGAGCAAACTTACGTTTTGTTTCATTTTTTTCATCCGTTGTCCGCCTTCTTTCCGACGCGTCTCACGCCGCTGTATAGACTCCATTGTATATCAGTGGAAATGGAACAACCTCGGACCGGGGACTATAACGGACCTAGACTCAGGTCCAGATTATGGGAAATAAAAAATGATTCACACCACTTTGAGACAAATAATAAAAAGCCGATCCCCAATCATTTTCGCGACTGTAGGATCGCCGATTCTTTTTTCATAACAGGTATCCATATCTCGCTCCTATACGTTGGCGATGTTACGTCTATGCTTTCATTCCATAAGATTTCAGGACCCTTTGTCAATTCGTAATTTACAGAGGGAAACCACTCCGAATAGATACGTCCCCACACATTTTGCAAGGTTTCGGGAAAGGGACCAATTGCTTCGAAGACAGCCCATAACGTGGCGGGCACTTCTAATTTCACCAAATGTTCAGGGCAGTGCATAGTCGTTGCCACGCCGATATAATGTTCAAGCTCCCCCTTTTCCTCCATTCGCCCTTCCGAAAAATTGGTGGACGCTTGGATAAGTCCCGTCGGTTCGACATTCGAAAGGCTCTTGAGTTGAGCGATATCATTAAGAGTTAAGCTCTTCCACATCTCTGAAATTTCCGAATTTACCCCGTTAAATTGAATGGGGACTCTCTTCATGATGCCTACGATATGAAAAGGCTCTTTTTCTACAATACGATAATTCATAGCGCTTCCTCCCTGAATGGTCAATTGGAAGGTCATTCGCGAATATGCTTTTAGAGAGGCAACATGGGATTTTACCACTGAGGGCAGGATGCCGTGCAAACTTTGAAAGGCTCTGGAAAAGGCATCTGCTGAGTTATAGCCGTATTTTACCGCCACATCCACAATTCTTAATTCGCTATTTTGGAGATCTAATGCAGCCAGTGTCAGCCGTCTCCGCCGGATATACTCCGATACAGTGATTCCCGCGAGAAACGAGAACATCCTCGAAAAATGATACTCCGAGCAATCGGCCAGCCTAGCCGCTTCCTTCAGGTCAATGTCTTCAGCTAAATTTTCCTCGATATAGTTTAGCGCTCTGTTCAGACATGCAAGCATATTCACTACATAACCTCCCTTCAGGTATAGAGTAGCAACTTTCGGAGCTGCCCATCCGACATCTCATGCACATGATTGTAGGATCAACCATATCCATACAGTCTCCATATATTCAAGCTTTGTTCCCAGATATAAAAAAAGAGGGTGCACCACCGTCATTTTTTGACTGCAAGCCACCCTCTGTTGAACTATTTGGTTTCAATACAACGTCATACACGTCTCAGGTCCAAGCCCACATGAAGCTGTCGCGTTCCCAGGCTATTTTGCCGCCGTGGAGCTTGCGGAATGCCTTTATAACCTCTTTGGACAACGAGGCATTTCCATTGTCATTCACAAATACGAACTGTTCGCCAAAATTGGTTTTTACATATTGGATTGCATCGGTCTGATATAACATTCCCGTAAAACGGATCTCCTTGACCATCCATTCCGCCACTTCCTGTGCGGTTACTTCCATGAGCTTTTGCCCCTTTCAATCAAACATCCAATGACCGCTTCTGATTCAAAATGCCTCCGGCAGTCCTCCCCATCATACTTCCTCAGAAGTTGCCCGTCCATTCCAAATCGCCTTTAGCTTATAAACAGGCGGAACCCTTTTTTATTTCCGGTTTGCCTGATGTACTTTCAGAAGCTTGCCTTTAATCGTTGTATTTTTCATGGTAGTAAGAACGAGATGTCCTTTGCCATTGAGGATATCCACGTAGGAGGCGTTATCCTCTATCGTAATAATCCCGATGTCTTCCGCCGTTATCCCGTCAATTTTGGCAATCGTGCCGACGAAGTCCACTGCTCTGATCTTCTTTTTCTTGCCCCCGTTAAAATACAGCTTCAGAACATCCTGATTCTTGCGCGAGCCCCGTTCCTTCTTAACCGTCTGCTGATTCCTTAGCTTTTCTTCAAAAGCAGGACGGGTATGCGCGACGGCCTCTTTGGATGGGGGCGTGCTCTCAGGAATTGAAAACCCTATGTATTGCTCGACATTGGTAACAAATTTGTCTTCTGTCGGCGTGGCGAAGGAGATTGCTGTCCCCGATTTTCCGGCTCTTCCCGTACGACCGATTCGGTGGACATAACTTTCGTTTTCTTGCGGAAAATCATAGTTGATGACATGGCTGATATTCTCGATATCGATTCCTCTCGCAGCAACATCCGTCGCGATCAGATAGCGGAACTCACCTTTTTTGAACGCGTTCATGATCTCTGTGCGATCGTCCTGCTCCATTCCCCCATGGATTCTGCCGCAAGGGTATCCGTGCTTTTTCAACTCATTAAATACGACCTCAACCCTTATCTGTGTCCGGCAAAAGATAATGCAGCTATCCGGATTCTCGACAACGGTGATATCCCGCAGCAAGTTAAGCTTATTTTCATCTCTGACGGAATACATGGAATGCTGAATTTGGCTTTTTGTCCTTGCCTCGGTTTGCACCTCGATGTCCAATGGCCGGTTCATATATTTGTGGCACAATTGCTCCACGTCCTTAGGCAACGTCGCCGAAAAAAGCATGGTCATCCGATCCTTGGGCAGCTCGCGAATGATCTTCTCGACATGCTCGATGAATCCCATATTCAACATTTCATCGGCTTCATCGATCACAAGATATTTGATTTGCTCCAAATCAATGGTTTGCTTCTCGATATGGTCAATCAGGCGTCCCGGCGTGCCCACGATAACGTGATTTCTTTGCTGCAGCTGCACCTTCTGTCTGGCGAAAGGCTGCTTCCCATAAACAGCGGTTGCTTTTATCCGTTTATATCTGCCGATATTCATCATGTCCTGCTTAACCTGATCGGCAAGCTCGCGAGTTGGCGTTAAGATCAGCGCCTGAGGCCGATTTTCTTGCCATTCCAGCATCTCGCAGACCGGAATGCCATAAGCCGCTGTTTTCCCGCTTCCTGTACGGGACTTGACGGTCATATCCTTTCTCTCCAGCGCCAATGGAATCACCTTGCGTTGAACCTCCGTTGGTTGCTGATAGCCCAAGCTGTCCAACGAACGGCTGATTTCCTGACTTAATCCATACTCTTTAAAGCCTTGCTCGCTCATAAGTAAACCCCTTTTATTTACATAACAACGAATGATTATGTTCTCGTGTCTAGGTTATATTCTATATGCAAAAAACAGATTTGGGAAACAAAAAGCCTCTATTCCCGCTTGGCTCTCTTGCTCATGGCCATGAACATTACCATCTCAGCCCCTTCATCTTCATGAGTGCGAGGTGCTCATAAGAAAAAGGAACTAGCCTCGCCGGGCCAGCTCCTTTTTTGAATGATACTGCGCAGGGACGGCGACTGGTCGGCCTTTGACCGCGCCGGCGGCGATCCCCTTAACACTATGCTTCCCTTATAGATTTGCCGCAGCTATTCATTCAATGGGGTTCGTCATACTCCTCATATTGGAAATAATCGAAGTCGGCATAGTTGCGTTCGCCGCTTAAGTCCTGGACGCTCAGCCCGACAAAATTGCCCGTGAATCGAATGTAATCCCCATACTCATCGGATAGATGGCTTACATCCAGCTCCGGCCCGATTTTGTTCCATTCTCCGCCCTGCACCGAGTACATAAATGTCGCTATTTCGCGTTCAAGCCTGACCTTCAGCCGATAGGTTCCTTCGCCAAGCGAAATATCGCTGTCCAGGATTTCATTATAAACTCCCTTTATGGATTGAATGATTCCTATGCAGACTCCTATTTCCTCGTGGTGCGTTACGCGCAAATAGACATAATCCCGAGTGTCGTAATACAGAATCAAACCCGCCATTTGCTGATAATGCTCCGGGCGAAACTCCATAGCCGCCTCCGCTTGGCAAAACATGGACTGCTGCCTGCGCGCAACAAGGCTTTGCCGATGCGTCGAGCTCATGGACTCCTGGCCCCAGAGCCGCAGCCAGCCCGGTCTTGCTGTTAAGGATAACCAATCGTTGCTTGCGGGAATGCGAAGCGTGCTCCATTGCAGCCCAAGCTCAACGCGATCAAAATGGTCCAGGCCAGGCTCTGCCGGGAATGGATGCGGCGGCAGCTTGGGCTTGTGCCGCGGAAAATATTTCTTTTGGGACCAATCAATCTTCTCTCTTCCTTGGAATACTCCTGAAGAACGATGCCCGCAAAGGAATTGGTTCCTTTCCTATGGTCCCAAATCATATTAACCAACCTTTGGCGGCCATCGTCGTCATGAAACAAGGAAGGATCGAAGCCGCTGCTGTTCAGATAAATGGGTTCCGACCAAGGCCCCATGATATCCTCCGCCGTCACCATATATCCATATTCAACTGAGAGGAACGCGTCAAAATCGAGGTAAGCGGTCGCCAATGCACCAAATCCCTGGAATGGTGAACGAGTACGCCAGGAAACCATTGAAATGTCGAGGTCGCAATATAATAGTCGTCACCTACTCGCACGATAGACGGGTCGGGATGAAATCCGCGCAGGATTGGATTTGTAATCATTTTTTTTGGCCCTCTTATCTGTTCTGCTAGCCCTTCATGATCGCTTGGCCTTCTGCCGTATTCATTCCCGCTTCCAGCAGCTTGACGATTCGATCAACATCGTAGACGCATCCCCGCCACGTGCCGCCGCTCGCCGCTTGCAGCGCCGCCCATAGACGCGTATCGTCCGGAAGCGCCGGATCTTTTGCAAGCTCGGGATGGGGCGCTCTTGAAGCCAGCATCTTTGTTCCCGCTTCGGCATCCTCCGGGTTTTCGCCGCAGCCCACCATCTCGACATGCCCCTCCAACCGGCGCAGATCAATGCGGATATCAATCCAATCGCCATCGCGGAGCTTGCCGACAGGACCACCAGCTAAGGCCTCGGGTCCGATATGCCCGATGCAAGCGCCGGTCGACACTCCCGAGAAGCGCGCGTCCGTGAGCAAAGACACTTCTTTGCCATAGGACAGATGCTTAAGCGCCGAGGTCAGCTGATACGTCTCTTCCATTCCAGTGCCGGATGGGCCGCGCCCGATCAGGACCATAACATCTCCGGCGGCAATGCCTTTGTTCTTGATCGCGCGGATTGCGGCGCGTTCCGTCGTAAACACTTTCGCCCGGCCGACATGGCGGAAAACGCCGTCCGCGTCCACCTTGGAGTGATCAATCGCCGTCGATTTAATGACGGAGCCTTCGGGACATATATTTCCGGTAGGGAAGGTCACCGTCGAGCTCAAGCCTTCCTGCTTGGCTCGTTCGGGACTAAAGATGACGCGGTCGGGATTAATTCCTTCGTTCACCAGCAAATGCTGCCGCATGCGGTGGCGTCTCTCCGACGACTCCCACCAATCCAGCGTTTCGCCTATCGTATGGCCTGTTACTGTAAGCGCTCTCTCGTCCAACACGCCAAGCTTGCGCATATGAAGCATAACCTCGGGCACGCCTCCGGCGAGGAAAGCTCTTACGGTTGGATGATGCTCGGGACCATTGGGAAGCACGCTGACCAAGCGCGGAACGGAGCGGTTTATTTCCGCCCAATCCGAAACCGTCGGCAAGGCAAGCCCGGCCGCATGAGCGATGGCGGGAATATGGAGCAGCAGATTGGTAGAGCCTCCAAAGGCCGCGTGAACAGCCATTGCATTGCGAATGGAGCGGTCCGTTATGATCATTCCCGTCGTCACTCCGCTGTCCGCCATTCCCAGAGCGGCTCTCGCGGATTGCTTCGCCATTTCCCTCCATACCGGCTGTCCTGACGGCGCCAATGCCGCATGAGGAACGGTCATGCCAAGCGCCTCCGCAATAACCTGCGCGGTCCCTGCCGTGCCAAGAAATTGGCAGCCTCCGCCAGGCGTTGCGCATGCGCGGCAGCCAAGCTCGGCCGCTTCCTCAAGCGATAGCTCGCCATTGGAGTATCTTGCGCCAATCGTTTGGATTTTGCCCGCATCCTCGCCATTCGTCGGCGGGAGAGTGACGCCGCCCGGAACGATTACGCCGGGAAGATTGCTCATGCCCGCAAGAGCCAGCATCATGGATGGCAGTCCCTTGTCGCAGGTTCCTGCTCCCAATACCGCCGAACGCTGCGGCAGCGAACGAATAAGACGCCTTAATACCATCGCGGCATCGTTGCGATACGGCAGCGAATCGAACATTCCCGTCGTTCCTTGGGAACGGCCGTCGCAAGGATCGCTAACAAAACCGGCGAAGGGCACGCCGCCGCGGCTAGTAATTTCTTCAGCTGCGGCCTTCATCAGAATTCCGACCTCCCAGTGCCCGGTGTGATAACCCAACGCTATGGGACGGCCATCCTCCTCCCGAATTCCGCCTTGCGTTCCCAGTATAAGAATTTGCTTTCCAAGCAGGTTTTTGGGGTCCCATCCCATGCCGACATTTTGCGTTAAACCGAACAGGTCGCCGCTAGGCGAATCGCGCAGCATATCCGGGGTAAGAGGCAAAGAGCCGCTTGGTCCCGGTGCATGCGTATAGATATCAAAGTAAGAGTCAGAAGCATTTCCCATTATCGTCTCAAAACCCGGATTCATAGGTCCTTACCAGCTCCTCGTGGTATGACTCATTCTGTTCGCTATGAGTTAATGTGTTATGACTTGATAGGTTAAGGCTTCATGCGTTAAGGCTTAATAAATACGGTTTTGATCGAGGTATAAAATTCGATGGCTGCTTGGCCTTGCTCTCTGGAATGGGAGCTGGATTGCTTCATGCCTCCGAACGGAGCTTGCAGCTCGACACCGGCTGTTTCCGCGTTTACTCGGACAAGTCCCGCTTCCATCTCTTGAACGAACTGCATCGCGTTGCCGATATTGCGAGTATAAATCGATGCGCTAAGACCATAATCGGTATCGTTCGCAAGCTCTATGGCTTCCTGCATGTCGTTTACTTCAATTAATGTAAGCACAGGTCCGAATATTTCTTCCTGGGCGATGGACATTCTGGAGGTCACTTTATCAAAAATAGCCGGGGTTACATAAAAGCCATCGGCTAGATCGCCATCCACTGGCCTTGTACCCCCATGCAGCAATACCGCGCCTTCTTCCACACCCTTGTTGATGTAAGACAATACCGTTTCCATTTGCTTTTCGTTAGCGCAAGGCCCCAGCCACGTCCCGCTATCCAGCCCGTTTCCAACCTTCAGCTCCGCAACCTTCCCAATCAGCTTGGACTTGAACTCCTCGTAGACATCCTTCACCACGATGACCCGGCTGGTCGCCGTACATTTCTGACCGGTCGAACGAAGACCTCCGCTGATTGTTGCATCAACTGCCAAATCGACGTCCGCATCCGCTGCGATGATAATCGGATTTTTGCCGCCCATCTCAAGCTGATATTTCGCTCCGCGCGCCAATGCCGCTTGTCCCACCGATTTCCCTACCGCATTCGAGCCAGTAAAGGTGATGCCGTTAATATCGGCATGCTCGGCAATCCCTTGACCAATGACGCTGCCGCTGCCCACAATCATATCCAGCACGCCTGAGGGCAAGCCCGCATCATGGAAGCATTGCATCACTTTTGCCGCCGTAACCGCCGTTTCCGTTGCCGGCTTCCATACGACAGTGTTGCCGTAAATAAGCGCGGGAGCAATTTTCCAGATCGGAATGGCAACCGGGAAGTTCCAAGGAGAAATGACTCCTACCGTTCCAATCGGGGGTCTGGTCGTATACAAGAAGGCATCCGCATCGGAGGAAGGAATAACGTCTCCGATTTTACGCATGCCTTCTCCTGCATAGTAACGAAGAATAGCGACGCCGCGCGCGGTTTCTCCCTTGGCCTCGGGCAATGTTTTTCCCATTTCCATGGTCATTGCTTCGCCGATTTCATTTGTTCTGCTCTCCATTATATCGGCAACCTTGAACAAAAAATGGCCGCGTTGCACACCGGCGAGCTTGCGCCATGCCAGCTTGGCTGCCTTAGCAGCGGCAACGGCGTCCTCTAAGTCCTGCCTGGACGAATCCGGGATGATACCTACGATTTCATTTTTATTGGCGGGATTGATACTGTGCTGCGTTTTTCCGTTCTCGGAGTCTCTCCATTCGCCATTAATATAATTGCGATATACCGGGGTTGGATTAGTCATAAAATCATCTCTCCTTTAATTGTGATTTAATTAGAGCGTGCCTTCAAGCTGCACAGAAGACTTGCCCTAGCTCATAATAGCCGTGTTGGCTAACGTTCCAAGTCCTGTAATCTCTATTTCAATCACATCCTCAGGCGCAAGCGTGAATTTATTCGGTGGCACAATACATGTGCCTGTAAGGAGAACCGTACCGCCAAACACAATGTTATCTCTGCGCAGGAAGGAAACAAGCTCTCCCAGCTTGCGCTTCAGTTGTCCTGTGCTTGCCGATTGATCGACGACTTTTTCCCCATTCCTATAGATTCGCAAAGAAATTTGCAGCTGATAGGGGTCTTCCACCGTTTCGGCTAATCGGATAAACGGTCCAATGGAGCAGGATTGCTTCCACACCTTGGCTTGCGGAAGATACAACGGATTTTCCCCCTCAATATCCCGGCAGCTCATATCGTTGCCGATTATGTACCCCACAATATCGCCGCGGCTGCTCAATACCAATCCCAGCTCGGGCTCGGGAACCTGCCAATCGGAATCGTTTCTTAAACAAACCTGATCCAGATGGCCGACTGTGCGGGCCGCCGTGGATTTCAGGAACAGCTCCGGCCTCTCCGCATCATACACCTTGTCATAATAGGTGGTTGCATCCATTTTGCCCGCTGTCGCTTCATAGTTTCTTGCTTCCTTGCTGTGCGCATAGGTCACGCCGGCGGCCCATACCTCCGGAGCTTCTACGGGAATCAGCAACTCAAGGCTTTCCAGTGACGCGTCCAGCGGCTGAGCAGATTGAATCTGCTGATTCACGTCTTCAAGCGGTGTTGCCCCCGTCTTCTCAATTCGCTCAAGAAAGGAGATAAAGTCCGAATCGCTTAATGCATATACCTTATCTTCATCCGTTACTGCTGCCAATCGTTGTTCCGCACCATTCTGATACCGAATAATTCTCATCTCAACAACTCCTCGTTTTATAATATAAAACGCTGTTCTTAAAATATGACAAAGATCGATTCGTCACTTATTACGAATGGATCGATCTTAAATTAAACTAATGACGATACCCTAATTGCGTTGAAATTTCGCTTGTTGCCTGTCGAAGCCGTTCGATTAGACGTGTCAGCTCATCATCATCGACATGTGCAACCATTGTAGATACGCTCATCGCCGCGATCACTTGCCCGTTGTGATCCAATATCGGAGCGGCGGCGCACCGGACTCCCGGTTCATTCTCTTCATTATCGATGCCGTAGCCTTGCTTCTCGACCATCTTCAATTCTTCCAGAAAGCCTTCAACGCTATCAATCGTTTTATCCGTATGCTTGACGAACGTATACCCTGTCAACATTCGAGCCTGTTCATCGCCAGGCCGAAAGGCCGTCAACACCTTGCCAACCGCGCTGCTATGCAAGGGAACTCTGCGACCGATACGCGAATACCGAATGGCTGCCTTTTGCCCTTCCACTTTGTCAATGTATATGCCTTCTACGCCATCTATAATAACCAAATGCGTGGTTTGGCTGGTTGCTATAGACAAAGCTCTCAGATGGGGTCTGGCAATTTCCACAATATCAAATTGCTTGAGAAGCAGCTCCCCCTTCTCTACGAACTTTAGCCCAAGACTGTACTTCCCGGACTCCTCGTCCTGTACAATATAACGGTGAATTTGAAGCGTTTTCAACAACGAATGCACCGTACTTTTGTGCAAATTCATGGCTTCACTTATTTCGGACAGCTTATACTCCTTGTGCTGCTCGTCGAACAAGTCGATAATCTTTAATGCTCTATCCAAGGCCTGAATAATTGGCATATTCCTTTATCTATCTCCCTCTCCACACTCGTTTTATATTATAAAACGCAGTGTTGTAATATCGACACCCATATCATAGCAGACACTAATTTCAATGTCTATCCTGTTAGCTAGACATCAGGTTCTCGAAGTGTGTTATCAATGAATCCAGCGGATTTCCGATTTTCACATTTAACTCTCGCTCAACCATAGCGGCTGTTTCCACCATAGATAATTGAGCAACAGAAATTTTCTTGTTTTTTTCTGATGCAAGTATCCTCTTTATGTACGTTGATACTTCTCCAACATATTGCTCTGTTTTGCCCTGCATGATTAACTCAAATGTATTCTCTATGACACGTGCCTCAATAGTACCAATTGGCTTATCGTGGATAGAAGCAAATTCATTAAGCCTTCTCATTGTTCCCTCGACGGTTGCAGGATTGGTGAATAGAAGAACCTGTGGTTCGGTACTATTGCAGACAGAGCCAAAGAAAGGCTCGTCCATTTTTATGATAGGAATAGATGTATGAAGTCGGTTTTCTTCAAGAAGAGCAATATAATTAGTACATGTGATCAGAATAGCCTCGACGTTTGCTTGAGCTATCCACTCGATTTGTTCGATAACTTTATTTTTGGCTTTAGCTTCATCAAAATGTTTATCCCATGAAATTCTGCTCATCAAACCAGGATCCACAAAATGAACCCATTCCAATTCATCAGAGGCAAGAGCATTTTGAATATATTGGATATTTGAATAATGGGCGTGTAAACAAGCAATCCTTTTAATCATGAATTTATCTCCTTCAACCGTATTTTAGTCCATTATAAAGTCAAGTTGCTTAAACCCCCAGGTACACACATAGACTGAGCCGGTCATGACATGGGATGGAGACAACCGGTCCGAAGCAACGTTTAGTTCCCGAATTATAGCATACATTGCTGCAGCAGGACTAAATCACAGGCTTAGAAAGACTATCCGATTATATATGTTAAACTACTAAAAGAGCATCCTCCATCTATAATAGAGAATGCTCCATTATCGGATATCGACTTGGTATCTCTACCGAGCATCGTTAGAAAGGAGCCCCCATGCATAGCTTCCTCAAACCAATCATCAAATCATTAATAGCACCGGTGATTCCAGGCGGAATTATTACCGTTCTTATCTTTTATCTGGATTACTTTCAATTCGCTCTTGTTGAAAAATTTCTACTGTTCGCGGCTTTCGTCATTGTACCTCTGGTGATTTTACTTTTGAAACATGACGAAGGGAATAAACATCAAGTAATGATTTATGCTGCTGTTAAATGGCTTCAATTTCCCGCAGCGCTTCTTACCCTTGCTTCAGTCATGAGCAGTAAGATGTGGGGATTAGAAAGCACGGAAATACCAGGGGCCCTCTCCCTCGGGTGGCTGCTGTTCACGCTGCTGCTTGGCATCTATGGCTTGGCTACTATTGTGGTTTCTAAAGGAAAAGCAGCGGAGATAGCGATTGGCGCGGGGCTCGTGTATTTTTTTATCGGGGGCGTTTGGTTCACCTTATATCAGTACCAAGTTAACCTCTTCCAAGCTAATCCTGCAACGCACGCGTTAAGCTCGGTCCACTTTCATTTTTCATCGGCTATCGTTCCGATTTTTATTGGCCTGCTGGGACGGATCATGACGAAAAAAAGCTGGTATCCCTGGGTCGTTGCCATCGATATCATCGGACCCATTTTAATTGCTATTGGCATGATTTTCTCCAAGCCGATTGAGTACATTGGAGTCACTTTATTCGCCTGCAATATTGTGGTTTACACCACTTATCTCTTTGCTTACTTGAGGAAAAACTCCCTGCATAAAAAGGCAGCCTTCTTTTTGGGCCTTTCCTGTTTGGCCTTTTACACGGTTGTTGTCGTTTCCATTTTTTATCCGTTACTGAAAAACATGTTTTCCTTGACCATACTCGACTTCATTCCCATTTATGGTTCTCTGCATGCGTTTGGTTTTGTCTTATGTGGACTGATTGGTTGGGTGTACATGGTAGACTCTTTAAGAAAAAAGCTTGCCTACAAGGGTAGATGAGTGATCCGCTTTTGTAAATGAGTACATACAAAACCAAACGGCCTCAGTCCCATTGAATTCAGGACCAAGGCCGCTTAACGATCTTTATTTTCTTGCACTGCTTACTTGACGGGCAGTTCAATTCATGAACTTCGCACCTTCACTTCTTCAATTTACTTTTCCCACGGTTACATTCATTGTTCCAGGCTTGTTCAACGTTTGATGAATAATAGCCAATAATCGAACAGCAAGATCAGACCTGAAGTTTAGCCGGTAACCGCCGCGAACCCGATCCACGAATCCAAGTTCAATGCAATCCGTCATAACCGGCTCAAAATCAATGTCCGGCAAAAGAGTCCGGAGTGTCTTTTCATCAACCGCATAATCCGGTTTCAGATCGTCCATGTCACGCAAGAGGGTTAGTAGGACAAGACGAATGTCATCGGACAAAAGGGTAAGCGGAAACTCCGCTTCCTTGCCTAACGTTTCAATGGCTTCATTCAGAAATGTCGTCGTAGTGATGCAGGCAAGCCGTTCCTTAGCCCATAAACCGATTCCTGTTGGACCAAGGTGAATGTGTACAAGCGAGGGATGTCCGCTTGAGCTTTCGTGATACGTAGACATAGGGGCTCCTGCTAACGAAATAATCTCCCCAAGGAACCCTATCTGCTCTTCCACTGCCATTCGGGCAAACGCTTCACGAATTTGGGGTATGATCGACGATATTCCACCCTGTCGCCCCAATAAATAGTCAGTTGAACAGTCATACGTTTCCGCTAATTGTACGACAAGCGAAAGATCAGGCAGAGAGTCGCCATTCTCCCACTTGGATACAGCTTGTGCGGACACGGATAACCGTTTCCCCAATTCCTCCTGCGTCATACCGCTTGATCGGCGCAGCTGCGCAATTTTCACGCCAATATTCCCTAATTGCTCCATTAGAAGAACCTCCTTAAATAAGATGCCTTTAGAATAGCGTGTATTCTTCAAGTTTTGTATGGAGGTGTACGTGAGTCCTCAACCAATGGTTGAATTTCTCTTATCCGCAGTTGAACGTTCCCAAATGTCTATATCTGTGACTGGCGAACCCCCGCCGATCCTGGAAAGTACGTCATCTCCACGGGCGATACGGGCTTTGGACTAGGCTCTCCCGTCATGGCTTCCGGAGTATCCTCGGAGCAGCCTTTGCGGATCCGCCCCTCCTCAAATTTCATATCGATAAAATCCACCACCTGCTGCAAAGAGGCGATTTGGGCAACGATCGATTCCCGATGATTTTTTAAGAGCTCCACCAGCTCGGGGTACTCAGCAGGATCAGCATCGGCGGAGACCGCCAAAAAAGGGCGCATTTCTCCCAGCGGCATCCCCGTTTTTTTCAGGCAATAGATGAGACTGATTGTGTCCATGTCCTCCTGCCGATAGACGCGATGCCCGTTACTTTTACGCTCGGCACGGGGCAACAGTGCAATTTTTTCATAATACCGGATCGTATCTTCTGAAATTCCGATTTGCTTCGCGGTTTGCTTGATCGTAAAAGTACGTTCTTCCTTCATTCTGCCCGCTCCTTTCGGAGATGATTTTAGTGCATTATACGTCCGAGTGCTGGCTCTAAGTCAAGTTTTCTAATACAACCGGGCTCTCTTGTTCCGCGATCGCCTTATTCCCAAGAAAAAATCTGTACTCCCCGGCCTTGACTTGGAGTCGGCTCCAAGTTATAGAATGTGCACTACTGAAGGGGAAACCCGGTATTGGAGGAGATATGGAATGAACAAGAGACAAGGTCAAGGAATCGCTTTTGTTACGGGTGCAAACGCAGGAATCGGATTGGAATTAACCCGGAAGCTTCTGACGGAGGATTGGCAGGTGATTGCTTTAAACCGCTCCGACTTTCCGTCGGACGATGAGACAATCCAAACTGCAATGGAGCGTGGAGCACTTCGGACTTACAAAACGACTGATCTTACTGATTACGCAAGTTTGCGGCGGGCATTGGAGGATATCAAGGGAAAGGAACAGCGAATCGACATTTTGTTTAACAATGCTGGCGGTTCCTTTCACGAGTTAAGCTTTTCGAAACAAGGACGGGAGCTGCACTATGAGTTGTTAACGGTTGTTCCATTCATCGTTCTTATGGAGTTGATGGAGCTTATAAAACGAGGCCACTTCAAAACAGTGATTAATACCTCATCTTCGGCGCTAAAATGGACAAAAGACTTTACGATACAAAAACTAGAGCAACCCAAAACCTTTCGCAAGCTGCTTGGGCCTTATGCTACCTCTAAACTAGCCCTTTCATTATGGACTCGGGCCATAGCTCCGCAGCTTGCAAAGGACAATATCAAAATCCGCAGTGTCGACCCGGGCGGCAACAATACGCTGAGAAAAGGAAAAAAATCCGGCCTGCCTTTATTGATTGTACCGTTAATGAAGCTGTTTTTTTCTCCACCTGCTCACGGAGCCAACAAGCTGTATGAAGGAGCTCTCGGGGAACATCGCGATAAGAATGGCGTATTTTTGCTGAACGGTCGGGTTGCAGAGTTAACATTTCAGGATCAAGCACGGAATGTACTGCAAAGGGTCCACGACATTTATGAACATGAATTTTTAGTGCACCGTTAAAATGGTGCGGCAGTATCCGTACTTTAATGGAGCTATTTTTGCCGCAATGGTCTACGGGCGCCGGGGATCGATAATGGAGTGTTCGGCGCCTGCTATGTACGTGTCGAAGGCTTCTACCCCTTCCCGCAAAATCAGGCTGGCTTCCTGCGCAGTGACCGGGATCGCCCATATAACTTGGACAACTTCGTTGCCTATCTGAATTTCCTCCAGGTCTTCGCTTTCTCCTCTCAGCTCATCAAGGAAAAAAGCTTTTGTTGACCAGTTTTCCGGAGCAAGCCGGCTTTCCTCCATCACTCTTGGTATCTGAGAATCAAGGGAGGCTTCGATATGATGGGCTGCTAGATCGCACACATACGAAAAAATCCGGTCGACGGACTCTCCGCCTAAATCACAGGCCAAAGCCATCATCCACTCCGTACCAATCGATTGTCCAGTGGAGCGGAGAGAACTGGATAATCCAACGGTTGCAAATCTCGCCACATCGTTTTCGTTTACTGCCGGAAAATAATAAATTTCTACGTAAACCGCTTTTTCAGGCTTGGTCAGGACGATCCGGTACTCTGGCATCGACCATTCTTTAATAAACGCGCCTAAAATGATAGTCCTTCGAATATCGAAGGAAAGCTCTCTTTCTTTGCTTGATTCCGTGAACATGGCAAGAACACCCCCTCATTTTTTCGGTTCGTTATTTGATGCTATTTCCGAATGTTTTTCTCCACGTGTAACTGTCGGAGAAGCAAAAACAAGGGAAGGCCTAGAGAAGGACCTACCAGTAGCGTACCCGCAATCGGCAGCCACACATTTTTCATTTTCTTTCTAGTGCCTTCAAACAGGATAAATCCTATAAGCGCAATCGCGGCAACTAAAACATCCATCCATGCAAAAGCTCCGATACGCGTACCGGCTATGTCTTCAAATAGGAGAGGCAAATCGAGGCCGTTCTGCACGACCCAAGGGATGAATTGCGAATAAGGCAAGACCAGTCCCAAAAAGGATAACACTCCGTAAAAATACTTCATTTGTAATCCTCCATTATTTTGTAAGTTATAATTTCAAAAAGCTCGCAAAAATCCGTTTGCTCCATCTTCGCCGCTACGCGGCCCCCTCCTCAACCCACAAGGCTCCGTTCCACGCCCGTAACGCGATTTCAAAAAAACTCTCCCTACTTCTTGCCTCTACTTCTTGCCCCAACTTATGATACGGTTCTCCGCGCTGTCTGTGTCATCAATTTTAAGAGCCATCCCTTGCGGGATGGCCCTCTGGCATATCTTCATTTTAACTCATTTTATGGCTAGAGGATAATAAAGATCCAGTTGAAACGTTTCGTTGATATACATGTCGCCGTTAAACAAAAAATGCTCCTCCAGCCACTGATGCGATCCCGCTTCATATTTGCTGTTTTGAACCCATTCGTTTAATCTCTTCCATGCATCGGGAATATCAAGTCCGTACAGACTTGATACGGCATATAAACCTCCATCCATCTGCTTAATACGTATTTCGCCCGAAGGCTCGACATCATCGGAAACTACAGCCCCCATTTCGTAACCATGCTCATTCATCTCGCCCGGGTTATTAAACCCAAAGTAACGGGTAGTGGCTATCTGGTCCAAGCCTTTTTCCTTGACCCAAGCAAACAATACATTCCACGCTTCATCCTCCGGCTGGTTTCCAGCCGTTGTATGATAATAAGCCACCTTCATCGGTTTTAATTCAATAAATCGAACCTGATGATCCTCAAGCTTAACCAAATTATCCATACCGCTCAATTCCTCCATTTCAGCATTTAACTCTTCTGCACGAATAACGGCAGCAACGTCTAGACTAATTGCTTTCGAGTTATCCAATAAAAGATGGATCGCATTCCCTTTTGAATATCCCTTGGCTTGCAGCAATTCCAGATACCGTTGAAGAAGCTCCTTTAATTTCGCCATATTGCTGATATCCCTTTGGACCTCTCCTAGCTACTTATTTTCTAAAAATTTCAAAAGGAGACATTTTGCCATTGCTCTGGAACCGGGAGCCAGTGGCGAAAGCCGCCCCGCGGCCCCGAAGTCGCTGGATATTCTCTCCCCAGTGTGCCCCCCCTTTTCGTGGGGTTCTTTTCTTTTTCAAGATGAATGCCAGAATGAGAATCAACAACTCATAAATAAAATAAGTGCCTGATTTTCGGCTACAGACTTCATTCCCAATGGTTATAATAAACTCATCCTAAAATATGCAGGTGTGGCCATGATCCATAATGAGGAACGCAAAGCCGAATATTATAAAGCCCTAATTGAAAAAAAGTCTGACTACGAAGGCGTCTTCTATGTGGGCGTTACCTCCACCGGCGTATTTTGCCGGCCAACTTGTCCAGCCAGGAAACCAAAGTACGACAACTGCGAGTTCTATGAGACAGCACAGCAGGCGCTTCTTGCTTCCTTCCGTCCATGCCAGCGCTGTAGGCCCTTATCCCATCCGAATCAAGTCTCCGATATCGTCCGGCTGCTTGTCGAAGCTGTGGAGCAAAATCCGGAGAAGCGATGGAAGGGCCAAGACTTCAAGGCGTTATCCATTGATGAATCGACCGCCCGCCGCCAATTTAAAAAGCGCTTCGGCATGACATTTGTTGAATATGCCAGATCCCGCCGCATGGGACTGGCTTTAAAAAGCATCCGAACGGGGGGAAAGATTATCGATACGCAATTAGCTTCCGGCTACGATTCCAGCAGTGGATTTCGGGACGCCTTCTCCCGCATTATGGGCGCAGCGCCTACCCGTTTAGAAGATAGCCTCATTCTTAAAGCAGCGTGGCTGGACACACGACTCGGCCCCATGATGGCAATAGCTGACGATAATGAGCTGTATCTTCTGGAGTTTGTAGATCGCAGGGGGTTGGAACGCGAGGTTGAACGGTTACGGACAAAATTGAAAGCAGCGATTATACCCGGACAGACGCCCCCCATTCAGTCTATTGAGAGTGAGCTGAGTCGATTTTTCGAGGGAACGATATCCGAGTTTAAGACGCCCCTCCATCTGATGGGATCGCCATTCCAGAAAAGCGTGTGGGAGCAGTTAAAACAGATTCCACCGGGCGAAACCCGTTCTTACGCCGATATCGCGCTGGCGCTTGGCAAGCCCACCGCATATCGTGCGGTAGCGCAAGCCAATGGCGCCAATCAACTGGCAATCGTCATTCCTTGTCATCGCGTCATTAACAGCAGCGGCGAACTCGGCGGGTATGGCGGCGGAATCGCACGTAAAGAATGGCTGCTAAATCATGAGAAAGTCGGAGGTCCAAAAAATGAAAAATCAAATTGAACAGGCACGGAAGTTTCACCAAATGCACCAAAGCGGCAGCCCGCTAGTCCTCGTCAATGCCTGGGACGCCGGAAGCTCGCTAATGATTCAAGCAATAGCGTAGATCTGCCCATTACAATTGATATAGAAGGCGGTTATGGCGCCTCTCCCGAGATGATTAAAAGCAATGTGCTGAAGATCATACAGCGCGGTGCCGTAGGGGTTAATTTTGAGGATCAAAAGATTCATAAACCTGGCCTATACGCCATAGATGAGCAAGCCTTGCGTATCGCGGCCGTGCGGGAAGCCGCTGAGCATGCGTCCATTCCCCTTTTTATTAATGCTCGAACCGATGTCTTCTTTGAGACCGCGGCACATGACCATGAGGAGACTCACTTGGAAGCTGCCCTACAAAGGGCGCACGCCTATGCGGAAGCCGGCGCTCACGGCATTTTTGTGCCGGGTTTATGTAACGAGATGCTGATCCAAAAATTATGCCAGCAGTCTTCACTACCTGTTAACGTTATGATTTCTCCTGATTCGCCTTCACCCAAGAAACTGGCATCATTAGGCATCGCTTGCATTAGCTACGGTCCGCGCCCCTATTTGAAAGTAATGGATACTTTAAAACAAGCCACTGCGAGCGCCCTAGCTCTATTAGGGTAGCGCTGTCCAGTCGGTTTGCCTCGAAGATGGTAACAACGTCTCGTTCCACCCTCCAGTCAAGCCGGAGGGCAGACTCAGTCTTGATATACTCTTGTGACTAGCTAGCATCATGCTGTTCCAGCCATCTCAAAATGACTTGGTTTGTTTCTTCCGGCTTTTCTTGCTGGATCCAATGACCGCAGTCCAGATTGACCACTTCCACATTGGGCACGAACTCTGACAGTTTTTCAAACTTCGGAACCACATCCCGGTCACCGTAGATCATGAGAGCCGGCTGTTGGATGATTGGGTTCACCCCCGCCAATAAGCGCCAGTTGCGGTCAAGGTTCCTATACCAATTGATGCTGCCCGTGAACCCTGATGTCTCAAAGGAAGAGACAAAAACAGCCAACTCGCTGTCACTCATCAAGGGCTCGCCGAGTGCTTTTTCCGCGTTGGCAAGATTGATCATCGCCATGCCTGGCTCAGGTGCTCTGAGAGGCTCGTTCATGCGGTACAGGTTGCGAAGAAACCGGAACGTATTTTCATTCAATACGGCGTCCGCGACGCCTGGCTGTCGATTGAAATGGACAAAATAATAGTCCCCGCCAAGTATTTCTTCCAAAAACTCGATCCAGGGTTTTTCTCCGCGCTCTTGGTAAGGCAAGCTCAGATTTATCACTTTGTTTACACGGTTTGGATGCAATAGGGTCAGCCCCCAAACGACCATTGCGCCCCAATCATGACCAACAAAGGTGGCATCTTTGTATCCATAATGATCGAGAAGTGCGATAAGATCACCCGACAAGTGTTCGATGTCATAGGCTGTCACTTCGGCCGGACAGGATGAGTTGCTGTAACCCCGCTGGTTGGGAACGATGACATGGTAGCCCGCTGCGGCAAGGGCGTCCATCTGATAACGCCAAGAAAAGGCATGCTCTGGCCAGCCGTGACAGAGGACAATGGGTTTTCCGGCATTTTGTCGGCCTGCTTCAAAAACTTCGAGTTCCACACCGTTGACTGAAATAAGGGTGGGTTTGGGAAAATCGGTTGGATTAAACATTGAATCAAAACCTCCTTCTTTTGATACATGTAGTATAATGAACAAAAGGTGACACCTTATTGTCATCGTTCTAAAATCATGTAGAAAAAGGGGGCCGTTATGGACAAAGTGGAGCGACTCATTTCGATTATTATGATTTTGCTGAAAAAAGAAATTGTTTCTACAAGGGAATTCTCACAGCTATTTAATGTTTCCAAAAGAACGATCCTTCGCGATATGGAAACATTGAGCTTGTGCAGCATCCCGATCTACTCTGTTAATGGGGTCAGAGGCGGCTACGGCATCATGGATGAATACAAGGTTGATAAACGCCTTTTAACCAGCTCCGATTTGCAAAATATATTAGCTGCGCTCGGCGGGTTGGAACAACTCCTCCTGACTGAAGACGTTGAAAGAACGATAAAAAAAATAGAGGCAATGGTTAGTCCATTGTCTCTGAATCGTTCCATTCAATTGTCGTTTTATAATTGGGAAGGCCGGTCCGAGATTCTTGAAACCTTAAAAATATGTCAAGAATCCATATCTAAGAAAAGACTGGTTTCGTTCCACTACACGGATAAAGACGGGGCCGTAACGAATAGAGTGGTCGAGCCCTACGAGCTTCATTTTAGCGAATCGAGCTGGTACTTAAAAGGATTCTGCTTACATCGACAGGGAAATCGAACCTTCAAGTTATCCCGGATCGACCATATGACGATGGATGAACGCGCCTTTCATCCTCGAGACGATTGGTCAGAGCAAGGACCTGAAGCAAGTTATAGACCGGAACTCGTCACGATTAAGGCATGGATATCGCCTAGTATAAAAGATCAAATCATAGAAAGGTATGGCCGAAGAAATATTGAAGACCATCCTTCCGGTTCCTTATTCGCAACCATGTATGTCCCTCAGAATCGTATGGGATTTCAATTATTAGCAAGCTTCGGCACTCAGTTAAAAGTTGTGGAGCCCACAGTCTATGTTGATGAATTTCGGAATTATTTATCTCAAATGATGGAGAACTATTCCTGATAGAAGTTTCGTCTCGGCATATATACCGATTCCATGTGAGGTGGATTTTTAGGTGCTTCTTCATAATTTAGCATTGAAGTTTCAACCTTAAACTTAACTTTTCGCTGGCACTTAGGTTCCACGCACTGTCTGTAACGGCAAGTTTTAAATGTAAAAGGGGCTGTCCAAAAAGCCGATCCGCGTATCTGATTCAATTAAAAACGCTAATGGACATCCGTGTCCGTTAGCGCTTATTTTTTAGCTTTTTGCGTTTGTAACGGACATTGATGTCCGTTACAGTGAAAATTATCCAATAATTACCCATTTTGGGGCTCTAACGGACAAGGATGTCCGTTAGCATTTCAAAATCTGCGTTTTACGCGTCTAACGGACTTCCGTGTCCGTTAGAGCGTTTGACTTTTTGGACAGCCCCTTTTACTAGCCGTCTATGAGTTCAAGATATTCTTTGAATCCCGGATGCACTTTGTAGTTTGATGCCTTTGGATTGAATTTTATCTTAGGATCAGTATAGCGGAAGCAATATGTCGCTCCTCCATAACCTCCTCCACCAGGTTTGTAAAAACCAACTACACTAAACTCATACATTCTTTCCAATACAGTACTACTATTTTCTTGCATTTTTAGTCTGACAGCACATACTTCGAAACTTGCTTCATAATTTTCAATTGTAAATACTGTTTTATGCATATCTCTTAAAACTTCAAGATAACTGTCAAAATCTTTATACTTAGCGCCAACTTCATCCTTTAATTCAGAATACAAGTAATCTGAATAGTCCTTTCTAACATTATGAATATCTCTATTAATTATAGCATCCTGCGATCCAGGCCCTAAACGTAATCTTTTCTGTGCTTCCTCAAGTGAAAGGTTTAATAATTTTATTAAATCCCGAGGACGCAAAAAAGTTTGATCAGAAATAAAATTCCACTTTAATTGGTTTCTACCGATATTTGCTGGCTCAAAAATTTTTCCCCAATTGTAAGAAAAAGATTCGTCTGCCTGTTTTATATTTTCTTGAATACGTTTTGCAGCTAATTTCTTGAGACTCAAGTTAGCATTTTCATCTTTTGGATCCCAATTAAGATACTCAACGTGGTTGTCTGTGATCTTATTTTTATCCTGAAAATCTAAAATTTCATAAATATCACTTCGCAAAAATATATAAACTTTTACGTTGTCATTATGTATTTGAAAATATGAGTTTATGCTATATGCCGATAATAAAAGCCCCTTAATTCGAGAAAGATAGTTTGCGTCATTTGGATCATAACTTAAATCCAGTTCGTCAAATAATAAAATGTATTGTCTGTCGTTCTGTAGTAAAGGGATTAAGTTTGAAAGAAGCTTTTTGTTTATTTCCCCTAATGTACTTCCTAAACGTTGAGCAGACTCACCTCGAGAAACAGACCCCAAACTATTTCCCATTACAGAAGGAGAAAAAGAAAAATCCCAGTTCTTAGGGTTCATGGTCTCCCTATGATTAAATCTAACCGATCCCCAGCTCCTCTTTAGCCATTTTTGAATTTTTCGAACTTTAAATTTCTGGAAGAAACCATAGTTATCGATATCTTCTACCAAAAGTTTTGCTAATTCTACATAAATTAAAAAATCCCAGGAATTCACGTATGTTTCCCTGTCTGAAACCATATCATTCGCAAAACGATCATGTACCTTCCAAGGATAATCACGGAATAACAAAGCAGCTGTTAATTTATTTTTAGCTTCCTTAGATAAAAATTTATATATCGCAGTTTTACCAGATCCCTTGCGCCCTATAACTACTCTTCTTTTTTCGTCCCTTATTCGTTTTAATGATTCTGATTGGATAAAATAATCGAATAATCGGTCGTCATTTTCAGCATCGATAGCTCCAAAGTCACTTATGGTTTCAATTATCCCCATCAGTATCCTCCATTTTCTTGAATTTGCATTATTGAAATAATTATATTTGAACATCTATTTTTATACAAACTATTAGTTGTTTCCCCCTATTCTTGCTTACCCTACTTACGATACTCTTCCTCTCACTTCGTCTGGGACAACGGCATAAAGCGGGTAGCCCATACGTACCACTTCTTTTAGCCGCTCTAGGCGGTCGGGCCGTGGCAACAATAATATGAATTCCAGAATCATAACATCTTTTAACAGTCTGATAATTTCTAGGTGATATGGATTTGTCACTGCCAAGCAATGTTCCGTCCAAGTCCAATACAATTGCCTGTATATCCGACATCTGCATCTCTCCTTAAATTATTTTTCCGATAATAACCTAACTTAAGGAGAGATGCTAGACTCTCTATTAAATTAATATGCCAGTTAGCCCAATATCGCATCAATTATCTATTCAGACATATACCATACTCGTTAGCCAGTATCGAGATTCCTCTTAAAGGGGGTATTTTCTTTTTTCAGCTCCATACACCATCGTCATCTGATGCCAATAGGAATAAGTCATGGACGCCCCCATACCCTCAAATCACAGCACATTGCCTCTGTAACATGCCTTTTCACAGAAAGTAACTTAGGGTAAACCCTCGCCATGCTAATCCTTTTCCACGCCTTTTACGCAGTTCCCCACCAAAAAACTTGCCCCTACTTATGATAGGGTTAACCGAATCATCTATAGAGCGAAATCGAAAGGCCCCCAATTGGGGGCCTTAGCTAGAAAAGTCGCGTAGTTCATGATCATTCCAGGGGCAACACTGCACCATGTAGGGCAGCCGCTTAGTTTTTATCAAATTTATAGGTTAATTTTCACTTTACTTGCCGTTATTCGCCAACAAGTTCAACAGAAGCGTTACAGCCTCTGCTCTTGTCGTAGGATCTTGAGGGGCGAATTCATTATTTCCTTTTCCTTGCACAAGCCCTGCTTGCTTCACGTAAGCAACGCTAGCTTTCGCCCACGCTGGAATGTCTTTATCATCCGTAAAGTCTGTTGTTGTATTCGCTTCGGTAGATGAACCTAGAGCATTGGCAATCATCGTTGCCATCTCTGCGCGCGTAATATTTGCATTCGCCCGGAAGGTACCATCGCTATAGCCGCTAATAATGCCCGCTTGCACAGCTTGTGCTACCGCAGCCTTTGCCCAACCCCCGATGTCCGCTTTATCTGTGAAGGTCAGCTCCGCGCCCGCTTCCTGAACCTGCAAGGCATTCATCAGCATGACTGTAAACTCCGCACGGGTTATCGTTTTACCTGGCTTAAACGTTCCGTCGTCATAGCCGTTTACGATTCCATCTTTGACTGCTTTCCTGATGCTTGCTTCAGCCCAATGTCCCGCAATGTCGCTAAAGCTAATTTCCGGTTTGACAGGGGTTACCTCCCCTTCCTCAGACACAGGAAGTCCTGTCGCCTGGTCTACAACAAGCACCGCGAACTTCGTAAAGTGATCAACCTCTACTGTAATCGAATTTCCACTTGTCTTACTGCCTTTCACTTCTACCCATTCTTTCTTCTCTTCATCGAAATAGAAGATCGCAACCCCTTGACCGCTCTTCACATTTCTCGCATCGAAGGTAAAGGTTAATGTTACAGGCTTGATGAAATGACCCGAAATGTTTTTCAACACCTCATATACCGAGCTTGCAAGCACCTCTTTATGAAGGAGAACATTTTCCGTATCAAGCCATTTGGAAATCGTTAATTTCAGTTCCTGATTGACCGCGCCTACAGGAACGGTAATCGTTAACTGATCTTCCAGACTAACCTCGCCAAGCGATCCAACTGGAAGCGTTAGGCTGCCGTCTGTTGATGTCACTTTAGCTGGCGTTGGAACAACACTTCCGCTATTGCTTCCGTTATTAGGTGGAGCTGCTGCTTCATTCACAGTCACCGTATAGGTCACCCGCGTTACTCCGTCCTCAGCGGTAACAATAACTTTATTGCCCGTTGCTAATACCGTAGCAACCGTTGTTCCATCTGTCTGATATACCTCAAACGATGCGCCTGCTGCCGGCGTGATTGCTGACTTTAGCGCCTCTAACGTCGTAGTTCTAGGAATGTTCTTAATCGTCTCGTTCTCTGTTCCGCTCGTGCTAACCGTTCCAATTGTAGAGGTTAACGTTGCGCTTGTGCTGACCCATTTCGCAAATAACGTCTTACTCGCCGTAATCGCAAAGCGGTCTGCCTCCGAATAGTTTTTGCCAGATCCATCCGCTAATGTATTCCATCCCGCGAATGTGTACCCTCTTTTGACCAAATTGCCTGTGTTTCCACTAACGCTAACCGTATCTCCTCGAACATAAGAGGTTTGGGCAATCGGCAATGCTCCATCAACTTCACCATTCCCGTTATAGGTAACTTGAAGCTCTGAGCTCCGCAAGTAAGGATATCCATTATTGACCGCGGAATCAATTGTCCAGATCCCATCGAAATCCCAAGCTGTATAGCTGGCTTGCGTCTTCATCTCCGCTGTCGTTAGTGCCGTCCCCAAACTCGTTTGTCCGGTTGTCTCACTCTCGTAAAAGCTATTGCTTACCGAACCGCCACCCATCCCAACTAAGCCGCTTAAGCTTCCTTCTCCTGTTAGGGTACTCGTTGCATAGCTGTTATCGACACGAAACGAGCTTGCTCCAACTAATCCCGCTGCAACATTTTTCCCATCTACGTTTCCATGGAAGTAGCTATAAGATATTGGTCCACTATTCGATCCTACAAGCCCACCTGTGTACAGACCGCTAATGCTTCCAATAGCAAAGCTATTTCTAATCGTACCACCATCGTTAAAGCCGACCAACCCGCCTGCAACCTCCGCCGTTCCACTCACATTCCCCTTATAGAAGCTATCGCTAATTGTGCCTAAATTATAACCAATCAACCCGCCTGTATATGAGCCGTCACCCCCGCTCACACGCCCTGTAACGACCCCGCTGTTTGTGATGTTTCCATAGCTCGCTCCAACCAGTCCACCTACATAACCTCTACTGCTGCTTACATCGATATTTTCTAGAATGACATTATTGACTGTCGCTCCTGTCTCTACGTAGCCGAATAACCCTGTAAAATCAGAATCTGTCCCATTCATCGTTAAATTCTCGATCGTATAACCATTGCCATCGAAGTTTCCTTCAAACGCATTGTACCAATCAGAACCGATGGGCGCCCAGCCTGCTCCTTCCGCATAGCCGCTCAAATCGATATCCGCCGTCAGCTTAAAGCTCGAATTCAAGAAATCTCTAACCTTATTCAGCCCAGCCGCCGTTCCAATCTGATAAGGATCTGTCGTTGTTCCCGAACCGCTGGAAAATATAAGCTCTGTTGCCGGGAATGTTGCCGTTACCACGCCGGAATCGGCTGAATTCGTTACAACAGTCGCACCTGCTAACGTGAAGAAATCCGCAGGCACTCCCGTTAACCCATACCCTCTCTTGGGTGTAATCGTCAGCGTAGCCGTGTAAGTCTCTCCCTGTGCATATCGGGAAGCCACCTCTGGAGACCAAGTGACGGATGCGGTATATTCATTTGCATTTATCCGTCGGATTGGCTCTTCGCCCACGACTGGCACAGCTACCCCGCTGATCGCTGCCGTCGTAATTGCCGTTGGAGCACTCATCGTCACAGTATATGTAATCTGCGTCGCTCCATCTTCAGCGGTAACAATGACTTTTATGCCCGTCTCTACTTCAGTAGCTGGCGTGGTTCCATCCGATCGGTAAATCTGAAACGTAGCATTCGTCGCTGGCGTGATTGCTCTCCGTAGATCTGCTAAACTCGTACTGTACGGAACATCGGTTATGGATTCATTAGCTGTTCCGATTTCACTTACTGTTCCGATTGTTGAGGTCAGCGTGGCTGCTGTTCTTAGGCGGATATGTTCCTTAGCTGCCAGTAACTCTTGCGCATAGGACGCTGGGTTCTCATCGTCGGCAAGGAATCTAACATAGATTTTATCTCCCTGTTGCACGGGAATATTATCTACACTTGTGCCTGCAATACGTTGAAACGCTCCATCATTCACCTTATATTCCATCAGGCTCGTCACATTATTCAGCTTCGCTCCATACTGTGTCCCTTTCTCCAACGTTGCGGTTGACGGAGCTGCTGATCGTATAATCTTATAGCTCTTGCTCATAATCGGGCTATCTAATTTTCCCGGATACACCGCTATCGCTTTGATCGTGACATCGTCATTGATCACGATTGGCGTGCCTGAATCGTATAATGAACTGGCTCTTGTCGGCGTCACGCCGTTTGTCGTGTAATAGATTTCAATATCCGCTCTCTCACCCGTAAGCGTCACCTCTGAACCTACCGCGACAGATCCACCTGCGGGATCTGGGGAAGCCACAGGTTCAGCATGAGCAAATATTCTTAATTGAGGATATTGATGAGGTCGAATAAACCAAATCTGATCGAAATCCCAACCTGCAAATGTAGTTTGGAGCTTCATTTCTTCTGTACTTTTTCCATTCCCTGCGCCACTATAGACTCCTGTTGTGATTTGGTCATAGTAGTTATTTATAATTAGGTTAGATCCACCACCTATTTCACCTACTATTCCGCCGGGATACCAAATTCCTGTTACGTGTCCTGTAGCATACGTATTTTCAATAATAACCGCTTGAAGCTTAACCCCAGCTATTCCACCCACACCATAATTCCCCGAAGTGGCAGCCATCGAATAGCTGTTTTTAATCGACGAATTGCTAACAGCGTATCCAGCCAATCCTCCTACATAACCCGTTCCCGATACGGTACCTGTTGTATAGCTGTTAGAGATCTTCCCATCTAACCTTCCTGCTATACCACCAACAAGATCCAACCCTGTTATACTGATATCTTCCAGACCAATTGCCGTAACAGAGCCAGTAGCCGTTATAAAACCAAAAAGTCCAATAAGAGAATTATAAGAAAGATCTATTTTCAATCCTGTAATGATATGCCCGGCACCATCCAATGACCCTGAGAAATTATCGATTGGATGCCAAGACGTACTACCGCCAAGGCCATTGCCCTCCTCAAGAAACTCTGTCAGGTCAATATGATTTGCCAGTTTATAATGCTTGTCCGGATAATCACGAATAGCGTTTAATTCCTCTGGTGAAGTAATTATATAGGGGTTCTCCACTGATCCATCACCACCGCTAAAATCAGCTGCAAAAACCTTCCCTCCTCCTGTTGTGAGCAATCCCGGCATACTGCCGATCACCATCATCATGATGAGAAAGAGCGCCGTTACTTTCTTACTAGCTTGAAATCTTGTACCCATGTCGATTTCTCCTCCATACGAATGAATTCGAGCCTAAGTATAGGCCCCAAGCCATAGAAAAAAACACTAACCAAAGTTAGTGTTTCGCAAATATTGTAGAAAAAAGTCTAATTAATGAGTTCCAACTCCTTGGCGCGGGCAATCGCCTGACTCCTTCGCTTCACTCCCAGTTTGCCGTATACGTTATGAATATAACTTTTGACGGTTCCTTCTGTTAACCCGAATCGATAGGCAATCTCTTTGTTCGACAATCCATCTGTCAGCGCGTACAAGATCTCTGTTTCACGATTCGTGAGTGATTCGAATGCCAGCTGTGAGGCTTTCGCAGGGGTGGATGACGGGTTATCTGACGAAACAATTGGTGAATCACTCTGGCCGCGTGATTCATTCAACGATGTCACATACATCATTCGGGCAATCATTTGCTCCAGCATGGTCCGCGTATCCGGAGTGAAAACGCCGGCGATGAGACTGTTCTCCAAGTAAAGCGCGAAGGGCGTTCGTTCGCTTGTAAAAAGAACAGGCATACACAGTACGGATTGGGACTGCCTGCTACTAATCGAAGGATCAGCGGAATAAGAGCTGTGCAAAGCATCCACAAGTATGACCGACTCTCCTGTTTTCAGAACATATCTGACAATCGACTCACCATACGAAGCTCCCCTGTGATCGCTCAACGAGCCTTCCTTTTCAATGGCGCAAATCTCTCCTCCACTACCGCTACCCACAATACGTCCACTTTCCGCACCAGAATAACGGATGGCAAGCGCCAGGAATTGATCCATGGTACGACAATTGTCTACTGATTCCATCCATTCTGGCTGCTGCTTGAATGGCCGATTGTCCGCAGTACGCCAAGACATAGCTTCAGACCTGATGTCGATTGCGCCATGCTGCTCTGTGGCTGGCTTGTCTTCCCCCACTCCCTCATTCGCAGCTGCTCTTAACCCTGGATGGCTAGCTCTCAGTTGAACTGCTTTGGCCGTAGCGCCCCATCTTGAATAAGCGTCGCAAGCATCAGCCATAAGTGCCTCCGCACCGCTCAAGCTCTCCATATGCCTATAGAATACAGCGGCCCGTTCACAAGAAATAGCCTCCATGAGCCCCTCTCCTGCTTGGCGAGCTGCCCGAATGGCCTCTTCGTATAATTGTGCGGCATCGACTCTATTGCCCTCCATCCGATAGCGTTCAGCGGATAACAGCAAATAAGTGGACGAAGCCTTGCCGCTATAGCCAGACCATCGCCTCATGGCACGCAAGTGCTTACGCAGCTTCATCCGTATCTTCTTCTGCTCGTTGGGTGTCACTTCCGAATACATTGCAGCAAGCGTCAAGGAATGATACATCCTTTGTTTACGAACATGCGGCCGCGTCTGGAGGAATGTATTCCGCTCCCCTCTATGGGCCCATTCAAGAGCTTCACGGTACCGACCGAAGAGATAAGCAATTTCCAGGTTACAGGTGCACGTATAATAGACCTCGTTATTCACAAAATCCTTGTATGGCTCATTCAGGAATGGCGTAACGTAGTCATCGTTTTCTCCAGCCCCATCTTGCATTTGTGCGATATACCATTTTGCCCTTCGGAAAATGTTACGTGTGACGCCGTCCACAAGCTGCTGCGAAGTCTCTTCATACTCTTGTATCCGTGCAGCTAATGAATGCAAATTCTCGGTGAAGTTGGTTATCGTCGTCATCATCGCAATGCCAACATAGGTTAGATTAGCCGATTCCATCCCAGCCTGGATCGATTTCTCAAACTGCTTGATTCCTTCAGCCGGATTGATAATTCCGACAAGACCTTTCAGATAATACAATCGGCTTCGCAGGTCTGCGCTATCAAAGGAAGAGGCTAGACGGGATGCCTGAGCTACATATTGAGTCCCCGTACGGAAACCCGATATTTTATAAATAACCATCCCGTAGCTGGCAAGCATAAAGGAAAACGCCTCATTGCTTCCATGCTTTAGACCATATCGTACAAATCTTGAGAATAGCACAGCAGACTGCTCAATACTTAATACATAGGCAGGGAGCGAAATCGCCATGACCAAATCTGACAATGCTTTATAGCGCGGATCAGAATTAATCGGTAAATGAGGAATATCGTTAGCCTTATTGAACAATGCGCTCTGGGTGAGCAGGATTTCCTTTACCACTAATGCTTTGGAAGGCTTGCTTGGGAAGGGCCAGCCCAATTCTGCCAACGCCTGCTGCCCAATATGGACAGCTGTTTCATCCTTCTTCAAATACGAATACATGGCAATACGGATCAAATAAATATGAGAACGTTCAACCACGTTCGTTGTACAAGACATTAAGTCCGCCAGTAGTTCCTCCGCACGATCTGTATGACCACACATGTATTCACATTCCGTTATCTCCAGCATGATACGGTAATCAAGGGAAGCTGTATTCTTCCAATCACCATTAGATAGACGTAAAGCGTTCTTATAGAAGTGAAGGGCAGACGTAAATGCGGTTGATGCCTTAGATTTCGATCCCGCCTCATAGTTACATTCAGCAAGCTCTCTTTTCTCTGCGTCATCCTCTATCTTCTCGCTACCCAAATTCAAGTGGTGTACCCGATCAAAGATCGTAAATCCACCTTCATTGGATAAATCATCGCGTATCACCCGGCCAATGGTCAGGTGTAAGCTCGATTTGTTTGATTCAGACATGATCATGTAAGCCGCCTGTTGAATACGGTCATGCAAAAATCGATACCGTTCCACATCGTCAGACGTATCACTCTCATGTTCTCGACAAATTAACCCCTCTTCCTCTATCGCATGCAGAAGTCTGCGTACCTGCAGCAGAGGGTATCCGCTTACTAATGAGATCGTTAATGAACAGAAACGATGTCCGATAGCGGCACCTATCGCTAACAACTCGATTTGGGCAGGGGACAACATACGAATACGAGCCTCAATCAAGTGGACAATGTCAGGATCCTCAGGTATTTCCATAATGACAGATGGATTCCACGCCCATGACGCCTCTACCTCATCATAATAAATCTTATTCTCCCGATATAGCTTGTCTAGCAGACGATTCAAGTATAGAGGATTGCCGCCTGTTCGGTGGTATAACACCTCCGCGAGCGCGCGAATACGGGCTGAATTCTCATCCAGAACATCGGATACGAATTGTCTCACTTCGATATAGGACAGCGCCTCCAGATGGATATGATGGACAGATAATTGTGATTCATCGTGCAAGGCAAGCGACTCCGCCATCCATGCTGCCGCATCCACTTTATTTCCTTCGTTTTTCTTCCAGCCTGGAGCGAATTCCTCCCGAAACGCGCTAATTACTAGTAAGCCAGGCCGTGCCTGATCGTGTACAATGGTACGAAGAACATCTATCGTAGCAGGATCTGCCCATTGCAGATCATCCAGGAATATAATTAAGGGATGCTGCTGATCCGCAAAAACCTTAATGAATATGGGTACTAACCGGTTAAAGCGAATCGCAGCCTCCGCAGGATGCAGCGGTTCTATCGCTGGAATGACATCAAACAGCTCAGCAGCTTCCGGTAAAAGCTGTACAATAACAGCTGCTCCCTGGCCTAAAGCCTTTGTTAATTGCTTCTTCAGTTTCGCTACTCGATCCGGCGATTCGCTCCATATTTGTCGGATTAGGCTTCGCAAAGCTTCCAGTAAAGAAGAGAATGGAATGTCGCGATTCATCATATCGCATTTGCCACTAATGAACCGGCCTCCATCCCTTCTAACTACCATCTGAAGCGCTCGGACGAGTACCGTCTTGCCACTGCCTGCACTTCCGCTGACGAAAACGAACGAGGATGCACCCGTTTTAGCCTGTTCGAAAGCATCTCTTAGAGCTGCTTCTTCCCTTTCACGTCCAAAGAGAGTTTGAGGAAGCCGAAACCGGCTGGCCTCATCTGCACGGGCGATCTCGAAAGAGGTCACTTCTCCCTTTTCTTCCAGCAATAAAGCGCACCGCTTCAAATCACTCCATAAACCATAAGCACTCTGATAGCGCGCCTCCGGATCCTTCGACAACAGCTTCATAATAACAGCCTCAAGCGAGTCGCTCAGATCTGAACGCCATTCGCGCAGCGGCTTCGGTACAACAGCAAGGTGCGCATGTATCCATTCTTCCGCACTGTGTGCATGAAACGGCAGACGGCCTGACAGCATTTCATAATAGAGCATACCCAGGGAATACAAATCGCTGCGCCCATCGGGGATATAATTGATTCTGCCCGTTTGTTCGGGAGACATATAGGTGTAATCCGTCAGTTGCGGATCTGTGAGAATAACGACTTCCCTATTGGACTGAATTCGAATATTCGCCGAACTCAAATTTCCGAATAATTCATTCTGCTTATGCGTATGGTGTACCGACTCCGTCAATGCTATTGCTATATGTAAGAAAGAACCGACGTCCATTGAGGCGCCGTTCATCATTTCCTTTAATTGAATCCCTTCTGTAAAAACCATCCCAGCTCTCTCTCCAATCCGAACGCAGTGCTTCTTGCTATTTTATCATTATTTTCGGGATGTTAGAGCCACGAATTTATCATAACTTGTCGTTATATGACGAAGGGCTTTGCTTACTTGTGATACGGTTCCCCCCGATTTATCTTCACCGCCCGATAAATCTGCTCCACCAGCACCAGCCGCATTAGCTGGTGCGGCAAGGTCATGCGCCCAAAGCTGAGCTTCTGTTGGGCGCGCTGCAGGACGGCGGGAGAGAGGCCCGTGCTCCCGCCAATAACGAAGGCCACGTGGCTGCGCCCGTACGTGGCCAGCTTGTCGAGCTGTCCAGCGAGATCTTCGCTGGACCATAGCTCTCCCCCGATCGCGAGCGCGACGACGTGGGCATCCGGCTTCAGCTGTGCCAGAAGCCGCTCCCCTTCGCGCTCGCGAACCTGAGCTTCCTCCGCCGGGCTCATCGTTTCCGGCGCTTTTTCATCTGGGACCTCCGTGAGCGTCAATTTCACGTACGGTCCCAACCGTTTTGCATACTCGGCGATGCCTTGCACCAAATATTTCTCCTTGAGCTTACCCACTGTCGCGATTTGTATATGCATCTGCGTACTCCCTTATTTCATATTGTTTATTTCATCATAATTCGATTTCATTCTTATTCTCTTTCAATTGCCCTATCTCATTCCAGTTCCGATTTTTGCTTTTATAGTCACGAAGTGAAAAGCGCAAGCCGTTTAAACACTGTGCCACGAGGTAAAACCCGTCACGGCCTAGATTTTCACCTCCACACACCCTCACCGTCTCCGCACCATTTTCGCCTCCGCCGGCCGATAATGAATGAGCTGGATCAATTGCTCCTGCATATAAGCCGGCGAATAGGCGAAGCCGCCTTCGATCCAGTGAAAAACAAGCCCCATCAGAGCGTGCTGACTGTAAACGATGCTTAGCTCAGGATTGATCGTGGAGTTTACATCGTCTGTGGGCTTCAAATCCTCGGTCATCAGGCGGCCGACTGCGCTAAGCATCTTTTCCTTAATGACAGGCAAAGTTTCGCTCCGGAACAACGTGGAGTACATATCCCGCCTCCCGTAAATATGCTCAAAAATCGCAACAGAATGCGCCCCCAGCTCGTCCATCCGGAAAATATCTACATTTTTATACGGAGCGCGGAACGACTCGATCAATTCGTCGATCAGCTCCGAGATCACATCGGCAAGCAAAGCATCTTTATTTTCAAAATGGGCATAAAATGTCCCTCTATTATAATTCGCCGTCTCTACAATCTCCGTAATAGAAATATCGGAAAAGCTTTTGTGTTCCATCAGCGACAGCAGCGTCTCCTTGATGGCAGCTTTGCTTCGTACTACACGGCGATCCATTTCCTTGTGTGCCAACCCTTTCCCGCCTTCCCAGCTATCTTTTCTCAACAAAGCAGCCTCAACTGTGCATTATCGCACATTCCAAAAGGTTTTATATATTGTAGCGCTTTCCTGATATCTATTATAGTAAAAGTAACACTTGTTCTGTACTGTACAAGTGTTGATTATTATAACAAACTATCATCCATACGATCCCATGAGGAGGAAACATCCATGAAACTGACAGAAAAAGTAGTGATCGTCACAGGTGCGGCATCCGGCATGGGCAAAGCAATCGCTGGGCTTTTTGCGGCGGAAGGAGCTAAAGTCGTCGTTTCCGACCTGTCACTGGAAGGCGCGGCAGCGGTTGTCGAACAAATCAAAGCAGGCGGCGGGACCGCGCTTGCGATAGCGGCGAATGTAGCCAAGGAAGAGGATGTACAGCATCTCGTCGACGCAACTGTCGTTGAATATGGCACCTTGGATATCCTCATCAACAATGCGGGCATCATGGATAATTTTGTGCCTGCGGGCGACGTGACAGATGAGCTGTGGGAACGGGTCTTTGCGGTGAACACAACGGGTCCTATGCGTACGATCCGCAAAGCACTGCCGATTTTCCTGGAGAAGGAATCCGGCGTCATCGTCAACATCGCATCCGCAGGCGGTTTATACGGCTCCAGAGCGGGCGCAGCCTATACAGCTTCCAAACATGCCGTCATCGGCCTGACCAAAAATGTTGGCTACCAATACGCGGTCAAAGGCATCCGCTGCAACGCAATTGCTCCCGGCGGCGTCGCAACCAACATCAGCACTTCCATTAACGCGCCAAACGAGTTCGGAACGGGCCGCGTTATGGCGGGCATGGGCATCAACCCGCGCACAGGCACTCCTGAAGAAATCGCCAAAGTTGCGCTGTTCCTCGCCTCCGACGATGCCAGCTTCGTAAACGGCTCCGTCATTACGGCCGACGCCGGTTGGACAGCCTACTAAGCCCAGCCTCATCAGCCAGCAAAACGGCTTCGACGGAAACGCGGCTTCACAGGGCCGATAGCCCCGTCCCGACCTTCCCAAAAAACAAGAGCGCCTTGCCACCGACGGCAAAAGCGCTCTTCTTCTTTATATAGCGACGTTTGTAATCTTGACGCTTCTCAGACAACCAGAAACGCAGCAGGCTCTTCGCAAAAATCGCATTTGCGCGGCGGGTCCCAATTCGCGAACTGGGTTTCCTCCAGGTTGACGACGTCCGGCGCATCCTCATATTCGTCTACAAAACGTTCCAAGGCCTGTTCAATGCAAGGTTTGCATACACAATACATATACTCATTCGCTTTCTGTTCTGGTGTAATGTCCTATCTGCTATTGTAACAGATTGCCCCGATTTCGCATACGTCTTCACCGGATAGGATCTAACAGCCTGCAGCTATTTATGCTATTCCATTTCCCCTTTATTCTTCCTCCGGGCGATCCGTAAGCTTCACCTTGACCGTCTGCAGCTTGCCGTCCCGGTAATAGGAAACCTCAACATCATCCCCGATGTTTTTTTGCTTATAGAGGTATTTGCGCAGCTCCTTGGTACTGCCTACGCTTTGGTTATCCAGCTTGACGATAACATCGTTGAATTGCAGCCCTGCATCCAAAGCCGGGCCAACCGCTTCAAGCACGATGATGCCGGAAAATACTTCGTCAGGCAGCTTCAGCTTAGGCGTTTCACCATTGGCACCCGCTTCATCGGAACCGGCGGACTCGTCTTTTTCGCCGGCATCGCCATCCTCGCCCTCCAGAATGCCCTGCCACTTCTCCTGCTCCCAATACTGGGACAGATCCATCGTGTAGACGCCGAGGTAAGGACGAGATACGTACCCTTTTTCGATCAACTCGTTGACGATAGTCATCGCATTGTTGATAGGAATGGCGTAACCAATGCTTTCAACGCCAAAATCGGCGATTTTCATACTGTTGATGCCCACAACGCGGCCGTTCAAGTCGATCAGCGGACCGCCGCTGTTGCCTTGATTGATGGCGGCGTCCACGCGGATCACTTCCTGCTCCCAGTCGATCACGCCGTTTTGGTTCAGGGATACCGGAATGACCTCGTGAATAACGCTTACGACGCCCATGGTAATGGATTCGCCCATGCCCAGCGGATTGCCGATCGCCATGACGAACTCGGCCGCGCGCAGCGCGGAGGAATCGCCGATTTCGGCTACCGTGTCGATGCTTTTACTGTCAATCTCCAGAACGGCCAAATCCGTGATTTGATCCACGCCCACAATACGCGCTTCCCGGATTTCGCCCGTAGTAAGCACCGCTTTCACTTTCTGGGCATCCGACACCACATGGTAATTGGTCACAATAAACGCTTTTCCGTCTTTTTTCTCCACAATGACGCCGGAGCCGACGCCCGCCTCGCGAAGCACGCCTTCTCCTTCTTCGGCATCCTTGAGCAATCCGCCGCCGAGTCCAAGCGAAAACGTCTGTTCATTGATTATGCTAACCACCGCTGGACGCACCTTTGCTGTAGCGTGAATCGTCCTCTCCGATGGGTCCAGTCCTTGCAGGGTACTGCCAGAGGTCAAATTGCCGGATGGGCCGCTTTGACCGGCTCCGCCAAAGCCGCCGAAGAACAATCCGAACAGCAGCGTGGCCGCTATAGCGCTTGTAAAAGAGGACACAAAGGCGATCCGCAGAGTCGACCAGTTGCGTTCGCGGCTTTTGAAAGGAAACCCCTTTTCCTCACGACGGCTGATCCTCGTTGTGCGCCTTGACACCTTGGTTGAATAGAATTTGTCGTCGAATATGCTCATCGGACTGCCTCCTCTCCGGACTCCACGGGCAATATTTGCAATCTTTTCGCTGCAATCTAGGAATAATTTCGGAAGATTGGATTAAAATAATAATAGATTAAGTGATGCCGCTTCACATTTTTTTAAAAATTAGCAAAGGAGGCCATCCCATGAATAATACCGATATATCCGCTTGGGAGCAAGTGCAGATTGTTGCCAGGCTGTCTGATCTCAAGGAGGATCATTACCGCGCATTGCTGACGCTTAGCGCCATGATGGAGCTTCTGATTGAAAAAGGGCTTCTGACCCGCCAGGAGCTGGACGAAAAAGCGCGTCAGCTGGATTCCGAGCTGGAGACGCTTATTTCAACCGAACTTCATCCCATGGCGTAGGGCGATCGTAATAGGTCATGCGGAGCGGAAACTCCTCTTTTTTATAAAATATTCCGTGGTTCTCCAATATAGAATTAACAGTAAGTAAAGCCAGGTCCATCTGATTATGGTCCAGGCTGAGATGGGCCAGATAGATGCGCTTCGTACGGTCCGTCATAAGCTCAACCAGCGCTTCCCCTGCCGCTTCATTGGACAAGTGCCCGATGTCGCTCAGAATGCGCCTCTTGATATTCCAGGGATACCGCCCCATGCGCAGCATCTCGGTATCGTGATTGGATTCCAGCACCAGCACATCGGAATCGATGATCTGACGTTTGACCTTTTCGCTGACGTATCCCAGATCCGTTGCCAGACTGAGCTTTTCGCCATTTTCCTGAAAACAATATCCTACCGGCTCCGCCGCGTCATGCGAGATGGGATACGACTGCACCGTCATCTCTCCAAAGTCGAGACTTTCACCCGTCTCCATAATGACGCGTTTCTCAGGCGCGATCGTGCCGATATGGCGCTCCATTGCTCCCCATGTCGCCTCGTTGGCGAATACGGGAAGCTCGTATTTTCGGGCAAAGGCACCCAGCCCTTTTATATGATCGGAATGCTCATGCGTCACCAGGAGCCCGTCCAGCTCATGCCCGGATACCCCGCGTTCCTTCATCATTTCATCCATTTTTTTGGCGCTAAGCCCGGCATCCACCAATACCATCTTGCTGCTGCCTTTGATGATAGTGGCGTTCCCCGTCGAGCCGCTTGCCAATACTGTAAATCGAAGTCCCAACTGCTCCAGTCCCTTCTCCCTGCTCCCCGGTCTCTTGCCTTTCTATGTCGCAAGCCTGAATCAACGCCTCTCTACGGAAGCGTCGCTTGCCAGCTCGTCGTCTCCATCCTCGTCGCCGGCGTCCGTTGCAACCTCGCCGCTGATGGCATGGATAAAATAAACCTTTCCATCCTCCAGCGTTACGCGCCAGGTCGGTGCGGACACCTGCTTCTCGGAATCGAAAATTTGGCCGTGATAGCCCAATTGAATGTCGGTAATGACCGAACCTTCCTCCAGATAGGTTTCGATAAGGCTAGCTACAACCTTGGCGGCGGGAAGCACCTGTCTGGGTTCCCCGATCCCCACCAGCTCCACCTGATCCTGCAGAAAGCCCGTTATTTTCAAATTGCTGATAAACAGCTCCAGCTTAATATTGAACATCGGCCGCCCCTCGACCATGCGGTTCAACACGAACACGCCGTCTCTGCTGCTGTGCAGATCATAGGCGTATTGATCGATTTCGGGAATCTGGCCGCTTAGCCTTTTGTTCAGCTCCGATTTGGAGAAGTTAAGCGCGCTGTCCACCGGTGTTTTCAGCGGAAGCGGCTCTTCATGTTCGGGCCTGCTCGTGTGCAGCAAATACGTCAGGTCGCCCAGCTTAGGCGTGTCCAGCGGAAGATTCGCGGTAAGCGAAATTCGCTTTTGCTGCATGAGCAGCACCTTGTCCTGGGGCAGCTCCGCGAATTTGATATTGGCGTTTAATTGCTCCCTCACATCCAGCCAAAGCTGATAACCCAGCAAAATATTCAGCAGAAGGAACGATATAATCATCACGCTTTTGGCTCTGCCCCAATCCAAGCACTTCACCTCCGCTTTATCCTTCTATAAGTTCAACTAATCATTTCCAGAAAAGTCTACCATCATGTGAAAGCTCTCTGACGGTTTCATGGAGACGCATCGTTTTCGGCCGAAGTATCGCGGCCTTCGCGGGCGGATTCTCCGTCCGTATCCCCATCGGATCGACTGCCCGGATCGTCCTGGCCGCTTGAAGCCGCCGGCTCGCCTGTTTCGTCGAAGCCGCCTCCCGCGGCAAGCTCCGTTGCTGCGCCATCCGTACCTGACTCGCTCGCCTCGGCTGTGCCATCGGTGCCGTCCGCATTCGTGCCATTGGCACTGGAGCCGCTGCCGCTCTGACCGTTCCGGGAAGGAGCGCCTGAACCCGATCCGCTATTTGAGGAACTGGAATCAGCGTCTCCTCCAGCCTCGGCGCCCTCTTGTCCCGCTGCCGTTCCATTGGCATTTTCGCCGTCGGAACCTTCCGGCTTGTCGGTGCTGGCCGGCGGCTCGTAGCCTGCTGGAAATGCTTCCTGCAGAATCTCCTCCGTGCCGTCCTTCAGCCGAACGGCCCAGACCGGCACGAATTGCAGACGGTTGCTGTCCAATGGACTTGCTCTCAGAGCCGGGAAGATCGCGACGACCTGAGATCGTTTCCCGTAGGCCTCAAGCCGGTCCTCCAGTCCTTTCCCGCCTTGCAGCCATCGAGACACGCGTGTCTCCCATTTGGGCTTTAGCGTCAGCAGGGACCGGCTGTACTCCGTCACCACGCCTTGCTGCAGCGTCAATCGCATATAGCCGTAACGGAACGGCGAATTGTCGATAATGGGATATTCCTCGACGTATTTGCGGAAGCTGACGTATTTCTTCTCCTCCGCAGGGGTGGCGCTCATCAGCCGATGGCTGCCGTCCCATCCGCCGTGCTGATTAATAAAATCAACGGATGCATACACGTTTTCGCTAAACAGGAAGTCATGGCTTTGTCCCGCGGCGGAGTTCGTATAGTTGATCCACATGCCGTTTTGCTCTACCTTGAGGCCGCGTTTGCCGTCGGTGAAAATTTCCGAGCCGCTGCGGTCCACAATTGCTTTGGTCGTACTGGAATCAAAGAACAAGCTCCGCTGCATCTGCTCCGGCGAATACATCTCGTATGGATACACCATTTCGGAAGCCTGGATCGCCTCATCCGGTATATACAAGCCATCATCCGTCATCCGGTATGACGGCAGGTGCTCGCCAAAGCCGACATAATCCTGCACATCCCGAACGGTCAAGTCGGCGCGGACCGCTTCGTATACATTTTCTCCGTCGCTGCTGAAGAAGAAGGCCCGAACCTCCTCGGAATCGCTGAGCTTGAGAATCCAGATTTTCTGAATCCGCTCGTTCAGGAAAAGCAGGTCTCCTTCCAGCTTCAATAGCTTTTGCAGCAGGTCAACGGGCACGCCATTGCCGAAGCGCAGCTCAATGCCAATCTCATTTTTGCGAATTTCTTCCCAATCCATCAGCATAGCCACGGTGCGCTGCAGGCCTTTGAACTCGCGCCCCGCGATGCGCTGCTTCAGAATCATATCGTAGAACTGGGTCCCCGGCCGAAGCACCGTATGCCGGTTTTCACCCATGTGAAGCACCAGCTCCTCTGGAAAAATGACGCCCTCCACGCTGGACGACACGCCCAGCGGCTCCGCATTGACGTAATCCTGCTCGCTTCGCACCGTCGCCCCAAGGCCAGGCATGCTGTAGGCAAGCAGGTAACTCTGCAGAAGGCTAAGCGCAACCAGAGCGATCAATACTGCCGTCTTGGCTCTTTCCATCATCCCGGCTCGCCTCCTTCCTGCAGCAGAGGAAGACTAAACGTCACCATCGTGCCTTCATTCAGCTCCGAATACAGGGCAATGCTGCCGCCATGCGCCTTTACAATTTCCCGGGCAATGGACAAGCCAAGCCCCGTGCCTCCCATATTGCGGGAGCGCGCTTTATCTACCCGATAGAATCGGTCGAAAATGCGGCTTAAATCTTTTTTGGGAATACCGATTCCGGTATCCTTCACGCTAATTTCCAGCATGCCGCCGTCGCTCGATTTGCGGGCGATCAGCTCGATCGAGCCGCCATCCAGCGTGTATTTGATCGCATTGGACATCAGGTTGTCCAACACCTGATCAATCTGATCGCGATCCAGCCAAGCCGTGTGCAGCTTGCGCTCCACGCGCACCGAAGCCTGAATGGATTTCTGGCGCAGCTGGAAGGAGAAGCGGTCTGCTACCTCGTCCAGCATTTCATGAATGTTGGTCTGACGCCTCCTGAGCGGAGCTTGGTTAGAGTCCAGCCGGGAGAGATGCAGCAGATCCGTTACAAGACGAATCATACGTTCCGTCTCGTTGCTGATGACGCCAACAAACCTCTCCGACAGCTCGCGTTCCTCCAGCGCGCCGTCTCCCAGCGCTTCCGCATAACTTTTGATCGTGGTCAGCGGCGTGCGCAGCTCATGGGATACATTCGCTACGAATTGGCGGCGCGACTGCTCCAGCTTTTCCTGCTCCGTCGCATCCTGCAAAAGCGCAATCGTGCCAGTAATGCCCTTGTCTCTGCGGTGGATTGGGGTAAACGTCACCTTGAGCAGCGTCTCCTCCGCGTCCCCGGTAGATCGGTCCGTGTTCTCCCGCGAAATCAACAGCGTCTGCCCCTTGCCCTGCCGCAGCTCCGACAGCTTGTCGGGTCCCAGCATCAGCAACTCCGACAGCTCCGCCCCCTGAAATGTTTCAACCTCCATCAGCTGAAGGGCGCGACGATTCCAGACAATGATGTTTCCTCGCTCATCTGCGGCAACCACGCCGTCGCTCATATTGGAGAGAACCGACGTCAGCTTCTCGTTTTCCTCCTCGTTGGCGGACAACGCGTCCTTCAGTCTGGAGGTCATATCGTTAAACGCCATGCTGAGCCTGCCGATTTCATCGTCGCCAAGCACGGGCGCCTTCAGATTGAAATTCCCTTCCGCCATCGCTTCCGCTTGCCGCGTCAATCCTTTGATCGGGCTCGTAATGGTATGGGCCAGCAGAATGCCCAGCATCCCCGTCAGTCCAAGCGCAATCAGCGTTCCGGAGAAAAAGATCTGGTTGACCCGATTCACCGTTTCGTAGAGCTGCGTCATGGACGCCTCAACGTAAACCGCGCCAACAACTTTGTCGTTGTACATAACCGGAATCGCAATCATCTTTTTGCGGGAGTTGTCGTCGTCGATAAACTCTTCTTCGTTGTCGGGGATGTTTTGCAGCGCGCGGCTAACCGCAAGCTTATTGTTCTTTTGGCCGATTCGGGATTGATGGGATTGCAGGGAGGTCGCTACGATTTTCCCGTTGGCGTCCAGCACCTGCACCTCCGCCCCGCTAATGCTGAACAAGCTCCGCACCACGAGATTAAGGTCCTCTGTCGTATTTTCATTGGCATCGCCGTCCGTCTCCAAATTAGGCAGAAGACTCGGCGCGGCGAACTTGGACAAAATGTCCGCCTGCTCCTTCAAGTTGTTCGTAAAGCTGGTAATCAGCGAGTTTTTGACCGTGCTGATAAAATAAACGCCAATCAATTGCATCGCAACCAGAATCAACAGCAAATAAATAATGACCAGCTTGACTTGGATGGTGCGGAAAAACTTCCGGCCTTTCATCCGTATCCGAAGCCTCCCGTTTTGGGATTGCGCATCATGTACCCCAATCCGCGCCTTGTCATAATGTATTCCGGACGGCTGGGATCATCTTCGATCTTCTCCCGGAGACGCCGAATGGTTACGTCAACCGTTCGCACATCGCCGAAATATTCAAAGCCCCATACCGCCTGCAGCAAATGCTCGCGCGTCATCACCTTGCCGCTGTTGCGGGCCATGTAATGCACAAGCTCGAATTCCCTATGTGTCAAATCAAGCTGCTCGCCGTTTTTGTATACGACGTACATATCCGTATCGATAAAAAGATTAAAGATCCGCAGCCCCTGCTGCTCTGCGGTCGCTTCCTGGGCTGCTTCGCCGGAAGCGGACTGGCCAAGACTCTCCGCCGACTTGTTCTGGCGGCGCAGATGCGCCTTTACCCGCGCCAGCAGCTCGCGCGTGCTGAACGGCTTCGTCACGTAATCATCCGCGCCAAGCTCCAGTCCCAGCACCTTATCGATTTCCGTATCCTTTGCCGTCAGCATAATGATGGGCATTTGCAGCTTGGTGCGCACCTCGCGGCATACGTCCATGCCATCCTTTACCGGCAGCATCAGGTCCAGCAGGATCAGATCCGGCTGCTCCTCAAAGGCCAATCGGACAGCCTCTCCTCCGTCAAAAGCACAAATGACCTGGTGGCCTTCCTTTTCCAGGTTGAATTTAAGTATATCTGCAATCGGCTGTTCGTCATCGACCACCAAAATTTTTCCGTGCATCGCTACACCGCCTGTCGCTTGTCCAAATTTATACACTCATGACCGGGTTTCGTCCCGCTTGTCCGGTCGTTATCGTAATGATTCTATTCTAACACAGGACTAGTCCCCCTTCACAATGAAAGTTCCCTTATTTTAAGAGGTAGTTCAAAAAACACGCTTTCCATTTGCAAATAAAAAAAGCACCATTCGGGTTTAAAATTCCGAATGATGCTTTACTTATATGATATGGATGATTACAAATACTTAAGCGGGTTTTGAAGAACCCCGTTTTTGTGAACTTCAAAGTGCAGATGGACGCCGGTCGAATTGCCGGTGCTGCCCATAATGCCGATGATATCGCCTTTTTCCACTTTATCTCCGCTGCTTACTTTGTAGGAGCTCAGATGGCCGTAAACGGTTTTGTAACCATTCTTGTGATCGATAATGATGGTTTTGCCAAGTCCCTCTTTGGTGCCGACGAATTCGACGACGCCATGATCGGACGCCATAATGTTTTTGTTTCCGGTAAAGTCGACGCCGTTATGATTGCGGCCCCAACGCGGTCCGAATTTGCTGGTAATCCGGTAATTCTTCACCGGAACCATGAACCGGCCTGTACCTTCGCCAAGCACAACCAAGGTGCCTTTTTCAATAACCGTTGGCGTTGGTTCTGTCAGTACAACTTTCTCGAGCAACGATTCCGTTACCAGGTAACCATTTTCCTTCGTAATTTCATACGTCAGGCGTTGCGTGCCTTCCGTGCCTTCTTTAATTGTTTTGGTTTCTCCGACCCTCATCTGGTCGTTTGTTACATATTCAACAGGTATCGCTATCTTCTCCAGTTCAACCAGCTGCTCCGTTGTGCGGACAGTCAGTTCAGGCTGGAGTACAGTCAGGTCAAGCTCGTCGCCAACCGTAATCCGGTCGCCTTCGATCCATGGATTATTGTCATAAATGACTTGCGGCGAGATGTCGAATTTCAGAGCGATACGCCCGATAACATCGCCGGCTTGTACAACATATTTCGTTGGTTTCGTGCTTCCGTCAACAATTTTCTTGTATACTTCTTCCGCATCCTGAATATCTGCAGGATCCGTATTTTGCTGCTGCACGGCAACTTGCTCTACAAATTCAACATTCGTCACTGTAACGCCGGGTTCATTGGGATCTACCGCCGTTTCATCCGCTGCTTCCGCATCTTCTTTGCCGTCAAATGACAATGTCGATACGCTCTTCTGGCTTTTGCCCGCCGCAGCCAGCTCAGGCGCATATTTGCTTTGAACTCTGGCCAAAACGGCATCCGCCGTTTCCTGGTCCTTCACAACTCCGATAACTTTGCCGTCAACCTTAACCTCTACGCCGATTGCATACGAGCTGAAACTATTCTCCACTTTGGCCAATGTTGCTTCCGTCTCTGGAACAAACTTAAAGCCGCTGTCAAGCTCATATGTAATCTCGCCCGTTTCCAGCACCATATTGATGCCAGGGTTGGCTTCTTGTATGGCTTTCGTTTTGGCCGTGACCATGGACTCAACTTCATCCGATGCCGCAACCGTCCCAATCTCTTTGCCGTCTATATATACGTGGTAGTATGGGAACGTATTTCGTTCAATGTATTTGTTGTATTGGTCGTTTCCGATAAAGCCAGACGTTGTCAGCAGGATTACAACGCCGCCGATGATAATGGTCGACTTCCTCTTCCAAAGTGGGGCGGGCTGGATCACTTCTGCCGCTTGTTTATCGGTCTTACCTGTCAAGTCTTGCGAGCGCATGCGCCGAAAGTACTGGGTCGATTGTTCCCATGCTTTCTTGATGCGACTCATGTCCCTGAAACCGGTCATGATTGTCTCCTTTTCGCACTTTGCTGAGAGATTTGTATGTCCGATACGGCGCTTTATGCCGTACAAAACGGCAAAAAGGCGAATTCTCCCGGTCGGATCACTCGCCTAATACTTTAACATAAGCCTTACAAATGGGGCAACCTCTGCAATCATACCGTAATATTAATATTTTTTCAGAATCTCCATCATGCTATCGTATTCTTCGGGCTCAAGATACTGCGCAAGCAGCTGTTGAATTTGAATCAGTTCCCCTTCTGTAAGCCCTTCCTCCATCAAAAACGAGATGTTTTGAAGCGCTTCCTGAGGCAATTTCAGCATCAGCAAGCTAAAAATCTGGTCCTTGTCCGCCTGGCTCATCTCATCCTTGACGTCCAGCATTTCATCCGTTGTAACCGCCGTTTCCGCCCCCTCTATTGATGGGTCTTCAGAACTATGACCGATATCACTGCCAGCCTTTACCGGGTCCTCCTGGTCCATTTCTCCTATAACTTCGGCTGCATTCGGCATCCCCGTGGATTCGGGGTCCTGTGCGCCGCTCTCCTTGCCCTCCTCTAGCGGATCCTTCCCGTTCGCAAGTCCTGTGTCCCCTACCGCTTCCGTTTCGCCGTCATTCCCGGCCAACAACGGCTCACTGCCCCACAGCTTGCCCCAAACGCCGGAGACGGCCATAGGAGGCACCTCCAGCGGCAGCTCATATTGCTTCAATATACTCTCGACATAACTTGTTACGATATAGCCGGTTGTCCATATGCAGAGGAAACTAAGAATCAGCCCTCCCGCCACCAGCTTGCCCAGCCAAGCGATTCCTTTCAGCATCTCTCTCAACTCCTGTCTCTCGTTCCTACCATTATGGTCAAAAACGGACAGCTCCATTCCCCGAACCTAGTGAAGTGTCATTTTTCGCATCTTTGATAGGCCTTGACCACCGTTTCCCCAGTAAATCGCTCTATCGGATGAATCTCTGCACAGCTCGCGCGTTTCGCTTCCGATGATCTTCTTCACGTTTCGACGGCAGTCGAAGCATTTGGGGGCTACAATGATTCCCGAGGTGATATACTAATGGAATCCAGCTTTGCAGAATCAAGCCGTGTGATTAGTCCATCCATTCTATATTTTGGAACGCCCGTCGTTCTGCTTTCTACGATCAATGAGGATGGATCGACGAATTTGACCCCCATGTCATCGGCATGGGCGCTTGGCCGCACAATCGTGCTGGGACTTGGCGCAAACAGCCATGGCCTGGCAAATCTGATGAGACACGGCGAATGCGTTTTGAACCTTCCCGACAGCTCCTTATGGGACAAAATAGAGCAGCTTGCGCCGTTAACGGGAGCAAATCCGGTTCCTCCCGGCAAACAAGCACGCTACGTCAAAGACAAGTTTGCTTTTGCCTCGTTGACGGAGCTGCCTTCCCGGCTCGTACGGCTTTCCCGCGTCGGGGAATGCCCGCTGCAGATCGAAGCCGTTGTCCGGAAAATTCAGAAGGCGGAAGCCAATGATTCGTACTCCATTATTGAAGTCGAGGCGGTTCAGGTCCATGCCCATGAAAGCATTGTGGCTGGTGAAAACCATATAGCCCCTTCCAGCTGGAATCCGTTGATTTATAATTTCCGTCACTATTTTGGATTAGGCGAAGAATTGGGCAAATCGTTCAAGAGCGAAACGTGAAAATAACGTTTTACGTTCAAAAGGTCTGGTGTTCAGACCATACATCCTCTTAAAAAGGAGACTCCGCGCCGTGACCAAACCATTCTTTTCAATCAGCTCTGGCCTAGCAAGCGGACAACCCGACTTTATTGCCCTGGCGGAGCTGCTGGGCGAGCCGTCGCGAGCAGCTATTTTGCTTGAGCTGCTAAGCGGCCGTGCCTTGCCCGCTGGCGAATTGGCGCGGATATCCGGCATAAAACCGCAAACGGCCAGCTCGCACTTGGCAAAGCTGACCGATGGAGGATTGCTTGCCGTGGAACAATCCGGCAGGCACCGTTATTACCGGCTTGCAAGCCGGGAGGTTGCTCAGTTAATCGAAGCTATGAATCTGCTTGCGCCTCCTCGAAAAATCAATTCGCTGAAGCAATCGCAAGAGGCCTTTCGCCTGCAACATGCGCGAACCTGCTATGACCATCTTGCGGGAAAATTAGGCGTAGCACTAACGGATCGGCTGCTTGAGCTCGGTTATCTGGAAGCAACCCCGGAGAGACAGTTCGAGGTTACGGAAACCGGATATCGGCAGTTGGCTGCATTTGGGTTGGACATGGATTCACTGCTGCGCGGAAAACGCCGCCTGATCCGTCCCTGTCTGGACTGGAGCGAACGACGCCATCATATGGCGGGAGCCCTCGGGAGTGCTATGACCGAACGGCTGTGTGAGCTTGGCTGGATCAGTCGCTACCCTCAAGGCCGAGCTGTTCAATTAACCAAAAACGGTGCCGACGGCTTGCTCCGCGAGTTTGGTTTTGCTCCCGCCATCCTTGCTACTCAGCATTCATCTATGCGATGAAATGTTAAAATAATGAACAAAAAGGGCGGCCGGATTGGCCGCCTTCTTTGATTAATCCCTCATTATTCTTTTGCACACCTCAAGCAAATTTCACAACGTCATTAACCATTCTGTACACAAAATTAAATATTTTATAAGCCGTTTCCAGTTCAGTTACCACATTGCCGATAGATTTTCCAACCATAGTCTTGAGAATGCTTACTCCAATTTCCGCTCGATAGACATCCCATAGCGCTCCCAGCACATCGGGAATACTGTATCCCGAATAGCCAAGCATGATGCCCGCTTTTAGATAGCCAAACCTTTCGATCTGCTGAATTAATAGGGCAGATTCTCTGACGCTGAAGTCCCCTGCGCGCAGCGTTGTCACGGTTGTGACTATAGCGATCGTATTATCGTCAAATACTTTGCGCTCGATTGCGGATAAGGAATCTCTAAACGCCTTTTGCTTGTCTGTCGATATCGCGCGGATTATCGTATAAACCTCTTTCAGACTAACGTCGTCTCTAAGTCTGCCTTCATTGATACGTCGAATTTGTTTAGCCAGCTCTGCAAGCGACATAACCTCTTCATCCAGCATGGTTTGCGCGATCTCCTGCTTAGACCAATGCTCCAGATCAATGAGATCCTCCAGTACCCAGTACCGATGGCTTCTTCCTGCCATCATCGCTGGAATCAACACCAACAGGTCGGTAAAGCCGCCATTGTACAGAGCTGATGCAATTTGAAATGAGCTTCTTCCGTAGCGATTCAGAACATTCGCCATCTCATCCGCTGATACGCCGTATTTCTTCAGAATAGCAACGCCGTCATTACCCCCGTATTTCATGTAGTCATAAAGGTCATAACCATTCTTAATCATCCAATACATCTGGTTATCGCGTGTACGACTGCTCGTGAATGTGATGGCCTGCAGCGCACTATAGCCATATTCCTTCATAAGTCCAACAACGCTGTCGTCCTGGATTTCAAGACCCTTCAACACATTCATAATCTCGACGCCGTCATGGCCCATCTTTTTCATTGCCTTCGCAATAGTAACAGGCTCCTCATTCGGCAGCGCAAGCGCAATCGTTCTGTAAATGCGGAAAGCATAAGAGGCACTATTCACATAACCGGCATAACGAAGTCCGTCAACAATATCCTCCGGACGCTCGTATCCCAGCGCCACGAACATTTCAGCATGCTCCGCCACGGTTGCTTCCGTGCCGCGACCTGCCGTATATACCGCAAACACGGTCCGGATAATGCTCTCAAGGTCGTATCCCAGCGACTGCAACAGCTTGGCGAGATACACAATGTTGACGGAATCGAGCCGGCCCTGGCGCTCCATCTCGGTCGCGATATCCCGGGCGCCTGCGCCGCTTCTTTTCATAGCGGCATAATACTGGAACAAGGTTTCATTCCCGTAAAATGCAACTACAGCTTCCGTAAACTGATCCTTCGGAATGCCGCTATTACCCAATGCCTGCAGCATCTGCGCAGCATCAAGACCGTAGAACCAGTGCAATGCGCTCACAATATCGCTCATTGTGAACTGCTTGTACATAAACTGTGCCAGCCCGATAGGCGTATTGGAAACATTAAGCGGGTTCATGACCTGGGACAAATATTTCAGATTTCCGCTTGTTGATAAATACACCGATGTTGTTGCTAAACCAATTTCCGAAATTGTGTAGTAGGGCTTCAGCAGCTCTGTTGCTTCGGCGGCCGTCACTCCATATTGCACCTTCAAGTAGGAAACGATATCCTTCAGCGGGCTTTTCGCCTGACGCATAAAAGCGATGGCGCCATCCGCCGTACGAATGCCATGAAGCTCAATGGCTGCTTGCAGCAGCGCCGTCTCCGTACTCAACTCTGCCCCGTACATTTTTGCAAGAAGCTCTCTTACCACAACCTCAGCATAAACGTTCTTGCTCAGCAAATACGTTTCCAGTTCCGTTTCCTTCAGTCCAAGCTGCTCCTTTGCCGCCCGGACGATTTCCTCGAGCCTAATGCCGCCGAGCCGCAGATTGTCGATGATGACAGCCGGATCGCTGAACCCATTACTTTGCATAGCCGCCACAATTCCATCCGCAGACTGACCATAAACAAGACTGATGCTTTGTACAATAAGCTCAATATTGTATAACTGCGATCGGATCAATTCGTTGGCTGCTTCTCTCGATGCCAGATGGTATTGGGATTGCGCTCTTCCTGCAATATCCGGAAGAGCAATGCCGGCATTCCTTAATTCAAGAATGGCATCCGCAAAAACAGCGCCCGTTACAATCTCTTCCGGCTCTGCCGACCCTGCGCTTTGGCCGTATACATTGCTTACCGTCCACTGCAGAAGCTCCAGACTGGATTCTCCCAAAATAGCAGCGAGCGAATGCGCGGCGTCTCCCGCAGCAAGTCCGTATTGCTCCTTCGCCGTTGTCACCATATCCTTCATGCTATAACCCATCCGTTGCAGGAACAATACGGCATCCTCCAAATTGGAGACCCCTCCGCTCGCGAGCACATCAGCTACTGATTCGCTCAACGGCTTGCCATACACTTCGGCTACCTGGGGCAGAATGGCAGACAAAGCATAATAACCGGATTGCTGAATGCCATAAATGGCCGGGCCATGCTTCAGGGAATAATAATCCTTGGCTGCCCTGACGATTGTATTGAGCCCGACATTTTGTTGGTGCAGATAAGCAATTCCTTTTTCAAAGGTGTCATGTCCAAGCGCATCCAGCGAATCAATCATCGTCTGATCCAATGTTTGTCCGTACACATAGGCTACATCGGTTTGTATCGCTAATGCCTGGTAATAATTATCGTTGATCAGTTCGCTTGTCGTTTGGGCTCCGGTCAAACCGTAATAATCGCGGCCGACGCGAACAATATCCTGCAGATCATAACGATTGGTTCGCAAGTAAGGAGCAGCGTCCTTCAGCGTCAGCAGCCCTTTGCTGGCTAGCGATTCCGTAATCGTCTGCTTATCTGATGTTGAATAGATCGTTGGAATAGCCGGCGAAATTTCGCTCACGTTGAATCTTCCCGATTCCGTTAAAGCATGGAATGCCGCCCCTGAGGAAATGCCATAATACTCCTTAGCCATTCGGATGATCTCCAGCAGGTTCAGACCCGCTCTATAGCCGATTTCGATCCCGGCGGCAAAGCTTGGCGTCCCGTCCGCAAGCTGCCGCTCATAAACGGTCTTTAGAATCGACTGATTATACACGGCGGAAAGAGCAGTCAGCAGAGCGCTGCTATCTCCCATGCCCATAGCCGCCATCCGTTTTACCGCTTCTCCTGCAGTCAAACCGAATACATGCTTCACCGCTCCAATGGACTCTGCATGCGAGAATCCTCTACGGCTCAGATAAGGAATCGCCTCTTCAAAGGTTGTGATCCCATTTTCCTCCAAAATATTGCCAACCGTATTGCCAAAGCTTTCTCCAAAAGCCGCATTAACTCCGTCCAGAACCTGAGCGATGGAATTCGGATATTCGGCAGCCAGCAATGCCGACGCCTTGCCTGAAGCAAGACCATAATGCTCCTTCAACGCTCGGGCAATTGTCGCAATGCTGAATGCTGCGCTTCTCATAAATGGAATGCCTGCTTCTGGCGTTTCTTTGCCTGATGCTGTGAGCAGCCTCGATACGGATATTTGCTCTTCCGCATACATTTGTTGCAGCAGCCGTACCGTTTCCTTCATATTGCCAGCGCTGCTGTAAGCCAGCAAACCCTCCATCACCTCGTCGACTCCGTAACCGGCGCGCACCAGCGCCGGACCAACCACGCTGGCCTCCCGATAATTGGCATAACGAGACGTAATGGTATAGATGACTGTAAAGACAGATGCGTTTTGGCTCTTCAACGTCTTAATCCAGAGATCAACCGGATTTCCGCCATAAGCAAATACCAACGCCAAGCTGATATCATCGGCAAAATAATGCGGTGACAGCAAGGCCGTCGCCTCCGCCTCCGTCTTGCCGAGTTCGGTTCGAAGCGCTAACGCGATATCCTTAAGCGCGTAAGGCTCCAGACGTTGTACTATCCCTTCGTCTGCTATCGAAATCTGTTTCAGATAATCAACCACTTCGCTAGCTGCAATTCCGTTGCGGCTAAAGGATCTAATCCAGCCGCTCCAGCCTTTTGCGTCGAAAATCGCTGCAATATCCGTGAACGGATACCCCGCGCTCTTTAAACCGGCGGTTAAATAAGACAAGGAATCACCGGACAAACCGCTCACCTGGTAGTAGCCCACAAGGCCGTCTACCAGCTCGGTCAGCGTGAACAGGCGCGTCTGGCTCATCGCCCGCGTAATATCTTCAATGGTTGCCCGCGGGTACAAATATTTTGAATCATTGACAATCGTACTGACATTGCATGTACAGCCTCGAGCCGAAAATACGTCGCTTCGTTCCAGCTCTACCCATTCCGTCAGCGTGATGCCCAGTCTTGAGACTAATGCCTTGCCGATCTCCATTTTGTCCCACATGATGGAATCCGACATCGCTTTTGCATACTCAGCAGCCGCCGAAGCACTTCCGCTGTTGGTATGGGCAAAGGTAGCTACCAGCGCTTTAAGGACTTCGTCGGCCGTAAATCTGTCGTAGCTTTGGCGGAAAACGTCTACCCCGTCCTTGGATGTAAACGTTGCGCCCGAAATCTCAACAGCTTGCCGAATCAGGTTTAGAGCCTCATCTGCCTTGATGCCCGCCTTCTTCAGCATAGTCAAGGTATCGCCGCGTCTTCCCCCATAGACATTGTCCAGGTAATACTTTACGGTTTCTGCGCGGTCGTAGCCCGCTCCTACAAGAATGGACATCATATCCTGCTTCTCCGTCCCAGTCGCCGAAGGACTCAAAGCCGCAATTGCGGAAGCGATCGTCGCCCCGTACAGCTCGCGCAGCAAAGCGGTACGATCGTGAATAGCCATTCCGTTTGAAGCCAGGCCGCTCATGGCCATGGTCAGCGCTTCCGGAGTATTGCCCCACGCATCCGCTACATAGGCGGCGGCAACTCCGCTATCCACGCCGTTTGATAACATGGCGGATATAACGATAGCTGGAGCATCTCCGTCATTCTTGACAGCGTCGGCCACTTGGTCCGGCGGAATACCGGCAGTCAGCATCGCCTTTGCGGCAGATTGAGCGTCAAACATGCTTTTGACAATACCGTATACGTAAGTCGGCTGAACCCAGGCGTTGTACAAGGCCGCCGCCGCCTCCCCGGCATCGCCGAAAGCATGGGCTGCGCTCATTGCTTGCCCTGCCGCTTTAGCTTCAAAACCCGCTTCAATAAGTACCTGCGCCGCATCCGTCGCCGTAACGGAGTGATCCTCTAGCATAAAGGCCAGAACATCTCCTGCGGAAAATCCGGCCGATGCCATTGCTGATGCAATCTCCACATTGGATAGACTAAATGTGGAACGAACAGCGGCTGCCAGCTCATTCCTGCCAAAACCCGCGCTTTTCAAAATCGCCGTTGCGCTGAAATGAGTTTCATTAAATGTTCGGAACAGGATGTCGGCAGTCATCTGGGCCGATACGCCAGCTTGTTTGAACAACAGGGCGGCGTCCCTTCCCTGAATGCTTTTGGAGCGCAATTTAGGCGCGATCTCGTCAGCTCCGTATCCTGCAGCGATGATGGTGCCCGTCAACGCCTTGTATGAGCCATGAGCTCCAATACTGTCCAATATATCGAATAGCGTGGAAACATCGGTGTCTGCCTGATACAACAAGACAATAATATCTGCGTTAGATAGCTCATATTCACGCCGCACCGCACTGGCGTAGTTCCAAGGCGCAAACCCGGCGTCGCGAAGCAGCTTCAGTGTCTCAAGCGCCGTTTTGCCGTAAACGCTCTTCAGCAAAGCTGCCGGCTCATTAGCATAATTTCCATTCGGGAAGCTTCTCACGAAACCTTCAACTGTCGTTACATTGGCAACCTCGAACTCGCTAAAGGGAGCAAGATAGGTCTGATTGATTGCCATTACCCGGTTAATGCCAGTAAAAGCAACCTGAGCGGATGAAGTCGATGTAATAACGGCTCCCGTATTGCTCCACGTTAACTCTACCTTTGTATTATCCGAAGGAACCAGAAACGCTCGTACACCGCTTTGCCATTGATTATTGATTTTAATCGAAAACGGCGCATTGGACGGAACGGATTTTAACGCCATATCAAACCCAAGCGTTATTTTTCTTCCACCGGCGTCCGTTGCAGCAGTGAGCAGCGCCGGCGGCAGGCTGATATGCTCGACGACAAAGTCTTCGCCTAGAGCATAACCGTCCTTTGCCAAGGAAACCCGTAATGTTGAATTATACGGAAAGTGAACGCCAACAAAATACGTAAGTCCTCCATCGTTCGTAACGAGCGAATCCGGACTAAAACCAAAATTGGAGCTTCCGGTGTACAACGTAATAGCTACGCCAGGAACAGGTGCTGAAAATACCAGGTTAAATCCGCTTGGTCCTACATGATCAGCAACCGCGGATAACTTGATCGGAACGTACATATCGGAGCCTCGCTGCCACTGGAAGTGAACTGCTTTTTGCTCCAGTACGACGTGGTACGTTTCTCCCTCTTCAAGCTTGGCTTCAACGTCATACAGTCCTGCTTCAGCTCCAGGCTTGATTCTTGCAACGGCTACCGGCAGATTATCGGAACCGTATACGGTAATGGCCTCCGCCATCAGACTACCGGGAACTGCGCCAACAAATCGCAATGTAAAGCCGTCACTTGTCGGAGACTCCAGCCTTGGATTAAGATTCAGCGTTACGAAGACCTCTGTTGGTTCCGCTGAAGCCCTGACTTCTTGCTCCGCCAGCTCAACCGTATAAACGACGCCTGGCGTCAGCGTCACTCCAATCCTATAGTTCATATCATCGTTCTGATCACTAAGCCCGCGAACGCTCTGAGGCACAACGTTTTCTCCCTGAGCATTCGTAATCCGTATCGAACCGACCGTCAACCCTGGTACGGAATCGCTGAATACCAGGTTAAAGCCTGCGCTTGTTGCATCCGTTGCGATCATTGTTACCGGGGGTTCCGGCTCAGGCAACGGAGGAAGCGGCACCACGAATGTAAGTCCATCGCCAAAATCATATCCGGAGCGGGTAATGTTTAAACTGTAATTCCCGCCTTCGGCGAGCTCGACGTTTATCGCATACGTCTCTCCGCCATCCTCCGATCGGGCTTCGCCGACAGGCAACGCAGTGCCCTTCCCATCCAGCAGAAGGAAGTTGGTTGCGTTCAAAAGATCTACCGGAGCATCCAGCACTACGGTAAATCCATCCTTGCCGGGAGCTTCAATCGACTTATTTACTTCAAAAGGCACATAAGCGTTAAGCGGACTTCCAAAGCTGTACCCTGCGGCTGACGGAGCCAGATTGTAGCTCCGCCCTTCCTCAAGCGAAGCCTCCAGCCAATAGGTCAGCCCTCCGTCGGTTGTTGCAGCTGTTACTATTGGAATAACGATGCCTTGACCATCTTTCAGTACGAAGCTATCCTTACTTAACCCATCTACGCCTGGCGTTAAAGCGACCCTTATTCCTGTCGATTTCACGCCGTCTAGCTTAATCGCAATTTGCTCGGGCAAAGTGACGTTCAGCACAGGCTTGAACACATAACCGCTGCGTTGCAGCTCGATGTCATACGTTGCTCCGCCCCGGAAGCCTGCCTGAATCCGGTAACTCGCTCCTCCATCGGTTGTTGTAGCGGCGAGCACTGTCACCTGGTTGCCGCCCGCCTCCTTAATGGTGAAGTGTTCGGCGCTTAAGTCAGGAACAGCGGGACTCAGTCCGATTACAATCTCCGATGATCCGGCGCCAAGCAGCGCAGCTCTGGCAAATACCGGAACATCTACCGCAATTGCTGCCCCAAAGTCGTAGCCGTCTTTCACCGGCAATATCGTATATCTTTCGCCTCCCAGAAAATCGGCTTCAAGGAGGTACGTGAATCCGCCGTCCGCCGTTTCTGCCAGAATGACCGACATCAGACGCCCATCCGAAGCACGACGAAGCTTGAAGTCGCCTGTTCTCATCTCTGGAACAGCATGGTCAAGCTGCAGCAGGAACGCACCCCCGCTGTTATTAACCAGTCCTCCGAATTCCATCCCGACCGATTGAATGGCAAAGGATTTCGGGCGGCCAAAGTCGAAGCCCGCTTTGGCAATCCGCACTTCATAAACGGTGTCAGGAGATAACGTGGCGCTTATCTCGTAGCTATATCCGCCATCCCATGACACAAAACCTGTAATCGGAACGGAAACGCCATTGGAATCATAAAGCGTCACTTCCGAGTAGGTAAGGGACGTTTTGTCGCTTAAATTTAGCGTCAGACTGCTTAGAGACAGCCGGTCCAGTGCTGTTGCGCGCGAAACAAGCGATATTTTCTCATTTATACGCACCAGGTAACCACTCTTATTAATGGCTAAAGAATAGGTATGACCGCTGGACAACGGAGCTTTCACATTGTAGGTGACTCCTCCATCCAACGTTTCGACTGCCTGTACAGGGATCACTCTCTCTGTTTCATCCTTAATGATGATATCTGCTGGCTGCAGACCCGGCAGAGGCGGGAACATCCACAGCTTAAAGCCATCTTGATTCTGACTTGTCATGACGGCGTCGGACTTAATGATGAGCCCGATAGCAAGCGGGGAGCCAAAATCAAGGCCTGGGTAAGCAATCGCCAGATAATAAGTCTCCGCTGTTTTGAAATCTCCCAGCAAGCTGTAGAACGTGTCGTTCACCTGCTGCAATGTTGCTGCCACAGCTCTGCCGCTGCTATCCGTCAGCTTCACATGATCCATGGTCAATGGAAGCGAAGCGGGCGTTATGCCAAAAATAAGTTGATCTTGAGCTGTACTGTACAACCACAACGAGCCTGTATCCGGGATGCGAACAGTGACAGGTGCAGCGAATCTCAGCTCATCGCGATTCAATTCAACTGTAAATTCCTCTGCGCTCGGGAGCGGCGGCATTGTGACTTGATACGACAAGCCTTGATCCTTGGTCGAAATATCCAGTATAAAAGCGTCTGTCGGCAACCTTTGGCCATCGGCGCCGCGGACAATAAGCTCGCTCAGCTTCAAATCTTTAATCCGTTCGCTAAACGTTAAATGAAAGCCGCTCCGCTTTAATTCAGATAGAGAGGCCGTAATCGTCTTGACTACCGCGAACGAAATCGGCACGTATTGCTGATAGTGCTGTCCCGGCTTAACGCTCAGCGTATAGAAATGGCCTGGCGTCAATGCGGCGGACAGCCTGTAGCTCGCCCCTCCGTCCGTTGTCGTCGCGGAGGTAATTCTCACATCCGCTCCGAGGGCATCACTTAGAGTGAAATTCCCTCTAAGCAGTCCCGGCAGCAGCGAGTCGAAAGTAACATCTACACCTGTAGAAGTAATCCCCGTTACGGCATAACCCGCAGGCAGCGCAAAGGTCACAGGAGACATGGCGTACCCGTCAACATCCAATTCCGCAGTATAAGCGGTCCCTTGAGTAAGCTCGAATACGCCGCTAAATTTGAATTGATAAAGCGCTCCGGCTCCGCTCATGTCTATGGCATTAGGATAAAACCGGTTACCCGCCGAATCCTTGAAAATAATGCCGACACCCGTTTCCATCTGCGGCATTGGCGGATCAAACGCGATGGAAACAAATCCGCTTCGCGTGGTCTCCACAACCGTCCCGGTGACGGCCAGCGGCACCCGGAAACTAAGCGATCCCCCAAATTCCGCATAGTCCTTATGAAGGGAAAGACTATAGTCCGCGCCGCTGCTCAATCTTGCGTTGACCCGATACGTCAATCCATTATCCGACGATGTCAGAGTCAATCCGGTGACGGCACGACCTTGCCCGTCCCGAAGCTCCACATTCCCTGGGAGCAGTCCCGGCACCGCATTGGCAAACCGAAGCTCGAAGCCTCCCAGCGTGATGCGATCGAGGGCAACCGGTCCGGCTTGGATCGTTGCTTCCGCTTGGAAAGCAACGCCTTCCTCCGGCAGATGGCCTCGCAGCTTCAGATTATAGCTGCCGCCTGCCAGACTGGCCGTCAGCTGATAAGTTCGGCCACCGTCCGTTGTCGTGGCGGATCCAATAGCAATTTCTTCACCCGTATCGGCACGTGTCAGCAGAAACTGATACGGCTCCAAATCCTTAATCGGAAAATCAAGGGTAGCTCGTACTCCGGTATTACTTACCGAATCGACCGATAAGGTCGCCACCACAGGAACATAGAAATAAAAGGATGTTTCGCTCAGCGAAGCATTGACGTGCAGCCAATAATCGCCCGGCACAAGTTTCCCTCTAAACTGATAGCTGGCTCCGCCATCCGAAGTGGATATGGAAATGCCTGTTACACGGCTTCCATCGCTCTTTCTTACTTCAAATCCGGTTGAAACCGGAATGAGCAACGGCGGATTCAGCACAAAGTCGAAGCCATCATACGAAACATTGTTCACTCGGTATTGAGGCTCCAGCGTGATCATTTTGGGAGCGCCAAAGTCATACCCTTCCTTAACGACGCTAACCGCGCTGGTTTTGCCTCTTTCTCCCTTGTAGGAAACTATATAAATTCCTTGCCTGGAATCCCAATCGACGTTTGTAATTTCGACGTTTTCGCCGTCATCGCTTATCACTCTGAAGTTGTCGGCGGTTAATCCTGGCACGGCAGGATTAAGTCCGGCCATAAAGCTATTCGGTCCAACGCCTCCATACCATGGATTAAGCGTCGTGCGAATCAGGTAGACCGGCTCGCCAAAGTCATACCCGCTGCTGGAAATATCCAACTTCAACCGCTGGTATTGCATAGCCGACGATTCAAGAAAGTAGCTCGCGCCTCCGTCCGTCGTTGTTGCCGAATCAATGGCTATGACTTGATCCGCCGTATCGCTCAGATGGAAGTCCTCAATCTCTAAACCCAGTATCGGCACTTCAAAATGGACGATGACTCCCGCATTTGAGAGATCAAAGGTCGTGTATTTAGATACCGGAATAGCCTCAGGCACAGTTACTGTTCCTTCAATATAACGGTCGTTATCCAGGTCTACCGTATAACGATAAACACCTGCCGCAGGCAGGTCCGCCTGAACTAGAATGGAACGTCCTCCGTCTTCTGTTGTTACCGACCTCACTGTGACGGGAAGTCCTGCTTCATTCAGCAGCTCATAGGATAGAAACGGTGAATAAGCGGTATCGTTAGGCAATTTCAGCTTAAAGCCGGAGCGCGTAACCCATGCCGTCTCGGATTGCAAAAGAGTCGGCTCAACGATCCATTCCACTGCGCCCTCCGCAAAAACATAACCTTCCTTATCGAGCTCAAGCGAATACGTCTCGCCTCTGGACAGCGTTGACCAGACCTCATATTCAAGACCATCCCTAACGGGACTTAACATGTCGATGCCCACTTCTGAGGTTCCGCTGGTCAATACGAAGTTCAACGCATCCAGATCCGGCACCGGCTTGTCCAGAGTGAGGATAAAACCGGATGTCGAGATACGGGAGATCGCGGGCTGAATGCCGATATCCCCTGCCGGAATGCTAATCGTGGATGCGGCGCCAAAGCTGTACCCCGGTTTGCTGATCCCGACCGTGTAGCTCTCGCCACTGCCCAAAGCTGCCGTAATACTGTAGGAGCTTCCCCCATCCGATGTAGCGGCATTAGCCGCTGAAACACCGGCCCCGCTTTGGGTAGAAGTGATGGTAAAATCCGAGGCAGTAAGATCCGGCACGGGCGGATTTAACGATAGGGCAAATCCCGTCGGCAGAACCGTTGTAATCGCGACATCCACCGTGATGATTCCGGGATCGGTTACGGGCACAAAGATCGTAACCGCCTCGCCGAAATCGTACCCGGACTTGTTAATAAAGAGGCCGTACGTCTCTCCCTCTTGAAGCGCCGTCGGGAATAAATAGGATACGCCGCCATCCTCGGAGATTGGTTGGCCTGCCGAAATCGACGTGTTGTCGATTTTGCGAAACAGCGCAAAATTCTCCGAAGTTAACCCATCCACCGGATCATTAAGCCTCAAGGAAAAACCGGAAGCGCTAATGCCGTACACCGATGCGGTAACCGTTACGGGAGGCTGAGGCGTAACCGAAACGGTAAAGGAAATATTGCCGCCAAAATAATATCCTGCCTTAGCTATAGACAGGCTGTAGGTAAACCCTTCGCCAAGATTTGCCGGGATACGATATGCCGCCCCGCCATCCATCGTTGCCGGCGATCCCACGTTGACTGTGCGTCCTTCACTGTCCAGCAAAGTGATGTCCGTAGCGGTTAACCCCGGGACCGAAACGCTAAAGGTTAGTCTAAAACCCTTTGCGCCCGATTGGCTCACGGCCGCTTCTACCGCGACGACCGGCGACGACGTAGGTGTCGGGTCGGACGAAGAGGTTGGACCTGGCGTAGCCGTTGGTCCCTGCGTTGGAGCCGGTGTTGCTGTTGGCGCAGGCGTTACAACCGGACCTGGCGGGAATCCGCCGCCTCCTCCAGGAGAAACGCCGCCCCCCGCTCCGCCGGCATTGCTGCCGCCGCCGTTTTCCGTTACTTCTTTGGCAGCAGGTTCCGTCTCGAATGTAACCCCCGGGGCATCCACGATCGCCATTCCGATTGTTCCTTCGCCCTTTACTTCGGTTGTACCTCTCAGGGTCATTTGGTCGACGTTTACCCCTTTTTGGAGTTGAATCGCAGCGCCGGCCGCCGATTCATCTACCGTCAAGCTGTCAATGGAGCCGGAGGCGACCGTCAGCGCGACGTCGCCCTTAACTTCGACTTGGCTGAAAACGCCGGACAACACAACTTCGCCAGAGAAATTGATTTTCACCTCTGCGATAGCGGCATCCGAGCCGGGGGCCGTTTCAATAACGGAATCCGACTGCACATCTATTTCCTGAATAACCGTTGTGCCGCCAGCAACAACCCGAACCTTGCCATCCACCCGCTCGATGACTACGGTTCCCAGGTTGGAGTTATCAATATGAACGCTGTTTTCGCCGCCGCCCCGGACAAAGGTTTTCCCTCGCACCTGAATATTGCGCAGAAAAACGTCTCCTTCTCCAACAGACGGCAGAATCGTTAAATTGCCGTTAACGACGATATTCTGAAGCGTTGTCCCCGAAGCGCTGATTTCAAGATCTCCCCCAACCTGATGTTGGCCTGAGGCAGGTCCATAAATTCCAGCTTCCGTCACTGTGTAGGCATGCGGCACAATGCCGCCCCCCGCTGTCTCCGAGGCATTTTTTCTAACCCGATCCAATAGCGCTACTGCCTCGGCCCTGGTCAGCGCCTTCGTTGGCCGAACAGTATTGTCCGGGAAACCTTGCAGCAATCCGGAAGCAATTGCCGATTCCAAGGCCACTCGTCCAAAGTCCGGAACGGCGGACCAATCCTGGAATGCGACGCTCTGATTACCCGCTTCGCCGGCGATAGCAGGCACCAGCTTGGTCAGCATCGTAACCGCCTCTACCCGCTGAAGCGATTTGCCGGGCCGGAAGCTGTTGTCCGGATAGCCGTTAATATAACCGGCGCTTACAGCCGCCGCCACATCGGACGCAAACCAGTCCGTGGACGATACATCGATAAACGACTTGATGGCGCTGCCGCCCTGAAGGGCGAACAAGCGATTTACGAGCGCAACGAATTGAACGCGCGTAATGATCTCATCCGGACGCAATGTCCCGTCCGCAAAACCTTGGATCAAGCCTTTGCTCGCCCACTCCGACAGCATGGACTCCGACCAATGGCCGTTTATGTCGCTTCCGACATTTGAATCCTTTACGCCGCTTGCATCACTTGCGACATCCAGGCTCTGAACGCCATCCTCCGTGAACACCGAGGCGGCTCCTGCACCTGCAATAGGCCCCGCCGGGGCAATAAGCCCCATGGCAAAGCTTGCGAGCAGCATCCATTTTAATACATGCATGGTTATATTCCTTTGGTTCCTTTGTCTCACCCTGGTGCGCTCCTTCCGTCATCATGGTTTGGGCAATCTGACTCTCGACAAATTGCAAGATACTATCATTGTAGAAGCAGGCAATAAAAGAATTATAAAAAAATGTCGAAGGAACGCGAAAAAACCGCGCAGCATCAAGCTTGCACGGTTTTTTTCACCTTGTCAGGACCTATTGTTTTCGAGTCGCCAGCTTGCCCCCGAGCTCCTCGTATCGCCGTTTCAGTTCATCGCTTGGCTGAATGCCGAGCTCCCGGTCCATCAGCCGGGCATAGTCGTTATACAACGCCGTCAGGCCTTTGCGGTCTCCGGTTTCGCCGCAGATTTCCATCAGGAGGGTCATCGCCGTTTCATCGAGCGGATTCCGCTCCTTGAGCTTTTGAAGCAGCTTGGACGCAACAGCCGTTTCTTTAGTTGCGATAAGAACTTCAATGATTTTGACAACAAAAGCGGTATATTGTCTGGCATAATGCTCGTTCTCATACAGCGCCCATACATAAGCCTTGTCTCCGAACAGATCACCGGTATAGAGCCGCTCAATGATAAGCGCCTGTTCCACGTTCCCGCTCCCGATTGGACCAAGCTCCTCGACTTGGCGGGCGAATTCCAGGTAATCGATAACGGCCCCTTGCAGCTCCAGCGCGTAGCCGTCGTTTTCCGACCTAATCAGATCACGCACGCCAAGCGGCTCCAGCGATTTGCGGAGCTGATAGACTGTCGTGTTCAAATAGTTCTCCGCATTATCCTGACGCATGCCCGCGAATATTTCGCTTATCAGCCGCGATCTCGGAATTCGCTTGCCCTGATGAAGGAGCAAATAGGCGAATAGCTCCGCGCATTTGCGGGATATCCATTTGACGCGGCCCGCACCGGTGCTGACCGACATATCGCCAAGCGCGGTTATGGACAGCTTCACCGCCGAAGACCGGCTCTCCGTACGCTGCGGCGACGAAAATGACGCAAGCGCGCGGTCCACGGCACGCTGCAGACGCTCCTGGAATACCGGCTTGACCAGGTAATCCAGCACAGACAATTCGTATGCCTCCAGCGCAAACTCCTTATGGGAGGTAACAAATACGACCTGCATGGAGCCAAATCTCTCGGCGGCGGAAGCCGCAAATTCCAGACCACCGCCGCCCGGCATGGAGATGTCGACTAACGCCAGGCCGATATCCCGGTTCTCATCCAAAAAAGCAGTGGCAGACGCGGTATTGTTAAAAACTCCCGCAACCTCGATACCGGGAAATTTGCCAAGCATTGTCCTCATGATGAGATGCATCGCCGGCTCATCGTCGATCAGAATTATTTTCATGCCCAGAGCCTCCTAGACCTTTATGGATATCCCACTGCATCTCGCTGGCGGCAATGGGCAGAGTGAACCAGAACGTCGCGCCATCGCCCTCCTTGCTTTGAAACCAGAGACGTCCGCCGTTGATTCGCACAAACTCCCGTGCCAGAACAAGGCCAAAGCGGGTGTCCCCAACATCGTCGCCAGCGTCCCCTTTACGGAAAAAAGGCTCCTCGCGAAGCAGCATTTCCGCCGTCTGCTCATCAATTCCCATGCCATTGTCTCGTACGAACAGGAGCACTTCGCCCTCCTTGTTTTCCGCACCTATTTGGACCTTCCCGTCCATACCCGTGTATTTGATTGCATTGGACAACAAATTTCGGAGAATAAGGTCAAGCATCTCTTTATCGGCTAACACGGCAAGTTCTTCGTCGAGGGTCTCCGACAATTCAATTCGCTTCATCTTAGCTTTGGCTCCGGCAACCGACATGGCCTGAAGCACAACCTGGCGCACATTCCATACGGATGGGCGAAAAGCGACTCTCCCTTGCTGGCTGCGGTACCAGTCCAGCAGATTGTCAACCAGGCGGTAGGTGCTGTGCATCTGGCCTTCGATTTCCCGGAACAGCTCGGCCCTCTCCATGCCCGCCGCCGCCAACTCCTCGCCCAGCAGCTCGGTCAAGCTGACAAGCATAACGATGGGATCGCGAATATCGTGAGCCACCACCGTAAACAGCTTGTCCTTGAAGGCGTTTAGCTCCGTCAGCTGACGGGCATTTTCCACCAGCCGCGCTTCGTTTTCTTTTAACTCCGTAATGTCGTTGATCATGAGAATTCTGCCGATTGTGCTGGAATCCCCATCGTTAATGGGAGTCAGACTGCAGCTGTAATGTCTGTTGCGCCCTTCGTGAACCCGCCGAAACGGAAACCGGCTGTCATCGCCTGCAACGGAGCTTAAATGGGACAGCAATTCAGGCGTTTGCGCTAAAACCTCGGCTGCCGGCGCTGGATACAGCTTCCTTAACTTCAGCTCGGGCAGCGCGACGGCAGCCGCTCCGTTATACCCGATAATTTGATCCTCGTAATCCAGCAATACCACGCCGTCGCGAATGGTTCGGAACACTTTTTCCATAGCCAAAGGTCCAAGGCGGAGCAGGTTGAATCGCCAAATTCCCCACAAATAGACACCTCCCGACACCGCAAAGCCGAAAGGCGTCAGATCAACCGTAAAACCAAACCAAAAAAATACATTGCACAGCAAAGGCGCGGCCGCCCCAATGATAAGCACCCCGATTTGCTTGCGTACAATGGAATAGGAATACAAATACATCCGGATAAACAGAGCGATACCAAACAGAAGTACTGCATAATTGTAGAGCGCATGTACAAGATACCACGGCCCTTTGACAGTGGTATATAGAGGAATCCCGCCGTTTGCGGCGTTAAGCTCGTATTGCTTGTAGACAAGGTGATGCCAGTCATTGGTTAGATGGAGTACAAAAACGGTGACGGGAATAAGAAACAGCCCTATGGCCAATTGTTTGCGGATAGCGGGCGCTGTGCCCGTAAATTGGATAGCCTGAAACAGCCACAACGTGGAAACAAACGGAATGCCGATATATTCGAGATGCATGGAAAGCTTGAATTGCAGCAAATCGGAGCTTATGACCTCCAACGCATAACCGGCCGCATAAAAAGCCGCTGCCAGCATCGTTAATGTCATTGTTTTTGCAACAGGAAGATGCCGCTTGCGATACGACAACACGGCTATAAAAACCATCAATCCCGCAGCCAAAATCAGCAGAAAGGACAAGCTTTGTTTGAACTCCACTTCCATCGTTCCCCCATCTGTCCCGGCCGTAAGGTGCCATTTTCGCTCTACGGAGCGATGCAAATGACCGCATCACTCATTCTTAAGGTGGATTATAGCATTCTCATCAAGGAGTGTCCCTTCTTTTTTTGGCTCAAAAAGAAATCAGTGCTTGCCATTAAGCAGAGATGGGATGCTGCTTATAGTCAAGAACCGATGCTTGTTTTGATCCTGTTTTACACAAAAAAAGCGCTGCGGATAGTCCGCAACGCCTTGAGTTCATTCTTATGCATAAATCGGAACAACGGGATTTGTTTGCTCGCGGTTGCGTCCAACGGAGAAAATGGCAATTGGAATGCCTGTCAACTCGGAAACGCGGTTTAAGTAGTTCAGCGTGTTTTGAGGGAGGTCTTCCAGCTTTTTGGCGCCGGAAATGTCCTCGCTCCAGCCCGGATGCTCCTCATATACCGCCTCGCACTCCGACAGCATTTTGAGGCTTGCCGGGTAGTGAGTAATGATTTCTCCGCGGTATTTGTAGCCCGTGCAGATTTTGACCGTTTCCAGTCCCGTCAACACGTCCAGCGAGTTGAGCGACAGACCGGTAATGCCGCTTACGCGGCGAGCATGGCGGACAACAACCGTGTCGAACCAGCCAACGCGGCGTGGACGGCCAGTTACTGTGCCGTATTCATGGCCTTTGTCGCGAATGATTTGTCCGATCTCGTTGTCCTGCTCCGTTGGGAACGGACCGTCGCCGACGCGCGTTGTATACGCTTTGGCAACGCCGATAACCTGCTGGATTTTGGATGGGCCAACCCCGGAGCCGATGCAGACGCCGCCTGCGGACGGATTGGAGGATGTAACGAACGGATAAGTGCCTTGGTCAATATCCAGCATGACGCCTTGCGCGCCTTCGAACAATACTTTTTGACCTTCGTCGATAGCATCGTTAAGCACGACAGAAGTATCGGTTACATAAGGACGAAGCACCTCGGCAAAGCCCAGGTAGTCTTTGATGATTTGCTCGGTGTCGAGCGGCTCTCCGCCGTATACCTGCACGATAACATTGTTTTTCTCCACCATGATCTGGCGCACGCGCTGCTGGAATTCCTCCGCATCCATCAGATCGCTGATGCGAATGCCGTTGCGGGCTGCTTTATCCATATAGCAAGGGCCAATCCCTTTGCGGGTTGTGCCGATTTTGTTATCGCCTTTGCGGTCCTCTTCCAAAGCGTCCAGCACCAAATGATAAGGCATGATGACATGGGCGCGGTCGCTGATTTTCAAGTTGTCCGTCGAAAAGCCATTGTCATGAATATATTGAATTTCGCCGATCAGAGCTTCCGGATTGATGACCATTCCGTTGCCGATTACGCAAGTTTTATTATGATTAAAAATGCCTGAAGGAATCATCGTCAGTTTGTACTTTTTGTTGTCGATGAGGATGGTGTGTCCGGCGTTGTTTCCCCCTTGGTAACGGGCTACAACGTCAGCTCCTTCTGCAAGAAAGTCCGTAATCTTGCCTTTCCCTTCGTCTCCCCACTGTGTACCGACAACAACAACCGTAGACATATACATACCCCCGTCCGATGCTTTCAAACATCGAAAATTACCGTCTAAACGGCGTGTACGGCATTCTTTAGCGCGACACACGACAGAAGACAGCAATATTAGTGTAGCAGTCTCGCCATCAGAAGTCAAACGAAAAACGAACAATTGCCAAAGACCCATGACAATTGTTCGGATATTTACGAGGCCTGCGACGGATCATGATGCGTTCTGTCGAGACTGACGAACTTATTGTAGTTTTTCAGGAATACAAGCTCAACCGTGCCGACCGGCCCGTTCCGCTGTTTGGCGATAATGATCTCGATAATATTCTTTTTCTCCGATTCCTTGTCGTAATAATCATCCCGATACAGAAATGATACGATATCGGCATCCTGCTCGATGGAACCGGATTCCCGGAGGTCGGACATCATAGGACGTTTGTCCTGCCGCTGCTCAACGCCCCGGCTAAGCTGCGACAACGCGATAACCGGCACTTCCAGCTCTCTCGCGATTTGCTTCAGCGTACGGGAAATCTCCGATACTTCCTGCTGACGGTTCTCGCCGGCCTTGCCGCGCCCTTGAATCAGCTGAAGGTAATCGATCAGAATCATGCCCAAGCCGCGTTCTTTCTTCAGGCGGCGGCATTTGGCGCGAATATCCGCCACGGTAATGCCGGGCGTATCGTCAATATAGATCTGCGCTTCCGACAAAGCGCCAATCGCCATCGTCAGCTTTTCCCAGTCGTCGCCCTCCAGCGTTCCCGTCCGCATGCGGGTTGCGTCCACGTTCGCTTCGGCACAAATCATCCGCTGTACGAGCTGCGCCGCCGACATCTCCAGACTGAAGATGGCTACCGTTTCTCGCGCTCGCACGCCGACGTTCTGCGCAATGTTCAGCGCAAACGCGGTTTTACCCACGGAAGGACGCGCCGCCACGATAATCAAGTCGCTTCGCTGGAAGCCGGCCGTCATTTTGTCCAGATCGACAAAGCCGGATGGAATGCCCGTTGTTCCGCCTTTATTGGAATACAGAAACTCGACTTTTTCAAATACTTCCATCAGCACGTCGCGGATGGAAATAAAGCCGCTGCTGGAGCGGCGGTTGGAAATCTCAAGTATTTTTTTCTCGGCATCGCTGAGCAACGCGCTGACATCCTCGGAATTGGCATACCCGTCCGAAACGATGTTGGTGGCGGTGCGGATCAGGCGGCGCAGCATGGACTTTTCTTCCACGATTTGCGCGTAATAGTCCACATTCGCCGCCGTCGGCACTGCATTCGCCAGCTTGGCCAAATAACCGACTCCGCCGATTTCCTCCAGCAAGCCGCCATCCTGCAGATGCGCGGTCAGCGTGACCAGATCGACGGGCTGGTTATCCTCGCCCAGCTCAATCATCGCCTCATAGATGCGCTGATGAGCCGTTGTATAGAAATCCTCGCTGCGAACCCGCTCCATCGCCGTAATCAAAGCTTCCGGCTGAAGCAGAATCGCGCCGATGACGGCTTGCTCGGCTTCCAGATTTTGCGGGGGAATCCGGCCCGACATTACTTCCGTATCCATTCCGGAACCCACTCCTTTTTACCTCTTATTCTTCGGCCGTTTGTACGTTTAGCTTGGCCTTCACATCTGGATGCAGCTTGACCGGCACCTGAGTGACGCCCAGGGTGCGGATCGGCTCTTCCAGCTCGATTTTGCGTTTGTCGATTTTGATGCCTTGCGCAGCCAGCGCTTCCGCGATTTGCTTGCTTGTGATGGCTCCGAACAGACGGCCGCCTTCGCCGGCTTTCGCTTTTACGACGATCTTCATTTCTTCCAGCTTTTTGCCCAGCTCTTGCGCTTCTTCCTTCTCTTTCTGTTTCCGCTTCACTTCCGAGGCCGTTTGTACCTCAAGCGTCTTCAGATTGCCGTCCGAAGCCGGCTTTGCCAGCCCTTTAGGCAGCAGGAAATTGCGCACATAACCTTCCGATACTTCCTTAACCTCGCCTTTTTTACCCTGTCCCTTTACATCCTGCAAAAAGATTACCTTCATTCAAATAACCCCTCTTCCGATTGAATTTGTGCCAAAACCTCTTTGAGCTTCGCCGCAGCTTCCTCTACCCGGCCTTCAAGCTGGGCCGCCGCATTGGTCAGATGGCCGCCGCCTCCCATTCGCTCCATGACGACCTGCACGTTCATCCCGCCAAGCGAGCGGGCGCTAATGCCGATTAGACCGTCAGGCCGTTCGCTAATAACGAAGGAAGCCAGAATATCCGTCATGTTCAGCAGCGTGTCCGCCGACTGAGCGATGAGCAACTGCTGATTTCTCCGGCCGTGCTCAGCTACCGCAATGGCGATATGGTCATAAACGACTTCCGCATGTTTAATAATTTCCGCCTTGCTGACGTATCCCTCCAGATCCTCCTGAAGCATACGCTGAATCATCATCGTATCCGCGCCGTTACGGCGCAAAAAGGAGGCTGCTTCAAACGTTCTTGCTCCCGTGCGCATGGAGAAGCTTTTCGTGTCCACGGTAATGCCCGCAAGCAGCGATGTCGCCTCGCGGATATCCAGGCTGATGCGCTCATGAATATATTGCAGCAGCTCCGTCACAAGCTCGCATGTGGAGGATGCATAAGGCTCCATATAGACGAGCGTTGCGTTGCTGATAAACTCTTCGCCGCGTCTGTGATGATCGATGACGACTATCCGGTCAGTCATACCCAAGAGCTTGGGCTCCTTGACCATAGAGGCTTTGTGCGTGTCGACGACCACCGCCAATGATTGCGAGGTCATCAGCGTCAATGCCTGTTCGGGAGTAATAAACCGCTTCGACAGCCGCTCGTCTTCCCGCAGCAGCTCCATCATTCGGTCGATGGAGGAGTTAACGCTCTCCAATACGATATACGCCTCTTTATTGAATAGCTGCGCAGCCTTTAATACCCCGATGGCAGCGCCGATAGCATCCATATCCGGCATTTTGTGGCCCATGATGATGATATTATGGCTTTCGCGCATCATATCGCGAAGCGCATGCGCCACCACCCTGGCTCTGACCCGGGTCCTCTTCTCCACGGCATTGGTTTTGCCGCCGTAGAAGGTTTGCCTTCCGCCGACCTTGACCGCCGCTTGGTCTCCACCGCGCCCAAGGGCAATATCAAGGCTCATATGAGCCCATTGCCCAACCTCCGTAATGGATTCAGCGCCTGCCGCAAACCCGATGCTGAGCGTAACGGGAATTTTCTGATCGCCCGTCATCTCCCGCACCTCATCCAGCACCACAAAACGGGAATGCTCCAGCTGGCGCAGTGTTTTCAGATCGGTAATGAGCAGAAAACGATCGGAGGTCAGACGTTTCAGATAAATATGATACTTCTGTGCCCATTCTGTAATTTCCGACGTCACCTTGGACAGAAGAGAGCTGCGCTGATGATCGTCCAGCCCTTGCGTAACTTCCTCCAGGTTGTCGATCATGACCACGCCGAGCGACAGCTTTTCATCCTCGTATTTGCGTCCCAGCTGCCATAGCTCCGTGACATTTTTGACATAGAGAATGCCTTCCTTGGGACGGAAAATCAACTGATACATATGAGCGCCTATCGTGGCCTCCACGATGCCGTCGCGTTCCTTGGCATGCTGCAAGGTTGGAAACAGCTCCGTCAGCGGCATGCCGACTGCGGATTCCTTCTCCGCAAGAGCCGCGATAAAGGGATTATGCCACTCCACGACGCGTTCCTCGTTATAAAGGATAATGCCGAACGGAAGCTCGCTGATGACATCGTTTCCGCCCTTTTTCACCCGATAGGACAACGTGCCGAGATAGGCCTTTAAATCCTTGCGGAATGCCCGCTCCGCCAGATAGCCATACAGTCCGACACCTGCGGTTAACGCCAGTCCGACGGCACCCGCGATCCAATGGAACCAGGCGAGCACTCCCGACAGGATCAGCATGACGGCTATGGCGGCTATGTTATGCATTCCGTGCCATCTTGCAATCAGAAACTTTGGCATTTCATTTTCGCTCCCGTGCTATTGTTTAGTAAACGACTTCCTGATCGGAAATGCGGTGTCGAGTACGCCGATTAGACTAAGCGGCGGTATCAGCAGCACAGGAATAGCGATGAGTATGGGAACTGCTTTGTTCCACCCGCGATGATGCGCGATAAAGAAGAAAAAGCCGATAGCCTGGATTGCAAAAGCATAACTCAGCAGCGGCACCAGATTCATCAAGGCGATAGCCATGAAGGATTCGCTGGTCGGCGACATGAATAAGTTGATCACGTAAGCGATCAAATAATAAATCACGAGCACACGCGGAAGCTTCCAGTCTTTGGCCTCCGGAAACGCCGGCGCATCCACGCCTTCGCGAACGACGAATTTCCGCGCCACATAATGAGACAACACCGAATAGGTAAAAGCCATCATGATAAACGTCAGCGGAATCCAGTTAATGACCGATTGGATAAGCAGCTCCGTCTGTTCGGAGCCCCATCCCGCCGCCGCCAGGCTTTGCGCCATTGGCCCGTCAAACATGCTGCGGATCGTCGATTTCATTTCTTCCAGAAGGGATAGATCCAGAATGATCTCGAATGCCAGCAGCTCCAGCATCAGCTGTGCGAGAATGACAAGGCCCGTCAAGCGGATCACCTTGCCCGCAGGCGTTCCTTTGCGATACAAATGCCCCATCACGATGCCGGGCACCAAAAAGAAAAAGGCAATAATCAGAATGGAAGGACCAACGACCACGGACGCCAAAATCCAGGCCGGGAGCAGATGGAGCACAAACGCTCTCTTGGACAATGTTGCATACAGGTAGGCGTAAGGCACCGTCATAAACAAAAGCGCGATTAAATTCAGTACAGGAACTGCAAGCATAATCAGCAACAAAAACGCCGCGCCGCTCCAAAGCACTGGTTTCAAGCCAGTTTTCAATCCTTTCACCTCTTACATTCTTCATACTTGTTCAGGCATTTACCACTCATTATATCACAAAAGCAATTTCCCGCACCCATCAACGGCATATGCAAAAAAGCCCGCAAGCGGCGTTTTCAGGAACAAACGCGCATTTGCGGACCGTAAGACGGTTGACGCTTTATTGCTCTAAAGCTTTTGGGACAAGCCCTTCTGGCAATAGTCGATAATTTCGCTTCTTCTTACCAAGCCGATAAAGTTGTTCCGATCGTCGACCACCGGCACAAAATTCTGTATCTTCGCCAGCGAGATCAAATCGTCCATATTGGCATCGATATTGACGGCCCGGTTGTTCAAACGAAGCGGAACCTCGACCAGCTTTACCCTGCTGGTGGACTCAAACGTAAGCTCCGGCCGGCTTTTCATAAACCAGAGCAAATCGCCTTCCGTCACCGTCCCGTAATAACCGCCTTCGCTGTTCAGGATCGGCACTGCGGAATACCGGTGATGCTCCATCCGCTCCAGCGCCTGCCTTAGCGTGGCATCCTGAGACAAATACGCCACTTCTGCTTTGGGCAGCAGGAAAAATGCGATATTCATTTCCTTCCTTCACCCCAATCTCTACCCTGCGCTGGATAGCGACTGAACCTCCTTCTTGATCCCCTCCGCCTCTTGCTCCGGCAGAATCAGGCCCGATGATGGCGTGTCGCCGTCCAGCCAATTTTTAATCATGATCCGAGCTTGCGCCAAATCCTCTTCATCTACAAAATAATACCAGGCTCCGCCGCTCTTCAGCCGTCCTCCATCCCCGCTCAGGGTGTGGCTGTACATGGTCGTGCGCTGTTTCTGCACAAGCAGCGACTGCGCCAAATCCACAAGCTGGTTCGGACGCATGTCGGTGCTGAAATTATTGCCCATAATATCCAGAAGATCCGGAATTTTCGACCATGACTTCATGGCGGTTGCTTTCTCTATCATAGCATGAAGGAACTGCTGTTGTCGCTCCGTCCGGTTAATATCGCTGTCTTCGCGGTAACGGACAAAGTTAAGCGTATCGAGTCCGTTGTAGGAAGCCTGGCCCGCTTTTACGATGAAGTAATCATGGTTGGGATCTTTGTTGATGATGTCCTTTTCAATCGGCAGGGAGATGCCTCCGAGCGCATCGACAGCATCGCGGAAGCCTTCGAAATTGATGGTGGCGTAATGGTTGACGGGCGCGTCAAACAGCTTCTCAACGGTATCCATCGACATTCCCGGTCCGCCAAAGGCGTACGCATGGTTGATTTTGTCCTCCCGGTCGCGGCCTACAATCTCTACATAGGAATCCCGCGGTACGGACATCAGCAGAATGTTGTTGTCGCTGGGACGAACAATCGCATAAATCAGCGTATCCGATCTGCCGACCTCGCCGTCTCTCTTGTCAATGCCAAGCAGCAGAACAGAAAACGGGTCCTGCTTGGTCTTGTCGACGCTCACCGGCTTGGGCTCGCGGCCTTCAACAGGCTTGTAGGTATTCTCCAGCTTTTTCTCCACGGAATCCTGAACGAACCAGTCAAATCCAGCCATCGCGATCGCCTCGCGATTCATATACGCAGCTGCCAACAACACGATCAGAGCCGCTCCTATCGTATAAAAAATCTTCTTTTTTCGTGTTTTCATCCAATCGCTCCACTCCATTGCAATTCAATGCAGATTATTTCACTATTATTCTAGACGAAGCTTCTAGCCAACTGGTTACAAACCGATTACAAAAAATTGCTGGCAAATGTGGAATTATGTCGGCAAAAAAAGAAGGTCTACGGCTCTATCCTATCGAATAGAATCATAGCAACGATATTTTTTGGTAGAAAGGATGTATGAATAATATGCAACCGGTTCAAATCAATCCCGATCCGTCATCAACCAATCTGGACCCCAAGGTGGCCGGACTGCTCTGCTACGCGCTTGGTTTTGTAACCGGCATTATTTTTCTCGTGCTCGAGAAGCAAAGCCGTTTCGTTAAGTTCCATGCGCTCCAGTCCACTGCGGTATTCGGCATTCTGGTCGTGGTCAACCTCATTCTTGGCGTCATTCCCGTCATTAATCTGATCTCATCCTTTATTCTCGGCCCGCTGACCTTTATTCTGTGGATCGCGCTTATGCTGCTCGCCCTGCAGGGAAAAATGTTCAAAATCCCCTATATCGGAGATTGGGTGGAGAAGGAAGCAAGCAAATTTTAACGTTGAACTTATAATGCCTTACATCTAAAGGTGTCCTTACGGCTATATGGCCGTGGAGGATGCCTTTTTGCTTCTCGCAGGCTTCCGCTGAAAAGGACAAACGTTGCTGCGCCGTTCCTCAAAAGGAATGAAATGGGCTCCAATCGGGGATTATGGGAAAAAGGAGTGACAACCATGACCCGATTATCAGCCAAAATCGTCATATGCTTCCTTATGTTCGCCGCGATCATGGCTAGCGGGGCTTTTCTCCACAACCGTTTGCCCCAGAGGCTCGAGCCGCCCTTTATTATGAGTCCTGACAACGGCTATGCCCCGAAAACCGCCGGTTTCTCGGGCAGCGGGGAAAATACCGTTCCGCCAGCCAGTATATACAGACCTTTTTTCCAGCCCCGGCAATACGTGCGCATCCTTCCTTCGGATCACTTCCCCGTCCAGCGGGAGCCGGATTCCGTACAAGATTCATCCACGATTAATTCCTTTGACAAATGAACCGTTGTCTCCTATCATGGATTCCAGTTACTGCTATCCCGTTTGCCAACATGTTTAGGATGTGGTCCATTATTATGAGAAAACAGTTTATGGTTATCGGCCTGGGAAGATTCGGAACAAGCCTGACGCGCACATTGATCGCCAACGGGCATGAAGTGCTCGCCGTAGACAAAAATGAACAGCCTGTGCAGGAAATCGCCAATATCGCTACGGCGGCCCTCCAGGCGGATTGCACCGACGAAGCCGTGCTTCGGGAGCTGGGAGCAAGCAATTTTTCTCATGCCATTGTTGCGATTGGCGATGATCTGCAAGCCAGCATTTTGACCACCTTGCTTCTTAAGGAGTTTAAGGTGCCCAAGGTAACCGCCAAGGCGCGCAATGAAATGCATGGCAGCGTATTAAGCAAAATCGGCGCCGACCACATTATTTATCCCGAACGGGACATGGGCATTCGGCTGGGCAACCAGCTCAGCTCCGACAATCTGATCGATTATATCGAGCTGTCGCCGGACTACAATCTGGCGGAGATCAAAGCGCCGGCTGCCATGAACGGACGTTCTCTCAAGGAACTGAACATTCGGGCCAAATACGGCTGCACCATTATGGCGATCAAAAAAGGCGATCAGATCAACGTATCGCCCAAAGCCGAAGACGCGATCTATACAGGCGACGTCCTGCTTCTGATCGGCAGCAATGAAGAGATTCGACATTTGGAGAACGATTATGAACGTGCTTAGAGGCACAGGTAAGAAGGATATGTCTCCGCTTGAGGCAATCGTCAATCATTTAAAACACAAAATCAGTCCGCCGCAGCTCATTATCGGCGTTTTTCTAGTTCTCATCTTTTTTGGCACCATCCTGCTCAGCATGCCTTTTTCATCAAGCACCGGCCATTCCGTCGGGCTGTTAAACGCCTTGTTCACGGCTGTATCCGCCGTATGCGTGAACGGTCTTATCGTTATCGATACCGGCACCGCGTTTTCGGTGGCGGGACAGGTCATCATCATGCTTCTGATTCAAATCGGGGGCATCGGCTTTATGACCGTCGGCGTCATGGTAGCTATACTTTTGGGCAAAAAAATAGGTTTGCGCGAACGGCTGATCATCCAGCATACGACGCAGTCCACTTCCTCCCAGGGGTTAGTGAGGCTTTCCATGTATATGGTTCTGATTGTTTTTATACTGGAATCCATCGCCACCCTTATTCTGACACTTCGCTGGCAGGAGGAAATGGGCTTGGGGCAAGCCGCCTATTATGCGCTGTTTCATTCCGTATCCGCCTTTAACAACGCCGGCTTCGCCTTATGGAGCGACGGGCTTGCGCAGCATGTCGGCGACCCGGTCGTCAATATCACGATACTTATTTTGTTTGTGGTTGGCGGCCTGGGTTATATCGTCATCGTGGATATATTCCGCAAGCGCTCCTGGCGCAAGCTTTCGACCCATTCCAAAATCGTTCTTGTATCCTCCGCCCTCCTGACCGTTGCCGGCTTCCTTCTGCTATTTCTGCTGGAGAGCTGGAACAGCGTCACCTTTGGTTCTCTTGGTTTTTGGGAGAGGGTGCAGGCTGCGTTATTCCAAAGCCTGACGCCGCGCAGCGCGGGTTTTAATACGATCGATATCGGCAGCATGCTGGCCGTGTCGCAATTTCTGCTCATTATTTATATGTTTATCGGAGCGGCGTCCGGGGGAACCGGGGGCGGGATCAAAATCAATACGGTGTTTGTGTTGCTGCTGGCCACCTTCAATACATTCCGTGGGGGCGGACAGATCCATGCCTTCAAACGCAGAATCTCGCAAGAAACCGTCAATCGGGCGCTTGCGGTCGTCATCAGCTCGCTCACCTGCGTCCTGCTGGTTACGCTGGTGCTCACGATAACGGAGGATATGCTGGAGGATCATTTTTTGGAGGTGCTGTTTGAGGCAACCTCGGCGTTCAGCACCACGGGCATGTCGATGGGCCTGACGCCGGAGCTGTCTCCCGCCGGGAAAATCATCGTCGCCATCACCATGTTTGTTGGACGTCTCGGTCCGCTGACGCTGGCCTTCGCCCTTTCGCAGAAAAAGACGACCTCCAAAATCGGCTATCCCGAAGACAACGTGCTTATCGGTTGACAAAATAAAGGGGCTGGGCGTGAAAACGTAACGTTTTCCGTCCAGCCTTTTGTATTCTTGCTTTTGCAGGTGAATGTGGCGGGATGCCTCCCCCGCTACATTCACCTGCTATGTCATCTCCGTCTTCGCTGTAGCGGACATGAATGTCCCTTACAAGGGGAAAATGCATCTTTTCTACATTGCAACGGTCACATATGACCGTTACAGCTTGAAAAAGCTCCAAAACGGCATGATTTGGGGCTGTAATGGACGTGGATGTCCATTACATTGTTCAAAACCTATGAAAAACACGGCTAACGCACATTCATGACCGCTAGCCGCGCAATGTGCTGCATTGCCCTTGGCCGCGCAATGTGCTGTATTGCCCTTGGCCGCGCCGTGTGCTGCATTGCCCTTGGCCGCGCAGCGTGCTGCATTGCCCTTGGCCGCGCAATGTGCTGCATTGCCCTTGGCCGTGCGCCGTGCTGTATTTGCGCCGCCGTTCGATATTCCCTTCAGGCATGCCTTTTGTTCACTGGCTGTGCTTTTATCACTCAATTAGTTGGACTGGACTGCCGCCTCTGACCTCTGGCTTTGAGCGTCAGGTTAGAGCGCCAACCTGTGCGCACATCTAAAGCATTAAATGATTTCTTTTCTCCGCCGCAAGTAGAGATACAGCATAATGCCGGCAACGGAGCTTAAAGCCGCGCATAATCCAATTACTCCGTACCCTGCTTGCAGTCCCGCCAGAAGCCCCGCTTGCGCGTCGCCGCCGGACAACCCTTTGACGAGTTCAATCACTCCCCCAATCAAATAATTGCCGATGACGCTGCCTACTCCCATCAATGTAACGGTGATCGTTATCGCAGTGTCGCTGCTATTAGGGTAACGCTTGGCGATAAAAGCCATCACCGTAGGATAAATCATTGCAATCCCGACCCCTGCTGCCGCAAATAAAAAGGCCAGTTTCTCGCCGCCCAGTATGGCTGCAAAGGTGCAAAGAGCCGATAAGCCCGAAAAGATGATAAGCGACAAAACAAACCCGATTTTGTCCGTTAACGGCCCCAACACCAGACGCGCTATCGCAAAACACAGGAAAAACGCGGACAACATCCCTGAAGCGGTGATAGTATCCCAGCTATACGCCTTCTCCAGGAAGTTGACAAGCCATCCGCCAACCGCCAGCTCCGATACAACGCCAAAAGACAGAATAAGCACCATCAGCCACAATACCCGGTCCTTCAGCAGCGTCTTCATCGGAACGCGATCCTCATGCTTGATATCGTCACCCGGAAACTTGCTGACCAAGGCAAATACGATCGGGATTAGCGACAGCATTAACACAACAAGGTACATGCCGCGCCAATCCAGCGTATAACCGTTAATCGTCACCTTCATCAGCCCCGTCGCGATCAGCGGCGCCACCGTTGAACTTAGTCCATAGAAACCGTGGGTCAAGTTCATCATCATACCTGTATTTTTCACAAAAATACGCGCGCCAAGCACTGCCAGGCCAATCTCCAGCATGCCATTTCCGATATACATCAGAAAATACGACGACGAAAACATAACATATTGCTGCGAAACAAAAATAAACACGCCGGATAATGCCATCAATGCAAAGGAAATGACGGTAACGGCTTTAATCCCCCATATCCGGGTCAGATACCCCGTAAACGAACACGCAATCAGATAGCCGAGAGCATTCAGCGACAGCAAGGTGCCAAGCTGAGATTCGTTTAGCAAAAAGTCATATTGAATGCGCGGAATTGCCGGTCCTTTAATATTTTCCGAAAAGCCGAAAATGATAAATCCGATAAAAATGGTAGCAAGCTGCAACGCATATATTTTGTTGAAGCCGCTTTTTTGTGTTCTGATTTTGCCCGATTCGCCCACTTTATTCTGCTCCTTGTCCCATTATCTTTTTTCTATGACTTGCAGGCGATAGGTCAAGCTTTCCAGAGTGGCCGTCACCATGCCTTTCATATATTCAGCATGCGTATTGGTTTGAATGATCAGCTTGGGCATATGCTCCTCGGGAATATCCTTCAGGCAGCCCTGCTGCAACGCCTCCAAATGTTCCGCGCGGGGCACGTCTCCCGTAATCGCGATAACCGCCGGGTTAATGATAGCGATAATGGATGCCAGCGTATGCGTGGCCAGCTTAATAAAGCCGTCCTTTGACTCCAGCAGCCGGAGCTGCTCATCGCGCGTTACGCCGAAGGGCAAGAAGGACACCTCTCCGCCAAAAGTCGTGTTGCCGGTCACTATGCGGCCTCCCACGATAAAACCCGCTCCCGGGAAATGATTGCGCGGAAACGTCACAACGGAAAAATTGGTTTCCTCCTCAAACTCCTGAGCATGGTAAAAGCCGTACACTGTCATGTTCATATCATTTTCGACCAACACCGGCACACCGAACTTTTCTTCAAAATAAGGCCCAAGCGGCTTTCCCGCAAGCTCCGGAGCATCGCAAACTCCGATGACCCCGCGATGGGCGACGCCCGGAATGCCGATGCCAATGGCCATAACGTTGCCATACTCGCCAATCGCTTTCTCAATTAGCACGTCGATGACATCAACGTCGATACGCTCCAGCTTTTGCGTATCCTCGCCGATTAATTCTCCGATCAAATTGACGATGCGCCAGCTGACGGAATGCAACCCGCCTTCCGTCCTGACGAGCAAGCACAACGCACAACCAAAATCGGCGTTGTATTGATAAAGCTTGGCCGGACGTCCCCCGTTTGGTTCGTCCTGTTCCCGCTCAATTACTTCGCCAGCGGCCACAAGTTCGTTCAATATGGTTCCGCATGTGGCGATGCTTAATCGGGTGGCGGAAGCCATGGCCGCTTTTGTTCCCGGCCCTTGCGTTTTAAGGGTCTGTTTGACCAGCTCAACGTTCATCCGTTTGACCTGAAGCGTGTTATGGGATATCGGCTGCACCCTCCCACTCCTTTACAAAAACACTTATTAAAAGTCTTTTAATAAATGAAGTATAAAAGCCTTCCCTACCCTTGTCAAGAAACACAAAAGACCCGCAAGAAGGGCACTTCAAAAGTGCTCCTCTTGCGGGTCTTTGCTTCACATCAGCTCTCTACTGCTTATTCAACTATTCAGTTGTGTAAGGCAGCAAAGCGATCTGACGGGAACGTTTAATTGCAATTGTCAGCAAGCGTTGGTATTTCGCGCTTGTGCCAGTTACACGACGTGGCAAGATTTTGCCGCGCTCGCTAATAAACTTCTTAAGCAGATCCGTGTCTTTATAGTCAATGTGAGTAATTTTGTTTACAGTGAAGAAACAAACTTTACGGCGTTTGTTGCGTCCGCCTTTACGTCCGCTGAACTTACGCTCTGGACGCTCGTCGCCGCCGTTCTCTCTTGGTTTGAAAGCCATGGTGTACATCCTCCTTATCGTTGATATTTAAAATGGCAGATCATCTTCGGAGATGTCAATCGGGCGACCGTCATCCTTAAAAGGATCATTATTGCTGTCGTTCCGTGATGAATTGCCGGATCGGTTTCCACCGCCATAGGATGAGCCGGACGAGCTGCCTCCGCCGCCGTAGCCGCCTGAGTTGCCGCCCCCGCCGCTGCTGTATCCTCCACCGCCGCCATTATCCTCACGTGGAGCTCCGCCTTCGCGATTGGACTCCAGGAACCGGACATTGTCTGCTATAACTTCCGTTACATAGACGCGTTTGCCCTCATTGTTCTCGTAGTTCCGCACTTGAATACGGCCCTCAACCGCCGTAAGACGGCCTTTGCGTAAGTAATTGGCACAGGTTTCAGCCAGCTGGCGCCAGGTTACAACCGGAATAAAATCCGCTTCGCGCTCCCCTTGACCTGACGAAAACGGTCGATCTACAGCCAGCGTAAATTGCGTTACCGCAACACCCGCGGGTGTATACCGAAGCTCGGGATCTCTCGTCAATCTGCCGATCAGAATTACACGGTTCAACATGCTTTCGTCCTCCCCATTAAACATTCCTGCGTAAACGTGACTAAGCTACGTCTCTGACGATCAACGAACGGATAACTTCATCCGAAATCTTCATCAAACGGTCAAGCTCATTAACAACTTCAGTTGTAGCGTTGAAATGAACCAGAACGAAATAACCGTCACGAAGCTTGTTGATCTCATACGCAAGACGACGTTTGCCGATCACATCAGTTTTCGTGACCTCGCCGCCGTTGGAGATGATGCCATTGAACTTATCAACGAGAGCTTGAACGTTTTCTTGCTCTACGTCTGGACGAATGATGTACATCACTTCATATTTGCGCATTGTGTTTCACCTCCTTTTGGACTAACGGCCCCATAAAATGGAGCAAGGAACGAGCTGTGCTCGCATCCTTTTACTATATCAAATTGTCCTGCCCATGGCAAGTGCCTTTCATGCTGCCGCATGGATTGCATGGCGGGGAATATCCGTAAACTGCTATTCATAGCACAGCGACGCCTGGTTCAAACTAAAGCGGCAGGACTCAGACACACCTCTGGCGGATGCTGTTAACCATCCCGCTTCGAGGAAAACCATTTTACAGCCGGAGGTATCAGTATGGGTGAATGGACTTTATTTTCGCCAGGCGATAAAGCGCCCAATGACGGTACGTATATTGAAGACGGCGTTAATTCCTTTCATATGGGGATTCAAAACCCCCAGAAGGTGGAATTGCGCAAAGGTCAGCGCTTTCCGGAAACAAGCAACCACGAACGAAAATGGAAAAGGATGGGGCGTGCATAAATTTCTGCAATATGGCCATCCTAATCAATGACGGTGGAAGAGAGGTGTGGTTCCGTTGGACCAATTGGTGCAAGGATCAGCAGTTGTATTTCATCCACTGCATGTAACCGCGAAGATGCTTTTTGAGAACAACGAGTTCTTGAGGGCGGCATTTGCAGGGAGTTGAACTGAAGCTAAGGACGCAAGTCCATTGTTCTTCATTTCGATGTCCAGCAGCACGTGAGAAGGATTACGCTTGACCATCAAACACACCGTCAAGAAAGAGGGCTCCTTAAAAAAGGGCCCTCTTTTCTTGGTTTGTTATGGATTTACAATGCAGTTATTCTGTAATACAGTAAATGGATGGTCTTATCTTCAATTACTAATTATAGGGGAACAAAAAAATGAATTTGCATAATATCCGCACCTTTTGTCATCGTTCTATCTGGATTATTCTAATGATCGTTGTTGCTGCAATCGCGCTGGCCGCTAATGCAAAATTTCTGCAAAATGTTTATCAATACGTCGGTCTGCCCTTAACGATCGTCTGCGCGCTGCTGGCAGCAGGCAGTATATGGGCCATTGCTTACTGTATAAAGCATGAAAAGCTGATTGTCCCACTGCTGAAATCCTGGGGAGGCTGGTTGGCGGCAAGACCGCTTGCCGTGACGATCGCCGTTGTTTCCTTGTCGGTTATTTTACGCGGCTTGTGGCTGTATGGCTTTCAAATTGACCAGTTTGAATCCGACTTTGAAGCTTATTTTGAACGGGCGGCCAGCTATGCCGGAGGTATCTATCCCGTTGACGATTATTCGGCGCTGTTTCCGCACGTATTCGGCTTTTCCTATGTGCTCGGCGCAGTCATGAAAGTGTTTGGCTCGACCATGCTGGTGTCGCAATTGTTTAATATCGCTCTTTATATTCTGTCGATTGTGCTGCTTTGGTTTCTGTTTCCCGCTGTCCGTTATCCCGGCCGTTACCTGTTCTGCCTGTTTGTGATCAGCTTATGGCCTTCATTTATTTATTTCACTACCTTTGCCAATACGGAATATATGTTTATTTTATGCTGGCTGCTCTTTCTTCTGGTGCTTAAAGCGACCTTTACCGCTCCGTTTCCCAAAATGGTTGCCTTCACCGGCTTGCTCCTTCTGATCGCGGCCCTCAGCAATTTTGTACGGCCGATCGGAAGCATTCTGGTCATTATTTTTGTCATTATGGTACTGCTGTCTCCCGGTCCATGGCGTCTGGTTCGCCGCGGCGTGTTGCTTGTCGTCGGGCTGGTTCTTTATTTCGGGGTTTCCTCCCTGCTGAACGGCTTTGTCAGCGACCATATCCAGCTGCAAGCTGCCAAAATGCCAATCGGCTTTAATGTTTTTGTTGGAACCAACCCTGACATGCAGGGTGAAGATCTCGGCTTATGGAACGCCAATGACAGCCAGGCGCTAGGCCTGGTTTACAATGAGCTTGGAGATGCGCAAGCCGCCCACGATGTCATGCTGGAACAGGGCTTGGAACGCCTGCAGGATTGGTTTGGCAGCGGACAAGGCGCCTTTTTCCTTGCCAACAAGATCAAAACGGCATGGGGCACGGATGGCTGGGCGCTGCAGTTAATCGACGCCCATATGGCCTCCTACGCCAAGCATGAAGGCGCGCACCAGCTTTACAATAAGCTGCACTTCAAGCTGCTGGGCTTGGGCGATCTGCTCTATACACTCCTTCTTACCGCAGCGGCATGCGTGCTTTTCGTCAAGCTCAGGCGCAGCAGCTTTAAGCCGACCGGACTGGTTCCGCTGGCAGCGGCCTTGTTCCTGATCGGCACCTTCCTGATGCTGCTGCTCGTGGAGTCCGCTCCGCGTTATCATGTGCCTGGCTTTATCGCGCTTCTGCTTGCTATTGCCGGCCCTCCCGCCGATCAAGAGGGGAACGGCCAGCAAGGGGCCTAACCCTTTATTTAAACATTTGGCTATGTTAAATTCTGATGTTGATAGTTGACCATAAGAAAACCGCCTTCGTTGAAAAGGCGGTTTATTGCTAGCGTGTCCTGTTAGCGCAACGAATAATGAGCCTAATCCGACAGTGCCCGCATGATGTTGGATTTCGCCTCTGCCGCGATCGCTTCATTCCCGTCATCGACCGCTTGCATCAAGATCAGTATGGGGATGTATACCGCGATCAGTCGCGCCAGCATCTTCGTTTCCTCGTCCGCTCCTCCGTATGTTTCGAAAAACACGCCGCGAGCGTAAGGTGGTAAAAAGCTGTAAGCAACGCTCAAATCGCAAGCCGGATGGCCTACGCTCAGATCCCCCCAATCAATGATGCCGGAAACGATCCCGTTCTCATTCACAAGCATATTTTTGAAATGAAGATCGCCATGTAGCAGTACATTCACCGCCTCGACACGGTCCTTTTGCAGCCTGCTAATATACCCTTCGATCACACCGGATTCCTCCGGCGACAGGTGTTCAACCACCTTTGATAGAAAGGCCTCCAATTTCACTTTGCGCGATGCTATGTCCGTCAAGTTTCGATGATCTTGCTGAACTCCGCACTTCAGCGCCGCCTGCACCGGAAACTCATGCAATCTCCGCAAAAATTTCGCCAGCGTCTCTGCCGATAAAGCCCGGCGTTCTTCCGTCAAACCGATTGGGAAATCTCCTTGCACGTAGGCATAGCCAAGAAATGGTGCCGGGTATTCGTCACTTGCTTCGCCATAAAACAACGGTTTCGGATAGGGGATGTTTATATATGTCTCCAGCTTAGGCAGCAGCTTCCCTTCCATACGAATCGAGCCAACTGCAATCGTTCTTCTTGGAAATCGGAACACGTACTCGTCACCGATGAGAAAAACCGTATTGTCCCAGCCCCAGCCCAATCGCTTCACTTGCTTCAATGACAGCTGAGGGAATTGTCTGCCGATCAGCGTCCGCGCCTGCTCTTCGCTAACCTCCCACTCCGCATCCCATACATTCGTTACTCCCATAAATTGTCTGCCTCCTCGTTCCTTACGTTATTTAGATGCTTACATTCCCTGGAAGTTGCGCATGACTGCCCGTTAGGGAGCTTAACAAGAATAAGCAAAAAGTTCCTTTTACCTTTATCGTCCAGTGTATCAGCAAACATTTAAAAACCTGATGATACCAGGTATGATATACTACGTATTTATGACTATTTTAAAGGCCGAGGTGATGTCAGCATGGAGAGAAAGCAAGTGTTTACGGGATCGCCTTGGGAGCCGGTCGTTGGTTACTGTCGCGCCATCCGAGTCGGCTCCATTATCGAGGTCGCTGGCACAACGGCCATGAAGGACGGAGAGGTCGTGGGGGTGAACTCGCCCTATGAGCAAACCCGCTACATTTTGGAGACCATTGAACAAGCTTTAAAAGAATTGGGTGCAGAGCTGTCCCACGTTACCCGGACACGCATGTTCGTAACGGATATTTCCCGCTGGGAGGAAATCGGCAAAGCGCACGGCGAGTTTTTCGGGAGCATTCAGCCCGTTGCCACAATGGTCGAAGTCAAAGCGCTCATCGACCCCCTGCTGCTGGTAGAAATTGAGGTGCAGGCTGTTCTGGATGAACAAAAATGAACCCCCGCAATAGCGGGGGTTGGACCTATGAACTGGAGGAGATCATTCCTTCCAGTTCATATTTATTTTACCCGAGCTTTTTTCCCCATAAAGCGTAATGACCACTCTGCTCTTGTCCGGATAAGGCGATAAGTCCCATGTAAACTCCTCGGTCAGTTCATTTAATGAAATGCGCTGAACCTCCTCGCCGCCTACCGTTATGCCAAGCTCCGCCTCTCCCTTAGTGATCTCGGCATTAACCCTGAACGTTTGGGGCTTTCCGTCCTTGATCGTAAATGCTTGCGCCTTCTCTCCATCAAAATAACGGAACGAAAGCTTCCATAAGCCCGGCCTCATCGTTTGAGTTTGAAACAGCGAAACGTTTTTGGAGGTGAACATTTCCGGCTGCTGTATCCCTATGGAAACCACCGCGCCTATCATCGTAGCAACAGTGATTCCTACACATGCCAGAGCCACTACCAACGGCGTTTTTCCTGTCTTTTTAACCGAAGCTGCAGCGAAATTCGTCATATCTTGATGATCGCACAAATTCGAACCACAATTTGAGCAAAACGGTTTGCTTGCTTCCGTTTTCTGGCTGCATGACGGGCACAACACTTTATGCTGCTTTCGGGCGATTAACATATACAGCAAGAAGCCAAGCAAGTTGGGAACCAGCACAACAATAGCCGTCCACATACCGGCTTCCAGCCCTCTGGCTCTGGCATCCCTATATGTCCATACCCCAAGGCCAATTAATGTCCCGATAACGGCCATTAAAACAATTCCTATATAGATGTAGGTTAGCTGCATGCTTCTCCATCCCCTTTTCCTTTTTGAAGGACTCTCGCAACGATTGTAAGAAGAATTGCACTGATCATCAGAATAGAACCCCCGATTGTTGACAACTGTGCCATCAGGGAGCCTGGGAACATGAGTTGAATACCCGCAACTAAACCTGCAGTCTGCAAACCGCCTGCCACAGCCGGCATCCAAAAAGGAAGGTGCCAGGGTGGCTTGCTATCGCGAATTTTGGCTATCAGCTCTGCCTGAAGTGCCGGCGGCGGCGCTTCCTCGAACAAAAGCGAAGCCGTCATCAACTCCTCCCATTGTTCATCATGAGAATTAACGTTCGAAGACGTTTTTTTCGTCATGTCCAATCCCCTCCAATCCCTTCTTTAATTGCTGCCTCGCTTGATGAAGCCGGCTTTTTACCGTACCTTGCGGAATGCTCAGCAAGCTGGCAATTTCCGCCGTGGTCAATTGGCCCATATATTGCAGCAAAACCGGCACGCGCAAAACATCGGGCAAATGCTCCACCAGCATACGGATATCAGCTTGAAGCTGTTTTTTCTCCAGTTCATTCTCCGTTGTTTCGGCAGAAGTAACCGAGCTGATATCCCCGTCCATATCCTGTATCGGGGCGATTCGCTGCCTTCGGGCATATTTCCTCGTTTCATCCCGCCAGATGCGGGCGGCAATCGCCATCAGAAATCCCGCGGGATTATGATCCATATCCATTTGCCGGGGCATGACCAGCACACGCAAAAAAGTCTGCTGGTACAAGTCGTCGGCATCGCTTTGCTTTAAAGCCAGCTTTCGGCAGAAGGCATAAATCCGGCTTCCGTAAAGCCGCACCAGCCTCTCTGCTTCCTGCCCTTCCATCGGCATATTTCCACCCCCTCGATTAGCTATCTGCACAACTGGCTAAACGGTTCGGCAAAACGCAAAAAAACCTCCTACATGTCGATGTAGGAGGTTTCTGTCTTTTCTTCGTACGGAGAGGGTGGGATTCGAACCCACGCACGCTTTGACACGCCTAGCTGATTTCGAGTCTCGTATGTCTCCGGTAATTGCCGCAGAAGTACCGTAAATACAGCGCTCGCTTACGTCCACATGCCCGCACTGATTCGTACTCTTCTACGTTTATTAAGTTAGTTTCTACTATTATATAACGCAAAAGGGACGACATCAAATGCTTTGTGTAGAAAATCTATGTATCAAACGGTTCTATCCTACTATTTTACACCATAGAGTAAATAGGATATTATTTACTTTGCGAGGAAATTAAAGGAGGAATACTATGAATAAAGTAGAGGCATATAAAGTTGCTTTCGAGCTTACTCAAGAGGGAAACTCTGTCCTGTTATTTGCTTTTGAATCTACAGCCCCGGTTGTATACGAGCTTCTTGTTTCGGAATACACGAAAACTCCACTAGACCTTTTACGGTCCGATGCTGAGTTGGAAAGAGAAAAGCGGGATCAGTTTAATGAACGCATAAGCCGTGACGAAAAGTTAGTGATAATTAGCGAAGTCACTCTATCCAATTCAGAAATTGAGGAACGGATTAAATCCTGTAAGCAGAAACATGAATTAACCCACGTAGTTTTTGATTCAGACATTGATGCCGACTTCTTCTTCAGGTTAGAGTCAAAGTTCAATATAAAGGTTATTTCCAGCAATATGCGTAACGATTGACCCCGAAGAAAAACATAATTTGCGTATTGTTCATATACCTGATGAACCCCCGCGGGACCGCCCCGTTGGGGGTTTTCATGTTATCAACTAATATACAGTCATATTCACTTGACACCTAGCTGATTGATAATCATAACGGTACGATGAACGCCAGCAAACGCAATCCCCGCGCGGCTTCCGACGATTCGACACGCTGGCGACCGTTTATGCACCGTTTCGGGGCCGAGATTATGCATGATTGACGCATATTTATGCAGTATACCCGTGAGTTTGCGGCCGCCCGTCCGTCCGGAGCGCGTTGCAGGATTACGGCATATAGTCGTTATTAGTCCCGCAACGTCTCCAAATCGTCCGCTTTCGTCCGCCCGCGCCTACGTTATCCGATCGTCAATTCCAACCGTATTAGACGGAATACGCGGATTTAAGCCGGTTAGTCAACGTATTGATGTCCAGCAACCGGTCGGACACTATCCGTACTCTCACCGCCAAGCAAGCGGTCAAGCTCTGCTATCTCATCGCGCAATTCATCGTTCGACTTCACGCGGTACGGCGAATCGTGCCCAACGTTCTCGACAACGGTCTTATCCGTAAGCAAGCCGTATCGACGCATATATAAGTCAAGCGCCTTAACGGAAGGAACTCCGTTAGCTCCGCCGCGAATCAGCTTCATTAGGCCGACGTTAGCTTCCGTACGCATGGCTTCGAGCTGCTTATCCGTCAGATAGTTCACGTACGCTATGAGCGGTTCCAACGCCTTCCATTCGTATAACGTCGACCTTGCTATTCCGATTTCGTCCGCCAACTCCTGCATTGTCCGCTTCCGACCGTCCTCGCGGATCAACTCGCCCCATTCGTTCTCTACGATAAGTTGCGCGGCCTTCCGTTGCTGCGGCGTCAATTGTGCTTCCAAATCACGTTTACCTCTACTCATGCGTATCCCCCCGTTTAATTTCGTCGTATTTCGTGCAAACCTCGTCATATGCTCCCTGGAACGCGGCGGAATCGGAACGCAACCGAGCGACCTCCGCTCTATGTTCGGCTATCATCCGTTCTCTCGTCAAATAGTCGGTATCTTGCGGCGACATATCTGAGCTTGTGTTAAATCGTGCAAATCTGATATAAAGCGTACTCGCTCGGATTGCCCGGCTTATGTCGGCCTCGGTCACGTCAGCCTGTGCGTTCATATCGTCCATGATCCGCAGTAATCCCCTTACGCCCGCGGCGGCAAGACTGCAATTTGAACCGGTCGAATGAGCAAGCAGTTCCGCATATTCGCGATACTGCGCCAGCTTATCCGTATCAATCCGGTATACTGTACCTTCTGCCAAAATTGCGAGGTATTTGACCGCAATCCGGATAAACGGCCGGAGCCGTTCAGCTATGACGATGGATAGCGGGATATCAACGAATGGAGCCGGCCTTTCCGGCTCAGCGGGTAGTCCGGCGCGGGCCTTCGCTTTTATCTCCTCAATCGAGTCTATTAGGCGCTGGAAATCCATAACGTTCAGTTTCTACAACCCCTTTCGTATTTCAGCCGCCACGTATTCCGTAAGCTTGTGCGCGTTCTCTTTTAGTGGACGCTCCAAGAACTTCGGCTGTGTGCCAGGCGTAGTCGGATTTTTATACTCGCCCATTTCATGCAGCTTCAGCGCGTAGTCGAATGCTTTGCCGTTTGCGTCCTTCTCACTAACACTAAAATGAATTTCGCTCGATAATGTGGTCGGGGTCTCCGAATACTCCGTCCAACTTTCGCGCCGGAGCGTACCTTTGTCATTTGGCGCTAGTTGTCGACTCGCATCATGTACCATTTGTGTAAAATCGTACAGGCCACGCGCAGCCCCTTCAGTAATCCGTTGCTCTAACGTCTCTAACCCCTTCGTAAAATCATGCGTATCGAAATCAAAAGCTCCCATTCCGCCACCCTTTCATTTTTTCATATTTTCACATAACAGAAAAAGACCCCCGACCGTATAGGCGAGGGCCTTGCGTTGTGTGTTCGGACAGTTAAGCGCTTTTTAGCTCAGCAAGTTCCGCTTCGAGCTTAACAATTTCTGCTTTTAGAACATCAATTCGAGATAAATTCTCCTGACGTGTCTTTTCGTACTCTGCTATATATTCATCCGAGATATTGGGATCGTAAGCAAGAAGTTGCTTGTGCGTCTTTTCGCTGCCTGCGATAATCTTTTCCATTCCTTCAATCTCGCTCTTAGCCTGCTTAAGCGTTTCGTTAATTTGACCTATCCGATACTCAGTCGGAGTCGGCCCCGTTAGACCATCTTCGATTTTTGTCGTAAGAAACACCTTCCCCTGTTCAAAGTCAACGTCCATACCGGCAATTTCCGCAATCTGGCGGACAGGTGCGTAGCTGCTGCCTTTGATTATCGGAACCTCGCCGACAGCCTCGCCGTTTACGTTCAACTCCCATACGCTGCCGACTTTTTCATTGACAAGCGACTTGATTCCGTCAGCCGAAGCTTGTACAGCGGTAAATGCCAGAGCCCCCGCAATAAATCCAACGATATATTTGCGCATAACAAATAATCCCTCCGTCTTGGTTTTATAGTTATACGCAATATATCGGGTTAAGTTATGGCTGTTATAACACCGTTAGAAATATGCAAGGTTGCCGTTCCAACGTTAATCGAACCAAAAACGCCGGACTTATCTGCTTTTGACGCTAGAGCCTGCGCCAACGTCTGCTCGCCGATTGCCGTACTTAGGTGATTCCATGTAGGCACATACAAACTACCGGTAAAGTACGTTGAAGGTGCTGCTATCTCAAAATCCCCTTGAGAGTACAATCCCGAATCTGCGTACGCTCCACCGACAGAGACGCCTAGTCTGACACGACGTATCCCATTTGTAGCGTGAAATTCCGGTGCTAACGACGGTCCAGACGAAGCAATTTCCGCAAAGTTTGTAACTGACGCACTTGCCCGGAATAGTTGTAATGTATTTGATGCTTCGACACGCGGGTACGACGTTGACGTAGCGAAGTAAGCACCAATTACACTTCCCCCGGAAATAAATGAACCAATAATGCTCCCGCCGAGTATCTGCCCGGTGCCCGATAAACTTCCGGTATTAATCGACCAGCCGCCAATCGTGCCGGACAACGCCGTAATCGAGCCGGTAAAGCTTCCGTTAGCGGCCTGCAATGTTCCGCTGAAATACGCGTTCCCCGTACTAGCGTCCTGCCATATAGTGCGCGCGCCGGCCTTGTTATACATCGCCATTCCATATTCGCCTGGCCCCGTCTGGCCAAAACGTAGCATAGTTCGGTCATGATCGTCGCTCACTCGCATCCCCAGGCCGTCAACAAGCGTAATGGAGTCGTCGTATTTCTGCCCTTTGAGGACGGCATTTTCCGACGTGTATACCATTGCTTTCCGGCTGGCGACCGTGGCCCGAAATAGGTAATCGCCGGTAGTTAATTCGCGGAAGTTCGCTAATACGATCCGGCCGCGTTTCGGCTCGAACGGGTAACGTTCGTAATCCGTTACTCGCGCATCGAAACGGTATCCCATCGACTCATCAATAACAGTGACGGTATCACCAATGTCCCGAATAGCCTCCGCTCTAAACTCGGCGTTCACCTTCTCCATTTCGATAAAGTCGATCTCATACGCGACCTTCGGCAGTTCGACCGTCTTTAAATGCCGCTGCATGGCGTCAAGTAACGCGGCTTGGTCCTCAATCTCCGGAAAGTCGATTCGCTCCATCAACGGGTTGTCCGGGTCAAAGTACGGGCTGTCGATATATTTCACGGTATGGCCGGCATGTCCCTCGATTGTGAGCCCGTTTTTACCATAACCGTATAACCGGGTCACGCGCTCCATAGATTGCGATTTCCGCGTAATGCCGGCAAGGTTCTTTCGATAGCGGATTTCTACGCCATGATTCGCGCCGGCTCGCGTTGTCAGCTTGATTGCATAGTTGTCGTACGTCAGGTCGCCGTTATAGAGTGTCTTAACCTCGGATAACAAATCGTGCTTCCGCTTCTCGCCAAACTCGAATACGTCCTGCGGCGTAAAGCTTCCCTCGATCATCATCGTATACGGCGTATCATTCCCAATCATGGCGAGCAACGATTCCGGCGGCTGGGCGGCAGCAAAGTCGATATAATCATCGAGGAAGTATTGACCAAGTTTGAACGCAACATGATGCGCTTCGACGTGCTTGTAAACCCGGAGGCCGCGGCGCTCCTCGTTGACGCTCTTTATCACAAAATGCTGCCCTCGCTCAATACCGTCAGGGAACCGGACTTCGTTTTCCTCGACCAGAGCGTCATAGCGTTCCTTGTCGTCCGGCAGCCGAGGATAAGTAAACGTTACCATATACTGACCGTTTAGCGTTTCCTTGACCCGCACCTCGGATGCCGCCGCGAGAACCTGCCGGGCCGATACTCCGTTGATGACGGAATGAAGTTCGAGTCGGCTACGAAATTTGTCCGTCAATTACAGCCCTCCCGTGTAAATCTTCCGACGCATTTCGTCGCGGAAACGTTCCTCGTCGGTTCTATCGTCTTCCCAGCTTGTTGGGAAATCTTCCTCCGGCAATACATCGTCTTCTTTCTCTCTTTCTTCAATCATGCATTATCCCCCTTTGAAATGAAAAAGAAGCCGACAGGCATGAGCCCGTCAGCTTCACACTTTTTAACCGATTATTTCGCGTTCTTTCCCGACACTTCGAGCAAGAATACTTCCGTACTTATACGCATTGTCAATTTCGTCTAGCCAAATACCGTGAAGAGGCGCGCCCCATGTATTGGTAAATACGACCTCGCCTCTAAAGTGCGGATTGCCGCCGACTTGCCGTGTTACATGAGACGTCGAGTCAGCACCGTCGCTGCCGTAATTCCAAATTGACCCAGCTTCGCGCTCAAGCTTCCGGTAATCCGTTAGCGCTTTTAAGTACGCGTACTTGGCATCTGCAATCGCCTGTTTTACTTGCCCGATATTATCGTTGAAATGGCGTTCAGCCTCTTCTTTCCCGATTCGCGCCGCCTCGATCCGAAGCTCCGACACCCTACCGGCTCCGACCTGAAACGCGCGTGAAGCTCGCTCGTCGCCGCTGGCTGTGGTCATACGTAGCTCCGCAACCTTGCGTCGGGCTTCCGTTTCCTTCTGCTCATTCGCTGGCGTCGGCTCCATAATCGCCCGGTCAATCGCCGCGTCAAGTTCCTGTTCAGCAGCCGCCAATTCTACCGCCAACTCAGCGTTACGTGACCGTACTCGTTCAGAAGCCGCTTCACCGGCTGCCTTGTATTTCTGGTACTCCTCAACCGCGTCTGTTACTCGCTTTGGCATCGTGAACCCGGTCTTCTCTCTCATTCAATCGTTCCCCTTATCGTATAATTTTGTTTGGCCGTAACAGGCAATCGCGCCAATACCGGAATGTTCCCGGCAGCGTGGCCGCTTGCTCCAACGCGTCTATTGCGTCATCAACTACGGATATCTCTTGCGGCGTAGCATCTGTTTCATCGCGCTTGAACGTTGCCAGCTCGCACTTATCGAACCTCCGCATGATTCGTTTTGTTGTTCTACATAACGTTGGGTACAACGGAGCCTGGGCCAATACGTCGATTAGTTCGTAGCCGATTGCGTCCGAAACCGTTTCGTCCATTACCAGGCGAAGTTGAATTACGCCTTCTTGCCGGGCCACCGCTCGAAGTGCCCGCTGCAAAGCGATATGGCTACCGTAGTTTTCGTCGAATTTTCGTTCACCTTGCGTCAAATAAATATCGGACGCGGCAACGCCGTCGCTATTAACGAGGAGCCACGAATAGGCCGTTCGTCTATCGTCAGACGCGGCCCCAATGTATAGCGAATGCTGCATTATTCCGCCATCCCCACCAGTTTATTTGATAACGATATAACAGCGCCAATGTCCTTACGGGACTTAGCATCCGCAAGCTGCTGCGTTACTTTATCGCGTTCCGTCGGCTGCGGCTGCTTGCTTTGCTCTACCAGTTCCGCCACTTGCTGCGTAAGTGAATCGAGCTTTTCTTCAATTGTCTTTTCCATATTTCGCTTCTCCTTTTTCGTTGAATATTAATTTTCAGTAGGTTTAACGAGCTGCACGTCGACCGCCTTTTCGCGGCTCGATCGTTTGTCGACGCCTTCTTCGTATGCCACTGTCGCGCCTTTACGTACATGCGCCTTATTGCCGTCGATCAATTCGGCAACGTGAAAGAATAGGCGGCCGTCGATGAAGCCAAACCCCTTATCGCGGACAAATCCCGTAACCTTGCCGACGTGCTTCGACGGGTTGACCGGTAAGTACTCCTGTTTAGGGCGCTCCTTTGCTGGTCGGCGCGGGCTGATCGCAATTGATGGTCCGATACGCGATTCCAGTTCCGCCCTGTCTGCGCCTGCACCTTCGAACCATACTTTCGATTCATTAAACATTTCGTTTCCTCCGTTTATTTTCTTTGTACACTAGCGGAGCCCGCCAGCGGATAACCCCGTCCGTAACCGAGTCACCGTAAATCATTTCGCCGACTAAGTCCGACTTGGTATCACAGATAACGACACGCTTACGATGGTACTCAATCGGAATGATTGCGGACACAAATAACATGACGTCACCGCCTCTTCATTAAATGCTTCTCAAGATACCGACATTGCTCCGGCTGCTCCCGCCAATATTTACATCTCGAATTGGTTTCAGTCGCCAACGCCTCCATAATCGCGCATGTCCGGTCCGGCCGAAGGTATCCGCATAGCCGGCGCGCGTCTGCTTGTGCGTTATTCATACCCGTCCCCGCTATCTTGGACGAAGAAGCCCGGTCCCGTATGGTACTCGTCCGGCCAATGCCCGGCCTTAATCCCGGCTAGCAACGTAAATACCACGACGCCGCGGACCTCCGGTTTAGTCACGCCCCAATTAGTAGTAGGCGAAAATGTCTTGCATACCATCGTTGCCAGCCGCTCGACCAGCGCGTAATAATTCGGCGGTTCCATTTTCTTAATGTGTTCCGGCGCATTCGCAATACGCGTAATCTCAGATATCATGCGGAATAGATTGTCGTATCGGGAAAAGTCGCCGGCAACGTCATACACGGCGATCTTTAGCGGCCGTTTACCCTCCGCGTACGTCACGTAGGTAAATCCGTCTTCGTGCCTTACTTCAACGATCATTTGCATCGTCCTCGTTGCAACCGTTCGCGTAACGATTGACTTCGTTTTGTTCCGCTGCCCTTTCGAGCCCTGCCGTTTAACGTCCGACTGTACGACGCTTAAAGCTAAGCCCCGATAAGGCTTTCGTACTGCCTGCGGGGTAGCATTTTTCGGAGTTGTTCATCCGTATAAAACTGCCGAGCTATCGCGCCAAAACCCCCACCGCTGCCTTCAATTAAAACAACCCCGCCAGAATCAACACCGTCCTCGACCGCTAACGTCAGACGGTAAACATTTGGACGCTTGATGAATGTTCCTACTTGTTTACGGTTTCGGTTGACAACCTGAATAACGCCTAACTTTTCTAGTCGCTCAACCTGTCTAAACGCGGTTCTCCAATCAATTCCGGCCGCTTCGCCCATTTGCTGGTATGTCATGTAGAACGCGCCGCCGGTGCCCGCCCATCGCTTCGCGTGTACCAACATCGCGTAAGCTAGAGCCTTGTGGTTCTTCTGCGGACAGGTCCGGATTATAGCGTCAATCTCGGCCATTGAAACAGTCAAATCTCGTTGCTCTACGGTAAGCGTGAGGTCGTTGTCATAAACGTACTCAACGCATTCGCCAAGATCGCGCAGACACTCGTCTAAGCTCGAAGAGTAGAACCGCGTGTCCTGCCAGGCAAACCATTCCGCAATGCTCTCGTGCGCTTCTTCTCTATCGACGCCGTGATGATTCATAAACCGGGCAAGCAATAGAAATGACTTATGCCGCTGCCCTAGGCCCGTTAGCCCCGTTTCGTAGCGGTCTGCTGCTCTCTTCAGCGTGTAGCTTTCGGATTGATCGTACGTTTCGAGAGGCTTATGCCGGGCAACTGCGTTTTCCATTTCAACCGCATCTTTTACTTCATATGCCGGTGCTTCCTCCGCAATTAAGTCGAGAACAAACTCGTGCCGCGTCTTCTTTATCGTCAATAGGTAAGCTTCCGACTCCGACTTTCCCATTACAGACAAGCCGCTTTCAACCGTACAAAACCCGCAATAATTGCCGGTTTTTTGGTGGACTCCGAGCGGTAATTTAACGCCCTGTGATGACGCCGGCCTAAACTCTACCTCTCCGCCTTCAACTTCAGTGACGTCCGCCGCCTTTGTAATGAAGTCAAAAAAGCGCGCCGCCGTATCGTTCCCGATTGCTTTGTCGAGGAATACGTCAACATGGTACCCCTTGCTGCCGGAATAAGATATCGCATAGCCTACGCCGCAAGCGTCAAGCTCCGCAGCAAGTTTATACGTTATCCAGCGCGCGACCTCGCCGTCTTGGTAGTCGACGTCAAACGTGATGAACTTCGTCAGGAATCCAGCCGCGAACGTTCCGAGCGTTGCCTTGCCTGCGAGGTGATTATCAAGCATGTACCGTCGGATTGGTTTACTACGATCATTCATTGTAATGTAGCGACCGCCTGGAAGCTGTAGCAGGTAGTGATAGTGCTGAATGATGTAAAGATCGAATAAGCGGTTTACTTCGGCCGCCTCTGCATAGTGTTTCAATTGCTTACGCCTCCCCTACCGGCTCTGTTTAATAGAAGACAGTACCGCATCTAGCTCGCCCGTTCTCTCGAATAGCCAAAACTTACGGCCCGTTTGCGGATGCAGTGCTTCGGTGATCCAGTCCAGTCCGTAAGTTCCACGTAACCGGTAGCTCAATGACCTGTCGTAACAGAAAAAGTAGTTATGATTTTTCATTTCGCGTCCCCTTCTGCCCTAGTTTCGTTTCCTCGTAATGCGTGAAAAGGCGTTCCAACTTGCTTGGCGTTAATGAGAGTTCTCTTACCAATTGCTCGGCGCGATCCCTCGGTAGGTTCTTTTCTCCTCTCTCGATATAGGATACGAATCGGCCGGATACGCCCATTAACGCGCCAAATTCAGCGCAGGACAGTCGATAGACTGCTCGGATGTGGGCGATGTTTCTTTCGTTAACGATTGACATTTTCGAGCCTCCTCTTCGGTTCTAATTTGGGAACTAAAAGGGAAAATAAAAAGAAACACTACCGACCGGCCGAGTCAGCAGCGTTTTCCTCTCCTTATTACATAAGGGTAACTAAAGGGGTAAAATACAAGGTCACTTATAAATTTCTTTTCATAACTTAGGGGTAGCTGTGAGAGCAAAAGTAAAGGCCGCCTAAAAGTTTTCCTCATAACGTATAGGTGACAAACGAACCAAAATATACGGGAGCAAAAATAATTATTTTCAATGGGGCTCAATACGCATAGGTTTGAAATGGCGAAAAAAACACTATTCAAAAAAATTCTTCATAACGCATAGGTAGCTAAAGGGGTAAAATGGTGGGTTGAATAAAAACTATTTTCAATACGTATAGGTTTGAGATTAGGTAAAATGATGTCTTCGCGCAGGAAATTTCCCCGTGACTTCGTGTACGATTTGACAGGTAATAGGTTTAATTCTACAAAGTAACGAGATAGGCAGTAAAAGAACACGTCTATGCAGGCACCGTGCGTTGCTGTCCGCACAAGCGAAAAGCCCTGTTATCTCCGGGCCGCCCTCGCTTCCGCAAACGATACGACGTTACTTCCGGTCTCGGCCGCTTCCTGTTCCGGATGCGTTGTTATTCCCTCCGCGACTTCGACCACTTCTTTACGCAAATAGTCAAACACTTCGTTGTCAACGGTTGATCCGTCGGCTTTAAAAACATCGGCTTCTTCGAGGAAATCGCGGAACTCGTCGGTACGGTCGTAGACACGCAGATAAAGGCTGAGTATACCGAGCGCATCGTCGTAATGGCGCTCGGTACGATCCGGCAACGTCATAACGTCGGCCCTTACCGCGGAAACGTTAACTTGTTCATAAGTCTCGCCCTTGAAGATGCGCTCCGCCTTGTCGACCCCGATAGTCTCGTCGAGCGCCCAAAACAACCGCCATACACGCTTGTCCATCTCTTTAATGACGAAACAATTCCTATATCCGCGTTCAATCATGTTCGCGCGTTGTACAGGCTGGCCGGATTCAAAACGGCGAAGTGTACTCGGTGATACTCCGATAGTGCCCGCGACTTCTGCCAGACTCAAAAACCTACGTTCGCGTTCCTCCCGATACTTCGTACCAACCTCGATCCAATCGACCTCTTTCGCCACTACCCACTCTTCCGGAGTCAACGTCTCGTCACGTTCCAGGCGTTCCCGCAGCGCTACCCTTTTCGCAACCTCTTCGCGTACCGTTTTTTGAATATTCATATTCACCGTCTCCTCTTCGTTTTGGTATGTGAGTCACGCCCACCTTGTGCATGTGCCTACGTATATAACCACGGCCGCAGCTCGTTTCGCACACTTGTCCTCAACATAGTCGCTGTGGTGGGTTGGGTTGCACAAATTTCCGCAAAATAAACATTGAAACCCGCAGGCACATATGTTCGTATTAATTGGTATAAGAAACGGAGAAGACGCTAGAAACGCCTCCTCCAAACTGTGATATAATAAAAATGCTAAACGGCAAGGTAGTCGCAATAATCTCCGAAACGATTAGCGTCGTATCTGCGAGACAACCTGCGTAGTTTCCGCTTAACATCCTCGTGGTGCAGTCCTAGCGCTTTAGCGAGCGCGTTAACGGACTTGTACTTCGAGAACTCAGTTACGATTAACGCGGTAATGGGGTCCAGGTCATTGATATTACCCGCAAGGAAGTCGACCAGTTGGCGCTGGTCGACTTCTGTCTTTTGCAGGGCTTCTCCCTCTAAGTCGAAATCGCTTCGCGCCGCTCTCGGGAGTAACGCCCCATCTTCCGCAGACGCTTCGAGTAGAGCATCGAACGATTCAGACTTTCGCAGCCTATACCCTTCCCGCAATAAATCGAGCCGTCGGTATTTCAGCCGGCCATTAAGAGCCCTTTCGAAATTCATGTAGACGACATCCCTGTAGCATAGTTCGAACATCGAATTATCAAAGCCAGTGAGTGCGTCAGTATCATCAAACCCTGAGTACCCGCGAATCTTCCCTCGGTGCCTTTTATAGTATGGCTGTGCTAATGCGTATAGCTCCTCGAAGTGTGCGGCCGTCGGGTCCGATTTGAACCGAAAGTATGCGTCGTTTAAAATTTGCTGATCCACTTTTGTCGTAACCTCCCTTTGGTTAAAAAGACGCCCGGCTAACAGTTAGTACCGACATTCGGGCGCTTATTGAACCGCTGCATGGCATGACAAATAACGCTGAATATAAATATTCAAACGTATAGACATGTCGCCAACTGGTCCGAAGAATATTCAAATATCAATGTGCAATCTATGGTTAAGGCCAACGTTGCAACGTCAGCTCGTAGCGGGTTACCGCGACAAGGGTGTGCCCCTTGTTTCGTTCGCCTCCGCAAAGGGCGAAACTCGTCAGGCGGTCGTTTAGTCAAAGTGATACTTAACCAACTCCAGCTCGAAGTCGCAGCCGGATTGCATCAGCTTTTGCGTCAGAAAGTCGAGAGCGGTCATTTCCGTCAGTTTGGCGGCAAGCTCATGGATGACGATATCGCCGCGTTCCACGTTCTGCGCGAGTATGTAGCCGCCATAGCCACCAGCCGTGTATAAGCCAGGGCAGCCGTCAACCGCGCGGCAGGACTCGATCCAGAGCGTACCTTCAATGTCGATGTGCATGAGGTTGAGCGAGTTAATCAGTATTGCATCGTGTTGAACGTAACGGCCGTCGAATGGACCGGCGATGTAAGTAACGCGTTTCAACTCCATGTAGCGTGCCTCCTCTCGTCTTCGAACCTGGTATTTAACGTCATTTTGTAACGGAGTAGCCGGTCAGGCCGGGAAGTTGGCGGAACCTTTACGGGCCTGCCGCAGAGTAGGTCAAATCGGGCTCCGTTGTAACGATTGACGGCGCGCAAGTAGAACGCCATCCGCAGACTAAGGCACGGCTTGAACGCCCGAAGCTTGTCCGGCATATAGATAAGATCGAAATGGGCACCGCATTCCGTACAACGCGCATAAATGGAATGGCGATCGTGGCGAAGGTAACGGAAATCAACTTTCCGCCCGCAATCGTTGCAGTAATCGCGCTTAACTCGCATCGCGTTTATCCTCCTTCCGAAATCCGGGCCGCTGGACGTCTTCGCGTTTTATCGGTACGCAGCCGCACAGCTTATCGAATCTTGACGGTAGGAATTGACGGAGCCTTTCCTTGCTTACATACACCGTCGGTCGCTGCCCATAGAAACCAGACCAACGCGTAATCAGCGTTACCTCGTATATGTTGCGGCGGCGGGACCAGCAGTAACCAATACATGGCGGGTCAAGCGAAATAGTCCGGTCAACTTCGCCGGTTGCCGCGTTAATGACATCAATATGGTACGTAATTGTCATCGGCCGAGCGCCCCCTTCACGAATTCAGAGAATAGCGCGCCCAAGGCGTACGCAAGCAGGCGGCCCCATCCTTTGCGAGTTTGACCGTAATAACGCTTAGGAGACGATCCAATTGCGAGCATCATCCGTGGCACCTCCTTTCATACCCGTTAATGAGGCGAGTTGATCACTCGAAACCCGGACGGTCCCGAGAACTTTGCGGCTATCGACTCCGGTCACGGACCGGAAAAAGCGAGGCTGTGCGAGGAAACACGTCCAGTTTTCGGAGTTAAGGATCGTAACGCGGGCGATGTTAGCGATGATTACGAAGCGGAGACGGTACTGACGGTTATTAGCGGATTTCATATAGAGATACCTCCAATATCGTTAATAGTAAGTGTGACGTTGATCAAGCAGTAATTTGTCCGGAACTCTCGTTCGCGTTTTCCGTAGTAATGGTTATTAGTTGCTTGATGTGATACAATAAAACTATGAAGCGTAATTCGATATCGCGACATTTTATGTCGTGACTCAATACTACATGACATTTTATGTCGTGTCAACCTTATTTTTTGAGGGGTAATGATTAAGATGGCATCGATAGGCCCAAGAGTAAAAAAGTTACGGGAAGATATGGGGTTAACACAAGCGGACCTTGCCTTTCTGATGGGGTATACAACAGCACGTCAAATCCAGAGAATCGAAGGCGAAGTCTCAAAACTCGACTCGGAGCAACTAAAGGCATTGGCAATATTCTTTGATGTTACCTCAGATTACCTTCTCGGCTTAACGGACGATTCAAGTAAACAAGAAAGAAATTTACCTCAAAAAGGGGTATCTGTGACCGTACCTGGTAGGTACGTAAGAGATGACGAAGGTTATATAAAAATTTCAAAAATTAGCAATAACGACAAAACGTAAAACCGCCAGCCCTCCGAGGTTGGGCGGTTTTTCTTTTCGTGAAATAACGACTTCAATTCCCACCCTCCTAACGCTATCGACGAAGGGCCTGCGTCGATTCTACGAGAAATTAGAAAGTTTATTCTAAGCGTCTCTATAAGGGACGCGTCTATTTTTATTTCCACCGTAGTAAAATCTCCTATCAAATGGTAAACTCGTCATAACGTTACTTTTTGGTTAACGTTCAAGATTACAAATTGAAGAATATAGAATAAGCATTCTAGTAATATGGGGGCAGCAATATGAATCAGACCGTAGTATACGACGTTGCGCAAATTTGTCTTAATGGACATGTGAATAGTTCGAAGATTAATGGAAACAACCACTTATTTGTTGACTACTGCCGTGATTGTGGAAGAGAGACTATAACGAAATGTGTATCATGCCACAAGGATATACGTGGTTCAGCAATCTATAATGGTATACCTTCTTACGGGAAGTACAATTCCCCTTCGTTTTGTATTCATTGCGGACAAGCGTTTCCGTGGATCGCTGAACGTCTCAAAGCCGCTGAAGAACTGGCCGAATTATTTGAAGAATTGAGTGACGAAGATAGAAAAATACTTACAACGTCCTTGAACGATCTAGTTCGAGACACGCCACGTTCCCAGGTCGCCGCTCTGCGCTTTAAGAAAATCGTCGCGAAAGCCGAAGAACATATCGGAGTCGCATTCCGAGACATACTTCTCGACGTAGTTACAGAGCCTATTAAAAAGATGATATGGGGCTAACGTATGTACTGGCTGAACGTCGATATCGTAACGAAAACTAATACGATTCACTCCGCTGATTGCCATCATATGCAAGGCCGTAAGAAACGATCCTCTGACGGAGGCTGGACGTTATTTGATACGCTAGCGGCTGCACGGGAAGCTGCGAAAGTGAACATAAAGCATACGGTGAAGGAATGCCGACATTGTTTGCGGGAATAACCGAATGGTTACTCGATAACGGAGGTGCCCGGATGATTAACGACTTCTACTTAAACGCGGAGGCTATCGCGTACTATCTCGTTAACAAGTACCAATATACGGAGTCAGACGCGCTAGAAACGGTCGCGCGTTATGATGCCGCTATTTCCGCCGCATTAGACGGAACAAAGAACGAGGAAATGGCTGCGTATATAGCCTCCGGAGGGTCGCCCGAATATTACGTTGAGTACGCCGCAGACTTGAACTTTTTCTTTAATCATCCAGAGATTGCGAAGAAAATTCCGGATATTGGGCCGCGCAAGGTTGAATACTGCTTTTGGTGCAACTACCCGAAGTATATCGGTGAAAAGTGTGCGTTTTGTAATCACGATAACAGAAATTAGGTTCATACATATTCGAAACCCAGCGAAATAGACGTTAAAACATCGCGGGGTTTCTTTCTTATTTTCAGCGTACAGAAAACTACAACACACGGTTATAATGTATTCATAATTTTATACGTATAAAAGTACGTATTAAATATTGACACGTGTTATTGTACGTGTTATTATATACATAAGGAGGGACGCGATGAAGCAACGGGGACAATCATCAAGGACAATAATTAAACAGATTGAAGCAGACGGTTGGTATCACGTACATACGGCAGGCAGCCATTGGCAATTCAAGCATCCAACGAAGCTTGGAAAAGTAACGATACCACACCCGAATAAAGAATTACCAGTGAAGACAGTAAAAAGCATTCTAAAGCAAGCGGGGCTCTTGTAGCCCCCTTCTCTACAGAACGTTTTAACATAGATAGCTCCGATTTGAAATTTACAATTGTAAGCGAGGAAGTGATTTGAAGTTGTTAGAGAATAACACACGTAAAGATCGGTATATCTATCCGGCCATTTTCGATTATGCCGACGACGGAATTTCCGTGGAATTTCCCGACCTGCCAGGCGCATTTACTTGCGGCGACGATGACGAAGAGGCGTTACGTATGGCTCGCGAATGCATGGCGCTGCACCTTTACGGAATGGAATCGGATAACGACGATATCCCTAGTGCTTCACGCGCGGTTGACGTCAATACATCCAATAACCAAACGGTCGTCCTAGTTGAAGTCTGGATGCCGCCGTTCCGCGACGAAATGAAGCAGAAAGCCGTTAAAAAGACGCTGACCATTCCGAAGTGGCTCGATGAATTGGCCGTAGAGAATAACGTTAACTTCTCGCGAATATTACAAGACGGTCTGAAGTCTTATCTCGGCGTAAGTGAGAAGAGCGAAGACAACGTTAAACCTTGAGAAACATACTGTAATCGAAAAAAGCCCGGCTACTAACGGAGATAATTCCGTCAATAGCCGGGCCTAGTTCATTTTATTATTTCGATGTGGTCTTGCATATTTACACGCAGATACACACATAACATAAATATATGTCCGCCGCAACTTCCATTTACAATCGTAAAGTTGTATACTTAGTACGACAATACTAATCACGAAATACGACCGAGGCGTCGAAGTGTTTAGTATAATACGGAATGAGCCCGCCAATCCGCCAAGATGATCGGGCTTTTTTCTATTTCAGGGTCAACGCTATAATTCCAATAAATAATGACGCCAATGCGATTACTAATGTTCCAAAACCAATCATTAGGTGTAGCACGTCTTTTGTCTTCAATGTACCGGCCTTTCTCTTCAACGCCTCGGTTAGGTATATTATAACAGTTAAAGGCGTCTGTGTCTTGTACTTAGCACAGTCAATTCCCTGCCAATCTTTTTAGAACAGAGCGCCTTGATTGCATAATATACTATTCATTATATCACATACATGTCGTTTATTAAGCACACTTCCATACTACCGTTTCAACACCCTTCCTAACGGGCTAAACCGCTTGTGTTGCTCCGCAATCGACTCCGGACTAAGCTGCACGTACTTCCTCGTCGTCTTAATATCCGCGTGCCCCATTAGCTTCTGCAAATGAAACACGCTCATTCCGTTCTCTGCCGCCATTGTCGCGAAGTTATGACGCAAGACATGCGGCGATACGTTCCGGCCGAGTTTCGCTTTGTTGGCGTATTTGTCGAACGCCTTCTGGATCGTCTTTTCGCTCAGCGGTTCCCCGTAGTTTGTCGTAAAGACGTGCCCAGACTCGAAGTGCTGCTCCGACTCCGTGACGAGCTGCTTTAAAAGCCTCGCCGTCTCCGTAGAAAGCGGCAAGATACGGCTTTTCCGATTCTTATTTTTTGCGGCCGGTAGCGTAATTAACTTTCGTTTGAAATCGACCTCGGCCTTCTCCAACGCGCATATTTCGTTAATTCGGAGCCCCGTATCGAGGATAAGCACGATTATAACGTAGTCCCTCCATTGTGCCCAATAACGCTGGTCCGGCGCTTTTATGAACCGACGCAGCTCCTCCTCGGTCAGCGGCTCGACCGTATCCTCGTCTTGACGCATCAGAGACACGTTTTGCGCGGGGTTGCGGCTTATAACCTCTTCCTCATGCAGCACGGAGAAGACCGTCCTTAGAACGCGAATACGGACGTTTACGGAGGCTGGCGATAGTCCCTTCCGCCCTTTCTCATACTCAGACTTATACGGGTGACCTTCGTAATACTCCTTCTCTTCCGCGCACCACAATATGTATTCCCGAAGCATATCCGTTGTTACCTCGTTGATGGCGGTCTCACCGTACCTGCCCGTAGCCCAATCGATAAAGTATCGCATGTTCTGTTCGTAGCCAGCTAGCGTCTTCGGCTTCAGGTTCTTTGCACGCTTAACCTTCATAACGAACTCGACCGCTTCTTCGAGCGTGAACGACGGAATTCCTACGGCTGCTATCTGATTTCGCTGCGTTACTGTCCGGCGGCCGGCCCGTTTGTCATTTCGTTGCATAAAAAAATCCCCCTACGCGTTATTGACGTAGAAGGATCGGAATCAGCCAGGCTTAACGGAATCAGTTAGCGCACTAGCCTATTCATTTACGGACTGCTTTCGCCCACATGCCGTACTGAAACGGCGTAGTGGCGGGCAATTACGATAAGTACGGAGAGGGTGGGATTCGAACCCACGCACGCTTTGACACGCCTAGCTGATTTCGAGTCAGCCCCCTTGGGCCTCTTGGGTACCTCTCCGCAATATAAGCGGCACAAGTAAGATTGTACCATAGCGGGCATAGGCTTTGCAAGCGTATTGTATTGGCATGCTGTAGCGCCCGATGCTTCTCTCTAGCTATGGCGTAATTGAGAGACTTTTTTTTGCATGGCCTCAGGGTATGTTTTTCAATGCTTGACACATCACTACACGTTGTAGTAAATTTAAAACCACTACGTAGTGTAGTGATTAGGTGAAACGTTATGGACGCATAACGTGCCGGAAATGCAAACGGAGAGGTTTAAAAGTTATGATGGTAAACCGATGGAAGCCGCTCGGGGCAGCTGTGATCGTCCTTTTGACAGCGGCGTTGACGCTAACGGCATGCTTTGGCGGGAATAATGCGCCCAATAACGCCCCAGGACCGCTGGATCAGGATGAGCAAGTGACCATCAAGGTGATGTTTGGTTATGACGAGGATGAATTTTATCGGGATTACGGCACAGCCTTTATTAGCAAGTTCCCCACTATCAATATCGAAGTGTTGAATACGCAACAGTTTGACCCATCGGGCGAAAACGGCAGCAACTTTATTGATTCCTTTATCGAAAAGGAAAAGCCGGATGTGCTATGGCTGTCCCTGGACGATTATGAAAAGCTCTCGGATGAGCGGAAGCTTGTTGACCTGGATGTCTTTGTCCATCAAGATCGGTTTGATCTTGATGGCATTCACCCTGCAATTCTCAAGCTTCTTCGCGACCGATCGGGAGGCAAGCTGAACGGGTTAGCTCCGATATTTAATAGCGAGGTGCTGCTCTATAACGAGGACTTGTTTCAACAATACGGTATACAGCCCCCTACCGATTCCATGAGCTGGGATGAAGTATTGATGCTGGCAAGACGCTTTCCGCCCCAAAATGATGATGGTGATCAAATCTACGGCTTTGGCTTGCCGCTTTTCAATACGTTCAGCGGCTTGGCCTACACCATTGGATCAACAAACGGACTTGCTCTGTTAAGCCCGGATGGCAGCCGGGTAACGTTGAATACGGAAGGCTGGAAAAACGCCTTTCAAAGCGTTGCAGATGCCGTTAACGCGCAAGCAATCGTGATTCCTCACATGCCGGAAATTCAGTCCTTTGACAATTATTACCGGGACGATCCCTTTATTTCCGGGAAAATGGCTATGAAAATCGGCAACTCCTTTGATCCCGAAAGTCTTAAGCAGGCCGGGGAAGCGTTGGATGAAGGAGAAATGCCATCAGAAGCTTGACAGCACGCAGCCGGCTGTAGTACGTTTTCCCCACTACGATACGTAGTGATTATGATACGTTAATGATGAATCAGGAAAACGCTATGGAGAGGTGTTCAGAATGAACCACATTCAAAAACTATCCGACACGGAATTGGAGTTAATGGAAGAGATTTGGTCCTGCAAGCCCCCTGTTACGTCAACCGAGCTGCTTGCTATCTTTGCTCAAAAGGGACGCGAATGGAAAGCGCAAACGATCTCCACCTTCTTGTCCCGTTTGGTGGACAAAGGCGCTCTTGCATTTACTAGACATGGACGCACGAACCAATACGAACCCCTCTTGTCCCGGGAGGAATACAAGCTGCTGGAAACGCAGAATGTACTGGACGGCTTGTATCAAGGCTCCGTAAAAAACTTGATTTCCGCGATGTACGATGGCAACAAGTTGTCCGATCAAGACATGGTCGAACTAAAAAAATGGCTTTCGGAAAAGTAGGTGGCTGCAATGAATCTTATGCTTGAGCTTTTGTTTACACTGACGATGGCCGGAAGCGTTGCCTCTGCTGCCATTCTCTTGCTTCGTCTTGCTCCAGCGGAACGTTTTCCGGCTATATGGCGTTACAGGCTTGGCAAAATGGCAGCGGCGTTTTTTCTGCTTCCATTTGCGCTTGCGCTGCCATCGCTAAGCGGGGGTTTTTTGGGCTCAAAAGGTTCTGATTTGCAAAATGGAGATGCCGGTGCACGCATTTTGAATGCATCCCCTCTCTCCGAGCTCCTTTCGCTCGCAACTAAACCTGTATTGGCCCTGCCGAGGAATGCCGTTATTATTCTATTGCTTCTGTGGGCCGCCGGGGTGCTGATATTTTCGGCATGGCAGCTCTATTGTTATATTCGGTTCACCTCAATGCTGAAACGCAGCCAAGAAGCTGTTGCGGCCCATAGCGAAGCATTCGTTCAGTTAACACTCATCAAAGCTGATTTAGGCATAAAGGGCAAGGTCGGGCTTGCTAGCAGCCCATTGCTGCAAAGTCCTATGCTGGTTGGATTCTTCAAACCAATCATCTATCTCCCTGCCCCCTCTAATGACGGACTTGATTGGGACATGGTTTTTCGCCATGAGCTGATTCATCTGAAGCATAAAGATTTGTGGGTTAAGGCCATCAGTCTTGGCATAAGCGCTTTGCATTGGTTTAACCCCTTGGCTCACCTGCTCCGCCAAGACCTCTACCTGTGGAGCGAGCTGTCATGCGATGAAGTGGTTGTCAAAGAGATGCCGCGCCCGGAACGATTGCGTTATGGCCAAACCCTATTAAACGTGGTTGCAGGCAACCGGCTTCTTGCAAGTCGGCTTCCCTCGCAATTTGGATCTTCATTATCGGGCGACGGAAAAAAATTAAAAAGGCGGTTAAACGCTATGCTAAATGTAAAACAACTAAGCAAAAAAACGCTTTTCCTGCTGCTTTCAACATTTATTATTATCGCGGCGGTCAGCACGGTTGCAGCGATCTGGGCTACATCGGTTACCCCGACTGTTGCAGATGCCAATGATGCAGCACAGCTTATTGGACTGGGAGAAAAAGACGAGCCAGAGTCTGAAGTCGTAACTGATTTCGATTCTAATTCTGGTCAGGCTCCAGATTCTGATCCGGATTCAAACTCAATTTTTCCGGGACAATACAGACCCACTCCAGAGGATGAGTCCAAGCGGAACGAAGAAGTTCAGAATAGCGTTGGCACTGTCAGCGTGCCCAAGGATTCCAAGGATGAAATCGCAGCCGCTGAAGTTGCAGAGCTTGTGGCAGAGGCAGACAATGAAGCCATCATTGCCGTACCGCAGGAAGCGTTAGCGGAGCCTTGGCCCCAGCCTGCAAAATCCGCCAATAACGGAGAGGTTCCAATGGAGGACTTGCCGAAAACCATGCAGCCTGCAAGCGATGAAGTTTCTCCGATTTCAGAAGCGCCTGCCCCCGAACTTACTGGAGCGTAAAAAAATAAAAGCGCAAGCTCAGGAACACATTGGAGAGTTTCCCCTCTCCCCCTGAGCTTGCGCTTTTTTATACGTTCAGCAGCTTATTCGCCTTCGGCACTCTGCGGCTTGGAACGCAGCACTTTTTTTAAGTTTTTCTCGAATTTGGCGCGCGGGATCAATACGCTATGCTGACAGCCTACGCATTTGATCCGAATGTCCATGCCCATTCGAATAACTTCCATCTCGTTTGTGCCGCAAGGATGCTGCTTTTTCATCTGTACAACGTCGCCGAGCTGAAACTCTTTGCGTTCCATGCCTCATCCCTCCTGTATTTCATTTTTAATAGAGCTAGTCACGCTTTTGCCAAGCAGCATCTCTTGTATTTCTTTATAGAGCAGCCGCGATACCGCGCTTTGTGAATTGGGTCTGCATTCGGCAATGACTCGAATCACCATGTCGGCCGCTGTTATGCTCTGCACGCCCAACACTTTGGGTGTTTGTACGATATTTTCATGATGCAGTCCGTTCACTGTTTCTTGAATCCAGCCAATCGCCGAATTGACGTCTGTAGCAAACGGCACAGCGATGTCGACGACCGCCAGTGAATTGTGTATGCTGAAATTCGTAACATCCTGAATCATGCTGTTGGGCAAAATATGTACCTCTCCCGTCCAACTCACAATTCGGGTTGTCCTCAAACCGATTACCTCTACGGTACCTTTAAACTTGCCGGTCTGAATAACATCCCCTACTGCAAACTGATCCTCCAGAATAATAAAAAATCCGGTTAAAATATCCTTCACCAGACTTTGCGCGCCAAAACCAATCGCTAGGCCTACAACGCCTGCACCTGCCAGCAATGGTCCCAGATTAACGCCAAACTCGGACAACAGCAGCATAAAGGTGATGAAATAAATGATATACGTGGTCACGTTTTTCAGCAGTTTGCCCACTGTTGTCATTCGGCGAGCCTGGCTCACCGTTCGTTTGCCCACATTATCCAAAACAACGCGATTAATCGTCTTATGCAGCAGCCAAATTATAAGTCTGCCTATTACCAGTATGGCGGCAATTCGGATTGCGGATAACCCGATCAGCTCCCACTCCCAGTTTTTATTTAACCACACTATAAACGAAGCATACATCTTGCCCATACGGTCAATACCAACTCCCGGTCAAAAGGTTGAAATCTCTTTATGTTGATGCCACAACCGATAACCGCCGTTACTTGATCAATTCATATACACCTGGCGAGGCTTCCAGAAAAATACCCCGTATCTCTACCTTCTCTGACTCAATCACTTGCTTGACTTGCCCCAGATCGCCCTCTTCAAAATGGATCGACAAAGCGCATCCAGCCGTTATTTCTTTGGGTGTTGGGCAAATATCAATTTCAATCTCTACATATTCCAGCAGCATCTCGGCTCGAAGGGCCTGCTGCGTCGAGTCAAACGCAATAAGCATAAGTCCTCCTCTATAGCTATCAAGACGTATAAAACGGCAGTCTCATCCATATACTAGTAACATATTTGATATTGGAGGGATTCTATGAAGCTTCCATTTGGCAAAGAGGCGCCTTTTAAAATTCCTTATACAACAACCAACGCAGCCGGTATGCTTACCCATCGTCTAACCGGCCACCTGGAGGAGCTTGCCTGCGATCGTCCCATCGTTATTGTCTGCATCGGAACCGACCGCTCGACCGGCGATGCTTTGGGACCGCTTATCGGTTCTGCTCTGCTGAAATTTAAAAGCCCTCACTTTCACCTCTACGGCACGCTGGAGGAACCTGTCCATGCCATGAATCTGGAGGATACTTTGACCAAGATAAGCCAAAGCTTCATACATCCTTTTGTCATCGGCATCGACGCTTGTCTAGGACAGGTTTCCAGCGTAGGCTGCATTCAGGTCGGCGAAGGTCCGGTCAAGCCCGGCGCGGGCGTTAACAAGGAGCTTCCGCCAGTTGGCGACATCCACATTACCGGAATTGTTAATGTAGGCGGCTTTATGGAGTATTTTGTACTGCAAAATACCCGTCTTCATCTCGTGATGCGTATGTCCGAAATCATCGCTTCAAGCCTTTTTTCCGCTGTAGCCTCCCACATCCGTTCAACTTCCATCATGAGAGCCCAAGCTGCTGCAGCCGAAAGCAATTAATTCCGGGCTATTCGATTGCGGCATTTACTTGGCTTCCTGAATCGCTTTGCGTTCTTCCGGTGTAAGCGGGTAGTTGGATTCGCCGCCCGCAACCGGCTTTGCGTACACATAGGTGCTTTCGCGGCTATGGAGTCCCGAGAACACAACTCCGTCCTGCTTGGGACTCAGAAGGGCAATCGAGAAGCTAAGATCGCTGCCGCCTTCCGAGAAGGCATTATACCGAACAACTCCAACTTTGCTTTTCATTGCGGGCAGTTCTGCTTCGACTTCAGCCAGTCTTTGATGAAGCCGTTCGCTATAGACGCGATTGTCCTCAATTTGTTTTCTTAGCTCGATCACCACATCTTCAAGATTAGTGATGCCCGTCTCTCCCATTGTCGCCAAATAATTTTTGCGCAGTTTTTTTAGTTTAGAGTTCAAGACACCTATCCATATCATTAAAAACAATACAACTGCCGCAACCATCATCATCACGATACCCGCAGGCTCCAATAACCAATCCCCCATGCCTTGTTTCCATCCCCCACTATTTTGATGCCCTCGCCGCTGCTAACGGAGAGGTTTAACGTTTTGCGCCGATTGTTAAAGCTTGTACTGCTCTACGATTTCCTTCACTGCTTCCGTCAATGCATCAACGTCTTGTTCTGTCGTATACAGGCCTACGCTTGCCCGAACAGCGCCGGTTGATGAAGTGCCTGCGCTCCCATGCGCAAGCGGCGAACAATGAAAACCCGATCTTACCGCAATTCCATAATGTTGATCCAGAATAAAAGACATCTCCGAAGGATCAACCATATCGACGTAGAAGGCCACAATGCCCGTTCTCGGCTCCCCAAGCGCAGGCCCTAGCACATTAACGCCATCTATGCCCGACAGCCCTTCCATGAGGCGTTGCGACAGCCTCCATTCATTAGTATGGATCTTCTCAACTGTCTCATTCAAAATATATCTTACGCCTGCCTGGAGACCTGCCAGCCCCGGCGTATTTTGTGTTCCGGCTTCATATCGGTCCGGTCTCACCTGCGGCTGCCAAGGCGTTTCTGATTGACTGCCTGTGCCTCCATGCAGAAGCGGCTCCAGATCCAATTCCGGGTGGATATAAAGCCCTCCAGTACCTTGCGGACCCAATAACCCTTTATGGCCCGGAAACGCCAGCATATCGATGCCCATGGCTTCTACGTCGATTGGCAATATCCCTGCGCTTTGCGCCGCATCCACAAGCAGCTTAACGCCATTTTTTCGGGCTATTTCACCAATTTCCGCAATGGGTAAAATGGTGCCCAATAGATTGGAGCTATGGTTGGCTACAATCAACGTTGTGTTGCTCGTAATGGCCTCTGCAATTTGGTCTGCATTGATATAACCTGCTGAATTACTTTCTATATAAGTCACCTGGACACCGTGTTTCGTTTCCAGATCATATAAAGGTCTTCTTACAGAATTATGTTCAACCGAGGTCGCTATGACGTGATCCCCTGGCTTTACCCATCCCTTAATGGCCATATTCAGAGCCATCGTTGTATTGCTGGCAAAAGCAATGTCGTTTGGGTTTTTGATATGAAAAAGTTTGGCTAGCCACTTGCGAGTATCGAACAGAATACGGCTTGCTCTAACTGCCATCGCATGGCTTCCGCGTCCCGGATTTGCCGCATCATGCAGTGCAGCCTGGACCATCGCTTCGGTTACCTGCGGCGGCTTCGGCCACGATGTTGCCGCATGATCCAAATAGATTATTTGTTTTTCTTCCATGGTCATGATTACATCCCCTCTTCAACAACAATGGCATATCTTAGTTTAATCCTTCGACTGAAAGATTACAACTTCGATATGCCATTTCGCGTGTATATCGCCATAACCAATTGTTGCTTTTAAATTGCCGCCGCTTAGACATTCTGCCGCAGCAGATCATTAGCCAACTACGGAAGATGATTGACTTGCTATATCCCAAAAATCCGGTTTACGCAAACTTCTGCAGCAGCTCCAACAAACGTTCCAAGTCTTGTTTATTATAATACTGGAGTTCGATCTTCCCTTTATCCTTTTGCTGCTTAATTTTTACCGTCGTCTTGAACTGTTCTCTCAATGTTTCTTCCAAATGCTCGATATACGGATCTCTCTTTTTCTGCTTTACTGGTTTTTGATCCTTCTTGCCTTTCGACTCCAAGGATTGAATCGCATCTTCAAGCTCGCGAACGCTCCATTCCGAGCTAACCGTTTCGTCAGCCAATTCCTTTTGAACGGAAGCTTCTTTAATGCCTGCCAATGCGCGAGCATGTCCCATAGAAATTGTTCCACGTGAAACATATTGTTTAATTTCTTCAGGCAGCGAAAGTAGCCGCACAAAGTTGGCGATATGGGAACGTGATTTTCCCACCTTAAGGCTGAGCTCTTCCTGGGTTAAGTTAAACTTGTCCATCAGGGACTGGTAAGCCACGGCTACCTCTAGCGCATTAAGATCTTCACGTTGAAGATTCTCAATTAGAGCAATCTCCATTACCTGTTGATCCGAAAAGCTCCTGACTACAGCAGGGATTGTAGTGTTGCCGCAATATTGTGATGCACGGAAACGGCGTTCCCCCGCAATGATTTCATATCCTTTAAGAACCGATCGCACAATGATGGGTTGGATAACGCCATGTTGCTTAATGGACTCGGCCAATTCCTTTATGGAATCCTCATCAAAGTTCTTCCGAGGTTGGTACGGGTTGGGGCGAAGCTGAGCTAGCGAAACTTCAATAACTTTATCGTCATCCTGTACGGATAAGGACGGTATTAGCGCATCGAGACCTCTACCTAGCCGCTTGCTCATACATAATCACTTCCTTTGCAAGTTCAAGATAAACCTCTGCACCTTTAGATCTTGGATCATACGTTATAATTGCTTGACCATGAGAAGGCGCTTCGCTCAACCTTACATTTCTCGGAATAATCGTTTGATACACTTTCTGTTGGAAATATTTCTTCACTTCTTCAATTACCTGTATACCAAGGTTGGTACGCGCATCAAGCATCGTAAGCAAAACGCCTTCGATTTGCAGCGTCGTGTTCAGATGTTTTTGAACCAAGCGAACCGTATTGAGAAGCTGGCTTAATCCTTCCAACGCATAATACTCGCATTGAATTGGTATAAGAACAGAATCGGCTGCCGTTAATGAATTTATCGTCAGAATCCCCAGGGATGGCGGGCAATCAATTAAAACATAGTCGAATTGACTTTTCACCATTTGGAGCGATTTTTTTAAACGAAGCTCTCTGGATATGGTTGGAACCAATTCAATTTCTGCTCCGGCTAACTGAATGGTTGCCGGAATGACGGATAAACCAGGCACGCTGGTCTCTACCATCGCATCTTGCGGATGAACTTCATTGATTAAAACATCATAAATACAGTTGGACACATCGGCTTTATTAATACCGAGGCCACTTGTTGTATTGCCCTGCGGATCGATATCAACCAGCAATACCTTTTTTCCCAGTGATGCAAGACAAGCTGCTAAATTGACTGACGTTGTCGTTTTGCCGACACCGCCCTTCTGGTTGGCAATCGCAATAATCTTGGACAATTCTCATTCACCTCATGTGTGAAACTTTGATATAAACGGCATCGCCGCCTTCGGTGAAGGCGGCCCACAGGTCGATATTAATCATAGCATGTCATACCGTGTATTGGTACTAAAATTAGACGATATTCATTAACGCTTCGGTATTTTTATCGTAATTTCGTAATGATCCTCATGGTCTTTTTCATCGGTCTTAATTTTCAAGCCCGATCCTGACACCATTTCGATGGAATGACGGATTGTATTTAGAGCAAGACGAACATCCTTTGTAAAAGATATCCGTTTGCTTTTTTTGCTCTTTGCAGCCTCTTTTAGGAAAGCAATTCTCGCTTCGGCTTGTTTAACATTCAGATCCTTGGAGACAATCTCCTCCAATACCTTAAGTTGAATATCTTCCGAATCAAGCGACAATAAGGCACGTGCATGTCTCTCCGTAATTTTCCTCTCCATTAAATGCTGTTTAATCACTTCAGGAAGCATGAGCAAACGAAGCTTGTTAGCAATAGTAGATTGGCTTTTACCCAATCGTTGCGCCAAGCTTTCCTGGGTCAATTGATGGAGTTCGATCAGTTTTTGATAAGCAACTGCCTCTTCAATGGCCGTTAGGCCTTCCCTCTGAAGATTCTCGATCAATGCGATGGAAGCTGTTTGAGAATCATTAAATTCACGGATAATTGCAGGTATCGTGTCATAACCCAGTTTTGTGACCGCTCTCCAGCGGCGCTCGCCGGCTATGATTTCATAGCGATTGTTTCGAACCCGGACAACGATTGGCTGAATAACTCCATGTGTTTTGATTGTTTGACACAACTCTTCAATGCGCTCGTCATCAAAGATTGTACGAGGCTGAAATGGGCTTGTATCAATTTCGCCAATCGGTATTTGCCGCACCTCATCTTGACTGGTACGTTGCTCGGACAATCCAAACAAACGGGAAATTTGCTCTTTCATCTTGATTACAACCACCCGATTTTTTGATAAATCTAGTATTTGTTTGCTGCTTGTATCGGGCAATCACTCGAATCAAGCAGGCTCATTACTGCATTAGCGATATCGCCCAACAACAGGAACATTTTTCCTAATCATTGAATTCATCAATAGGGCAACTTCTCTTCTGATATCATTCCAGGCACACCACCAATAATCGCCAGCAGAAAACCGGCAAATTAATGTCTTCAATATCAATGAGAAACATTGATATCTTCGTGGCATCATACCAAGTCTGAAATGAAGACCATCTCCATTGACATGGACAAAAGAAGGTTATCTATTGCCGGATATCCGCAGAAAGAGGCGCAAATCTAGACTTTCCGGTTATTCTTGTGAAGGAATAAAACCTCTATCGTGGCCAATACAGGATGCGTGACCGCGTTTAGAGGTTAGTTATATTGCCAATAGGAACTCTTTTTCAGGCAGGTTCAACAACCTATAAATGCTTATGTGGTAAAAAATTCGACGGATATGGAATGAAATCCTGCTTGACAATATGTATCTATTATAAAATGTTTTGAGCTATTGTTCCACGTGAAACAATAGCTCAACATATCTTTATATAATGGGTTGTTTTAACGGCAGCCCTGCTTTGCGAGGGAATTTCGATGGGGTATCGCCTGTTTTTTCAACAATAATAATGCTTCGCTCTGATTGTTCATGAGGCAGCATGAGTTTGTGTTCCCCTTTAAGCTTGCCTTTCAGCAATTTGAAGCTTGTTGCTGCTTCGGCTATTTCATCGCCAGATTGAGAACCTTTCATCGCCGCAAAATGGCCGCCCTTTCGCACAAAAGGCAAACAAAATTCATTTAACACATTTAAGCGGGCAACAGCTCGTGCGGTTACAATATCATATTGGTCACGGTGAATCGGCAGCCGGGCAATATCCTCTGCACGGCCATGGACACAATCTACATCCTTTAGGCCAAGCTCTTCCGTTAATGCATTTAAAAATTGTATCCGTTTGTTTAAAGAATCAACGATTACAACTTTAAGATGCGGAAAACAGATTTTAAGCGGAATGCTTGGAAATCCTGCGCCAGAACCAATATCCGCTAAACTTTTCCCCTCCCCCATTGGAAGAAAAAAAGATAACGTTAGTGAATCGAAAAAATGTTTTTCATATACGGCATCCTGCTCCGTTATGCCGGTCAAATTCATTTTTTCGTTCCATTCCACAAGAATGGAGTGATATTGATGGAATTGGTGCAGCTGATGAGAAGAGAGGTCGATCCCTCTCTCCTTCAGCAATTCACTAAACCATTGAATGGTATGATTTATTTCAGTCATTGTGAACCTCTCGCTGCCGTAACTCGATTGTAATGCTCCAAGTACACAAGCAGAATAGAAATGTCAGCTGGAGTAACGCCGGCAACACGCGATGCTTGCCCAATGGACAACGGACGAATCACATCCAGCTTTTGCTTCGCTTCCGATGCCAAGCCACGAACATCGCTGTAATCGATATCGGAAGGAATCCGTTTTTTCTCCATCTTGTTAAGGCGTTCTACCTGAAGAAGTTGTTTGTCGATATATCCCGCATATTTAACGGTGATTTCCACTTGCTCCTTCATTTCTTCACTCAAATCATAAGGAGAAGGCAGCACCGTTTCCAAATGATGATAAGTGACTTCTGGACGACGCAATAGAGACAGAGCGTCTCCGCCTTGAAGCATCGGCGCCGAACCGGCCGTTTCCAACATGCCGTTCATTTCCTCCGGCTTAACTTTAGTTGTGCGCAGCCGTTCCGTTTCCAGCTCCACCAGTTCTTTTTTACGCGTAAACTTCTCATAACGTTCTTCCGTAATTAAACCAATTTCATAACCCAGCGGAGTCAGACGCAAATCCGCATTGTCATGGCGCAGCAGCAAACGGTATTCCGCGCGCGAGGTCAACAGACGATAGGGATCATTCGTACCTTTTGTAATCAAGTCGTCAATCATGACGCCGATATATCCTTGGGAACGTCCGATAACAACCGCTTCCTTGCCCTGAACTTTGCGAGCGGCATTAATGCCTGCGATGACTCCTTGACCCGCAGCTTCCTCATAACCGGATGTTCCGTTAATTTGTCCAGCTGTGAATAAACCTTCAATCACTTTGGTCTCCAAAGAAGGCCAAAGCTGAGTGGGGATAACTGCATCATATTCAATCGCGTAACCCGTTCTCATCATCTCAACATTTTCCAAACCTGGAATAGATCTCAAAATACCAAGCTGTACATCCTCCGGCATACTTGTCGATAACCCTTGAACATAATATTCTGATGTGTGCCTTCCTTCAGGCTCCAGGAAAATCTGATGTTTCGGTTTATCCGCAAAACGGACGATTTTATCTTCAATCGAAGGGCAATAACGCGGACCTGTTCCTTCGATCGCTCCCGAAAACATTGGGGCCCGATGTAAATTATCGTTGATAATTTTATGAGTGTCCTCCGATGTATACGTCAGCCAACAAGGGATTTGCTCGATGTCGGAGCTTTCTGTTTCATGGGAGAAAAACTTGGGTTTTTCATCGCCGGGCTGAATTTCCGTTTTGGAAAAATCAATACTGTCCTTGTGTACGCGCGGAGGCGTTCCTGTCTTGAAGCGAATCAGTTCCAGCCCATGCTCCTTCAAGCTGGCCGACAACGCAATGGACGGCTGCTGATTGTTTGGACCGCTTTCGTACATCAGCTCGCCCATAATAATTTTGCCGCGAAGGTACGTGCCTGTTGTCACCACAACAGCTTTGGCGCGATATTCAGCGCCTGACTTGGTAACAATGCCAACACATTTGCCATCTTCAACGATCAGTTCCTCCGCCATTCCCTGGCGAAGTGTCAGATGCGGCGTTTCTTCAATCGTTTTTTTCATCAGGTGCTGATATGCAAATTTATCCGCTTGCGCGCGCAGCGCATGAACAGCCGGACCTTTGCCCGTATTCAACATCCTCATTTGAATAAACGTTTTGTCAATGTTTCGGCCCATTTCGCCGCCCAATGCGTCGATTTCACGAACCACATGACCTTTGGCCGGGCCGCCGATGGACGGATTGCAAGGCATAAATGCGACCATATCCAAATTAATGGTCAGCAGCAGTGTTTCACAGCCCATACGAGCGGATGCAAGAGCAGACTCGCAACCCGCATGACCCGCTCCGATGACGATAACTTCAAATTCTCCAGCCAAATATCTCATTACCTAACCCCCCTACTTTCCAAGACAAAATTGTGAAAAAATCTGATCAATCAACGAATCGCCCGCCTCATCGCCCAAAATCTCGCCAAGCGATTCCCATGCCAAACGGGCATCGATTTGAATCACATCTATAGGTATCCCGCTATACGTAGCTTCTATTGCATCCTCCAGCGACGACTTTGCTTTATTCAGCAACGAAATATGGCGAACATTGCTGACATAGGTCAAATCGGCCGCTTCCAGCCCGCCTTCAAAAAACATGTCGCTAATCGCTTTCTCCAGCAGGTCAAGCCCGCTCTCCTGCAGGACTGACATATGCACAACGGGCGCCGACGGCACAATTGCCGCGACCTCTTGAAGCTCCAGGCGTCCCGGCAGATCGTTTTTGTTCACAATCACTATAACCTGACGGCCTTCCAATTGCTGCAGCAGTTCCCTGTCGTCCTGATGCAGAGGTTCGTTATGGTTCAGCAGAAGCAAAATCAAATCTGCTCCTTGAAGCGCGTCACGCGACCTTTCTACGCCGATTTTCTCCACGACATCGCTGGTTTCACGGATACCGGCTGTATCCAGCAAACGCAGCGGTATGCCGTTAATCGTGACAAACTGCTCAATCACGTCTCTTGTCGTGCCCGGTATATCCGTCACAATTGCTTTTTCCTCCTGTGTCAGCACGTTCATCAATGATGATTTGCCCACATTTGGACGGCCAACAATGGCGGTCATAATGCCTTCCCGCAATATTTTGCCCTCGCTTGCCGTCTTCAGCAGCTTATCCAGCTCAACAATAGCGGAATGGCATTGCTCCCGGATATAAGCGCTAGTCAATTCCTCGACATCATGCTCCGGATAATCGATATTTACTTCAATATGTGCAAGCAGCTCAATCACCGTTCCGCGAAGCGCCTTGATCTTCCTGGACAATAGACCCTCCGCCTGCTTTCTCGCAACGGTAAATGCCCGGTCCGACTTGGAGCGAATGAGATCGATAACCGCTTCCGCCTGCATCAGATCGATACGTCCGTTCAGAAAAGCTCGCTTGGTGAACTCGCCCGGCTCGGCAATCCGAATCCCTTCCTGCCGCAGCACCAGATCCAGCACCCTGCGCACAGCGATCACTCCGCCATGCGCATTGATTTCGACAACATCCTCCGCCGTGAAGGAGCGCGGGCCGCGCATCAGCGTGACCAAAACCTCCTCCACCTTTTCGCCGCTAACGGGATCGCTAATATGGCCATAATGCACCGTATGCGATTCCGCATCCTTAAGACGGACTTTGGATGAAAAAATATGATCCGTACCGCTTATCGCGTCAGGACCGCTAATACGAATTATCGCAATTCCGCCTTCTCCCACTGCCGTAGAGATCGCGGCGATTGTATCATGGACCATATCGATCACCTCTAAATGGAAAAACAGCAATGACCTCAAACCACGCCATTGCTGCCATTTTTAATTTATATTTCGGGTACGCTCTACCTTAAAGCGATAACGACTCTCCGGTTTGGCTCATCGCCTTTGCTAAAGGTCCTTACCTTAGGATGATTCTGAAGCTGGGAATGGATAACCTTGCGTTCGTGAGGCGACATCGGCTCCAGGACAACTTCCTTCCTTGTCCGGATCACTCGTCCGGCCAGACGGTCTGAAAGCTCCTCAAGCGTCTTGCGGCGCCGCTCTCGAAAATCCTCTGCATCAAGTACGATACGAACATGACTGTCCGAGTAACGATTGGCTACAATATTGGTTAAATATTGTAAGGCATCAAGCGTACCGCCGCGGCGTCCAATCAGCATTCCCAGCTCTCCGCTGCCCGAAACGGCCAGCAAAACGCCTTCTTTGGTTTGCTTACGCTCAATGCTGGTATCAAGTCCCATCGCTGCCGCCACTTCTTTGAGAAAAGCAGTGGCTTCTTCAATGGGATCCGGAATAAGCTCCAATTCGACCTTGGCTTCTTTAACGCCAATCAGACCAAACAGGCCTTTGGACGGCTGCTCCAGCACGACTATGTTAACACGGTCTTCCGTTACTTGCCATTTTGCCAAGCCGTTACGCACAGCTTCGTCTATCGTCTTGCCTGATGCAACGATTTTCTTCACTTTGCAAGGACCTCCTTCTTACCCTTGTCAGATGAACGTACATACAGGAAGTAGTTTTGAACAATTGTATAGGTGTTGCTGAAAACCCAGTACAGAGGCAATGCAGCCGGGAACGACAGCGACATCACGAAAATCAACACAGGGAAGATCGTCATGATCATGCCCATGCCGGGCATTTGCTGCGTTTGCTGCTTCTGCATCATTTTGGACTGGATAAAAGTCGTTATTGCTGCAAGAATCGGCAGGAAGTACCATGGGCTTGGCTCACCGAGAACAAAACCAAAGATGGAGTCTGTCCGGATATCCTTGTTCCAGTAGATCGCGTTGTACAGTGCAATAAATACCGGCATCTGCACCAAAATTGGAAAACAGCCGGCCATTGGATTGACCTGATGCGTCTGGAACAGCTTCATTGTTTCCTCTTGCTGTTTTTGGGGGTTGTCCTTATATTTCTTCTTGATTTCCGCCATTTGCGGCTGCAGCGCCTGCATTGCCTTGGAACTGCGGTATTGCTTCAGGGTGAGCGGCAAAATTAGCGTGCGCACGATAATCGTCAACAATAAAATCGCAAGCACATAGGAACCGCCTAACCAGCCAGCAAACGAATCAAGCGTAATGGCGAAATAGTATACAACATATTTCTCCCAGAAGTTCCCTTCCAATAAGTCTTTCGTCTCCATGGTGTGATCAGCCGGCGCACAGCCTGCAAGCAGGCCGACTAGCAGTATTAGTCCGACAACCAGGAGCCACTTTCGCTTTGAATTCCGAAACAAAATCCAATCTCCTCTCTGAGAGCCTCAACATAGTCTACTCCACCATTGACTATACCACAATTGGAAGCACAAATAAACAAGCAGGCACGGCGCGTCTGCAAGAAGCTGTTCAAAAAGCCCGCCTTAAATGAAAACTTTTTGAACATGCGCTGTTAGCCGCATTATTTAAGCAATCCCGCTCTCTTCAATACATGAAGAACGCTTTTTTCCATTTCCCGCAAAGTCATGGCCGTTGCCGGCTTTCTGACAATCAGGATCAGATCGGTTTGCGGTATAATCCGGTCTTCCAGATGACGGACGATTTCCTTCACCATGCGCCGCATTCGATTGCGAACGACCGCATTGCCGATTTTTTTGCTGGCGGACACGCCAAGCCTAAACGGATCGGCGCTCCTTTGCCTGGACCAATATACAACAAATTGACCGTTGGCGAACGATTTGCCGCCCCGGTATATCCGGCTAAAATCTGCGCGGTTTCGCAGACGCAATTTTCTACGCACAGCTGACTCCACCATTCGTACTTAAATGAGAATAAAAAAAAGACCACTGGAAGTGGTCTCATGCTTACGCGCTCAGAACTTTTCTACCCTTTTGACGACGAGCCGCCAAAACTTTGCGACCGTTCTTCGAGCTCATCCGTTTGCGGAAGCCATGCACTTTCGCACGTTTGCTGACATTTGGTTTAAATGTAGGTCTCATTAAGCTGCACCTCCTATTAACGCATTCTTGCATAAACGGCTACGTGCCGTATGGTTCGCAAAAATCACTTTTATTATTAAACCACGCCATGGCCCAAAAGTCAATCTCTTCATTATTCGGGAACATCGGGATGTCCCGCCGGTTCCCCCAACGGCCGATTCACGCTGTGGATAACACGATCCCAGAGCCCATTTACCTGAAATTTAATAACATGTGGACAGTTTTTTCGCGCCGGGAGCGAACTTTGTCGAATTCTTAACATGATATAAACAATATCTTGTGTTGTCGATAAGATTTATACACAAGTTGTTGAGGATGTGGATAATATGCTTAAATGCGTTGAAATATAAGGCGTCATTTGCTATGATGTATATGTTTTCGTTGTGGATGGACCATCGCTTTCCACAATTTTATTAACAGGTTGTGGATAACATTGTGAACAAACTCATCCCCTGTTTATGAATCTTACCATAAAATCCGTCATAATGTGGACGGCTTCGTCTGAACGCCGCCCTATTCGACATATTTTCCGCGCAAACCGCGCCCTCAAGCAAGTGACGATTAAGGAGTGACAGTCTGTGGACAGCCATACCTACGATTTATGGCAACAAGTATTGTCAATCATCCAAACGAAGCTCAGCAAACCCAGTTTTGACACCTGGTTCAAAGCAACCAAGGCTTCTTTTCGCGATGATTCCCTACTTGAAATAACAGCGCCGACAACTTTTGCCGCAGAATGGCTGGAAGGACGATATACCAATCTGATCAGAAAAACGCTTCATGAATTTCTGGGCAGACAGGTCGACGTAAAATTTACGATTGAAGAGCCGAAATCGGCGGAGCAAAGCCTCGTACCGCCGCCAAAGCCGGTTCAAGCTCCTATATTGAGCGATGAACCCCACACTCATATGCTTAACCCGAAATATACATTTGATACGTTTGTCGTTGGCGTCAACAACCGTTTTGCCCATGCAGCCTCTCTGGCTGTAGCAGAAGCCCCGGCGAAGACGTACAACCCGCTGTTTCTGTACGGCGGCGTCGGCCTTGGCAAAACGCATCTCATGCACGCCATCGGACATTTTATAATGGACCACAATCCCGACACCAAAGTGCTGTACATCTCGTCCGAAAAGTTCACGAATGAGTTCATCAACGCCATTCGCGACAGCCAGGGCGAAAGCTTCCGCACAAGGTACCGCAACATCGACGTTTTACTCATCGACGATATTCAATTCCTTGCCGGCAAGGAGCAGACGCAGGAGGAGTTTTTCCACACCTTCAATGCCCTGCATGAAGCGCGCAAGCAAATTGTCATCTCCAGTGACCGCCCGCCAAAAGAAATTCCGACCCTCGAAGACCGGCTGCGTTCGCGGTTTGAATGGGGGCTGATTACGGATATCCAGGCGCCGGATCTGGAGACGCGCATAGCGATTCTGCGCAAAAAGGCTCGGTCCGAGAATCTGGATATTCCCAACGAAGCGATGAACTATATCGCCAGCCAGATCGACACCAACATCCGTGAGCTGGAAGGCGCGCTCATTCGGGTCGTGGCCTACTCTTCCTTAATGAATGCGGACATTACCTCGCATTTGGCGGCGGAGGCGCTTAAGGACATTATTCCTTCCAGCCGTCCGCGAATGATTACAATTAACGACATTCAGACCAAAGTGGGCGAATTTTACGGTTTGCGCCTGGAGGAGTTCAAAGCGAGGAAACGGACGAAGGCGGTGGCGTATCCGCGCCAAATCGCCATGTACCTGTCTCGCGAGCTGACGGATTATTCCTTGCCCAAAATCGGGGAAGCCTTCGGCGGCCGAGATCATACCACCGTTATTCATGCCCATGAAAAAATTACGCAGCAGCTCAAGAACGACCAGGATCTGGGGAAGATTATTCAGAATCTGATTGAAAAAATCAAAAATCATATGTGAACAACGAAGCAAGCCTATGCACACACTATGCACATGTGGATAGGCTTGCTTTATCCCTGTTCCATGGGGTTATCCACATATTCAGGGCCCCTACTGCTACTGCTACTAAAAATCTTTTAAAATAATACCGTCTTAAAGCGGTAGTTCAAACGTCTGCGAATTCCAAAGAAACGGGTGAAAAGATGAAACTGACCATCTCTAAAAACGAACTGAACGATGCGATTCAACAAGTCGCAAAAGCCGTATCGCCACGACCGGCCATTCCGATTCTCGGAGGCATCAAAATAGATGTTAATCATCAATACGTAACGCTCACAGCCAGCGATACTGATATTTCTATTCAAAGCTTTGTTTCCGTAGAACAAGGAGACAAAATAATTGCCCAAATCGATAAACCCGGAAGCGTCGTGCTTCCAGCCAAGTTTTTTGTGGAAATCGTCAAAAAGCTGCCTTCCGACCAAGTCGCCATTGAAGTAACGGGACAGTTTCAAACCGTTATTTCCTCCGGATCTTCGGAAATTCAGATGGTGGGACTAGACCCCGAGGAATATCCCGTATTGCCTTCCATCGATCAAAATCAGGTCATTCAAATTCCTGGAGATCTGATTAAATCCATGATCCGGCAAACGGTGCTTGCCGCTTCAACCAGCGAACAAACCCCGATTCTTACAGGTGTGTTGTGGAACCTTAACGAGGGAGAATTGAAATTTACGGCTACCGACCGCCATCGTCTTGCCAGCCGCACGACCAAAGTCGATTTGGACAGCTCCTATCATTTCAGCAATATCGTCATTGCGGCCAAAACGCTGGTTGAACTGTCGAGACTGATCCCGGACCAAAATACAATGGTTGATGTCGTTGTTGCCGATAATCAGGTATTGTTCAAAGTGGACAACATCCTGTTCTATACGCGCATTCTGGACGGAACCTATCCCGATACATCCAAAATCATTCCCAATGCTTACGAAACCGAGCTTGTGCTGAATACCAAAAATCTGATGGACGCGATTGACCGCGCCTATCTGATGTCTCGCGAGGAAAAAACGAATATCGTTCGTCTGACGACGCTTGAAAGCGGAGGAATTGAAATCTCATCCAGCTCCACGGAGCTTGGACGGGTAACGGAGCAGCTGGATGCCGGACAAATGTCGGGTCAGCCGCTGCGGATCGCTTTTAACTCGAAATATATGCTGGACGTTCTCAAAGTCATCGACAGCGAGCAGCTGTTCATCGGTTTTACGGGAGCAATGCGCCCAATTATAATTCGTCCGATGGATCATGATTTCAGCATGTATGTCATTCTGCCGTATCGGACAACCGGCTAGGCCCAAGCCAGCCAATTCAGAATGGAGGCGCGAATGATGAAAGAAATCGGAATCGATACGGAATATATTGCATTAGGACAGTTTCTGAAGCTGTCGGATTGCATATCCACAGGTGGACAAGCTAAATTTTTTCTGCAGGAAGCAGTTGTCCACATTAACGGCGAGCCTGACAACCGTCGCGGCCGCAAGCTGTACCCCGGAGACAAAGTGGAAGTGGAAGGCTGCGGCGCCTTTATCGTAACGGCAAAATAAAGCGTGAAACGGGCCGGGAGGGCGTAACGTGTTTTTGAAAAGCATTGCTTTGCAAAATTATCGCAACTATGAAAGCCTGGAACTGGAAACGAGCAATGGGGTCAACGTCTTTCTGGGGCCTAATGCGCAAGGAAAAACAAATCTTCTGGAAGCGATATTTGTTTTGGCGCTGTCGAAGTCGCATCGGACCTCCAAGGACAAGGAGCTGATCGGCTGGCAGGGAGACGCCGCCCGCATCAGCGCCGCTGCGGATAAGCGCTACGGATCGGTTACGCTGGATCTGGCTTTTTCCTCGCAAGGGAAAAAGGCCAGAATCAACGGGCTTGAGCAGCGGAAGCTGAGCGACTTTATCGGCTCCATCAACGTCGTCATGTTTGCTCCCGAGGATTTGGAAATTGTGAAAGGAACGCCGGGCGTACGCCGCAGATTTCTGGATATGGAAATCGGGCAAGTACAGCCCGGCTATCTGTATACGCTCCAGCAATACGGAAAAGTGCTGCAGCAGCGCAATAACTACCTGAAAACCGGCGGCAGCGGCAAAATGAATGATACCATGATGGAAATCTGGAATATGCAGCTGGCAGAGCACGGTGTTAAAATTATGAAAAAAAGGAAAGACTTCATACAGAAGCTCCAGGGCTTTGCGGAACAGATTCATGCCGGCATTACGGGAGGAACCGAGAAACTATCCATTGCCTACCGGCCTTCCTTCGAATGCGACCTCGAACAAGATGAATCTGTTTTATTTGAGCAATTTATGTTAAAGTTAACACAGGTGAAAGATCAGGAGATTCGGAGAGGAGTCACGCTTGCGGGACCGCATCGGGACGACCTTGCTTTTTTCATTAACGGCAAGGAGGCCCATGTCTTCGGCTCGCAAGGACAGCAGCGGACAACGGCGTTGTCGCTTAAGCTGGCGGAGATCGAGCTGATTCGGGAAGAAATCGGCGAATATCCCCTGCTGCTGCTGGATGATGTGTTGTCGGAGCTCGACCAAAACCGGCAAACCCAGTTGATAGAAACCTTCCAAAGCAAGGTGCAAACCTTTATTACGACGACCGGCCTGGAGAGCGTCAACATGAGCAAGCTCCACGATGCCGGCATCTATTATGTGCGCGATGGCAGAGTGACTAGGTAGCATAGCGCCCTAGGAGAGGTGAGACGGCATGTATATTCATCTTGGCGGCGAAAAAATCATTCGCACGTCGGAGCTCGTTGCCATTTTCGATATTTCAATTGAGCAGTCCTCAAAGCTCTCCAAGCAATTTGTTGCGGGTGCTCGCAAACGCAAGGATGTGGAGACGATTGGCGAGGAAGAGCCCAAGTCTATCGTCGTCACCAAAAAAAGGATCTATTATTCGCCAATATCGTCCTCGACGCTTAAGAAGAGGGCGCATCTGTTTGTAGCGAACGGATAAGGAACAGGAAGAGCAGTTGAGAGGAGCAGTGAACTTGCATGTCTTTGGAACAGCATACGTATGACGAGAGTCAGATTCAGGTTCTGGAAGGATTGGAGGCCGTTCGCAAACGTCCCGGTATGTATATCGGATCCACCAGCGGAAAAGGTCTTCACCATCTGGTATGGGAAGTTGTCGATAACAGTATTGACGAGGCGCTCGCCGGCTACTGCAACAAGATCGATGTGATCGTTCACGAAAATAATAGCATCACCGTTATCGACAACGGCCGGGGCATTCCGGTAGGGATGAATACCAAGCTCCAGAAGTCGACGCTTGAAGTCGTTATGACCGTTCTCCATGCGGGCGGCAAGTTTGGCGGCGAAGGCTATAAGGTATCCGGCGGACTTCACGGGGTAGGCGTATCCGTAGTGAATGCCTTGTCGGAGCATGTAGTCGTTCAGGTTAGCCGCGAGGGCAAGGTTTATCAGCAGGAATATCGCCGCGGCGCGCCGCAATACGATGTGCGGATTGTCGGAGAGAGCGAAACGACCGGCACCAAAACGACGTTCCTTCCCGACCCGGAGGTTTTCACGGACACGACCGTTTATGAATACGAAACGCTGCAAAACCGCATTCGCGAATTGGCGTTCCTGAACAAGGGCATTGAAATCACGTTGTCCGACGAGCGGACGGGCGTATCCAATTCGTTCAAATACGAAGGCGGCATTATCGAATTCGTCAAATATTTGAACCGCAACCGCGAGGCGCTTCATGAAGACCCGATTTATGTGGAAGGCTCCAAGGATCATATCCAGGTTGAAGTTTCGTTGCAATACAACGATGGATACACCGAAAATATCTATTCGTTCGCCAATAACATCAACACGCATGAGGGCGGAACGCATGAATCCGGCTTCAAAAGCGCGCTTACCCGCATCATTAACGACTACGCCCGCAAAAACAACCTGATCAAGGACAACGACTCCAATTTCTCCGGCGATGATGTGCGCGAAGGTTTGACCGCCATCATTTCCGTCAAGATTCCGGAGCCGCAGTTTGAAGGGCAGACCAAAACCAAGCTTGGCAACAGCGAAGTTCGCGGTATCGTGGAATCGTTTTTTGCAGAGAAGCTGCAGGAGTTTCTGGAAGAGAACCCGGCAATTTCGCGCAAAGTCGTCGAGAAGGGCCTTCAAGCGGCCCGTGCCCGCGAAGCGGCTCGCAAAGCGCGCGAACTGACGCGGCGCAAGAGCGCGCTGGAGGTAGGCTCGCTTCCCGGCAAGCTGGCGGACTGCTCCTCCAAGGACGCCTCCATCAGCGAACTGTACATCGTCGAAGGCGATTCCGCCGGCGGCTCCGCCAAGCAGGGACGCGACCGGCACTTCCAGGCGATTTTGCCGCTGCGCGGTAAAATCCTGAACGTTGAGAAGGCTCGCCTTGACCGCATTCTCGGCAACGCGGAGATTCGCTCCATCATTACAGCGCTTGGAACGGGCATCAGCGATGATTTTGATATCTCAAAAGCCAGATACCACAAAATCATCATTATGACGGATGCCGACGTCGACGGAGCACATATTCGTACGCTGCTGCTCACCTTCTTCTACCGGTACATGCGGGAAATTATCGAAGCCGGCTTTATCTATATTGCGCAGCCGCCGCTTTTCAAAATCGAACGCAATAAAAACGTTCGTTACGCATTGACGGAAGAAGAGCGCAACGTCATTCTTGCCGAGTTCGGCGAAGGCGTGAAGGTCAACATCCAGCGTTACAAAGGTTTGGGCGAAATGGATGCCGTGCAGCTGTGGGAAACAACGATGGATCCCGAAAGCCGCTCCATGCTTCAAGTATCCATTGAGGATGCGATGGAAGCCGATATCATATTCGACACGCTGATGGGCGATAACGTCGATCCGCGCCGCGATTTTATCCAGAAATACGCTCGTTACGTTACCAATCTCGATATTTAATACATGGAAGGAGCAGCCGCCTTGACCTAAGGCAGGCTGCTCATTTTACATATCAGGCGCTGGATAACGTGGCGAGTTGGAGGCTGCATCCGAAAAAATAGGGCTTGCTTACCTGCTTCGCCGCTTGATGCCGCCGTAGGCTTTGGCGTAGGATACAATTTTGCGGTGCATGCTTTTGTCGGACAGCTTGTTGAAAATATAGGGATGGGGCTTTGTATTGACCTCCAGCACCCATGGTCTCAGCCCGGTATCGATTGCAACATCGACGCCAAGCTCCTTCAGACCGGGGTAAGCGGTGGACAATTGCTTCCCGATAGCAACGCCCAACGTTTGCAGCTTGCTCAAATATCCGGTCATTTCACCCTTGGAGAGGTGGCCGGACATTAATTGCTGGAAAGACATCATCGTGCCGCCGTTATGATAATTGGTCACGATTTTGTCAGGGTGGGAAAGCCGGCCGATTACGCCGGTCGTTTCCCAGGAGCCGCGGGGATTGCGTTGGACCATCACCCTCAGATCAAACCGGCGTTTTCGGTGTTTGAGCAGATGGATGCCTTGCTGAACCAGATACTTGCGCGTTCCCGTTATGCGCCTCAGCCCTCTGTATAACTCGTCGAAGGATGAAGCGTTTTGCTCATTCGTTCCGGTTTGATAGCGAAAAGAAGAATCGTGAGTCGATTCCACGCGAATAACGCCTTTGCCGAAAGTGCCGGACATGGGCTTAACATAAACCATCTCGTAATTCTGCAGCAGACTTCGCAAGCTATCGCGATTGAAAACCTTGGTTAGCGGGATAGAGGGTGCAAGCCTCGGCGATTTCATGAGCACTTTGGTTTTTGCCCATTTGCTTCTTACCCGTCTAATAGACAATTTACAGACACCTCGTTTTCCATATGGTATAATAAAAGCTCAGTCTGTTTACTTTATGTCGTCCTTGGACGTATGGGGAGGGCAAGTTTGCCTATTTTCGAAATAACGCTTGTTTAATGCTAGAAGCCGTGTTTAGAGGCTTCGGCTTTGTGAAAGAAATAGAGGTAACGGACTACAAGTTTATGGGATAGATAAGGTCAGGGAGGTTAAGCATGGCGGAAGAACAACGATTGTCAGTGACAAACCGTGATATCGGCACGGAGATGCGTGATTCCTTTATGGCTTATTCGATGAGTATCATCGTAAGCCGCGCTTTGCCCGATGTAAGGGACGGGCTGAAGCCGGTTCACCGCCGTATACTGTATGCGATGTCCGAACTTGGCATGTCGCCGGACAAGCCGCACAAAAAGTCGGCGAGAATCGTCGGCGAAGTCATCGGCAAATACCATCCGCACGGCGATTCGGCTGTTTACGAGTCCATGGTACGGATGGCCCAAGACTTCTCCATGCGCTATATGCTGGTTGATGGCCACGGCAATTTTGGCTCTATCGACGGCGATATGGCGGCGGCGATGCGGTATACGGAGGCTAGGCTGTCGAAGATGGCGATGGAGCTTCTTCGCGACATCAACAAGGAAACGATCGATTTCAAGCCGAACTATGACGGCGAGGAGCAGGAGCCGGTTGTGCTTCCTTCACGCTTTCCGAATTTGCTCGTCAATGGCGTAACCGGCATTGCGGTTGGCATGGCCACCAATATTCCTCCTCATAACCTGGTGGAGGTGATTGACGGATTGCAAGCAATGATTGTTAATCCCGATATCACTCCGCTGGAGTTGATGGAGTATGTGAAAGGGCCGGACTTCCCGACAGCCGGCTTTGTAATGGGGCTATCGGGCATTCGCCAGGCCTATTTGACAGGCCGCGGCTCCGTTACCATGCGGGCCCGCGCAACCATTGAAGAAAATAACGGCAAAGCCCGTATTTTGATTCATGAGTTGCCATACCAGGTCATCAAAGCCAGATTGGTTGAAAAAATAGCGGAATTGGTGCGCGAGAAAAAGCTGGAGGGCATTACCGACCTGCGCGACGAATCCGATCGCAACGGCATGCGGGTTGTCATCGAGCTTCGCCGCGACGTCAATCCAAGCGTTGTGCTTAACAATCTGTACAAGCACACGCAGCTGCAGTCCAATTTTGGCATCAATATGCTGGCGCTCGTTAACGGGGAACCTAAAACATTGAACCTGCGGGAAATGCTTTATCATTACCTGCAGCATCAAATCGAGGTTATCCGCAGACGGACGGAATATGATCTGAAGAAGGCGGAAGCCAGAGCTCATATTCTGGAAGGCTTGCGCATCGCGCTGGACAATCTGGACGAAGTCATTAAGCTGATTCGTGCTTCTCGTACAACGGAAGAAGCTCGCGAAGGCTTGATTAGCCGTTTTTCGCTTAGCTTGGAGCAGGCTCAGGCGATTTTGGATATGCGTTTGCAGCGCCTCACCGGCCTGGAACGCGACAAAATTGAAGCGGAGTATAACGAGCTTCAAGTTAAAATTGCGGAATTCAAAGCGATTTTGGGAGACGAGCAGCTTGTGCTTGATATTATCAGCACGGAGCTGAACGAGATAAAAGATCGGTTTGGAGACGAGCGCCGTACGGAAATTACGGCAAGCGACGATGAGATCTTGGATGAGGACTTGATCCCGCGCGAAGACGTCATCATCTCCATTACTCATTCCGGCTATATCAAACGCCTTCCGGTCACGACCTACCGAAGCCAGAAGCGTGGCGGCCGCGGAGTCATGGGCATGGATACCAAAGAGCATGATTTTGTGGAGCATCTTTTTGTATCCAATACGCATCACTTCCTGCTGTTCTTCACCAATAAGGGCAAGGTATACAAGCTGAAGGCTTACGAAATTCCGGATTTGAGCCGGACTGCGCGGGGAACGCCGATCATTAACCTGATTCAAATTGAACAAGGCGAAACGATCAATGCGGTTATTCCGGTACAAGCTTTCGACTCCGACCACTACCTGTTCTTTGCTACCCGTCAAGGTGTCGTGAAGAAAACGCCGCTTGATGATTATGTCAACATCCGCAAGGTCGGCCTTATCGCCATTTCCTTGCGCGAGGATGATGATCTGATCGGCGTGAAGCTGACGGACGGCAACCAGGAAATTATTATGGGAACAGGCCAAGGCATGTCGATTCGCTTCTCGGAAAACGATGTTCGTTCCATGGGACGGTCCGCAACAGGAGTTAAGGGCATTGGACTGGATGATGCCGATGTCGTTATCGATATGGACGTTGTTCAGAAGGATAAGGATGTCCTGATCGTAACCTCCAAAGGATACGGCAAACGTACGCCTGAATCCGAATATCGGATTCAGAACCGCGGCGGCAAAGGCATCAAGACGTTGAATGTAACGGATAAAAACGGACCAATTGTTGCGCTGAAAGTTGTCGAGAATGACGAAGATCTGATGATCATGACGGCACTTGGCACTATGATCCGCACCAGCATGGACGGCATTTCTTCCATGGGCCGCAACACGCAAGGCGTCAGACTTATCCATACCCGCGAGGACGATACCGTTGCAACGGTTACCCGGGTGGCACGGAGCGAGGAAAACGAAAACCTGGATGAAGCGCAAGAAGATGGAGAAGGCGATTCCCAGCAATAAACAACACTGTATGATTCGTGCGATTAAGGGAGAGGACATCCGTGGGAACGGTAATTGTTGAGCAGCTTAAGCCAGGAGATAAACTGGAAGAGGATGTCCTTACTTCGTTTGGCAGCGTCTTGCTTCAGAAGGGCAAGGTGATCTCGTCAAGGGAATTGGATATCTTGCAAGCCTTCCTTATATCAAACGTCAAGGTTGAAAATAGCGCCGCCGACCCCAAAGCAAGCGAGGAAAATGTGGAAGAGCCGTTACCTGCGTCAAAAGGGCAGGTAACGGCAACGCCGCTGCAGCAGGAATACGAAAAAATGGTTGAAGTGCTGCGGACTATTTTTAACTCGCAGGTTACGGGACAAGGCATGCCTATTATGGATATACGGGTGCAATTGGAAAAGCTTCTCCAGCACATTGATAGCTACAAGGTGCTGAGCTTTATGCCAAGGCCTTTTCCGGAAAGAGACTATCTGCTTCATAATAGCGTTGAATCTGCAATGACCTCCTATTTGATTGCCCAATGGGTCGGGTTGCCGCAGAAAGAATGGATGCAGGTTGCACTCGCCGGGCTGCTCAAGGATATTGGCAATGTACGCATTGATAAAGGCATTCTGTACAAGCCCAATGTTCTTACCCAGGATGAAGCCGAGGAAATGAAACGCCATACCGTTCTTGGCTATCAGCTTCTCAAAAATGTCGCCGCGCTTAACGAGGGAGTTAAGCTGGCTGCGCTTCAGCATCATGAGAAAATTGACGGCAGCGGTTATCCGCTAGGGATTGATTCCACCAAAATCCATCCCTATGCCAAAATCGTCGGGATCGCGGATATTTTCCATGCAATGACGCTGAATAAGTCATACCGCAAGGCTACATCTCCATATTTGGTATTGGAGCAGCTGATGACGGAATCGTTCGGCAAGTTGGACGCGGGGTATGTAAGAACCTTTGTAGAAAAGGTAACGCAGATCAACAACGGCACGGTTGTCCGTCTGAGCGATGACCGCGTTGGCGAAATCGTATTTTGCGAACGTTCCTATCCGACGCGCCCTTGGGTTTCTGTCGACGGCACGATCGTTAATCTGTCTGTAGAACGCAATCTTCATATTAAAGAAGTCGTCAAATAGATACCAACGTAAAAAGCCTGTATCTAAAGCTCCATCTGGAGTTTTGGATGATCAGGCTTTTTTGTTAATTCATAGGAGGTGAAGGTGAGATGGATGGCGGGCATGCAAAGACAGGGCAAGAAATAGCTTCATGGATTGCCTAATGGAAATTAATAACGCCGCTTATGGAGAAGTGGATGATTGCAGGTGAAATTCATTCCTTTACTAGCCCTGCATTTATCCTGCTATTAGTCGGCCAAGCGGTTTTGAATATTAATGGCTTTAGGGTTCATGTTGAGATGGGGCAATTCATTTCCGTTCAGGAAGGTTCCATTATTGAGGTTCTGGATGGAGGTAGTCCGGATTTGGCAGGTTGGGAGGCTTTATTCACTGCTTATAGTGGTGATCCCGTAACCGGGACTAAGTTAAAATTTAATTGGCAATTGCCGAGCGGAGAATCTTTTCAAATCGTGCCGATGACGGGCGGATTTTTGGCAAACATCAGTAATGATTTGAAGGATGACGCTTATGAGGATGCAGCTAAGGATCGGAATCTTGTGGGCAACCAGCTTTTTTTGTATAAGCTGCTTAACCTGTTATACATGCTGCGCCTAGATGAGCAGCCATCAGCAGAATCCGGTATTATGACTTCAATAACCTACATGCAGGAGCAATATGCGGAAGTGATTACTCGCGAAAAGCTGGCGCAAGTCGCAGGCATTACACAGTGGCATTACTCACGCAAATTTGCGGAAGCTTTCGGCCAGCCTCCTCTAGACTATCTGGCACGGCACCGAATTTATCGCGCGCAAGAAGAACTTCTGCTATCCTCAGCCTTAGCCCCCATATAGCGATAGCGGCTATGCTCAACCCGCAGCACCATCACCGTCTGATCTCCAAGCGCCTTCTCTTTAGCTGCTTCGTCCTTTACATTGAATTCTGCCAGCAGTTGTTCGCTGTCGGCCTGCTTGTCGAATATTTCCGCCAGCTTCGGCATAGCATCTTCCATCTCACTATTGGAGTCCAAGGAGATCGTAGGGGCGATCCTGGATATTGGTTCACGCCGTTTTCCCTGGAAATCCTGCCTGAGCTTAACCCTGATTATATTTTTCTCGAAAAAAGAACGTTGAAAGATTACGACGCCTCGGATTCCATGACTACTCTTCAGGAGAGCGAACTGTGGGAAAATTTGAATGCTGTTAAAAATAACCGGGTGTTTCCGCTGATCACGAGTGATTTCATTGACGGCGTTGGCCCAATCTGTTCCAGTAGGCTTATCGATTATGTAGTAGGAAAGCTGGTGCCCTAAATGAATGGTCAAAACAATGAAATTTATGACATCACTATTATAGGCGGCGGGCCGGCGGGTATGTATGCGGCTTTTTTATAGCGGCATGAGAGCAATGCGAACAAAGATAATTGAAGCAAAGAGCGAACTGGGCGGCTTTATGCGCACTTACCCTGATAAGCTGATATGGGATGTAGGGGGAATCGGGCCTATTCGCTGTGAGACATTAATCGAGGCTTTGGCGTAGCAAGCAAGTACATTAGACCCTACTATTGTATTTAATTAAGTAGTGGCCATGATGGAGCGCCAGCAAGACGGAGTTTTTGTTTTAACATTCAAAACAGGTGAGCTTCATTATACGAAGACATTATTGCTATACTGCGGAAGAGGCATGACTCAAATTGAAAAGCTGGATGTAGAAGGGGCAAGTCGGTATGAATTGACCAATCTCCATTATGCAGTAACGAATATACCCGATTTGCTAATAAAGTCGTGCTTATATCTGTCGGTGGCGACTCGGCTATTGATTGGGCGAATGTAATGGCAGCATTGGCAAAACAGGTTATTGTGGTTCATAGGCGAAATCATTTCAATGGGCACGAGCAGCCAGTTATGCAAATGAAAAAGACAGCTAAGGCCATGACGCCTTACTCCATCTCATGTCTACCCGGCAAGGACGATCATATAACTAGCGTTTCGATTAAACATATGGAGCATGAAGGGATAGAACAGATTGATGTAGATGATGTATTGGTTAGTCATGGATTCGATCTTAATTTTGGGAATTAAGCAAATTGGGGCTTAAAGAGAGAGGATTACGGAGCCACCGTGGATGCTAAAATGAAAACAAGCATTGCGGGAGTTTTCGGTGCTGCGATTATATTACTTACGGAAGCAAGGTTCGGTTAATCGCCGGCGCATTTAATGATGCCGTCTTGGCAGTCAACAGTGCAAAGCTCTACCTGGAGCCGGACGCTTCGGACATGGCGGGGGTATCCTCTCACCATGAGTGTTTTATTGAGTTGAATAAGGGTATTAATAAGATGATGCAATAATAAGGATCATATAGCAATTCAGTATTGGGATAGCCTGAAAAGCCCTGATTTCAGGGCTTTTCTTAAAGTTTAGGAATTCATTTTACAGGGTCATTTCTAGAGGTAAAAAACAATTATAAATAAATTTTAAAAAACACTTGCATTACTCTAGGCGGCTATGTTATATTATTTAAGTCGCCGCTGAGACATGCGGGACACACGAAACAAAACGAAACAAAAGCTTGTTCTTTGAAAACTGAACAACGAGTGAAACTGCCCTGTTTAATCTCCTTGAGAAGCAGCAATGCTTCAAGGGATCAAATGGATAAAGCAACACGTAATGAGCAAGTCAAACACTTTTATGGAGAGTTTGATCCTGGCTCAGGACGAACGCTGGCGGCGTGCCTAATACATGCAAGTCGAGCGGAGTTGATGAGGTGCTTGCACCTCTGATACTTAGCGGCGGACGGGTGAGTAACACGTAGGTAACCTGCCCAGAAGACCGGGATAACAGTCGGAAACGATTGCTAATACCGGATACGCGATTCTGTTGCATGACGGAATCGGGAAAGGCGGAGCAATCTGCTGCTTTTGGATGGACCTGCGGCGCATTAGCTAGTTGGTGAGGTAACGGCTCACCAAGGCGACGATGCGTAGCCGACCTGAGAGGGTGATCGGCCACACTGGGACTGAGACACGGCCCAGACTCCT
>NZ_JBTOLL010000036.1:0-1461 GCF_054551715.1 Paenibacillus sp. CAU 1782 | reverse complement strand
TGGTATCTTTATCCTGTTCAAACAAAAAAAATTCTCCTAATGTGGAAGTGTGGCCATACGTTATCCATCACTCTCACAAAAGGAGAACACCCATGGATAACTTACCGAATTTACCGACCATTTGTCAATGCTTAAACCAACTAGAGCTCGAAAACGATCGGTTGTTGCTGAAGGATCACCGCGCAAAGAAGCTTTTTACGGGTAACACCATTCAACTGCATGTTGCAGGTCAACTTCTAGGTGCAACCTCCTACGACATGTTGAGTGAATACTTGCAGGCCAATGAGATGCTGCAAGAAATGACAGGTCTTTCTTCCATTAGTCCATCGGCACTCTCTCGCAAAACAAACACGCTGTGTACGGAGACCCTCCAAGCCCTGTTTGTGCGTTTGGTCCAGGAGATTCAGCTCCGACACCCGGATCGTTTAGACAAACTACCCGCCGGGAAAAAGCTTCGGCTTTTAGATGCTACGGAACTGACGTTGCCCATGCAACGGGCAAGTTGGGCCAGCTATTCAAAAAGCAAACGCGGTGTCAAAATGCATACGCGTGTCGTGGTTGCCGATCCAGAGCAGGTGGTTTATCCAGACCGAGTCATCGTAAGCACGGCAGATGTAAACGAGACGGAACTCTCACTTGAACTCGTAAGCGATCCCGAAGCGATCCATGTGATGGACCGTGGATTTCAAAAGCATGAACACTTTGAACGATGGGACCAACCCGAGCGCAAAATTAACTTTGTCGCACGCATTCGGGAGAATACAAAGCTTGAGGTCACACGAGATTTTCGCATCCCCAAAGCGAGTAAAGGATTTATTGTATGGGACCGTAAGGTCATCATCAATAAATGCAGCCGAAAGTTGCGACTCATCGTTTTTCGCGACGAACAGGAGAAAGAGTACTTCCTCATCACGAATTGTTTTGAGGCTACAGCCGCAGAGATTGCTCAGATGTATAAGTACCGCTGGCTCATTGAACTCTTTTTCAAGTGGATCAAACAGCACTTGCGACTGGTGAAGGTGTTCAGCTATTCGCCTCAGGGCATTTGGAACCAATTGTATCTTGTCCTCATTGCCTTTGCTCTGTGCACCCTTGTGCGCCTGCAGACCAAGACGCCTAAATCCACGTGGGATGTACTCAAGCTACTGCGGATCTATGCCAATCATCCGTGGCAGGTCATGCTCCAAGCGTTGCGGCGAGAACCGACACGTACGTCCAAAGGACGGCAGCAACGACCCATACGGCCGGGGTTACCTCCGAGTCGTCCGAAGCTCATCGTTCGCTAGACCGACTAACACAACATAATTTCCACTAAAAGGAAAACGATGCCACGCTTCTGCAGACATTCTTCTTTTTGAATCTAAGCCACAAAACGGACTGTAAATATATTGAACAAATGATTAAAAAAGCAATCTCGTAATATTTGTTGCTGGTAACGTCAGGTTATTTGCATGGCTAGTG
>NZ_JBTOLL010000035.1:0-1535 GCF_054551715.1 Paenibacillus sp. CAU 1782 | reverse complement strand
CTAAGCTTGCCCCACAAGAGTTCCAAGTTATGGATAAATGAAAAACAAGACTACTCAACGAAGAGGTAAGCCTTTATGATGGGAGAAAACCTATAGTGATGAGGCAGGGATAACCCATGACCATACCTACGAATACCCATTCTTTAGCTGTACCGGACTTTTCCTTTTTGGAGCGGATGCGCCTTCGGTGCGGACGTATCGTCAAACGTGCGATCCAAACGATGACGACACTGGCCCGTCATCCCGAATTACCGATCGCCGCTGCCAGCGCAAATAAGGCGGAAGCGAAGGCGATCTATCGTCTGCTAGGCAATCAAAATCTCACCGAGGAAGCCATCTTGGATACCTATCGCAAGGAGACCTTGCATCAGATGAAGGCCAGTGGCGAGTCGGTCTTCTTATGTGTACAGGATACGACGGAGATCGACTACGGCGCCAGAGAGAAGACAACGGGACTCGGAGAGTTCCGTTCATCGAAATCGAAGGGGCTACTGGCCCATTCGGCTTTGGTGCTGACGACCTCAGGTATTCCGCAAGGATTATTGCATCAAAAAATCTGGGCACGTGATCCGGCGTTGAAGGGGAAGCGCGCCGTGAATCGTCCCTACGAGGAAAAAGAAAGCTATAAATGGACCGAAACGGCCAAGGCGAGTGTTGAGGGCTTGCCTGCATCCATCCGTCTCATTCATGTGGGGGACCGGGAAGCCGACTTTTTTGAATTTCTTCATACGCTGGAACAAGACGGGCAATCGTACGTTGTCCGTGCGCTCCAGAACCGGATCTCCGAAACGGACGGCGGCCGGATGTGGGACAAAGTGCGTGCACAGCCGGAAGCCGCACGCATCGTTGTATCGATTCCGCGGGATACACGTCAGGAGACGCCGGCGCGGGAAACCACGTTTGCGATTCGCTATCAGTCCGATACCGTGAAAGTCACAAATCACTTGAAATATAGAGGAGCCGGCTACGCGCCTCTGGGTTGTACCGTCATCCATGTGGTCGAGGTCACTCCGCTGTCGGATCAGGAACCCATCGAGTGGTTTTTGCTGACGAATATAGCATTGGCTAGCGGAGAGGAAGCCTGCGAGAAAGTCGGTTGGTACGTCAAGCGCTGGCAGATCGAACGGTTTCATTACATTCTGAAAAGTGGCTGCGGGGTCGAGAAGTTGCAGCAACACGATGCAGAAAAACTGCGGAAGCTCATCTTGATGTATGCCATCATTGCGGTGGGCTTGCAACGATTGACCTACCTATCCCGACTAGAGCCCGATGCACCTTGCACAAAAGTGATGAGCGAGGACGAATGGCAAGTGCTCTATCGCATTTCAAATAAAACGAAAGCCCTTCCTGCCAAGCCGCCTACCCTCGAGGAGTCTGTTTTGGCTTTGGCCAAACTCGGAGGCTTTTTAGGGCGCAAGAGCGATGGAGCCCCCGGGGTCAAAGTGTTGTGGAGGGGCCTTCAAGTGTTTCGCAACGTATTGGATACGTATCGCTTCTTACTGTAAATTTCCGGAAACATTGTGGGGCAAGCTTAG
>NZ_JBTOLL010000034.1:0-1535 GCF_054551715.1 Paenibacillus sp. CAU 1782 | reverse complement strand
GCACTAGCCTTGCACCAAACCTAACATGAAAAACAACCTTCTCATAAGTTCCTATATTTTGAAGAAATTGATGGTATTCTCTGGAAATCCATTAAAAAAACTCCTAATGTAAAAGGATAGGCACGTTGCCCAGTCCCCTACAAAAGGAGCCACCATGGGTAATGTACCAGATCAAACCGTCATTTGTAAATGCCTAAATGGTTTAGATGTATCAGACGAACACTTTTTTCTGTTTAATTATCGTCGAAAATTCACTTTCGCCAAAGCAGTCAAACTACTCATTGTCGCTCAACTTACCCAACGCAACAGTCTAGAGGATATTAGCCATTATCTCGATGCCGATCCGTTGCTACAACAAGAGATTGGTCTTTCCAGCATCAGCGCTTCCCAGATTGGACGAACCTTGAACCTGTTACCGTTAGAGGCGTTGCAAACGCTTTGGCAGCAGTTGATTTCACGCCAAAATCAAGCCTTTCCTAAACCAGGTCTGGCGGATCTGGGCAAACTGCGCCTCCTTGATTCCACCGTGCTGTCTCTTCCGGAGATGGCGGGCAAATGGGCGTACAGTTCGAAGACCAGTAACGGCGTTAAGATTCATACGAATGTTGTTTTAGCCAGTCCGGGCGTTCACTATGCCGACCAGATCATCTGCTCCACAAGAGGCGTTGCAGACATGGAAGTCGCGGTTGATCTCGTTGTCGATGCCGATGCGATTCATGTGATGGATCGCGGCTACATCGTGTATAGCCAGTACAAGTCTTGGTTGGATAACCGGCTTCGCTTCGTTGGGCGTGTTCAGAAAAACAGCCGAACCGTTATCCAGAAAGAACGTGAGGTTTGCGGCTCCTCTTCGATCCTTCGCGATGCCGATGTCACCGTATCCTATGCCGATAAAGAAACGAAAGGAAAAGTAGACGTTCTTTTGCGCCTGGTGGAATACATGGATGAGAAAGGCCGCCCGTATCGGATACTGACGAATGTTTGGGATCGAACCGCTGAACAGATCAGTGAAATCTATCGCCAGCGCTGGGCGATCGAACTGTTTTTCAAATGGATGAAACAGCACCTGAGTCTCGTTCATCTGTATAGCTACAAGAGTGATGCGGTGTGGAACCAGATCCATTTAGCGATGATTGCGTATGCGCTCGTGCAGTTGCTGCACAAAGCATGCGCACCAACACGAAGGATGTGGTCGTTTTTGAAGCTACTCCGGGCGTATGAAAGGTCCTCCTGGACGGCATTTTGGGAGCGATTAAACCGAGACCCTACCAAACCATCCCGGGGCAGGCAAAAGAAGAAGAAACTCGGTCGTCCTCGCAAACATCCGAAGGTATACGCGACAGTGAAGTTGATCAAGAAATAGTAACAAAAAGGCATAAAAACATTTTATGGTAACGTGATCCTATGATTTGTGAAGCATAGATTTTTTGGCAATGAGGTCTCCCATACCGCTGTAAAATATTGATTGATGTTGGAATTCATGTATATGAATTCTTTCCAATACAATGCATGTCAGGTTCTATGCAAGGCTAGTG
>NZ_JBTOLL010000033.1:0-1934 GCF_054551715.1 Paenibacillus sp. CAU 1782 | reverse complement strand
GATGTGCCTTTCCTTCGGGACATTCAAGACAGGTGGTGCATGGTTGTCGTCAGCTCGTGTCGTGAGATGTTGGGTTAAGTCCCGCAACGAGCGCAACCCTTGATGTTAGTTGCCAGCAGGTAAGGCTGGGCACTCTAACGTGACTGCCGGTGACAAACCGGAGGAAGGTGGGGATGACGTCAAATCATCATGCCCCTTATGACCTGGGCTACACACGTACTACAATGGCCAGTACAACGGGAAGCGAAACCGCGAGGTGGAGCGAATCCAATCAAAGCTGGTCTCAGTTCGGATTGCAGGCTGCAACTCGCCTGCATGAAGTCGGAATTGCTAGTAATCGCGGATCAGCATGCCGCGGTGAATACGTTCCCGGGTCTTGTACACACCGCCCGTCACACCACGAGAGTTTACAACACCCGAAGTCGGTGGGGTAACCCGCAAGGGAGCCAGCCGCCGAAGGTGGGGTAGATGATTGGGGTGAAGTCGTAACAAGGTAGCCGTATCGGAAGGTGCGGCTGGATCACCTCCTTTCTAAGGAATACTCAACCACGTAGATGGTTGATCAGGAAGCATTGCTTCCACTTCAGAAGTTTTCATCATTGCCTTCGGCAAGGTGAAAAGCTTCATCTCAGGCAGAGGTTGCTCACTCGTTGTCAGTTTTGAAAGAACAAGAAGTGCCGGAAACGGCGCTTTGATGTGTCTTTCAACAGGAGTTCAAAGGAATAAATCGAGGGCCTTTAGCTCAGCTGGTTAGAGCGCACCCCTGATAAGGGTGAGGTCGGTGGTTCGAGTCCACTAAGGCCCACCATTATCGACTTTGAGTCGATGTCCCTTTGGGGCCATAGCTCAGCTGGGAGAGCGCCTGCCTTGCAAGCAGGAGGTCAGCGGTTCGATCCCGCTTGGCTCCACCAAGAACTTTTTCGCAAGAAAAATGTTCACCCATTGCACCTTGAAAACTGGATAACGAAAGAAAGCATGTTTCGAAATTATCGCAAGATGATGAGAAAAGATGCAGCTGAAACATCCTTTAGCTGAAAGAAATAACCGTTTGAAATGGATGCGTCTTTTCTGAAGCAATTCAGAGAAGCGGATTCGTCGAAAAACGTTAGGTTAAGCTAGTAAGAGCGCACGGAGGATGCCTAGGCACCAGGAGCCGAAGAAGGACGTGGCGAACAACGATACCGCCTCGGGGAGCCGTAAGCAGGCATTGATCCGGGGATTTCCGAATGGGGAAACCCAGCAGTCGTAATGGACTGTTACTGCTAAGTGAATACATAGCTTGGCAAGAGGCATACCGGGGGAACTGAAACATCTAAGTACCCCGAGGAAGAGAAAACAAAAGTGATTCCGTCAGTAGCGGCGAGCGAACGCGGATTAGCCCAAACCGGAGAGCTTGCTCTTCGGGGTTGTAGGACGTCTCACATGGAGTTACAAAGGTGTTGATTAGGCGAAGAGGTCTGGAAAGGCTCGCCATAGCAGGTAAAAGCCCTGTAGCCAAAAGTCAGCACTCTCCGAGACGGATCCTGAGTACGGCGGGACACGTGAAACCCCGTCGGAATCCGGCAGGACCATCTGCCAAGGCTAAATACTCCCTGGTGACCGATAGTGAAGCAGTACCGTGAGGGAAAGGTGAAAAGCACCGCGGGAGCGGAGTGAAAAAGAACCTGAAACCGTGCGCTTACAAGAAGTCAGAGCCCTCTATATGGGTGATGGCGTGCCTTTTGTAGAATGAACCGGCGAGTTACGATCCCGTGCAAGGTTAAGGTGGAAAGCCGTAGCCGTAGCGAAAGCGAGTCTGAATAGGGCGAATGAGTACGTGGTCGTAGACCCGAAACCGTGTGATCTACCCCTGTCCAGGGTGAAGGTGCGGTAACACGCACTGGAGGCCCGAACCCACGCACGTTGAAAAGTGCGGGGATGAGGTGGGGGTAGCG
>NZ_JBTOLL010000032.1:0-11928 GCF_054551715.1 Paenibacillus sp. CAU 1782 | reverse complement strand
TCGTACCGCTTCTTCTTTGAATGTTTTGTCGTATTGATTCATTGTCTCTCGTCCCCTCGTCTGCTTTCATTTTATTTCATACGAGGGTGTTTTTCGACTGCATTTTTATAGTAGCACTCCATTTGGGGGGGCCTGCACAAGGCATCGAGGGTGTCCACGTATGGACCTTCACTCCCACGGCCAAAGGAGTCGTCGTGCATACAACTGAGTCTTGGGACGGTCCACCAGTAGCAGCTGACCCCGATGGCATGCGCGCGGCACTCACATCCTCGCTCAATGCCTGGCTTGCTGATCTCAAGACGACTGCCGAGGCGCAGAAATCAATAACAAATCGATAGATAGACTAAAGTTAGTGATTGGTAACAAATAAATAAACGAAATGAGGCTGAATGAAAATGGATAAAACGATTGTAATTGGAGCAACGGGCGGGACGGAAGCAGCAATAACGGAAGAACTTATAAAACGGGAGGCACGGACCAACATCGATGTCAACCGAAAGGCCCAGGTCATAGTGGACCTTTCCATTGAAATCGAGGCTCCACAAGAGATCGTATGGCGGATACAGACTGACATCGACCAATGGCCAACTTGGCAGAAATACGTTACCCAATCGCAGTTATCCGGTCCAATCGCGTTGGGAAGCACCTTCCAATGGGAAACGCATGGGCTTCCTATCGTCTCCACCATCCTTGAGGTAGACCCTATGCGACGTATCGTTTGGGGGGGGCCGGCGCTAGGCATCGAGGGAATCCACGTATGGACCATCACTCCCACCGCTAAAGGGGTCGTCGTGCATATCACTGAGTCCTGGGACGGTCCGCCAGTAGCAGCTGACCCCGACGGCATGCACGTGGCACTCACGTCCTCGCTCAATGCCTGGCTTGCCGATCTCAAGACGACTGCCGAGGCGGCCAACTAATTGAACAAGCTACCATCATTCCGCTCCCTCGGTACAATGTAGTTTTCTCACGAATGCTCGTTTATTCGCAGGATTTCACCAGAGGATAAATCGTAAGCCGGATAGAATGGGACGAGAGCCGTCTATATGGGCAACCGGCGAGCATGCGGGAACAAAAGGGGCGAGTTTTCGCTCCTTTTTTCATTGATCTGCTGCACGCTACTCCACGTACCTCTGGAGGCTTTCACTCCCATTTCTCGACGGGTCGATGCCCTTTCATTCCTTCGTTACGCCTATCCAGAGGGTGGAGGCCGGTAATCCTAACGGTATGGGTCGATGTCCTTTTGCTGAATGCAATCCGGTACTCCGTGCAATCTTGAAATCCTGCGAATAAGCCAATTTTCGTGCTGATCGTGAAGCGATTAAGCGACCTGTTTCATAGGAAGCACGCGATCCGGTTCGTAAGCTTCACCGCTGCGTGCTATGGCAACCATAATACGAGCCAGCTTGCCACAAAGCTTCATTACTGAGCGCATGGGCTTCATGCTTTTCGTCTTTACATTCATTTCTTGCTGTCGTTTAAACGTCTCATCGTACATAATGAGGGCCATGGTTGCCATGAATATGGCATGCCGGAGTCTTGGTCGGCCACGTTTGCTAATGGACATCTGGCCTTCCACTTGCCTGAGCTTGCTTCAGCTAGGTTGAGACCGGCATGCCGCAACAACGCATTGCCATGTGTATAGCCGCTAAGATCGCCAGCTTCACCCAGTATGCCAGCGACAGACAAGATGCTCATACCCTACATTACGAGCATCGGCTTGGCCAGCGGAATACGTGCCAGGACAGTCGCCACTTCATCCTCAATTACTTGCAGTTGCTCCATAGCTAAATCATATTCGGCCAGCAGCTGTTGGATATGAAGCTTATACGCCTTCTCGGCATGCTTTGCGCCGACCGAGCGAGCGGCCAGCGCCAGCAGCTCGCCAGCTCTTCGTTCACCGCTGTGCCGTTTCATGACTGTTTTCCAGCCGTCGATTACCTGGCGAACGGTGAGATTTTGAAGCTCAGCAGGCGTTGGAAAGAGACGTAGTGTAGCGAGCGACCCGGAACCAATGAGGTGCTTGTACCTGCCCCAGCTCTGGAAACACAATGTCGACCCAGCGATGGATCTGGTTCTTGACGCTGACAAGACGATGGACGATTGTCACCCGGTTCGCCATGAGTACTCGCAGTTCCATGAACACTGCACTGGTTTCTTTAATGACCGTGTAGTAGCCGTTTTTCACCATGTCGGCGATAACCAAGGCATCCTTGATGTCGCTTTTTGAGGGAGTATTATCACGGTTTTCCTTGTTCTTTTTAACGAGATGAGGGTTTACCAACACGACCTCGAGGCCCCGGTCTTGGAGCCAGGCTGCGAGGGTGAGCCAGTAGTGGCCGGTTGGTTCCATACCGATGATGGTGTCGTTTAGTTGGTGCGTTTCCTGCAAATCTTTCATCCACTGCAGCAGTTCGCTAAAGCCGGCATCGTGATTGGAGAAGTGAAGCGGAGAGCTGAGCGTGATTCCACGGAAGTTGACAGCGCGAGCAACATGGGACTGCTGGGCGATGTCAATGCCGACGACAAGGTGTTGGGTGGAAATGCGTTCGAGCGATTGATTTTGTTTGGCTTGAGCTTTAAAATTCAAGATAGAGCGACCACCTTAAGATGGCTAAAGGGCTATGACCCGTGACTACCCCATCGTACCGGAGTCGCTCGTTTTAATGCAAAGCGCAAAATTAACGCTCTACAGGAATCCTAACTGGCAGGTTAGTTGAACAAGCTAAGTGGAGGTTTTATGCGCATTTGATTCAAACTGTGCTGAAGTAGTGAGGAGGAATGATGGCCCCCAATGTAACCGACGGCAACTCTGTACGAAATAAACCGGTATTCTGTTTTTTACGAGGTGAATATGAAATCATGGGAATCAGCAATAAATCGGCTTAAAAGTCCACCTTCGAAAGCAAAACGAAGGTGGACTTTTATAATCTGTTTATTTATGTTTAATATGTAATGCCCTTTGATTTAATATATTTTTCTCAACCAAGGTCTTGATAATTTTCAGTCTAGAACTTTATTTTCTTCAAAAAGTCAATCTTGGTAAACATAACGATTTTGGGCAAGCTGCAATTTCTAACATTAGGCATATGATGGAGTATTTAAGAATGGAGGAAATAAAAATGTGGCATGCTGTGCCTCAAGTATTTATGAATCCAACGTATCTTTATTACCCTTGGCAACTATATCAGCAATATCGACCACAGACATATCTCCATTACGTAGGGGGTTATCCACCTTGCTATTATATCAATGAGCGATTCAGCCCTTGGCAGGAGACGGAAATTAAGGACTATGGAAAGGAACCATTTGTAGTCAACATTGAACAAGTAACGAAGCAGAATAATACGTACCGAACTGCTTTATGGACGGGGGAGCATTTCCAGGTTACCGTGATGAGCATCCCCGTGGGAAGTGATATCGGGTTAGAAGTCCATCCGAATACAGATCAATTTATTCGAATTGAAGAGGGGCAAGCACTGGTACAGATGGGGGATTCCAAGGAAAATCTGAATTTCGAGGTTGCAGCCTACGAAGATTATGCCATTATGGTTCCTGCCGGAAAGTGGCACAATCTAACCAATACCGGAAATAGCCCCCTTAAAGTATATGTCATTTACGCTCCGCCGGAGCATCCGTTCGGCACCGTTCATGCAACGAAAGCTGACGCTATGACATCTCATGAATCACGTTAAAGAGAACCATTCAAATCTGCACAGAATGATTACATGGTAGTAGACCTATCCAATAGAAGAAGTTTAAGTGGTGGAACATGATTCAGCAAGAATCGTGCTCCACTACTTTTTGTGCATTGAAATAAAAGGTAGAGGAGATGACTTCTCACTGCAACATGTGAGAGGCGACGATACATTTCATCTCGTACATCGCTTGAAAGGGAATATTTTTAAGTGTTGACACTGCGATAACATTTTACGTATATGATTAAGTTCGAAATAAGCAGATAATTATATGACTATTTACAAGCGTCGAAGGAGTGTGGGAAAATGAAACGTGAAGTCAAACGGATTTATTTCCTTTGTGGGCAAAATCGTTGCCGAAGTCAAATAGCAGAGGTTTTTGCCAAAATCTATGGTGGAGAGCATATTGTGGTCGAAAGCGCGGGTTTAAATCCATCTGACGAAGTGCATCCTTACACCATTGAAGCTATGCATGAGGTAGGTATCGATCTTTCGCAGCATGTTTGCAAAAAGGTTGACATGAAGGTTTTTCTGGCTTCGAACGCCATCGTCAAGCTGTGTGAACAAGCAAGGGAACGTTGTCCGATTGTACCATTTCATATCATGAATGTGGAATGGAATGTTTCAGATCCACTTGCAGCAAATGGTGGCAGCTTGGAGGATGTAAAACGTGCGCGTGACGAGATTCGGGATAAAGTAATCGAAATGCTGAAAGGGATGGACATTCCCGTGACTTAAAGGAGTGAGGCATATGAGCAAGCTGGAAGAAGTAGCGGATATCTTGAAGCTGTTGGGGGACCGAAACAGACTAACCATCGTCGCCTTGCTGCAAGTAAAGGAGCTTTGCGTGTGTGAGATCGTAGACATTTTGAAAACAAGCCAGCCGAATATCAGTCAACATATGCGCAAGCTACGGGACGGGGGACTCGTCAAAGAGTCTCGTAGGGGACAATGGGTTTATTACTCGCTCTGCCTGGAAGACAAGCCTTATATTTTGGAGCTTCTAAAGGAAATTCCCTCGCAAGCGTCGCTGATTGATTCCACCGTTTGTGAAGCCAATGATTGCTGTACGTAGTTTGGGAGGATGCATATGTTTTATTTGGCCATACTCATTTTTCTATTGACCTTACTTTTTGTTATTTGGCAGCCGAAGGGATTAAACATCGGCTGGAGCGCTTCAGGCGGAGCTGTTCTTGCCCTGTTGCTAGGCGTTGTAAGCTTTGGAGATGTAAGAGATGTAACCCTTATTGTTTGGAATGCAACACTGGCATTCGTGGCGATCATTCTAATTTCTCTTATTCTTGATGAGATCGGGTTTTTCGAATGGGCTGCACTGCATATGGCACGGATTGCCCGCGGGAATGGAACAATGATGTTTATTCTCGTGATTCTGCTTGGCGCGGCGGTTGCGGCTTTTTTTGCAAATGATGGTGCAGCTCTGATTCTAACTCCAATTGTTTTAGCCATGGTTAGAGCGTTGAAGTTCGATGATCGTATGATCCTTCCTTTTATTATGGCCAGTGGCTTTATTGCAGACACGACTTCGTTGCCGCTCGTTGTTAGCAATTTGGTCAATATTGTATCTGCCGATTTTTTCAGCATTGGATTTGTAGAATATGCGAGCCGGATGATCGTGCCTAACGTTTTTGCGCTCTGTGCGAGCATTGCCGTTCTGTACCTCTTTTTCCGAAAGAGCATCCCTAGGCACTATGATACGGCCAGCTTGAAGCAGCCAAAGGAAGCCATTAAAGATCAACGAATGTTCCGCGCTTCTTGGATCATATTGGTGATTCTACTGGCTGCCTATTTGCTTAGTGAGTTTATTCGTCTGCCGGTTTCCGTCATCGCGGGTATAGCAGCTATTGCTTTCATTGGCATTGCTCGTCAAAGCCCAGCAGTTGAAACAAAGCGATTAATTAAAGAAGCCCCGTGGGCAGTTGTTGTCTTTTCCATCGGCATGTATGTGGTAGTATACGGCTTGCGTAATGTGGGGCTAACGGATGCCTTAAGTGAGGTCATCCAGTCGGTGGCCGATCAAGGACTGTATGTGGCAACGCTTGGCATGGGGGTGATCGCCGCATTATTGTCATCGGTGATGAACAATATGCCGACGGTGATGATTAATGCATTGGCTATCCAGGAAACGCAAACCGAGGGCATTTTGCGTGAGGCGCTCATTTATGCGAACGTGATTGGATCGGACCTGGGGCCCAAAATTACACCCATCGGTTCACTTGCCACGCTGCTCTGGCTGCATGTGCTGGCACGCAAAGGCGTCAAAATTACTTGGGGCTATTATTTTAAGATTGGAATCGTGCTGACAATTCCGACTTTGATTATTACATTAACCGGTCTATCTATATGGCTCTGGTTAATCTCCTAATCCATTACGAAAAGAGGAGCCTTTATGAACAAACCACTCATTTATTTTTTGTGCACCGGAAATTCGTGCAGAAGTCAAATCGCGGACGGCTTTTTGCGGTCATTAGGCGGAGAGAAGTATGAAGTGAAAAGCGCGGGGCTGGAGGCTCACGGCTTGAATCCAAGAGCTATTCAAGTCATGGAGGAAGCAGGCGTGGACATTAGCGGCCATTCATCCGATGTCATTGACCCGGAGGTGCTGAATCGTGCTCATTACGTGATCACCCTGTGTGGTCATGCTGACGAGCATTGTCCTGTGATTTCCAACAAGAACGTCATCAAATGGCACTGGGGCTTCGATGACCCTGCCAAAGCTACGGGAACGGATGAAGAAATTTTGAATCAGTTCCGCAGTGTCCGTGACTCCATTAGAAAGCGTGTTGAACAGTTTGTTAAAGAAGGCAAATGAGGGGGATAACAGGCTTAAATGAATGCATATCGCATTAAAGGTATAGTGATTTGAATAAACAAAGATTCCGAATTCGAATTAAAAAGGAGTACAACCATGTCTTCAGAAAAAAACTACCATGCATTGATTCCTGATAAAATTTTTATGGGAGCAGCAACTGATGTAGAATCCATGGTGAAAAATGAAGGTATTGAAGTGATTGTGGATTTGAGAGGCGAAGCGACGGAGTGTGCTTATCCAGCGGCCCATTCGAAATGGCTTCGAATACCGTTAGCAGATAATTCTAGCGGGCCACAAGAAAAAGCCTTTGAGCAAGCAATCCAGGCCGTCACCGAAGCTTTCCGCCTAAATAAGAAAGTGGCTTTTCATTGTGGCGGAGGGAAAGGGAGAACGGGTACAGTAGCTGTAGGCACTTTACTTACGCTAGGCTTGAGTAAAACGATTGACGAAGCGGTGGCCGAAGCAAAGTGCATTCGCCAAGTTATAGATATTAAGCCATCGCAAAGAGAATCTCTGCAAACATTATATCCTGATAAATAAGCAAGAAAGAAGACCACTCATTGGAGTGGTTTTTATTCATGATACTTGCATCTTGCAATTAATTGATGTATAAATTAACTATGAGGTGAGGCCAGAGTGGAAAATACTCGTGAGCTTTTTCAAATCATGACACGCCGTTTTGGGTTTCTGAATAAAAATTGTTGCTCTGCTGGCGGGCATGATATTTCATTAGTGCAAAGCCATATACTTTACGAGATCGATCGTCAACATCAACCGTCGATTCAACAGGTTGCTGAGGCGTTGGGAACGGATATTACAACCTTTAGCCGACAAATCCAATCGTTAATTAAAATGAACTTGGTAAAGAAATCGCCCGATCCAAATGACCGTAGGGTTTATTTGCTTTCGCTTACTACAGAAGGTAAGTTCGTGGCTACTATTATTGACCAACAAATGAATGCTTATTTAAATGAAGTGTTCTCCAACTTGAACGATTTTGAGAAAGAAACCGTTATTCGTTCCATTAAGCTTTTAAATGAAGCCATGTCGAAATCAAGCTTATGCTGTTCCACGCCCAAAGGGTGATTTTTTTAGAATAATACTTGCAAAATGCAATTAATATGGAGGCACTTAATGTGAATGGAGCACTTGATACGATTGTCATTGGAGGAGGGCAAGCGGGGCTTGCTTCCGGCTATCATCTACAGAAGAAAGGACTTCGATTCTTGATTATGGAGGCGAGTGATGAGGTAGGCGGTTCGTGGCCGCTTTATTACGATAGCCTCAAGCTATTCTCACCAGCTCGCTTCTCATCCTTGCCGGATTTGAAATTTCCGGGTGATCCGAACGGTTATCCAAGGCGAGATGAAGTTATTCACTACTTGAAATATTACCAAGAAAAATTCCAATTTCCGGTTATAATCAATCAACGCGTGACATTAGTCGAAAAGGATGGAGACGGGTTTATGGTCCGAACGATGGCAGGGGATACGTTTCGGTCAAAGACCATTATTAATGCGACTGGCTCATTTCACACTCCCTATACGCCAGCGATACCCGGGCAGGAGTCGTTTCAAGGCCGTATCCTTCATTCCTCTAAATATCGAAATTCAGAGCCATTTATCAATCAACGTGTGCTGATTGTAGGGCGTGGGAATTCCGCTGTTCAGATTGGCGTCGAGCTGGCCGAAGTCAGCCATACATCTTTAGCCGTATTGCGACCAGTTCAGTTTATGAAATCAATGCTGTTGGGGCAGGACTTGCATTTTTGGTTGAAAGCGATTGGAATTGACTCGTTTCCATTTTGGCGATTCGGGAAAACTGCGCCAAGTTCAGGTTCAGTAATCGATTCGGGCGGGTACAAAGAGAAGGTATTGGCAGGGAAACCGGATCAACAACCGATGTTTACATCCTTTTATGATGAGGGGGTCATTTGGGCGAACGGGACAAAGGAACCCGTGGATACGGTGATTTTTGCAACAGGGTACCGACCTCGCCTTCCCTATCTTCAAGCGATTGGCGCTCTGAACTCTGAAGGAAGGCCGGTACATCAAGCAGGCATAAGCCATGTTCCGGGACTATATTATGTTGGGCTAGAAGGACAGCGGTCATTTGCTTCTGCGACATTAAGGGGGGTGGGGAGGGATGCGCAGTTTGTCGTAAAAAAGCTTCTACACCATCTTAAAATAAGGAGTGTTCATTCATGAATCAAGTTAATCATGATCAAATTCGTCAAAACGTTCGAAACCGGTATAAGGAAATTGCAATACAGGATGTAGGTGGAGGGAACTGTTGTACGCCGTCAGATACTTTCGGTGAGTCACTAGCGGACGTTTCCTCAAAAATGGGTTATTCGTCAGAAGAATTGTCGGCTGTTCCTGAGGGTGCGAATCTTGGCCTTGGCTGCGGTAATCCTCAAGCCATTGCAGCGCTGCAGCCAGGAGAAGTCGTGCTGGATTTGGGCAGTGGCGGTGGGTTTGATTGCTTTCTTGCATCTCGCCAGGTAGGAGATCTCGGTCGCGTTATTGGTGTGGATATGACCCCGGAAATGATTAACCGTGCCCGGGAAAATGCACAAAAAAACGGATTTAAAAATACGGAGTTTAGACTGGGGGAAATCGAGCATCTACCGGTCAGGGATCACTCAGTTGATGTAATCATTTCAAACTGTGTGATCAACCTATCCCCGTCAAAGCAGCAGGTTCTTAACGAAGCGTTCCGTACACTACGAAGTGGCGGTCGATTGGCTATATCGGATGTCGTGACAACGGCAGAGCTTCCGGTAGAAATAAAAAAGGATATCGACCGTGTTTATTCCGGATGCATTTCAGGAGCTTCTTCCATAAATGAACTGGAGAGGATGCTAGAGAAAAGCGGATTTATCAATATTACAATAGAATCAAAAGACGAGTCACGTGCATTTATTAAAAATTGGATTCCTGGCGCAAATGTCGAACAATATTTAGTATCTGCTTCGATCTGTGCTATCAAGCCCTAAGTCTGACAGCTTGAAACGTGTTTGGAAATTAACCCGATTCTTTCTTAATCCTTTCTGTTACTCGCCTGGATTTTCAACTGCTCGAAAGCTTCGCTTATAAGCCCTGCAGATCTTCGGTTTTCATGCCGAGTACTGCGGGGTTTTTGGTTTAACAAGTATAGGATACTTACTCAAATACCCGATTTGAGCCTCGAAATGAACAGGTTAGTAGAAGGCCTTATTTTTAGGTCATTTATGCTATCCGATGATGTTTCGAGGGGGATGATAGCTTGAAGGCAGATTTGTTGAGATACAGTATGCAGATTGCGATGCTCAGACAGCTACTGAACTTATCTTTGATAAGCGAGCAGGAATTTAATACGGTAAAGAACCTCATAATGAGAGAATATGGAGTTTGTTCAGACCTTACTTCTAAATAAGTAGTTTCTCAAGTTGTACGGATTGTCAGAAAAAAGTATAGAAGTTCAGATTCGCACCTTTGTCGAAATCGCCTGAATTGATTACGCTAGTGGCGTAGATTATAACTCAGGGGAGGAAGCCTCAATGTCATTTTCAGTCGAGGTTATAAAAGCCAATCGCAAGCTGTCGGATCGTACCGGTGGGCAACAAGAATTTCTGAGAGTAGCTCCGTATGCGCGGGTAAGCACAGACACGGAGGAGCAACTCAACAGCTACAAATCTCAAGTCTCTTATTACAAAGAAATGATTAGCCAGCGCAGCGATTGGGTGCTTGCTGATATTTATGCAGATGAAGCCATTACAGGCACTCAGGTGAAGAAGCGTGATGATTTCCAGCGCTTAATAAACGATTGTCTCAATGGCAAGATTGATATGGTGATTACCAAGTCCATTTCCAGGTTTGCCCGCAATACAGTAGATACCTTAAAGTATGTCCGCAAGCTTAAGGAAAGAAGTGTGGCTGTATTCTTTGAAAAGGAGAACATCAATACGTTAACGATGGATGGTGAGCTATTGCTTACAATCCTCAGCTCAGTTGCACAGCAGGAGGTCGAGAATATCTCATCGATTGTGAAGATGGGCTTGAAAATGAAGATGCAGCGTGGGGAGCTTATCGGCTTCCAAAGCTGCCTTGGATATGATTATGATCTTACAACCAAGCGAATTTCAGTGAATGAAGCTGAAGCGGAGATTGTTCGATATATTTTTGGACGTTATATTGCTGGCGCGGGGGCTTCTGTCATAGCTCAAGAATTAACGAAGCTTCCCTATAAAACAAAGCGTGGGAATTCAGAATGGGGAGATACTGCAGTGCTGGGTATCATTAAAAATGAAAAATACAAGGGAGACCTACTTCAAGGAAAAACCTTTACGCTTGATCCGATCTCGAAGAGAAGGTTGGATAATCATGGTGAAGAGGATCAGTATTACATTAAAAATCATCATGAGCCTATAGTAAGTGAAGAAGTATTTGAGCAAGCTCAAGAAATTTTGTTTCGACGTGGAAAGCCGCGTGGAAAACATGAAAAGGGCGGTAAGCGAGAAAAGTTTAGCCGGAAGTTCACATTTAGCTGCAAGCTTGAATGTGGGTTCTGTGGGAAAAACTATTCGCGCAGAAGTTGGAATAGCAGAACGACCTATGCAAAGGTCATTTGGCAATGCGTCTCTTTCTCGAAAAAAGGAAAGAAATATTGCCCTCACAGCAAGGGCATTGAGGAAAGTATAATAGAGGAAGCCTTTGTCGAAACGTACAATCGGGTCTGCGGCAATCACAAGGATGTGCTGGATGAGCTTTTGTTAAAAATGGAGTCCGCGCTAGGTGATCAACAACATCACAAGCAATTAAGCAAGGTGAAGCACGAAATTGAGGCTCTCGAACAAAAGCGATCTAATCTGATTGATCTTCATTTGGATGAAAAAATTGATCGTGTCACGTATGAACGTAAGTATGAGGAACTGGAGTCAACACTAACGGAGTTAATCGAATCAAGTGAGCAACTGGAGACATCGGCTCAAGAAGAGGTTGACGTTGAAAAGAGATTGCTGCACTTTCGCAACGTGCTTCAAACCAATTCCGTCCTTACTGAATTTGATCGCAATGTATTCGAAAGTGTCGTCGAAAAGGTTATAATGGGAGAAGAACAGGAAGACGGAAGCGTAGAGCCTTATCAAATAGCCTTCGTATTCAAAACGGGATTAAGAAGCAGTATTCAAGGTAAGGGCGGATATAAAGGCCCAAAAAGGCCGGCAGCAGAGAGGAGTGATGAATGTCCCCATCTACCGGACAACACATGTGGAGTGCTGTGTGTTGTTGGTTAGGGATGGAGTGCTACTATAAAAATGCAGTCGAAAAACACCCTCGTATGAAATAAAATGAAAGCAGACGAGGGGACGAGAGACAATGAATCAATACGACAAAACATTCAAAGAAGAAGCGGTACGAT
>NZ_JBTOLL010000031.1:0-18677 GCF_054551715.1 Paenibacillus sp. CAU 1782 | reverse complement strand
CTATCCTTTTACATTAGGAGTTTTTTTAATGGATTTCCAGAGAATACCATCAATTTCTTCAAAATATAGGAACTTATGAGAAGGTTGTTTTTCATGTTAGGTTTGGTGCAAGGCTAGTGCTCTTATGGACTTAAATGACCGTTAGACTTTGATTTTCCCCAAAAAATCACTTCTAACGGTCACCGATGTCCACAAGAGCATATGATCCGCTACTGCCAGCGCATTCCCCTGCCCCAGAGGCCTAAGGGGGCTCATGCGCCTTACCTGCTTGTCAGCTACATACGCAAGGGAGCTTCCTGCAGCTCCTCCCGCTTCTGCAAATAGCGGAAAAACGCAGTAGCAGCTTCCGCTCTTGTCACCTTTTTCACCGGCAGGAATTTGCCGTCGGACAGGCTCATGATTTTTAGCCCCACCGTAATGGCAGCTTGCCCTTTGTTTACAATAGCAGCCTCATCCTTGAAGGATACTTTGAAAATATAATCATAGTTCGCCAACGTGTTGTATCCCAAGGCGCGAACAATGAGCTCCGACATATCGTCCCGCGTTACCGGCTCGTCGGGATTAAACGCGCCATCGCCTAAATCAATCAGATTTTGCTGAAGCGCCGTTTCTACATAAGCAAAATAGGTCGAGTCGGCGGCTACATCGGCAAACGAGGCTGCCGCGGCCGAGTTTTTAATCATGTCAAAATTAAGTGCGCGCCCATTATTCCGCGCCAGAACCAGCATTTTGATCAATTCGCCGCGAGTAATAACCGCGCTTGGTGTTACCTTGCCATCATTCAACTCAAGGGCACGGTATGCGACCATGAGTTGTAGCGCTTCTTCCGCCCAATGTCCCTCGGCATCGGTTGCCCGCGGCAGTTCCAGGCCGGTGACTGCTCCCGTGGATTGACTGCGCCATTCCCCGCTTTGAGCATCCAGGAACAATGACTCCGGACGATCCTTGTCAGCAAGCTGATAAATCAGCCCAATATCGGCCTTCAGCTCAGCCCTGGCAAAGGCGGGATCCCCTGCCGCACGCATCAGATCCACTTTGTCAGCAGACAACAGCGCTCCATCCAACATATATTGCTGATCCACCCGATAGGTCAATTGAACATCGTAATAGTCCATCCATTTGGCAAGCGCTTCAGAACGAGTAATTAGAGCCGGTGATTTGGCCGGGTAATCAAAAGAGTGGATTGAACTGGAATACGATCTGACTTGGCCTGAAATCGCATCAACGGATACATAAACGGAATCGTAATCGATGATAGCCCCGTTGACCTTCCTCTGGAATTGAATGTCGTAGCTATAAATCTCCTCCGGCTTGCGGCCTTCGTAAATCTTGGATGATGGGGCGATCGTATATAGTTCATGACTCAGCCATGGCAGCTGCTGCTTGACGATTTCCTCGGCTTTGGCGATCGCTTGCTCCAGCGTAATGCCTTTACTCTCCGAGGTATCCCTGCTTCTGAAGTTGTAATAGCTTTCTATTGCGCCTGTGCTGCCGTTTACTCTGGCGGAAATACTGCCGGGGTCGCTCCCCTCCCTTTTGACGGACCAATCCAAATTCCAGGAGGAGCTGGTTTTGCTTTCTCCCTCTTCGCGCGACTCCGTATAGCCTGAGCTCTGAAGCTCGCTGCCTTCCGGCAGCGGAAATGCCTTCTCAACCGCTGCAATCGCATCCTTTTCCGAAATCGATGTCGGTTGAGGCTTGGCCGCCAAGGGTTCCGACGTCAGCGGTGTTTTGGATACATCGCCATAGTAGTAATAGATATAAGAGCGGTCATCATTCGTTTTCTGCCCTGTTACGGCATCTACGGCCACTGTCTGCATCCCGTAGCTTAAGCGGGGGATGCGCTGATCTGATGGCGCATTATAGGGAAGTACGTAACGAAGCTCCAGAGATGCAGCAGCATTAAGGGCCGATACCGCCTGCTCCTTGCTCATATAATTGCCCGCTTTGGGGAAAACGATCGTTTCGTCCCAATTAAGCCCGAAGCTTTCCACATGACCTTCGCTATTGATGGACAGCTCGATATAATTGCCCAGATAAGGAATACCCTCCACGATCCTGTCAAACCGGATTTGATGAGTAACAGATCCGCTAAGAGGAGGCAGCGGCATGACGCCATACGTCTCATTTAGCCCGACATCGGAGGAATAGGGTTTGGCGATTTGATTAATAAATTCCTCTGCCAGCTTCAACGCGCTGGTTCTGTCCACCTTCAGCGGATAGGTCGTTTGAGCCACAGGCGCATATTGCTCATTGTAAAAGCTTAATAACTGCCCGCTGGCGGCATCCAAAGAGCCTCTAACAGCTGCCGTTTGCTTGCCGTTCACCCGTTTGACGAAATACATTTCCCAGTAGCTTCTTGTACCATTGACCAGCTTGCCCGTCCTGTAGCTTGAGCTTTGCAGCTGATAATCGTCGGGAATGCGAACATATTGGCGAAGCAGTTTCTCCGCCTCCGCTTTGACAATCTTGGCATCCTTCTCATCCGCCTTGATGCCTTCATCAGCCTTCGTTTCTGACAGCGCTAACATTTCATTAGCAGCATTAGACCCTTCTGCCGCCATAACCGGCACGCTCCAGACAGAAGCCGCCATCGTTACGGCCAAAACCAATGCAAGCCTGCTTTTTTTCCTTTTCCCTCGTCCCTTCAACGCAAACACTCCCTCGGCTTTTTTATTCCCATCTTCTTCTCGCTTTATGTAAATATCTTCTAGTCCCTACCCCTTTAAACGCTCCGATCGACCAATAAGTTGCACATAAAAAAATGCCGCATTCCATCAGCTCAGGGCTAATGGAATGCGGCATCGTCTTGCGCTTAATCATCGATCATTCGACCGAGATTAGCGGCTTACAGTTGGTTGGAGATTTTCGCTTTAAGCGAATCTTTGCTTTGCAGGCCAACCATTTTGTCAACGGGCTGTCCGTCCTTGAACAGAATCAGCGTAGGAATGCTCATAACGCCGAATTGGGAAGCCAGTTCAGGCTCTTCGTCCACATTGATTTTGGCAATGGTCGCTTGACCCGCCAGCTCAGAGGAAAGCTCCTCTACGATCGGAAGCTGAGTTTTGCAAGGTCCGCACCATGGCGCCCAGAAATCAACAAGAGAAACACCAGCTTTTACGCTTTCGGAAAAAGTATCTTTGGTCAATGCTACTGCTGACATTATCATCATTCCTTTCATCTATCCATTGTGTATGATTAAGGGAATAACCCGTCTCACCCGTTGTTCTGCACTTTGTCGCAGTTATGAATCTGCCCCAGCACATCATTAATCGTGATGCCGCCAAAGTGCTCTTCCAGCTTTTTCTCCGCCGTACAGAAAATGCTGAACATAACCTTATTCATATTGGAGCCCACTACGCAATCCATGCCGGGATCTCCCGAGCACCAGCTGGGAATCAATGAACCTTGGGCCATTACCCGATAGACGTCGGCCAAGGTTACGACAGCAGGATCAATCGTCAGGCGGTAGCCTCCGCCGGAGCCTTCCCGGGTGTCGACGTAGCCGCTTTTCCGCAGACCGCTCATTACTTTGCGAACGCGGGCGGAATGAGTGCCGACGTTTTCGGCGATCAGATCGCTGCTGGCCATCTTATCCGGCAAATAGGCCAAATAAACAAGACTGTGTACGGCAATCGTAAATTCACTATTCACTATGCGCGGGCCTCCCTGCTTTATACTGTAATGATATCTATTACAGTTGGATATGTCAAGGGGGTTGGCTCTGCACTTTTACGGTAAAACGCCCGCAAGCGTCCCCTGCTTTAGCTTGCTGCAGCGCTCCCCGTCCTATACCACTAATGAGTAACAGCCCGTCAGTTTAATCACCGAAGACATCTCGACGACTTCGTAAGCCCTCCAGTTATCGGAGAGACTGCATCATTACTCCTCGTAAGCTTTCCGCAAACTTTCAATATCGATTTTTGCTTTCGTTTGTAGCAGCGCCTTCATGACCCTCTCTGTTTTTTGCGCATCGGGGCCGCTTAACATTTCGGACAGACAAGATGGGATCACCTGCCAGGATACCCCGAATCGGTCCTTCAGCCAGCCGCATGCCTGAGCTTTTTCGTCTCCGCCCTCCGATAGCCTGTTCCAAAAGTAATCAAGCTCCCCCTGATCCTGGCAGCTGACGATAAAGGAAATCGCCTCGGTGAACCGAAAATGCGGACCGCCGTTTAATGCGACAAAATGTTGTCCCTCCAGCGAAAAATCAACCGTCATCACTTTACCTTCAGATTGACTTTGACTGCCATGCCTCTCTTTTCCGTAGCGCGACACTTTTCGGATTTCGGAGTTTGCAAAAACAGAAACATAAAACGTTGCCGCCTCCTCCGCTTGCGTGTCAAACCACAAGTTGGGCGTAATCTTTTGCGATTCAATCTTCATATTTCATCCCTCCGCCATTGATCATCGTGCTTTAGTTAACCTGCTTCTCCAGCCACTGTTCCATCCATCCGTCCAAACTTTCCTGAAGCGCTTCACGCTCGCTCCAGGCCTGCTGCAACTGCTCCGCCCTTTCGGCTGCTTCTCCGGTTTGCCCCAGTTGCTCCATAGCTGCATCAAGCGCAGCAATACGTCGTTCCGCTTCTTCGATTTTGGCCTCCAGCTGTTCGCTGCTGAAATCTTGTTGTCCGTTGAGGGCTGCAGAGGTTTGCTTCTTGCCCGCTTCAGTTCGGCGCCGCTCCTCGCTGTGCTCTTTCACGCCGCCAGCGGCTTTGCGTTCATCTCCCACACTGGCAGTTAGCGACTGGCCCTGCTTGCCGACTCTCCCGGTTCCATCCGGGAGTGCCTGAGCTTTTCTTCTTCCGCGCTCTGTCTTGTAATCGTCAAAACCGCCTAAATAAATCTCCAGATGCCCGCGATCCAGCTCCCATATCCTCTGTGCCAGCCGGTTGATGAGGTAACGGTCGTGAGTAACGATCAGAAGCGTGCCCGGATAATCCTCCAGCGCTTCCTCCAGCGCCTCCCGGGAGGCAATGTCCATATGATTGGTTGGTTCGTCCAGAATAAGGAGGTTCGGCTTCTTCAGCACGAGCAATGCAAGGCGCAGACGGGTCCATTCTCCGCCGGACAACATGCCGACAGGCTTAAAAACTTCTGTTCCGTAGAACAGATACGCCGCCAGCGTATTACGGGCCTCCCCCTCTTCCATCCCGGCTTCGCTCCGGAAATAGTGAAGAACGGTTTGTTTCGGATTGTCGGGAGGCAGCTGTTGCGCCAAATAGCCGAATTCGACGCGGGAGCCCAGTTTGATTTCTCCGCTATCCGCCGTAAGTTCGCCCAGCATCAGCTTTAACAAGGTGGACTTACCCGAACCGTTATCCCCGATCAGCATCACATTGTCGCCATAATGAAGTTCTCCGGAAATCCCCGATAACACGGGAGTTGAACCGTATCTTTTTTCCACATCCTGAAAGACGACTGCTTGCTTGCCCGACCGTTCAGTGGGCTTTAATTCAAACTCCGCTTCCTTGCGGTTTATGGCCGGCCGTTTTACCTTTTCCATCCGATCAAGCGCCTTCTGCATGCTGGCCGCGCGCCGGAAAAACTTCCCGTTGTCGCCGATCCGCCCCCACTCCAGCAGCTGCTTGATGGTTTCCTTCATTTTTTTGATCTGCTTCTGCTGCTCCTGATAATCCGCAAATTGCCGAAGAATGAGCTCTTCCTTCTCCTTGGCATAACGGGAGTAGTTCCCGTGAAATACCGTGGATTCGCCATCCTCCAGCTCTACGATTTTGGTAGCGACCCGATCCAGAAAGTAACGGTCGTGGGATACGATCAGGCATGAGCCCGCATACTTCTGCAAAAAATCCTCCAGCCATTCCACGGCAGACATATCGAGGTGATTCGTCGGTTCGTCGAGCAGCAGCAGCCCAGGCTTCAACAGCAGCTGCGAGGCAAGAGCAACCTTCGTTTTTTCGCCGCCCGACAATGATTGAAACTCTCTGACATACCATTCCCGTGGTATGCGCAGCCCTTCTGCAACTCCGTCAATCGTGGACTCCAGCTCGTAGCCGCCTTCCGCCTCGTAACGCTCCTGCAGCTTGGCGTATTGCGCAAGCAGCGATTCCAACTCTTCGGCCCCCAGCTCCGGCGAAGCCATAGCGACCTCCAGCTGCGACATTTCATTGCGAAAATGCAGCAATTCCCGATAGGCCAAAGAAAGCACAGCATAGACTGACGTTCCCGTTTCCCCGCCAGAATTTTGCTGTAGGTAGCCGATGCTTATATTTTTTGCAATCGCAAGCATGCCGTCGTCCGGTGCCTCCAGCTTGGCAAGCAATCGAAGCAGCGTTGTTTTACCGCAGCCGTTCCGTCCAACCAGCCCGGCTTTTTCTCCTTGATGAAGCTCGAAGGTTACATTCTCCAGAACAAGCTGAGCGGCATTGTATTTTTTAACATTTTGGCAATTTATCATTAACATGAGGGTTCCTCCTATAATGAGGCCCTACCCGGTTTCCATGCACAAAAAAAGGACGCAGGGAAAATTCCCTACGCCCGGTATCACTTCAGGTTAAGGTAGGAGCCTTTTCGGTAGTTGTAATGTTGTATGGTTAAAAATGGACAGACTTCTCCCGTCTTGAACAAAACCATGCATGATGCCAGCCATCGCAATGGGCAGCCGGCTCACTTGGACATTAACAAACTCCCGATTCATCCTACCTTCACCTCCTTTATTATGTAGTTCTAACCGAACTTTTTGAACAACTAATTTTGCATAATTATCTCGAAGTATATCACGGCCTGGGATTTCCTGCAAACCCTGCATGGTTGGTGCCTCGAGCCATCCCGATCACCTTAATTTTCGGTTTGAAGTCATGAAGGAATCAGCGAGGCGAATACAATTTAAGGAGTCTCCAATTACGGCGGGGAGGTGAGAAGAATGGGCTGGTTTGGAAGCAAGTGGGTAGTCGTCCGGACCGAAAGCGGTTCGCGCGTAGACGATATCGACCGGCTGGATGCCATCTTCAAAAGCAATGGATTGAAGACCAAGGTGTCGTTGGAGGGCAGCTCGCTCAAGCGAATTCAAGTGCGCAAGCAGGACGTGGAACGCGCCAAGGAATTAATGCAGAACTTCGATGAAGAGCGCTGATGGCTAGGCGGCGCGCCTCGGTTTCATGTCCGAGAATGCAAGAAAGGAGTTCCTTCGATCAGGAAGGAACTCCTTCTTTGCGTAAATTATGATTTTGTCTGGTTGCATAGGCAGCTGGGTAAATGATACCATTTATACGATTCTAACCCTTTTTCCAGTAAATTACGCAAAAGAAAGGAACGATTATGAGCACGACACCGGTTAAGAAAAAGGAACATATTCCACAGCTTCAACTCGTGCGGGCAATTGCTATTATTGGCGTACTTTCGGTTCACGCCAGCGCGGCGGCAACGATTACCATGAGGGATTCGGCTTATTTTTTCCTTTATAACTTTGCCAACACCTTTATGCGTTTTGGCACCCCTACTTTTATTTTGCTAAGCAGCTTTGTGCTTTTTTACAGCTATTACAACCGTCCGCTGGACGGCAAGCTGATTAAGGGTTTCTACAAAAAACGGCTTCTGTACATAATCATACCGTACGTTCTGTTCTCTGCCATTTATTTTGTCTATGGAAAGATAAGGGCTGATTTACCCTATTTAACGTCAGACGCGCTCTGGCAATTTCTTGTGGAGCTGGCCAAGGGCGAAGTTTATGCCCATCTGTATTTTATTTTTATCAGCGTTCAGTTTTACTTGCTGTTCCCACTGCTCCTGTGGGTTGTGAAGCGGTGGAAACAAACCGTCTATTTGCTCATACCAACAGGCTTTTTGCTGCAATGGGCCTTTTTCCTGTTGAATGAATATTATTGGAGACTTGATATGAAAGGCAGCTTGGCTCCTTCCTACTTCGCCTTTTTCTTTACCGGGGCTGCAATTGGAATCTTTTTCCCCAAGCTGAAGGATTGGTTTGCGGTCACCCGAGAAAACGCAAGTCCGAAAAAAATCGCCGTCTGGTGCCTGACCTTCGGCATTTGGCTCACTCTGGCTCTGTCGCATGTCATGCTTTATTATAATGTGCGGGCCAACGGGGCGAGATACCATATTCTGATTTATGAGTTTCTATGGAACTTTCATACTGTATTTTCGGCTCTTGTCGTCATTGGCTTGTCCTTCTTTATTTACAGGCATATGCCAATTATTTTATCGAAGACATTGTACAGACTAGGCCAGCTTTCATTCGGCGTATACCTGATTCATCTGATCTTCCTGTTTATTTACGATGACAACGTGCGCCACTTCGGCTCTTCGATGCTGGAGCATGCACGCTATTTTGGCAGCTTTGTATTTATGCTGATCGGTTCCTGGCTCGTTGTTGGTCTGGTCACGCGGTTTGTTCCTTATTCCTGGGTTCTCTTCGGCACGGTCCAGAAGGAGCCTATGCCGCTTGAAGCCTACCACCTCAACCGGAAAAAACGTTTTGGATGGAAGTGGCTGATCGGCGCTGCGTTGGTCGCTGCAGTTATTGTAGGCGCAGCTGCGTATTTATGGATGAAGGATAAGGATACCACCAATCACAATAAGCGGCAGGAGCTGCTTGCCGTTGAGTCGGCTGAGCAGATACAAGAGCAATACGATGTTATCGTGGCGGGAACCGACCCGGAAGGCATCGCGGCTGCGGTATCGGCGGCACGCAACGGCTTGTCCGTCCTGCTTGTTGATGGCAAGGAACGCGAAATTCTGGGGGGACTGATGACGGTCGGCGGGCTTAATACGCTGGACTTGAACTATTCGCCCAAGCAGTCCTCCATACCTGGCAGCGGACATAATTTCCTGGACAAGGGCATCTTCCAGGAGTGGTACGACCAGGTGGAAGGCACCTCGTTTGATGTGAATACGGCCGCCAACGTTTTTTATAAAATGGTGAAGGCTGAAGAAAATATTGATTTGCTGATGAAAACCCGTTCCATGGAGCCGCTGACAACGGAATCCGCCGACGGCATATGGAAAGTAAACGGCATGCGCATCGTTACCGGCAACGGGAAGGAATTGGAGGTTGCCGCTCAATCCGTTATCGACGCCACGCAGGATGGCGACATCGCCGCCGCAGCGGGCGCAACGTATACGCTTGGACGGGAAGATATCGGCAACGGCGACGCCCAGATGGCTGTAACGCTGGTTTTTGCCTTAAAGGGCATGACGCAGAGCATTTGGGATTCCTTCGGGAAACATCCCGATACCGGCATCGACGCGATGAGCGCCTGGGGTTTCCCGAGCGCCAAAAACTATGAGTCCAGCAATCCGGAGCGCGTCAAGCTGCGCGGTCTCAACATCGGGCGACAGAACGACGATACCATCCTGATAAATGCCATGCATATTTTTGACATTAATCCTCTCGACCCGGACAGCATTCAGGAAGCGCTGGAAATCGGAAACGCGGAAGCGCCTCGGATCGTCGACTATTTAAAGACCACTTTTACCGAGTTTAAGGATCTGGAGTTAGCCTATACGTTCGATGAATTGTATGTTCGGGAGTCTCGCCACATCCAAGGCGAATACCGTCTGACCATGGCGGATCTGCTGGCAAACCGCGATCACTGGGACGCCATCGCTTACGGCTCCTATGATGTGGATATTCAGGCAGCAAGCCATCTGGACACCGGTTACGTTCTGTATTCGCCTAAACAATACGGCGTGCCGTTCCGCACGCTGGTGCCAAAAACAGTTGACCATCTGCTGGTTGTGGGACGGGCCGCAAGCTTCGATTCCTTGCCTCACGGCAGCGCAAGGGTGATTCCGCTGGGCATGGCAACGGGCGAAGCCGCCGGAGCGGCAGCCAAGCTGGCCAAGGATCACGCCGTTACTTTCCGTTTCATGTCGGGCTCGGAGGCGCTGATTGGCGAACTGCGCGGCCGATTGGCTTCGCAAGGCATGGATCTGAAAATGGAGACATTCGAAACGCCGTATTATATGAACCACAAAGCTTACAAAGGGCTGGCCGCGGCGGTGAGCATGCTGCTGACAAGCGGCAATCACGATAACAAGGCGTTTGATCTGGATGGGAAATCCAATATGCAGCGGATCGTGTACAGTTTGTATCGCGTGAAGCAGCAGCATTCGGACTTTTTCCATGGCGATCCGTCTGTAGCCGTTGCAGGAGTGGAAAACCCGGCTGGCCAGCCATTGTCCCTTGAGCAAACGGTCAAAACGATCGCAAATGCCATAGACAATGCAACAGCCGCCGACATGACCGTGGAGTCGTTTGTGGCAAACGGTTGGTTCGCGCAGGAAACGCTGGATTCCATTGTTGATCCGCAAGCCATTACCAATGGCGAGTTTTTTATGCTGATTCGAGATCTGGTTGAATATTATGCCGGAGTGGTTTACGAATAGGCTATACAGATATGCTACAAGCACAAAAAGGCAGCTATCGGGGTCGAAATTGACTCCAATAGCTGCTCTTTTTTTGGATAAAAAACGATAATTTCGCCTGTGGTCTTACCCTGGTGTCCGGTCTGTTATGCGCCGATTAATGGCTTCAACACTTGAAGGAAACGGTCCATCTCTTCGTCCGTGCCGACCGTTACCCTTAAGTAATTATCGATGCGCGGCGAATTAAAGTATCTGACCAGAATCCCTTGTTCTCTAAGCTGCTTGAACAGCTCTGCCGCCTGATAAGAAGGATGGGAGATCAACAGGAAGTTTGCTTTGGAATCCGTTACGATAAATCCCAGCTCCGTCAAACTTGCAATCATCCGATCACGCGTAGCGACAACTTTAGCCGTAGTTTCCTGAAAATAAGCCTCGTCCTGCAGGGACGCCACGGCGCCGCAAAGGGCAACACGGTCCATCGTGTAGGAGTTAAACGAGTTTTTGATGCGGTTTAATCCGTCTATCAGTTCTTCGGAGCCAAAAGCCAGGCCGACGCGCAGTCCCGCCAGCGAACGGGATTTGGACAACGTTTGGATAACCAGCAAATTAGGGTACTCCGGAACAAGCTTCACAGCCGATTCCCCGCCGAAGTCGATATAGGCTTCATCGATAATCACAACCCGGTCAGGATTGGCCTCCAGCAGCGTTCTGACATCGCTTAGCGGAATAAGCTTGGCGGTTGGCGCATTGGGGTTGGGAAGAATCATGCCGCCATGGTCCCCCGCAAATTGATCAATCGGAACCTGGAAGGATTCGTCCAGCGGGATCAACTTTGGCGTTATGCCGCACAGCTTGGCGTAAACCTTATAGAAGCTGTACGTAATATCCGGGAACAATACCGGGCGGGCCGGATCGAAAAATGCCGCAAACGCAAATGCCAGAAGCTCGTCCGAGCCGTTGCCGGCAAACGTCTGCTTAGGTGTTAGGCCGTAATAATCGGCGGCCACCTGCACCAGTTCTTCACAGGTAGGGTCGGGATAAAGGCGAAGATCGGCGTTTGCCGCCTCCTTCATCGCTTCCAGCGCTTTGGGCGAAGGCGGAAAAGGATTTTCGTTTGTATTCAGTTTGATATAGGTTTTGTCCTTTGGCTGTTCTCCCGGCACGTACGGCTCAAGCGAGGAGGCCAGCGGGCTCCAGTATCTGCTCACCATTCCATCTCCTTTTTTTAGAGGTCGTTCAAAAAGTCCGCTTTCCATTTCGGAGCATGACTGGCGTCATGGCCGGCGTCGAATATGGCATTCAGAACATACACGTTTAGCGTTTCTTCAAAAACGGCCTGATCAGCATCAATCCGATCCAGGCTCCAAACGTGTTCAGAATGATATCGTCTACGTCAAAGCTTCCCCGTCTGGTAATCAACTGCACCAGCTCCACAACCAGAATAAGCAGGGCACACCAGGCAATGACGGGAAAAGAGGCGCGAAGCTTTTTGTTCAATAACGGCATAAAGACGCCAATGGGAATAAACAATATAATATTGCCAAACAAATTTTTGATCCAGATATCGCTGTTCATCCGGTCGCGGCTTTTGATATAAGACTGAATCGTTTCAAACGGCGTGAGATTATAGGAATAACCCCATAAGGTAAACCGCTGGCGAAAATAAAGCAAATAAATCATGATAGCCGCATACACCAGCAGGCAAAGCACCACCATCCAATTAAACGCCGTATTGCGACTATAGGCGTTGCGAAAAAGCTTGACCTTCATCACCTTCCTTCATCTGCGGAAGCTCCAGCGCGGCTTGCCGCGACTAACCGGTATTTACAGCGTCAGGAGTCCAGCCTCAAGCCCATAATGACAAGGTCTCTTCTTACTCCGTCCAGCTCCGCAACCTCGGGCAGCAAGCCCCATTGCGAAAAGCCAAACTTGGACAAGAGCGCCAGACTAGGATTGTTATGGCCGAAAACAAAGCCCACCAGAGCCGTCAATTTCAATGAAGGGCAAGCCTTGACCGCTTCGGAAACCAGCAGAGAGCCAAGCCCGCTGCCGCGATGTTTCTCGGCAATATAGACGCTGATCTCCGCCGTCGCCCGATAGGCCGGCCGCCCGTAGAAGGATTGAAAGCTCAGCCATGCGAGAGTTTCACCGTTTTCCCGATGACGGGCTACCCAGATCGGCCTATGCTGGGGAGAATGCTCCAGAAACCATTTCATTCTGTCATCAACGGTTACAGGCTCCAAATCGGCCGTCACCATCCGCCCCGCTATAGTCGAGTTGTAAATGCCGACAATGTCGGCCAAATCAGCCAGCGTCGCGTCTTCTATTATCACATCCAGCTTTTCCAGCTTATTCATGGCTTCCGCCCCTCCAGTCGCTCCTTCAAATAAGCTTCGTATTCCTCGGGGGTATTCAAATTTACCGGACTATGCTGCGGCAGCTCCAATTGCGGCGACACAACGCGCAGCTCCGACAGCAAGCTCATCACACGGCGTTCTCCCCGTTCCAGCGCCGCCTTTGCCGCTTCCGCAACTCTAGTGTGATATAACCCGTGAAAGGGCTGTCCGGGCAAACAAACAACATCCGCTCCGCTGCCGCTCGCCTCCTCCTGCGCCGCGAGCAGAGAAAGCGACACATCCGGCGAGTCGCATGCCGTCACAAAAACATAACCGCCGGGCAGCTGCTCCAGCCCCCCATGCAAACCCGCCAAAGGCCCTTCTCCGGGATAGCTGTCCGCGACAAAAAGGATAGACGGCGTGGACATGCGGAGTTCTCCCGGCCTGTCATGAGGGCCATCCCCGTTAACATCCCCATCATTTGGGAGTCCTTCAGGTGAATTCAGCCATGGCTGAAGCGCCTCCCGATACAACGCTTCCTTCTCCCGGCTGCCGCATGCTATGGCGAGCACTTGTACATGAGGAGCGATTTGCTTCACAAGGCGGAGCAGCAGCGGTTCGCCGTCTATTGGGAGCAGCGCTTTGTCGCGACCCATGCGGGAGCTGCGTCCCCCGGCCAAAATCAGTCCGTTCAAATGTGGCATACGATCCGAAAGCCCCTTTTGTTAGATGTGGCAAGCTTGTCCATTCCAATGCTCTAACAAACGGCCCGCCAAGCGGAATGCCTGACGGGCCGATCTATACTCCCTTAGGCTTTGGAGGGATCAAAAGAGCTTTTCAGCGAAACGATGCGATTAAAGGCCAGCTTCTCCGATGTGGAGTCCTTGGCGTCTACGCTAAAGTAGCCATGGCGGAAAAACTGGAACTTGTCCCCTCCCGCAGCTTCCTTCATGTTAGGCTCCACAAAACCTTGCTGCACCTCAAGCGAGTTAGGGTTAATGCGCTCCAGGAACGGCTTCCCGGCTTCCTCCGGGTTGTCCACGATCAGCGGCTCGTACAGGCGGAAATCCGCCGGCACCGCGCTTGAGGCTTCGACCCAGTGAATGGTTCCTTTTACCTTGCGTTCGTTAAAGCCGCTTCCGCTTTTGGTTTTGGGATCATACGTACAATGCAGCTCCACAACCTCGCCATGTTCATCCTTAATGACGTCTTGACACGTAATGAAGTAAGCATGCTTCAGCCGAACCTCGTTGCCAGGGAACAAGCGGAAATATTTGCTCGGCGGATTTTCCATAAAGTCGTCCCGCTCAATATAGATTTCACGGGAAAACGGAATTTCACGGCTGCCCATTTCTTCGTTCTCGGAGTTGTTTTCGGCAGGCAGCAGTTCGCTTTGTCCTTCAGGGTAGTTGGTAATGACCACCTTGAGCGGACGAAGCACCGCCATTGTGCGCAGAGCCTTCAGCTTCAGGTCTTCCCGGATAAAATGATCCAGATATCTTTCATCCACTACGCTGTTGCTTTTGGCAACTCCAATTTCGCGGCAGAACGAACGAATGGATTCCGCTGTGTAGCCGCGGCGGCGCATGCCGCTGATGGTCGGCATCCGGGGATCGTCCCAGCCGTCCACGATTCCTTCGTCTACCAGCTGCTTCAGATAACGTTTGCTCATAACCGTGTTCGTGACGTTCAGGCGAGCAAATTCATATTGGCGCGGCACCGACTCCATCTCGCATTCCGCGATGGCCCAATCATACAACGGACGATGGTCCTCGAATTCCAGCGTACAGATGGAATGAGTAATACCCTCGATCGCGTCGCTGAGCGGGTGGGCGTAATCGTACATCGGATATATGCACCATGCATCTCCCGTGCGGTGGTGATGGGAATGGGAGATCCGGTAAAGCACGGGATCGCGCATTGTAATGTTGGAAGAAGCCATATCGATTTTGGCTCTCAGCACTCGCGCTCCGTCCGGGAACTCCCCTGCGCGCATTCTGGCGAACAAATCAAGGTTCTCCTCCACGCTCCGGCTGCGGTAAGGACTCTCCCTGCCCGGCTCCGTCAATGTGCCCCGCATTTCGCGCGTTTGCTCCGCTGTCAGATCGCAAACATAAGCTTTGCCTTTTTTGATCAGCAGCACGGCGCGATTGTACAGCTCTTCGAAATAGTCGGACGCAAAACGAAGCTCCTCCCAATCAAAGCCCAGCCAGCGCACGTCTTCCTGAATCGCGTCGACATATTCCGTATCCTCTTTTACCGGATTCGTATCATCGAAACGAAGATTTGTTTTTCCGTTAAACTCATCCGCCAATTCAAAATTCAAGCAAATCGATTTGGCATGGCCTATATGCAAATAACCGTTAGGCTCGGGCGGAAAACGGGTTATGATTTCCTGGACGCGGCCTTCCTTCAAATCTTCCACAACTATATTTTTAATAAAGTTTGAGGATGATGTCTTGTTCTCGACTGCATTCTCCATCGCGACCAACCTTCCTTAGCGCATTAATGATAACTTTTAACTTTTATATCCCTTTATAATACACAAAAATGGCTTAAAATACACTTCCGCCGGACTGCTGGAGGCAGAGAAATTGCTATTAATCGGGGGCATCTGTCAATTCGCCCTCCGCCATTTCTGAAAGTTTATTAGAATCTTCTCACATTCAACACGAAACTACAATTACACATTAATATAAGATTTAGAAATCTGAACTACATACAGCCTAATTCCCTATCGGGAAACGGGGGAACCACTTTGGGTGAATTGATTTCGGCTGCTGCTCTGCAGCTCCTGCGAGATCATAGGGAACCTTCAACCGAACCCCACAGCTAACCTCGTCGGCACCGGAAGGAGTTTCATGATTTGAAGAAGAAACTTAGCGCGGTACTATTCGGACTTGTCCTACTGTTGGCCTTCCAAGCTGGCAGCGCTTTCGCAAGCTCCGAAATGGATGGCATTATCGATGATGTGATCGGAGTCAAATATCAATACGGTGGCACATCCACCAGCGGATTTGATTGTTCCGGCTTCACCGGTTATGTCTTCGCCAAAATGGGCATTGATTTGTCCCGCAGGTCGGTCGACCAAGCAAGCCAAGGCGTTAAAGTAGCCAAAGCCGATTTGAAAGCCGGCGATCTTGTGTTCTTCGACACAACGGGCAAAAACAATGGCAGCATTTCTCATGTTGGCATCTATGTAGGAGACGGTAAATTCGCTCATGCTTCCACCCGTATCGGTGTAACCATTGATGAGCTGGATTCCTCTTACTACAAATCCCGCTTTGTAACCGCTCGTCGCATTATGGACGACAAAGCTTTTGACAAGTACGCAGTAGCGGCTCAATAAGCCGTCATGCAGCAGCCCCGTGCAGACCTTGCACGGGGCTTTTGCGTACGGCCGAGCATCGTGGATCTATTGCTGGTATACTGAATATATGAACAATAACAATCACTTATTCCCACCCGCCAATCAAAAAACAAACAGTGAGATCGAGCTGGCAATGATCCCAATGGAAGAAACACACGCTGCTCTTGTTTGCCAGTGGGCCTATGAGCCCCCTTACCATATATACAACTTCCCGGCATGGGCCGACATGAAAAAGGACGAGATCGAATTTGGCGATCCCGTCCTGCGCAAGGAGCAATATTGGGTTGCAGTTGATGAAGCCGACGAGTTGATCGGCTATGCTCAGTTATTCCCGATGGGAGGGGTCACCCGCCTCGGCCTTGGCTTGCGGCCCGATTTGCGCGGGATGGGCAGAGGCTCGCGGCTTGCTCAATCGGCTGCCGCATTAGCCCTGTCTCTAAAACCCGGCAACGAGGTGGACCTGGAGGTTCTAACCTGGAACAAACGTGCCGTCCGCGCCTATGCCAAAGCGGGGTTTATCATTACGGATACTTATTACCGTCCCCTTCTTCACGGAGATGTGGGAGAATGCCACTGTATGGTGTTTAACCCGGATTATCGCGGCTATCCACAAACAGAATGACCCAATCCCTTACCAGCACGGATATCGTGCGAATCCATTCGCGCGTATCCAGATCGGTATAAGCTCGGGATACAATAGAGCGGCGCTGATGACTTAATTGCACCAGATTGGGTATGTAATAGGGACGCCAGCTCCAGTTCACATTCCTGAATTGCTCTTCTCTCATCCAGCCTCCCCCGCCTTGATCCCTGCGAAAATTGGCCGACAGCTGAATGCCTTCGCCATTGCATATGTACACTCTCATGCAGCTTTCATCCAGAGACGGCAGCAGTCTCTCCAGCCATTCATCCGTATCCGCCGCGATATCGTCCCGCCCTACAATGTCCAGGAGCTGATCGGCGATTTTTTCCGCATGATCATGCCAATGCCGTTCCTTTATGGCATGACGCTTCAGATTGCTGGCCAGTTCCGCCTCAACGAATGGCGCAAATGCTTCGGGCTTCAATAGCTCCCGCTCCGCTTTGGCAAAAAGAAAACCTTGTACGTATCTGGCTCCGGCCTGAATCGCCCGCTCCAGATCCTCCTTCGTTTCAACGCCTTCAAATAACAACGATGCGCCAATCTGCTCCGCCAGCTCCGAGAAGGAGCGCAAAACGCCGAAGTACCCGTTATGGGTTCCGCTTTTTTTCACCATGTGCATATCGATCTTTAATAGGTTGGGCTGAATCTGGGCGATTCGGTCCATGCTGCTAAACCCGCTGCCTACATCGTCGATAGCGACTTGACAGCCGCTGGCGCGGTACCGGTCAATAACGCTCCGCAATATCTCCATAGGCCCGTTAAAGCTTTCTTCGGTAATTTCAATAACGACTCTATCAGGGGCGAGTCCGTATTCCTCCAGCATAGCTAACGTTTGCAGCTCTTCGCTAGCTCCGTCATGATATAGCCACTCCGGTTTAAAATTCAGGAATAGCAGGGGTGGATTCTCTTCTTTGCTAATTCGCCGGACCGCTGCTTCGCGGATATAACGATCCACTATCAGATGCTCCTCCATGGAAATAGAGTCATCGGCGAAAAATGGCCCCAAGCTTCGCACAACGCCGCTATCCACCATTCTACCCAACACCTCATAACCCGCAATACACCGGGTATCCATGGCAATGATGGGCTGGTAATGCGGCCTAATGAGCCCCAGCGGCAAACCTCCCGGCAGCGGATGAGGCATTTGGTTAGGAAAATGGGTCATCACGCTCACCTCTATGTCACGATGATGTTAGTTTCTCTGTCATAATGAACATCTTTATTGTACGAGAGAGAAAATCTATTGTAAAGAAAGTTATGGGCAAGAAAATGCGGGGACATCCGAATCACAACACTTGGGAGGGACTTGATTTTGAAAACACGGACTAAAATACGCTGCCTTTGCACTCAAGCACTGACTGCGCGACCGACACCAGGAACTGCTGACTGCATCCCCAGGCGTTGGCGGCAAGACGGCCTTCAGCCACTCGTCACAAGCAGCTAAACTGCAAAAAAAGTCAGACCCTTTAAGGGGCCTGATCTTTTCCTAATGTAATTGATTTAGCCGAATTACTGTATTAACTTCCACACTGTCTGAAGGGTGCGAAAAAGTCAGATATGATGTACAGCAAGTAAGTTTAGTAGAACGCTCAGTAAGGCGCACCACGAAATGTGCAGTAGATAGGCCAGTAAGGCGCACCACGAGCAGAAGCTCAGAAGTAAGTTCAGCAAGGAGTCCGGCATACTGTATCGGTCATCCATGACCGTTAGCGCATCAAAATGGCCATTATGCTACTTTTAACGGTCACATCTGTCCATTAGCGCTGGAAAAAGGCTAAATTACTAGAAAATCCGGCGCTAACGGTCATCCGTGACCGTAACAGTTCTCAAACATCGCGTTTTTTGCTTCTAACGGTCATTAATGTCTAAGCTTGCCCCACAATGTTTCCGGAAATTTACAGTAAGAAGCGATACGTATCCAATACGTTGCGAAACACTTGAAGGCCCCTCCACAACACTTTGACCCCGGGGGCTCCATCGCTCT
>NZ_JBTOLL010000030.1:0-35338 GCF_054551715.1 Paenibacillus sp. CAU 1782 | reverse complement strand
GGATAACGTATGGCCACACTTCCACATTAGGAGAATTTTTTTTGTTTGAACAGGATAAAGATACCATTTACCGTGTTTTTAGGATCACAATTTTCGATGTTAGGTTTTACGCATGGCTAGTGCAGTTGTGACCGTTACTGAACCGGAATCTGGTCATTTGGGACTCTGCCGGTCATGGGTGTCCGTTAGGTTGTAAGTAGACTAGTCACTGAAGGTTAAGCTGGTTAAGCAGCGCAGGTTAGTATGAGCCACTATTCAAAGATTAAGCGAAATTCCTCATTTGGAAGTTGTTTAGTCTTTTTGTTGTTGATGGATTTAAGGTAATAATTAGCTTTAAACAAATAGTATTGCCCGTTGTAAACCCTTTGCCTTTATAATAAAAGGGCATCCGTTTTCTGGAAGATAAGTAAAGTTGGCGTTTGATTGACGAGAAGATTTTGAAGATAAACCGCGTGTAAACATAGAGTAGGGTTTTGGCATTTGTACGAAGAAACATACAAAATGAATCCCTGACAAAAGATCGCCTCGCAGCAGTACCGGTACCAGTACCAGGATCAGGATCAGTAACAGCATTACCAGTAAAGGTAACAAGCGGCAGTACTAGACCGGTACCAAAAGATTGATACTTGTTTTGAACTTAAAGTATGTATGCCCTTACATAAATACTTATGATAACGGAGAGGTGCAGGAGATGACGATTTCCGAGGAGCAACGCTTTTTGCTAAATGCAGTAGAGGGCTGGTTCAACCGTCCCGATCAGCTTGAGTACTATGCCATGGAATGCGGGCAAGCTCCTACGGAGGCAGAGAAGCATTTGCTGAATGGTATGCCCGGGGAGGGTGCAGTTCTGGACATTGGCTGTGGAGCGGGCAGGATCAGCTTTATTTTGGCGGAAAATGGTTATGAAGTGACCGGCATAGATGTCAGCGAAGGGTTATTGAAAATGGCTCGGCATTTTGCATTAGACAAGCAATTGGCAATTACGTTTTTGCAAAATGAAGGGGCGAAGCTGCCGTTCCCGGATGAAACGTTTGCTAGTGCGGTTGTTTTTAAGGTGTTGTGCTATTTGCCTACCCGGGAGCTGCGGAGCGAATTTCTGAGTGAACTGTATCGAGTGTTGAAACCGGGGGGAATATGCGTCCTGACCCAGCATATTGTACCGGATGAGTACCAGGAAGATGGCAGAGATGAGCATTTCGCCAAAAGCGAGGCCTCCCGATTCAGTATTCTGGAACGTGGCGACCATCTTCCGCTGGGGGTAGGTTACGTTCATTGGTTTACAGTGGATGAGTTATGGCAAGAACTAGGCGACACAAATTTCGATATCGATACTTTTGAAAGCGATGAAGCATACGGCGGCGCCGGCTTTATCCAACTTATCCGGTTAAGAAAATCCCCAATAGACTGAGATTGTATAAATAGGAGGCTACAGCATCATGGAAATGGATTTTATTATCCTTCACGGTTCGCCCGGAAACGGCAAAACAACCTTGGCACGAATGCTTCATGAGCACTTGAAGGCGCCGTATTTTGAATTCGGCTGGATACCGGAGTTTCGTTCCTTAACGCCTTATACGGACATTTCTCAAGCGGAGGAAGAACAGTTATCCTTTGAGAATCTGATATTGGTTGCCAAAAACTACAACAGCCATGGTTTTAAACATATTATTTTAACGGATTTGAACGACATCAGAATGACGGATATCCCCCATGTATTCAAGGGATACCGGTATATCATTTTGACCCTGTACAGTGATCATGAGGATGTCATCAAGCAGAGAGTGTTAACGAGGGACAACGGGAATGGCTATTGCGATTGGGAAGCCTCAATTTCCATGAACGCATTGATTGCGTCCAGAGAGACGTTGCCCAACGAATATCGCATCGAAAACTCCAGGCCAAATGCAGAGAAGACTTTGGACATATTGCTTGATCTGATAAAAAATCATGAGCCGGATGACTCGAGCGACATCAGTATTGAGCGTCAACAGTATTACAGCTACATAGACCACGCATAAGGAGATCAAGATGGAGCGGGAAGTCACATACTCAACCTCATCAACGCTGGCTCGATTGCTTCGTTATTCCAAATCGTATTATTTATATTACATTTGTTTACTGCTGATCGTGGTGTGCGCCTCTTTTGTCAATTTAGGTTATCTGGAAGCCGTCAGGCAGATTGTATCCGGAGCAACCACAAAAACGTTAAATCCTGTTTATTACGGAGCCGCATTGGCTGCATTAACGACGGGGCTGCAGTTGGTTTTTAGCTTGCTTCAAGAAAAAATAATGATCAAGGTCAAAAATAGATCGATCACAGAAATGCAGCGTCATGTATTGGATGGGATGTATGCCAAAAAGCAGGAGGAGATGGACAACTACCATAGCAGCGATCTTGTCGGCAGACTGTTGAACTCCGTGACCGCCGCTCAAACGGGCGTAAACGAAAAAGCGCTTACCCTTTTTAGCAATGTGATGCAAGTGGTTATGGCTATGGCCTATTTTACATGGTTGAACCTTCCTCTGACGTTGGGGCTGGTTGGATTTGCATTAGCGTACCCGCTGCTTGCTTATCCGATCTCGCGTTACTTGCGCGTGCAGCATGACCGTCTTGGAGATGAGATCGCGCATAGAGATGTGATCCTGCAGGAGGCTGTGCAAGGAAGCCAGGATGTCAGAGCTTACCGGCTTCAGGGCTATCTGGCAGGTTTGCTTCAGGAAAGATTTAACGGAGTGCTTGCGAGAGCGCTGCGTATTTCTTTTTTCGAAAGAGGGAATGAAGCGCTCAACCGATTGTCGACGTTTGGCGGTATGATTTTTACGCTGGGATTTGGCGGTTATCAGGCCCTTAAGGGAGATTTGGCCGTTGCGACGCTTGCGACCTTTGTTGTGACCAGCGGACAATTGACCAACCCGCTATTGTCCATTGCGCGGCTGTGGACGGAGATGATCGGATCGATTGCACAAGCGAGACGGGTTTTTGCCATTCTGGATTTGCCGGATGAAGAGGCAGATAAGAGGAACGTTCCTGATACCTCCCCGTCGCTATCTCCTTCCAATTCATTCAAGTCCTCCGAGATCCCCAGCCCATTGGATTTGCAGGAGGATGCCATTGTTTTACAAAACGTATCCTTCCAGTACCATAACGGGGCGCAGGCGTTGAAGGATATTAATTTCCGGGTCAAAAGAGGCCAGTTAGCGGCAATTGTTGGAGCTAGCGGTTCCGGCAAGTCAAGTATTTTGAAGCTGCTCCTGCGATTGTATCATCCCCAACAGGGAGAGGTGTTTTATCACGGTACGGCTATTGAAAGCCTGGACATGGATCAATGGCGAGCGGAAATCGGGTATGTTCCGCAAGATGCCGTATTGTTTACGGGCACGGTCAGAGACAATATTTGCTTTGGATTGGGCCATATGCCGCAGAGCGAGGTCAAAAAGGCAGCCAGGCTGGCCCATCTGCATGACACGATTGCTTCATTCCCGCAAGGATACGATACGGTTGTGGGAGAGCGGGGAGTGGAACTGTCGGGGGGAGAGAAGCAGCGTCTGGCATTAGCCAGAGCCTATTTGAGAAACCCCAATATGCTTCTGCTGGACGAACCCACCTCGGCGCTGGATATCGAAAATGAAACAAAGTTCAGAGCTTCTCTTCTTGAGCTAATGAAAGGCCGCACAACGATAATGATCGCCCATAATCTGGACACTATCACAAGCGCCGATCTCATAATCGTTATGAAAGACGGCAGGGTTGAAGAGACGGGAAGACATGATGAGTTAATGAGCAGGCAAGGACATTATTATTCACTGGCGCAAGGCGAGATAGCATAGGAAAGGAGACAGAAGTTGTTTTGAACACAAAAATGAACACAGAAATAAAAACACAAATGAACACCAGAAAAACGCTGTCTCTTCTTTTCAAATATGCGAAGAAATATTGGATCATTATCTTGTTTCTCCCCCTATTGATCGGCGTAGATATCGGTTTTGAAATAGGAGTTGCCCAAGTTCAGGGATTATTTATTGATACGGCAAACAAAGGCACAACGACGGATTTGATGAATGTCATACTATTTGTTGTTTGTTTGCTTCTAGGCGCTATTTTGTTGTTGGCGCTGCATAAACATCTGATCGTAAAGCTGCTTGGTTTTGTTCATCGGGATTTGACCCTGAGCCTGTTTGATGTTATCAACCATATGCCCTTCGGCAAACGCCAGAAATACCACTCCGGCGAGCTGGTTACAAGGCTGAAGGACGATGCCGAGCATAGCTCGACCATTATTGAAGCCTTCGTTGAATTCATCACCGTATTCGTGCTCATTCTATTTTCATTTCTTTATTTGATCAAAATAGATGTGGTATTAGCCGTGTTGGGAGCCGTCAGTTCCCCTATTTTATTTTTCATCGGCCGTTTTTTCGACAACAGAATCGCGCTTCGATCGGATGATGTCCAGCAGAAGGAACAGGCGCTGCGGGAAACGTCGCAGGAATTTGTTCAAGGATTGCCCGTCATTAAAACCTTTCAGGCCAAAAGTCTGTACCGTAATCAATTCATGAACCAGCGAAAAGAGCTCAATCAATCGCAAACCAGGCTTGCCATGACCAATGCCATGAGCCGAAGCGTGACGGAAGGCAGCTTCCAACTGATATACATTGTGGCTCTCGTTTTTATAGCAATCGCGGCAACCCGGAATACGTTGACACCCGGCGCAATCGTCACCTTCAGTGTTTTATTCGAACTGGTCGTGTGGCCCGTAATTGGCCTATCCGATCAGTACAGCCGCGTACAGGAAGGCGTCGGTGCCTTTAACCGTATTTTTCGCCTCCTGAAGCCTGGGGCGGAGGGAGGAACGATGCCGAAGGAAGCGATTCTTCCGGACGCAGATACGGCTATCTCCCTGAAAAATGTATACTTCCAGCCCGAAGAGGCCCATAAGCCGCTGGTTAAAAAGGTTGATTTTCAACTGAGGAAGGGGGAAACGGTGCTGGTTATCGGCCCAAGCGGCGCTGGCAAATCTACTTTCGCAAGGTTGTGCAGCGGTCTGTATGAGCCTACGGATGGGGAGGTGCATCATATGGGCCTGCCGCAAAAAAGTAATGATGGGGACAGCCCCCGATTAGTTTATGTAAGCCAAGCCCCTTATTTGTTTACGGGAACGGTGAGAGAGAATATTGCCCTTGCCCAGAGGCAGGCAACGGACCGGGATATTGCGTCTGCTGCCGGAATGGCGGGGCTGGATACATTCATTGATGGACTTCCGGAGGGATACGATACCGTCATCACGGAGCAGGGTGACAATTTTTCCGGTGGCCAAAAACAACGGCTTTCCTTGTCCCGAGCCTTCCTGCACAGAGATTGCGACATTGTGATTATGGATGAACCTACCTCCGCGCTGGACCCGGCCAAAGAACAACAGGTCGTGAAATCGTTGGAGTTGTATTTGAAGAATAAATCTGCGATTCTGATTACACATCGTCCTGCGCTTCTTCCGTTGGCCGACCGGATTATTGTCATGAATGAAGGCTCCATTGCAGAGGAAGGCACTCACGAAGAGCTGGCGGGCAGAGAAGGCTTTTATAGCCGACTTTTGAAAAGTGGAGGTTTTTGCAATGAGGGAACAGGGTTATTCGTTTAATCCCGAGGAAACCAGTGGAATCATTAACCGCTTCGGAGCAGACTTTTTTAAGCATGTAGCGGGAAATCTTGCGATATTTTGCGAAAAGTGGCAGCTGACGGAGTTGGCGCTTATACCTTCCTTTTCGGCCAATCTGGTGTTTACGTGTACTTCCGATTTATTTGGAGACGCCGTAATAAAAATAGGGGACCCGAATTCCGCGTATATAGAGACAGAGTTTCAGGCTTTGTGTGCTTATGGCGGAAGGCCGTTTTGCAAGGTATTCGATGTGGATAGGGCGGGCGGAGCGCTGCTTGAGGAACGGATCTTCCCGGGCACGCAGCTGCGCAAGGTGGACTCGATGGAGGAAAGAGCGGAGCGATTTTGCTCCCTATACAAGGGCTTGCACATACAGCCGCCTAAGGATGGGATCGCGTTCCCTACGTACAGCCGGTGGGTAGAGAGAATAACGGAATATATGAGGGGCAAGGATGATTGCCGAGAGCTGTACGGTCATATGGAAAAAGCCTGCAACTTGTATCGGGAGTTGTCGGCCAAATATAACCAACGCATGCTGCTCCATGGCGATTTTCATCATGATAATATATTGCTTAGCCACGACGGCAGCTATGTCATTATCGACCCTAAAGGCGTAATCGGCGACCCTCTGTTTGATGTGCCTCGATTTATGCTCAATGAGTTTGAGGACCAGTTGACGCCGGAATTGGCAGTCAAACTAACGAGTCTGATCGGGCTCTTGGAGAGGAAACTGGATATCCCCGGAAGCGTTTTGCGAACCTGTCTCTACGTCGAGACGGTTATGGGAATGTGCTGGAGCGCCGAGGACGGAGCGGGACCTGAAGAGTACATCAAGTTGCTGGAAACAGCAGCGTTTGCCGAAGCTCTTTTACAGACAAGGGAGGGTGATATACCTGGAAGCATTTTTTGGCCCGGACGAAAAGACGCAGATTAAACAGTTGCAAGAGCTAAGAGCGGAAGACCTGCTGCACTTGGGCGCGTTTGGATACCGTTCCACTGAAAAATACGAACTAACCGTTGAGGAATCAGAGCATACCTTTGGGCTGGGACTGAAGCTGGTTCAGTTGGATACCCCGTATATAAAAAGCGAAATGAACGAGGACGAAGATATTAGGCGTTACGGAAAGCTGGCCCAATCCGGCCATGCATTCGGAATTTTGCTCAATGACAGTCTGGTCGCTTTGGTAGTTACGGAGCCTCAAGCGTGGAATAACACGCTGATGATTTGGCACTTGCAAGTGCATGAAGCCCATCAAAGGAAGGGCTTTGGTCGGCGCTTAATGGAATATGTTTGCCGCTTTGCAGAGGAGGCTGGATTTCGTGCTGTCAGTCTGGAAACGCAAAATACCAATGTTCCCGCCATTCGATTCTATAAGCGTTGCGGATTTTCAATCGAAGCCATCGATAAATCCCTATACAGCAACAATGATGATGGCAGCGGGGAAGCGGCGTTATTTATGCGGAAGAAGTTGAAAGCTTAACGCTGTCCGTTCTTTTTACTGTTGTGATAGATTTCAGTAACTTTCAGCCTCTATTAAACGTCATAAAGTGGAAGAATCATTTTCCAAATATGGACTTAGGAGGCGCTCTTATGGAAATGCCAACGCATATTATAGCCGTTGGAGGATTACGTTCTTAAATAAGGACAGACGCCACTCGCAAGCAACCCCGCTATTTGAAGGAGGGACAGCAGTCATGTCCGAAAATAAATTAATAGGCGCAGCGGCAATCCTTTTAAACGAAGAAGGCCATGTGTTGGTGGTCAAGCACAGCTATGGAAAAAAGAATTGGGACCTGCCCGGAGGCAAGGCGGAGGCCAACGAGTCGGCACGCGAAACGGCGGAGCGCGAAGTGTTTGAAGAGACCGGCCTAACGGTGAAAACCGAAAAATTGACGGGAATTTATTATGATCCCCAGTTTGATATGCATCATTTTGTTTTTATGGCCCACGTCGCGGTTGGCCCGGCCATGCCCACTCCAAGCTCGCCGGAAATAGTGGAGTGCCGCTTCTGCCCGATCGGGGATTTGCCCCGGCCGATGAGTGATTTTACCGCAAACCGCATCATGAACGCCATTCAGGGCTCGCAAGAGCTTTTTCATATGATCGGCCCCAGGCAATGGCTGGATTAGTAGGTTCAGGAGGGATAACAGTGAAGCCGTTGTTGAAAGAAATAACGCTTAGTGATCTTAGTCGTATTGAGGTACACTATTATAAAGGCGCAGCTAACGTCAAATTCTATCAAACGATATTGGTTATCGCCTATTCCGGTGAATACGGATTTGGTTCCTAAGAACCTTGTTGCTTGGCGTTGCAACCGAGAAGCCGATAGAGTCGGTAGAGTGGGTTTTCAAAGACGTAGACAGCGCATGGCACTATGTCAACAAACAATTAAACAAGACTAATACGTAGTTTTATACATAAAAGGAGCTCATCATGTTACCTAATACGATACCTAGCATCAAGCATGCGGAGCGGCTTGCTTTAATCATCCATTCGAACGACAAATCCAGGGGATTGAACCCTTTCCGCAAAGGAAACGGCTCGGGGCCTGAGGGGTTATTATCTTTTATTGAAGACAAATCCAATGGAATGCCGGGCAAGCTTGCGGAAACCATCAAAGGCAAAAACGCTTTAACAGCGGCAGACGCCGATGCAATCGACGCCATTCTGAGGGCAAATCCAGGCAGTCAAGGGATAACGGTAAACCGAAAAAAATTGGAAGAATCGATGAATGGAAATCTTCATGTAAGAATTAAGTACAAGGAAAACGGAGAACAGGGTGACAAAGTCGCTGAGGCGGACGGCATGCTGATCTGGAATGCCCGTTAAGGGGCGGGCCGTGCCTTCGGATGTAGCCGAAGCACGGTCTTTTTAGTTGAACAAGAGGAGGGGCTAGCAATGGTCGATGAGCGTTTGCAGTTGATTCGAGGGACTAGAGAAGATGCTAATTATGTGCGGGAAAAGCTCATTCAATTTAATGCAAAGAATATTCCGGGTGGCAGATATGAGGAAGTTCAATTGTCAGTTAAGGACGAGAACGGATTTATTGTAGCCGGACTTAACGGTGAAATGTGCTGGAATTGGATGGAGATTGATATTCTGTGGGTGGAGGAACAACGTCGCGGCCAAGGCCTTGGGAAACAGCTTCTTATGGAAGCGGAGCAGCTTGCGCGATCCAAGGCTTGCGACTTTATCAAGCTCAATACGTTCACCTTTCAGGCTCCGGAGTTTTACAAGAAATACGGCTATGTGGTGCTGGGCGAGATCGACAACGCGCCTAAGGGTCATCGGCACTATTACTACATCAAACGCCTGAATGGAAAAGATAGTGTCAGTGATGCTGCTTGGGAGTTGGAGCAATGATTGCCGAGCAAGAAAACAGATTGCGGGAGATGCTGTCGCAGCATCCTTTTTTGGCAAGGGATTTGGTCTATGTTGAAGCTTTGAAGCTGCCGCATTGGTGCATCTCGGCTGGTTATATCCGCAACTATGTATGGGATTGCCTGCATGAAAAGGAGCAGCCCACCCCGCTAAATGATGTTGATGTCCTCTATTATGACGATACGAATTTAAGCGAAGACGTAGAAAAACATTGCGAGGAGCTTCTGATAAAAGCCTATCCGCATTATCGGTGGTCCGTCAAAAATCAGGCGAGAATGCATCGGAAATCAAATCTTCGCCCCTATCAATCAGTTGAGCATGCAATGAAGCATTGGCCGGAAACCGCAACAGCCGTTGGCGTTGCGCTGGATGAGGAAGGCCGATTGGAGATTATAGCTCCTCATGGCCTTGAGGATCTTTTTGGCTTGTTGGTCAGACAAAGCCCCTATTTTGCTGACCGAAACTATTTTTTCTCCAGAATTAAACGCAAGGGATGGCTGGAGAGATGGCCAAAGCTGGTTGTGGTGGATTGATCGTTCCTTTGAAAGGGACCATTGGGCAAGTGCAAAAGAGGATAACTAGTCGTTGGAGAGAGAAATCGTTGGAGAGAGAAGGCGATGATGGATGAGTAATGCAATTGCGATTCGTTTCATTAACGAAAGCGATCCGGAAATTATAGCGGAGGCGTTTCGGGAGCAAGGCTGGAATAAGCCGGCCGGACAGTATGAAGACTATTTGGCCGAGCAGCAAAAAGGCGACAGGGTGACGTTGATCGCGGAGGCTGACGGGGTGTTTGCCGGTTACGTCAACGTGATCTGGAAGTCGTATTATCCGCCATTCAGGGAGCAGGGCATACCGGAAATCAATGATTTTAATGTATTGATAAAATATCGCCGGGCAGGAATTGGTTCGGCCTTGATGGACAGGGCTGAAGCTGTCATCCATGAGCGTTCTCCAATAGCCGGAATCGGCGTTGGCATTTTCTCCGACTATGGGAATGCTCAAATCTTATATGCCAAACGCGGTTACGTACCGGATGGAAAGGGGATTTTTAGCGGCGAGGGGCATGTTCAATATGGCGAAAGCATTGTCGTGAACGATGATGTTGCGCTTTATTTGACCAAAACGCTCAGCACTAAAAACGGAGCTTTTTGAATACGCACAAAAAGAGTTTTAAGCATACATGAAAAGGCGGGTTTTGTTGTGAGGAAGCATTGGATGGCGGGAATAGGGCCGATTCTTTTGGTATGCCTGTGCCTGATTCTATCAAGCTGTACGAATTTGGAAGAGGGAATGCTGCCAGAGCAAAAAGAGATTGGGGGAACTGATTCTGCCCAAACGGCCTCTGTTTCGCCTTCGCCAAGCGCGTCTGCACTCTCATGCAAATCGTATGAGGTAGAGGCGGAGCCGGGGGTTTGCAGCTATGCCGTGGAATGTCTGGATGCCGCTGCCTGCGAGGAATGGTCGGAATGGTTTATCGTCGAAATGGAGCAATGGTTCGGCGATTTGGTATACGCGGAGGAATGGGAAGTCGACGAGGAAGAAAGCGAGCTGGAGCCGGAAGCGGTGGTTTCCTACAGCGTAGACGAAGGCACCTTGGGGCTGGAGCCTGCCAATGAAGATGAGGAATATTATGCATGGCTGTGGGATCGATTTACCTGGGTCATTCCCTCTGACCAGAGAACGATGATTGCACGTTTTGAGGTGTTCGACCATGCGGATACAATGGCTTATGTCGTACAGGATGAAGAGGATTATGAAAGCTGGACTTATGCGGCTAATCAAGTTCAAGCGACCTACGAAACGGAACGGGTATTCACCGACATTCATGAATTCGGTCATTTGCTGGCTTTAAACGCTGATCAGGTGGACCCTTATTCCGATGCTGGTCAATGCACAACTTATATGGTGGATGAAGGCTGCGCTAACGAAGATTCCTACATTTATCATTTTTACAAGCAATTTTGGATGGATGGTTCCACCGAGGATGGATCGGATTACGTAAGCGAATACGCGATGTCCGATCTGTATGAGGATTTTGCTGAATCATGGGCGTATTTTGTACTGACGGGCCGTCCGGAGAACCAGACTTTGGCGGATAGCAAGGTTAACTTTTTCTATGTGTATGATGAACTGATCCTGTTAAAGGCAGATTTGTTGGGAAGAACCGCCTCTTGGCTGGAGCGCCAGACGGCTGAGACAGGGTGAGGCAGCTGCAGTGAATGGAGGGCAAGGAATGAGGCATTGGCGGATAGCGCTGGGGTGCTTGTGGGGATTGTGGTCCCTGTTATCGCTTTGGGTATTGTTCTATACTTTGTTGGATAACCTTGCGTTCCATTTATCCATAACCTATATCCCATTTGCTTCCTATAAAATGGTGCAGCAGATGTTTGTAGCCGGAATTTTGATTAGCCTGTTGATAGCGTTAGGCTTATCCGTTATCTTTCTGGTGTTCTTTTTTATTGCCCGTAAAAGGTTTTTGCAATTGAATGTGGCTTACGCGTTGGTGCAGGTCCTCATTCTCCTTTATATCTGGCAGACTGACAACTTCATTCCTTTTTTGCGAGAAATCGTGTAAATTTCTGATGACTTCAAGGAGGACGGCAGCATGAAATTTATTTTGATATTTGGTCCGCAGGCTGTTGGGAAAATGACAGTTGGGCAACGTCTGGCGGAGAAAACGAATTATAAGTTATTCCATAATCATGTATCCATTGATTTTGTGTCGCCGTATTTTGACTATGGCTCGCCCTCCGGCAAGCGATTGGTGAACCTGATCAGGCACGAGATGTTTGAAGAGGTCGCGAGCAGCGATATGGAAGGATTTATTTTTACCTTTGTATGGGCCTTTGACCTGCAGAGCGATTGGGATTACGTAGAGAGAATTTCGCAACAGTTTGAATCGCGGGGCGGAACGGTTTATTTGGTCGAACTTGAAGCAGATGTGGAGGAAAGAATCAAACGAAACGCAACCGAAAACAGGCTTGCCCACAAACCAACCAAACGAAATCTTCAGAAATCGCAGGATGATCTGGTTAGAAGCCACGAAACGTATCGGTTAAATTCGCTGCCCGGCGAGATTAGCGGAAAACACTATTTCAGAATTAATAATACCGACCTGGAGCCGGACCAGGTTGCAGATGCGATTATGGGGCATTTTGGATGGCAAGGCAGTCCGTCAGTTGATGGGGGGACGCAATGATTGAAGTTGAAGAAAACGGGATCCGATTTCTTGAATATCCCTTTACGGCGGCAACCGTTTACCCTAATGGCTTTCTTCCAGTTGCAGATATAAAAGAGATATTGCCGGGTCAATATCCGCCCGAAATTCGCACGGTCGGCGGCGAGGTTTTATTTGTCCATCATCCTTTTAAAAGCGAACTGGAGCAATTTGCGTTGCAGCACCAAATACCCATTGTCAGCAGGGTAGACATATGGGATTTCATTTTGGAAGAGTTTTTGGATACGGAATATAGTGAGGAAATGAAGCTAGGGACATTTGCTGTCTTGAATGATGCCGGCTTGGAACGAGAAGAGGTCGTAGAGCTTAGACAATCCGTTGCCGGGGTCATGATGGCCTACAATTTTGGGTCCATGCTGTGGGAGTGGGTGCATCTGGGATTGTATGATCTTTTAAACGCCTATAGCGGAGTGATGACCGGGGATAGATATAAACTGGAGCCAGAGGCTTTTGGAGAGTTTTATTGGAAAGCCATGCATATCGCAAATAAAGGGGAAATCAGATCTTCCTCATAAATGACAAGGGGAGAGACCATGGGCCTTGACTATACGTTCGTAACGATAATTCCCAAGCATCAATTGGAGCACGTATATGCGTACGTACGAAACCATGGAGTCATTCATAGCGGAAACAGCGCAAGCATTCATTTTCCCCTGGACTCTTTTATTCTGAAATATCTGGAGGGTGGGTATAGCTGGAGACCGCATTATGACCAGGAGGAAATAGAGTTGCATATGGAGCCGGGTGGAAAAGCGAGCATCGGCGGTATTGATTTGTCTACTCGTGAACTGGAGGATTATCCCGATGAAATTGAGGTTTCCTTCACGGCAGTCACCAGCGATATGAGCCGGTTGTTTCAGGATTCAGTTTCTATATCGCAATGGTTTGTAGGGCTGAGTAAGTCATGTGACGCCGTATTAACCTATATCGATCTGGAGGATGAAGGGGCCAGAATCATTTTTTGCCACGGAACCGAAGTTCATCTGGAGCTAAGAGGGAACAATCATCTGGCTGATTTTCGGGAAACCTTTTTTGAAATGATGACGGCTTTTTATAACCGTTATCCTCATTTTGAGTGAGCAGCGGCAAGAAGCTTACCTACTTTGACAAGGAGTTGTCAGACGCAATGGATGATCATAACCTGATTCAGCATTATTTTTCGCTAAGGGAACCCGAGGCGTATCAGTGGAATCTCTCTCCCAGAAGCCTTTATATGGAGATGGAAACCCGTGACTTTTTTCTTCAGCATTTTGAGCCGAAAAGCTGCATCAAAATCTGCAATGTCGGAATCGGAGTTGGCGAGTGGGATGATTTTTTAGGTTACGTCCTGCATGAAAAAGGGAAGCTGACCAGCATGGATATCGATTCCACCATATGTGAGCTATTTCAATACAGGCAGCAAAGAGAAGGACATCTTAATCCCTCATCCGTACGCTGTGCTGATTTTTTGAACTATGAATTTGAGGTGTCGGAACGATTCCATTTGGTTACCTTGATTGGATCAACGCTCCACGAAATCGGGCAGCCCGAGCGGACGGTGGACAAGGTGTTTAGTATTTTGGACAAAAACGGCTGTTTTTTCCTGATGAATATGGAACGATATATGCCCCGGGAGTTGGCTGTGGGGCTTCTTCAGCGTGCGGGATTTTCGATCAAGCAGCTTCAAACCTATGAACGTTATAGTCATTCCGCGTTTTATTGCATTCTTGCGCAGAAGCAGGAACAAGGGGGCGGGGAATCATGAAAACTCTGCAAGCTGTATTTATTGACCGGGATGGCACGATAGGCGGGACGGGGCATTTTATCCATCCAAGAGACTTTACTCTTTTTGAAGGCTCCGCCGAGGCCATATTGATGTTGAAAAATGCGGGGTTTCTTGTATTTGCATTCACCAATCAGCATCGGATATCGAGACAGCAAGCAACCAAGACGGAGTTTGAGGAACAGTTTCAGGCATACGGTTTTGACGATGCTTATATATGTCCCCATAGTGACAAGGATGGGTGCTCCTGCAAAAAGCCGGGGATTGGCATGTTAATAGAGGCGGCGGAGAAACATGGACTGGATTTGAAGCGTTGCGCTGTCATAGGCGATGTTGGCAGTACGGACATGCTGGCGGCCCATCGGGTCGGGGCACTTAAAATTTTGGTGCGGACGGGTTGGGGAGATGCCTCATTAACGACCTTCCGAGATCGCTGGAGCGAAGCTGAGCCGGATTTTGTCGCCGAAAATTTGATTCAGGCCGTTGAATGGCTGACGGCAGCTAGTGAATAAGTAACTATATAAGTTCAACTAAAAAACCGGCAGAAGCAGGTCAGAGTGAGGATGGTTCTGGAGAAGCGGAGCGTTCGCTACTTATATAGAATCCCGGATGGAACGGGGATCTTTGATCCGGGACAGCTACTGTAGAAACGAGGTGTAACAACGATGCAGCAGATTAGACGGAAAAAGGAAGTTGAAGGGCTGGCCGTTCCCGGCATTATTCAAAATGGGGGTCAGCATTTCTATATCAACGTTGACGTATACGAGGATGGCATGTGCAATTGCTGGGAGCTGGTTGATCTGGCTGGCTTAAAAAGCAAGCTCTCTTCGGGCTGGCTAACGCCTGCGGTTCCTGACGGGGACTCCTTGTCCATCCATGGTTTGGGCTCCTTCCAAATTTCTTCCGGCAGCTGGAACTTTGACCGCAAAGGCTATTATGATTTTATTGAGGGCAAAATTCGGGAGCTGAATCCCGGATTTGAAAATATTTATAGGATTACCGACGCACAGAAGAAACGAATGGAGGCAAGGCGAATTTCTCATTCGCCTACAGCCGAGCATTTTTATCCAGTGAGCGAGCTTTTTTATCAAACGGTGTCTGGCAGCAGTTTCTTTATGTTTATGAAGCTAGAGGGATGCAATCATCTGGTCAACCTGGTTGTCTACGCCAATGGCACGGTAGGTATATACGGAGCAGATTTTGAGCTGAATCGCTCGATAAATGAGGTTTTGGAGTGGTTTGAACATCGTATTTTGCTCACAAACCTTGAGTATCCTTCAGAGGTGGTGCTTGCCGAACTGGGTAGGGTTACGGTGATTGGCGAGCATTATGCCGAAAGCTCCGAGGAAAAACAAAAGGAGTTGCTGGACATCTACTCGGTGTTAAAAGGCGATAAAACTGCGTCTGAGACATGTCGCGAAGCTTATTTTCAATACCTGGTCGAGCCGAGCGAATATAACCGGCAAAGGCTGAGGGAAACGTATGAGCTGGTGCCTGAGCATCAACGGATGTATTTGGGGGATATGGACTCCCGGGATAGCGACTATCGCCGAATTATTTATTGCCCCGACGACAAGCGCGAAGTATAATATGCGGCAAAGCGCTATCGCTGGCCTGATGCCCAGAGGTTACTTTTGAATTCAAAGAGAAGAGTGAAGCAATGAGAATAGGTTTTTTTGATTCCGGCATTGGCGGTATAACGGTGCTCCATCAAGCGGTGAAGCTGCTGCCAAAAGAGGACTATCTCTTTTATGCAGACACTGCAAATGTCCCTTACGGGGAAAAAACGCGTGAAGAAGTCAGGCAATGCATGATTGACGCCGTTGATTTTATTGCCCGCCAGCATGTGAAGGCCTTGGTCATTGCTTGCAATACAGCTACCAGTATCGTGATTGAGGAGCTTCGGCAAAGGTATGATTTTCCGATATTAGGCATTGAGCCGGCCGTCAAACCAGCCATTGAAAAATGGGAGGGAAACCGGAAAAAGGTTCTGGTATTGGCTACGAATTTAACGCTAAAAGAGAAGAAGTACAACGAGTTGGTAGAGCGGCTGGACCATGGGGAAATTGTGCACAGCTTGCCTCTGCCCGGACTCGTCCAGCTTGCCGAAAACTTCAGGTTTGATCAGGATGAAGTAGTGGCCTATTTGAAAAGGGAGCTGTCCCGTCTGGATGTTACGCAGTATGGCACGGTTGTGCTTGGCTGCACTCACTTTCCTTATTTTGAGACGGCTCTTGCAGCGGTGTTTCCCGAAGGGACGGATTTTATTTCGGGAAGCGTTGGAACAGCCAAACAGCTAAAGCGTATCCTGGAGGCCAAAGGTCAAATCAACCAAGGCACCGGAGATATTGAGTTTTTCAGATCTGGCGTTAAAGTAGAGGATGCTGCTGCATTAAGCCGCTATCTTGCACTTTTTGATAGGCTGGACGATATCGAGCGCCTTAAACGCTTGGGCATGAATCGCTAGGGAAAAGAAATAAGCTTCAAAACCTTGTTTAAGAGGGTTTTGAAGCTTATTCTTTATTGTCTTATTTATTGTCCTTTACTTAAGCGCCGCTTCAGTACTCGATCCATTAAATAAGATCGGATTTTTTCAGCAATCGCTGGATCAAAACAGCTACTTCAGCACGGGTGATATTGGCTTTTGCATCCAGACTTCCGTCGCTGCGGCCGCCAACTACGCCCGCTTTGACCGTCAGCGCGATGCTTTCTTTTGACCAGCCGCTTGCGGTTGCGGAATCCTCAAATGCCGAGAAGATTTCATCTGCATTTGGTGTACCCGTCGTTGCCGCAAGCCCCGTCAGCTTCATTGCTCGGGCAATGATAGTCATTGCCTGTTCGCGCGTAATGGCGGCGTTTGGACGGAACGTCCCGTCTTCAAACCCGGCAATAAGGTTGTAGGAAACGGCGGTTTGTATGGCGCCCAGATACCAGTCCTGCTCTTTGACATCGCTAAACGGATTCGTTCCTTCGCCAAGACGCAGGCCCAGACCACGAACGACCATAGCCGCAAATTCAGCCCGGGTAATGTCTTTGTTTGGGTTGAATGTTGAGCTGTCGACACCGTTTACGATCATACGGGAGCCCATGTCGTTTACTGCGCCTTTTGCCCAATGATTTTCCATGTCTGCAAAAATCAACGGATGCCAAACAACGGAATAGGTGCTGTTCGTCAAGCTGTTGATCACCGCGTAATGGGTTCCTTCTTCAAGAACGACCTTCGTTGGAACATGTCTTGTAACGCCGTTTGGATCAACAACGATGCCGGTTGTAATTTTGTTAGGATCAACGTTGTCCGGTAATGCGATTTTTCTTTCCACATATACATTGAAGTTCGTGATTTCCACCGATTTATCCTCATGCGAGACGGTTAATTTAAAATCTACAGAAGGAACAACCACTGTGAATTTTCCTTTATCTGCACTATTTCGGACGACCTGATTCATTTCGTCAGATGGTTCAGCAATGATGATGTTTACGGACATATCGCTAAGCTTTGTGCCTGGCGACAGTGTTTCGGCTAATTGCCCGATGTTGATTTCATGCGCGGGAATATGGTAGCTTGCATGATCCGTCCGCAGAACCAAGGTTGCAGAACGATTGTCCATATTTTGAATGCTTTGACCGTTCAGTTCTCCCCTAATAATGGTTGAGCTTGAACTGATCGGCACGGTTACGATGGCTCCATTGCCTTGGGAATCCAGCTTGGCCTGCAGCTTTTGCGGGTCAACGATCACCGTTGTTGTAGTTAAACCATTGGTTTCGGTTGTTTTTGCTTTGCCGGCGTTTTCGCTAATGCCGTTTACGATAACAATAACATCCGTTTCGGTTGAAGAAGGCCCGGTAACAACAGGAGGTGTTGTTGTGGTACCGCCTGATGTCTGCTCCTGAATTACAACCGCTGTAGTGAATCCAAACTTTACAATCTTCCCGTCGGCATCAACTTCGGCCACTCCGATTTTTTCGCCATGGGCTGCGTTTACTAGTCCGCTATCCGGCAGGTCAGCGTAGTCGGTTGCAGCATCGCCAACCCTTGGAGGGATAACCTCGTTGCTGCCCAAATTTTTGTAAACTAGCTTGTGACCTCTAGTAGTCGGAGTTGGTGCTGCTGCAATTGCCGTTTTGCCGTTATTTGCTGTGCCGCTTGGATCAACAGCCGTTACGGTAAGGCCAGCAGCAACCGGTGCCGTAAAGTACAATGTAACCTCTGCGCCTGCGGGTACAGAACCGCTTGCGGCTACACGCACTTTAACTGTATGCGCGCCATTCAAGACTGGCAGATTATTGCCATCGTATTTAACGTAACTGCCGCCGTCAATCTGGTATTCCATCGTTGTATTCAGACCGGTGATCCGATCGTTCACATCATCGGCTGAAACATTAGGAGCCCCTGGGGCAGCAGGCAACGTTCCAATGATCGTTGCGGTTTCCTCGGAAGCAAAGGCCGAGGAAGTTGCTTTTGTGCGAACATAATACGTGTCCGGCTCCAGTCCGGAAACAGTTGCGCTTGAAATGTCCGACCAAGCGCCAGCAGCGCCTTTTTTATACTCGCCGCCAACTGGCAGGCCGGTAAGGCTGCCGTCTTTTGCGCCGGTATAGGTTTCGTCCGTTTTGCCCACGCCTGATGGAGCGGCAGGACGATTCGGAATGACCAGCGACTGAGCCAAGCTGTTGGTTGTAGTCGTGCCATTGCCAACTTTGACGATACTCAGGGTTTCGCCAAGCCAAGCCGAGTCGATGACAATTTTGCCGTCACTGTCAGCGGCAGCATTTTGCCCGTTGATCAGGTAAGCGGCGTTAGCGGTCAATCCGGTCAGTTGTTCATCTACAAAGCTTATGAGAGCCGCAGGTGTCGCCTCAGCAGTAGCCGAGGTAGAGCCCACCGTTACGGCAGCCTCCTCCGAGACAAATGCCGAGGAAGTTGCTTTAATCCGAACATAATACGTGTCCGGCTCCAGCCCGGTAACAGTTATGTTTGAAATGTCCGACCAAGCGCCAGCAGCGCCTTTTTTATATTCGCCGCCAACAGGCAGGCCGGTGAGGCTGCCGTCTTTTGCGCCGGTATAGGTTTCGTCCGTTTTGCCCACGCCTGAGGGCGCGACAGGACGATCCGGAATGACAAGCGATTGAGCCGAGCTGTTGGTTGTAGTCGTGCCATTGCCAACTTTGACGATGCTTAACGTTTCGCCCAGCCAAGCTGAGTCAATGGCAATTTTTCCGTCGCTGTCAGCGGCAGCGTTTTGCCCGTTGATCAGGTAAGCGGCAATAGCCACTAAACCAGTCAGTTGTTCATCTACAAAGCTGATGAGAGCCGAAGGTGTCGCCTCAGCTGTAGCTGAGGTAGAGCCCACCGTTACGGCAGCTTCTTCAGAAACAAAAGCCGAGGAAGTTGCTTTTGTGCGAACATAATACGTGTCCGGCTCCAGTCCGGAAACAGTTGCGCTTGAAATGTCCGACCAAGCGCCAGCAGCGCCTTTTTTATACTCGCCGCCAACTGGAAGGCCGGTGAGGCTGCCGTCTTTTGCGCCGGTATAGGTTTCGTCCGTTTTGCCCACGCCTGATGGAGCGGCAGGACGATTCGGAATGACCAGCGACTGAGGCGTGCTATTGGTTGTAGTCGTGCCATTGCCAACTTTGACGATGCTTAACGTTTCGCCCAGCCAAGCCGAGTCAATGGCAATTTTGCCGTCGCTGTCAGCGGTAGCGTTTTGCCCGTTGATCAGGTAAGCGGCGTTAGAAGTCAAACCAGTCAGCTTTTCATCTGCAAAACTGATGATAGCCGCAGGTGTCGTTTCGGGCTGAGTTGTGGGGCCGCTAGGCACTCCCATGACAATACGTACATTGTTATCGCCTACAATGTAGAACGCCACATTTTGCACAGAAATGTTATTGATGGCCGTACTGCTAATACCAGTCGTTTGCTCGTTATAGTTCGTCCAATTTGTAAAGTCGGAAGTGGCATAAAGAACATACGTATCCGGAGGCGAAGAAAGGTATTCCAGGCCGCCTGTTACAAAATAACCGTCACTGTACTGAATGGTTTTCATTGTGGCATAAACGCTGCTATCAATGACGTGCGTATTCCAGGTTGCAATCTCATCCAATGAGTTGCCTGTTGCCGACAAAACTACGGCATTGCCATTTTCATCAGCGCCGGTAATCGCATAGGTGCCTTCTCCATAGGCTACATCTGCCAAATCGTAGAACACCGCATAATAGTCGCTTAATGAGTCTAACTTCGTCCAATTTCCGCCGCTTCCATCTGATACCCAGAAGCTGTCGTACGGCGCAGTTGCGATATAGACGCCGTTGACGTCCTTCACATGAGCAAATTCAGTGCCGCTATGGCTGTTATCGACTGTCCAGTTGCTTCCATCGGGGGAGGCAAGTATCGAACCCCCATTTGTAACAGCAACAAACCCTCGACTGCTTCCATATGTGATAGCCGTTACTTTACCGGCTGTCCCGGCAGGAAGATCCTCTAATGTCCAAGATACACCATCTGAGGAACGCGCGATTTTTTTGCCGATAGCGATAAAGGCGTTATTCCCATAGGCAACATCATAAAACTCTGTTTTGGGTAGAAAGTCATCCACGGAGCTCAGATTACTCCAGCCGCTTGAAGAGGTCAGCAAAAAGCTGTCGATTTCTCCGCCGCTTCGCGAAGGGACCGTTGCGACGCCAACCCATTGCGAACCATTGTAAGCGACGCCTTGTATGTTTCCTTCAAATCGGCTCCAAGAAGATTTGTCTGGGGAAACAACCAGACTTTTAGTGCCGTTGGTGACCAAAACAAAACTGCTGCCGTTAGTTGCCGCATCCAGAATAGTTAAATTTGTAATGGCAGTTTTTGGAGTCCAAGAGGCGCCGTCATCTGCTGATTCAAACCAGTTGCCGCCCACACCGAACCGATAAAGCGTCGATCCGTCTTGAAGACTGCCGCGCATGCCGGTATAATCGGATGCCGGTGCAAATGTTATTCCGTCACTGCTGGAATAGGCGTCTGACCCATTTCTGGTGACGTATAATTTATTGTTGTATACCGAAAAGGAATCGAGCGCGTAGTCGTCAATAAATCCTTTCGTCCAACTGCTTAAGTTAGTTGAGTAGGCATAGCTGCCGAATACATTGCCGCCAACAACATACCGCCCCGAGATATAGGCCATGTCCATCAAAAAAAACGGAGTGGAGGTCGTTGAGCTGACAGGCCAAAATTTTTCTGGCGCTGCTGTCAAAGTCCAGTTCAAGCCATCGGTGGATGAATAAATGATGCCGACGTCCAGACTACGGTCATTACCGCTCCATCTGCCGCCAACTGCAAAAAACTGATTGTTGAGAAAAACGGCTTTTTGCAGAATGGTGCCATCGATACTTGAAGAACGATCGGTCCAATTTTCGCCGTCGGGCGATGTCATCAATTTGGCGGTTGCGTTCGAAGTCGTATTTAATCCAACCGCGACATACATATTTTTTTCGAAAACAATACTTCTCCAGCTAGTTGCTTCATTAGACACAGGAGCTGCAACTCTAGTCCAATTAATACCGTCCAATGATTGACCGATATAACCCCTGTCTCCAACAGCAGTATACTTGCCGTTTGCGTACACGATACCGTTAAGCATGCCATCGGCATTGCCGCTTAGGGCAGATTGCAGTGACGGCCCCCCATTAGCGGAAGCTTCTGTCTTTGGAAGGTAACCAGTTGGGAAAATAAATGCGAACAACAAAAGATAGATAAGTACCTTTTTCCCACGATTAAAATGTTTCACTTTTTGCTTCCTCCCATTTCCATGATGTCGATCAATTGGGTATACTTGCCTTAATAAAGCAATGCTTAAAGCGGAATTCTGTCCTGTACTATTTCTTGGCAGAAGCAGGCACATGGAATCAGGAATAGTATACTGGGACACGCTGTACACGTTCTGAACATTTTATGAACATTGAAGGAGAATGGTATGACGAAAAAAACAATAGGCGACACCTTGCATCGTGCCTGCTTTCAGCAGGATACGGAGGAAGTTCAAATGCTATTGACCGGCATCAAACCTGCCGCATTGAATAAAAAGCTGACTGATTATTCCAGCTCCCTTCAGGGAACGCCGCTTCATATCGCTTGCCAGACGGGAAATGCCGAAATCGTCAAGCTGTTGGTCGAGGCGGGAGCCGATCTGGAAATCAAGGATGTGGCCAGACAATCGCCGCTATCCATTGCCATTTCCAATAGACATCATTCCGTTGCTTCCTATTTAATAGAAGCAGGCGGGGATATTCACTCCAAGGGACCAAATGGCTTGCAGCCTATTCATTTTGCTTGCGCGCATGCCGGCAGAGAGATTATTGAGCTGCTGCTCTCCAAGGGCGTTGATATTAACCTGCTTGATAGCTCCAAAAGCTCGTTGCTCGAATTTACGACCAATCTCAGCGGTGGAAACTTGGAGGCTGCCGTTACGCTAGTAGAAAACGGGATTGATCACGCGTCCTACACCACTGGATTTCGTTGGGCCTGCTGGCGGAATAACCACGAGATCGCGGAATATTTGCTGGTGCAAGGCGCGGATTATCGTAGTCAGACGACCCCGAAATCGGAGTTGTTATTTTGGATCTGCGGCATGGGGCACATCCAAATTGTGGAGCTTCTGCTGAAGCTCGGCGTCGACTTTACAACCCCGGTTAAGTTTAAAGGGAAAATATTGTCCTATAACGGCAGTCCGCTGGAACGGGCGCTGGAAACCGGCCAGACGGCTGTCGCAGAACGTATACAAAAGGTACAATCTTGAAATAAGTGCCAGACAACAGTCGTAGCTGAGCGGAAGGATAGAGGGATTCTGGAAAAGCGATAGCGTTCGCCTTTAAAGACTGATTCCACCAATAGCGTTCATTCAATAAAAGAAATCAGGCTTTAACAGCGATTGGAAGAACCCTCTGGCCTGTAGCGAGCCTGCTCGCTGACAACTATGAGCTGATTTCTATTTTGAGCCACTAAAACTAAATTAAAGGCGGGGATACAGATGGAAGCAAAAAAAATAGCAGCCGAAAAAGCGGTGGATTACATTCAAGACGGCATGATTGTTGGTTTGGGCACCGGCTCGACCGCTTATTGGGCCATTCAAAAAATCGGAGCCAGAGTTTCCGAGGGGTTAAACATCAAAGCGATTGCCACCTCCCAGGCATCGGAGGATCTGGCGCGTGAATTAGGCATTCCGCAGCTCCCTTTTTCCGACATACAAGCTATCGATTTGACGATTGACGGAGCGGACGAGGCAGACCCGGCTTTTCACCTGATCAAGGGCGGCGGCGGCGCTTTGCTTCGTGAAAAAATTGTAGCGGCAGCAAGCAAAAAGCTGATCATCGTAGTGGATGAAAGCAAAGTAGTAGAGAAGCTGGGACGTTTTCCGCTGCCTGTGGAAATTGTTCCTTTTGGCCACGAAATGACCTTGAGAAAGCTGGAGCAGCTTGGCTGCAAGCCGGTATTGCGGGCGGCAGAAGGCAAAACGTTTGTGACGGATAACGGAAACTACATAGCGGATTGCCATTTTGGGCGTATTGAGGACCCCCAACATCTCCATGCCGTTATTAACCTGATTCCGGGTACGGTGGACAATGGCTTGTTTATCCACATGGCCGACCATGTCATTGTGGGATACCGCGACGGACGCGTTGAAGAGCTGGAAAAAGCATAAAATATACCGTGTACTTATACGATTGGAGGCGGAAAATTGAGATACCTGTGCGTAGGACTGTGGATTGTTTTGGCGTTGCTGACCGGCTGCGCAAACAGCACAACCGATGTCATCAAGCCGGATGAGAGCGCTCAAGCGGGGCAAAGTGAATCAGCAACACCGTCGCCTGAGACACCGGCAGAAACGGAGGCTCCTTCCAACGAACCGGCCGAAAATGCTTTGGCGTTGACGGAGGAAGAGCAAGTCTTCGTGGACCGTTTTTATGGAGTCTGGACGAATACGGAGCAATTGGATACAACCATGGAAGTGCAGGATGGCGTTATTTTGGTCGGGGTAAAATTGGGCCAGCTGCTGACGGAGTCCAAATATGTCGTAACCGGAGTTGATCTGACAGAACAGTCTATCGTAATTGAAGGCACAAGTCTGGAAATTTCGTATGACGAGGAAAACGAGGAGCGGCCTCTCTCAAGCAAAATCATCCTGCAGCAGGATGGCAGCGAACTGCTCTACATTCATGATTACCTGAATGAAAAGATTGAGAGCACCTGGACAAAATAAAGTCCGAGTCTGACGTGAATCCGTGAATTTTTTGAAAAGTGTGTCCAATGTCCTTGCAGCCCAAATTGTGATCTTCATATGATAGAGGAAAAAGAGATTTGGGTGGAGGCAACATGATCAGAAGCAAAATCAACCAGATGTTAGACGAACTCCCCGAAGAACATTTGCTGCATGCGTATTGGACACTGCATTTTATTCACAGGAAACACAAACACCGGAAAACGCTGGTCGACAAAGGTATTGTCATTACGGAGCTATACGAGGAGGCGGATGACATTGTCCGCAAGTGGGATCAGACCTTTGCCCGCAAGTTAAGCGATGAGGTGAAAGATGCCATTCATTACGATCAGTACAAGTGGCATATGTTCAGCTACGAAGAGAAAAAATGTTTAAAGGAAGACAAAGCCAGGCGAGCCTTCGATGCCGTCGCTAAAGATGAAATGTACGGCATGTACCAGGACCTGTCGTCTGTCTTCCTTTATGAAAATGCGGCTCAAGCAGCTGCAGCGGATTTTGAGTCCGAGCAGGACATTTACCTGTTTGACCGAAATTTCACCTGGACCTATGTACACACTCACGAGTCCATGTGCGGCCCTTACTTCTGCAAGCTGAAGTAAAGGCGCATTCGGTCACTGCTTGGGCGATTGATGCAGCCGGACATCCCGGGTTTTACTGATAGGATGGTCTGTATTGGGTGCCGGATTGATTGTTCTGGTTGCTATAGGCTTGAGAAGCTATGCCCAGCGTGCTTTGATGAGAAATTTGATTGCACAGGTTGGAAATTTGGTGAAGCTGCTGAACAACCGTTTGATGTCCTTGCAGAGCTGTCTGGATCACTTGAGCGGCATGTTGCTCGCGCTGTGCAAGCTGCTCCAGCATTTGAGCGTTTTGCTGCTCTTGAGTCAGCAGTTGCTGATATTGAGCCGAAGCTTGTTGCGTCTGATTGACCAATTGCTGAATTAATTGCTCGGCTTGGGCAAGCTGTTGTTGCTGATTATACATGTGAATTCCTCCTAGGCGTATTGGTTTTTGTGCCTCCTATACTGTTTTCTTCATCCCGTTTTTTTATTCAAATCATTAGATTTTTGGATCGGGAAGCGATGAATGGAGGATATGCTTGCTATGGATTCAATATAGAAGAGATGCGGTTTTTGTAGGCAAAATGATTGGTGGGACCGTGCCCGGCTCCCAAATGCAGACCATCCTCTATGGCGGCTTGAATAAAAGCCTTGGCTCGAAGCGCCGAGGCCAACATGTCGTGGCCTTGAGCAAGGCCTGCCGTCAAAGCCGCGGAGAAAGTACATCCGGTTCCATGCGTATGGCGCGTCTGGATGCGGGCTCCTTCCAATTCATAAAAGTCGACTCCGTCATATAACAAGTCAATAACCGGACCGGCATCAGAGGAGTGACCGCCTTTCAGGATGACATGGCGGACGCCGGTTGCAGCGATGCGGCGGGATGCCTCTTTGCGGTCCTCCATTGTTGCGATTGGCATATTTGCGAGTAGCTCAGCCTCGGGAATATTGGGAGTAACGGCCTCCGCAAGCGGAAGCAGGGAAGCCTTCAGCGACGACAAAGACTGGCTTTGCAGAAGCAACGCCCCGCCTTTAGCGATCATGACGGGGTCGACGACGATTTTTCCCCATCCGCAATAAGAAATGGCTTCTGCAACGGCTTCAATCCGGTCATGGCTGAACAGCATGCCTGTTTTTACGGCATCCGGCGGCAGATCGCTCCCGATGGCATGAAGCTGGGCAGTTACGACTGCCGTATCCACCGGGTACACGCCGTGGACGCCAAGCGTGTTTTGCGCCGTAACGGCGGTTAAGGCGGACATGCCGTATACGCCGAGTTCCTGAAAGGTTTTGAGGTCGGCTTGAATGCCTGCTCCGCCGCCGCTATCGGAGCCGGCTATGGTTAATGCTTTTGCGATAGGCGCCATTATACGCTGTCCGCCTTTTCTATCCGGGCAAGCTCTCTGAACCGCGCCGGCGACAGGGAAGCAAGCTGATCCAGAAAAGCCGCCTGGAAGCTGCCGGGAAGCGGATTGTCCATTGAGGCGGCAGCTTCCTCCGCAGCGACTCCATAGAAGGCCAGTGCTTCAGCCGCCGCTTCAAGGGCTGAGCCGTCGTCGCTTACAGCCAGAAAAGCGCCTGCTATAGAGCTAAGCAAACAACCTGCGCCTGTCATTTGGGTTAATATTGGATGTCCGTTGCTGACAACGTAGGTGGAGCGCCCGTCGCTAACGGCATCGTTCTTGCCGGTAATGGCCACGATGCATCCAAGATGCTTTGCGGCACGCCGCGCCAGCCGAACGTTATCGCTATCGCCTCCAAGGGCGTCGACGCCTTTGATTTCCCGGCTTTCACCGATAACATTGGCAATCTCGGCGGCGTTGCCTCGCAAAGCGGCAAGCTTGATTTCTCTGGCAATTCTCCGCGATGTCTCCGTGCGATATGCCGTTGCTCCTGCGCCAACGGGGTCCAGCACAACCGGCGTTCCCGCCGCATTGGCTGCTTTGCCCGCCAGCAGGGAGGACTCTACGACACGGTCATCCAGCGTACCGATGTTCAGGACAACGGCGCTTGCGAGAGAAGCCATCTCCGCAACCTCTTCCCGCGCATAAGCCATTACCGGCGATGCGCCAAGCGCCAGAAGCCCATTGGCGGTGAAGTTGGTTACCACAACGTTCGTAATATTATGGACAAGCGGTTTTTGTTCCCGTACCTTCATGAGATAAGGCATCATTTTTCCTCCTTGTGTCATTTGTAAATGGAGAGGCAGCTGGCGGAGCTGGAGCGGAAAACGGCAAAAAGCCCGTTCCAAATCGGGAACGGGCATACATGTATATTCAATATGCAGCAGCATAAGCGCGCAATTCAAATAACGTTTCGTCCCACTTCCCTCCGCTGGCATAACCCAGATCAGGTTCCAAGGGTCCGGCGCTCTGTTGCGCCGTCTCAGTCCAATAGGACTCCCCTAGTGAATTCAGCTATTCAATTTACTTTTCAAGAATGACCAATGAAAAAACAGTATGAAGATCGCTGCTGCTCATCGGACTTTGACTGGACACCTTCCAGCCTTCGGCCAATAGTTGATTAAGCTCATTCAAATTGGTTTTTTTCTCGGACATAAAGTAGAGAACAAATGCTTTTTGCACGTAATCTGCCTCCTCCATTGATTTCCAATATAGCATATATTCAAGGTCGATGCTACGGGATGAGCAGGGTAGGAAGTACGGGGCCGCATCGGGTAAAATAAGGTGAAAGGGAGGGATTTCAGAATGAGCAACATCGTAGGAGTTCAAGCTATTGATGAATACATTGCAGCTTTTCCGGTTGAGGTACAGGAGAAGCTTGCCTCCATTTATCATTTAATTGCCGGGATTGTGCCGGATGCTTCCGTCAAAATCAGCTACGGCATGCCAACGTTTGTGCTGAAGGGGAATCTGGTCCATTTTGCGGCGTTCAAGAAGCATATCGGTTTTTATCCGGCGCCAGGCGGAATCCATGAATTCCAGGATGAATTGGCCATTTACAAAACGTCGAAGGGAGCGATCCAGTTCCCGCTGGACAAGCCCATTCCTTACGAGCTGATTGGTAAAATTACGGCTTTTCGCGCAAAGCAGAATCTGAGCAAGAGTTAGCAAAAATCATCAAGAGCATGAATAGGGACTGCGATAAACTAAAGAAAGAAGGAGGTTGGCCGTGTCGATCTATGAAACAATCATTCAGGATGTCGTTGATGCCATTGAGGAGCGGCTCGATGAGGAGCTGAAGCTGACAACTTTGGCGCAGCTGGCGGGATTTTCGGATTTCCATTTCCATAGGGTTTTCCAAACCATGGTGGGAGAGCCGGTTATGGAATACGTCCGCAAAAGAAGGCTGGTTCGCGCCGCCTGTCAAGTTGCTTACTCCGATGAAAAGCTGCTGAACATCGCATTGGATCATGGCTTTGGCACACCGGAAACCTTCATTCGTTCTTTTCGCAGGCTGTACGGCATGACGCCGGGAGAATTTCGGAGAAAAGGACTGCAGCCGCCCGAATATCCCAAAGTTAATGTCATGCAGCGGATTTCCAAGCCCTATTTAGGAGGAATTGCAATGAAATTCGAAATTGTGACCAAACCTGCTTTTGACTTGATCGGTTATTCCATTCGCACATGCAACACAGACGGACAAAATAATAGAGACATCCCGGAATTTTGGCAGAAGTATATGGCTGAGAAAAAGGGCGAAAGCCTGTATGGTCTGGCGTTATCGACAGCGGAGTACGGTGTTTGCGACGAGTTCGACATGGAGTCAGGCCAGTTTAGTTACTTGATTGGCGTTGAAGCGCAAGAAGAAGCCGAAGTGCCGGAAGGCGCGGTTCGCCGCCATTATCCGGAGCAGACGTACGCTGTGTTTACGACGCCAGCGGTTTCTCGCGATCAGTTTACAAGCGCCATTCAGAGCACATGGACTTCCATATACAGCGAATGGTTCCCGCACTCCGGCTATGAACACTCCGCAGGAGCTGAGTTTGAATATTATGACGAGCGCTGCTGGGCAGACCGCACAGACCTGCCTGTTATGGATATCTACATTCCGGTAGCCAAGAAAGCCTAGTAAAAACAAAACAGCCAATCAACGGCTATCAGCAAATAAGGCAGTAAAAAAGGGTGGGGCGGCATACATGTATGCCGCCTTATTTCGTTTGTCGCTACAGGAGCTGATGACTCTGGTAAAACCTGCATATCGCAGGCAAGCTTGATATAATGGAAGAATAGTAGATAGGCATGAATCAACTTTCATTTCCAACTAAGGCAGAGGTGAACGATGACATATGGCAATACTCCGCAATGATTGGGCCGAGCATCTCGAAGATGAATTTCAGAGGGACTATTACTTATCTCTGAGAGAATTTCTTATCGAAGAATACAAGAGTCGCCGTGTCTTTCCCGATATGTACGACATTTTTAATGCATTGCACGAAACTGCGTTTGCGGATACTCGCGTCGTTATTTTGGGACAAGACCCCTACCATGGAGCAGGACAGGCGCATGGCCTGAGCTTTTCCGTCAAGCCGGGCGTAACCCCTCCGCCGTCGCTGCAAAACATATTTAAGGAATTGCATGATGATATCGGCTGCCCGATTCCTTCCCATGGCCATCTTTCGGAATGGGCCAAGCAAGGCGTGCTGCTGCTGAATACGGTGCTGACGGTGAGATCAGGCGTTGCCAACTCTCATCGGGACAAGGGCTGGGAGGCATTTACAGACAAGGTCATCGGAGCCTTAAACCGCAAAACAGAACCGGTCGTGTTTATCCTGTGGGGCAGTCATGCCCAGAAGAAAGCTGAATTGATTACAAATGCCGGTCATTATTTGATAAAATCGCCCCATCCAAGCCCTTATTCCGCAGACAGAGGTTTTTTTGGAAGCAGGCCGTTTTCGCGCGCCAACCGCTTTTTGGAGGACAATGGCTTGCCTCAAGTGGACTGGCGATTGCCGCTGCAAGCTACACCTTAAAATGCTGGATTTCCTCTTGCAGCTGTTCGGCCAGCGCGGATAGAGAGCGGGCCGAGGCATAAACCTCCTCGATCGATGCCAGCTGCTCCTCGGCCGAAGCCGTTACCTCCTGAGCTCCCGAGACGGTGTTTTCCGCGATTTGAGTAATGTAATCCATGGAGCTGACGATGGCTTTTGCTCCGCCCGCCATCAGCCGAGCCGACCCGGACAATTCCTGAATCTGCTCGTTAACCGCAAATACGGAGTTCTGAATTTGCGTAAAGGAGCTTCCTGCGGATTGTACGGCCTGAATGCCGGAGGCCGCTTCCCGGGAGGCGGTATCCGTAGAAGCAGCGGCGTTGCTGATTTCACGCTGGATGTCGGCGATCAGGGTAGTGATTTCGTCGGCTGAACGGGAGGATTGCTCCGCCAGCTTGCGAACTTCTCCTGCTACAACGGCAAAGCCTGCTCCGTGCTCGCCCGCATGCGCGGCTTCGATTGCGGCATTTAGTGCCAATAGATTCGTTTGCGCCGCAATATCCGTAATAACGGCCAGAATGCTGCCGATTTCCGCGGAACGATCGTTCAGACGGTCCATAAGAGAAGCAAGGCCAGTCACTGTGTTGTTGATGTTATCCATTTGAACGGCTGCGGAATCAATGATTTCATTCCCGGCGACGGCCCGGCTATAAGCATCCAGGGCGGTGTCCGATGCGCCTTGCGCATGGTCCGCCATCTGCAAGACGCCAACATACATATCGTGCATAGAAGATGAAATTTCCTCTACCTTGCGGTTCTGCTGCTCGGCCGCCAGCGCCATGTTCTGCATCGTGCTTGCGACCTGCTCTGTCCCCAGCGTAGCTTGCTCGCTGGAAGCGGACAGCTCTTGAGCGGAAGCCGATACCTGCTCCGCGCTTGTTGCGGTATGCCGGATCAGCTTGCGCAGATTATGCGCCATCGTATTAAATGCCGCAGCCAATCCCCCTACCTCGTCCCGATTGCGGACCGCAACATCTTGAACGGTGAGATCGCCTCCCGATACTTGTCCGGCAGCCCGGGCAACGGCAAGGATTGGCTTCGCCAATCGGTTGCCAATCCAAGTGGCGATAATGCTTCCGACAATAATCGAAGAGACGCTGGACAGCAGGATCAAATTTTTGACGCCGGCAACCTTGTTATTGGCTCCGTGGGTGTGAGCATCAAGCTCCTGCTGCTGAAACTCCGAAAATTGCTCCGCCGTTTTTTGAAAGCCGCTAATCAGGGCATTTCCTTTTTCATTAACGAGTTCGGAGACTGCTTCGTCCTGATTTTGCTTTTTCAGAGATATGGCTCTTTTGGCGACAAGGTAATATTCCTCCTGGTAATAATTAAGCTCCTCCCGCCATTGTCTGGTTTCAGCGTCAAGCGACAGGCTCCCGATTTCCCGGCCAATCTCTACATAACGGGAATGGGCGTCTTCAAAGCTGGTTAACGCGGCTTCGTCGCCGCTTAGCAAAAATCCTTGAAGGCTTGCTTGCTCCTGCATAACGGCTACGTTTAACTTTTGTACCTGAATAAACAAAGCCGCCTTTTTGTTCACCAAATCGCTATAAGTACGATCAACCAGCGTAAGCTGGATATAGCTGATGCCTATAGCCAGGGATAAAATAAGGATCACGGAAATAAAGCCGGCAACTATTTTCTTTCGAATGGTCCATTTCATAAACACATCACTCCCGACTGTGATTCAACTACTGTTTTTGGAGGATTGGCACGATCTTCTCTTGATGAGGAATTAATTCCACTATAAATCAGCCGGAATTAGTGTACAGTGACTAATGTTACTCCTGAGCAGGCACATGCTTGAGCGTCTTGCCAACAACTTTTTACAAGTAAAGGGTTGTCCCAAAAGCAATTTTCTCCAAAAGCAGCCCCGCTTTGCACGGAATGTTGAAGCAAAAAAAGAACCGTCAAATCCACTTTTGAGTGGTTTTGACGGTTCTTTTGCAAATAGTTTAAGATTCTTTCACTATAAAAGTTCGACTTAAGAAACGGCGGACTCCTGCCAACAATCATTAGTTGAACTTATATAGTATTCAATGATCAGACTTTAAAGCGGTCAATTTGCTCCTGCAGCTGCTCTGCCAGATAGGAAAGCGATTTGGCGGAGGCTGCAACCTCCTCCATGGAGGCAAGCTGCTCCTCCGTCGCGGATGAAACCTGCTGGGCGCCTGCCAAAGTCGATTCCGAGACGTTGGTAATCACGCTCATGGAGTTCACCACGCCATCCGCTCCTGCAGCCATTAAACGAACGGACGCGGATACATCCTGGATTTGGTCGTTCACTTCATGAACAGAGCCTTGGATGTGCTGGAAGGAACGTCCCGCCGTATCTACTGCGCCGATACCGGAATGAACGACCTGGGCGGCATTGCGCATGGTCTGAACCGCTTGCTTGGTTTCCACCTGGATTTGCCCGATCAGCTCCGATATTTGATGCGCAGATTCGGAGGACTGCTCCGCCAGCTTGCGCACTTCACCGGCGACGACGGCAAAGCCTCGTCCCAATTCGCCTGCGCGCGCCGCCTCGATGCCGGCATTAAGCGAGAGAATATTCGTTTGCGATGCAATGGAGGTGATGGCCCCGCTAATTGCGCCAATCTCGTTGGAACGGCTGTCGAGGCGGTCGATCATGGCCCCCAATTCCTGAACCGTGCTGCCAACTTCATTCATGCGATCCACTGCGATTTCGATTGCTTTGCTTCCTTCTTCAGCCCGTTGGAAGGCCTCGGATGCTTTTGATGACATGCTTTGGGAGCCCTCCGCTATTTGGCGAATGCCGTGAGACATATCATTTACGGTTTTGGATGCGTCAGCGACATGATGGAATCCATTGCTTGCATCGGAGGAAACCTCCTGCATGGTGGCCGCGATTTGTTCGCTGGCCAAAGTTGCCTGATCGCTGGTCGCGTTAAGCTGCTCGGCAGACGCAGCAACTTGCTCGGCATTTTGTCCGACATGCTGAATCAGCGATCGGAGATTGCCGGCCATCGTATTAAACGCGGTGGCTAATCCGCCGATTTCATCCCGGTTTTTGATAACCGCAATGGTTGTGGTCAAATCGCCCGCGGCAATGCGTTCGGCTGCCTGGGCAAGCGTCTTGACGGGTCTGGATATGAGGCGGCCAATAAACCAGGACACAAACAATCCCAATAGCAATGCGCCGATTCCAAGTGCCAAAATCAAGTTTTGGATCGTTTCGGCTTTTTGAGAAGCCTCAAGCTGTCCGTTGTCCAGCAGCTCTTGCTGGAATGACGTGAACTGTGAAGCCTTTTCGTCAAACCGGTTCATGATGTCTTGTCCCTGGGTGTTCAAGAGCTCGGTGTATTCGGCTTCCTTGCCTTGAATTTTGAGCTTGATAATGCGGTTGGAGAGGTAGACATATTCTGCTTCCAGCTCATTCAACTCCTGAAGCAGCCCTAACGTTTCGGGTTCGGTAACCATAGCCTCGAGGCTTAGGGATTGTGACTTATATTCTGTGTGGGCATCTGTGAAGTGTTGGAGCGCTGCGTTGTCACCGTTAATGAGGTAGCCTCTAAGGCCTACTTGCTGCTGCTTGACGATCACATTCAGCTTTTGAATGAGAATCAACTTGCTTGCCTTGTCTTCAATGAGGTCGCGGTATGTTCGGTCAACAAGGGAGGTTTGCGAGTAGCTGATGGCGACAGTCGCGGTCAAAATGAGAAGCACAGCAAGAAATCCTGCCAGGAGCTTACGGCTGATAGTCAGTTTCATAGACATTTTTCCTCTTCTTGGATATGATAATAGCTTCTTTAAATGATAGTACATGGCCTTAATGTTTTCAATACGAAACTATTAGTTTATAGGATAATCCTATAAAAGAAAGCGCTCACTTTTTTCGAACTGGTGAATTTACAGTCTTTTCGTATGTTTTGGGAGGGCAAGAGGTGTATAATTAAGAAAAAAACACAGGTGAACGACATGATGAATGAAGTATCCGTTTGTAAAATTTTCACGTTTGACTCTGCGCATCAGCTAATTGGGCATTCCGGGAAATGCGCGAATGTTCATGGACATACGTATAAGCTTGAGGTTGTGCTGAAAGCTCCCGTTATTACAGCGGAAGGGGCTTCCGATGAAGGTTTCGTCATGGACTTCAGCCATTTGAAAACGATCGTGAAGGAACATATTTTGTCTCAGCTGGACCATGCGTTTTTGGCAGCGGGCAATGAACCCGTCCTGGAATCGCTGCAGTCCTCAGGCTCCAAAATCGCAAAGCTTGGTTTCCGCACTACGGCCGAAAATCTGGCTGCCTATATATGCTGGCGTTTGCTGGGCCATGGACTGCCGGTATTCTCCGTCAAGCTGTGGGAAACAGGCAGCGCATGGGCGGAGGTAGCAGCCGCAGACATTCCGGCAGGAGGCCCGATCTATCGGCGTTTGGGAGATTGCGACTGGGATTAGGTCAGGCAGAGGATGGCAGAGTCTGGTGGAGGTTAGTGCAAAGGCGAGTGTAAAGGCTGGTGTAAAGGCGAGTGTAAAGGCTGGTGTAAGCTAACAAAGTCTGATGTGGGCTTGTGAATTGTGGAAAATTCTGGTGGAGTCTAATATGAGCTAGTGAAGCCTGATGTGCGCCGGTAAAGCTGGGTGAGGTCTAGTATGTGCTAGTGAAGCCTGATGTGCGCCGGTAAAGCTGGTGGAGTCTAATATGAGCTAGTGAAGTCTGATTTGCGCCGGTAAAGCTGGGTGAGGTCTAGTATGTGCTAGTGAAGCCTGATGTGCGCCGGTAAAGCTGGTGGAGTCTAATATGAGCTAGTGAAGTCTGATTTGCGCCGGTAAAGCTGGTGGAGTCTAATATGAGCTAGTGAAGTCTGATTTGCGCCGGTAAAGCTGGGTGAAGTCTAGTATGTGCTAGTGAAGCCTGATGTGCGCCGGTAAAGCTGGTGGAGTCTAATATGAGCTAGTGAAGTCTGATTTGCGCCGGTAAAGCTGGTGGAGTCTAATATGAGCTAGTGAAGTCTGATTTGCGCCGGTAAAGCTGGGTGATTTCTAGTCTAAGTTAGTGAAGTCTAGTGCAATCAGCAGCAGTTTACTAGTTTGGGATGACACATTATGAGACATTAAAAGTGTTACGGTCATCCATGACCATTAGAGCGCTAATTTGCCCATTTTTTCATTGTAACGGTCATTGATGTCCTTTAGACGTCCAAAAGCGGCTCAAATTCGGAAAAAGTGGGCTCTAACGGTCACAAATGTCCATTACACAGCCATATTCCCGAAAAAAGGCTTGTAATGGTCATAAATGTCCATTACACAGCCACAGCCGTTTTCCCAAAAAAAGGCTTGTAGCGGTTATGGATGTCCGGCAAATAGGGAGTTGTACTAAAAACCTACATTCTTTATTAATCCGCTAGGGCGTGTACGCAAACACGCCCTAATTTCCCGCAGCTGCTGCACCAACAACACCAACAACACCAACAACACCAACAACACCAACAACACCAACAACACCAACAACACCAACAACACCAACAACACCAACAACACCAACAACACCAACAACACCAACAACACCAA
>NZ_JBTOLL010000003.1:0-375670 GCF_054551715.1 Paenibacillus sp. CAU 1782 | reverse complement strand
TGAAGCATAGATTTTTTGGCAATGAGGTCTCCCATACCGCTGTAAAATATTGATTGATGTTGGAATTCATGTATATGAATTCTTTCCAATACAATGCATGTCAGGTTCTATGCAAGGCTAGTGGTTCTAATGGCCATATGTGTCCATTAGAATCGAATCTATCCTTTTCTCCCTTCAAAAGCGTCTTCGCTTACTAAATTGAGGCTGTTGGCTGTATTAAAATACTGAGGCGCTAATTGAGCTAAGCTAATTTCTCTAGGTTGTGCGCCAAAAAGCCGATACAGCTTGAGGAGCAACATCCTCGCTGTATCGGCCCAAGAAGTGTATAACTTAAATAACGATTACTCACAACATTCCATATTGCGTGAGCGCTACCTGCAGCACCCGGCAAATCATACCTACTAACAATTCTCGACAAATAAACACTTTCAGCAATCCCGCCAGATCAGCACTTCCTGCTATCGACTCTGCCTACAATGCTTGTCAATTCAACACTTCCAGCTATCTTGTCAGGTCAGGACTACTCACAATTCGCCAAATAAGCGCTGCCTTCAACTCTCGTCAGACCAGCTCTTTCCGCACTCCTTGTCAGACCAGCTCTTTCCGCACTCCTTGTCAGATCAGCTCTTTCCGCACTCCTTGTCAGACCAGCTCTTTCCGCACTCCCCGTCAAATCAGCTTATCCGTATAAACAATCGTAATAAAAGACGGCTCGTACTTGATGTCCCAATCGGGGCGGTAACCCAGCTTTTCATAAAAGCCCACCGCTCCATCCTGGCTGGTTATGATGATTTTTTCGGCTCCGAACTCCTTCGCCCAACGCTCCGTCGCTTCAATAAGCATGCGGCCGCAGCCTTTGCCCTGGTATTCCGCCGCAACGCAGACGCGTTCGATTTTGGCCGTTTTCTCATCTATGATGTTTAGCCTGGCCGCCGCAACCGGTTCGCTTCCGTCCAGCAGGAGCATATAGTTCGCCTGCTCGCCGTCATGCTGGTCAAACTCCAACTCCAGAGGAATGTTCATGCCTTTGACCATCGTATTGATGCGAACATAATAAACAGCCGCCCTTTGCCAGGTTTCGGTTACCCTCACTTCCTGCAAATAAACACCTCCCCCTCGTTAGAGGTTCCGCCTTATGTGGTGAAGCGCCACGTTTGGTATCGGCGCCAGCTCTATCGAACCAACCGAACCACCAGAACCAGCCGAACCAACTCGACTTTTTCAACGCGCACGATCAGTTATTGCCCCAAACCTCATCCGTAATTTCCTTAATGAGACGAAGCTTCGCCCATTGCTCTTCCTCGGTCAAAATATTGCCTTCTTCCGTAGAAGCAAAGCCGCATTGCGGGCTCAAATAAAGACGGTCCAGCTCAACGTATTGGGAAGCTTCGCGGATTCGTTGAATAATCTCCGCTTTGTCCTCCAGCTCCGGCGTTTTGGAAGTGATCAGGCCGAGCACGACCTTTTTGTTTTTGCCGACATAACGCAATGGCTCGAAACCTCCGGCTCTATCGGAATCGTATTCCAGATAATAGGCATCCACGTTTTGTTTGGCGAACAACGCCTCCGCAACCGGCTCATACCCCCCAGAGGTCGCCCAAGAGGAACGGAAATTGCCCCGGCATACATGCGTGGTGATGACCAAATCTTCAGGACGGTCGGCCAACACAAGGTTGTTGATTCTAAGCTTTTCTTCCTTTCGCTGCTCATCGGTGCTTCTGTCCTGATCAAACGCTTTGGAGCGCCCGTCAAAAAATTGTCCCCAAGAGCAGTCATCCAGCTGGACGTTGCGGCAGCCGGCATCATACAAATCGCCGATGACGTTCCTGTACGCCTTTACAATATCCTGGATCAGCTCTTCCCTGTCGGGATAAAACTGATTGGTGTTGTCTATATTTTTGGGCGATATCAGAAGATGCAGAAACTGCGTTGGCGAAGGAATCGTCTGACGCGCCGCGATATCATCGCCAGCTATGCTTTTGACATATTTGAAATGCTCCAGGAAGGGATGGTTTTTCCCTCCGATCTTGCCACTGAGCTCGGCGGATTCAGAACGGGTTTCTGCGCTTTTGAATACGTTGGTGGAATCGCTGGTTGTTTTGCTAACGCCTTGCAATCCCCAAAAGAAGTCCAGATGCCACCAGCTTCTGCGGAATTCCCCGTCGGTCGCTACCTTCAGGCCGGCTTCCTTCTGCTTCTTCACCAAATCGGCAATGGTCTGGTCCTCTACGGCTTTTAACTCCTCGGCCGAAAACTCTCCTTTGGCAAACTTCTCTCTTGCCGCCTTCAATTCCTGGGGCCGCAAAAAGCTGCCTACAACGTCAAAACGAAATGGAGCTGCGCCTGGTTTGCTCATTACAATTCCTCCCTTTATCTCTTAAACAAAGTAAATTCATGCGGTTTTACTGATTTTAGAATACGATTCCCAAGAAATATAGTAAAAAAAAGAACCGCTGCCATGTGCCCGAAGACATTGACAACTATTCTGGAAGCAGTAAAATAATATAAAATCTATTTTTCCAATAGACTAAGTCGGCATTATTGCAGCTGATTGTTAGACAACCAGAAGAAAGGAGCTCCTGTTCCATGACACCTACGCGCCGTTCAGCCATTTATCAGCCTTCTCAGCCGCTTCTGGAGAAAGCGCTGAGCCAGTTTTCCGAAGCGCGCTCCAAAAGTTCGTCGTTATTTAACGGAGGCCTCATTTTTTCCGGCCACTATGTTGACGCTTCTTATATCAATCAAGCCACCATCATTCCCGACGGCTGCGTCCATCTGGTCATTTGCTGCCACCCGGAACACCCGTCAGCCAACCTATGCGGCAATTTGTACCAAGGTACGGAAGGGCTTTTTGTCCGCCCGGCATGCCATTATTTTTCTATTTGCTTCTTGCCGGGGTATGCGGAGCATTTCTTCAAACACCCCATCGGCATGTTTAGCGGCCAGGAAATTCCGGTGCAGGATGTGCTGCCGCATGCAAATGTGCTGTTGTCCAGAGTGGCTGAAGCTTCCGGCTTTGAGGAGCGGATTGCCGCTTTTGAAAGCTACTATAACGACTATATCCGGGATGAGCTGGAAATTAATCCATTGGTGAAATACGCGACCGAAAAAATTATCCAATCCCACGGTAATCTCAATGTTGCGGATTTATCCCGCGACTCCGGATATTCCACCCGGTATATGGTCAAAACCTTCGAGAAGCATGTTGGCTTGTCTCCCAAGCTGTTCAGCCGCATCATGCGGTTTCAGCATGTCGTGCAAAACCTGGAGGGCAGCCAATACCGCCAAATGCTGGACCATATTTACGAGCTGGGTTATTGCGATCAAAATCATTTTATTAAAGAGTTTAAGGAATTCAGCCGCTTTACGCCCAAACATTACGTGCAGCGGCTTCATCCCTGACCGATAAGGAGTTAATCCTCAATAGCGGACATAATCATGTTGCTGTACAGATCTGTGCCGCAGTCGGTGTAATGACTGTAAACGGAGAAGTATACGCCAACCACTTCCCTCACCGGATCAACCCACAGGAAAGTGCCGCCAGCACCGCCATGCGAAAAGGTTTGCGGCGAACACAAGGAGCCGTATTCGTCCCTTTTGTTTCCTTGAATACTCCAGCCAAGACCCCATGAGGCTTCAGTGAAGAACATATCCCCCCAACTTGCCGGTATGCCGGGAATTTGGTTTCGGGTCATCGTTTCAATGGAAGCTTTGCTCAAAATTCTAACGTCGCCGTAAGTGCCTTTGTTCAGGTACATCTGTGCGAATATCGCCATATCAATGGCCGTAGAGTAAGCTCCGCTTGAAGCGGAAGGCTCAACCATATGCTGCAAGGTCCCCGCCCATCGATCCGGGCCATCGGGGTTTCGCTGAACAACCCGGTGCTGCAATGATTCTGGAACCACATAATGCGTATCCTTCATGCCGAGCGGCTCAAAAATCCTTATTCTAGCAAAGTCGTCCAGCGACTGTCCGCTAACCCGCCTAATTATTTCCCCTAACAACTCATATCCGTAGCCGCAATAGGACATTTCCGTGCCTGGCGTTTTCCAGAGAGGGGCATCATATCCCAAATAGAGATATTCATGAAGATCGGGATCTTGTGTAGGAGAAGGAGGCGGGATAATTACGCCATCCTTTTTCTTTTGCGAATGGGCATAAATAGTCTCTCCGTTCATTCCGGATGTGTGAGTCAACAAGTGATGAACGGCCACGTTGGCTTTTCCCTCGCCAACAAACTCCGGGATATAATAGGAAACGGAGCGGTTTAGCCCCAGTTTGCCGTCTTCCACCAGGATCATGGCTGCTGTTGCGGTAATTGCTTTGCTGATGGAGGCCAGTGGAAACAAGGTATCAAGCCGAAGTGGCGGCGCGTCGTTTTCGTAGGCCGCTGCACCAAATGCTTCCTGTAATACAACGGTTCCTCTTCGTGCGGCAAAAACCGCCAGGGCGGGCAACTTCCCCTCCTCTACCCACTTGGCCGCCGTATCCCGGGCATGCTTTATTTTAGCATGTGACATGTATACGCTCTCTGGATTGCCTGCTGTTAGAATCATCTATTCATCCTCCTCTATACCTGCATCTCTCCATTTAAACCCTAAATATTCCAAACTGTCAATGAATAACGATATAGGCTGAATGGATGATCCTTATCATTTGCCTTTTTTCCCAAAACAAAAAGAACAACAAACCGGCTTCATCAAGCTGGTTTGCCGTTCAGGTTGGATCAATCTTACTATCCTTCTGTCCCGGAATTGCTTCTGCATAGCAGATGACGCAGCAGACTTTGAATGGTGATCGAACCCAGCAGCAGCACTAACAAAATCCACCAGCCCGCCGATACAAAAATTTCTTCCGGATAAATAAACGTATACCCGAAATACGTTAAAAACAATAAGCCTTGCAGCATCTTAAAGGTTTTGGCATCCGCTTCGTTATGGAGGGCAATCAGTCGTTCATCATTTTCCTTAATGATGGTTTTTCTCATGGCCTGGGGCGAGTTTTTTAGTCTGAAGAGCTTCATGAATGACGATAACGCCAGGCTTAAGGGGAGAAGCGACAATGCCATTAATGCCTTGTGGTTGTTAAATAGAGTGGAATCCACGGCTTTCACAACAAACCCCGCCGCGAGCAAAAGAATTCCGGCAATCAATGCGGCAGCCATGATCATTTTTGCGTCTTTTATAGATTTTTCACCTTTCATCGTCATTCCTCCCAAAATAAATCGTCTAACGTTTTATTCAACGCCTTGCAGATGTCGATGCACAGCTTGAGGGTTGGATTATAGCTCCCCGATTCGATTAAATTTATCGTCTGCCTGGTCACGCCAACAATCTCGGCTAACCGTTCCTGCGATAAATCGGCTTCCACTCTGGCTAATTTCATTTTTTTATTTTTCATCCAAATCCTCCCTTCTCCTACATCCTAACACCTCACCTTACATAATGTCAAATATATATTACATTTAGTACAGAAAAACAGACATTAATCCACCCAATCTAATTCACCGTGTTGCCCCCACCCCATAGCATCACGATGGAAATAAAAAAAGACCCGTGCTCCTTGAGCGCGGGCCAATGCAATGTCTGCTGCAATAGCAGGATCTACTATGTTGTTCTTGGCTACGGCGACTACTCGTTTTTTAACCCTGTGGTTGATCGCCAATTATCTTTACTTCCGTTTCAAGCTCGACGTCAAATTTTTCTTTCACCGTCTTTTTAACGTGCGCAATCAGTTCCAGGTAATCGGTTGAGGTTGCGTGGTCAATATTTACGATAAATCCGGCATGTTTGGTCGAAACTTCCGCTCCGCCGATTCTGAGACCCTGCAGACCGCTGTCTGAAATCAGCTTGCCCGCAAACATATTGGGCGGACGCTTGAACACGCTGCCGCATGATGGATATTCCAATGGCTGCTTATCCTCGCGCAGATTTGTGAATTCATCCATTTTCCCCTGGATGTCCGCCAGCTCTCCTTTTTCAAGCCGGAAAACCGCATTCATTACAATGTAGCCTTCCCTCTCAAAAATGCTGGAGCGATAACCAAATTGGAATTGCGAAGCATCCAGAGACTTGATTTCCCCTGATTTGGTCAATATGGTTGCTTGCTCCAGCACAAAAGAAACCTCGCCGCCGTAAGCTCCCGCGTTCATCATCAAGGCCCCTCCGACGCTTCCGGGAATACCGCAAGCAAACTCCAGGCCGGACAAGGAGAAATCTCTCGCCGTACGCGACACATCGATAAAGCTTGCGCCGCATTCCGCTATGATTCGGCATTCATCCACCAAAATCGTATTCAAACGGTTCATGTTCAACACAATGCCTCGAATGCCGCTATCGCGAACAATGACATTGCTGCCGAACCCCAGCACCGTCAGCGGTATCTTCCTCGCATGGGCAATTCTAACCACCTCGGCGGTTTCTTCCAGGGAAGAGGGCTGCACATAATAGTCGGCTTTTCCGCCAACCTTGATAAAGGTGCGTTCCTTCATCTCTTCATTCCTATAAATGTTCATATGGGGACAGGCTGTTGTAAGTTCATTTAAAACAGAGTAGTCGTTCAGGATGGAGCCTCCTCTTCATCGTCATGCGGACTTTCATAATTGCATCTCTTATATTATACATACCGTTGTCATAAATGTACGAAAAAGATACGTCAAAAATGATCATTCCTCAATTTGTCACAAAAGTTTGATGAAGGATTGGAATTTCAAAGATGGAGATACCGTGGATATTATTAGCGCCTGATTTCACTAAGCAAGAGTGTCAAACACGTTAGACGATCATCTTTTTTCGAAATGGACATGGACAGCTGCCTTTTGCCCGTCTAGCGGTCACCGATGACCACTAGAACCCAAAATGGGTGCATTCGTTTCAGCTAACGGTCACCTCTGTCCTTTAGATGCTCAAAAGTCGCGTTTCGGGGATGAATGTAAGCTTTTACGGTCATGGATGACCTTTAAACATGGACATTGCATCAAAACAAGGCTTTAACGGTCATGGATGTCCATTACGTACAGTATGTCCATAGCGTACAGGATGTCCGTAACGTGCAGGATGTCCATTGCATACTGGATGTCCATTACGTACAGGATGTCCATAGCGTTCAGGATGTCCGTACGTGCAGGATGTCCATTGCATACTGAATGTCAATTACGTACAGGATGTCCATAGCGTACAGGATGTCCGTACGTGCAGGATGTCCATTGCATACAGGATGTCCGCAGCGTGCAGGTAGCTTCTGGCTCTGGCACTCCGCAAAGACGCCGCGCACCCTTTACAAGCCGAATTTTGCAATCGGAAGCCCCTTGTCCCGCAGTATTTGACCTCTATCGAGGTCAAGCACTACTTTCTGTTTTGATCCCAAAAGAAGCCTCGAAAGTTCTGTCGATAGCCGGTTCTCCTTGATGCAAACGCTTGTTGCAGCGATCTGCGCCAAAGGAGAATTTATCCGGCATCGGACACGAACCTCCGAGGCTTCCTAGAAATATGTTTTTATATAAAGGGTTGGTTAGTTTCGAATCAAATAATCGAAAGCGCCTAAAGCAGCGGTAGCGCCGGAACCCATGGAAATAATGATTTGCTTGAACGGGCCGTTGGTACAGTCGCCGGCGGCATAAACGCCTGGCAAGCTGGTTGCGCCGCGTTGATCCACCACGATTTCACCCATACGAGTACGCTCAAGAGTATCTCCAAGCCATTCCGTATTAGGAACCAAGCCGATTTGTACGAATACGCCTTGCAGCTCGACATGCTTCACTTCCCCGCTATCGCGCTCCGTGTACGAAATTCCGTTAACCTTGTCGGTGCCGGTAATTTCTTTTGTCTGAACATTCGTCAGAACAGTCACGTTTGGAAGGCTATGCAGCCGTTTCTGCAGAACGAGATCCGCTTTCAGTTCAGGCATGTATTCCAGTACCGTCACATGGCTGACAATGCCGGCCAAGTCGATAGCAGCTTCGATTCCGGAGTTGCCTCCTCCAATAACCGCAACGTGTTTGCCCGCAAACAACGGACCGTCGCAATGAGGACAATAAGCAACGCCTTTATTTTTAAATTCCGCCTCGCCCGGAACGCCAACATTACGCCAACGAGCACCGGTGGACAGAATTACCGTTTTGCTTTTCAGAACCGCGCCATTCTCCAGTTCTACCTCGATAAGCTCCTTCTTCTCCAGGCGTTTAGCCCGCTGAAGCTTCATTACGTCTACATTGTATTCTTTTACATGCTCTTCAAGACTAGCCGCCAGCTTGGCGCCTTCGGTATATTTGACGCTGATAAAGTTTTCGATGCCGACGGTATCCATCACTTGGCCGCCGAAACGTTCGGCAACGATACCCGTGCGAATGCCTTTGCGCGCCGCATAAATCGCGGAGCTTGCGCCAGCCGGGCCTCCACCGATTACCAATACGTCAAATGGTTCTTTGTCCGAAAATACCGATGCATCCGGAGCATCAACCAGCTTGGCGATAATTTCTTCAATGGTCATACGACCGCTGCCGAAAAATTCGCCGTTCAGGAACACGGTTGGTACCGCCATAATCTCCTTGCTTTCGACTTCTTCCTTAAATACGGCTCCGTCGATCATCGTATGGGAGATTCCGGGATTGAGCAGGCTCATCAAATTAAGCGCCTGAACAACGTCCGGACAGTTATGACAGGTTAAGCTGATATAGGATTGAAACGTATAATTGCCTTTAATGCTTTTGATTTCATCGATAACGCTTTGATCTACCTTCGGAGCTCGACCGCTCACCTGAAGCAGCGCCAGAACGAGCGAAGTAAACTCGTGTCCGAGCGGAATGCCGGCGAAAACAATCCCCGTATCTTCTCCCACCCGGTTTACGCTAAAGCTCGGTGTTCTTTCCAGCCCAGCTTCCTCTATCGTAATTCGGGGTGACATGCTGGCCAGCTCATTCAGCAGAGCCAACATGTCTTTGGATACGGCATCGTCGGGCGATGCGCTTGCTTTGATCAGCACATCGCCTTCCAAGAGCTGAAGGTATTGGTCGAGTTGTTGTTTGATATCCGAATCCAACACCGTAAAGCCCCCCTTTAGATTTTGCCTACAAGATCAAGACCCGGCTTCAATGTTTGCGAACCTTCTTGCCATTTGGCAGGGCAAACTTCGCCCGGATTCGTGCGAACATATTGCGCCGCTTTGATTTTGTTAACCAGCGTGCTTGCATCGCGGCCGATACCGCCTGCATTGATTTCCACCGTTTGGATAACGCCGTCCGGATCGATGATGAACGTGCCACGGTCAGCCAGGCCGTCCGCTTCGATCAATACATCGAAGTTGCGGGAAATCGTGTGCGACGGGTCGCCGATCATGATGTACGTGATTTTGCCGATCGTTTCGGAGCTGTCATGCCAAGCTTTATGTGTAAAGTGAGTGTCCGTCGATACGGAGTATACTTCTACGCCAAGCGATTTCAATGTTTCATATTGATCTTGCAGGTCGCCAAGCTCAGTTGGGCAAACAAAGGTAAAGTCGGCTGGATAGAAACATACCACGCTCCATTTGCCTTTGAAATTTTCTTCAGTAACGTCGATAAACTTGCCATTGTGGTACGCGGAAGCCTTAAATGGTTTAACTTCTGTTCCAATCAGAGACATAGTTGAAATTCCTCCCAGAGTTTTTTATTTGTTTTAGAAGTATACTTGAGAATCATTAACCTTTTGTAATCATTATTATATACTCCTTGTTTTAAAGAATACCATCGTTTCATCCATTGCGCATGAAGAATAGATGAACAAAGTATGTTTTTTACATGAAAACCCACAACAATAACTGTTATATCCTGCTAGCTGCTATTTCATACAGACACCAGCCCCAGATTCTCCCGCAATGTATCTCCGCTGTAGGCATCCGGGAACAAACCTCTCCTTTTCAGCTCGGGAACCACCTCCTCCAGAAACAAATCGATGTCGTCATCATTAAGCTGGGGCATGATGTTAAAGCCGTCCGCCGCTCCGCTCTCAAACCAATGCTCCATAACGTCAGCTACCTGGCTGGGTGTTCCTGCGATTTTTAAATCGCCATTGCCGACCCAATAGTTCTCCAGCACCTCCAGAATACTTAACGGCTGTTTGTCGACTACGGATTTAATCATTTTATGAAAGGATTGATAGGCATTAACCTCGCTAGGCTCCGGCAATTGGGGAAACGGGGCATCCAGCGGATAAGCGGAAAAATCAATACCCAGCATATTGGACATCGACATAAGCGCTCTTTCTATAGAAGTTAATTTCTGCAACGCATCGGCTTTTTCCTTTGCTTCCTTTTCTGTTTTTCCTACAACGACGTGCAAACCCGGCAATATTTTGAGACTGTCTCTGGATCTGCCCCACCGTTCCAGCCTTCCCTTCAAATCGCTATAGAACTGTTGTCCTTCCTCCAACGTGCGCTGGATGGTGAAAATAACCTCCGCATACCGGGCGGCAAGCTCCTTCCCTTCATCCGAAGACCCCGCCTGCACCATAAGCGGTCTCCCCTGCGGCGATCGCATTATATTTAAAGCGCCCTTCACCGAAAAATATTTGCCTTGATGGAAGATGTCCCTCACCTTCCCGGGATCGGCGTAAAATCCGGTTTGCTGGTCTTGAACAAGCGCATCTCCGTCCCAGCTATCCCACAGCTTCAGCACAACTTCGGCAAATTCGGATGCTCTCTCGTACCGCTCCGAATGGGAAGGCAGATGCTCCAGCCCGAAATTGGCCGCAGTCCGGTCTACCCCGGTTGTGACCATGTTCCAGCCTGCCCGCCCCCCGCTAATATGATCCAGAGAAGAGAAGCTTCTAGCCAAATTATACGGTTCGGAAAAGCTGGTTGAGACCGTGGCGATCAAACCAATCTTTTCAGTAACAGCTGCAATGGCGGATAACAGCGTCACGGGTTCAAACCCAAAGATGGGAGCATGCTGCACCGCTTTAACTTCGACAGACAAACCGTCGGCAATAAACAGGGAGTCCAGCCGTGCCGCTTCCGCCTTTTGCGCCAACTTAAGAAAATAGTTGTGATTGTGGATTTCGGCGGGCTTGGTATTGGGATGGCGCCATGCTCCCCGATGCGATCCTGCATTGCTTAAAACAAGGTTTAAGATCATTCTTCGCTTCAATTCGCTCATCGTCATCACCTTTGCGCACGGTATGGACCCGTTGTTTTTTTGAACATTGTAAATCAACAAGACAAGATTTGTAAACTATCCTTATAGGAATAATATGAATTTTAATTGCGATTGTTGACAATTTCCAATTAGGGGTGTACGCTTCATAAAACAAACTAATCTTATCGGAAATATTTTATATCAAAACAGCCGAAAACCGGACAGCCGGACACGGACCCCTCTGACCTTGAGCTTGCAAGCTCCAGCGATGGTGTGCGTGTTTTTTTCTTTTCAGGAGAGGTTGCATTATAGGGGAGGAACAAACATGTTGTTTGCCAATGACTTTAAAGTATTTGATATCCACGGGCATTTGCCCTATCCTATGCCGTTTCTTTCATCCAACGAAATCCATCAGGCCAGAAACAGCGAGCGCTCCCGGCAGATGCGACTGACTTGGGACTTTCCGGAGGGAAACCATGCCCCCGACGATGACAGCAGGCCGTTAGCGGATCGCTGGATAGAGTCGCTGGACGCGCACAATATCGGCGGCATCAATTTTTTGACGGCGGCCAATAATGACGAATTGTCGGCGCAAATCGCCAGACATCCACACCGGCTGACCGGCTTTGCGCATCATGCCATCGAAAGCCCCGATGCAAGGGATGAGCTGGTTAGAGCGGTCGATGAGCTTGGGCTGCGGGGTTACAAAATTTTCGCCCCGATGGTTCAAATCCCGTTCCATGATCCAACGCTTCAGCCGGTCTGGACATTTTTGGCGGAGCGGCGGCTGCCGGTTTTGATCCACTTCGGCCTGCTGGGTCACACCGGGGGCATCGTCCAGCATGCCAACATCAATCCTTTGGCCATATTTAATGTCGCCCGGCAATATCCGACCATCCCCATCATCATCCCTCATTTTGGAGCCGGGTATTTTCAGGAATTGCTTCATTTATGCTGGGGCTGCCCCAATATCTACATCGATACCTCCGGCTCCAACCAATGGATTCGCTGGACGCCGTATGAGTTGACTCTTGAGCACTTGTTCCGCAAAACCTACGAGCTGATCGGGCCGGAGAGAATTATTTTTGGCACCGACTCCAATAGCCTGCCGCGAGGTTTTATTAACCGTTACTTGCAGGAGCAGGTGAGGATTGCCCGAGAGCTGCGTTTTCGGGAGGAAGAGATTGAAGCCATTTTCGGCAACAATGCGCGCCATTTACTGGGGCTTCCACAACAATAGCCGGGAGGGTAGATCATGAGGGAGTTGACCAAGCCGCTGGCTGTGCGCCGGAAAAAGCAAGCTGCTATACCGCTGCCTTATTGGCTGCGAAGCTTCAAAAGAAACTGGGACTTATACCTGCTTATTGCCCCGGTCATCGCTTATTTTATTTTGTTCGAATATACGCCTATGTACGGAGTGTTGATCGCCTTTAAGGATTTTGCCGCGTCAAAAGGCATTTGGGATAGCCCCTGGGCGGGCTTCACCCATTTTGAACGTTTTTTCAACAGCTATTATTTTGAGCGGCTGCTCACCAACACATTAGGCATCAGCTTCTATCAGCTTGCCGTCGGTTTTCCGGCGCCCATCCTCCTTGCGCTGTGTATTAATGAAGTTCAAAAAAAATGGTTCAAAAGCTTTGTCCAAACGATCACCTACGCGCCTCATTTCCTGTCCACCGTTGTATTTGTTGGCATCATCATGCTGTTTTTGTCGCCGCAATACGGCATCGTCAACAAGCTGCTGGAATGGACCGGCTTTCAGCCTGTTTCCTTTATGACCGATCCCGGCTGGTTTAAAAGCATCTATGTTTTTTCAGGCGTGTGGCAGCATATGGGCTGGAGCTCCATCATTTATCTTGCCGCCTTAACCGCCATCGATCCCGGGCTGCATGAAGCGGCCCGCATCGACGGGGCATCGCGTTGGCAAAGAATCCGCCATATCAACATCCCGGGCATTTTTCCGACAATCATGGTGCTGCTCCTTCTGCAGATTGGCTCTATGATGGGCATCGGCTTTGAAAAAGCCTTCCTGATGCAAAACGCTTTGAATATGGAAGCTTCGGATATTATTTCGACCTATGTATACCGGACGGGAATTATTGAAGGGCAATTCAGCTTCTCGACCGCCGTTGGGCTGTTTAACTCCGTTGTTAATCTGCTGCTTCTGCTGATTGCCAATACTGCGGCCCGAAAATTGACGCAAACCAGCCTGTGGTAAAAGGAGGAGAGGGTTTTGCATATTGCGGGAAAGGAAGACCGTTTTTTCAATCTGTTCATTTATATCTTCCTTGGCTTCGTGGCGCTTATCGTGTTTTACCCCCTGTTTTTTGTCGCTATCGCTTCGATCAGCAATCCGCAAGCCGTTGTTTCGGGAGAGGTCTGGCTTTGGCCAAAAGGCATCCATTACAGCGGCTATGTCAAAATAGTCGGTAACCTTGAGCTGCGGCAAGGTTTTATCAATACACTGCTCTACACCATTGCGGGAACGGCAATTAATCTTGCCTTAACGATTTGCGCCGCTTATCCCTTATCGCGCAGAGACTTTGCCGGGCGGAAAACCATCATGCTGTTTCTGCTGTTCACTCTCTTTTTCAGCGGGGGCATGATTCCGACCTACTTGCTCATTCGCGACCTGGGCATGATCAATACCGTATGGGCGATGATTCTGCCAAACGCGGTGTCTGTCGTAAATATCATCATTATGCGGACGTACTTTCAATCCGCGTTACCCTCGGACATTCAGGAAGCCGCCTTAATCGACGGAAGCAGCAACCTGAGATTGCTGAGGCAAATCGTATTGCCGTTATCCATGCCCATCATAGCCGTCATGATCCTGTTTTACAGCGTGACGCATTGGAATGCCTATTTTAACGCCATGCTGTACCTGAACAACCGCGAGCTTTATCCCCTTCAGCTTTTGCTGCGCGAAATTTTGGTTCAGAGCGATATGCAGGATATGGTCTCCTTAGGCGACGACTCGCTGGTCAATCATCTCTGGAATGTGGAGTCGATCAAATATGCCGCCGTTATTGCGGCAAATCTTCCGGTATTGCTGCTTTATCCATTCCTGCAAAAATACTTTGTGAAAGGAGCTCTCATCGGTTCTGTGAAAGGTTGATCGTTCGTCCCAATGCTAAAACCAAATTTTTGGAATCGCATTTGTAGGAAACTAATAAACATGGAGGTCGTTGAGTCATGAAAAAACAAAAAGCTTTCATTCATACTTTTGTTCTTACCCTTGTTCTGTCCCTGGGGCTGACGGCCTGCAGCAGCAATGGAGGGGGAAGCGTCAGTCAAAGCCCGGAAAACGCCGAAAAAGCGCAAGAGTCGCAGAAAGCGTCGGAAGCCCCAGCAAAGAATTTGAACGATACCGGCTTCCCGATCACAAAAGAACCCATTTCTCTGAAAATATTTGCAGGCAAATCCGCCACTACGGCGGCAAACTGGAATGAAACACTCATCTGGAAGGAATATGCGAAGCAGACCAACATCAATGTCGACTTTGAGCTGGTCCCGTTTGATGCGTTGCCGGAAAAACGCAATCTGGTTATCACAAGCAACGCGCTGCCCGATGCTTTTCATACTGCGCAATTTCCGGCAGCGGATCTGTTGAAGTACGGTCAGGAAGGCATTTTCGTCAAGTTGAATGACCTCATCGATCAATATGCGCCCAACTTCAAGGAGCTGCTGGAGAACTATCCTGAAATTAAAAAAGCGGTAACGATGGCCGACGGAAACATTTATTCATTCCCGACTGCCGTTGATCCCGAGTTTACGACAGCGGTGACGAACAACAAGCTCTGGATCAATCAGGAGTGGCTCGACAAGCTGTCTCTCTCCGAGCCGTCCACCATTGATGAGCTGTACAACTATCTGAAGGCGGTTAAAGAAACCGATCTAAACGGCAATGGCCAATCCGATGAAATCCCGTTTGGCAGCGTCGGCATCACTCCTCTGGTGCAGTATTTGAGAGGTTCCTGGGGACTTGGCAACCGAGGCGCGGGACATCCTCTCGCCGACCTCGATCCCGACACAAATACCGTTCGCTTTATTCCGACGGACCCGAAATACAAGGAGCTTCTGCAATTCATTAATAAACTCTACCAAGAGGGATTAATCGACAAAGAAATTTTCACCATCAAAAGTCCGGAGTTTATATCAAAAGGCTCTCAGGGGGTATACGGCTCTCTGATTACAACCAATCCCGAAACGCTGATGGGGCAGGACTCTTACGTTGGCGGAGCGGCATACCAGGGGCCTTACGGCGATCATCTCTTCTCCTTGACCAGACCAAGAGTTTCCTATCCGGGTTCATTCGTGATTACCGGCAAAAATGATCATCCCGAAGCAACGGTGCGCTGGATCGACTATTTCTACGGCGATGAAGGCATCAAGCTGTTCCTTATGGGAATCAAAGACGTGACGTATCAGGAGCTGCCCGACGGAAGTCTGGAGTTTGTGGACGAAATCAAGCAAAACCCGCAAGGCTTGACGGTGGAGCAGGCGCTGATCCAATATGTGACATGGCCTGGCGGCCGGTATCCGGCGATGGTGAAGCAGAAGTATTTTAAAGGGGCGGAAAGCCTTCCTTCCTCAAGCGCGGCGACAGAAAAAGTAAAGGATGATATTCTGAAAGAGGTTTGGCCGATATTCCATTATCCGCTCCAGGACAACACGCGTTTTCAAACGCTGGATAAGGAAATCAACACGTATGTTACGGAATGGGAAGCCAAATTTATTTTTGGAGATACACCGTTTAGCGAATGGGATACCTTTATTGAAAACTTCAAAAAGCTAGGTTTGGATGAGTATTTGAAGCTATATGATGATGCATATCAGCGCTACTTGGAAGGTTAATGATAGGAGGGACAATATGGCCTATGAAAATCAAGACCTGCTTGTAGACGTGAACTGGCTTGAGCAGCATATTGGGAAATCAAACCTTCTGGTGCTGGATGTTCGGAAGGAAGGCTTCCAGCAGGGGCATATTCCGGGCGCGCGCCATTTGCGCTCCGAGCTTCTGAAGCATCCCAATGCCATTGATGTCGCCCCGTTGTATACGGTGCGAGAGGCATTGGAGGAAATCGGCTACAGCGATGACGTTGACTTGGTTATCTATGACGATGGCAAAAGCGCATTGGCTGCCCGCGTCTTTTATGTGCTGGAATATTACGGTTTGCGTGGACGCGTCCGGCTTCTGCATGGAGGATTTACCGCCTGGAAGTCGGCCGGCAAGCCAATTCAGGAGGACTCCCCCGACTCGCTGTCCCGTCATAAACGAGGGCAGTGGACGAGGGCAAGAAGCCATCCTGAGCTGTTAACGACCAAGGCGCAGCTTGAATCGGCGCCTTCAAGCATTTTGCTGCTGGATGTGCGGTCCAGGGACGAATATACCGGCGCTGACAAGCGGAATAACCGGAAGGGCGGCCATATTCCCGGCGCGGTCCAGTTGGAATGGCAAGCCGCGCTGAACCTTGATGCGCCGGACGGCGTGCCCTATTTTAAACAGGAAGAGGAATTAACCGCTCAATTGGAAGCAATTGGCGTAACCAGGGACAACATCATTGTCCCTTATTGTCAGCTCAACTCCCGCGGCGCCCATACGTATTTCATCCTCCGGCTGCTGGGTTACCCGGATGTTCGCCCCTATGAAGGCGCATGGCAAGAATGGGGAAACGACGAAGAAACCGCCGTTTCCACACGATAGTCGGAGCTGGAGAGGGTACAATTCTCCGCTAAAGCTGGAATGGAGATGGCGAAACCCTCCACTTTTACGCCGGATGCGGAGATGGCCGATCCTTTTCACTTATAAGCCGGAAGCGCGGATGGCTAAACCTTCCGCTTAATAGCCGGAATTGGGGCTGATAAAGTTGTCCAGCATGTCATGGTGAAATTTCTGCAAGGGCTTTTCGGCGGGACCTTCAATTACTTCGCCCGTATAGGAGAATCTGGAGCCGTGGCATGGGCAATCCCATGTGCGGTCCCCGGCATTCCAGTTCACTTCGCAGCCAACATGCGTACAGGTTGTGTCCACCACATGCAAGGAGCCTTCCCTGTCTCTGTAGGCTCCTTTTCGTTCGCCATCGATGGTGACAACCGCTCCTTGATCATTGGACAAATCTTCGACCTCTTGATTCGGCATTTCCAGCTTTCCTTTGATCAAATGTTTGACCACATTTGCATTTTCGATCAAAAACTTCTTCAAGCTGGGGTCTGCATAAAACCGGGAAGGCGCGTATAACTCCTGATAGGGATTTCGTCGCTCCAAAACAAGATCCTTAAGCAGGTTTGCGGCAGCCGTTCCGTTCGTCATCCCCCATTTGCGGTATCCCGTCGCGATCAGAACCCGCGGTTCGGAAGCCGTGATCGTGCCAACGTATGGCAGCTTGTCCAGCGTAATCAAATCCTGGGTCGACCAACGATATAAGATCCGCTCCACTCCCAGCACATCCCGGCCAAAGGTCTCCAGCGCTTCGTAATGAAGGCGGGTATCCTTGCCTTGTCCCGCTTTATGACTCTCTCCCCCGATCAGCACGACTTGTTCACCATCCAGCAAAGCGGAACGAAGGGAACGTGCCGGTTGATCGACGCTTAAATACATGCCTCCGGGATATTTTGTTTTCGTTTTGCAGGCAAGAGCATAGGAGCGGTCCGCATGCAGCCGAGCTGAATACAGTCCTGTTCCTTCATAAAAGGGGAAATGCGAGCAGGCAATCACATAATCCCCCGTCACCCGTGACCCGTTCACGGTATGTACCGTTCTCTTCCCCCCATCCCCTTTAATGTTTACTGCCGTTGTGTTCTCATAGATGACACCGCCGGCATCCGTAATGGCCTGAACCAAGCGGGACAAATATTTCAGCGGGTGGAATTGCGCCTGCTTGTTCATTTTCAAAGCGCCCGATACTTGTATGTCAAAAGGAATCTCCTTCACCAGCTCGCCGTCGATGCTCAGCTTCTCATAAGCGGCAAGCTCCTTCCGCAGTTTAGCTAGCGACTGCTCCGTGGAGGCATACAAATAAGCGTCCTGCATCTCATAGTCGCAGCTGATCCCATGCTCGTCTATCGCTCTTCTAATCAACCCCATGGCGTCACGGGCCGCTTCATAATAAAGTCTGGCCGCGCTTCTCCCAAAATGGCTAATAAATTCGTCATAGATCAAGTCATGCTGGGCCGTAATTTTGGCAGTCGTATGTCCGGTCGTGCCATTCAGGAGTTTATCCGCTTCCAGCAGGGCAACCTTCAAGCCTTCCTTAACCAGCAAATATGCCGCGGTAATTCCCGAAATGCCGCCGCCAACGATAACCATATCGACATCCTGATCGCCCTTTAACGCAGGAAAACTCTGCAACTTTACTTCATCCCGCCACAGGGGTTCTAGCTTTGTCATTGTAGATCCCTCTTTTCTTTCCCATTTCTTTTCCTAATTCTATTTCTATGGATATCTACATGATTATCTCTTTTGGGGGATTTAAAACGTTGCGTTTATACGTAACGAAAAAGAGCCGGCTCCCGCGTTTTGCGGAATCCGGCAGTCTAACATCTATTTAAGTTCAACTAATGATTACTTTCAGGAGTTCACCGCGTTTAATCCGGGAGCTTCCATCTGCAAATCATCATCAGCTGTTTCCCCTCAAGCTTCGCTGTCAGCGTGCCGCCCATCTTACTCATCAGACCTCTGGCGATTGAAAGACCCAGCCCCGACGTTTGAGCAGATCGTGCCCGGTCAGCTGTATAGAAACGGTCGAATAGAAGGTTGACATTATTTCCATCCAACCCTTCCGCTTCGTTCACGATTTTCAGCTCGGCCTCGCCGTTTAGCCTTTGAAAATGGATCTCTATCTCCCCGCTACCATATTTAACCGTATTGAGCAGCAAGTTTTCCATTACTCTGCGTATCGCAGACTCATCGCCGAAAACAATCAATTTCTCCTCCGTCAGCCGGAGAACAGGCATCATGCCGCTTTCGTTGAACGTATCGTAAAAGCTAAATAGGACATCGGAGATCAGTCCCGTCAGATCCAGCTTTTCGACTTTGAGATAATCGTCCGGCGATTCAATGAGCGCCAGTTCAAAAAAGTCGTTCAGCAGCGCTTGCAGCCGTTTGGTCCGATTTTTCACAATGGCTACGTATTCCCGCTTTTCCTCCGGCGTTCCGGCATCGCCCTCCAGTAATTGAATATAGCCCAAAATAGAAGTCAACGGCGTGCGAATGTCATGGGACATATTAGCGGATGCCGAGCGAAACTCTTGCTGCGTTCGTTCCTTCAATGCTTTTGCTTCAATAATTAATTGAGACTGGGCATTAATTTGCTCAGCCAGCCCCTCCAGCTTTCCATCAAACAACGCGACATCTATTTTTTTGCCGTTTTCTCCCCGATTATAGAGCTTTAACTGCTCCGTCATCCGTCCCAGCTCCCGCCGAAGCATCAGCAAGCGGACTAGCAGGAGAGCCGTTGCCCCGGCCAAAATAAGGGTTATGATAAGCAGCAACGCTCCCCCTCCGTCCTTTATTTAATATCTTTTTTCCGAAACACCAGATTGCCCAGAAAACCGGATACAACAATGGTTGCCAGCGGCACAAGCAGGAGCGCAAGCCATTCGCCGCTTTCCACATCAAGCAGAGGGATATCGCCAAAGAGCTTGAAGATGGAATATTGATAGATCGTTTCTACAAAAGCAACCTTTGAGCCTATGCCTGCCAACGCCACATCAATTCCCAGAAAAAACAGGACTGAAACGCCGATCGTTTTACCGCCGTCCGTCATAAGAACGGCAAATAAAGCTCCAATCGCCGCAAATGCCGACGTATACAGAAGCGTAAGCGTCAATATACGCAACAGGTAAAATAGGTCGCTGCCCCCCGGCAATTGACCAAAGCCCGACAATAAGCTTACTTCAACCGTGCTGACAATCGGGAACGTTATGGACAATGCCATTGCTCCGACCGAAAACATGATCAGCTTTGCGCTATACAACCGCCCTCTGGTATTGCCGGACGATGCGATCGTCTTCATGACGCCGGTAGCATATTCGTTGGAAATAAAAAAGCCGGCCAATACCGCAACACCGATTTTGATAGCGTAGGCATTGCTGGGCAAAAAGGCGAGTAGAAATTCGACGCCTGTATATCCTGGCCCCTCGCTGTCAAAATAATAAAGCAGCGGATACGCAAGCGACAAAATGGCCAGAATTGCCAGCATTGTCCAAAAGGAACGGTTTTTACGAAGCTTGAACCATTCCACCATGATCAGGTTATACATGACGCTGACCCCCGATCACACTGGTAAAATAGCTCTCCAGATCCTCGCCAGCCGGCAGAAACTTTTCCACTTGAAGCCCTGCCTTGAACAGAGCCGATGAGATTTGGCTCGGCTTCTCAAAGCGGCCGTACAGCTTGATGGAGCCGTCCTGCATCACCTCGAAATCCGCCGTTCCCAGTTCGGTTTGAATGACGGTTGCCGCTTTGCCTGGATCATCTACGCCAATATGAACATACTTCTGGCATTTGTCCCCCAGCTCTGCTGCGGTCAGCTGCTCCAGCAATTGTCCGCGGTGAATAATGCCGAAGTGGCTGGCCATTAGATGCAGCTCGCTCAGAATGTGGCTGGAAATCATAATCGTAATGCCGAGCTCGCGGTTTAGCGTTTTGAGCAGCTCGCGCATTTCGATAACGCCCATAGGGTCAAGTCCGTTGGTTGGTTCGTCCAAAATAATAAATTCCGGATCGCCCAGCAGCGCAATGGCAAGACCCAGCCGCTGCTTCATGCCTAACGAGAAGTTTTTTGCTTTTTTACTGCCTGTCTCGTTTAAGCCGACCTGCTTCAACATACGTGCGACACTGTCCTTGCCGGGAATGCCACGCAATATGCGGTTGGCCTCCACATTTTCGCTTGCCGTCATATTCGGGAAAAGTGCAGGACTTTCAATAACGGAGCCGATTCGTTTGCGCGCTTTAGTCAATTCCTTTTCTCCATATTCGCCAAATAGCTGAATCGCCCCTCCTGTAGGAAAAGCCAATCCCGTTACAAGCCGGATCAATGTTGATTTGCCCGCTCCGTTTTGTCCAATGAAACCGTAGATAGCGCCTTTGGGTATGGAAAGATTGACGTTGCTCAGCACTTTGGTATCTTTGAAGCTCTTGCATAATTGATAGGTTTTCAAAACATATTCTTCCATCTTTTATCTTGGCCTCCTTCTTGTGATAGACCAAGTATAGAAATGAAACCATAAGAGGTTCTAAAGTCAATACTTAAGAATGTATTAAGGCTTAAGCCGGTACCCCATGCCCCATACTGTCTCGATAAATTCGCTTCCCGGGGCCGCCTTGGCCAGCTTGCCTCGCAAATTGCTCATATGTACGTTAATAATATTATCGTCGCCGTAGAAGGCTTCGCCCCATACCTGCTCGTACAGATTGGACTTGGTGAACACCTTCTTGGGGGCGGATAACAATAACCGCAAAATCTCAAATTCTCTTGCTGTCAGATTGGGCTCATATTCGCCAATCTTCACCGTCATGGCTTCCTGATCCAGCGCAAGCCCTTTATGCTCCATGATTTTGGGCAACACGTGCTGCCCGATGCGCGCATACAGGCGCAGCTGGGTATCGATTCGCGCAGACACTTCCTCGATATCAAACGGTTTTGTAATGTAATCATTGGCTCCGCCGCGCAGGACGGATACCTTCGTTTGCGGTTCGCCTTTGGCCGATATAATAATGACCGGCATATCACTGCGATCTTCTATGTGCTGCAGCAGCTCCTCGCCCGACATACCGGGCAGCATCAGGTCCAGCAGCAGCAAGCTCCATTTGTGCTGCTCCAGGTAGAGCAGCGCCTCCGTTCCCGAGAAAGCGGGCTGGGGAATGTAGCCGCTGTTCCTGATGATGCTGCACAAAAGCCGGCTGATGTCGCTATCATCCTCGGCAACAAGAATATGGATGGGATTGTTCATGGCTTCTCCTTTTGACTGGGTGGTACTGTATAAGTTCAACTAAAGATTTCAGAAAGGGCGGCCACCGCATGAAAGACCCTTCCGAGCATATGCTTCCGAAGAACGTTTTCTGACGAAAACGTGTGGCTATTGATCCCAGATTCCTGTTAATTGAAGGTTAACTGTTGGAATCCGGGAACAAAAGCAAACGCTTAGAAGGCTCTGAAAGAACGTTGATTTGTAAGCATACCTTTATATCTTCTTATTTTAATATACTTCGGAAGCAGTTGGTAGTTTTGGAGAGTTCTGCTCGTTCTTGATCCGCGACGACATTTCCCGCTGGGCATGAATGAGCTTGTAATAGATGCCACGCTTTTGGATCAGCTCGGCATGAGAGCCTATTTCGGCAATCCGGCCCTTTTCCAGCACGATCAGGCGGTCGGCGTTCCGCAGAGTGGACAGTCGATGCGCGATCGCTACAGTGGTTCGGCCGTGCGCCACCCGCTGAAGCGCCTCCTGTATCGCGGATTCCGTCTCGATATCAAGCGAAGCTGTCGCTTCGTCCAGGATGAGCAGCCGGGGATCACCCAGCACCGCCCTCGCAATCGCCAGCCGCTGGCGCTCTCCGCCGGAAAGATTGCTTCCGTTCTCGTCAAGCATCGTATCATAGCCATCGGGCTGCGCGATAATGTAGTCATGCGCATTTGCGATTCGCGCCGCTTGAATCACTTCTTCATTGCTCGCATCCGGCTTGGCATAACGGATATTGTTCATAATGGTCCCGCTGAAGAGAAACGTCTCCTGCAGCACAACGCCGATTTGCGAACGAAGCTCCGCCTGCTCAATATCCCGGATATCAACCCCGTCAATCATCACGCTTCCTTCATCAACATCGTAAAATCGCGACAGCAGATTGATCAGCGTTGATTTGCCAGAGCCGGAATGCCCGACCAGACCAATCATCTCGCCGGGCTTTATTTCAACATTAATATCCCTCAACACGGCCTCATACGACTTGTAGCCAAAATAAACCCCTTGAAACCGGATATGGCCTTTTATGTTATGTTTAACCGGCTGATGAGACTCCTCGACCTCCGGCCGTTCGTCAATGACCGAAAAGATCCGTTCGATGGAAACAAACGCGTTGGCCATCCATCTAGGCATAAACATGAGCCAGGATATAGGCCCAAAAATCATGGAGGCATAAGCGCTGAACTGAATGAGCTCCCCAATGCTCATCTCGCTGCGCAGGATCAAATTGCATCCGATCAGCAGCACGAAATATTGGCCAAGCTGGATCAAATAGTTGGTAATGGGAGACAGGATGCTGAACAGCTTTTCGCTTTTTATCGCCGCAGCGGCAAAATCTGCATTATGGGAACGAAATCGCCGGATTTCACGTTCTTCCTTGCCAAACGCTTTTACAACCCGAATGCCGCTTAATACATCATGCAGGAACGAATTGGCTCTGTCCTGAACTCGCCATTGCTTGTGAAAAAGCCTGTTCAGAACATGCTTCCAAATGTATCGATGCAAAATAGCGACAAGCGGCGCGGGCAGCAGCACCACAATAGCAAGCCGCCAATCCGCCATAAACAGCAGCGTGCTGGCCGAAACCAGCATAATAAACTGGAATACCGCCGTTGTGCACAGCTCCTGAATCATTTGGCGAATCCGCTCCGTATCGGACGTAATCCGGTTCATCATATCCCCTGCGCGCTGCGAGGTCATGAAACCAAGCGAAAGGCTCTGCGTTTTGTCATACACCAGCTTTCGCAGATCAGCCGAGATGCCGGAGCTAATGCCGGCCATCATCCGGTTACGGCCGATGCCAAGCAGCTCCCCAATCAGCAGGCATCCCACCATTCCGGCAATGGCAACCGCAAATAACGTGGTATTTGACTCTCCTCCAACCGGCTGAAGGGCCCCGTTAATAAGCAATTTTTGAAAATACGGCCCCAACAGCGCCAGCCCCGAAGATGCCGCCAAAATCGCAAGAACCAGCAAAAAGCTCTTCCAATGCGCACGCGATACGGCGAACAATCGTTTGAAGGCTGCTCCTTTATTCATGCAGCGCGGACAAACGCGCGTGCCCGGAATAAGCGAGCTGTTGCAGGTTCGGCAGGACGTTTCCTCTTCCTTATTGTAAATTCGCACTTTCCGTCCGTCGGCTTTGTCGTTCAACACTTGCGACAGATAGCCGTATCTGGCGGCATGCTCCATCGTTGACCGGGCCAAAATGGTTTTGACTCCGTGTTGCTCGCACTCCAATATGACATTGCCGATCAGCGGAACCATCTTGTAGTCCGAGCCTTCCGCAATTTCGCCGCTGCTGCCCACTTCACCATTTTCGACATACGCCCAGCGATCCCGTCCTACAATGAACCATCCGCTCATGCGCCTGCCCAGCAGAGACAAGTTAGCGGGGATACAATATTGGATTTCTTCGCCGACAGCGCTTTGTCCCGCTTCCCGATCATGTTGGGGCAAACTGTATTGCAAATTCATCGTACTGTTTCACTCCCCGCTACATATGCAATTCGATCATCTTGAATTCTTTGTCCGACAAAGCCGTATAATCCGGAATGATAAAACGGTTGCCGTCTACGTCCGTAATAAGCAAACGAACCGGGGTTACGAGCTTGATCTGGCCAACGCCTCCGCGAACGGTAAAGCGGCATATTCCCGAGTCCGTCTCCGTTTCCCAATAGGAATAGCCGAACTCTTCCTTTACCTTTATCAGCCGCGTAATCTGCGGTGCAAAATACCGAATTTGCAGCTGCTGCCGCAGCAATTCCGCCGTTGCCGTATCAACATCATCCAGGTTGCGCACCATGCCGATTTCTTTGTTTTCATGGGTGCGGATAGACAAGTATTCGGTCTGGTTGCTATGGGGAAAGGAGCTATGAACATAAACGCCGGAATGCTCGCTCTCGCCCACTTTTACCGCAAGCATTCCGCCTTCCGTGGTATAAAAGGAGGCATTTTCACGGTTCAAAAAAGAAATCCCCGCCGCATCCGCAAGCTCGTTAAGCCCGGACCCTTCATGAGTAACCCCGCTCTGCGTCTTGGTTGATTCCCTCGGCTCACTTGAACCATTTTGCTCATTAAATGTTTGTTGTTCATTGGAGCCTTGTTTTTCATTGGAGCTTTGTTGTTCATTCGATATTTGCTGTTCATTTGAAGTCACGCGATAATCACCTCGTTCATTTTTAATGCCTCATCATGCTTCTTGACCAGACCGGCATAAGCGCCGTCCTTCTCCAGAAGAGCCGAATGCGTGCCCTCCTCTACAATGCGCCCGTCCTCCACTACCACGAGATAGTCGGCGTTTCGCAGCGTCGATAACCGATGGGCAATCGCGATGGTTGTCCGTCCCCGGATAAGCTTCTCCAGCGCCTCCTGAATTTTGAGCTCCGTCTCGGTATCCAGCGAAGCCGTTGCTTCGTCGAGAATAAGCAGCCGGGGATTGTATAGAACCGCCCGTGCAATGGACAATCGCTGCTTCTCGCCGCCGGACAAATCATAACCACCCGTCCCGACGATGGTGTCGTAGCCATCAGGCAGCTTTTCGATAAAGTCATGCGCCCCCGCGATTTTGGAGGCATAGATGATTTCCTCCATGCGGCAGTCGGGATTAACATAGGCGATATTTTCAGCGATGCTTCCCGAAAATACGTAGATTTCCTGCGATACAATGCCGATATGATTGCGCAGAGAGGCGGACGACAAATCCTTGACGTCAATGCCGCCAAACCGGACGGCCCCTTCATTCACTTCATACAGCCGGGATATTACATTAACCAGCGTCGATTTCCCGGCGCCGGAGTGGCCAACTACACCCAGCATTTCTCCTTCTTTCACTTTCAGATTGATGCCCTTGAGAATCGGCTTGTTGGGCTCGTAGCCAAAGGTTACATTGTCCAGCTCGATATCACCCTTCAGCTTCGAAAGATGAATGGCATCCTTCTTGTCTTCGATCTCCGGCACGGCGTCCTGAATTTCGAAAATGCGCTGCGCGGCCGACATGCAATACGACCACCAGCTCACAATATTGTTCATAAACTCGATGGGTCCATAAAGCATATACATATAATGGACAAAAGTAAGCAATAGCCCAAACGCCATTTCGCCCCGCAGAATCATCCAGCCGCCAAACGCCCAGATCATCATGCCGCCGAGCTGCGTCAGCACATTCAGCACCGGAAATACGGTGCCGCTCAATTTGCTGTAGCGCTGCTCCGCTCCGGAATAATTTTGATTGGCGTAGTGGAAACGTTCCATCTCCTTTTGCTCCATGCCAAACGCCTTGACGACGCGTGTTCCCCGAATGGAATCGCTGATCAGCGAATTGAGCGATGCTACTCGCCGGTGGCTGCGCCACGACATCCGCCAAAGCTTCGGAAACGCGCTGCGCACCAGCAGGATGACCACCGGAAGGGGCAAAAAGCAAAGCAGCGTCAGCTTCCAGTCGAGCATTAGCAAGATGACGGCGATGCCGATTATATTCATGGCGTTAACAATGAAATACGATAAGCCGTCGATAAAAAAGGCCTGCAAATCGCCGGAATCGTTGTTGACCCGAGTCATCAAATGTCCGGTTTGCCTCCGTTGAAAAAAGCTGAGCGACAACCGCTGCATGGATGAAAATATTGCGGACTTCAAATCAAACACGACGTTTACCGCCATCCTTGCGTTCATGACTCCATAGAGAATGCCGAACAGCAAAGAAAGCGAGCGAAAAAGAATAATAAGTCCAATAACCAGGCCGATTTGCCCGGCAAAATTGCCTTTTCCAGCCAACGCCTGATCAAACAGCACCGTACCCATCAAGTAAGGAATAATAAGCGAGCAGACCGCATTAAGCAGCATCAGAAAAATAACGATGGCGACCGTTTTTTTATACGGTACGGCAAACTTCAACAGTCTCACAAAAACAGCTGACCGTTTCATGCATTTCGGGCATATGCGCCGCCCCGGCTCCGGATAAATCATGCCGCAGGAAGGGCAGCTTTCCTCGGCATCATCGTGCGTCAGCAGGTCCTCTTCAATGGATTCGCCGTTTTTCACTTTTTGCAACAGTTTGACCAGCAGCGATGCACGGCTCATCAAGCCGTTTGTAAACGCGGCTATGGCCCGGTCCTCCTTGCCTTTGGCAACAATCATCCCGGATGCAACCAGATTGACGATAGAGAGTCCTTCCAACTCCTCCATTGGAATATGCTCAATACACCAGTCATTGGATGAATCTTTATCGGCTGATTGATTATTGCCGGATTGGACGCCGGCTTTGTACCCAACGGAAGTCCGGCTCCCGGACGTTTCGTCTACGGCTTGCTGCTCATGGTATGGCTGGCTCGCAGATGTCCGGTCCTCGGCAAGCTTCTCATGAGAAGACCGACTCGCAGATGTCTGGTCCTCGGCATGCTGCTCATTGGATTGCCGACCCGCGGACATCTTGTCTCCTGTTTGCTTCATATGAGAAGAACGGCTGTTGGAGGTTCGCTCGTCGCTGATCCCCTTGCCGCCCTTGGGCAGCGGCCATTTGAGCCTTCTTTTACCCTGCTTTACCGGAAAGCCGCAGAAACGTTTTTCGCCTGTCGGCTCCAGTTGACAGTACGCGATAGACAACCCTTTTTTGCTGAGAACAAGCAGTGTATCTCCAAAACCGCCTTCAATAGTACGGTCGCATAAAAGCTCATATATAATTTCTTCTTGGGGTATTCCCATTGTCATGAGCAAATGCGATTTGTTGCCTGACTGCACAATTATCAACTCCAATCCCAATAAAAATCTCTATCCCTGGATTTTCCGCTATATGTATTCGCTTTCAAACCCCAAAATCGCCAATGAAAATAAAAACCGCCAATGAAAATAAAAGACGCCTACTGTATTTCACGCAAGCGACGTCCCATAATTTTCACTTTAACATTCCATTTTTCAAATAAATAGTCCAAAATTAAGTATATGCAAAAATTACCACGAATCAAGACAATTCCGAGCTGCGAAAATGCGGTATGACCAGCATATCGCTCTCTTATGAAGTTAACAACGGGATGATTCATAGATAAAGACCCGCCAAACTATAGATTCGTCGATTCATCATCTATCAGGGCTACATATAGAAATCATCATATAGCAAGGCTACATATAGAATCATCATATAGCAAGGCACATGTAGAATCATCATATAGCAAGGCTACATATAGAATCATCATATAGCAAGGCTACATATAGAATCATCATATAGCAAGGCTACATATAGAATCATCATATAGCAAGGCACATGTAGAATCATCATATAGCAAGGCACATGTAGAATCATCATATACCAGCGCCACAATATGCCTATGACGCAAGTCACGTACACCCCATCTAAATGCATGGATAGACTTAACGAAAAAACTGAACTATAATATACGCATAGTTATGTAATTGGCGTGAAGCACATGCCGCTTTGAATCAAGATAGCCTGAATGACAGGTTCTTGGTCAAAGCGGCTTTTTTGTTGCCTGCTTGCTTGCCTCCTTGTTTCTTGTTTCTTGTTTCTTGTTTTTTGTTTTTTGTTTCTTGTTTCTTGTTTCTTGCTTCCTACTTCTTTCTTTCATTGAATAATCGATTTTTGTTGAAAATCGCTTTGTTGACTCATCGTATTGAAAGGATGACTGGTTTATGAAAAACTTTGATGCAGTAATGGATGACTGGCTGATGAAGCAGCTAACCGAAGAAAAGAACAAGCGGAGACACGAACTGCTTGAGAAAGGGCTGGGTCACGGGACAAAAGAATTTCTAAAATCCATTTGGTACCCCGCAGTCGGCAATCTGGACCATCTCTATCCGGAATGGGAAATGCGGGATTTTAGCAACAAGTTTAGATATTTGGATCTGGCCTATATGCCCGGCAATGCAAAAGCGTGCATTGAGATCCACGGCTACAAATCGCATGCCCGGGATATTGAGGCTTGGCGATTTAAAGATTTATGCATGAAACAAGCCTACTTAACATTAGATGGATGGATGTTTCTTCCTATTGCATACCTCTCAATTGTAGATGAGCCGGAAGTTTGCAAACAATTAGTACTCTCCTTTATCGGCAAGTTTACATCAATACCTGCAAACCCATCACTTGACTGGGCCGAAAATGAGATTTTACGTTATGCCCGAGGAATCATGCGGCCATTTAATTGTGGAGAAGTCGCATTGCATTTGCAGCGTTCCGGCAGACAGACCAGACGAATTTTGGACAAACTGGTTTCCAATCATTTGCTAGCCGTAATCGATGACAAAAGACGTTATCGTCAATACCAGCTTAATAACCACTTGGTGTAAGGTGAGCCTTGTTCACCGAGGTAAATTACCGCTAATCCACACATCATTCTTTGTTTTTCATTCTATCAACAGGATTAGTTGAGTAGTTGTCGGGCTAACGGTCATCTTTGACCATTAGAACACCTTTTTACGCAATATTCAAAATCTAACGGTCACGCATGGCCGTAAGAAGCTAAAAAGGAGGCAATTTGCATCAAAAAACCGCTCTACTGGACACAAATGACCGTTAAAACTCATCAACATGCTAATTTTGCGCTCTAACGGCCATCGATGACCATTAGAAAATATCGAACTTTATCACCCACCAGTTGTGCTATTCAAAATGGTGACCGGAGATTTCCTATTGAGTTACCTCGGCATAAGTGAGCAACGTCAGTTAGACTCAGTTACCTCCGCATGAGAGAGCAACGCCAGTTAGACTCAGTTACCTCCGCATGAGAGAGCAACGCCAGTTAGACTCAGTTACCTCCGCATGAGAGAGCAACGCCAGTTAGACTCAGTTACCTCGGCTGAGGGAGCAGCGCCGATCGAGCGTAGTTACCTCTACATGAGGGAGCAACGCCAGTTAGACTCAGTTACCTCGGCATGAGAGAGCAACGCCAGTTAGACTCAGTTACCTCCGCATGAGAGAGCAACGCCAGTTAGACTCAGTTACCTCGGCTGAGGGAACAGCGCCGATCGAGCGTAGTTACCTCGGTATGAGAGAGCAACGCTAGTTAGACTCAGTTACCTCGGCATGAGAGAGCAACGCCAGTCAAGCGGAATTATCTCTGCACAAAAGAGGAGGCTCGTGGCACTCAAGCGCAACGAGCCTCCTCCATAGTTACATTCTGTTGAACTCTCCTGCATCCTCCCTGCGTCTCGCCCAATTCCAGCACCTGCATCCTCCCTGCGTCTCGCCAAATTCCTGCAGCTGCATCCTGCTTGCATCTCACATATCCCTGCGCCCGTCTCCTACCAGCTTCTTGCCCGATCCCTACGCCTGCATCCTGCCAATCCCCTGACTCCCGTCTATTCCACCGACTTCAGCGATTCGATCATGTTGATGGCGCGGAGTTTGTAGTATGTAATCAGCTGCATGATGGTTGAAAAAATCACGGTCAGCACAGCCGCAAGAACAAAACTGAGCCATTTGATCTTCTTGAACAGGATCATAGCGGATTGGTCGCTGATGACGTCAACGATGTAGCTGTGGATGAAAATGCCCAAAACCAGTCCCGCTCCGATGCTGATTAACGTAAGAATCGTCGCTTCGCGATAAATGTAACCGTTAGTTTCCCGGTCGTATAAGCCAAGTACCTTTAATGTAGCGATTTCGCGCGTCCGTTCGCTAATGGTAATGGAGGTCAGGTTGTAAATGATAATAAACGCCAGCAGCGAAGCCACAAAAATAATGAGCACAATGACGCCGTTTAAGCTTTTGTTATTATCCAGCGCTTTACCCAAAATATCGTCGGTAAAGCTTACGTTCAGTACCAAACCTCTTTCGAGCAGCCTTACCGCCAAAGCCGTTTGATCCCCGGCAAATCGGGAGACAAATGCATTGAATTCGACTTCCTTTTGGAAAATCTCTTCATGCTGCTCCTTGCTCATAAACAGATAATGTCCGGCATAATTTTCAGCAATGTCTGCGATTTGAAGAGCGAAAACATTGTTTTCTCGATCTTTGATCTCGATGGTATCTCCGATGCCGGCGTTCCAGATAGCTGCTATTTTGCTTGTAACGATAACTCCTTCATCCTTGATGCCAGATGTTGTTCCCTTGCCGCCAAGCGTTATTTCATTGCCATCGACAGCACTCTTCAATGAATAATAATCCGGGAACAGGTTTTCATCCTCCGGCACGATGGAGTAAACCTCAAGTGAACGCTCCGGCGTTTGCGACTTGTACGCCGTTTGCTTGATCAATAAAGGGTCGATAATTCCTTCCCATTCCAGCGCTTGCTCCAGTTGGGCGTCGATGGTCTTTGTTTCCTGCTTTAAGATCCCCATATCGCTGTATCTAAAAATCTCGCCGTATTGTTTCTCTACTACCCCGTTCATGCTGTCGCGCAGCCCAAAGCCAACCAGCAGAAGCGCTGTGCAGCCCGCAACGCCAACAATGGTCATCAGCCCTCTTTTTTTATAGCGGAACAGATTGCGGACGGTGATTTTCCAATTAAAAGAGAACCGGGACCATAAATAACCGATCCGTTCCAGCAAAATGCGTTGCCCTTTTTCCTGAACGACGGGACGCATCAGTGCCGCCGGCCTCAGCTTCAGCGCTTTGGAGCAGGCAGTCAATGTGACAGCCGTCATCACGACCAGAGCTAGGGCCAAAATAACGAAAAACATCACCCAGTTATACCGGGTCTCAAGCGAAGGCAGCACAAACGTAAAATTATCATAAACAAGCGGCGGTATAAAGCGGCAGCCCGCCAAAAAACCAACCGTTGCGCCGATGCCCGAAGCCGACAACACATAAAATAGATACGTCGCCGCCACGCTGCCGCTGCTAAAGCCAAGCGAAACAAGCGTGCCAAGCTCCCCCCGCTCCTCCGTGATCATCCGGGCCATTGAATTGGATGTCATCAGCATTGCGATCAGAACAAAGAAAAACGGAAAAACAGCCGCCACCGAATCGATAACTTCAATGCTGGAGCCTAAATCGTTATAACCAACCACGGCTTCCCGGTCCATAACAGTCCAGCTCGGATATGGCATTTCGACCAAAAACTCGTCCGCCATTTCCTGGGGAATATCTCCCGGAAGAGCTGCCTTCATTTCCTCATACCGAGCCTCTTCCCGCTCCCCCTTGATGGAGATAATCCCGTCAAAAATCGAAGCAATAAGCCCTTCATACGTGGAGGAATATGCCGTAGCATCGCTGTCCTTGGAGGCAACAAGGTAAACCTCAGTATAGGCATCCAGCAAAAAATTGTCCCCATCTACAAAAAGATAGGAGGCCAGTTTGCCATCTCCGATCAAACTGCTGCCGTAATCCTCCGATACATAAAGCGCTGAATCACTTGTGCCAACCACGGTAAACGAAGTCTGCTTCAGCTTTCCTTCAACATCGCTGATGATGGAGACTTCATCGCCGACGCGGTACACCCGGCTATCGCCAACAGCCTCGTTATCGCCTTCCGGCAGCCGGCCCTGGATCAACGATATGTTATTGACCTCCGTCTCGATAGCATGAATTCGAATGGCCTTGTCGCGGTCAAGCACGTCGAGGGAATAACTTGGCACAACGGCTTGTACATTTTCCAAGCCAGCTAAAGCCTCAACATCATTGTCACTTAATCCTGCCGTACTGTATATTTTCAAATCCATGATTTGTTGGGAATTGAAATATTGATCCGCAACGTCGCGTATGCTCGGCGCGCTGGACTGAATGCCGGCAAAAAAACCAACGCCCACCATCACGATCATCAAAATGGAGAAATACCGGCCAAACGATTTTTTAATTTTGATCACCGTATTTTTAAATAACAAACCGGTCACCACGCAATCTCGTCGGCTTGTTTCGGATTTTCATTAATCGTCATTTTGCTGACTTTGCCGTTTTTCATCACAATGACTCTGTCCGCCACCTCTGCAATAACGGCGTTGTGCGTAATCAGCACCGTCGTCATCCCCATCTCGCGGCAGTTTTTTTGGAGCAACGCAATAATCTTTTGGCCCGTTACGCTATCCAGCGCTCCGGTCGGTTCATCGCATAACAAAAGCTTGGGATTTTTGGCAATAGCTCTGGCGATCGCAACGCGTTGCTGCTCGCCACCCGATAGCTGGGAAGGAAAATTGTTTAAACGGTCTTCCAGTCCCACCTGCGTCAACACCGTTTTGGGATCCAGCGAATCGGGGCAGATCTGGCAGGCAAGCTCCACGTTTTCAAGCGCCGTCAGGTTTCCGACCAGATTGTAGAATTGGAATACAAAACCGATGTCCCACCTCCGGTATCGGACAAGCTCTCTTTTGCCATATTGGTCAATGTTGTCTCCGCCTACCGTAATGCTGCCGCTGCTAGGGCTGTCCATGCCGCCAAGCAAATTAAGAACGGTTGTTTTGCCTGCGCCTGACGGTCCAAGAATGACGGTCAGTTCGCCTTTGGCCAGTTGGAACGAACAATCTTCTACCGCTACAATGGAAACATCGCCTTGCTTAAATTCCTTGCGTACTTTTTGAAACGTGATAAAAGACATGCTCAAACCTCCATACTTATTCCCATTATGTAATTAAACATCATGTTGATTATCTAACTCTTGTCTATCATAATAGGCACATAGGTTGAAAACAATCAGCAGATCAACGTGATTTGACACTTGCCCAACAGATTTCGGCAATGTGTTGGAAAAGATCTATTTTTAACCCTTGGAATGGAGTTGTTGCAGGTGAAAAAGCAGGACAGACGCATCAAATATACCAAAATGATGATTCGGGAAAGCTTTATCCGATTTCTAAAGGAAAAACCCATCTCCAAAATTACGGTCAAGGAAATTTGTTTAGCCGCGGACATTAATCGCGCTACTTTCTATTCCCACTATACCGATCAATACGACTTGCTCCATCAAATTGAGGAGGAGGTAATCACTGATATTACCCATTATTTGCAGGAATTTCATTTTGAAGACATTGAACAGATCGTATCCGCAGGCGTTGAACGCATTTTGGACTACATCGGGAAAAACGCCGAATTGTTTGATCTTTTGCTCAACATCCATGGCAATTTAAAATTTCAGCAGGATGTCGTCAAGCTGATTGGCGTACAGCACTTTATCCCCGTCCCGGACGGCAATTCCAATGATCCCTATCATGCGGAATATCTGTTTCATTTTCTCGCAAGCGGCGCAATCGGCCTCATTCAGCTATGGCTTAAAGACGGCATGAAAAAGCCCGCCAAGGAATTGGCGGACCTCATTTTGAAAGCGGCCCTCAACGGGCGAAACGCTTTTATGATATAACATCCCATCTGTTTATTTTCGCCAAAAAGTTGCGCAATCCGCCTTGTCTTCGATATTAAACTGGATCAGCTTCTGGAGCAGGTCAAAATCCATCGGGCGATTCCATTTAAAGCGAATCAACAAAGCCGTATGATCATGGCCGGCATCCTTGATTTCACCTAAAAACCGATCCATGCCGGCTTTTTCAGGGGCAACGGCCATATGTTTCGCGGCAACGCTAAATCCGATTATGTAGGTGTCATGATGGGTAAACATAGGTTGATTCCATCCTATTTTAGGCGCTAACTCCGGAAAACGCTCACCCACCCAGGCCAATACTTCCTCCATTTGGGCCCGATGCACCGGGTTATCAATTTTTTCCAAATACTCTTCAAACGTCTCCATCTTTGCCCTCCTGAACAACAGAATGCTTTTCTACAGCCTTGTACTTCTGAAAGTATACTATCGGCAGAGCTTTTCCACAACAAAATAATTAAATTATTCCATTTAAGGTAATTTGATGTTATTATATCATTTGAAAGATTTTGGAATTTCAAAAAAAGAGGAGGTGCAGCCTCTCCGTTTTTGGTCCATAAGTTTGTGCATGAATATACTGAAAGGAGTCGTCTGTTCATGAAAAAGAAGCTCTATATCCTTATTCTCTGCACTTTTTTGTTGCCGCTTACACCTGTTTACGCCGTACCAAATTTAGGAACTCTCAGCTATTGGCACGCCCACCAGGATGGTTCTGAATACGGGGCTATAGCCAGATGGCTAAATGCGCCTAACACCAAACATTATTATTTAAGCGGTTTTTCCAGCAATACAGCATTTTTAAGTCACGTTAACTTTGCCCGTAATGCTTGGCGGGGTGCCGGAATTTCCATAAACAGCACATCTTCTGATACGACAGCCAATTTTAAAATTTATGGAGGAAATCTGGCGGATATCTCTAACTACCAGGCAGGCTTGACGCCAAGCCATCATGGTTATTGCAATTTTAATGATTCAACTTTGGAAGGCATTTGGACATATGGCACCAAACAGAAATATGGCTTGCTCCAGAATAGCACAAATGTATACATTATTTATAAGGGAAATCTGGGCGACCAGCATTACAACAACATTACCCTTCACGAAATGGCCCATGGGTTAGGCTGGAGAGCCCATTCCACTAACTCCTCTGACGTCATGTACGGCTTTACCAATCTAAGTCCTACAACGTTAACAACAAGGGACAAGGAGCATATCAAGCAAATTTATCCTTAAATCGAGGGAGTGATTGGATTGAAACGTACTATTTTGGACTTAAAGCAGCTGGCGACCCCAATCATTATGGCGGTTTTGTTAGTGTTTTCATTAGCCGCCTGCAGCAGCAATACTGATGATATCTTACCAGTGGACGAGGATCACGCATCAAGTATGGACAGCGATATTGTAACAATGACAGATTGGACCTCAGCTGCCGACCATATTATTGTCGCTACGCAAGCAGGAGGGGAAGAATATGAAAATGGATCTCCCAAATATGCCCTCGAAGTCGAGCAAGAGCTCAAGGGTACGCTGCCCAGCAATCAAATAAATGTGTATTCACTACAGGGACTGCCTCAGGATTATAAAAGATTTGTTTTGTTTCTGTACAGCAATGATTCCGAATACTACGATACAGTAACCTATAATGTTATTCATTCTGTCAATGCCTTGGAGGGCGATGAGCTAAAAACAGGACCTTATAAGGGACAGTCATTAAAAAAGCTGTTGAAGGACATCGACAGTTCGCCTGGCTTGCAAAAAAACAGCATGAACAAACATGAAGTTACGGAGCAATATGACAGCATAGAAGAGCTTATTGAAGCTTCGGACTATATCCTTCATATTGTGCCAAAGGAGCTTCGCTTCCAGAACAACACCATCGCCGAATACACCGTGGATCTTGTTACTCTCTATAAAGGCGATGAACGAATTAAGGCAAAAGAAAGCCTGGTCTTGCCAAAGGAAGCGGAGGCCGATAAGGAGTATCTGATCTTTTATCGACTCCGGGATCAAATGGATCAAAGCGACAACCCGTCTATCACACTGACGGCTCGCCAAGGCAGCTTTATACCAAAGAGCGATGAAAAGGCCTGGCAAGGGGCTATTGATTTACTTCAGCAACCTTAAACAAAGTATCTATCAAACAGGGTTTGTTTTGTTGAACACCAACAAAGCATACCCTGTTTTTTTGTGGAAGAACCCTCCGTCCTGCAGCGATTCATCTCGGTTAAGGCCACGCACTGATTTCTGGTTTGAGCATTAAAAATAAAAAATTGACATCAAATCGCACTGGTGATATATTGTGCATATACAACATACACAATTTTGGACGGAGGAATCATATGCTGGCTTTAGAGATAAAAAATTTAAATAAAACCTATCCTCATTTCCAACTAAAAGACGTTTCGTTTCAACTGGAAAAGGGTTATATAATGGGATTTATCGGATCTAACGGCGCGGGAAAAACAACAACCATCAAATCCATTTTGAATTTGGTCCGTGTAGATAGCGGTGAAATTCATGTACTCGGCAAGGAGCTAATCACCAACGAAATCGAATTGAAGCAGGAGATTGGTTCTGCATTTGGGGACATGGATTTTTATACGCGGAGCAAAATCAAGACATTAACAAATGTCATCAAGCCATTTTATCGCAACTGGGATGATGAGGCCTACTACAGCTATTTGAAACGGTTTAACCTGAATGAAAACAAAAAAATAGCCGAGCTGTCCACCGGCATGAAGGTAAAATATAGATTGGCTCTTGCTCTCTCGCACGGCGCCAAGCTGCTCATCCTGGATGAGCCAACCAGCGGACTTGACCCCGTTGCCAGAGATCAAATGCTGGATATTTTCCAGGAGCTTGTACAGGATGGAGAAATCAGCATCCTCTTCTCTACCCACATCACTTCCGACCTGGAAAAATGCGCGGATTATATTACGTACATTAATAACGGCCGAATCGTGCACAGCTCCGAGAAAGAACAGTTTATTGACCACTACCGTCTGGTTAACGGAAGCGCACATCAATTGGACGCCGTCAAGGATCGGTTAATATCGTTCAAAACCAATTCCTTTGGTTTTACCGGCTTGATTCATACCGGCGATTTCGATCCTTCTCTTGGCTTAAAATCCGGCATACCTACTCTCGAGGACATTATGGTTTATGTCTCAAAAAAGGAGAACAAACATGAATAACCTGCTTCTAAAAGAATTAAAACTTGGCGTTAATCCTTTCTTTTATATGCTGCCCTTGTTGACGGGCGCCTTAACACTTATTCCCAGCTGGCTTTATTTCTTTGTCACGCTTTATTTTTGCTTCATAACCGTTCCCAATATGTATGCCGGTTATAAAAGCCAAAACGATCTGATCTTTACAAGCATATTGCCTGTCACAAAAAACAATATCGTCAAAGCAAAGATTGCCGTAGTTGTTATTTTGGAGCTGCTGCATGTGGGAATAGCCATGATTTACGGCTTAATCAGTTCTTATTTATACCCCAATATCACCTATTACTTTTTCAAACCAACTTTAGGTTTCTGGGGACTCACCTTTGTTATGCTTGCCATTTTTAATATCCTTTTCTTCACGATCTATTACAAAACGGCGTATAAATATGGCGTAGCTGCGATAGTTTCCATTACAGCTGCTATTTTGTTTGCCGGCGGCGCGGAATGGCTTGGAATCCAGAATTCAACCGTTTTTGATCTCTTTAAAGGAAGCGGAGCCGAAAATGTGGCCATTCAGTTATCGATTCTGATTGGAGGCATCCTCCTGTTTGCGCTGGCTACTATTATCGCTTATTATATTTCCATCAAAAGGTTTGAGAAAGTGGAATTATAAATGAACATTGCGATTTCGAACTCATCCGATAAACCGATTTACCAGCAGCTTTTTGAACAGATCAGCGCTCAAATTCTAAAGGGAGAATTGGCAAGCGGATATAACTTGCCGCCGATTCGCCAGGCGGCAACCGAGCTTCGCGTCAGCATCATCACAGTTAAAAAAGCGTGGGAAGAGCTGGAACGGCTAGGGCTGATCGATACGGTGACCGGCAAAGGCTGCTTTGTTGTTGAACTCACTCCAGACGAAAAGCTTCAAATGCGCAATGATTTGCTCCGTCAGCAGATGGTCGTCGACGCCGCTTATTACAAGTCGTTTGGGCTAACTCTGGAAGAAGCTTACGAGCTTTTAAAGGAGATTTATTGATTGAGGTTTTGTTGTCTATCAAAGCAGAAGCCTCTCGCCCCCTTCCAGGGTGGATAGAGAGGCTTTTGTGCTGCAATAATGTACTATATGGCATTCAGCAAAGAGATGTAGGATATGAGAAGAGCTTGAAGGGAGCCTTCTTATGGACCATACCTCTTTTTTGATTTATTGCATGATTACGACACTCACGCCCGGACCAACCAATATCGTCATTTTGTCCACGGCACATAAATTCGGAGCCAGGCAAGCGATGTCCTACACGTTTGGAGCAACAATCGGCATCGGCTTATTGCTGGCCCTTTCCGCTGCATTAAATACGGCGCTTATTACGGTAATCCCGAAGTTGATGATTATGATGCAGATCGTAGGCAGCCTTTATATGTTCTATCTGGCGTACCAGCTCTACAAAACGGACAAATCAAGCCCCGAAACCAATCAGTCGGGCACCTTCCTGTCGGGGTTTGCCATGCAGTTCCTCAATCCGAAGGTACTGCTGTTTACGCTAACCGTTATTCCGACTTTCGTCATGCCCTATTATAATGAAGTTTCTGCCATCTCCATCAGCATTTTTGTTATCACGTTAATCGGATTTTTGGCCTTTGCCACCTGGGTTGTTTTTGGTACGATGTTTAAGACGTTTTTGCAGCGGCATTTTAAAACCGTAAATATATTGATGGCTTTATTTTTGGCTTATGCAGCCGTTATGATATGGATATAAGGAGTCAGAGCGTGTTTGCAAACACGCTCTGGCGCAGAGGGGTTAGACATGGACAAATTTATATACAAACGATCCGCGGGCATTACGGCTTTGTCCGCCAGCATGACCGATTTTAAATATAAAAAGCACGCGCACAAGGAATATGCAATCGGCGTTACGCTGCGCGGCATTCAGCATTACAACCTTGAAGGCAGCTTGCAGTTATCCTATCAAAACGGAGTTATGTTGTTTAATCCGGAGCAAACCCATGACGGAATGGCGCATGACAAATCGGGACTTGATTACGTGATGCTGTATATCGATCCCGATATGTTGGGCGAAATTACCGAAAAAAGAGAAACTGTTCGTTTTTCGACTCCCATTGTGTACGACTATGGCCTTGAGCAACGGATACTCAATCTTGCTCATTCCATCCTGCATAATAAGGATGAGGCGTTAAGCATCGAATTGCTTCTCTCTCTGACGGACCGTCTTGTCCAAAACAATCTATCGACCGATAACAAAAAGGATAACGCCCTGATTAAAAGAGCAAAAGAAATCGTACACGCCAATCTAAGGGGCGTGCTGAAGCTGGACGATATTTGCGAGGAAATCCAGCTGTCAAAATTTCAGTTTATCCGGTTGTTCAAGGCGCATATGGGCATCTCGCCTTACCAATATTATTTAAACTGCAAAATCGAACATGCCAAAAAGCTCATCGAGCATCAGCGGGATGTCTATTCCGCCGTCGCCGATTGCGGCTTTGTTGATTTAACCCACCTCAACAAACATTTCAAAAGCATTTATGGAGCAACAGCTCATGAATACTTGTCTCATATTACGTGATGATATATAAGTTCAACTAAAAACCGGCATTAGCAGGCCAAAGTGAGGATGGTTCTGGAGAAGCGAAGCGCTCGCTTGTGTTTCTGGATTTCTACATTATACCTATACAATCAAGAAATCTAGAAACAACTGCGATCGGAAGAACCTTCCTCACGGAGGCCTTGCCCCTTGCCAACATTATTTAGTTGAACTTATATAGATTCAGTAAAAAATAAGTCTAATAGAAAATTCCTTTCCATTTTACAGAGTCTGGAAATATAATAGAGGAGAGTTGCGACGTCTCGTGACCGGCAAATCTATTTATTGAAAGGCGGAATCCACGTTGTTATACGCTCCAGGACAAGTTGATTGTTTACCGGAAGAGGTCGGATACGATGCTTCCCGAATTGAAGTATTGCACGCCCATTTCCAGAAACTGATGGACCAGAAAAAAATTCAAGCGGCATCCTACAGTATTTCCCGGTACGGCAAAACATTCCTTCATGGCGCAGTTGGCCCCCTTTCCTTCCGTGGCGGCAACGAGCCGCTGCTGCCGACTAGCGCTCATCGCGTTGCTTCCATCACTAAAGTTATCGTTACTGTGGCAATCGCCAAGCTGGTTGAAGACGGCGTTCTCCGTCTGGACAATCCGGTTGGCCTCTTTTTGCCGCAGCTTAACGCCGACCCTTTTAACAAAATCGATATTTACAGCCTGCTTACTCATACCTCCGGCCTGCATCCCGATTGTGCAAGCAGCCTTATTCCCCACCATCAATCTTATTGGGAGCGGATAGGCAACTATTTTGAAACCTACGATCCGGCGGACGGTGAACTCGACTGGATATCCCCCGCGTTGGGCGGCGGCCTAAGCAAAAAGGTTGGCGAGGAGTGGCAATATTGCTCTTTTGGCTTTTGTCTGCTGGGTGAAATCATTAAGAAAGTTACCGGCGTCAGCGCGGAGCAATACATCGAGGAGCAAATCCTTCAACCACTGGGCATGGTGGACAGCATGTTTCAGCTGACACCGGATTTAGCCAGCCGATTTGTTATTCGCAGCGAACGGCAGGAACAGAGGTTGAATGACCTGATTGCGGGCCGAGAGGCTGAGGTTTCGCCCGTTGAAAAGCTTTGGAGCAACATCCCTTCTACCGGCGGAGGCTTATCGTCTACCCCTGCCGACCTGATCCGGTTCGCCAATATGATGCTGGGTATGGGAATGCTGGGAGAAACGCGGATTTTGGGGCGCAAAACGGTTGAAAAGTTTACCACTCGCGCATTATACGATACGCCTGACTATTGCTGGGGCAGCAACAACCCCGACAGAAGCTACGGCATAGGATTTGATATGCGCAGAGGCTCCGCTTTCCTCTATTCGCCTACGACTTACAGCCATGAAGGCGCGGGGGCCTGCTCCATGATTATCGACCCTACCGAGCAGCTGGCTGCGGTCTGGTTTGTGCCGTTTATGGATGATAACTGGCATGATGAAGCCATCTTTAATGTAACCAATATTATTTGGTCAGGCTTGAAATAGCCGGACTGGCGTTTTTACCGTCTGGCAGGGGTTTCCCCAGACTAGCGTTTTCATCATATAACAGGAGCTCCCCCGAACTGGCGGTTATACCGTCTGTCCGGGGGAGCTCCTGTTTTAAATCCCGATCTCGCGCATTTTTGCGGTAACGGCCTCCATTCGTTCCTCCAGCCGTTCGCCTTTGAATTTGTGCAGCATCATTTCGCTAGCGATTTTTCCATCCAGCATAAACAGGATACGTTCCGTTTTTGCCGCCACGACAGCATCGTGTGTCACCAGCAATATTGCCGTGCCGTCTCTATTAATGTCCGCCAGGATATCCATAATTTCCGCTGCGGTTTTAGAGTTAAGCGCTCCTGTCGGCTCGTCGCCAAAAATAATGTTGGGATCGCCCATTAATGCCCTGCATATGCCTGCCCGCTGAAGCTGTCCTCCCGAAACCTGCGTAAGATCGCGGTCCTCCAGCCCTTCAATGCCCACTTTTTTCATCAAACCTTTTGCCTTTTCCGTTAACTTAGCCGTATTTTTGGCATTATCCCGGACAGACGGTAAAATGATGTTATCCAAAATATTCAAATTTGAAAGCAATGCGGCTTTCTGAAAAACAAATCCCATTCCCGTCCGCCGCAAATCAGCCAGCTCATTGTCCTTCAGCAGGGATAAATCCTTTCCGCCAAACGCCACTTTGCCGCCGTCGGCGCCGTCCATGCCGCTTAACACAAACAGCAGCGTTGATTTGCCCGAACCGGACGGCCCCATGACCGAAACAAACTCCCCTTCGCCAATCTCTACGGATACATCGTCAAGAACATTTCGTTTTTCATTGCCTTCGCCAAAGGCTTTTACAAGATGACGGCCCTCTATGATTTTCATATTCTACTCCTTTATGTGGTCGGCGATCGCTATTTTTCCCGTTCCCGATGTGCCGATCAAAGTTGCAAGCAGGACTGCGCCAACCATCATTAACGGCAATAGCAGATAAGCCGACAGCGGATTGACCTCAAACGAAAAGGATGATGCTCCAAGTGATGAGATCACTCCACCGGCAAGCGCCTCCCCGAGCGTGCCCGACAGAAGCAAGCCAATCAGAATACCGATAACAAGGACAAATATCGACCGGGAAGCATATTGCTTAACCATATCCCTGTTCGTAAAACCAACCGCTTTAAGCACGGCAATCGATGCTTTGTCCTTCGCAACAAGCATCTTCATAAAGAGAAGCGTGACCAGCACCATAACTGCAAGCGCTACGACAATCGCCGCTTTTGAAGCCGTTCCTACCGAACTGATCGTTGAACCAAACGTTTGGGAGACGAATTCATCGATATCGGATACCTTCGCAAAAAGGAATTTGTTTCCGTATTCCTCAACCTTTTCGCCAACCCGGGACTTATCCGCTAGCTCAGCGCTAACGACACTCCACATCGTTTCAGCTGTACCGTCGACGAAAACTGCCTTAGCGGTTTTGCCACCGTTGGTCACGTCTGAATATATCCCGGTTACCGTTAACGCTTCCTCCTTGCCTGCAATAACTAACGTAACGGCGTCGCCTACCCCTTTGTCCAGCTCTTTAGCATTCAGCGACGAAAGTGCGATTTCGCTCTCACTAAGAGGTTCTCTGCCACTGGCATAATTCAAGGGAAATATCGAATGATTGCCCAGCTCGATTTTTATCCGTTCCTCCGAACCGTCGGCCTTTTTGGCATAAAAGGTTTTGGTTGTCAATAAAGCATAACGGGATATCGAGGAATCCTCCTCCATTGCCTTCGCGATTCCAGCAGCTTTATCTTCTATGCCGCTGGTTTGCTGAATGTCGATACGCATGTCGCTTTGCCCGATGCCCATATAGGCAACGAACCCTTTGGAGGAAATGGTATTATGCAGATTTTGTGGAACGATCATAATAAAAGTGGCTATAACAAGCACTGCCAGCATGGTGGCATAGATGCCTTTTCTGGAGAGAACATCCTTGATCCCGAGAAAAATATTGCTGTCCACCCATCGGTTCCTGCTTAGGCGGACCCGCTTGGAACCAAACTTCCCTTCTTGGGTTGCTCCAAACCGCAAGGCCTCCGAAGCAGAAAGACGGCGGAAACGCCGCAACACTCCCAATACAAAAACAATGATGACCAGAAAAACGACTGCTACTCCAATAAATCCGAATAAAATGGCATAGTTGGAATTTTCGCTTTCTCCCATATACAGACGAATATTTTCAAGGAGCATCCCTCTGAATAAAAAAGAAAGGGCAAAGCCAAGTATGCTGCCCGCCGCGGCAATAGCCGCATATTTGGCCAGATATATTTTTTTAATATCGGACAGCCTTAGTCCAATCGCTTTCATTACGCCGATTTCACGGTAATCATCCTCGATTTTTGCAAGCAGCGTGAAGCGGATACACATCATGGCTATCGCAACAACAAGCGCGCTGACCATACAAATAACGGCGATCATAATCCCGTCGGATATTGCGTTAAGCATTTTGAACAACGGATAGGTTAGCGCCGGCCCGTTGGCTTCAAGCTTCGCGGCAGTATAGGCTGTTTCAAACTCGCCGAGCTGGGATAGATCCTGCAGACGGAATTCAATCAAATACTCCGTATTCCCGTAACTCTCCAAATCGAAGTAATCCTGTTTGCTCACAAGAAATCTTTTGGACGAGGCCAGCAGCGAATTCATTTGTGAATCCCGTAAAAAGCCGGCAACAACCAGTTCCTTCCCATACACCTCGAGAATGTCCCCGACCTTTGCGATGCCATTCTTCATATACGCGATTGGCACATATACTTCTCCATTGGAGGGTTTAATTACGTTGCCATCCAAATCTAGAAGATAATCGAACGTTTCGCTTTGGGTGGCAAATCCGTTATCCTGAACACTGCCGCCCAGAGAGTTGCCGTCGATGACAATTCGCGCGCTGTCCACATTCGAAAATTTGGCAACCTGGAATGCCTCTACCTGGAAACCATCCCGCCCCGCATTTCCTTGCGCAAAAGCCTCAAGCCGTTTAACATCAATGTCGCCGGAATGCATCTGCAAAAAATGCGGTGTTTTCGACTGCGTCATAAGGGTATCGATAGCTCCCGCAAGATTCACGGCCAGTATGGCTGCCAGAGAAACCAACATGGCTGCTGCCGCAACAAAAATCGTTGTGGTTATCGTGATGAGCTTGCTTTTGGCCATATCATTACGAATGATTCTGAAAAACATGGTTCACCTCGAGTCTCCATAATCTGTCTTTTGCTTCAATTGTCTACTGTGTCGTTACCCCGTTGGAATATCGGCATAATATGGGACAGAAGGCTCCCGCTTTCGGTGCCAAGCAGCCGCTCCACGTTGAAAATAAACGCCTGGATGCGCGAAGCCCGTTCCTCTCCCGTCATTTCAATCATATCGTCATCAAAAATGACATTGGCGTACACAACAACCATCTCCATGCACTCATGCGGGTATGGTGTATGATAAACGCCTTGTTCAATGCCTTCGCGGATGATTTCCGCCAAAACGGGAGTTACGCCGTTAATGATGGCTTTTTGAATTTTTTGATGCATCAGGGCGTTCTGGGGCTTGTGAATATGCTCCATAATTTCCTTATCGCTATCGCCGCTCAGGTTCATAGCCATAACGACTCGGGTAATGCGTTCATTGACCGGGATGTTGCTATTGACGGCAATTTCATGGGCAGCTTCCAGAAGGCGAACATTATAGCGCTGTATCAAAGCGTCCATAATATCCTCTTTCGACTTGAAGTGATAATACAGTGTCCCCCGGGCAATGCCAACCATTTGCAAAATATCGTTGGTAGTCGTGCCGTCAAACCCCTTTAGCCCAAACAATTTATCCGCTGCATCCAATATTTCGTTTCTTCGTTCTTCCGGTTCTTTTGTTACTCTCATCTCACCGCTCCTTCATTGTCGACCGACTGTCTGTCTATAATGTAATTGAGGGCGTTAGAAATGTCAAGAGGGGTTGTCCGAAAAGTCAAGTGGAAGTAATAAATATTCAGCAGAGGACCGGGAGAAACCGGTTTTGCTAAATATTTATTCACCGTTTAGACTTTTCGGACAACCCCTTATTTATTAATGACGGGTCATTCGAACAATAATGGCAGCGGCCTGTGCTCTCGTTGCTGTCTGTGATCCAGAAAAAGTTCCATCGGGCATGCCAGAGATGATTCCAGCTCCAATAGCGGCACCGACCCAGCCTTTGTTCGAGATTCCATTTGTATCGGTGAATACATCTGCAGCCGATGCATTTTCCGATAGATTCAGAGCTTTTGCAGCCATTACTGCGATTTCTTGTCGTGTAATGGCTTGGCTTGGATTAAAGGTGCTGCCGTATTCTTTCGTGCTAATGATACCAGCCTGCGTAGCCGCATCGATGTAAGGCGCAGACCATCGATTTTGTGCGACATCGCTAAATCCGGAGGTTTTAACAGGGGTGCCTGTCCCTAACGTCTTTACAAGCATCGTGACGAATTGTTCACGAGTGACGACGCCCTCTGGCTTAAACGTACCGTCATCATTGCCCGTTACAATTTCACTTTGAATTAATGTCATGATGTCTTCCCTCGCCCAATGCTGCTGAATATCCGGGAATTTCAATTTGTACTTGGCTATTCCAAGCATTGAATCATAAGGACCTGATTTAAATAAAAAAAGCGTCCCGTCCGGTGCCATCCTCGTTTGGGTATAGGTGTTTAAATAATTCTCCGCTAAAAAATATCGCAATAGCTTGCCGTTTAGATCCAATTCAACACCATCAAAATAAATACTGTTAAAATCACTTACCGTAATATGTGAATCGTCTACGGTCGATTGATTATAACGATAATACTCGCGTTGGAACGACCACTTCTTATTTCCCTTTTTATCGTAAGCTAGTAAAAGGGGGTACCCTTTATCGTTATTGAGAACACGCGTCTTGACATATAGTGTTCCATTGCTTCCCCACTTTACATCGTAAAGCGAACCGATTTTTTCGGACCAGAGAAGCTCCCCTTTTGAATCTAAGACAGTCAGTGTCTTTGCGAAATCGCTGCCATTACTGACATCAACTGTAATTAAGCTGATGGTACCGTCATTTGAAAACATTTGGCCCCATTGCATTTCGGTGGCAAAATCCGATGACTTGCCGATTGAATATTCGTATTTCGTTTTGCCGTTTTTATCGAGCACAAGCATTTTCCCGTTCCATTTAGCAGAAGCACCCGTAAACAAAAGTGCCGACTCTCCGTTTGTCCCCCCAATGACAGCAGATAATTCCAGTTCTGCTTGGGTATACGTGTATTCCCACAGCAGCTTTCCCGTGTGTGAATACTTATAAACACGATTGATTGGCTTTGAACCATGGTCATAATGATAAGGGTAACCATCCTGCCCGAGTGTAGGGATCCTATCCAAAGATGGATTGGCCGGTATCTTAGCTTCCCATAGGGACTTACCGTTGCTGCCGATCGAGAAAAAGCTATAGATGCCATTGGAATACGACCTTCCAATGTATTCATGAGTGGCTCCAGCATACTGGCCAAACGAATTATCATAAAAAGACGTAACAAACATTTTCTTTCCCGTTTCAGGGTTCAACCCGTAGACAGAGATTACTGGTTCTCTACCACCTGGCCCCCCGCCTGTTCGCGCTGAAAAATAATCAACACCATTATATTTACGGTAAGAAGCTTCGAGATTTACGAAGTTACCATTTGCCGGCATCGCAATATCATACACTTTTTTCAAAGCATCATCGATCACTGCTTCAGCTGAAATCGGCTTTACCCCCAAGTTAAAGACCAGAGTAAAACAAAGCATCCCTACGACTGCGAATCGTTTCATTTTCATAAATGATTTAACATCTGCCTTCCGATATCTAATCTACAGCTATCGGAATTAATAATAACTCTGCTCCATGATATTATCTGTCGACTTTAAGTCACATCGACTACTTGATAAGTTCATTTCCCCGTATACCAAGAAGAGTGTATGCTCTGTCAACCATCTCTTTATTTTTTGAAAAAATATGAGTCGCTTTATCATGAATACCGCTGTCTTTAGTCACATGATTTAATTGTTGCACCATAAATTCGGAATTACACAGCGCAACAACCCTGTTGCTGTACGAGGTTAATTTTTGTTGGAAAATTACCGCCGCCTCAGCTACTTCAGGGGAATATACGACAGCTTCGCCATCAACCGTTTTCATATCTCGATGATCAACTAAAATATTCAACTCATTTTTGCCGTATGCCGAACAAATCCCCAGAATGACGGATGACAAATAATCAACATCTTTTTTGCCGGAAAACAAGCCATTGACCTGAAAGGCCAACACTCGATTGTCATGATCAAGCTTATAGTTAAATCGTTCTGTAAAAGGTGTCGTAAAGTCATTGGACTGATAAGCAATATTGGTTGAGAACCTCTCGTCAGAAAACAAATACGTCATTGTAACATGGAGTGCTCCAGCAATCTTTTCAATATTCACTAAACTGACATTCCGTTCTCCTCGTTCTACTCCGCTTATGTAAGTTCGATCCAGCCCGGCTCGAAATGCCAGCAACTCTTGCGACATCCCGCTTCGGGCACGCAATTCTCTCACTCTTTGTCCGAATTCCAAGCGAATATCCACGAGTTATTCCTCCATATCCTCCATGATTCAAATTCGAGAGTATTACCAATGAGCTGTTAAGCCTAATGAGATACCAAATGGAGAGGTTCATAATGAACATGGACGTCATAAACCTCGTCTGAGGAATCCTTTAATGCTTTTTCCACATGGGTGGTAATTTCGTGCGCCTCATAAAAAGCTATTTCCGAATTAATGTATAACGTGACATCAACGACGGCATTGTTTCCATAGTTCCTGGCTTTTAACGTCTTGATTGATTCAACTCCTGGAACCGCCATAATAATTTTGCGGAACGATTTTATTGTTTCTTCATCAAAACCGTCCGATAAATGATGGGAGGCGTCTCTGAATATATCCCACGCTGTCTTACAAATAACAACACCAACAAGAATAGCAGTTAATGGATCCAGCCACGGCAAGCCAAATTGGGAACCTAGAATACCGATAACAGTGCCAATGCTCACCAGCATATCGGACAAATTGTCTTTAGCCGCCGCCATTACAGCTTGGCTTTTTATCTGTTGAGCCAGACGTTTATTGTAGCTATAGACAAAGTACATAACAACCGCACAGAAAACTCCAGTCCAAGCCGAAATCAGGTCAGGCGACTCATGTCCTCGCTGCGTTATTGAAGTAACAGCTTGAAACAAAACCTGCAAGCCAACAGCCATCATAATAAAGGAAGCCACCATGGAAGCAATTGTTTCCGACTTCCAATGTCCGTATGGATGATCCTTGTCAGCAGGTTTTTGTGCCAAACGCAGACCTATCAGCACAGCCACAGAAGCTACGATATCTGTTGCGTTATTTAAACCGTCTGCTTTTAATGCCTCCGATCCTGACATAAATCCAATTGTTAGCTTGAGGGCTGACAACACGATATAAGCGATAATACTTACAATCGCCCCTCTTTCACCCAATTTCAGCTCCGCGAATTTTGCTTGATCCACTAGTTGTACTTCCTTTCATCCACCATAATTTGTACTTCACTTATAGTAGCAAGCGATTATGGAGTGGGTCTAGAGAAACGTTTTTTCAACGAGATAACTTTTTGGACTGACGCAAACATTTTTTCGCCTGACAACAATTATTGCCTCCGCTTAAAAATTCGGCTTACGGGCTAGACGTGGCGAACAAGATCAGGTCTATGCCAAGCAATTCGCAACAGCTCCCACTCGGACTAAAGGTTGAAGCACATACGATGTTGTGCTACACTGTTAGCAACTTTAACGACAGGAGCTGAGGCGGATAATGTAATATTTCTTGCTTACGATTAAAAGATAAAACAGAGCTGTTTTATTTTTTGCGAGCAAGAAAGTTACTTATTCTCTTCACTCAACGTGCATACATTGCTGTTCCATCATCTGTAATGGAACGGTTGTATCTATTTGGGCTACAAGAAGGGTAACTTTCTTGTAGCCCATTTTGTATTGGAGGAGATTATCCATGTCATTAATTAATGTCGCCAACTTAACTTTTGCTTATGAGGACAGCTACGACAACATCTTTGAAAATGTCAGTTTTCAAATCAATACCGATTGGAAATTAGGCTTTACGGGAAGAAACGGCAGGGGCAAAACAACCTTTCTGAACCTATTGCTTGGCAAGCACGAATACAGCGGCAGCATATCCGCCAACGACGGTTTTGAATATTTCCCTTTTCAAGTCAGGAACAGGGACGCCAATACCTTGGATGTGATCGAGGAAATCTACCCCGACTATGAATATTGGCAGCTTTCAAGAGAACTATCGTTATTGAAGGTGTCGGAGGACGTCTTGTATCGCCCTTTCGATTCGATGTCCAACGGGGAGCAAACAAAAGTACTGTTGGCAGCCCTGTTCCTGAAGGAAAACAGCTTTTTGCTCATTGATGAACCAACCAATCACCTCGACATTCACGCCAGAAAGCTGGTCAGCGATTACCTCAATTCCAAAAGCGGATTTATATTGGTATCGCATGATCGCGCATTTCTGGACAATTGCGTAGACCATATTCTTTCCATCAACAAAACGCAAATTGAAATTCAGAGGGGCAATTATTCGGATTGGTGGGAAAACAAGCAGAGACAGGACCGCTATGAGCTGGCTGAAAATGAAAAGCTGAAAAAGGATATTAACCGGCTTACCAATGCCGCCAAACGAACAAATCAGTGGTCGCATGAAGTCGAAAAAACAAAAAATGGAACCCGCAATTCCGGCTCCAAAATAGACAAAGGTTATGTGGGACACAAGTCGGCCAAAATGATGAAGCGCTCCAAATCAATTGAGCAACGACAACAGTCCGCTATCGAGGAAAGCTCCAGGCTTCTTAAAAATATCGAAAGCTCGGAAAGCTTGAAATTAGCTCAACTCCACTATCACAAGACGCAAATGATTGCATTGGAAAACGTGGCGATCAACTACGGAGAGCAAACGGTATGCAGCGGCGTATCCTTCTCCATTGAGCAGGGAGATCGCATAGCTTTGGCGGGGCCAAACGGCTCGGGAAAAACAAGCATTCTCAAGCTCATTCTGGGCGAAGAGACTAACTATAGCGGAATATTACGAAAAGGAAGCCAGCTAAAAATCTCCTATGTTTCACAAGACACGTCGCAGCTTAAGGGGAACTTAATCCATTACGCCGATGTCAATCGAATTGATGTGAGCTTGTTTAAAGCGATTTTAAGAAAACTCGATTTTTCGCGTCTGCAGTTCGAAAAGGACATTTCTTCATTCAGCGGCGGACAAAAAAAGAAGGTGTTGATCGCAAAAAGCCTTTGCGAAAGCGCCCACCTCCATGTGTGGGATGAACCGCTAAATTTTATTGACGTCTTTTCCCGTATGCAAATTGAGGAATTGCTGCTGGAGTATTCGCCGACTATCCTTTTTGTCGAGCATGATCGCGAATTCCGAAACAAAATCGCCACCAAAATCGTCGAGCTTTAATCGCCAGCCATATCCATTAACACTAAGGAGGATGATCCCCATGTTTGATATCGTAGATGTTTAGGTGGACCGCTGTTGTTCGTTGACGCGGTTCACTCTGCACTAACGTTTCCCAAAACAGCCGAAAATGTAGCGCAGCCTCGATCCCATCGCTTCATGTCGACAAATAACCCTTTAATAACAAAACTGCTTTAGCCCGGTCATTGGTGCCGATTTTGGCGTAAATGTCGCTGAAATAATTTTTGACCGTACCTTGCGTCAGATGCAGCTTTTCTGCTATCTCCCTGGAGTTGCAGCCTTCCACGAGCAACCGGGCAAGCTCACGCTCTCTTGGAGTGAGCTCAAGCGCTTCGCCGGCCTTTTGTAACTGAACATTCTGGTTGCGGATGTTCAAAGCAAGCTTGCGGGCCACCTTGCCAGTCAGAAGCAGGTTGCCGGACAAAGCCTCGTGAATGGATTGCGCCAGCTTAGCGCCGTCGATGTCCTTGAGCAAATAACCCGCCGCTCCATTGCTTAAAGCTTCTATGATGTACGCATCGTCGTCAAACGTCGTCAAGATCAGGATCACAATGCCAGGATACCGCTCCATAATGACTTCGGTCGCCTTTACCCCTCCCATGCCCGGCATGCGGATATCCATCAGAATAAGATCTGGAACACTGTTTTGAAGAACCTCAAAACCTCGAAGCACCTCAAGCGCTTCCTCCCCGCTTTCGGCTGTACCGACAACCTCCATATCCGGCCGCAGCGAAAGCAGCGTTTCCAATCCTTCCAGCATCAACCTCTGATCGTCCACAAGCATTACGCCGATTTTCCGATTGCCGCTCATTGCTCCCGCCCCAAAATGGTGATTTTTATTTGATCTCCCCGACCATGTTTTAACGCATTGGTGATTGATTCCTTGATGGCGTTGACCAAGACGTATTCCTGAAGGGGTATTAGCGGAGTGCCGATCCCACTATGAAATTCAAATTGAACGCCTGTATGCTCTGACGTATCCCGCATCATTTTCTCAATGTTCTCCCGTAATCCACGTTTCTCGTTGCCGCCTTCTGCTTTTAAGGCTCGCGCGACTTGGCGAATATTGCCTAGTCCCTCCTTCAACTGCTCACGCGCAACGCGGATTTTCCGGAGGGCTTCCTCCGGCTTTACGTCAAAGAGCAGGCTCGCTCCTTCCAAGGCCACAATCGACGTCGTTAACGTATGACCGACCGTATCATGAACCTCTTCAGCAATACGGGCCCTCTCCTTAAAAACCGCCAGCTCTTCCCTCATTTTGGCCTCCTGAACCAACGCCCTGTTTAATCGAAGGTTCATATCCCTCCCATTAAGCAGCAGCTTGGTGCTCCAGATCGGAAGAACCAGACAGGTATAGCTCAACAGGTAAAAAATATGCTGCCATACATCCCTTTCATCTTCCGGCCACAAAAAAAGATAAACAATAAATCCGATGTAGGCAAAAGGAAGAGCGTACCACGACTTGTAGTTTAGAAGAATATCCGCAGCAATAATAACAAATACAATGCTTTCGATTTTGGTGCTGCTTCGCAAAAAGACAAGAAACAGCAGTACGATTTCAGCAATTGGCGAGCATGCTGCAATGGGCTGAAGCTTGGGGTGGTTTAGTACATAACTCGAATGCCTTAAAAAATACAGCCCGATCAGAATACCAACAACAATGAAGTGCCGATAGTGAGACAAAATAAGGTAAAGCAGCAGCAAACTCACATAGGCAGCGGTCAATCCGTAAAAGAAAATACGAGATACCTTCGTATTGCTGAGACTTTGAAGGACTGAAATACACATGAAACCACTCATCTCTTTTGAATTGTCTCCTGCACTCTCCTTACAGGAAACCTAAAACGACGGCAGAAACGCCAAGCAGCAGCGGAATGGCTTCAACGCCATGGATAATGATTGCCGGCCAGAAGCTGCGGTATTTGGCATTCAAAAATCCGTAAAACAACGAGCCGATCAGAAACAAAGGAACTTCCGATATTTTATGAAGATGGTACGTTGCAAACAATACGCCGTTCATGGCCCAGTCCCACTTGCCGAAAGCTCCCTTCATTTGGGGAAGCAATACGCCATTTTGTAAACCTTGAATGTTTTCGGATGGGTGGGATGATTAAGCCATAGCCTTTTTTTCAGCTTACCCCAGCTCAGAGCCCCCAGTTCCTTCTTCAACACAATAACGGACAACGCAAACTGCCACATCATGCCAACTGTCATCAGCAGCCAATAAAGAATACCGGGGTGAAAGCTGACGACAGGAACAAGCAGCTGCAATAAAATAAACCGGAAAAAGACCATTGGCAATGTCACCAAAGCCCAAAGCCCCGCGATTTTGCCGATGCTGTATTGTTCAACGCCTGTTTCTCCAATCAACCCCCCCCCCCCGCTTGGTCAGTCAGCTTTCCCGCTTCGTTATCCAACTTTTCCGCTTCCCTGATCAACCTCTCCACTCCTTTAATGACAACGTTGCTTACGCATATAAAGGTACAAAAAAAGGGGCTGTCCAAAAAGCCGATCCGCGTATCTGATTCAAATAAAAACGCTAATGGACATCCGTGTCCGTTAGCGCTTATTTTTTAACTTTTTGCGTTTGTAACGGACATTGATGTCCGTTACAGTGAAAATTATCCAATAATTACCCATTTTGGGGCTCTAACGGACAAGGATGTCCGTTAGAATTTCAAAATCTGCGTTTTACGCGTCTAACGGACTTCCGTGTCCGTTAGAGCGTTTGACTTTTTGGACAGCCCCGTCAGTATTGTGAGGGAAGCAGCTTGATATTCTGAATATGGCAGCCTATAGCAGCTAAAGAGTGCTAGAAGATAACTTCCTGACTCATCATCATCTCCCCCTTACATTATTCAATTTAGGGTAATAATCGAATCTGCCGCTGTTCTGGTTAAGCTTCTAATCATACAACAAGGAACGCATGCTGGACAGGTGATACCCATCATAGAGTCCATGAGCCTATATCTATACAATTAAATATGTCATTATTTAACTGGGATTTTTGCAATCTATTTATAAATAGATTAGCTCATATTGCCGTTCGCGCGTTAGGAAGCAATGAGAAAATCGAGGACGATATGTACGATGCCATCAGATTTGGTCTGATCAGTGGTACAGGCGACGGCAAGCTGGAACCCGCAGTAAAAAAAGCAACAACGGAGGCTTGTTGACTGGCAATAATATTTCGTTCACTGCCTTCTTGCTTGAAGATGCTGTTATTCGGGAGAAAAAATAGCGATAATTACTCGTTCAGAAGAACGGAAAAGAAACCTCTCCTTCGGCGGTTGGCAAGACATTCACCCAACAAGCCAAGGAAAGGTTTCTTTTATCGTCAAAAGAAAGGAGTTAACCTACGATTACAGCTCCGCATATTCGAACCAATCAAAATGGGCGGGGGTGGTTGATGGTTTCCCGTTGCCGGTAGCGTACATTGCGATTAATACGCCCGTAAACCCTCCAGCTACCTCCGTTGCCAACATGGCGCATTCCCCAAAACCCAGCCAAAGCGCCTCCGAATCATCACGGGATATCCCAAAGGCGTATCTCTCTTTATCGGCTTGGATCGTTAAGCAAACGGAATCCTCGAACCATGGCAATTCGTTTTCGACCTTCCATAATGAGCCGAGACGCCTGCGAAAGATTACTTTCCGTTCACCCGATACATTAACAAGCGCAAGGTCATAATGAAACTTTTCATTCATATAGAGTGTTAATCCTGCTTCTTCGCCGCTGGCAAGCGGCGTAAATATCAGCCGGGACGATACTCTGCATGCAAAATGCTGTTGTTTCCTTCCCAAAAAAGCAGGAGCTCCCCCATCATCCAGCGATGCAGAAGCGCCATACAACGTCAAGCAGCTTGCCTTTTCGCATAACGACCAGCGCTCCGGGCTAGCGGAACGCATAAAATTCCATTCCGGAGCCAATACCGGCTGGTCAAAATCATCCCAAACCGATACCGGAGGCAAAGGCTTCGAGTGCTGAAGACTTAAATTCCCCGCAGACATTTCTTCGTAGACGCGCCCATTGTCGCCAATAACCGGCCATCCATTCTCCAGCCAAGTCACGGGCGCCAAAAACGTTTCTCTCCCGAGATGGTGGCGATTCGGATAGCCGACGGGGCGTATCCCTAGAAACACAGCCCACCAGTCGCCATCTGGCGTTTGCACAAAATCGGCATGCCCCGTTGCCTGAATCGGCGACAGCAAGCTTCGATGGGTCATAATCGGATTGCTCGGACAGCTCTCGTATGGTCCCTCTGGATGTTTGCTTCTCGCAACCGTCTCCATGTGGCCATACTCGGTGCCGCCTTCCGCGATAAAGAGATAATACCATTGTCCGATTGCAAAAATATGCGGCGATTCCGGATATTGCCCGCCCGTGCCTCTCCAGATGAGCTTAGGCTCTGTTAGTCTTTTGCCCGTCGTCAAATCCACTTTGCTCTGATAAATGGCTTGGTCGTAGGAGGTCGTGTAATAAACCGTTCCATCACGATCAAAAAACAAATCGGGATCAATGCCGGGATGGTCAATAAACAGGGGGTTGCTCCATTTCCCAAAGGGATCAGCGGTCCATACGAAGAAATTGCCTCCGCCCGATACATTGGTCGTCGTCATATAGAATCGTCCGTCATGATGACGAATGGTAGGTGCGTAGATGCCGCCCGAGCTGTGGGCCTCAGCAACATTCAATTGCTCGTCGCTTGTCAGGCAATGTCCGATTTGTTTCCAATGCACCAGATCTTTGCTGTGAAAAAGCGGCACGCCGGGAACATATTGAAAAGAGCTGTTTACCAAAAAATAATCGTCACCCGCCCTGCAAACACTTGGATCGGGATGAAATCCGCTAATAACGGGATTGCGATACGTCGCCATGTCCTCACTCCGTCTCTTCTTGTTGTGGCTTGGAGCACTATTTGACTGCGCCTATCGTAATCCCCTTAACAAAATACTTCTGGAAAAACGGATAGGCGATCAGAATGGGCAATACGCCAATTGCCGCAATGGCCATTCGTACGGATGTGCTTGGAAGCTGGGCAATTGCTTGACCGGCTGCCGATCCGGCCGCGTTGCTGTTGCTGGCCAGAAATTGAATGTCCATTATCATCTTTGTCAGAATCGTCTGGATGCCAAACAGCTTAGAATCCGTCAGATAGATCAGGCCATTAAACCAGTCATTCCAATACGCAATCGCCTGGAACAAACCAATCGTAGCCATGATCGGAAGCGACAGCGGCAGAATAATGCGGTAAAAGATTTTAATTTCGCCAGCGCCGTCAATGCTTGCCGCCTCGATTAAGGCCGGAGGAATGGAGGTCAGGAAAAACGTGCGAACCAGCAGGACGTTAAAACCGCTCATTAAAAGTCCGGGGATGAGCAGGCCAAACAGCGTATTTTTAATATCAAAAATTTGGGTGTACACAAGATAAGTAGGAACCAGTCCGCCGTTAAACAGCAGCGTAAAAAAAACAAGAAACGTCCAAAACCGGGACAAAGGCATGTCCCTGCGCGACAATGGATAGGCCAGCATCGACGTAATCGCAAGGCTGACAGCCGTCCCTATTACGGTAATAAGCACAGTAATGCCATAAGCTCTGCCAATTTCCAGATTATGAATCCAGAGATATTCGTACGCTTTTAAACTGAATTCCTGGGGGAAAAATGTGTAGCCATTCTGAATGATGCTTGCTTCGCTGCTTAACGAGGAAATAATAAGCAGACAGAACGGAACGATGCATGCAGCCGCAAAAAGCGTTAACACCACATTGGCCACGATGCTGATCCCTTTGTTTTCCAAGGCCATTGCCGTCCACCTCAATCCATTAGTTTCAATTAGAAAAGCGCATTTTCGCGATTAACCTTGCGAACCACATAATTTGCGGTAAGTACCAAAATAAAGCCAACAATAGACTGATAAACGCCTGCCGCGGACGCCATGCCGATATCGCCCATAACCATAAGTCCTCTATACACATAGGTATCGATAACGCTTGTTGCATCCGATAACATGCCTGTATTCATAGGCACCTGGTAGAACAATCCAAAGTCGGAGTAAAAAATACGGCCGATGCCAAGCAGAATAAGCATCACAATAACCGGTGTAATCAACGGGATGGTTATTGCACGAATTTGCATCCATTTGGATGCGCCGTCCAGCGTCGCAGCTTCATAATATTCATTGTCGATGCTGATGATGGAGGCCAGATAGATGATGCAAGAGAAACCTACCGATTTCCATAGATGGACAATCGTCAATATATAAGGCCAGTATTTCGGTTCGGTATACCAGGAGATCGCATCTATACCGAACAACGGCAGTATCGACTTGTTCATAAATCCGGATTCCATACTGAATGCCGCATAAGCAAGGTAACCAACCACAACAAAAGAAATCAGATGCGGCAGCACAATGACGCTTTGATAGAAACGGGACAGAATTTTTTTCCTGACTTCATTTAATAAAATGGCGATTCCAATTGCCAGTATCGTTCCCAAAACAATAAAAACGGCATTATACAAAATGGTATTGCGAGTAATAATGTAGGCATCGCTTGTTTTAAAAAGGTATTCGAAATTTTTGAATCCAACCCAGTCGCTTCCCCATATGCCTTGCGTAAAATTGATGTTTTTAAAAGCGATAAACATCCCCAGCATCGGCAAATAATTATTGATGAGCAAATAAATCAGCCCAGGAAGCATAAGCAGCATAAGCGGCCCATATTTCAGCTTCGACTTCCACCCGCTTCTTATCGAATTGCCCATGCAAAATCCGTCCTCTCCATGTCTCTTGAAAGAGACAATCCAACCGACAAGAGCCGATTGGATTGTCCGATTCCTTTAGTTCACTCCGTTAGCTGCTGCCCAAGCGTCGAGCTGCTTTTGTTTCTCTTCGATAATTTTATTGATGCCGGCGTTCTCCAGCTTTTTCAGGAAATCAGGCAATGTTTTGTCAACATCAACGACGCCGCTTTCCAGCACTCTGCGGAATTGCTCCAGCACCGCGTTACATGCCGCGATTTCATTTTTCAGAGCATCGCCGTTAAAGGAGAAGCCTAGTGCCTTGGAAGTGGCGGCCGTTTTATTGAATGCTTCCATGTTTGTGTATACATCGGGATTATCGCCTTCAAACACATAGGACAAGAACTGATTTCCATGCATCCAGCTGTAGTTTTTGTACGGTACATTATCACTAGTTACACCTTCGGGATATTGAATCATATTGTCGTTGCCTTCAACTTTTACATAATGTTTGCCTTCAATGCCCCAGTCGATCAAATTGATGATTTCTTTATCCGTATACATTAGGTTAATAAATTGAAGCGTTTTGGCCGGATCTTCGGATTTGGCAGCAACGCCGATTGCAACGTTAGTAACGGTATCGGTTTTGGCAACGGCTTGTCCGGTACGTGCGGCTACCATATCGACGCCTACGTTGCGGCTTTCTTGCTCTTCAAAACCGGGTTTCATCGCCGAGAGCCAACCCGCCGCTTTGCCGGATTTTACAATAACGTTTGTAAATTCTGGAGTTGTTGCCGCATCCTGCAGCAGGTAACCTGCAAGGTACCATTCGCGCAGCTTGCGCAAAATATGCTCGTATTCCTCCGAAGCAAACAGGTTGACGACTTTCAGATTATCCAGGCCGTTGTTCATCAATACACCCAAATTGTTGCCAAGCGGATCATGGATAGCATAGGTGCTCAGAATGGAACCGTTGGACAGGTTAGCCGCGCCAACCATGCCGGATTCATTTTCTTTGATCGCCTTAAAAATAATTTCGATATCATCAAACGTTTTGACTTGATTCAAGTCAATGTTGTGTTTTTCAACCAAATCTTTTCTAACGATAAAGCCGTAATCCTGCGCCAAATCGCGAATGCTTGGAATGCCGTAGCTCACGCCGTCGACTTTGGTGGCATTGTAGTAGTTTTCGCCCAGCACATCAATTGTGGATTGTGCATTTTCCTCCATCATGTTTCCGATCGGATAAAGCGCGCCACGGGAAACCTGGGTGCTGTAGTCGCCCAACATCGCGAACATATCCAGCTTTTCGCCGCCGGAGAGCATCAGGTTGATTTGATTGGTAAAAGCGCTGTTGCTGATGGGCAATAGTTTGACCGTTGCATTGATTTTTTCTACTGTTATTTTGTTGATTGCGTCCTGAACCTGTTGAAGGTCTGTCGGGACACTTTCAAATGTAGGGTATGCATAAACAATCTCGTAAGGCTTGTCGCCTCCGCCATTGTTGCCCGTACCCGCTTCTTCGCCTTTATTGCCGCCGTTAGAGCCATTCCCGCTGCAAGCGGACAACATTAACGCCATTGTCAGCAGCAGCGTTAACCAGCCATGCTTTTTTTTCATCTCTTTTCCCCCTCATGTCGTGTTTGGACCCGATAGCGTTTTCGAATCTTGGCTTCATTATACCTACGGCCTCTTTGAGTCACTACTCGGATTTCGACATGTCAGTTGTACAGATTCGACTTACCTGTTTTTTGACGATTGATAGGTTATCCGGTATTCATGAGGGCTTGCCCCGGCAAATTTCTTGAATCTTCGAGAGAAATGCCCAAGGTTGGAGTATCCGGATTGAACGGCAATCGTGCTGACGGGCAATGTCGTTCCTTCCAGCAGCCGCTGCGCCAATAACATCCGCTTTTGAATAATAAGATCCGTAGCCGAACATCCCGCTTCTTTTTTCAATAGACGGTCCAAATAATCTGCGTTCAGGAATAGATGGTTTGCAACATCTTCCCGGGTAAGCTTTTCAGCATCGATATTTTGCTCGATAAATTGCTCCGCTCTCTGAATCATGGATGGCGAATGCTGTATGGCGCCCATAGACTCCATTGCCTTGCGAACGGTATCCTTGACCCATTCGATCATGGAGCTTACCGAATAAGCCGCTTGTTGAAACCGCTCCGTGGAATCCGATTGGTGAAACAAAAGCTGAGCTTCGATCCCTTTGAGCTTCAGCACATAAAAAAGGGTCTGGAGCAGGTTCTGGTGGAAGCGATACAAACTGTCGGCATCCACATTTTCCGTGCCGATGAGGCCAGCAAGAAAAGCCTCCGCTTCAGCAATGACCTGCTCTCCCCGCCCCTCCTTAAGCAGCACGGACCAGACATTCATATCGGGAAGAACAATTTCGCTTCCTGACGGCTTCCGCTTTTCCCACATAAAAACATTTTTGTGCAATGCCACGTTGTGCTTGTCCCATTCCAGCAGCTGGCCCACCATTTTACTCAACTCATGACTGTAAATGTCCATCCCGATGTAAATGGATAAGTCGCAATAGAAGAAACGGGAAGCAAAATCAATAAAGGCCTTGCAGCGTTGCTGCATCTGATCCCGCAGTGAGGAGTTGTCCTTCTCCATGGGAATTAACGCCAGCAGCTTGCGATTGGCCAGTTTAAATAACAGGCCCACGCCCTGCAGCCCCATCATTTCTTCGCCGCTATTCGTCAAGGCATACTCCATAATTTTTTCATCTCGAGCGGAAAGAGGCTTATGGTAACGATCCACCGACAGCAAAACCGGAAGAAATCTCATATGCTCGCTAAACGGCATATTTCGTTCCTCAGCTTCTTTTTTGATCGCTGCCGGGTTCGAGGGGATGGTCTGATCGATGATGTCCAACCATAGTCGTTCCGCCACCAGAGGTTGATGGCGCGCCCAAAAATGGCCGATTTGGCTGTATTCCATTCGCTCATGGTCCTGGCGAATTTTTTCCAGCGCGCGGCCAACAACCTCATAAAGCTCATCATTAAGAACCGGCTTGAGCAAATAATCAAAGCTGCCTAGCTGCATGGCGCGTTTTGCATAATTGAACTCGGCATGGCATGTCATAAACACCGCTTCTGTCCGAGGATAATGCTCTTTTACCCATGCCAGAAGATCAAGTCCGCTGCCTTGGGGCATCTCGATATCGCATAACATGAGATCTATTTGTTCGCTCTCGAATATCGCCTTGGCTTGACGTGAATTATAGGCCGTATAGACATTGCCAATCCCGAGATTTTCCCACTCGATATCTGCTTTTAATGACAGGGTCAAAAGCTGCTCATCATCCACTATCAGCATTGAAATCATGACTCAGCGCCTCCCGAATTCTTGTTGTTTGACGAGTCCGCCTTAAACGGCAGTGCAATAGTTACGACCGCTCCATGCGGATCTGCGTTGCTTAGAGTAATCATGGCTCGTTGCCCGTACATCAGATTTAGACGCTGCTTCACATTCCAGATTCCGATATGCTCTCCTTCTTCGTCCACAATCCGCTTGTTTTGGTTGATGCTGTCGATGATCCCCTCCCTAAAACCCGTCCCCGAATCCTGAACCTTGAAATGCAGGCAAAGCTCCGGGGATTCGATTAGTTCAATATCGATTTTAATAACGATCGGCTCATCAAGGGTTAAGGCATGCTTGATTACATTTTCCACAAATGTATGGATAATTAATGGCGGAACCGGCGTGCGCAGCAAAAAATCCTGAACCTGAATGTCGTACAAAATCTGGCCGGGAAATCTCAACTCCTGAATGCGCAAGTAATTGCGTACATGACGCAATTCATCTTTTAAAGCCACAAAGCTTAAGTTGCTCTGAAACATATAGCGGAAATATTGGATGAGACAAAGTGAAATTTCTTCCATTTTGTTTGTATCCTTCATGCGGGCCAGCGTATACAGCATATTTAATGTATTGATGAAAAAATGAGGTTTGATCTGAAGCTGCAGATGTTGAAGCTCGGCCTTCTGTTTCTTCAACTGCTCCTCGTATACGCTTATCCGCAAATCTTTTATTTCCCCCATCATCGTATTGAATGTATCGTTGAGCATTTGAAATTCAGTCGACGTTTGAAATTGCTTAATCTGCACATCCAGATTGCCTTGACGTATCAGATTCATCGTGCGCAGCAGTCGGTTGATCGGCTTAAGCAGCGTTGTCCGGAGCAGGATAAAGCCAATTAGTAGCAGAAGCAACGAAACAAACGGGAGCAAAAAGGATATCCATTTTAATGTAGGAAGATGCTGAAGTATCCGATCATCGGGAATAAAGGCGTACAAGGCGAATTCCCCTCTGTTGGATTGTTCTCCTATCGCAAGGAACGTTTGATTCCCCCCGGTCAAATAAAACGATGGGGCATTGAGTTCAATTTCCAGTCCATGCTCATGCACAAAATGTTGATTTACGATTGGATTGCCCTCAATATCGCTCAGAACCGCAGCGCCCCGATCATCCAACCCCAATAAATCCAACGTGGTTTGCAACGAGTTTACGTTCAGCCATGCCGTAATGACTGTCCGGTCGGTAAGCATAAACGTTCTGACAAGGAAAACTTGCTCATGATTTCTTGCAATGTACCATTTGCGCTGCAATTGTTTATCTGGAATCGGGTTATGAACAACCTCATGCATGATATGGGATTTAATATACATCCGGTCATCCAGCGCAGACCGTTCCCGGAAAGCGTACAAATATTGCCCGTCGCTTGGAAAATAAACGGAGATGCCGTCGATAACCGGGTATCGAACAATTGAGTTTGTTATTTCCTTTGTTAAGCGGGAAGCGATGAAAATTCGTTCATCTCCATTAGTCACAAACGGCATGTCCGACAATTCCGCATCAGACATCAAACCAATCAGGTAGTTATCCACCTCGTTCAGTCTTCCATCCAGCTGATCGCGGTATAAGGACAACAAATCTTCGCTGGAATTTGCGACTTGCTGACGAACAACTTCAATGGCATAAACATTGGAGTATATGATAAAGCCAATCAGCGGCACAACGATCATGAATAAACCAGCCATCATTTTTACACGAATGGAACGCCATGTTAATTTACGCAATGGATTATTTTGCTTCCAGAACAATTCCAAACCCCTCCTTATCCAAAAGGCCGTGCTGCAGCCTGCAGCAGCGTTTACCTATCATTGTTTATCAAAAGCTGAATCATCAAACCATCTACAGGTTCAGAAATAAAGCTAATCTATGATAGCGTCGCAAATGCCTACATAACAAGACCCAATATCGACTACTCGGTTGTTCCATTTCGACTTTTCTGAAATGGAGCACGAAAAAAAGCTGAATGGAAGCATTACGCTTTTCCATCCAGCTTTTTCACGAAACTTGCGGGACATCGTCATCAATCTTCCGCCAAAAATCTCCTTAACCTTTCGGCAATTTCTTTGGCATGGGAACGATACAAATAATGATCCGCTTCCAGCAACACCATCTCTGCATTGACGGAATCTTTTATTTGCTTCTCGTGTTCGGGAACCCATTGATCCGTTGCCGGGTGATTGGCCTGAACAAAAAGCATAACAGGCAAATGGAGAGGAAGAGCTTGCTGCTGCGCTCCTTGAAAATTGTCATACATGCTTTCTATTTCATTAAGCTGAGTCGTATTGAACCTGTTTTTGTGTATCAAAATGGTCAATTGTTCTTTGGTTTGCTCATCATAAGGCAGTCCTTCATAAGGATCGGCGCCCAGCTTCACCTGAATACGGGCGAAGCCTAAGTCGCGAAACCATTTAACCGGAGTTGTCATTGACGAATCAACCTTCTGCTCGCTTATCGACGGAACGCTGCTGTCCAACCCGACAAACGCACTCACTTCGTTTGGATATCGGTTCACATAATCCAGGCTGTAAAACCCCGAAATGGAATGAGCCACATCCACTCCTGTTCGTATCTGTATCATGCCCTGGCAAGCTTTCCATTCAAGTGTAACGAACCATCATGTCCTCTCCATGACGGCAATATGAAAGGGGTATGAACAATGGGGTTGATCATTACGCATGAAATGGTTGAGTATGAGTATTCATGTAACTTCCCCTGTGTTTCAAAAAAAACAGGCCATCGAGATGAGCTCGACAGCCTGTGATGGACAAAAAGGTATATTATTGTGCGGCTTGGGCCAAGCCCGGAACCGGTAGCCTTCTTAGCATACATGCTGTTATTTCACAACATGCTCATTGCTATTTTGCGTCATATACATATACATAGCTATTTTGCTGCCTTCTCCATTGCGTCCAGCAGGCGCAGCAGCATCGCTGCCGCTTCCGCGCGGGTTGCGGATTTGTCCCCGTCAAACCGGTTGCCTTGTTTGCCTTGAATTACGCCAAGCTGCGCGGCTGCGGCAATGGACGGCTTCGCCCAGCTCTCAAGAAGGTCAGCATCGGCAAAAGCCGGTTTTGCGTCCTTATCAAGCTTTCCGCCATGCAGCCTCATAATCATGACGGCCATTTCAGCTCGGCTGATGGGCCGATCCGGACGGAAGCTTCCGTCATTATAACCCGTTACGATGCCGGCTTGCCCCGCTTCCGAGGCATATGGCTTCGCCCATGCAGGAATCTCGTCTACATCGCTGAACTGGAGCGATATGCCGCCCTCCGCCTTTAATTCAAACGCCCTTGCGGCCATTGCAACAAACTCCGCGCGCGTGATTTGGATATCCGGGCGAAACGTTCCATTCCCATATCCGTTTACAAAACCCATGCCGACCGCACGCTCTACTGTTTCTTTTGCCCAGTGGCCGTCCAGATCGGAAAAGGTTTCGGCAATTCTTGCCTCTCCCCGCATGACTTCGACCTTCGTTCCCGGCTTTAGCTCTGTGGAGGCAAGATTGCTTTTGACCAGCTTCACCTGCGTCAACTCAACTGCTGTTTTCCAATCTCCATCAACCCCGCTGTCTCCAATCGGCTCAAATGTAATCGCCGCCAGCTCAACCTTCCCGGAGACACCGGAGGTTTTGCCAACCTTCGTATGCGCAAACACGACATAACCATCCACAGGGTCCAATGGAACGGAGAAACCTGGCAGCAAGCTTGTGCTTTTCCTGTAGAGCAGCTTTTTTTCATCATACTTCAGCGTAAGCTCGTAGCCGTATACATCCGCAAGCTTAGTTCCCGTTACCGTTACGACAACCTGCTCGCCCTTTACCGTTGGCTTGTTAGTAACGGACAAGATGAAGGCGCTGTTTTGCGCCGTCGCACTTCCTGTTGCTGCATTTTCCGGCGTTGCGCTTTGTGCCGTTGCGCTTCCCGCCATTGCGAACATGGCCAGCCAAACCGTCAGAAGCAGTATTCCAATCCGCTGTTTCAAGCCTCATCCCATCCTTTCATCCTATAAGTGGTTAAGTGAAAATCATTGGTTTAAATTGTTTTAATTGGTTTAAGTGGTCTAATTAGTTTTTAATAAAAATAAAAGCTCAAAAAGTCCGGTTTCCAGTATCGAGAAGATGGGATGAAGCTAGAAAATGAGTAACGGAGCTTAGTGGGAGCTAAGTGAGTAACGGAATTTTCGGGTGAATGCCATATTCGACGCCGACCATGCCGCCAGGCATGCTGCATAATGGGAAGCGGACTTTTTGAGCTACCTCTAATAGATTCGATTGCCGACTTCTCGTTCCGCTGTCACCTCCGTATAAATGCGCTCCGGCGTAATGATCCGCTTCGGAAGCGTCCGTCCCTCCATCAGCTCCAGCACCGCCTGCATCACATTTGGCCCCAGCATCGGATTGCATTCGACAACCGCGTTAATTTTGCCCTGCACCATCATCTCAAAAGCCTGCCGCGTGCCATCCACGGAAATGATGATGATATCCTTGCCCGGCCTCAGCCCAAATTCCTCAACCGCTTCGATTGCGCCAAGCGCCATATCGTCATTATGCGAGTACAAAACATCAATGTCGTTTCCATGGGTTTCAAGGAACGACTTCATTACCTCTTTGCCGCGAGCTTGTGTAAAGTCCGCCGATTCGCTGGCAAGAATCGTCATCTCCGGCCGTTCGCCGATGGCTTCCCGAAAGCCTGCCCCGCGATCGATGGAAGGAGACGCCCCCTCCGTACCCCGCAGTTCAACAATGGTAACTTCTCCTGGCTGGTCCCGCTTTTTATCAAGCAAATACCTGCCCGCCATTACCCCTTCCTCGTAAAAATCGGAGCCGATAAAGGTGACATACAACGATTGATCCGACAGCTCCATCTTCCGGTCGAGAATAAGCACCGGAATGCCCGCTTCCTGTACCTCGCGCAACATGTCATCCCAGCCCGTCTCGATCACCGGAGCAATGGCGATGACATCGACGCCTTGTTCTATGAAATTACGCACGGCTTCAAATTGCTTTTCCTGAGATTGCTCTGCGTTGTCAAACAACAGCTGGATGCCCGCTTCCTTGGCCGCTTCCCAAATTGAATTTGTATTGGCCAGCCGCCAATCGCTTTCCGAGCCCAGTTGGGAAAAGCCTAGCCTGATATGACGCTTTATCGGCTGCGCTTCTCCCTCCCCGGTCGGGTCTGCAGCCAAAGGAAGCGCTTGCCCTTTGTCAAACTGAGATGGCTTGTTGGTTGCTTCCTCCGCCTTGCAGCCGATGACACCCATTATTAAGCACAACGCCAGAATGGCATAAGCTGCTATCTTGCTCCCTCTTGCATCAAACTTTTTCCTCATGACGCCCCCCTCCAATCAATAATAGATGGATAAAAGAGGAAGTTCGACGTCTACGGGGTTATTCCTTCTTCCCGTCCAGCGCAATGTTTCTCTGGAGAGGTTGTCTGCTGCTGAACAGCTTCTGCAGTAAAATAAAGAAGAACAGGAGTAAGCCGATTACAATACGCGTCCACCACGAGCTGAGCGTTCCCTCAAAGCTGATGATGGTTTGGATGACTCCCTGAATCAGAACCCCGAATAACGTCCCGGCCAAATATCCAAAGCCGCCGGTCAGCAGCGTTCCGCCGATGACAACCGCCGCTATCGCGTCCAGCTCCATGCCGATGGCGTGAAGCCCATAGCCGGACAACATGTAGAAGGTAAACACAACGCCCGCCAACGCAGAGCATAAACCGCTGAACATATATACGCCGATTTTGGTCCGCGCAACCGGCAGACCCATCAAGACGGAGGATTGTTCGTTTCCGCCCAGCGCATAGGTATTACGGCCAAAACGGGTATAATGCGCCATGTAGAAAGCCCCGGCGAACAAAAGCAGCGCGATCAACACGCTGATTGAAACGAAGTTGCCGCCCGGCAAGGTGACCTTCGTCTGAGCAACCGACGTATAAAAGGCATTATTGATTGTGATCGTATTTTTGCTGATAACATAGCACAGCCCTCTAGCAAGAAACATCCCCGCCAGCGTGACGATGAAGGGCTGGATTTTGAAATAATGAATGATTGCCCCCATTGCCCCGCCAAACAAAAGGCCAAGCAGCAGCACCAGCGGAATAACTACCGCAGGCGACCAGCCGTCTTGCAGCAGCGTAGCCGATATCATCGTCGTCAGCGCAATAACCGATCCAACGGATAGATCAATCCCTCCCGAAACGATAACAAACGTCATTCCGATTGCAACGATCAGGAGAAAGGCGTTATCAATGAGCAAATTGAGCAGCACCTGGGCAGAGAAAAAGCCGGTATACCGGAAGGAGCCGGCAATAAACATAAGGGCAAACAAAGCTACCGTTACAAAAATCGGCATATGCTGGCGTTTAAACATGGCGGGTCGCCTCCTTTTCGGCCGGGTAGCGACGCGTTTTCCATCTGCTCACAAGCGCCTTGCGGAAATGTTCGGACTGGATCAGGCATACGACCAGCACAACAAACGCTTTGACAACAAGCGTAATTTCCGGCGGTACATTAATGACATAGATCGTTGTCGTTAATGTCTGGATAATAAGCGCGCCAACAACCGTGCCTGTCAGGTAAAAGCGTCCGCCGTTCAGAGAAGTTCCGCCGATAACAACCGCAAGAATCGCGTCAAGCTCATACCAAAGGCCTGCGTTGTTGCCGTCGGCGCTGGAAACATTGGAGCTTAGAATAAGACCGGCAATACCGGCGCACAGGCCGCAGAAGAGATACGCCGCGATCATGACCGATTTTGCGCGGATGCCCGCAAGACGGCTTGCCACCGGCTTATTGCCTACCGATTCGATAAACATGCCGATTGAGGTCCTCCTAGTTAACAGAACCGCAGCCGCAAACACAACAGCCACGATGAAAATGGAGAAGGGCAGCCGGAACAGGCCGCCTGCCCCGATAAACTTGTAGTTTTCGCTGGTTACTGTAATGATCTGACCGCTTGTAATAAGCTGGGCAATGCCGCGGCCTGCAACCATTAGAATAAGCGTGGCGATAATGGGCTGAATGCCCATGCCCGCAACGAGAAAACCATTCCAAAGCCCAAGCAGCAGCGACAAGGCAAGCGCCATAAAAACAGCAAGCGCCACAAGACCAAGAGCATTCTGATCCGAACCCTTGCTAATGGTCATGCAGGCCATTGCCCCTGTAATCGCGACTATGGAGCCAACGGACAGATCAATGCCTTTGGTCGCAATAACAAGCGTCATCCCGATTGAAACCAGCATAAGCGGAGCTCCAAAGTTCAGAATGTCAATCAGAGTGCCATACAACCGGCCATCCCTGATTTTGATCAAAAAAAACGACGGATCATACAGCAGATTAAACAGCAGCAGCAATGCCAGCAGCGTTACCGGCCAAAACAAATGATGCTTCATCCTTCTCCCCCTCCGGCAATTGCCTTCATAACCATCTGCTCGCTCATCTCGCCGCCCGCCATCTCCTTCACCTTTCTACGGTCGCGCAACACAACAATACGGTCGCTGACCCTCAGCACTTCCTCAAGCTCGGACGAAATAAACAAAAGCGACATGCCCTTCTGCGACAACGACTTAACGAGCTTCTGGATTTCCGCCTTCGCGCCGATATCAATGCCCCTGGTCGGCTCATCCAGAATAAGCAGCTTTGGATCAGTCAGAAGCCATCTGGCAAGCAATACCTTCTGCTGGTTGCCGCCGCTCAAATTTTTGATCAACTGGTCCGGGTTAGGCGGATTGATATTTAACGCTTCAATAAACTGCTTTGCGATTTCGGACTGCCGCTTCCTTGAAATGCTGCGGAACCAGCCCTGGGACGCTTGCAAAGCAAGCACAATGTTCTCGCGGATAGTCAAATCATCAATGATGCCTTCGCCTTTACGGTCCTCGGAGCAAAAGGCGATGCCGTTATCAATAGCTTGTCTCGGCGTATGCACAATGCCGCTGTTTCCGATCCTCAAGGAGCCTTGATCGGGTGAATCGGCTCCAAACAACAGCCGTGCCGCTTCCGTTCTGCCCGAGCCGAGCAGTCCCGCAAGCCCGACGATTTCCCCTTCGCGAATAGAAAGGTCAAACGGTTCGATCGCGCCTCTTTTGCCAAGGGATTTGGCTTCGAGCAGCGTTTTCCCTTCCTTTCCCTCGAGGGCGGCCGCCTGCTTGGGCAGCTCCTCCAGCAGCTTCAGCTCCTTGCCGATCATTTTGGAGACGAGCTCTATACGGGGCAATGCGGAAGCCGCATATTCCCCCACAAATTCTCCGCCACGGAGAATGGTTATTCGATCGGATATTTCATAAACCTGATTCAGGAAATGCGTCACAAACAGAATCGCAAGCCCTTCGCTCTTAAGCTTGTTCATGACGCCAAACAGCTGGCGCACCTCGCCACGGTCAAGGCTTGAGGTAGGCTCGTCAAGGATAAGCACCTTTGCCGATATATTTAGCGCTCTCGCAATCGCAACCAATTGCTGAATCGCGATGGGGTATACATGAAGAGGCTTCGTCACATCAATCTTCAAGTTCATGCGTTCCTCCAGCAGCTTCGCGGCTGCGGCGTTCAGCTCCTTCCACAGAATGCGGCCAAAGCGCATCGGCTCTCTGCCGATAAAAATATTTTCCGCTACGGACAAATTCGGGCACAGGTTCACTTCCTGATAAACGGTACTGATTCCCGCGGCTTGCGCATCCTGCGGGCTTCCAATCACAATACGCTTTTGCTCCAGCTCCACATAACCCCGGTCAATCGAATACACGCCCGTCAATACTTTAATCAGCGTCGATTTTCCGGCGCCGTTTTCTCCCATCAATGCGTGCACCTCGCCGGGAAATAAACGAAATTGTACGTTCGACAACGCTTTAACGCCCGGAAATTGCTTGTGAATATCCCCCATCTGCAGAATCGGAAGGCGTTCTTCCATCGGAATGCTCCTCTCTATTTTCCACAAAGCCGTCCCGGCATATCGCCGGGACCGGCTTCCTCTGACTTCCAGCAGTCCGGCTTCTTAATATTTACGGTTAGGAAGCTCGCGCTTCGCGTCCTCCGACGTAAACACGCCTTCCTCCGTCACGATGCGCTTCTCAACCGGTTTTCCGTCTACTACATCTTGAACAGCCTGCATCAATTGAGGCCCGAGAAGCGGATTGCATTCCACGATAAAGTTGATTTTCCCTTCGCTTGCAGCAATAAAGCCGTCTTTGACGCCGTCAACCGAAATGATGATAATGTCCTCGCCCGGCTTGAGGCCAGCCGCTTCAATCGCCTGGATTGCGCCAAGCGCCATATCGTCATTATGGGCATACAACACATCGATATCCGCATTCGCCTTCAGGAACGCTTGCATAACCTCTTTGCCCTTGGCGCGCGTGAATTCACCTGTTTGTGAAGCGATTACCTTTAAATGGGGGTTGGAAGAAATGATTTCGTCAAAACCCGATTTGCGGTCATTTGCCGGTGCGGAGCCTGTTGTGCCTTGCAGTTCTACGATGTTGATGTCTTCTGTCGCATCCTTGTACTGCTCGACCAGCCAGGTTCCGGCGCGGCGGCCCTCCTCGACAAAGTCGGAGCCGATAAACGTTTCGTACAGCGACGTATCTGCGGAATCAACGGCGCGGTCCGTCAGAATAACCGGAATGCCCGCATCCTTCGCTTCCTTCAGTACCGTATCCCACCCTGACTCAACTACCGGGGAAAAGGCGATAACGTCAACCTTTTGCTGAATAAATGTACGGATGGCTTTAATCTGGTTTTCCTGCTTCTGCTGCGCGTCGGAAAACTTCAGATCGAAGCCGGCTTCCTTCGCCGAGTCCTGAATCGATTGCGTATTGGCCGTGCGCCAGCCGCTTTCCGCGCCGACCTGAGAGAAGCCAAGCGTAATCTTTTTGCCTTCAGGCGCCTTTGTCGCTTCTGCTGTTGGAGAGCTTGAGGCTCCTCCCCCATTGTTAGCCGGAGGTGTTGCTCCCCCGTTCCCCGAGCAAGCGGCGGAAAACAGCATAATCGCCAATGTGACGATAGCAAGTCCTTTCTTTTTGACAGCATTCATGTACTTCATACCTCCCCTTGTGGTAACCAAATCAATTGGTTTGAGATGATTATAAAACGCTTACATCGGGGTCTTATACGGAGTTTGATACGTAATCCTTGTAAATTTTTATGCGTTTTGAGGCAGCGGCCCGCCATTTGTTTTCTTTTTTGCTCATTTGGTGTATTTTCTTTTGAATGTTTGCGCTTCCATATCCTTCAACCCGCGATTTTGGTATAGTAAGCATATGAAGCTAATTGATTGGATTGCCTCCAGCCTGCGGGCGAAGCTGCTCACGATGTTTATCTTGCTTACCTGTGTGCCGCTTATTATTGTTGGCCTCGTTTCCTACCAAAAATCGTATAATACGGTGTTTGGCAACAGCAAAGCGTCTTCCATGATTGCGGGAGAACAGCTTGCGCGCGACATCGACCTGCTGTTTGAGGATACCGGCAAACTGCTAGAGCTTGGCAACGATCCCCGCGTCCTTCACTTCCTGCTCTCGCAAAGCGATAGCTATTCCGATGCAAAAGACATTCTGAAAACGATGGACTCCTATCTCGACACCTACAGCGATGAAAGCGTCCTCAATATATCCATCATCAATTTGTACGGAAGAGGCATCAGTGACCGGCGCGGTGTCTTTCAACTGGACAAAAACCCGCTGCGCAACCACCATTTCGCCTACTTGACCAACCATCCCGATGACATCCTGAACATTCCGCCGTCCCAATCTTCGCCGCTCGACCGCATCGACGGATTTCAATACGAGGAATCCAACGTTATTTCCATCATGGCCACAGTCAAGCAGCGGATTACGCACGAGGTCATCGGATTCATCGTCATTGATATCGACGATTTCGTCGTAGGCCGCTCAATCGACGGCACAACGCTTGGCAAAACGGGTTTCTTCTATGTTACCGATGCCGAAGGAACGCCAGTCTTCACTCCGTCGAGCCGGCAAGAGGAGAAGCTTCCGAACGGACGGGACGTCATTCTTCGTTCGGAGCGCCATTACATTGATTCTTCGCACGGAAAACCGAAATTTGTATTTGCGGCAAAGTCGCCGAGGACAGGCTGGAACATCATCGGTTACGTACCTCTGCAAGAAATTGTGGAGGAGGCCAACTCCATCAGGCAAATGATTATCGTCAGCGTCATTCTGAGCATCATGTTCACCATTACACTCCATTTCTACATTTCCTCCAGACTGACGAGACCTGTTCAATTGCTCAAAAACAAAATGCAGCTAGCCGCCTCCGGTTATCTGGAAGCCAAGGTCGCCACAACCGGCAAGGACGAAATAGCCAACCTAAGCGCCAATTTCAACATTATGCTGGGGAAAATCAAAGGGCTGCTGGACACCAGCATCAAAGAGCATGAAGCGATGAAAAAAGCGGAGCTAAGAGCGCTCCAGGCTCAAATAAACCCGCATTTTCTGTACAACACGCTGGACTCCATCGTATGGATGGCGGAGGCTGGCCGCAACAGGCAAGTCATTTTGCTTGTCGAGGCGCTCTCCAAGCTGTTCCGAATTTCTCTCAGCAGAGGACGCGACTGGATCAGCGTGGAGAAGGAGCTGGAGCATGTGCACAGCTACCTGGTTATTCAGCAAATGCGCTACCGCGATATTCTGGATTACGAAATCGACGTGGACCCTTGCCTCAAGCATTATTCCATTCTGAAAATGACGCTTCAGCCCATTGTTGAAAACGCTATCTATCATGGCATCAAAAATAAAAGGGGCAAAGGACTTGTCCGTATCGTCGGGTACGAAACACCGGACAAGGAAATGCTGCTTATGGTCGAAGACAACGGCGCCGGCATGACGCCCGAAAAACTGGATGCGCTGAAGCGCGGCCTGCTGACGCGACAGCTGCCGGAGGAAACCGGCAAGGAGGTATCCGGCGGATTTGGCCTGCATAACGTGGAGCAAAGGCTGCGGTTGTATTACGGCGATTCGTATGGCGTCATCGTCGAAAGCGTCGAAGGTGCGGGTACAAAGGTTATCATCACATTACCGATGAGAGAGGAGCAAATCCCGTGAAAAAGGTCATGCTGGTGGATGATGAAATTCTCGTTCGCGAAACGGTACAGGAATGCATTCAGTGGGAGAAGGAAGGCTTTTCTTTCGTGGGGGACGCGCCGGACGGCGAAATTGCGCTCCAACTAATCGAGCAGCTTCAGCCCGATATTCTGATTACCGACATTATGATGCCTTTTATGGACGGCCTTGAGCTTAGCGGCATCGTTCGCAAGCAAATGCCGCATGTCAAAATCGTTATCCTCAGCGGCCATGGCGAATTTGAATATGCCAGAACGGCGCTGCACCTGGGCGTAGAGGAGTATTGCCTGAAACCGGTCAGCGCGGCCAGCATGCTTGAGCTGCTCCACCGCGTCAGCGGCAAAATCGACGCGGAGCGGCTCCAGCAGGAGCAAGCGCGAAAGCTGCTGCAAAGCGAAACGGAGAAAAAAACGGTGACGAAGGAAAAGCTGCTTAGCGAATTATGCTGCGGCTTTTTGACCGCCTCGGAGGCAATTCGCTGGGGCTCGTCGCTTTCTATCGATTTAATAGCGCCCTATTACGCTGTCGTTATTTCGGATGCCCGCGAAACAACCGAGGAGGAAATTGCCGAACAGGCAGAGCCGGGGGCCGCTTGCCGACTGGACAAAACGCCGCCTTCCCTGCCGCTTTGCCATGAAGAGGGGCAACTCTCCTATAAGCGCAGCCGCTCCGAGACGGTCTGGATCGTCACTGGAGAATCGCGCGCGCAGCTTGATGAAAACCTCCTGGTGTTCCGCATTCAACGCGAGGAAGCCGACAGCTCCAGCAACACAACTTCCGCTATCGGGATTGGAAACGTGTATGACCGGCTGCAAAGCATCCATCTCTCCTATCTGGACGCCGAGGAGGATATGCATGGACAACGTCTCTCCAGGCAAAATCGCAGAGATATGAGCGCATCGGCGCAAGCCTTGCTGGATCCCGCCGTTTTTCTGGAGCGGTCCAAATTTCTGGACTTTCTGAGACTGGGCAAGCCGACAGAGGTAGAGAGCTTTATCGCAACCTATATGGCCGAAATAAACCGGCAAAATTGGGACAGCTCGCCGCTCGGCTATTACCTGCTGAACGATTTGACCATTGAGGTGCTTCATGCCTCCAAGCAATCGTTCCGCATCTCGTATCAGGATGCATTGACATCCTTCCAATCCGAAATCAGCAGTATCCGCACAACAGACGACGCATCGGCCTATCTCATCCGTCTTGCGGGGCAGTATTGGAAATGGAGAAGCGAAGGCGCCGACAAATACAGCGAGCTGATCGACAAAGTTAAGGCCTACATCGAGGAGCATTACGACAAGGAGTATATTTCGCTTCAAAGCGCCTCCGACTATGTCCAGCTCAGTCCGAGCCATCTGAGCAAGGTATTTAGCCAGGGAACCGGACAAACGTTCATCGAGCATTTGACCCAAACCCGGATGCGGAAAGCGATGGAGCTGCTGCTGACGACCCCGGCCAAATCCTATGAGGTTGCTTTTCAGGTCGGCTATAACGATGCGCATTATTTCTCTAATCTTTTCAAACGGGTGACGGGCATGACGACCAAGCAATTCCGGAAAAATGGAGGGCTTGCGCTTGAGACGAAGGGAGACGGCTATGGTGCTGCCTTCAGGCATGGCTAAATGGGTTTCCGTATTGGCCGTTTCTATGGTTTTGTTCACTGCCGGCTGCCTTGCCGGTCCCCCGGCGGAACGCAAATCCGCAGCGGATACAGCAGCGTCTCCTCCCCGGAACGAGGCGCAGCTTACGTTTGGCATCCTCTATCCGATGGCGCATCCATTCTACGAAATGATAACCCAAATGACGGAAGAGGCTGCGGCCCCCCTGGATATCGAGCTGATCGTCAAAGCGCCGGATGAATTCAATATCGAGCAGCAAATCCGCATGATGGAGCAAATGATCAAACAGGGGGTAGACGGCATTGCCGTTAGTCCGGTAGACGGCGATGCGCTTGCGCCCGTCATTGACCGGGCGGTCCATGCAGGAATTCCCGTTATTTGCTTCGAGACGGATTCGCCGGACAGCAGCCGGCTGACGTATATCGGAAGTAATCATTACGAAGCCGGAAAGCTTCTAGGGGAAGTGCTGGACCGGCTGCTCAAAAGCCGCGGGATGGTGCTGGTGGAAAGCGGCTTTCCCAAATTGCCGGCGCAGCAGGAGCGGCTGGAGGGCATGCTGCAGCACATTAATGCCTATACGGACATTCAGGTGCTGGATGTGCGCTTCAACAACGGGAGCGAGGATCAAGCTTTGACGGACATGGAAATTATGATCGACGGCCATCCGCATTTTGACGCCTTTGTTTCGCTGGACCTCTGGTCGCCCGCCTCCTCCATCCTTGTTTGGAAAGCCAAGGGGCTGACCCGGGATGTCGTGGCTTTCGGCATGCAAAGCGACATTAAGGAAGCGATCCATAACGGACAGATTACAGCCGTTGTTTCGCAAAATGAACAAAACTGGGCAGTGGAGATTATAACAAACCTTATACTCGCCGCACAGAAAAAGCCGTTGCCGGAGCATGTCGATACCGGCACAGCCGTGCTGACCCGCGACACGGTGGATTCCTTTCCCGATGTAACCAGGCTTCAGAAACGCCAGAGCCAGGGCCGTTAGTTTCCGGGAAATTATTTTTTTATTTCGGAAAAAAACAGGCAGCTAGAACAGGCAACTTTGAGCTGTAGTGTAATGTAGTGCTTTGCCGTGCAGTGCAGCGCAACGCTTTGCTGTGCAGCGCTTTGCTGTGCAATGCAGCGCAGCGCTTTGCTGTGCTATGCAGCGCAGCGCTTTGCTGTGCAGTGCTTTGCTGTGCTATGCAGTGCTATGCAGTGCTATGCAGTGCTTTGCTGTGCTATGCAGTGCAGTGCAGCGCAACGCTTTGCTGTGCAGCGCTTTGCTGTGCTATGCAGTGCAGCGCAACGCTTTGCTGTGCAGCGCTTTGCTGTGCAATGCAGTGCAGTGCTTTGCTGTGCTGTGCTGTACTGTACTGTACTGTGCCGTGCAGTGCTATGCAGTGCCGCGCCGTGCAGTGCTATGCAGTGCCGTGCAGTGCTATGCAATGCCGTGCAGTGCTATGCAGTGCCGTGCAGTGCAGTGCAGTGCTTTGCAGTGCCGTGCAGTGCTTTGCTATGCAGTGCCGTGCAGTGCTATGCAATGCCGTGCAGTGCTTTGCTGTGCTGTGCTGTGCTGTGCTGTGCCGTGCAGTGCTTTGCTGTGCCGTGCAGTGCTTTGCTTTGCTGTGCCGTGCAGTGCTTTGCTGTGCTGTGCCGTGCAGTGCTTTGCAGTGCCGTGCAGTGCTTTGCTATGCAGTGCCGTGCAGTGCTATGCAATGCCGTGAAGTGCTATGCAGTGCCGTGCAGTGCTATGGTGTACCGTTCTGTGCTAGGCTTTGCTGTACTGTGAAAGTGTAGCGGTCATCCATGACCGTTAGAGTACGAAATGGCTGGATTGGTTGTGTGTAACGGTCACGCGTGTCCTTTAGCGCTCAAAAGTGGGTGAAAACGGGGTGAATATGGATTTTAACGGCCGCCGATGTCCATTAGAAACTGATATTCATTAAAAAGAGGCTCCTAACGGTCATGGATGACCGTTACATATTTTGATGACATAGTAATTTGAGTAAAAAATCGTACAAAGCTTCTCCACACATCCAAAAAAGGAAGGGGAGACGAGAAGGCGGAACTTCTCCTTCTCCTCCCCCTCCCCCCTGCTTCCCCCTGCAACAGTATCGTAGCGGTTGCCATAGTCCAACAGTATGATCGTGGCTGTTGCCATAGTCCAACAGCTTATACTGAAAATCATTAGCTGTTTTTCGAAAACTTTTTTTCGAAAACTTTTTTTCGAAACTTTTTTGAGAGTTACTTTTTCTTTGGGCACTTATAAAAGATTATCAGGGCCAATTGAATGGTCCCTTATTTGCGTTGCATGATGAAACTTGGACCAGCTTGCGGCCAGTATCGGCAGCCACCCACCTATTCCGCCATTGCGGATGCGATGTGGGACAGATCGGCAATGTCGATTTTGTCGTCGCGATTCATATCCGCCACTCGTGCGGTCTGCCAATCGGGGCTTGCAGAATCCTTTCCATAATGATAGGCAGCCATTGCAAGGTCGCCTACATTGACAACTCCGTCGCCATTAAGGTCGGCGGAGGCCTCCTGAATAACCGACGCCTTAAAGTCGTCAACTGCGCTGTTCAGAGCAACCACCGCTCCGTCCACTTGCAACTGTGTCGCGCTTGCAAGGTCCAGTACAGCTGTCGCCGCATCGATTGCCGCGCCCAACTCATCCGTGGCCGCCTTCGGATATTGCCCAGGAAGCGTGCCGACAACCGCCCCGTCATACAGATCCTGCGCAGCTGTTATAGCGGCTTGCAGAGCGCCCTTATCCACGCCTGGGTCGGTACTGCCAACGGCAATGGTTTTACTGGCAAGCGCCGCTTGAATGACCGTACCTTGGGGTGCCGTGCCAAGCTTGGCGTGGGTGGTTGCAATGATGCCGCTTGTGCTTTGAACCCCGCCATTTACCTTAAAGACAACATTCAGCACCGGCGTGCTTTCACCGGATACGCCGCCGATGTTGGCGGCGATCAGTCTAATTTTTCCAGACTGGGATTTGTCCTCTGTCACCAGTTGAATACGATCGTCTGCGCCCGCAGCGCTCACATACTGGAACAGACCCGCGTCATAGCTCAAAGCAATATCCTGCGCATAAACGCTTTGCGTCATATTCTCCAGACTAATTCCCAACGTAAAGGTGCTTCCGGGTTGAACAAGACTTGCTCCCGAAAGCGCGGCTGTTGGCAGACCCGACTTTGCCTCTTTGATGATTCGGAAGGTCGCATCCTGCTTATCCGATCCGCTGCTGCCCGCCGAATAGGCGTCCAGCCTTAATTTGGAGCCGTTCCCGTCGGACTGCCGGATATACAGCTCGGGATTGGAGATGGACTGAAACGATACCCATTCGGAATCTGCCAATCCCGGCACCTTCCTGAACGTTGCCCGATTTTTAAAACCGGTTGTATGATCATGCTTCGCCAATACGATGGAGCTGCCGTTTGCGCTCAAGTAATATCCCGGCTTGTTGACCACCTGAAGGGATACCGTATCCAGAGTCGCTTCATCCGCAAGCCCTGGCAGCACCTCCCACTTCAGCGGCAACTCGTCTCCTTGCTTCCGGCCAAGTGCCGTATCATAACCGGAAAACGTAATGAACTGATCAGGATAACGATTGGACTGAATCAGCGATGCCGTGCCAAAAGGACCGGTTGATGTAATTTGCGCGGGTTGAATACCTCCGTCTTCATTGTAATAGATCGCTTCCACGCTAACTGAGCGTCTGGTCTGGCCACCGGTTGGCAAGGCTGCATTATGGTAGAACAGGTAAGATTGGCCTTTAAATTCAACAACGGCGGGATGCGAAGTATCGGAGCTGATTGTGCCCGACCCTCCATTAGGCTCCAGATTGGGTCCCAAAATCACCCCTTGATATTGCCACGGCCCAACCGGGCTGTCGGACGTCGCATAAGCGACCTTTTGCGGCAATGCCTGGGCAAAAACAAGATAATATTTGCCGTTTTTCTTGTAAAGCCACGGCGCTTCGCTAAAAATGCCGCCGGTCAGACCGTTAATGGGAACGTTCGTGAAAATATCCGCGCCCTCTGTAATGCGGCCGTCGCCGTTCAGGTCTTTGAATGAGATCATATCCTCGTTCAGAAGCGCGTAATGCAATTTGCCGTTGCCCCAATACAGGTACGCCTGCCCGTCATCGTCGATAAAGACGGTGGGATCAATATCCTCCATGCTGGACAAGGTTCCGCCCGTTGTAATCGCATTGTCCAGCAGAGGCTGGCCCAATGCGTCGACAAACGGGCCGACCGGGCTGTCGGATACCGCTACGCCGATGGTATAACCCTGATTATTTTGTCTGCCGGAGGTTGAATACAGGTAATATTTGCCGCCGCGTTCAATAACCTGGGAAGCCCATGCCGTTCCGCTGGTCGCCCAGCTGAAATCCGTGCTTTTCATAACGGGCCCTTCATATGTCCAATTCACCATATCCTTGGTGGAGAAGCATACCCATTCATTAATGCTGAACCATCCGCCAAGGGAGGCCTGATCGCGGCCGGCATACACGTACAGCGTATCGCCGTCCACCAGAGCGGCCGGGTCCGCCGTAAAGATTTGATTGCCCTTGTCATCGCTTTTGAATATCGGGTTGTAGCTCGTAAATTGAATGTCATAACCCTCCGGCAAAATGGTAATCGTAAACGGCCGGGTGTCCGAAACCTCGCCTTTGGAAAGGGTCGCCGTCAAGGCAGCAACAACGGGTTGCTCTCCTGCCGCAGGCCTTGTCACCTTGCCGTCATGGCTGAGATAGGCAGGTTTGCCGGACTGCCAGGCAATTTCGGTTCCATTAAACTGCCCCGGCAGCTGGATATCGTCCGTTACGATGGTTTTGCCTATGCTTAGATTGGCTTTCGCCTCGGCGACAACTTGCGAAGCATCCAGTGATGCATTGTACAAAACGTTAATGTCCTCCTCGCTCAATGCCGCAGAATAAATTCGGAAGTCATCCACTTGCCCGGAGAAATAAGGGTCGGCATAAAAGGATTTGCCAATGTAGCCCGAGTAGCCTTTGGCGGCGTCATACAAGTCGGAGGGTTTAATCGTTGTGTTTGTATTGCGCGACAAAGCAACCCCGTCCAGGTAGAGGACGCTTGTTCTGGCTGCCGGATCAATGGTGACGGCGACATGCTTCCACACTCCGGTGTCCATCGCTTCTGCCCCGTCGGCGACCTGCTCGCCTCCTCCATTTTTGATTGCGGAATGCAGCTTCCCGCTCCAAAGCCGCGGCGACAGGAACTGGTTCCTGTTGGAATCCGCCCCTAACGCATATAACCATTGGTTTGCGCTGCCCCCGCTCCATTTGACCCATGCCGCAACCGTCATCTGATCCAGCCCGTTTAATACGCCGTTTGGAATAGCAATATACGGCGCGGTTGCCGAATTGGATGCCCCTCCGGTCATGGCATAACTTGTGCCGTCTACGCCTTTTTCACGAACCACTGCATTGACATAGGTACCGTCAAAGCCGTTGCCCGATGAATCCACCGCCTTGCTTCCTTCCGTCTCGTCAAACTTATACCACAGCTTGAGGGGCGGCTCGGAGGCCGCCTGAACTTCAGGCGAACCTCCTGCTCCAGCCAGCAGGCTTAATGACAGAGCGGCAGCCAGCGTTATCGAAGCTATCTTTTTCATCGATTAAGCTCCTTCTGCTGCTTTTCTATTATTTTGCTTGCGACAAACGACAGATCGACGATATCGATTTTGCCGTCGTTGTTCATATCCGCGATCTTGGCTGTCGACCAGTCCGCGCTTGCGGAATCTTTGCCGTAATGATACGCCGCCATTGCCAAATCGCCTACATTGACAACTCCGTCGTTGTTCAAATCTGCCGAAGCTTCCTTGATAACGGCTTCAGTAAAGTGGTCAATGGCATCCGTCAATGCCGCCGTGGCGCTGTCAACCTGCGCCTGTGTTGCGCTTGCGTTTGCGTTGACTGCTTTTGCCGCGCTGATCGCCTCGCCCAGTCCATCCTTGGCCGCTTGCGGATATTGTCCCGGCAACGAACCAACAACAGCCCCGTCGTACAGCTCCTGCGCTTTTGCGATCGCAGCGGTCAAAGCTCCCTTGTCAATCACTACATCGCTGCTGCCTACCGCAATCGTCTTGCTCCCAAGCGCTGCCGCAATAACGGTCCCCTCTGGAGCAACGCCAAGCTTGGCTTGGGTTACCGCCACCGTTCCGGTTGTATTCTGAACGCCGTCCTTAACCTTGAAGGTCAAATTCAAGACCGCTGTTTCAGCCCCCGATATTCCGCCGATATTGGCGGCTACCAGCCTGATTTTGCCTGCGGTTTCCTTGTCTTCTTTTACAATCTGAACATGATCGGTTGCGCCTGAGGCGCTGACGTATTGGAATACGTCGTCATCATAGTTCAGCGTTATGTCTTCGGCATATACGCTTTCCTCCAGATTATTCAGGCTAACCGCCACCGCAAAGCTGCTGCCCGGCTTCACGCTGGCATCCGCCGATAGCTCGGCGATTGGCTCCGGAGCCTCTGCCGGAGGCCAAACTGGCTCTGCACCCGAGGTGCTGGTAGTCAAATAAATCCGGTCAAGGACAAACCCGTCTTCCCTGCCCCAGAAGTTCAGCTCATGAACGCCGGCCGTAATGGAAAGCGGCGCGCCGCCCGGTACGGCGGTACCGCCGTTGCTCAGATTTACCCATCTGAATTGCCCCGCGCTTACGTTCTGAATGCCGTTGGACGTAAATTTATATTCATTGTCCAAACCGACATGGACGGAATCCGAATTGAAATCTACGCTTTTTGCAAGCACCCATAGCTGGTACGTGCCTGATGTCTTGAAGTTGATTTTGTAGGATAGACGAGAGCCGGTGGCCAGTGTCGCCGCATCCGTGCCTGGCATGTTGAAGCCCGTATCCGGGCCAAAAAGCATAGCCTTTGTCGTCTGGCCATCCACGGCTGTCCATGTATGGCCGTTTATAACGCCGGTTACATAGGCATCCTCCGTATTGTCCGCCGCCGTCTCCGCTTCGATTGCCACAATGGAGGGCACATTGACCGTTACGCTGATCGCAGCAGTTGCGGCTTCTCCCAGCGCTCCTTTGTAGCTTACCGTTACAGTGGTTGTTCCGCTTCCTTTGGCTGTAATGATTCCGTTTGCCACATCCGCGACGCCGGGAGCAGGGTTGCTGTAGGTTGACAGCCTTGTGACATCCTCCGTGTGGCCATCCATATATTCCGCCGTTACTTTGAAATTGGCGGTTTGACCGGAATCCAGCGCAACCGAGCTGTTATCGACCGTAATTTGCTTTACCGTCAGCTCGCTGTTCAGGTCCTTGACCAACACATGCACCGTATCCGATTTTCCGCCATAGCTGATGTCAATGCTTGTTGTGCCGTAACCCGTGCCGGTTACAACTCCGCCAGCCACGCTAACGATGCCGCTTTGCGCTGGCGTCGCGGATGCTTGCTCCGTCACATCCTGACTTGTTCCGTCGGTGTATACGGCCGTTACCTTTAAGGAAGCCGTATTCATTCCCGTGGCGGTATCAAGCTTATACTTGTTAATTGTTGCATGAATTGCGGCAAGCTCGCGCGTGGCGCTTTTTTGTCCAAACTGCCAGTAGTCGACGCTAAGCAGCTTGCCGGCTCCTTCGCCGCGGTATACAAGATAAAGATCATGCACGCCCGTGGCGCCGGAGATGTTTATTGTTTTTGTCTGCCAGCTTTGCTCGCCGCCGGTGTTCGATACAGGCAGCGTGCCAACTAACGGGCCATTGGCGTTGTCCAGCCGCAGCTCGATTTTGCCGCCATTGGAACCGCTTGCAACGTTTGCTGTAAAAGTTGCCGCGCCGTCCGCCCCAAAGTCGACTCCTGATACCGCTGTCCAGTCTCCGTCCTGGATGTTGCCTACTGCCAGATTGATGCCGCTTACCAGGGCTCCCGGCTCTGTCGTCTTTTCTGTAGCGATTCCGCCGCTCCAGCCCAGCGTTTCTGCTTCAACTCTCGTATAGGGATTAAAGGCTTTCAACTGCGGAATGCCTTTATAATCGCCCGTAATATTTCCAATAACACCGTTTTCGTCAAAGCTCAATTTGTTGATATGCGCATTGCGGTATCCGCGCGACTGCCCGCCCATTTCCGGCATTGTGCCGCTTTCCGCCATTGCTTTCGCCAGCGTTTGCGCATGGTAGACGATATACCATTCATCCTTGAAGTCAAAAATAGCATGATGATTGTTCCCCCCTACTCCAAAAAACGTAACGGGGTTTGGCAATATCGTTTTGACATACGTAAACGGTCCCAGGGGATTATCGCTTACCATGTAAGCAATGGTTCCCGTTGGATGGTCGGGCCGGTTGCCTGCCGAGAAATTAGTGCAGTAGGAATAATAATATTTGCCGTTGTATTTGTTGATGCCCGAATCCTCGAACAGCCATGGCGGATTAATCGGCTTCACCGAGCCTCCGCTGGCAGCCAAGTCCAAGCTGATCATATCCGCTCCAAGCTTTGCGACACGCGCCGTCCCGGGATCGGACTCCTTGCCCGCAGGAACGCCGCCGCCAAAATAAATATAGCCGCTTCCATCATCGTCAACCAGAACCGCAGGGTCGAACAGCCAGGTGACATCGCTCGCTCCCGGCGTATTCCGGTTAATCAGGGCTCTGCCAAGCGGATCCGTAAACGGACCAATCGGACTGTCCGCCGTAAGTACGCCAATCCCGTTGGCGCTATCCGCAAAATAGAGGAAAAACTTCTCTTTTCCGTCTATCGATTTATGGGCGGCGGCAGGAGCCCACGAGTTATTGGCCCATTTCGCCGCTCCTTGCGCTCCGGCTACAGGGATTTCGCCATGGTCGGTCCAGTTCACCATATCGTCGCTGGAAACGACCGTAATTTTGTTAATGAGGCTGTAGGTGTTGTCTCTGACGGAGCCATCGGCATTGTATTGCAAAATATCATTGGTCATGTAGATGTAGATTCTTCCGTCATATTCCATTGCATAAGGATCTGCGCCAAACTTGTGCGAAAATAGCGGATTGCCATTGCCTGGCGTCTTGCCAATCGCCGGCGCAAGCGGATTCTCCGCGGCCAGCACATTGGATGCAGCCAATACGTCTGATGCAGCCTGTAAGCTTGGGCCCTCCGGGAATATTAACAAAGCGAGCACAAGCGCCATAATAAAGGAAAGCGATTTTTTCCATTTTTTCATAAGATAAACCTCCACCTTTCATCATTCAATCCGGGGGGGCTGTATAAGTTCAACAGAATATAGTGGGCTTAATAGTGGGCCGCCGTGTGAAAAGTTCTTTCGATCGCTGTTGTTTCCAGATTCCTTCTATTTAATGGGGTCATATGTTGGAATCCGGAGAACAAAAGCGAACGCTTAAAATCTTCTGGAGGAACGTTACTTCGTAAGCATATGCTTTTCTACAGAGCCATTCACACTCTGGCCTACTTTAGCCAATTCTTCGGTCGAACTTATACAGCTTGTAAGCAGCCAAACAAAATATTTTTAAACCACCTCCTTTCCCGGTTCCCTTGCCACCGGGCAAGCTGAGCGGATTGTTTACAGGAGCTTATAGCAACATCTTGGATGCTACATAGGACAAATCCAGGATGTCGATTTTGCCGTCTTTGTTCATATCCGCGATTTGGGCGTCTTGCCAATCCGTGCTTGCGGAATCTTTGCCATAATGGTACGCCGCCATTGCAAGGTCGCCTACATTGACGATTCCGTCATTGTTCAAATCTGCAGAAGCTTCCTTGATGACCGCTTCGTTGAATGTATCAATCGCGCCGGTCAATGCAACTGTGGCACTGTCAACCTGTGCCTGCGTTGCGTTTGCGTTGTCCTTGACTGCCTTCGCTGCGGCAATGGCCTTGCCGAGGTCATCCTTAGCCGCCTGCGGATATTGTCCCGGCAACGAACCAGCGACAGCCGCGTCATGCAACTCCTGCGCCTTCTCAATTGCAGCGGTCAGCGCTCCTTTGTCGATGACGACATCCGGACTGCCTACCGCTATTGTTTTGCTGCCAAGGGCTGCCTGAACGACCGTCCCTTCAGGCCCAACGCCAAGGCTGGCTTTTGCCACCCCGATTGTGCCCGTTGTATTCTGGACGCCATCCTTCACCTTGAAGGTCAAATTCAATACCGGCGTGCCAGCCCCCGATATTCCTCCGATATGGGCGGCCAAAAGTCTAACTTTGCCGGCGGTTTCCTTGTCTTCTTTTACAATCTGGGTGTGCTCGCCCGCGCCTGCCGCGCTTACGTATTGGAATACATCGGCATCATAAATGAGCTCGATATCCCCGGCATAGACCCGGTCTGTCACATTGTTCAAGCTGACCGCGACCGTAAAGCTGCTTCCCGGCTTCACGCTGCCATCTCCCGAAAGTGCTGCCGCCGGTCCTTGCGGCTCAACCGGAGGCCAGACGGGGTCCGTCGTTGAGTTGCTTGTTGTTAAATAAATCCGGTCAATGGCAAGCCCGGACTCCCTGCCCCAGAAATTGAGTTCATGCTCTCCGGCCGTCAAGGATAGCGGCGAACCGCCCGTTACCGCTGTACCCCCATTGCTAAGGTTTACCCATCTGAATTGTCCGGCGCTTACGTTTTGAATCCCGTTAGAGGTAAATTGGTAGGCATTGTTCAGGCCAACATGGACCGAATCGGTCTGGAAATTTCGGCTTTTGGCCAAAATCCACAGCTGATAGCTTCCCGATCTCGGAACATTAATCTTGTAGCCAAGCTTGGAGCCGGCTGCCAGACTGGCCGCGTCCGTCCCCACCGTAACTGTAATACCGTCATCAGGCAGGAATTGCATCGCCTTTGTGGATTGTCCGTCAACCAGTGTCCATGTATGCCCGTTAGCAACGCCCTGCACATAAGCATTTTCCGTATTATCCGCGGCCGCTTCCGCCTCAAGGGCCATAACGGCGGGAACATGGACCGTGACGTTAATGACGGCAGACGCCGTTTCACCGCGTTCGCCCTTAAAGCTGACCGTCACCCGAGTCGAACCGCTGGCTTTTGCCGTTACAGTACCGCCGGATACATCAGCAACCTCGGGGCTGTTATTGGTGTAGGTTGCCCTTCCCGTTACATCCTCTACATGTCCGTCCGCATATTCGGCGGTAACCTTAAAGGTCCCCGACCGTCCGGCATCCAGCACAAAAGAGGCATTGTCAATCGTAATGCTTTTGACCGTCAGCTCGCTGTCCAGGTCCTTGACCAGAATGAAGACGGCATCCGATTTCCCTCCATAGCTCACGTTGATGGTTGCGGCTCCATATCCCGTACCGGTTACAATCCCGTCCGCTACGCTTACGATTCCGTTTTGCACAGGGACTGCAACCGCCTGAGCCGTCACATCTTGACTTGTTCCATCGGTATAAACCGCCATCACCTTCAAAGCCGCCGTATTTGCTCCGCTTGCGCTATCGATTTTTGGTTTGTCTAGGGATGCATGAATGGCGGCAAGCTCGCGTTTATCGCTTTTGGACCCGAACTGCCAATAATCAAACTTAAACAATTCCCCCGTCGGCGGACCTCTGAATACAAAAAACAGATCATGAATGCCTGCCGCTCCTGAAACAGAGGTTGTTTTGGGCAGCCAACCGGTTTCTCCGCCTGTACCTGCCACGGGCAGCGATCCAACCAGCGGTCCGTCCGCGCTGTCAAGCCGCAGCTCGATCGCTCCGCCGCCGGAAGCGCTGGCAACTTGGGCTGTAAAGGTGGCTGCCCCGATTGAGCCAAAATCTACATCTTTAACCTTGATATAGTCCCCGTTGTGAATATCCGTCACATTTCTTCCGCCTTGGCTTAACGGTTCAGTCTTGACGCCAGAAGCCCAAGCTATCGTTTCCGCTTCTGTCCTTGTGTAGGGATCAAGCGGATCAATGCTTTTGTCAATACCCGCTGTCGTCATGCCAAATGTCGGAATAGTCCCGTCAGCGTTATACGAAAACCGCTCAACGGCTACCGAACGCTTGTAGCTTCCGCCGCCAGGCAAGCTGTCGTTGTGATAGAAGAAATAAGATTCGCCCTTATACTCAATAATGCCAGGATGATTGGTGGAGCTGCCGCCTTGTCTTGGCATAATGACGCCTCGATACGACCAGGGGCCGGTCGGGCTGTCGCTTGTGGAATAATGAATGGATTCCGGGAAACCGGACGCATAAATCAGATAATATAAGCCGTCCCTCTTGTACACCCATGGCGCTTCCTCAAAATCCGGCCCAAACGCCTCCGTTGTGAGAGGAACCGCTGTAATGGGTCCGTCGAGCGAGATCATGTCTTCGTTCAGCTTGGCGTAATACAACGCATTGTTGCCCCAATACAGATAAGCCTGGCCGTCATCATCGATAAAAACGGCGGGATCAAGATCATCCCATGAATGGGCCGCATATTTCGTCATATCATTGGTGACAAGCGGCGCGCCGATCGCGTCAACAAAAGGTCCTGTAGGACTGTCCGCTACGGCTACCCCCAAAGCAATACCGCCTTTTCCGGGAATAGCAGAAGCAACGGATACAAAATAATAAAACTTGCCGTTCCGATGAATGACATGCGATGCGTTGGCATCCTGGGTCTGGTTGGCCCAGCTAAACGCCGTCACATCCAGAACCGCCCCATGATCGGTCCAGTTCACCATATCGGTTGTAGAAAAAACGCGCCAGTCGAACATTTTATAGGAGTTGGTGGCGATGTCCAGATCATGCCCGGTGTAAAGATAGACTGTGTCGTTGTAGACAATTGGCGCCGGGTCTGCGGTATAAATAGTCTGGACAACCGGATTATCGGCAGAGGCGATGGAAGCAAATATCGTCGATATCAAAGCAATGATAACCATGAGGCTTAACGCCTTTTTCATGGAGCAATTCCTCCCTGCAAAATAAATGGCGAAAATAGGCTGCAGCTGCATCATCAGAGAAACGTATCAACAGCTACCCTCCCTTCAAGGGCAGCTTCCTCAAGAGGGGTTTTCCCCTCCATTGGTGACGAGTCGCCCTTCAGCAGGCAAGTCGCCCTCCAGCAGGATGTTTACTCCGTTTCGATGCAGCCTTATCTGTCAGCCCAACAGCTTGAGCGCTACATAGGACAAATCGGCAATATCGATCTGGCTGTCGTTGTTCATGTCCGCAGCGCTGGCAGCCTGCCAATCCGCGCTTGCCGAATTTTTGCCATAGTGGTAAGCCACGATTGCAAGATCGCCTACATCGATACTGCCGTCCCGGTTAATATCAGCGGAGGTTTCCACTATAACCGAGGCCCTAAACGTTGCTATAGCGCCGCTTAATGCGTCGACTGCGGCATTCACCTGCAGCTGCGTTGCGCCGGCATCGTTATTGACTGCTTTTGCCGAAGCAATAGCTTCACCTAGCAGGTCCTTCGCTGCCCTCGGGTATTGTCCGGGCTGCTCGCCACTAACGGCCGCATTGTACAGCTCCTGAGCATAAGCAATGACTTTATTCAGCGCATGCTTGTCGACCGGCTGCTCGCCATCCGATACCGCGATCGTTTTGCTGGCGGGCGTTGCCAGAATAACCTTGCCCTCCAGCGCCGTTCCAAGCTGAATTCGTGTTGCCGCAATGGTTCCGCTCTTGCTCTGAACGCCGGCCTTCACCTTAAAACTCAGCTTCAATACCGGCGTATTCTCCCCGGATACCCCGCCGATATAGGCGGTTATGAGCCTGACTTCTCCGTCTCTGGATTTATCCTCCGTCACAATTTGCGTGCTGTCGGTTACGCCTTCAGCGCTTGCATATTCAAAAATGCTGCTATCGTACGTCAAGGTCAAATCCTGGGCATAGATGCTTTCCGTCACGCTGTTTAAGCTCATTTCTACCGTAAAGCTGCTGCCTGGTTTCACGACGCTGTCCGCAGCAAGCACTGCCGCAGGCGTCTCAGGCTCATCCGGCGGCCAGACCGGGTCGCCGGTCAAGGCGCTGGTGGTCAAATAAAGCCGGTCGACTACAGTGCCGTCTTCTCTTCCCCACAGGCTTAACTCGTGGAGTCCGGCTGTAATATCAAGCGTGCCAAGAGAATTCCACCTCCAGGTATTGTTGTTGACTATACTGGTTTGCGTGAATTTGTACGTATTGTCCAAACCGACGTGAATGGAATCCGCATTGGCGCCATTGGCCTCGATCAATCCCCAAACCTGATACCGGCCTGCATTGGCAAAGTTAATGACATACCCGAGCTTTGGCGTTGCCGCAAGGCTGGCGGGGTCGGTGGCTGTCATCTGAAAGCCGTTATCGGGCAGAAATTGCATCGCTTTTGTGGCTTGCCCCTCAACAAGCGACCAGGTATGGCCGCTGGCGTTATCGTCGTTCACATAGGCATGAGCCGTATTGTCCGCCGCTTCTTCCGCCTCAATCGCTACAACGCCGTTTCTCTCCATAAAAGGGTTCGAAACGGGAGGTTCATTGACCGTAATGACCAATTGCGCCGTTGCGGCCTCTCCTCTTTCGCCGCCAAAGCTGAAGCCAACTGTCGTTGTTCCTCCGGATTTGGCCGTAACTGTGCCGCCCGTTACAGTCGCCACTTCGGGATAGAGATTGGTATAGGTTGCTTTGTGCGTTACATCTTCTCTGCGTCCATCCAAATATTCCGCCGTCAGCTTGAAGGATGCCGTTCTTCCTGTATTCAAGGTAATTGGTCCCCTGTCGACGCTGAGGCTTTTTACAGCTTGCTCGGCATGCAGATCCTTGACCTCGATAAAGAGCACATCCACCCAGTTGTAATAATTGACAAAAATGCTTGTTGAGCCATACCGCTTGCCCGTCACGACTCCGTGGGCCACGCTGACAATGCCATTTTGCGCCATCGTAGCTTTGGACTGACTGCTCAAATCCTGGCTTGATCCATCGCTGTAGACGCCTGTTACCTTAATCACTGCGGTGTTGTGTCCGGCAACCCTGTCGATCTTATGCTTATCGAGCGTTGCATGAATGGCAACAAGCTCGCGCTGACTACTCCTCTCCCCAAATTGCCAATAATCCAGCTTGAAGAGATTGCCTGCTGAGTTCCCCTTAAACACCATGTAGACATCATGAACACCGGTTGCGCCGGCAACATTGGTTGTTTTCTCCCGCCAATAATGATCTCCGCCCGTGTTCGAAACAGGCAACGTTCCGATCAGGGGACCGTTTACGCCATCAAGACGCAGCTCTATCTCGCCGCCGCTGGAACCGCTTGCAACACCGGCCGTAAAGATTCCCGCTCCGTTGCTGCCAAAGTCGACGCCTTCTACTTTGATATAGTCTCCGTTATCAATGGCGTGTACATTTAGTCCGCCTTCGTCGCATCTGTCGCAAACTTCCGTTTTTACGCCGGATGCCCAGGCGATCGTTTCCGCTTCCTGCCGGACATAGGGGTTTAATGTGGCGATTTGGGGCGCGCCTGTTGTTGTCATATCGATACTCGGAATGGTGCCGTCGGCGTTGTAATTAAACTTCTCGATCGCTACCGAACGGGCATACCCTCCGCCTCCAGGCAAAGCGCCGTTATGATAGACAAAATAGGAATTGCCCTTGTATTCGGCGACACCGGGATGATTGGTGAAGCTTGAGCCCTGCGTGGGCATGATCACTCCCCGGTACGTCCAAGGGCCAGTCGGGCTGGCGCTGGTTGAATAAGCGATATGCTCCGGTATGCCTCCGGCGGCATACAGCATGTAATACAGGCTGCCGCGTTTGTATAGCCATGCAGCCTCTGTATAGGCTGATCGCCCTTCGGGGCCAAAGCCGCTGGACAAATCCACCTGCTCAATGTTTCCGGAATATGAAATCATGTCTTCATTCAGCTTTACGTACCAAAGGCTGCCGTTCCCCCAATACAGATAGGCTTGACCGTCATCGTCAATGAACACGGTCGGGTCGATGGCGCGCGCTCCGTTATTGGCGACCAGGGGTTTTCCAAGGACATCCTTAAAGGGCCCGGTCGGGCTATCGGACACGGCAACGCCAACCGCGTATCCTCCGCTTTGTTGACTGACCGTCACATAGTAATAAAACTTGCCGTTCCGCTGGATCACCTGAGCGGCCCAAGCGTCGGACTTCGCCCAGCTGAACGCCGTCAAATCTAGCGGAGAGCCGTGATCGGTCCAGTTGGCCATATCCGTCGTGGAATAAACCCTCCATTCTTTCATGGTAAAAAAGGACGCATTGTCTTCATCATGCCCGGTATACAGATAGAAGGTATCGTTGTAAACCAGCGGGGCAGGGTCGGCTGTATACATCGTTTGAACAACCGGATTATCGGCATAAGCAACGGATGAGAGCATGGACATGAGCAATGCGGCAACGGCGATAAGACTCATTAACTTTTTCAACGGGAAGCTCCTCCCCAGTCAAGATTAAGTACGGGTTCAAAAAGCAGCCGGCCATGCTGCCTGCATGCTGCGTCATGGAAAGCGGGCTTTTTGAACAACCTTACAAGCTGGCGGCAAGGACGATGGGCGGGACAACCTCTTACTGCGCCCATCGTCTTGCCCGCAAGCATCAATCCGTTATTTTGGACGCTACATACACCAAATCCGCGATATCGATTTTGCCATCATTATTCATGTCTGCAATGCTGGCAGCTTCCCAATCCGGGCTTGCGGAATGCTTGCCGTAATGGTAGGCCGCCATCGCGAGATCGCCTACGTCAATGCTGCCGTCCTTATTAAGGTCCGCGGAGGCTTCCTTAATTTCCGCGGCCTTAAAGGTGGCAATAGCTTCGTTCAGAGCGGCCGCGGCGCTGTCAACCTGCGACTGGGTTGCGCTTGCGCTGTCCGCAACGGCTTTGGCCGCGTCGATGGCTTCGGCAAAAGCATCTTTGGCCGCTTGCGGATATTGGCCCGGCTGCGTGCCCGCTACTGCGTCGTCGTGCAGGCTGCGCGCATTTGCGATGGCCTCGTTCAGAGCCGTTTTGTCCACAACCGGAGTAATGCCGCCGATGGCAATCGTTTTGCTGCTCAGCGCAGCCTGGACAACAGTTCCCGCAGGAGCCACGCCCAATTTGGCTTCGGTCACGGAAATCGTTCCGCTTGTTAGCTGAATTCCGGCCTTTGCCTTGAAAACGATGTCTAATACCGGCGTGCTGGCTCCGGTTACGCCGCCAATATGGGCAGTTACGAGCCGCACCTTGCCTTCCGTTGCTTTGTCCTCCGCAACAATTTGAATCTGGTCTGTGGCGCCTTGCGCGCTAACATATTGGAACAAGTCTGCGTCGTAGGTCAAGGTCATGTCTCCGGCATAAACGGACTCTGCAATGCCGTTCAGGCTGACCCCTACCTTAAAGCTGCTTTCTGCATTTACGCTGCTGTCCGCGTTAAGAATGGCCCCCGGCTTTTGCGGCTCGACGGACGGCCAGATCGGATCTGCAGCTGCATTGCTGGTCGTCAGGTAAATCCGGTCGATGATAAGGCCGTCTTCCCTTCCCCAAAAATTCAGTTCATGCACGCCCGCTGTCAGATTAAGCGCCGTGCCACCCGGCACCGTTGTACCGCCATTGCTCAGATTGACCCATCTGAACTGGCTGTTGCTTACGCCTTGAATGCCGTTGGAGGTAAATTTGTATTCATTATCAACTCCGACATGGACTGAATCCGAGTTGAAGTCAACGCTTTTGGCAAGAAGCCACAGGTTGTAGTTTCCGGAAACCGGGATGTTGATCCTGTAGCCCAGCTTGGCGCCGGACGCAAGCGTAGCCGCATCTGTGCCGGGCATATTAAAGCCTGTATCGGGTCCAAAAAGCATCGCCTTAGTGGTCTGGCCGTCCACAAGCGTCCAGGTGTGGCCTTGAATGACGCCGGATACATAGGCATCCTCCGTATTTTCGGCTGCTGTCTCCGCCTCAATAGCGACAAAAGATGGCGAATCGAAGTTGATGGTATAAACCGACGTTTGCAGTCCTTCCCTGCTTACCATGACCTTCGCGCTTCCAGGCACGGCCGCCGCTTGCTGAACGGTGACCAATGCACCGGAATCATTGGCTTCTGCAGTCACCTGCGGCGGAGCCGATCCGGCAGGCAGATCCAAAGCGTAAACATATTTGCCCGGGCTGAACTCGCTTAGCTGCGTGCCGTTCACCCGTAACGATTTCAGATTTGTATCAAAGTTTGAGCCTTCCAGCTTGTCGCTTATTTGATAGGAATCAAAGTCTACATAACCGCCCGTTGTTTTTGTTGCGAAATTGAACAAGGCAAAGCGGTAGCCCATAAAATGCGGGAGCGTATAGGACATTTGAAGCGTATTGCCGATGGAAGCCCAACGCTCTCCATCCAGGCTGTAATAGAAGTAACCTTTATCCGTTCTGTTCTTGAAATCCAGCTCGGCCCGCAAATAAATTTTGTCTTGATTCAGCGGAACATTGGCTACCTCGACAGCCGATGACGAGTTTCCGTTTACCATGACAACGGATTTGGTTGTACCGGTCATTTTGACGCCAACAAAACCATAGTTCGCCTGGAAAGCTGCAATGCCGGCGTAATCTCCGTCTTTCATCCCGCTAACGTCAATGGCGATGGTCCCCGAGCTTTCCGGTCCAAATGTTCTTTGCGTCAGCGTATTTCTGGCATTAAGGATGCTTGTGCTCGTTTTCCCCGTCGTCAGCCTCAGATAACCGGGACGTTCGGTAAGCGACCAATACCGATTGTCTGGATTATGGTTCCACTGCCAAACCAATCCCAGATTAGAGCCGTTATAGTCGTTTTCGCCGCTTGCCACCTCGGTATGAAAGGCTTTAACTCTTTCCCCTCTCTGGTCGAAGTTGTCGGAGGAAACCCATGATCTGGACAGCTCACCCGGAATGCCCGTGTCGTTGACATCCCCGAATACAGGCCATCCGTCAGCGCTCCATGTCACTGGAATAATGTAAGGAATACGTCCAACCGAGCCATAATCCTGAAACAACATACCGTACCAATCGCCTTCAGGAGTCTGGACAATGCCGCCTTGCGCCACGCCTGCGCCGCTTGTGCTGCTGCCCGACCTTAAAGCGATTTTCCCCTCGTATTGTCCGTCAATCTGATCGGCGCGATGAACCAGTTGCGTACGGATTCCGCCCGAAGGCCAGGAGATGTGGAAAATATAATATTTGCCATCGATTTTGTAGATGTGCGAACCTTCCGCTCCAAGTCCTCCGCTTCCGCCGGGAGCGCTTGCATTTTGAATAATGACTTTATTCATTCCTCCGGCCTTCACCGCAGTGGCATCCGCCGTCAGCTCAATGATACGGATCGTTCCGTTGCCGTACACCATGTAGACTCGCCCATCATCGTCGAACAGCAGGGACATGTCGTGATAAACACCCCCGGCAAGCTCATACTTTTCCCAAGGCCCATTCTCAATGTCAGCGGTTTGGAAAATGTAGGTTTTGCCCACATCATTAGAGGCAAACGCTACGTAAAACTTTCCATTATGATGCCGAATGCTGCTTGCCCACGAGCCTTGACCGTAAAGATTTTGTCCATTAGTGAGCGTTTGCTTGTCGCCAGCCGCCAGAATATCGTACAAATAGTTCACAATTTCCCAGTTTACAAGGTCCTTGGACTTCATGACCGGAACACCGGGGTTCATGTGCATGGTTGTGCTTGTCATGTAATACGCATCGCCTACCCTAATTACCGAAACATCGGGCACATCCGCCCAAATGACCGGGTTGGGAGCCGTCGTCTCCGCTGCCGAGGCCGATGGCCCCGGGAAAAAGCTCACAACCAGGGCAAAAACTAAAGCTATTCCGACCAGCTTTTTATACATTGTTCCAATGCCTCCTGTTCTTTTTCCATTTTAGACAAATTGAAATTATTTGATTATCTGTAATTGAAAGCGCTTTAGTAAATGAATGCAGCAACTGCTTTAATTCCTCTCTAACGTTACCTGACTACCCTCCCAACTGTGTATTGACCAATCGCAGCTTTACGGCTTTTTGAACGATTTTTCGGGTCATCCCCTCCCCTGGCCCTGCATTGTTCTCTTATTATAACTGGGCTTTTTCATAATCACGATGTAATTTCTTTTTATAAAAGTTGATTTTTTGGCGGTTATTACCGGAGAACAAAAAAAGCCGGACGGAAGACAAACGCTTCCATCCAACTTTTGGGTTTCGGAACTTGCGGGGCATCGTCATTACCCCTCCACGATATCCGCCTGCAAATCAGATGCAACTCCTATCATAACTGGCACGATCTCTTCATGTGCAATGGCAACGTAGACTTCCCCCATATAATGACGGAAGGGGTATCGCGCTTCGCCATGCTGCCACATAAAGAAGTCGCCCTCTATGCTCATCGTACTCTCCGGACCTTTGACGGTGAGCACCTTTTCATACGCAAAGTCCATTCTCGTTGCAAAATAGGTGATGCACTCCTGAAGAGAAATTTCCTGGCTTTCGCCATTTTGTTGCATCGTTCTTGTTATTTTAAACCGTTGTTTCTGACTCATGAGCAGCCTCCAGTAGTCGTTTGCGTCTTATTTTTTCATTCATTATGTAGGACCGTCTGTCTCTACTGCCTGTTTATTGCCATTTGTTTTTGTTCATATCACGAAGCTTTTGGTTTAGATCGTCCAATGAGCGTTGAATGTATTCCATTCTTCGCAAACCTGAATACTGATTGCCAATTATTCCGGCAAAACCAATAATCAATACGATTAAAATCATGAGTAACATCATGGTGCCGCCTTCACCTCCTGGCTTGCCGACTGACTAATTAATCTTATTCTTTTGAGGCTTATTTAGCAAACAATCAACCAATCAACTTATTTAGCTATGATTTAGTTACATTGTTTTTTCTTAATGCTTAGGCTTCTTCCTTTTTTTCTTTTGCTAGGGCAAAAGGTAAAAAGAAGAGTTGGGCAATCACAAAAATACCGGGTAGGAAAATTGACCACATGATCCAGTCCCAAGGAAACGTAACTAATCCTCCTGGACTATTACTAAATTTAGCAAACAACATGTAGGAGGCTCCCGGGATAGTTGAAATTAATAACCATCCAATATATTTTTTGATCTGTCCAGTTTTGACAGACATCTTGCAATTTGGCAAAGCAATTAAAGCCAGAACTATATACTCAAGAAAATAAAAGAGGAATGACTCTTCTCCAAAAAGAGAACTGCCGAGAACGCTACCAACGGATAAATAAAAAACAATTATAAAAACATACCCCAAAAAACCCTTGATTATATCCAAATGAGTGCCGCCTTTCATGATTTGTAATTCAACTAAGTATTCCATCATTCAGATTCTGTTATATCCTCTTTTATTCTCGTTTGCGCAACTGAAAACCTTCCTCTATTTACATTTTACCTCTCGCATGGAAGGAGAAACCATATATTTTAACATATTGTTTGGCTGCCTGACCCTTTGAGGCTTTGAAAGGCTCCCGCTTTTTGGACAATTCCTTCTCTGTCGGCACAATGATATAATGGAACAAATCTACCATTCTCATAAGAGGAGGAAGCAAAATGACGGTTGGATTATTGGCTCATTTGCTTGGAAAGCAGCCTTATGATCAGCTGGCGGGTAAGGTGGCTGATCGCGGCTTCAACTATGTACAGCTTGCGCTGAGCAAAGCCATTGCGGATATTGATTTTTCATTGGGAAAGCTTAGCCCTGGGTTGGCTAACGAGATCGGCGGTGCTTTTGCAAATAAGGGGGTTGGCATTGCCGTTTTGGGCTGTTATGCAAGCCTGATTGAGCTCGACGATGAAAGCTATCGCTACAACGTGGACCGATTCAAGGAACATTTGCGGCACGCGCGGCATTTTGGCGCGCCAATCGTGGCGACTGAGGTTGGTGTGCCAGCAGATCCATCTCGCAGCCGCGAGCACTGGGAGCAGCTGAATCGAGCATTAGAGGAAATTGTGGAAGAAGCCGAGCGTTGGGGCGTCACCATCGGCCTGGAAGCTGCCGACCGGCATCTCATCGGCTGCGTTGATACGATGGCCGAAACGTTGGAGCGTTTTCCCTCCTCCTGCGTCGGCGTTGTTATCGATCCATGCAACCTGTTGAATGCTGAAAATTTTGAAAGACGGGACGAAATTATTGAATACGCTTTCTCGAAGTTAGGGAAACGTATCGTCAGCGCACATGCCAAGGACTTACAGCATGGCGAAAATGGCGGCTTGAGCAATACGGCAGCCGGATTAGGGGATTTGCATTACGATCAATTCTGGTCTCTGCTTGAGGCGCATAAACCGCATGGTTTTGTAACCTTGGAGGATGTCCGCGAGGAGCAAATGGCAGCCGCCTCCCGCTTCGTGCGCGAAGGACGCAAAGCTGCGCGCTAAGCGGACGCTTAATACCGAATGGCATATCCGCTCATTCCGTTTCGTCGCATGTTGACGCCGGCGGCACTGACCCTTTGAGCGGATTGTCATTTGTTCCGGCCGTTCGTTCCAGTTAGTCAATCCATATTGTTGACTTCCCATTCTCTTTTTAGAATCGAATAAAAATACTGGTCGTGATACTCGCCGTTCCACTTTAATTCCTCTTTGAAAATTCCTTCTCTGCTCATGTTCAATTTCTCCATCAGCTTTATTGATTTCAAATTGTTTCTATTGCACATGCCAACGATTTTGCGGGCATTTAATTCTTGGAAGGTATATTGGACTACCAATTTAACCGCGTCGTACCCATACCCGTTGCTTTGATAGTCCGGAAGCATGCCAAAACCAAGCTCCCAACTGTGCCTATGCTCCACGTAGCTCCAGACTTGAGCGATTCCGATGGATATCTCCCCGTCATTCTTCTTTATTTTGATAACAAAATCATGATTATGCTTGGAATCTATTTGGTTCAGATATTTGTTTCTGGCAGCCTCTTTATCAGTCTCCACAAACACCTCGAAGTCCAAACCCCATGATTACATTCCAATTCACTGATAAAGTCCAAATCCTTGTCCGTTACTTCAGCGAGACAAACTCCGTTACCTATTACCTTCATTTTGCGACCCCTTTTGTGACTTTTGTGTAATCTGCCAATACTAATTATCCAATAGAGCAGCAACTTAAAATATGTAAAAGATATTTATATTCGTTTATTACCAGAAGTATGAAGAACCTATCAAAAAGAGGATAATTTAACCTTAACTGTTCTTTACCTTTCCTTTCAGAAATTTGATCCTTATGATTATAAATATCAGATGTTTCACATAGATATTATTCAATACAGGTGAAGTCGAAAGGAGTCCTTATGGCTAAATCAACCCGTGGTAAAGGCTTGTGGAACACCCCTTCCAGAAGTCGAGGAATTTGTCCGATCTGTCTATCAACCAGAGTCAAACTACTTTATTCTGCAACCAAATCAGACGGAAAAACATTGAAAGTGTGCAAGAAGTGCAGCTCAGTCAACGCGGCAACTGCTGATAAAGCTGTAGCGACAGTAAATTTAAAGTTCCGTAGAAAACATCGCAGAGAGTTACATCAACAAAAAGCGCTTGTGAATTAAAAGTAACATGGTCGACCGCATTACTAAAAACGTCTGCAATACTTCACAAAGATGTACAAAAAGGGGCTGTCCAAAAAGCCGATCCGCGTATCTGATTCAATTAAAAACGCTAATGGACATCCGTGTCCGTTAGCGCTTATTTTTTAACTTTTTGCGTTTGTAACGGACATTGATGTCCGTTACAGTGAAAATTATCCAATAATTACCCATTGTGGGGCTCTAACGGACAAGGATGTCCGTTAGAATTTCAAAATCTGCGTTTTACGCGTCTAACGGACTTTCGTGTCCGTTAGAGCGTTTGACTTTTTGGACAGCCCCTTGATTGTTATATGTTGAGGGTCAAAAAATCAGGTTGAAGACTCTGTAGAAATCAACTGGCAGTCGTTGAATAATGCAAACTTTTGAATACAGTTGTTTAGGGCTTTTTGCAGCTGCTTTGTCTGCTTAACGTCGTTTTCGTACCAGATGTTTTTCACAACGAGTTTCCCGGCTTTTCGTTCCGCAACTATCTCCGCCCGGCCGATAAAGCGATCTCCATATAGCAGAGGCAGCACGTAATAACCGAACTTCCGTTTAATTGCAGGCGTATATATCTCCCACGTATAATCGAAGTCAAACAATTCGTTGATCAATTTCCGATCCCATATCAAGTTGTCAAGCGGAGCAATCAGCTCGCAGCGCAATTTGGGCGCCGGATTTTGCAAAACGGCTTCAAGAAGCGGCACATCTTCCGCACGGCAATAAAGCGTATCTTTCATTTGTTCTACAGTAACAGCAACAATGCGATCCTCATGCAGCAATTGGCGGAAAACCTCATTTCGCTGCTCCGTTTTTAATCCCCATATATTCAGCCAGGCATCCGATGCGCGATTCCATAAAAGGCCAACAGCTCCGATTCGACGCAATACCCTCCACTTGTGATGCCGAGGCTCGTCCTCAAGCGGCTCCGGCGCATTCAGCAGATTGGACGTTATGTATTTTTCGGCAAAATCGTAGTATTTACGCGTTCCTTTTTTATGATGGATAATCAGCTCGCCCGTCGAATACATCTGCTCCAGCACTGACCGTGACACATTGTTTCCGCTGCTCCAATAAATCGCTGATTGCCAAGTAAAATCCCCATCCAGCTTTAGTTCATTACTGCTTACCGCACCGTTATGTTGAATAAAGCTCCGTACCTGCTCTGTCAATGTCCCCATTTCGGGGTACCGTTCGGCATGTCGGCGGGCGGCTTGTCTGTATCGCTCAAAATAAGGCCAGTCCTCAACAGGAGCAATCGCCAAATTTTTGTCCGGGTAATCGATCAGGAGTCGATCTTGATACAACAACTCGTCGAGCAATTGCTTGGTAAATCCTTTGACCCGCGACTGCAGCACCAACTCGGCGTTTTTCCCGCATACATCAATGGGGTCAAATTGAATACAACCGGCTTGCCGAACAAATTCCATAATGCCTTGTTTTCCAACAAAACGATAATCGTCCAATAGTCCATGCTTCAATAACAGAAATTGCCGCGCCTGATGTTTATTCAAATGAACCATGCCGGTATCAACCACGCTTATCCCTCCCCAACCAGTAGGAATCACACAAAAACAAACAAATGTTCTTATTAAATCTTACCATTGTGTGAACTATAAAAACAATAGTGATTGAAGGTTGAAAATTGATTTTGGTTTGATATAATGAAGAACGTTGCAATTGATAATCACTATCATAAAGAAGACGTGTTAGGATATTGATTTCAACAAACCATATTCTGCTTGTGAGTCAAGCTTATTTAACTAGGAGGATCTTCATGAAAAAATTCAATTTATCTAAACTAATGGTTATTTTGGCAGCAACTTTTGCCCTGGCGCTGACAGCGTGCTCCAATACAAGTAATGAACCTGCTAGCTCTGGTACTGCAAGTCCTACTGCTTCCAGTTCTGCCGCTAATTCCGATGCTAATAACTCCGATGCCGCCACAACCGTTGAAATTACGGATTCCCATGGAACAGTTACGGTTCCTGTAAATCCGACTAAGGTCGTCTCTCTGGATAACAGAACGTTTGAGACTTTAGCCGATTGGGACATTAAATTAGTGGCAGTGCCGAAGGATGTCATGCCAGCGGACTCAACCTATGTAAATGATGATTCGGTACAAAACATTGGTAATCATCGTGAACCTAACCTTGAACTTCTGGCATCTCTAGAGCCTGAACTAGTGATTGTTGGACAACGGTTTGCCAGCTACTATGAAGATATCAAAAAATTAGTGCCTAACGCGACCGTTATCGATCTTAATTTTGATGTTTCAGGAGAAACAGGAGTAGGAACCCCCGGAGAAAACCTGATTAACGGGTTTAAGGATGCGACAACGAATTTAGGCGCTATTTTTAACAAACAAGAAGAAGCTAGCAAATTGAATGCCGACTTTGATCAAGCCATTGAAAAAGCTAAAACGGCGTACAATGGAACCGATAAAATCATGAGCGTTGTCGTATCTGGCGGCAATATCGGTTTCTCGGCTCCACATACTGGTCGTGTCTGGGGACCGCTGTATGAAGTTTTTGGATGGGCTCCCGCGTTAGAAGTGGACAAATCTTCTTCCGATCACCAAGGCGACGAAATTTCGGTTGAAGCTATCGCACAAAGCAATCCGGATTGGATTTTCGTCCTGGATCGTGACGCAGCCGTATCTTCTCAGGAAGGTTCCGTTCCGGCTCAAGACGTAATTGATAACGCTCCTGCTCTTAAAAACACAACTGCTATTACTAAAGAACAAATTGTTTATGCACCAAACGATACTTACACAAACGAATCCATCGAAACGTTCCTGGAATTGTTTAACGACCTTGCGGATGCTTTAGCCAAGCAGTAAAAAGGAGCAAAACGTAGTGCGCAAAAACGTTATACCACAACTTGCTGGGGTTGAGCATTCTCAACCCCAGCGTCATAACCACAAAAAGCTATGGACCATCCCTTTTATTATCGCGATAGTTGCAACGATTACTTTGGGCGTTGTATCACTTCTTACCGGAGTTTATGACATACGGGGACAAGCGGATGGCATGGAGATGTTTTTCATCACCCGTGTTCCAAGAACGATTGCCTTAATGCTTACGGGTGCCGCAATGGCAATGGCTGGACTGGTGATGCAGCTTATAACGCAGAACCGTTTAGTGGAGCCTACCACAACGGGAACAATGGAATGGTCAGGTTTGGGACTTATGTTTATTTATCTGGTCTTTCCTGCTCCATCCTTAGTGTTAAGAATGACTGGCGCAATCATTTTTTCTTTTATAGGAACAATGATTTTTTTTCTGTTTCTAAAAAAAGTTAAACTTCGTTCGTCCTTAGTTGTCCCCATTATCGGAATGATGCTTGGAGCCGTTATTTCTGCTTTTTCAACCTTTGTTGGACTTGTTTTTCAAATTACTCAAAATATCGAAAATTGGTATGCAGGCTCCTTCTCGTCCGTTCAAGTCGGCAGATATGAATATTTATGGATCATTATCGTGGTTACGATTCTTATTTTTGTTTGCGCTGATCGGTTGACGTTAGCAGGATTAGGCGAAGATATCGCGACCAGTTTAGGCGTCAACTATAATCGAATCATACTGATCGGCACTGCTCTTCTTTCATTGGCAGTTGGCGTTGTTGCAGCTGTTATTGGAAACCTGCCCTTTTTGGGGTTAATCGTGCCCAATATCGTTTCCATGTTTAGAGGCGACGATCTCAGGAGCAATTTGCCGTGGGTATGCGTGCTAGGAATGGCGACTATCATTGCCTGCGATATTTTGTCCCGAGTCATTATTATGCCGTTTGAAATACCTGTTTCTATGATACTTGGAACTGTCGGGGCAGTCGTATTTATCATTATCCTGTTACGGCAAAGGCGGTCAAGAAGGAGGCCACGATGAGAAAACTTGCAAGTAGTCCTTCCTTACCTGTCGATATCGATTCTGGCCGTCCTAAAAAAAGATCAGCCAGAGCCTTCCGTACCAGGAAAGAGGAAAAGCGTTATTGGATTTTGTTGATCACCTTGTTTGCTGTGGGCATTATTTTTTCGTTTGGACTACTGGTATATAATAATCCGGTACCGGTAACCTCGCCTTCTTTTATACCTGTTGTTTCAAGAAGGGTAGTCGCTCTCGTTTCGATGCTGATCGCAGCAATTTGTCAAAGCCTATCTACGGTTGCTTTTCAGTCGATTACGAATAACCGAATTATTACTCCGTCGCTTTTAGGCTTTGAGGCTATTTATTCAACCATTCATACGAGCACTATCTTTTTCCTTGGCGCTGCGGCATTTGCGAATTTTAGCGGGGCCGATTCCTTTTTATATCAAGTTGCCGCAATGGTTTTGATGTGTTTAATTCTTTATGGATGGCTGCTTTCCGGCAAGTACGGAAATTTACAGCTTCTGCTTTTAGTCGGTATTATTATTGGGACGGGGCTAAGGTCAGTGTCTTCTTTTATGAGAAGGCTTCTTTCACCCTCCGAGTTTGATATCCTGCAGGCCAAAATGTTTGCTTCGGTCAATAATTCGGATTCTGCTTATTTCCCGATTGCCATTCCAATCGTCATTATTGCAGCAATTCTTCTGCTAGCCAATGCCAAGCGGTTAAATGTATTGGCGTTGGGTAAGGAAGTCTCTACTACCTTGGGGACAAAACATCAAATGAGCGTTATTTATACGCTTGTCCTGGTTTCTATTTTGATGGCCGTTTCTACGGCTTTGGTTGGGCCCCTTACCTTCTATGGTTTTTTAGTTGCCACTTTGAGTTATCAGGCAGCGCAAACCTATGATCACAGATATGTGTTCCCCATGGCTCTTGCTATCGGTTTTGTGATCCTGACGGGTGCATACTTTATTATGAATCACGTATTTCATGCCCAAGGCGTGGTTTCCATTATTATCGAATTAGTGGGCGGGCTAACCTTTTTAATCGTGATTTTAAGGAAGGGTTCTTTATGATACAGATCGATAATGTCAAAAAGTCGTATGCAGCCGAAGTCGAAATTGGCCCTCTGAATATTAAAATACCAAAAGCCGGCCTTACTTCGCTAATCGGGCCTAACGGTGCGGGCAAGTCCACTACACTTCTCATGATCGGAAGACTGTTGGATTTGGACGAGGGTCAGATCAAGGTTGCCAATATGGATGTTTCCACCTCCAAATCAAGCGATCTGGCCAAAATTGTAACGGTTCTACGGCAAGAAAATCATTTTGTAACCCGGCTTACCGTTAGACAGCTTGCCGGATTTGGACGTTTTCCTTATTCTAAGGGAAGATTAAACAATGAGGATGAAGCTATCATTTCTAAATATATTGATTTTCTCGACTTAACAGCTCTTGAAAATCGATATTTGGATGAGCTTTCCGGCGGCCAACGGCAAAGAGCCTATGTCGCGATGGTTTTGTGTCAAGAGACGGAATACGTTTTATTGGACGAACCTCTCAACAATCTCGATGTCGCTCGTTCGGTTCAGATGATGGAGCATCTGAGATATGCCGCTAACGAATTTGGTCGAACCATTGTTACCGTCATGCATGACATCAATTTTGCGGCCAAATATTCGGATCGCATTTGCGCGATGAAGGATGGCCAAATCGCCGCTTTTGGAACCGTTGCGGAAGTGATGGACCCGGACGTTTTAACCGATATTTTTGAGACAAAAATTGAAATTATCACTGGTCCTTATGGACCGATTGCGATTTATTAGTGGCCTAACGAAATAAAAGCGGTTTGATATGACGGTTCCCATCAACTTAAAAACAGAGGGGCTGTCCGAAAAGTAAAAGCCTAAAAATGTGGATTTCTCAGCATTTTTGGGCTTTTATCGTGCACGCAGCATTCGTCCAACCACAAAAAGCATTTGTTTTGTTGTGAAGAAACGAGACATTTGAGCAGAAATAACGTTTTTTAACCCTGGGATGGCATATACCTTTTTAGCTTGAAGCGCTCGGAGTGCAACCTGAACCACATTTTCCGGAGTATCCCGCTTCCCGACGGAAGCTTCATCCGCTCCTGCAACGTTAAAAAATTCTGTTTCCGTTGACCCGGGACATAACGTTAGAAACTGTACGCCGCGTTTTCTATTTTCCTCCCATAGGGCCTGTGTAAAGGATAATACGAATGCTTTTGCAGCCCCATAAACCGCCATATTAGGCGTAGGCTGAAATGCTGCTGTTGAGAAACACGCCTTAGAGAAATCGGTGAATACTGAAAACTAACGTTTTAAGGGCGTGAAAGCACATGCACAATCCATCCAATAACCCTTCCATAGACAAACATCAAGTAACAACCTACCCAAATGTCAAACTTCAACATAATGAACTTTTGAGGCGTAACATTATTGAAGCAGCTGCACTGATTATGGAGGAATCCGGTCCCGCAGCCGTAACCATTCGAAAAGTTGCTGAAAAAATGGAATGTCCTACAAAGGTCATTTATAACTTGTTCGGCAGTAAGGAAGGCCTTGCCAAAGAACTGTTTATGGAAGGCTGCAAATTGTTAGCTGACGCCTTTCGGACTGTTCCCGTACAAGCAGATCTCAAATCATATCTTCTTGATCTTGGGCAAGCCTACTGGAGTTTTTCGAAGGAGTATGCAAGCTACTATATGGTCATGTTCGGTGGGGCTTTTAGCGAATTTAAACCGGAAGAGGAAAGTTTGCAGGCTATCGGAACCGCATTGCAGCAAATAACCACCATCATTACAGAAGCGATTGAGCAGGGATTTATTTCGGAGAAAGACCCTATTCTAGTTGTTAATCTTGTTTGGGCATCGCTGCATGGTGTTATTCACCTGTATTTAGGGGGACACATTCCAAACGAAGCAGCAGCAAAAATGCTGTACGACAGATCCGTGGCGAATTTAATCAACGCATTTTTCAGAGAAGATCGTTAATGGAGTAACCAAATATAAGCCGCTATTATGGAATCATTCATTGGTAAAAATATACCCATTGTCAATTTATCAGGAGCAAACATCCGCCGGAAACCTGGGTGATCACGGAAAGCAGCAGTATCCGATGTTCCATACTGTTGCTTCTCTTTTTGTTCAATGCCGTCTATTTTTTTGTCCATTTGTAATTCCTCCTCAATTATATGAATCCAATCTACAGGGCCAGATTAAAAACCGGGGAGATTCCGAATGATTGATTTAACATTAATTTTAAACAGAAGTTCCGAACATTCATTATACAGACAGCTTTATCAATACATTAAGAATGAAATTTTGAAAGGGAAATTGCCAGCACAAACGCGACTCCCCTCCATCCGTGCACTCTCTACCCATCTCCATATTAGCCGCAATACAGTAGATTTAGCCTATCAGCAGTTACTAACAGAAGGTTATGTTCAAAGCAGACCAAGAAGTGGCTTATATGTAATGGATATCGAATTAGATGAGTTACCCAATTTCGAACCTGAACGCAACCATAGTTACCAAATCCACAAAAAGCCTAGCCATGCCATAAACTATGATTTTCGTTATGGAGATGTAGATGCAGATCATTTTTCAATTGCGACATGGCGTATGCTATCCAATAAAACCTTGCAGCAAAACAAGGAATTGCTGTTTTGTTACGGTGATCCTCTGGGAGAGGCTGGACTCAGAATAGAAATTGCCAACTATTTGCACAGCTCGAGGGGAGTAAATTGTTCTGCTGATCAAATTATAATAGGAGCTGGCATCCAGAACCTGCTCGGCATATTTTCTCAATTAGTAGCCTCCACTCATAACAGCATCGCCATGGAAGATCCCGGTTACGACGGTGCGCGGACTGTTTTCATCCATAACGGCTTAAGCATCTATCCTATACCGTTAGATAGGGATGGATTTACTATTCAAAAGCTACATGAGAGTACCTCCCGAATCGTATACATTACGCCTTCTCACCAATTCCCATATGGAATGGTTATGCCGCTCGCAAAAAGAATGCAGCTATTAAAATGGGCAGCTGAGCACAATGGCATCATTGTCGAGGACGATTACGACAGCGAGTTCAGGTATGTCGGCAAACCGATTCCGTCCCTGCAGAGCTTGGATACTCATCAATGTACGGTTTACCTAGGAACCTTTTCCAAATGCCTTTTGCCATCATTGCGCATTGCATACATGGTTCTGCCTCCGGCCTTGTTAGAGCTTCACGCTAAGCAAAATTACAGATTATACGATCAGGCCGTGTCCCAGATACACCAGAAGACATTGGAGATCTTTATGAAAAATGGACATTGGGAAGCTCACATTCGCAAGATGCGTAATGTCTATCGCCAGAAACAATCTACTCTTATTTCAAAGATTCAAGATTTAATGGGTTCTCAAGCGTCGATAATCGGTCAAGATGCAGGACTCCATATTCTATTGCGGGTACATAATGGCATGGAGGAACAACAGCTGATACAAACTGCTGCCCAAGAAGGCGTCAAAGTTTATCCGGTATCTCCCTTTTGGTCACAGCAATCTCAAGCTGAAAGAAATATGGTTCAGCTTGGTTTCGGCGGCTTGAATAAAAACGCGATAACTGAGGGCATTCATTCCCTGCAACGGGCATGGTTTGGGGATCGTTGAATTCGAGATCGGGGATATATGAATTTCATCTACTCCTTCTCCTTGAAGAAGCCTTTTGTCTGAGCTTTGTTGATTCAACGTTCAAAAGCAGAGTCTATGAGGTCATTTTCCTGAAAATTAGGAGTTTAGAATCAGTTAACGTCAATAAATTACATTAAAAGGTAATTATTCGACATTATCTCCTACCGAACATATGAGAAAGAGAGTAAATAGAAGTTTTAACCTGATATCTATATCTTACTATCGTTGTTTACGCTTACCTCAGATTTGATCCAGTATTTACCTTAATCTATACTGTAAATTGTTGGATCATTTATCCAAATAGAATAAAATATTAAATATATTGGATGCGAGGGAGTGATAGACTTGTATTCGCAATTAATCAGAACGTAACCTATCGCAATCGACTACTCTTTATCACTTTCATTCAGCTTTTTGATTACTTTTGACTTCTAAACGGTAGTACTCGGAACTAGAAAAAGAAACGATTACAAAGGAGAGAGATTATTATTACACATACTTACTCCAAATTAAAAAAAATGTTGTCCGTCATTCTAGCCTCGACCTTGCTTTTATCATTAGGTACTTTGTCAAATGGAGCATACGCTTCAGAGAATGGGCAGTCCTTTCCAACGAATACATCATACTCAAATACTACAACTTCAATATTCGAAGAGAAAATTGTTGTCAAACTTAGAGACCAAGCCTTCCTTCCGAGCAAGGAAGGAAAACTTCAATTGCAAAAAGAAGTATCGCCGCTATCCGTTGTCCCAGAATTATCGTTTGACCCGCTAATCTCGCAGCAATTCTTGCCGTCAGCTAACAAAAATATTAATGCTAGTCAGTTTGCATCCGTGTTTGATCGCTATTATTATTCCAAAATTCCTGCTGGTGCTGACGTGGAACAGTTGTTACAAAAGTTGCGAAGCTTATCGCTCGTTGAAGAAGCATATATAAGTAAAAAACCAGAATTAGCCAATTCACCTTTACCAAATACAACAATTGTCCTTCCAGATAACGATCCACGCTTCTCATTACAAAGTTATGCGCAAGCTATTAACGCTCCGTATGCTTGGCAATTTGAAGGTGGCGATGGAAAAGGAACCCAGTGGGTCGATGTCGAGTGGAGCTGGGCTTTAAACCATGAAGATCTAGCCGCTCATAACATACAGCTTTTGCCAGGTGGCCTTAATGATGGAGATGGAAGTCACGGTACATCTGTACTCGGGGTTGTATCCGCAGTTGACAATGCTATCGGCAATATAGGGTTAGCTAATAAAGCAACGCCCATTGTATCCTCGTTAGTTCGTCCAGGTGGCGTAGCAGAAGCCATTTTAGCGGCTACACAAGTATTATCTCCGGGTGACGTTATTCTGCTCGAAATACAGGTCGGTTTTGGTGGTCCTTGGTTACCTATCGAAACACAGCCAGCAGAGTTTGATGCAATTCAATATGCAACAAACTTAGGTATTATCGTTGTAGAAGCGGGAGCCAACGGTGGTGCTGATCTCGATCAGTACAAGCATTGGGATGGTACATACATTTACAATCGGGATCTCCCGGATTTCAAAGATTCAGGAGCAATACTTGTAGGAGCGGGATCATCAACTGCACCTCACTACAGACTCGACTTTAGTAGCCATGGCAATCGAATCGACGTTTTCGGTATTGGAGAGAACGTTGCTACCTTAAGTTCAAGAAGTACTGATTCCACAACTGGTTATACCGACTACTTCAATGGAACATCCTCCGCTTCGCCTGTCGTTGTAGGTGCGATTCTACAACTGCAAGGGATTGCTAAAGCTAATTTCGGCGAGCCGTATTCACCAGCTGAAATTCGTAGAATACTGAGATGGTTACCATTCAATACTCCGACTTCCGATATAGCAAATGATAGAATTGGTACCCTACCAAATTTAAAAGAGATTATTTCAAATTTACCAAAACCAGGTGATGTACCTAACGATACAGAAGCACCATTAGCACCAACAAATGTGTTTGCTAGCGATGTCAGCAGTACAGTTACCTTGAATTGGACAGCTTCAACGGACAATGTTGGATTGGTCGGTTATGATATTTATGTGAATAACGATCCATTTGCTGTTGCAAGATCAACTAGCAACTCCGTAACGATCAGTGGATTAACAAGTGGTTCATATACGTTTACTGTCAAGGCTCGGGATGGCTTTAGTAATTTGTCTGAGGAAAGTAACTCAGTAACCGTTCAAGTTGACGATTCTCTTACTCCATGGAGCGCTTCCTCCATTTATGTTCAAGATGACATTGTCTATTATAACGGAGTGAAGTATCAAGCCAATTGGTGGACGCAAAATCAACGTCCAGATCTGCATAGTAATCTCTACGAAGTTTGGACTGTGCTCGGTCCTTACTAAAAGAAACATAGTAATTGCCTTGCCCTTATTCAAAAGGACAAGGTAATAGGCTGACGGGGCGAACTCGACGAGGACTTTTAGCGGTAGAATTAGATGCCTTGCTCGTACGTTCGATGCTGTTTCTTCGTAGCGTCTCAACCACTTCCTGCGCGCGGACTGAACCCCGGGGTTCGCCACCTGGCAATCAATACAAAAAGGAATGCCATCACGTAATGTGATGGCATTCCTTTTTGTATGTAGCCTAGGGGGATCGAACCCCTGACCTCATCGCTGCAAGCGATGCGCTTTCCCACAGATGTTCATTTACACCCTTAAGATAACTTACTTACTATTATATAAGAATTTGTTCACTTTCACAAAAATCAGGGGGTTGTTTTTCTGATTTTGAAAAATCTATAATACCTCCTATTCCCACTTGATAGCGCTAATAGCGACTTAAGATTAATTCATATTCTGAAACATAGCTGTATCTAACTGTTAACTAATTCTCATCTGTAATTTTACACATATGAAGATAAGAATTAATTACTGATTGCCTGAGGGCAAATGCCATTCTCCACATTACATTGTTTGGAGGTGCCTTAAATCCATGCAATTTATGAATGATAGCGACAACTGCAAGAATAAAATAATATAGATGCTCGTTTAATTTACTGATCGTTCTTATAGATGTTCGAGAATACTTACCAAACAATGTTAATTCACAGTTTGATACTTCATCAAATGGAAATGCAAATGAACCTAATACACAGCTGTAATAAGCATTATGGGACATATCTGAATAGAACTTATAAGACTCGATTCGCATCATTTTAAAGTCATCTATTAAGCCATTTGGTAATCCAAGAGTTGATTCAATCTGTGCTAATTTTTTATTTGTATGTTCAAAACGGAAATTCTTATACCAAACATTGTTAGCAACATCTTCATTGATACCATTTGCATATACTTGCATTTGCTCCTTGTTAGATGTAACCACAAGAGTAAGTGTTATTAGTTCAATTAGTGGTTTCATTAATAGCCTAGCTGAGCTATCAAACCCGCTTTCAGACAATCTTACAATTGACAATGAATGATTTGTTAACTGTATGATTAAGTTTTGTGATATTTGGTTTGCATCATTACTGTTTATTAACCAATCTTTTGGTAATGGATTCTTCAAATTTTCTTGACTTACCGCAAGACTCAATGCCCCCAATGCAACTATAGCAATATAGGAAAAAGAAAAATCCAAATTAAGTTCTTCGCGAATCACCTTAGTATTTCTGTTATTTATCCAATTAATATATTTTAATGTTTGATCTAACTCTTTAAGAGTCACCACATTTATAAAATGGGATTCGGGCAGTATTGGATTTCGCTTTGTGTAGCATGCTCGTCTGTCCCACCGTGCCTTTTATGTGATTTCTGTTCGTCAGACCGAGGGTTTGCCTCCCGCTTCCTTCAGATTCGGCCTCGCGGCAGACACCCTTGCCTTTAGCTAACAGTTCCTACTGCCAATCCTGTAGTGAACTTTCGCCATCGAGTTATCGCCCATGCAGGGCGCACTGCAAAAAACCGCAGCAGCACCTCCAGTTCCCGGAGCCGCTGCAGCGGTTTTGACCATTCCAATATGAGCTTCGCTCTTACTTATTGCTTAATAATTCGATTTGTCCCTTTGCTTCGTTCCATGTTGATTTTATGCCCAGTTGTTCAATCATAAAGCTGAGCGGCACATAGAAGGAGCCTTTTAAGATCTGCGGCGACTCATCCAGTTGGACTTCATTGGCTCCGTTTACGGCTGTTGGTTGGTTTTCAGACAAGGTATAATTCTTGCCGCCGTATTGAAGCGAAACGCTGCGCGTAGAACCATCCCATACGATCTTTGCTCCGATCAAGTCGGCTACTCGTCTGAGCGGAACCATGCTGCGATTGTTAAACTGGATACGCTCTACGCCTCCGATTACTTCCTCGCTTGTCACAGGCAAGTTCTTATAACGCTGAAGAGCGTTGTGCACTTCAGCCTGAGCTGCGCTCTGGTTATCGTAACCGTTGATTTCAACATATTTACGCTTGGAAGGCAGCATCTTATAGACCTTGAAAAACATTTCGATCTGCTCAGCCTGGATTGCAGGAAGATCCGAGATATCTTGAATATCGTCATAGGTTGGATCGATATCGCTCGTCGGAACAGCAATAACCTTGTCATCCAGTTCTCCGTCATCAATCATTTTGAGCAGGCCGATTGCGCGAACTTCCACCACGGTGCCGGGAACCAACGCCTGCCTTGTCAGCACGATCACATCAAGAGGGTCATTGTCGCCGCCTTTAGTTTGCGGAATCGAGCCATAGTTGCCAGGATAAGTAACCGCCATCGACTGGAATCGGTCTGCGACCAGTTGTCCGGTTTCACCGTCAATCTCATATTTGGTAAAACTTCCAGCCGGAATCTCGATCACGGCTTTGAATGTATCGCCTTTGTCGGTTTCTTGCGGGAAGTCAAAGAGATGAGTCCATGGGAATGTTGTTGGCTGTTCGCTTTTACGGTAGGTATCCACCGCTTTTTTCAGTTCTGTTTTAGTCGACTTTGCATCTGTATAACCGTTTAATTCTACAGTTTTGCGGCCTTCTGGCAGCTGTTTGTAAACCGCAAAAAACTTCTCAATCCGATCCGTTTCGATTTCCGGCAAATCCGTAATATCCGTGATTCCGTCGTACGTCGGATCAACTTTGGAAACCGGAACGGCAATGATCTTCTCATCGGCTTCACCGCCGTCGATCATTTGCAGTGTTCCGATGGGTCTGACATTGATAAGCGTCATTGGAGCCAGCGGTTCTCTAGTCAGAACAAGCACATCCAGCGGGTCGCCGTCGCCGCCAACTGTCTGGGGCAGGGAGCCATAATTCGCAGGGTATTTAACCGGCATGGACTGAAAACGATCCGCGATCAAATGCCCGGTGTCCGCATCGATTTCGTATTTTGTGAAGCTTCCAGCCGGAATTTCAATAAGTGCCGTCATCTCTTCAGGATAGTTATCCCCTTGTGGAAAATGGAATGGGTTGATATAAGGCACGAAACGCTGAACAGCATGTTCAGCTTTGTAAGCATCAATGGCTTTTTTCACAGCTTGCTTCGTTACGTCCGCCGTTTCAAATCCGTTCAGCTCTACGCTTTTGCGGCCTTCAGGCAGTTGTTTGTAAACGGCAAAAAACTTCTCGATGCGCTGCAGTTCAATCTTGGGCAGATCGTTCAAATCATTGACATTGTTATAAAAGGGATCAATGGAGGACGCTGGAACGGCAATAATCTTTTCGTCGGCTTCGCCGCCGTCAATCATGTTTAGAGTCCCGATCGGCCTGACGGTAATGACCGTTCCCGGTACAAGCGGTTCTCTGGTCATGACGATGACGTCGAGCGGGTCGCCGTCGCCGCCAATCGTTTGCGGAATCGAACCGTAATTACCTGGATATTGAACAGACATGGACTGAAAGCGGTCGGCGATAACATAACCGGTGTCGGCATCAATCTCATATTTGATCAAGCTGCCCTGCGGAATTTCGATGACAGCCTGAATTTCCTCGGGATAATTATCCGTTTGCGGCACATCGAACGGATGAATACGTTGTGCGCTGTCGCCGCTAAGCCCCTGACCGTTTGCGGCAGGTGACAGTAAGCCGACCACCACGGAGATGAGCAGAATAACGATTAGATTCCTTTTCATTTTGTTCCTCCTGATAAAATAGTATGTTTCCCAATGACATTATCAACGATAAATGTAAACGCTCTATAAAATCTGCATTAAATTCGCGTCAACTAACCTTACAATATATGCCATGCCACTTTGCAAACCATATCCCAAAACGGCAAAACGCCCATTTGGCTTCTGTAGAGAAGCGAAAGGGCGTTTTGATGGTTTGTTTTGTTGGTTTGTAGTACTTATCCTTCCATTAATATATGGCGGGATGCTTCATGCCTATCTATCTCCACCATCGAAAGCTTGGCTCCAATGGATTTGAAGCTGCCGATGATATCTTCGTAACCACGCTCGATATGCTGTATTCCCGTTATGCTTGTTCGGCCTTCAGCTGTCAGGCCCGCCATAATAAGACAGGTGCCTGCACGGACATCCGTCGCATGAACCCAGCCGCCTTGGAGCGGCCTGCCTCCGCTGATGAAGACACTTTCCTTCCTTAGTTCAATCTCCGCGCCGAGCCTCCTGAGCTGCGGCACATGGGCAAACCGCTTGGGATAAACACGGTCGGTCACAATACTTTTACCCCCGGCATGGAGAAGGAGGGCTGTCATCGGCTGCTGCAAGTCGGTAGCAAAGTCGGGGTACATGCCCGTACGAACCCGAGTGGCTCTCAGCCTCCCAGTGCCGTAGGCGGTGATATGATTATCCCCGCATTCCACCTGCAGCCCCACTTCTTCAAGTTTGGCAAGACAGGTCCCCAGATGCTCAGGGATGACATTCATGACCGTAACCTCCCCTCCGCGCAGCCCAGCAGCCATCAAGAACGCCCCGGCGATAAGCCGATCCGGAATGACGGAATGTGTGCCGCCATTCAAATAAGGAACACCTTCGATGCGAATGGAATCCGTTCCCGCTCCGAAGATTCGCGCTCCGAGACGATTCAGGAAGCTGGCCGTATCCACCACTTCCGGATCCATGGCGACATTGTACAGCCATGTGACCCCTCGAGCGCGCGCAGCAGCCAGCATGGCGTTGATCGTTGCGCCGGAAGTTACGGTGTCGAAATAGATGGTTGCTCCTCTCAGCTCTGCAGCCTCTACGATATAATAATCTTTAAAAAGCTGAATCTGAGCGCCGAGCGCCCGAAACACCTTCATATGCTGATCGATTGGTCTGTCATGAAAGTCGTCCCCTCCAGGAAAACCGATCGTGACTTTGCCGAACTTGGCCAGCAACGCACCAACAAAATAATACGACGCCCGGTAGTTGGAAGCCTTGCCAGGGTCTATCGTGGCGCTGTGAATCCAGCGCGGATCAATGATAATCTGCCCGTTCTCCTGTCTTAGCTCCATGCCGATATCCCGACTTATGCCCCCAATGACACGGAAATCCTCGATTGACGGAATGCCGTCCAGCTTGACGATATCGTCCGCCAGACAAGCCGCTGCCAGAATGGCCAGGGAGCTATTCTTGGCTCCCGGTATATGAACGGTCCCGTTCAACGGACCGGATAATTCGGTTTGAATGATTTTCATAATGATATTCCCGCCTTTGTCAGGACGATTTCAATTCGGATTCCAGCACGTAGCCGCTTCCTCGCACAGCACTAATCATAAACGTATCTTTTCCATATTTTTTCCTTAATCGGTACACTAAAGCATTTAATTCATCGAGCGACACATTCGGGATTCCTGCTTCTTCCGCCGCTCTTTCCGGCCATACGCTGGATTTGATGACATCGAGCGGCACGAGCCGATTTGCATTTTCGTGAAGGAGGCGAATCAGCAAATATTCTTTCTCTGACATCGGAATCCGTCTGCCATCCACTATGCATTCCCGTTTCTCCCAATGAACAGAAAACGTCGGCTCTATGGCCTGCAGTCGTTTTGTGATGCTAAGCGGCTCGATATCCAGCGTCTGATCTGCGTGTAAATAAGAAAAGTGGAGAACGGTCATCCCTTTTGCAAGTTTAATAATATCAAAACTGTTGAGCACATAAGGCTGATTCGGCTTTACCCGCTCGCCGTTAATTTCCGTCCCGTGCAAGCTTCCGAGATCGTACAGCACCGCTTTTTCCTGCTCCTTGCGAATGACGAAATGCTGCCGGGATATAAAAGCGTTCGTAAACGCCACATCCGGCGTCAACTGATGGGAAACTCGTCCGAAGAATGTCTCTTCCTCATTCAGATTGACACAGGTGCCTGATGGAAAAGGCTCGCCGCGAATGACGTATAGGCATGCAAAATTGTCCATGTTTGTCCACTCCGTTCGAAGTGCCTAACGGCCACAGATAATAGAGTCATCACTCTGCTATAGATCGTAACTCATTGCAAGGAAGAAGAAAAGCGCCTCTCGCTGACGGAGCACTGATAATTCAATGACAGGCGTGGTCAATAAATCGCTGTTGTGTGGATTAAAACATGATTATTTCCAAAAATTTCTCAGTGTAATCGTTTCCATTCTAATCTATTCCATTTCATAATATATATAGTTGGACAGATTGTCATTTTGACAATCTGTCCAACTACGATACGGGTACAAGCCTTAGGTGCACCGGATCGAAAAATAAGGAGGATTTTCATTTATGCCAAAACGATTTAGCAGAATGCTCGTGTTCCTCTGTTGTCTGGTAATGGCGGCGCCGCTAATGCCTGCCAGCTATGCCGCCGGCACTGATAACACCGAGATTGCAGAAACGAATGAAACACCAACCGCCATTTTTGGAACTCCCGAGCTCGGCTCAAACGACCCCCTCTGGGGCCAGACAATGGAGCATCTCATCGACAAAAGCACTGTGCCCGCCGACCCTAGACCCCATGCCACGGGAACAGCCAGAATCCTTTGGGACCATAACTACCTGTATGCCCGCGTAGTTGTGAATGACAGTAATCTATATCAGGGAACTGGCGGAAATCACCAGTACGACAGCCTGGAGTTTTATGTCGGCACCGGAACCGGGGGTTCAAACCAATGGCGCGTTAGCGCGACGGGCGTGTTTTCAGGGCAGACCGCTCCGGGCAGAGCCGCATGGACCCAGATCACGGAAACAGGATATATCGTGGAGATGAGAATACCCAAAAGAACCTTGACCTTGGAGGAGGGGAAGTTTACCTTTGAGGTTTATATCAATAACTCGACGGAAAATGGCGGTGACCGCTATGAAGTCGTTTCCTCCTTCGGAGATCCGGACGCAGGTTATAGCAGCGCTGCTTCATTTACAGACAGCCTGCAGCTCTCTTTAGCCAATGAAGCAGACGCCAGATTCTCAATTACCGCCACTGCAGGACCTGGCGGCCAAATATCGCCGAACCCGCCCGGCGATGTTCTTAGAGTAGACAGGGGGTCTAACAAACAATTTTCGTTCACTCCCGATCACGGCAAAATTGTGGATACTGTAACGGTGGACGGCGACACCGTAACTCTGTCTGCCGGCACTTATACCTTTTGGAATATTGAGGCCGACCATAACATTCACGCGACATTCAAAAACGATCCGGACGCGGGGCTGCTCCCCTTTATCGTATGGAACGATAACTTTGCCAGCGGCGAGTACACGACGGCTGTCATCCTCGACTTGGGCGAGGGGAAGGCGGCGTTAGGCTCGGAGCTTAATCCGGGCTTGTTTACCTTATCGGCCAGGAACACAACCCTCAATGGCGAAGCGGTGACCTTTGAAGGGACGCGCAAGATTACAAGGGTATACGCCAATGACGAACCAAAGGTACGCGGCTATCTGGGGACGGTAAGCAATTCACCGGATTATCAAGACGGCCTTGAAAGCGGCCGTTACATCGTCGTTGAGTCTGAGTTTTATTCAGCAAGCGGCGGCAATACAACGTTGGATGGCAGCAGCAACTCGACAAAGCAGGTTTACTCCATCGTCCAAAACGGCGAGATCATACTGACAGAAGGGAGTCCGCTTCGCAACCTTGTTTTTGAACAGGAAAAAGTTGTAAATCCGATCCTTGACAAGTTTACAACACCTACGGGTAATTCAGTCAATCGTGCGCTCTACCTTCACAAGGATGAAAACGGAGAAGTGGTGAAAGGTTTGCCGCTCTATGTCTATACCCACGGCATGTCAAGGGGCGGCACAAGCGCTGCGACAGACCAAAAAGCGGCCATGAAATCCGCCAACGGTTCGGTCGCTCTGATGAAGAAAATGGAAGAAAACCCTGGTAGATACGCCAGCCATATACTGAATATTTCCTATAATGGCACGTCTACTCCCTCCACAGACAATGTTAAAAAGGTTATAAACGACCTGATAGCCAGCGGCGAAGTTAACCCCAATCGTATATACGCGGCGGGCTTCTCATGGGGCGGCCAATATACGAACACCTTAGTTAACGCCTACCCCGGCTTCTTCGCAGCCGCCGCACCCATGGCCCCGGTAAGCGGCTCGCCCAACGCGAATACCAACGACCTTCATGCAAATCTGGCCTATTGGATGTTTATAAATGCTCATAACGTTGGCATATACCAGACTAACCTTGCTACCTTCATAAACACCAATATGCCCAAAATGATCAACGCGAGGGCTTCGCGCTTTGAGAGCAATGAGGCTCTTACGTGGCCATACAATCAATTTGATCAGCCGAATCAAAGGCCGAATCTGGCCAACACACCTGTCCTGGCCGATTATATAGCGCACGAAGTTGAAGCGGCGGTGCTTTACAACCAGATAACTATGGGGACCTGGAGCATAGCTCCCACGGCGCAGTCCTCTAGCTTGCCGGCTTGGGACAATGACTACACTGATGTTTTTGATTGGATGTTCGCGCAGCGAAAACCCGATGTGCCAGGTGCTCCGGGCGGCTTCAAGGCAACGGCGGGCAACGGACAGGTCAAACTAAGCTGGACGGCTCCGGCTGACGATGGCGGCAGCGCGATAGCGGGCTACAAGGTCTGGCATAGCAACGGGACGCCCGTCGCATTGGATTCGGCAGCAACCGAATATACCTTCACGGGCCTGACAAACGGCCAAGGCTACACCTTCAACATCGTTGCGGTGAACGCGAAGGGCGACAGCGCGGAGATGAGTGCGACGGCGACACCAACGACGCCTCCTCCTTCTGGCGGCTACACCGGCAATACGGGCAATACAAGCACCGGGACAGACGCTGGATCGTCGAAGTCGACCTACACCGTGACTACGCCGAAGGATAAGCCTGCGCTCACAGACAAAAACGGCCACACCACCCTGCCCGGCGGCGGCGAGATTGCGACCAAGAGCGGGACAAAGATTAAGGTGCCCGAAGGCACAACGATAGACTCAAAGGGTAAGGTGACCATTCCGGCGGACAGGAGCGCCAAAGCGATACTGCCTGACGGCAACAGCACAGTATTCATTCCGGGCGGCTCGACGATAGCGGGTGACGGTACGATCACAGTAGGCGGCGGAGGCGCACATGTAAACCTGACGAACGATAACCAGGTGGAAATCCATGGCGGATCGAAGATACGGAGCGATGGCGCGGTTGTGGTAGGACCAGGCGGCGCGAGAGTCGGCTTAGACAACGGCTTGTCGCTGAACATCCGCGAGGGTACGGAGCTTGCGCTCGATAACGACACCCCGCTGGGCTTCCTCGTGATGTCGGGCAATCCTTTCAAGGATGTCGGCATGGACGGCTGGTTCTACACCTACGTAAACCTCGCCTACACATACGGTCTTTTCAACGGCACGACATCCACGACGTTCTCGCCGGACGGCTCAATGACGCGCGCGATGTTCGTCCAGGTACTGGCCAATCTTGAGGACGTAAACCTCTCCGGCTACAGTGGTTCCCGCTTTAGCGACGTGACGGACGGACAATGGTACACGGCGGCAATACAGTGGGCGGCTGAAAAAGGGATAGTCAACGGTATAAAAGCAGACCTGTTTGACCCCAATTCACCGATGACTCGCGAGCAGATGCTGGTGATACTGTTCAACTACATGAAGTACAAGGGCTATGAGATACCTGATAGCCGCTCTGAATCCTTCGCGGACGAGAGCGAGATCAGCCCGTGGGCGCTTGAGGCCGTTCAGGCACTGTCGGACATCGGCATTGTATTAGGCAAGACGGACAATCTCTTTGCTCCCAAAACCACTGCCACCCGCGCCGAAGCAGCCGCCATTTTTGTAAGGTTCGTCAAATATCTGGCTGAGTAAAAGCGCATACAGAAAAATGCATCACGTAATTGATAGCGCTCCTCTTTTTATGTCTAGGGATTTTCTAGCATAAGCTTGCCTATTCAACATGGGATGTCCGAAAACTGATGCCCTGTGCTAATAGGAGAACAAGCAGGGATCTCAAAAACTTGCTTGCTATCTCGAAGATGAGAGCCTAGGGGCATGTCCGAATCCTGATCATAGGCTGACGAAGCCGACTCGACGAGGACTTTTAGCGGTAGATTCAGACGCCGTGCTCGTACGTTTGATGCTGTTTCTTCGTAGCATCCCAACCACTTCCTCCGCGCGGACTGAACCCCGGGGTTCGCCCACTGAGCAATCCATACAAAAAAACGCCATCACGTAATGTGATGGCGTTCCTTTTTGTATGGAGCCTAGGGGGATCGAACCCCTGACCTCATCGCTGCCAGCGATGCGCTCTCCCAGCTGAGCTAAGGCCCCGTAGTAATTTTTCCAACAGAAATAATATATCACGCATGAGCTAGCTATGTCAACGGATTTGCCAATGTTTTTTGCCGAATTTTCCATAGGGTAACACCCTGTATATCCTCCGCAAATACGAATAATTCCACCGCGCTTTCTACACTTCCTCCCCATAGCCAAACAGCCCTCACGCCTTTCTTGGGCGCAGGGCTAAGGCTATTGCCATTGTGTAAGCGCGAGTCTTGCACAAGACGCAAGTCGCGCATGCTTTTGATAAATCCTTACGGACATTTATGTCCATTAGCGGCTGTTTTTGCTCATTTTTGATTTGTAATGGACATGGGTGACCATTACAGTCATTTTTGAGGTGGAAAATGAGCCATTTGGCGTTCTAGCGGCCATCCATGACCGTTAGAATTAGTTTACACACCATTTTGTGCGTCTAAAAGACATTGATGTCCATTAGACCTCATTCCCCGCTTACTTAGCCAAGTTTACTAGCAAGCTTACCTTGCCGGCCGCACACTCTCCGAATCCGGATCAACCAAACTTGCCCGTAATGTAATCCTCGGTTTGTTTGTGGGTCGGGTTGGTGAAGATTTTGCTGGTGACGTCGGTTTCGACGATTTTGCCGTTCAGGAAAAACGATGTGATGTCGGAAATACGAGCAGCCTGCTGCATGTTGTGCGTTACGATAACGATTGTGTAGGACTGCTTCAGCTCGTTGACCAGTTCCTCCACTTTCAATGTGGCAAGCGGGTCAAGCGCCGATGTTGGTTCGTCCATCAGCACGATTTCCGGTTCAACGGCAAGAACGCGCGCGATGCACAAACGCTGCTGCTGGCCGCCGGACAATCCCATCGCGGAGGAATGCAAACGATCTTTAACTTCTTCCCACAGTGCCGCTTGCTTCAAGCTGCGCTCTACGATTTCGGTCAGCTGGCTTTTTTTCTTGATGCCGTGAGCTCTTGGGCCGTAAGCGATGTTGTCAAAAATGCTCATCGGGAACGGGTTCGGCTTCTGGAATACCATGCCGACTTTTTTGCGCAGCTCAACAACGTTGACGGCTTTGTCGTAAATATTTTCGCCGCCAATACGCACCTCGCCTTTGATGTTAACGCCTTTAACAAGGTCGTTCATGCGGTTGAGCGTACGCAGGAATGTCGATTTGCCGCAGCCGGATGGGCCGATCAGCGCTGTAATTTGCTTTTGCGAAATATCCAGATTGATGCCGTGCAGGGCTTGAAAGTCGCCGTAAAACAAGTCCAATGTTTTGGCTTGGATTTGAAATTGCTGATCTGCTGACGACGGAGCCGCCTGCGATGGGGATGTTTGTTTAACTTCGGTTGTAGCCATGGGATCAATCCCTTTCTATCGTATATAGGAATCTTGCATCATTTGTTGTGCTCGGAAGGTTGGCCGCAAGCCAGGTTTTACGAAAAACGCTTGATCAGTCTGCGGAAGAACCAGCTTGCCGTCAGGTTGATGATGAGGATTAGCACGATCAATACCGCCGCTGTGCCGAAGGCAACGTCCATTGCTCCCGTTTCCATAGCCACCATGTACAAATGGAGCGAAAGCGTCCGGCTGCCGTCCATTAGCGATTGCGGGATAAGCAGCGTGCCGCCCAAGGTAAGCAGGAATGCCGCCGTTTCTCCGACAACCCGGCCGATGGAAAGGATGATGCCGGTAATGATGCCGGGCATAGCAGTCGGCAGAATCAAACCTTTGATCGTCTGCCATTTGGTCGTGCCAAGCGCCAAGCTTCCTTCGCGAAGGGAATCCGGCACTGCCTTAAGCGCTTCTTCCGCCGTCCGGACAATGGTTGGAAGAACCATCGTTACGCCCGTCAGCGCGGCCGAAAGAATCGACCATCCGCCCGTGACCGGCTTAAGCAATATAACGAAAAACGCAAAGCCGAACAAACCGAATACGATAGAAGGAATGCCCGCCAACGCTTCCGTTGCAAAACGGATCATCGATGTGATTTTGCCGCGCGACGTATATTCATTCAGATAGATAGCCGCGCCGACACCAATCGGCGTAGCAATAATCATAGTAGTCACAACCAGGTATACCGTACCGACAATAGCCGGATAGATACCGCCCTCGGAGCCCATTTTTCTAGGCTTCGTGGTTAAAAATTCCCAACTGATCATATGAAGGCCTTGGCTGACAATATAACCGATGATGTAAATGAGGATACAAACCGTCAGCAGACCAAGGACGCTGAGACACGCAAAGGCGATTTTTTGATTACGGGCAACGTTGTTCATTTATTTCCTCCCCTTGCGACGAACCAGCAAAGTAGTTAATGAGTTCAGCACAATGATAAAGACGAACAATACAATACCCGTTGCAAACAATGCCTGCTGATGCTCCGGTCCTGCATAACCCATCTCAAGCGCGATATTGGCGGTCAAGGATCGTGCCGGTGCGAACAGACCCGTCCAATCAAAAGCCGGAACAAGCGGCGTATTGCCAATTACCATAATAACGGCCATCGTTTCGCCAAGCGCTCTGCCTATACCCAGAATGATCGCAGTAATGATGCCCGATTTGGCAGCGGGAACTAACACTTTATAAATCGTTTGCCAATGGGATACCCCCAGGGCAAGAGAACCTTCCTTGTATTCGCGCGGCACTGCCTTCAGCGCGTCAAGGGATATATTGATAATGGTGGGTAGAATCATGATCGCCAGAATAATGCCTGCCGTCAGAACGGAATATCCCGTCTGGTAGTTAGCGGGCAAATAAGACGCGAGCGGACCTCGCTCAAGCTCTGCAATAATACTTCGCACGGCAAACATGCCGAACAAGCCATATACAACGGACGGGATGCCGGCAAGCAATTCAACAGCCGGAACAATCACCCGCGCAATTCGTTTATTCGCGATTTCAACCAGATAAACCGCAACGCCCAGCCCCATCGGAGCGCCGATAACAATTGCGATAAAGGTAACGTAAATCGTTCCGACAATCATCGGCCAGATGCCGTATACTTGACCGGAAGGGTTCCATACGGGACCAAACAACACATCGGTTATACCATATTTGAAAAAGATGGGCATTCCTTCGATAAAGACAAAAACACCGATCAACAACACGCTAAAAACGGCTGTAAACGCGGTAATGAACAAGAAGATCTTCACGATTTTTTCTTCCAGAATCCGGTTCAACTTTATCCCCCCATAACATAACGGCCTGTGGCGACTGCTTTTTTATACATGGCTGGAGGATAGCCCGTGAATCGGCTATCCTCGCCATTCTTCAATTGCAGTGCTCTATTCAACCGTAACGTAACCGTGATCTGCTACAACTGCTTGACCTTCTGGGCTCAGCACGTAGTCGATAAATGCTTGAGTGATCGCAGTTGGGTCAGAGGACTCATTCACCAGGAAGTTGAACGGTCTGGAAATTGGGTACGCATGTGCTTTGATGTTTTCTTCAGTTGGTTCTACGCTGTTAATGTTAAGAGCTTTAACGGAATCGTTCAGACCGCCGAAGGAGATGTAACCAATTGCGTTAACGTCTTGGCTAACAGCTTCGCGCACAGCGCCTGTGGAGTTTTGAATGATTGCTTCTGCTACGAACTCGTCTTCGCCAAGCACCAGCTCTTTGAAAGCGTCGCGAGTACCGGAACCATCTTCACGGTTTACAACAACGATGTTGGAGTCGCTGCCGCCAACGTCTTTCCAGTTCTTGATTTTGCCGCTGAAGATTTCTTTAACTTGCTCAGTTGTCAGGTCAGCCGCAGCGTTGTCTTTGTTAACAACAACAGCGATACCGTCGATTGCGATAACAACAGGCTTGATGCCAGTTTCATCGGATTTCAGTGCACGGGAAGCCATACCTACGTCTGCTGTGCCGGATTGAGCAGCTTTAACGCCTGCGCCGGAACCGCCGCCTGCTACTTCAATACGAGCGTCTTTGTTTACTTCCATGTAGGAAGTGCCGAGCTCTTCTGCCAAAGGCTGAACGGAAGTGGAACCTGCAAGAGTAACTGTGCCGCTTACGGATGGTTCTGTAGATTCTGTTGGAGCTTCTGATGGTGTGCTTGTTGCTGCATTTGTTGGAGAGCTGGAAGCACCTTGTCCATTATTGCCGCCGTTGTTGCCGCCACAGCCTGCCAGCACAAGTGCAAAAGCCATGACTGTAAGAATTACCCCCGAATAAAGCTTCTTGCCAACTAATCTTTTCATGATTTCATTCCTCCACCTTGTTTTTGAACCCATAACGAATTATAGACCCGTTTTTTTAAGCGGATATATGCAAAGTGTTAATTCCATGTAAAATAAAATGAAATGTGTAAACAAAAAAGCCGCCGCGGTTACATACCGCAGCAGCCTTTGTCAGTCCGCCTATGTTGTCTGTCATCGTAAACGTTTCATGGAGCAGGCGCAAGCCGGCCCCTCTCTTCTCCCGTCGCGCCGCAAGCGCAACGTTTGGACCAGCGCCTGTCGGCTTACTTCCAGACAACGTCTTCGCCGTACCGTTTTCCCCAATCATACATGAGACGCAGAACCGGCATCAGCGTGCTTCCATAGTCGCTTAAGGAATATTCCACCCGCGGCGGCACCTCGGCATACACCTTGCGCTCCACCAGCAAATCCTCCTCCAGCTCCCGAAGCTGATTGGTCAGCATCTTCTGGGTGATGTGGGGAATCATCTTTTTCAGCTCGCTGAAGCGTTTGGTTCCTTCAAGCCCCAGATGCCATAAAATAATCAGCTTCCACTTGCCTCCGATAACGGCAAGCGTCAGTTCCTTCTCGCAATTGATTTCCTTCAGGTTAATCCGGGCTTTCAGCTGTTGAGCCATGTTGTTCATCCCCTCCCCCATCAGTATACATGGTTTATTCCAGGTTGGCGTGTTTTCCGAACATGTTTTCCGAATCCTGGCCCGTTAGTTCCATCAGCTTTAACACAATCGCATCATAAAATAGCAACAGGCCTTGCTCGAACAGCGACGCCATCGGCTGAATGCTGCCCCGTTGTCCATTATGCTGCTCCTTGGTTGCGCCGGGCAATACAACGGTAATATCCGCAAATTTCCCCAGCGTCGATTCCGGTTTAATTGTTACAACAGCTACTTGCGCGCCTGCCTGCCGGGCTTTCTGAGCCATGGACACCAGACTTCCGGTTTCCCCGGAGCCGGAACCCAGCACCAGCCAGTCACCTTCGCCGATGCCCGGAGTTACCGTCTCGCCAACGACATATGAGCGAACTCCCAAATGCATCAGCCGCATGGCAAATGCTTTGCCCATTAAGCCCGAGCGTCCCGCTCCTCCGACAAAAACGGATGATGCGCCTGACAAGCCCGAAGCCAAGCGGTCGCCTGCTTCCGTTCCCGCTTCAGAGATAGCTGCGCCCGACTGCTGCAATTCCTCTATAATATGGTCAAAATAATTCTCCGTTTTCATCGTCTTGTCTTAACGCTGAGCGATCAGCTCTTGCATTTTGGATGCCGTCTGCGCCATATCCGCTGCGCCGGTAATGCCGCCGCCTACAATAACAAGATCAGGAGCTGCTTTGATCGCTTCAGGCAGCGTGTCCAGCTTGATGCCGCCGGCAACAGCCGTTTTTGCATTTTTCACGACCGATTTGATGACCGCAAGATCCTGGAAAGAGTTAATGCCTTCCGCTTGATGATCATATCCGGAGTGCACGCAAATATAGTCTACCCCAAGCGCATCGATTTCGGCTGCGCGAGCGGCGATATCTTTTACATTAATCATATCCACCATCACTTGCTTGCCTTGACGGCGCGCTTCCTCGACTGCTCCGCTAATCGTGGAGTCTGCCGAAACGCCCAATACGGTAATAATATCGGCGCCCGCTTCCGATGCTTTCAATACCTCATAACCGCCGGCATCCATAACCTTCAAATCCGCCAAAACCGTCATGCTCGGGAAAGCTTCTTTAAGCGCCTTAACCGCATGCAGTCCTTCATTAATAACAATCGGCGTGCCGATTTCTACAATATCTACAAACGGCTCAACCGTCTTAACAACCTCAAGCGCTCCCGGAATATCCACCAAGTCCAATGCCAATTGCAATTTCATATTGATCTCTCCCTTTGTCTTCAATGATCGTGCCTAAGCACAAAAAACGTTGCTCCCTCATTGTAGGGGCAGAGGATCAATACCGGAAGTACGCACTTTAAAGTGGTGTAGTTACCTCCAGGATACTATTGCGCAGCTGCCTGCCTGGAGGATCGGTTTAGGGTGTATTGATGTTCCGCCACATATACAGCAAGCCCGCTGCCAATAAATCGGCAAACGGGCTTGTTTATGCTAATCTCGGTTATTCCCGGTCCATTCCGTTCGCGGGATGTTTCAACAAACTGTTCAATTCCTTCATAAACATATCGATATCCTTGAATTGACGGTAGACGGAGGCAAATCGGACATAAGCGACCTCATCAACGGGATAAAGCTGCTTCATCACGATATTGCCGATTTCGCTGCTGTCCACCTCGGCCAAGGCGGTCGTGCGCAGCTCCTTCTCCACCTCGGAAACAATCACTTCCAGTCGCTCCACAGGCACGGGACGTTTCTCGCAAGCCCGGATTAAGCCGCGCAAAATTTTGTCGCGGCTAAACTCCTCGCGACTTCCGTCCTTTTTGATCACGATCAATGGCGTTTCCTCAATCATCTCAAAAGTCGTAAACCGCCTACTGCATTTTTCGCATTCTCTGCGGCGTCGTATGGACTTGTTTTCGTTGGCGGGCCTGGAGTCAAGCACCTTTGTTCCGGAGTAGTCGCAATATGGACATTTCATAAGTAAAAAACGTCCTCCCTTTCTCATAATAATTGCCAGCTGTTTCCTGACATGAACTTTGAAAATACGCACATAATATAGTTACCAACCGCAAGGAGGTGAACATCAATGAGCTCATCCCGCAGCAGCAACCAACTGGTAGTGCCGCAAGCGACTGCCGCTTTGGATCAACTGAAATATGAGGTTGCCCAAGAACTTGGCATCGCAATTCCGCAAGACGGGTACTATGGCAACTTTACGACCAGAGACGCAGGCTCCATCGGGGGTTTTATTACTCGCCGCCTGGTACAAATCGCTGAACAATCTCTGGCCGGCCAAAAATAATGATTCATTAAGCTTGTATGGATAACAGATGCTTTGGAGAGCTTGTCCTTAAAAAAGACAAGCTCTTCGAAGCATCCTTCATGTCCGATCGTTATTCCGGCTGCCTGATGCCCATGCATTTTGCTGCAAGCATGAGGGTTTGCAACCTAGAAGCCGGGGTACAATTCTTTATATTTATTATAATAATAAACGACCTTTTGTACATAACGGCGTGTTTCGCCAAAAGGTATATCGTCGACGGAGTCCAATTCTCCGTCCCATCTGTCCTCATCCAGCCATTTGCGAACATTGCCAGGCCCCGCATTATAAGCGGCAACCGCAGCGATTACGTTGTGGCCGAACTGCTCCTTGAGCGAATTCAGATACCAGGATCCCATTTCAATGCTGACATCGGCGCGATGCTTCAGGATCTCTTCATCTACAGCTTCAAAACCAGCCTTTTCCACTACCCAATCCGCAGTCGTAGGCATCAGCTGCATCAGACCCAACGCGCCTTTATGCGACTCCCGGCCTGTCTCGAAATTGGACTCGGCACGGATAATCGCAGCCACCAGATGTGGCTCCAGCCCGTAATTGGAGGCGCTTGCCCTAATATCGTCCTGATAATGAATAGGATAAATCCATTTGCCAACCATATCGCTTTTAAAAAATAGGAAACCCACTAAGACTATAACCGCCAACAGAAAAAAACGCCTTCTCGGTTTCGCTCTTTTTCGCTTCATAAATGTACCTGGTTCTCCATAAATAATTGCACTTGCCGTGCCGTTTCCTCAAGCGTTCCGCTGTTGTCAATGATCCAGCTGCCGCGCTGCCGCTTCTCTTCCATATCCATTTGAAGCCCGATTCGCCTTCTGGCTTCTTCTTCTTCCATGCCGTTTCGCTTCATTAACCGGGACAGCTGCACCTCAAAAGGAACGTAAACAACAAGCACGCCTTCATACAAATGCTCTTGCTTTGTTTCAAACAGGAGCGGAATGTCCGCTACGATAAGAGCTTTAGGTTCCTCTCCTTCATAGAAACGAATCTTCTCCCACATACGCTTCCTTATGGCGGGATGAGTAATGGACTCAAGCTGCTCCAGCTTTCCGGCATCCCTAAAAACGATCTCGCCTAATGCCTTGCGGTCCAGTGTGCCGTCTTCCAACAGTATAGCTTGTCCAAAGCAGGAGGCGATTGCCTCTAGCGCAGGTTCCCCCGGCCGGACAATCTCTCTTGCGACCGCATCGGCATCAACCAGTTTGGCGCCCCGCTCCGTAAGCATTTCTGCTACCGTGCTTTTACCGCTGGCGATGCCCCCGGTCAATCCTATGATCATGTCCTCACCTCAGCTTTTTATACATGTTTACGTTTCTACAGCATTTTCATGATTCCCATCATGATGAGAAGTATCCCCGGAAGCACGGACAAGGCGTGCCTGCTGCGTCTGGCGGCAAAACGAAGGCCGACATACGTGCCGCTAACGAGAAAAAAAGCGCTTGAGACGGCAATAACAACCGCCGTCAACAAAGCCGGCAATCCCAATAGCGCTGCGCCAAGCCCTGCTCCAAATGCGTCGATGGACAATGCAACGCCCAGCATAACGGCCTCCGAAGCCGAGATGCTACCGGAACGGTCCACATCCGCCACCTGCGGCTTGCGCAAAATTTGAATGACCAGCCCCAGACGTTTCAGTTCAACCTTCATCACCTGCATAGGCGCGGAAAACGCTCCTTCGGCTGTATTGGCTGAACCAGCTCCGGCCTCAGTTACTGCTCCAGCCGCTGTTTTTGTCCCAGGCTCGGTTCCTGCTCCAGCCGAAGCTGTAGCCCCAGACTCGGTTGCAGCTTTAGCCTCAACATTTGTTCCATCCGCCGTTGCAGCTGCCGCGCCTTCATCATTCCCCTTATTAAGGCCAAGTTGAATGAGCGCCCAGCAGCCGATGCCGATCAGAATTGCGGCGCCGATAAATTTTGCAGCTGTTTCGGACAGAAAGCCGCCCAGCCAGCCTCCCGCTTGCATCGAAAGCCAAATAACAAGTCCCGAGCAGCAGGCAATAATAAAAATCGATAAAAAAGGAATCCGGATTTTGCGCAGGCCATACGTTACGCCAACTCCAAAACCGTCCAGGCTGACCGCAAATGCCAACAGGATCAAGGACAGCAGATGTGCAATCAATTCCAAGCCTCCCCGCAGAGTCGAATCCGTACCAGCGCACGTTGCAACACAACGCAAACGCTATGGACGTTCGCCCATACTTCATGACATCATCATATGCGGGAAAATCTCGGCGGTGCACATCCAGACTGCGCTTGCCGGCTACTTTGCGGCTTTAACGATTTTGCGGCCCGCCTTCAGCGATTGGCAGGCCGGGCAGAAATGAGTGCCTCTGCCTCCCACTACCGTTTTGTGAATGGCCCCTCCGCAGGAAGGGCAAGGCTCGTTCTTCCGACCGTACACCAGCAGCTGATGCTGGAACATGCCCATCTCGCCTTGTCCGTTAACGTAGGACTTGATGGAGGAGCCGCCTGCGTCAACCGCCTTCTGCAGCGTGGAGACAATGGCTTCATGCAATCGGCTCCACTCCGGCCCCGTCAAGCTTTCCGGCGCCCGCTCCGGATGGATTCTCGCCTGGAACAAGGCTTCATCCACGTATATGTTGCCAAGGCCCACGATATGCTCCTGGTTCAGGAGAAGCGGCTTGATGCGGGTCGTCCGGCGCTCCAGGCGGCTTCGCAGCTCCTTCAGCGTAAAGCTTTCTTCCAGAGGCTCCAGTCCCAGCTTGGCCAGCGGCGGCTGAATAAACTCGTCGCCCGGCGCAAACAAATGCATCGTGCCAAACTGTCTGACATCCTTGTATCTCAAATCGGTGCCGTCTTCAAAATGGAACAATACATGCGTATGGAGCTCCACCGGTTCATCGGAACGGAATACGCCGTAACGTCCCTCCATGCGCAGATGCGAAACCAGCACCAGACCATCCAGCACGATCCGCAAAAACTTGCCCCGGCGCTCCACCGTCTGAATGGTGTGTCCGGCCAATGCATCGGCAAACTGAGCCGGATCAGCCGGTTTTTGAATAATGCGCGGCAGCCGGACCGTCACGGAAGCGATTTTTTTCCCGGCTACCAGTTCAATCAACGTTCGTCTAACCGTCTCTACCTCCGGCAGTTCAGGCATATCTCTTCACCTCTTGCACATTCTTTGATGTCGTTACTATTATCTACTTCGCCTCGTACCAGTTGTCGCCGAAGCTGACGTCCGCCTTCAGCGGCACATCCAGCTTAAGCGCGCCTTCCATCACTTCAGGCAGCAGCCCTTTCATCAGCTCCAGCTCGTCCGGCGGCACTTCGAAAACAAGTTCGTCATGCACTTGAAGCAGCATGCGGCTTTTCAACCCGCGGCTTTTCAGGGCTTCATCCATCTGCACCATCGCCAGCTTGATGATATCCGCGGCGGTTCCCTGAATCGGCGTATTCATTGCCGTCCGCTCCGCGAAGGAGCGCAGATTGAAGTTGGAGGATTTGATTTCCGGCAAATAACGCCTGCGATCCAGCAGCGTCGTCACATAACCATCCTGTTTGGCATTGGCGACGATATCGTCCATATATTGGCGAACGCCCTTGAACACGTTAAAATATTGCTCGATAAACGACGCCGCATCCTTCCGGGTGATGCCCAGATTTTGTGAAAGGCCAAAATCGCTGATGCCGTAAACGATGCCAAAATTAACCGCTTTTGCGGAACGGCGCATGTTGGCATCAACCTTGTCGGCCGTAACGCCAAAAACGTCCATCGCCGTTTTGGTATGGATGTCCATATCATGGATAAAAGCTTCCTTCAGGTTTTCATCGCCCGAAATATGGGCAAGCACCCTCAGCTCGATCTGCGAATAGTCCGCAGCCAGTATGCTCCAGCCAGTCTCCGACGGCAGGAAAGCCTTGCGGATTTGGCGCCCTTCCTCCAGCCGAATCGGGATGTTCTGCAGATTGGGGAACTGGCTGGACAGCCGCCCCGTCGCCGCAATCGTCTGGCGGTAATACGTATGGACCTTGCCCGTTTCCTCCCGGATTTCCTTCAGCAATCCTTCCACATAGGTGGACTGGAGCTTGGACAGCTGGCGGAAATGAAGAATCAGCGGGATGATCTCGTGGTACGGAGCCAATTCCTCCAATACTTCCGCATCGGTGGAATAACCCGTTTTTGTTTTTTTGCGCGCAGGCAAACCAAGCTTGTCAAACAAGACTTCGCCAAGCTGCTTGGGCGAATTGATATTGAATTCGGTGCCCGCCAAGGAATAGATTCCGCTCATGATGGTGGACAGCTGGGATTCCAGGCTTTTGCCCAATTCCTCCAGCACCCCGCGTTCCACTTTGATGCCTTGATGCTCCATATCGGCAAGCACTCGGGACAATGGCTGCTCCAGTTCGAAATAGAGCTTCTCCATCCCCGTCGCCTTCAGCTCCTCCGTCATCTTCGGCGCAAGCCTAAATACGGCGTTAGCTTTCAGCGCCAGGTGGCGGTGCAGCGTTTCGTCATCAGGGACCTTGAATTTGGCTCCTTTGCCATAGACCGCTTCGTCCGAAGGCACGCCCGTAAAGCCTTGGCGCTCATTGATTGCGCTTAGCGCAAGCTGGTTGTCGGTAGGGTCCAGCAAATAGGCCGCTAGCTGAACGTCAAAGGCCGCGCCGCCAAGCCGATATCCCGCCCAGCGCAGCGCAAGCTCCGATTTGTGCAGGTCAAAACCGTATTTCGGCTTTTCTTCATCTCCCAGCCAAGCCTTCAAACGGTCGCTAAAGGCTCCTTGCAGGGCTGATGCCGGAACAACAAACACCTCGTCAGCCGTTGCGATGGATAGTCCCAGCAGCTCCGCATGATGCGGATTTTCGCCGACGGCTTCAATAAACAAGCCATGCTTCCCGTCGCCTTCAAGCGCCGAAATCAGCCGATCCATGCCTTCGTTGTCCTCATCGCCGCGCAGCGAAGTCACTGTCAGCTCCGCCGCCGCAGCTTGCGCTTGAGAAGCGTCGGCGCCGGATTCCGCTCCAAGCTGCAGCCGCTCCAGCAGCGACTTGAATTCCAGTCTGCGGAACATTTCGCCCAACTTGTCGCCGTCATAACCGTTATACGAAATCTCATCTATGCTTTTTTCCAGAGGCACCTCGCGGAAAATCGTCGCCAGCTTTTTGCTCATGACGGCGTCTTCCTGGTGATTCTGTATGTTTTCCTTCAGCTTGCCCTTCAGCTTGTCCAGATTGGACAACACGTTTTCGACGGAGCTGTATTCATGAAGCAGCTTCAACGCCGTTTTTTCGCCAACGCCCGGCACGCCGGGAATATTGTCGGAGGTATCGCCCATAAGGCCCTTCAGATCGATGATCTGCAGCGGTTCAAGACCATATTTCTCGCTGATCGCCTCCGGCGTATACAGCTCCACCTCGCTGACGCCTTTCCTTGTAACCGCAACGGTCACGCCTCCAGAAGCAAGCTGCAGCATATCCTTGTCGCCCGTTACCACAAGCGCGGAGACGCCTTGCTTGTCCGCTTCCAGCGTCAACGTGCCGATTATATCATCCGCCTCATAGCCGTTCAGCTCGAACTGGGCGATGCCAAAGGCGGTAATCAGTTCCTTCAATACAGGAAATTGCTCCGACAGCTCCGGCGGCGTCTTTTGGCGGCCGCCTTTGTATTCCGCGTATCCTTCATGCCGGAATGTGGCTTTGCCCGCATCGAAAGCAACCAGCACATGGCTCGGCTTTTGTTCCTCCAGCAGCTTTAGCAGCATGGTTGTAAAGCCGAATATCGCATTAGTATGCAACCCAGCCGAATTGGTTAGCGGCGGCATTGCAAAGAAAGCGCGGTAAGCAATGCTGTTTCCGTCAATCAACATCCATTTTTCCATGAAATCGGCCAGTCCTCCCATTAAAAATTGCTTGTTCAAAACAGCAATATGTTATACCTCCAGTATAACACAAAAAAGGCCCCGCCAAGCATCGTAAGCCGATGTCCAGACTTAAGCCTTTTTACCTTATCCGAAAGCGGTCATGACAGAGGAAACGGCGCCGGTTTTCCCATCAGGTAACCTTGAGCATAGGGAATGCCCATCCCCTTCAGCTCTGCCAGCTCTTCCTCCAGCTCGATTCCCTCGGCGATTAGGCTAGCTCCGATTTTGCCGCCCGTTTCTTGCAGCGTATGCAAAATATGCGCTTTTACTTCGTCATTATGGATGTTTTGAATAATGGAGCGGTCAATCTTCAGGTAATCCGGCCGCAGCTCCACTACCGACTGAAGCGACGAATATCCCGCTCCCATATCATCAATTGCGATTTGATAGCCTTGGCTGCGGTAATGCTCCAGCACTTTTTTGATCGCGGGATAATCCTGAATGGAGGTGCGTTCATTGATTTCAAAAACGACCTGGTTGGGCGAGATATGATGCCTCTCAAGCAATCCGATTGTCCGGCCGGGGGAGAAGTCGGGGTCCTCCATAATTTGCGCCATGACATTAATAAACAGCTTCTGGCCAGGCCCAAGTGAAGCGCAGCCGCTAATCGCCAAATCCCGGGCTACGCGGTCGAGACGGTAGGCATCGCCGATCTCTCCGGCAAAGCGGAACAGCTCATAAGGTCCTTGAAAGCTGTCGTTAACCGGAAAACGGGTCAAGGCTTCAAAGCCGAACACACCGCCTCCTTCCGCCAGATTCACAATGGGCTGGTAATGAGGAAACAGCGTTTTTTCGGACAACATCCGCTGGAACACAAATCTTTTTCGCTCCTGCTCCGCGCCGCCTTCCATATTGACCTGAAGCAGCGCTCTTTTGGCAGCTTCATAAGCGATATCGCTTTTGTACCGGCCCGTTGGGCTTGGCACGCAGCCAACTCCCGCCTTCCAGCCTTTCCAGCTGTTGCCGATTCCTTTTTCTTTCAATTCCGCGTTTGCATATTCGCCCCATCGCCCCGCTGCGCCGGGCGCATTGGCCGCCAGCGACCACTCCGGATTTTCATCTCCGTCCACGGCTATCAAGGCGGAAAGAAACAAGTCACCGCCCATCCAGCGGCTTTTTACAGACCGTACATTTTCATATGCAAAAAATTCCGATACCGCCGCTTCCGCCAGCCGCCGCTTCGTCTCCGCTCTTGTCCCGAAATTCCCTATGCCTTCATGCAAAGACAGTTCGGGAGCCGTATCCCGCGTCAGAGTAACGACCGCCAAATAATGCTGCTGCTTCATGATTGTCCTCATTTCCCGCTTGGTTGTCTGCTCGTCAAATGCCCTGTTACGCAGGAGCTTCCCGTTATCGCTTTGGCTTTTTTCTTCAATCGGGCTGCGGACAATGAAATATCCTCAGGAGCCAGGCCTTCTCCGCCTGAGCAGATTAGCAGAGAGAGGGAGAGGGTAACGCCCTCCAGTCCAACCGGGCGGCCTTGCCGGTCTTCCACCGCCAGATTTTCGGCTCCGCTATAAAGCCGTCTTGCCCCTTCATCGAATTGGGCAAGCAGTTCCCTGCAGGCAAGCTCCGCCGTTTCCGGGTGAGCCACTCCGATAAAATCATCGCCGCCAACATGCCCCACGAAAAAATGCTCGTCGCGGCTGAAGCATTTGACCATCAGCTCACCCAAATACCGGATAAGCTCGTCCCCCCGCGCAAAGCCGAAGCAATCATTAAACCATTTAAAATAATCCAAATCCGCATAAACAACCGCAAACGTTTCGCCTTTCTCCAACCGGTGAGACAGCTCCGCCTGAATGCCGGCGTTTCCGGGCAAACCTGTGAGCGGACTTGCCGTTCGCGCCTCCTCGGTGCGAAGGGCCGTCATGCATTCCAGCAGGGCTTGAACGGTAACCGCTCCGCTCACCTTGCCTTCCTTGACGGTTACAACCATGTCGTAAAGCTGGTCATATTCCCGGGACATGGCAAGCTGCGCCGCCAGCTCGACGGGATCGCTGTCCTCCAGAATAAGAGGCTGCCCGTCCATAATCACTTCCAAGGGACGATTGGCGTATAAAGAAAAGCCGAATTGGCCGGCAAGCAGCTTATGCAGCCTCTGCTTGGTCACTATGCCAACCGGCCGCTCATTCTTCACGATAACGGCTCCATAGGTTTTAGGCTCCGCTTCGAACAGCTCGGCCAATTGGGATACCTTTGCCTGGGCTTCAAAAACCGGAACGGACACGGCAAGCTGGCCTACGGCAAACCGCAAGCCATAGCTGCCCGCTTTAACAAAACCGCTTCCTTGCCTAACAGGATGTTTCGATGCTTGCCTCTCCCTGTACGATTGTTCCATCAGTTGGACAAGCTGGGCGAACAAAGCTTCCTCCGTTCCCGTCCCGTCGTTGGGCCGAAGCAGGGGAGCCGAGCCTATGTTGTATAGGGATTGCCCCGCAGCATCCTGCGCGGACAGACCGCAGATGGCTTCATCCAGCCTTTGCTGCAGTTCCTTGGCGTATTGCATAGCGACCAGGCGCGCAGCGGAATCTTCACGCCCGCACCCGATCAGATAAAAGCTGATCATGCCCAGGCTATGTCTCCAAATCAGCCCGCTTACTCTGTTCTGCCACTCGGCAAGCACAGCCGCAAGCCGGGATGCGGAGTTGTCCAAACGCACATAAACGACAGCCACCTCGCCATCCTGCCAGCTCTGCTCAACCTGCCGCAGTAATCCCTCATGCAAAAGCCCTTCTCCTGCCTGCTTCACCGAAATCCCCTCGATTATTGGTTCAAGTCAGGACGGTTGCCCGTCACCAGATATACGACGCTTTCCCCGATATTTGTTGCGTGATCGCCGAAGCGCTCCATGTAACGGCCTACAAAGCTGAGCAGCGAAGCCTGCGCGATATTGCGCGGGTTCTCGATCATGAGCAGCATCAGCTCTCTTGTAATCTGTCCGTACAGCGCATCAACCTGATCGTCGTCCTTCGCCATTTTGTAGGCGAGATCTACATTTTCCTGAACAAAAGACTGTATGGACTCATAGGTCATCTGACCAATAATTTCCGCCATGCGCGGCAAATCGATCAACGGCTTGATCAGCGGCTGGCCTTCCAGTCTCAAAACCGTTTTGGCAATATCCACCGACAAATCGCCCATCCGCTCCAAATCGCTGGCAATGCGGAAGGAGGACAAAATACGCCGCAAATCCTTCGCCACGGGCTGTTGAGTTGCGATCAGGCGCGCACCCAGTTCCAGAATCCGCTCCTCCATGGCATTTAACTGAGGGTCCTTTTCAATAACGGCGCGCGCGCGCTCCAAATCGACGTCTCCCAACGCCGCCATCGATTCGGCCAAAGCCTTCTCCACAAAGCTGCCCATCTCCACGATCCATTGATGAAGCTGCTCCAGTCCGAGATCAAACTCTTTTCTCACACTCATCATTTCCCGTTCCTCCCTTTTCCTCTTCCATATCGCCGAGCTTGAAAAAGCTTCGTCCGCCGTATGGAGGCTTGACGGACGGCGCTCCCCAGACCGTATACTACTGCGGAATTGTTAATGGCGTATACCGGAATTGTTAAGGGGGTGTAAAATAAGAAAAAATGGCTTCATTATTACGTTCCTTGATGCAGCAGCGCCATCTCCCGGGCTACCTGCAAGGCCTGGCTATGAGCCTGACTGGCCTGTTCGCCGATCGCGCCGGCGCTTGTCCGGTTGCCCGCGGCCGCTTTGAAAATCTGATGGTAAACCTCGTTCGCCGCTTCAACGTGAAAGCTGCTGGACGCCGTTTGTCTCCGCCCTTCGTCCGCCTGCAAGCCTGCCGCTTCGATGGATTGGACAATTGCGCTTGTAATTGCCGTAATTTGCACGGCCGATTTTTTCGTTTGATCCGCAAGCTTCATGAACTCCCCCGCAACTACGCTGAAGCCCCGTCCGAATTCTCCCGCGCGGGCCGCCTCGATGGAAGCATTGATGGATAACAGATTGCACTGCTCCGCAAGCTCCTTGATTAACTGGGACACCGATTGGATGGCTCCCGTTTCCCGCTGCAGCTCTTTCATCCGTTCCTCTTGCAGCAAAGCGTTTTGCTCCAGCCCCCGGAATGCATTTTGCACCTGGGTCAGCTCTTCCTTCCCCTGCAAAGTCAAATCCACCATTTGGCGCGACAACGTATCGCCTGCTGCGGAGGACTCCTGCACTTTGCTGACCGCATCCGCTATGCCCTGTATAAGTCCGCTTGCGGATTGTATTGTTTCATTGCGGGATTTTTCCGCTTCCTGCTGAAGCGCCGTCAGCATGCCAAGCAAATCACCGACTGTCAACACGCCGGCATAACGTCCGCCGTCCGTCAGCACGATGCAGTCGTACAGGCTATCTCCCTCCCGCGCCATCGCCAGCTCGATCAACTCCCGCGGGTTGGTGTCCAGAGTGACCGCAATTGGATTCTGATCCACCAATCCCAAGGCAGGCTTATTGTAAAATAAAGCAACGCTGTACCGGTGAGCCAGCTTGTACGAGAAACGGTGGCGCATCGCAAGTCCCGCAACGCCGCCGGATTCATTCTCGATTACGATGCATTCGCATTCGGGATGGCGCTGAAACAGCTCCAGCAAATCCTTGCACAGTGACCCGGCCGGCGCAACAGGGACATGCCTTGCGTAATCCGCCAGCCTCAAGGCGTCGCAAACCTTATCGACAGCTTTGGGTTTTTCGCCTGGCAATGAGCCATTCGTCACTGCCGCGTCGAAGTTTGACGAAGCTTCCGCTACTGTTTCCGTCTCCCTTTTGGCACGCTTCTCCGTGCGGACTTCGCCCTCGCCATGCCTTCTCTTCCCGACTTCCGATTCGGTCACGCTCTTGTTGCTTTGCGCTGCTTTCGCGCTACGGGGCTCCCGCTCGCCATTCGGCTGCTTCTCGCTATGCGGCGCGCCTTCGCCTTTCGGCTGCTTCTCGTTATGCGGCGCGCCTTCGCCTTTCGGCTGCTTCTCGTTATGCGGCGCACCTTCGCCTTTCGGCTGCTTCTCGCTCCGCGTCTCCGTCCCGGCGCTCGCTTTCGGCCGCTCTTCTATCATTGTCGCCATTTCGCTTCATCCTTTCGGAAGGTTATAAAATCCCGGACTTCCTGATGCGCCAAAGCGTTTTCTGGGTAAATGTTCCTACATGGGACTATACGCCTTCCGCATTATCCCAAATTCACCGTTCTGTTAACGCAATGTTAAATGTTCTGGGACACCAATGTGGTATAATACGGATGATACACTATTTAACGGAGGCGGTAAGATGACAGGCAAACAATTGGCGATGGATACAATCGACCGGCATGCGGAAACGTTCAAGCGCATTTCAAGGGAGATTGGCAAACGTCCGGAACTGGGACATGAGGAGCATTTCGCCTCCGGCTTGCTGTGCGAGGAGCTTTCAAAGCTGGGTTTTCAGGTAGAACGAGGCGTATTAGGCCTTCCTACTGCATTTATAGCGACCTATGATTCCGGCAAGCCGGGAGCTACAGCCGCATTTCTATGCGAATACGACGCGCTGCCGGAGCTTGGACATGCCTGCGGCCATCACCTCATCTGTTCAATGAGCGCCGCGGCTGCGGTTGGATTAAAAGCTGTATTGGATGACATCGGCGGAGTCATTCGCATTTACGGTACGCCTGCGGAGGAAACAAAAGGAGCAAAAGTGCCAATGTCGGAAGCAGGCCTGTTCGACGATTGCGATTTTGCCCTGATGGCTCACCCTTATCATTGCTTCGAGCGCTCCGGACAATCGCTTGCGCTGGATGCGCTGCAATTCCAATACAAAGGCGTGGCGGCGCATGCCGCGGCGAGCCCTCATGAAGGCGTCAACGCGCTGGACGCCGTAATCAACCTGTTTAATGCGGTATCGTATCTGCGCCAGCAAACCAAAAGCGATGCGCGGATTCACGGCATTATCGATCACGGCGGGCAAGCGCCTAACATTATTCCCGACAACGCGTCGGCCAAGTTCTACGTTCGTTCCGCGACGCGCGCGTATACGGATGAGCTGGTGAGCAAGGTGAAAAATTGTGCGGAAGGCGCCGCATTGGCCACCGGCTGCAGCCTGGAAATCAGCAACTACGAATATTCCTATGACGAGCTCGTGACAAATGAAACGTTGTCGGAGCTGTTTCAGGCCAACCTTGTGGAATCCGGCATTTCTCCGGCGGAAATTGAACACGGCAAAGACAACGGCTCGCTGGATTTGGGCAATGTTTCGGCCCGCTGCCCGGCTATCCACCCTTATGTCAAAGTCGTAGAGGATCGCTACATGCTTCATACGGAAGCGTTCCGCGATGCTGCCATGACCGAAAAGGCGCTGGATCGCATGTTGTTTGGCGCCAAAATGCTGGCTGCTACCGCTTATGACGCGGCATCCGATCCCGTCATTTTGGCGGCTATCCGCGCTGAATTTGCCAAGCGGGACGCAACAGGGAACTAAAACGGAGGCTGATGGATGTGAACGGCTTAAATGGAAATCCTTTGCCGCCAACGGGCGAAGTGGCTTTGCCCTCCGCCCCTCCTTCGGAGTCGCCGGGGCCGGAATACGGCGACCGGCTTCATCGTATAACGGAGGTATGCCTGCTGGCGGGCAAAATCATTTTACAGAACGGCGGCGAAACGCAGCGCGTGGAGGATACCATGATGCGGATCGCGGCCGCCTACGGCATTGAACGATCCCATAGCTTCGTTATGCCAACCGGCATTATTTTTGCTATTGACAGCGGTTCCTACACAACTCGTCTTGTGCGTATGGCAGACCGCAGCACTAATTTGAAAAAGGTATCCATGGTTAACCATATTTCGCGCAGAATCGGGCGTGGCGAGCTGGATGCGGAAGAAGCCTGCAAGCTGCTGCAGGAGATTCAGGATTCGCCGCATGAATATTCCAGCATCCTGAAGGTGCTTGCGGCTACCGTGGCGAGCGGCTGCTTGCTGATCATGTTTGGCGGCGTTTGGCAGGATTGTTTTCCCGTCGCCGTTATTGCCGGCATTGGTTTCACCCTTTATCTTTTGCTGAGCAAATATGTCCAGATTCGATTTTTCTCTGAATTTTTGACCTCTCTTGCCATCGGCCTGTTGGCGATACTGGCGGTGCGTTACGGGCTTGGACGCGATCTGGACAAAATTATTATCGGTTCCGTCATGCCGCTAGTTCCGGGTCTTCATATTACAAACGCGGTGCGCGATTTGATGGCGGGCCATCTGGTTTCCGGTTTGTCCAAAGGCGCGGAAGCATTTTTAACCGCCTTTGCCATCGGCTGCGGCATCGCCGCCGTCCTTGCGCTCAAGTGAGCCCAACTCATTGGCGCTATTTTAAGAGGAACCCTGCCATCGTCTATCGCATTGTATTATGTCTTTGAAGGAGCCTTTTGTTCATGGATTTGATTTACCAATTGGTCACAAGCCTGATCGCTTCAGCGGCCTTTGGCTTTATTTTCAACTCGCCTGCCAAGCTTCTGCCCCAATGCGGGTTTGTTGGCATGATAGGCTGGCTGGTCTATTATATCGGAATGCAGCTCGGCGTCGACGTTGTTGTGTCTTCGCTTGCTGCTGCATTTCTTGTTTCGGTAATAAGCCAGCTATTCTCTCGTCTTTATAAATCGCCCATCATTGTATTCAGCGTAGCGGGCATCATTCCGCTTGTCCCGGGGGGACTGGCTTATGACGCCATGCGCAATGTAGTTGAAGACCAATACGATACGGCGGTTCAGCTTGCCGTCAAAGCCTTTATGATTTCTGGAGCAATCGCCATCGGCCTGATTTTCTCCGAGGTCGTCAATCGAATGATCGCGCGGAAGCCGCCCCGGAAGGAGCCGGAAAAAAGCCATGAAAGCATTTAACGAAAAAGTCCCTTACGAAAATCCTCTGCTTTCCATTCGCATCTTTCAATCGCTGCGCGAAAATACGGACTACATCAACTGGCATTATCACAAACAACTGGAGCTTCTTCTGGTGCTGGATGGCGAGCTGGAGGTCAATCTGGAGGACAAAAGCCACTTTCTTTATCCCGGCGACGTCATGATTATCGGAGAATACGAGCTTCATCGCGACCGCTGCGGCAAAGGGCTTAATTACATCGTGCTGCAATTTGACCTGGACCACTTTTTCGATCATGGCTCCATTCCTTATATGCGCCACTTTTCGGAGACGCACACGCCGCTTAGCCAGGCCAACTATATTTTTCAGGAAAATCCTGAAGTCCAATCAGAAGTCGGGGCATGTATTCAGAAGATTCTGGAGGAAAAGAGCCAGAAAGAAACGGGGTATGAGCTCGCGATCAGCATTTTGATCAAGCAAATCCTGCTTCTTCTGCTGCGCAGCGATACGCGACGGACGTTGTCTCAAGGCGATAGCTTCGACAAGCTGCGGCTAAAGCCCGTTCTGGATTTTGTGGAGGCTCATCTGAACGACCGGATTCAGGTTGAAGAGGTATGCCGGATCGCCAACATGAGTTATTATTATTTTGTAAAGTTTTTCAAAAAAAGCATCGGCATGTCCTTTACCGAATACGTCAACTACCGCAAGGTCAAGTGGGCGGAGCGGATTCTGCTCACCAAGGATCTCAGCATCTCCGAGGTAGGCGAATTGATCGGCATGCCCAACATGGCCCATTTCTACAAGATGTTCAAAAAATACAACGACTGCTCCCCCAAGCAATTCCAACGCAAAATGCTTCAATGGAAATCTCCTTGAAGGAGATTTCGGCTGAATGCAATATTCGCCGCCGGCCATGACGCCAGGCATGACCCGTAATGGGAAGCGGACTTTTTGAACAACCTCTAAAAAAGCTCTCGTCCCTGTGCTTAAAGCTTAGGGGACGAGAGCTTTTTAGGCATTACCAGCTTGTAGCCGACGCCGCGGATCGACTCGATTTGGACGGATTGTTGGCCCAGCTCCAGCTTTTTGCGGAGCGAGCTGACATGCACGTCAACAGTGCGTTGGCCGCCGATGTAATCAAAACCCCACACGACGTTCATCAAGTCGTCGCGCGTAATGACCATGCCGGGACGTTGCACCAGGTACAGCAATACTTCAAATTCCTTCGGCCGAAGCGGAATGGGATCTCCGTGTACGACCACTTCATATTTTTCGGGAAAAATGGAAAGCTCCCCGATTGTAATTACCTTCTCGGAATCCGCAGCTGGTTTGAGCTCCTCATGCCCCGTGCGGCGCAAAACCGCCGATACGCGAGCAAGCAGCTCCGCCACGCCAAACGGCTTCGTAATGTAATCGTCCGCTCCGTGCTTGAGCCCTTGCACAACCTCTTCCTCCGCATTGCGCGCAGTCAAGATAATAACGGGCGTCCGCACGCCGTTCTGGCGGAGACGATTCAACACCTCAAAGCCGTTCATGCCGGGAAGCATAATATCCAGTATGATAAGATCAAAAGACTGCTGAAGCCCCATTTGCAAGCCTTCGCCGCCATGATCGGCAACGGTTGTTTCGTAGCCCTCCTGGGTCAAGTTGTACGACAACAGCCTTGCCAATGTCGGTTCGTCCTCGATAACGAGCACTTTGTGTGACATAATTTCCCCCACCCCCGCAGGCAGCCAATCTCTTTATGCCTGCGAAATTTGATTCACTCCAACAATAGTTTACCACGCTTTTTGAACAATAGGTAAACCTTTTTGCAAGTGCCTGCTACTGCAGCACGGGAAGCTCGATGGTAAAGGTTGAGCCGGCGCCAAGCGTGCTATCCACGGAAATCGAGCCCTTATGCAGATCGACCAGATGCTTGACGATAGACAAGCCCAGCCCCGTACCGCCGGAGCTGCGGGAACGCGCTTTGTCGACGCGGTAGAACCGCTCGAAGATGCGCGGCAAATCTTTTTTTGGAATGCCGATGCCCGTGTCGATGATCGACACAACGATATGGTCTTCGTCGCGGGACCTCACGGAGACGGATACCTGGCCGCCCTCCGGCGTATAATTGATGCCATTGGACAACAAATTCATCATAATTTGGCGCAGCCTGTCTTCGTCCGCTTCCACGTACAAACCGCTTTCCACATTCACCTTCAGCAGGATTCTCTTGCGCGCGGCTTCCGCTTCCATCAACGTAACGGTTTTGGCAATAAAACCTTCCAGCTCCACCGGCGAGAACATAAGCGGAGCACGTCTGGACTCGATTTTGGATAGTTCCAGTATGTCTCCGATCAGCCGGTTTAACCGGTCGCTTTCATCAAAAATGATTTGCAGAAAGGAACGCGCCGTCTCCTCGTCCTTCACCGCGCCGCCAAGCAGCGTTTCGGCAAATCCTTTAACGGCTGCAATTGGCGTTTTCAGCTCATGCGACACATTGGCGACAAACTCGCTGCGCATTCTCTCCAGCCGCCGGATTGCGGATACGTCTTGCAGTACAAGCAGCACGCCGCCAAATTCGCCATTGTCATGGATGGGCACCAGATTCAGCTCCAACAGCCGCTCTTCAGGATAATAGAAAGTAATCTCTTCCCTCACATGCTCCTTTGTGGTGAGCGCCTCCTGAATCATTTGCCCCAGCTCGTATTGCTGTTTGACCTCGTCGTAGTGATGGCCTACCCACTCGCTGGACGGGAATCCGAGCACTTCTTCGGCTCTGCGGTTCATAAGCACGATCTGTCCGCCCGCATCGATCATAACAATGCCGTTGATCATATTGGCCAATACACTTTCCAGTTGGCTTTCATTTTGCCGGATACGGGACATTTGCACCTGGAGGCTGTCCGCCATTGCGTTAATGGCTGTGCCAAGCTCTCCGATTTCGTCGCCCTTTTGCACCTTCACTCTGGCGCGGTAATCCATATTTTTAATCCGTTTGGCAACCGTTGTAATCTGCTCCAGAGGACGCGTCAGACTCTGTGCGATCTGATAGCTGATAAGCGCTGCAATGACAAAAAGAACGATCAGCCCGCCAATCAGCACAAACGTCAGTCTGCCGATGCTGTCATCCACCTCTTGCAGACTCATCGCCTGGCGGATTATAAAAGGTTCGCCTGGCAAAGTATCCACGCGCAAGGCGACGTAAACCATGCTTCTGTCCATCGTGTCGCTGGGCCGAACTGCCCGTCCAACGCCATCCGCCAAAGCGGCTGCCACCTCGGTCCTCGCAAGATGGTTGTCCATTTCAAGCGGATTGTAATCGGAATCTCCAACGACGGAGCCATCCCCCATAATAAAGGTGATGCGGTCCTCCGTAAAACGTTTAAGCTCCTTGGCTTCATCCGTATAATAGTTTACGAGTTCTTCGCGGCTGCCGTCATGCCACTCCATTTTTGCCGCAATAAATTGCATCTGCCTGACCATATTGTCTTCAAGCGCGTTGATATGATTATTTTTAAAAGTCCGGATCATCAAAATCCCTGCGGCGGATACCGACAGGGCAATCATAACGATCATAATGATAGTTAGTCTTGTTCGAAAACTATTCATTACGGCTTCCTCCTTGTAATTGCATGTTCAAAAAGTTCTGTTTTCTCTTGTTTTGGATGAATGCCATATTCCAATGACGATTATGCCGCAGAGCATGCATCGTAATGGTAAACGACGACCTCTTTAGCGGACCATTCTCTATCCTACACGCAATCAGCGTCCTTCACCAGCAGCTTTGCCGTTAAGTTTTTGTAAAAAATAATGGTGGAGCGTCGCAACAGGCTGCTGGATCAGAATGGACAACACGACGGGAACCGCCGCCAGCGGCGAAAAATAACCCAGCGCAAGCACAATGCCGAGCGAAATGTTCCGCATGCCCGTCGCATAAGAAACGGTTGTCTGCAGTCTGCGGTCCCGCATTTTGGCGGTAAACAGAAATCCCAGCGCATAACATAACGCTACCAGGGCGATAACGATCGGAACCAGCACCAGCATGTCCTTCTTGAGCGTGTCCATATAAGGAGCGATGGCCGATGCATTCAGTGCAACAACGGCGACAAAACAAAATTTGGATACCGGCGCCGTATACGGCTTGACCTTTTCCTGTATCGTGCCCTTGCTCCACTGATTTAACAATACCCCGATCAAGGTAGGCAAAAGGATCAGAATAACCAAATCTCCCATCAACGGAAGGGCGTCGACCTCAACGGAGGCTCCGAAAAATAAATGGACCGAGGCCGGCACAACCAGCGGACTCAGCATGGAGTCCAGCACTACCAGCGCCAGCATCAGAGGCACCATACCGCCGGACATGCCTACCCATAGCACCGATGACACGCCAAGGGGAATGACTGCAAACAGGACCAAGCCTACCACATAGGGCGAATCCGGTCCAAAAACGGCAATGCCGGCCAGATAGCCCGCCAAAGGCGAAACCACATGCGCCAGCACAAATGTCAGCACCATAATGCCGGGACGCTTCATCACGTCCCTAAGCTCGCCTAAACCGCAGCCCAAAGCCATGGTCAGCGTTACAAACGCAAACAAATATGGAATCCACTCCGTAAATCCGCTCAAGCTTTTATGGAATAAAAAACCCAGCAGCAGAGAGCAGGGAATGATGACAAACATATATTTTTCAAAAAGACGGTTAAAAGCCAATCCGAAGCTGCGCAACGTTAATCCCTCATTTGCTTGATCTTTCCGCTATCAGTCATAAGCTTTATAATAGCATAGACAGTATGATCGGAAAATCCCTTGAATGGAGGTCCCCCATGAACAACAGCCGGTACGCAAAAGCTATTTTTCAAATGCAATATGTATCCAGGTGGAGAGAATTTTCGCCGCGCTATCGCGACAACGCAGCCAGCCACAGCTTTCGCTGCGCGGCAATCGCGGTGCTCGTCGGCCGGATCGAGGAAGCCGTATTCGGAAACGATCTTCCACGGCTCCAACTGACTGGCCGGGCGCTTCTGCATGATTTGAACGAAACGGTGACCGGGTCCATTAAATATGTAACGAAAAAGGATATTCACGTCGCGGACCATATCAAGCGGCTGGAGCATGAAGTCAGCAAGGAGCTTATCTCCCATTTTTCCCGCTCGCTTCAGCCTCACTTTCATGATTACATCGTTTGCGCCGAAGACGACTCCTACATCGGGCAACTGGTGCGGGAAATCGATTCCTTCGACGCCATGTTGTTTTGCATGAGGGAATACGAGCTGGATTCCAACCCTTATTTTGTGAGCAAATACGAGCAGCTCCGTCAACGTCTTTGTGATTCGCCTTGCCCGTCGATCAAATGGCTGCTGGAGGCGCTGGACAACGACGAGGGCATACGTCAATTCCTGCATCATATTCTGAATCTGGATTTAATCGACCGCTGGGGAGGGAGCTTTAATCTGATTCCGGACGATGATGCCACGCACTCCTTCCGCGTTGCGGCGATGTCGCTTTTCAACGGGCATTTGGAGCAGGAACGGTTCGGGCGGAGCGATATCAAGCTGCACCGTTTGCTTGGCAAAGCGCTTATGCACGATATTGTGGAGGGCGTCAGCGGCGACGTGGCTTCCCCCATCAAGAAGTCTTCATCTGTCGTGCGGGAAGCATTTGCCGCTTATGAGGAAAAGGTGGCGCAGGAAATGACAGCGAAGCTGCCCCCTTTCCTGCACGAGGAAATAACGGACTTTTTGGTGAATGCCAAGGATGATACTTACGAAGGCGAACTGGTGGATATTGCCGACAAAATCGACGCCTTGATCAAAAGCAATCTGGAGATCCGCAACAATCCCCACTACGGGGACAAATATTACAGCCAGCTGCTTCATATCCAGCATGAATACGAAAATCCCTGCGTGATCTTTTTTCTAGCCTACATCCTGCACGATCTTAGCTACGACAATTTTGTCCGGTAGCTCTGTACGACTCGCAAGACCTCTTGCGATGGTCCCGCAAATAAATTCTCCTCACTCGGGGAACACCACGCCGAACGAAGGTCTGAAGCTTCAGGAAAAAACTTCAGGAAAGGAGCTTCAGGCCAACGGCGGCGCTCAGGATCATTGCCATAAACAGCAGACGACGCCAGTCTCTGGATTCGCCATAAAACAGGATGCCAACCACGCCGGAGCCAACTGTGCCGATGCCTGTCCAGATCGCGTACGCTGTGCCCATCGACAAATGCTCCATCGACAGCGTGAGGAAAAAGAAGCTCAGCAGCAAACCTCCGATAAAGACCGCAAACGACTTGATCTGCTTCCGCCGCAGGATCATGTTCATGCCGATTACGCCAACGACTTCAAAACAACCCGCCAAAATCAAAAATACCCATGCCATATCAGTTCGCGCTCCTTTCCGCTTGAGGTTTGCCTGTAACCGTCTTTAGCCCGATCACACCGGTCAGCAAAAGCAGAATAAGCAATACCTTCAGGAGCTGGAAAGGTTCTCCGAATACCAGCATTTCCACCAATACGGTACCGGTGGTGCCTAGTCCCGTAAAAATCGCATAAACCGTGCCAACCGGCAGCTTGGCGGCAATCGCCTTTAATATAAGTCCAAACGACAGTACGATTCCGATGCCTGTCGCCGTCCAGGACAACCAATCGTCCGCATGTTTTAATCCCGATACCCAAATCACTTCAAATACGGACCCGATAAGCAAATAGATCCAGCCTTTATTCATGATGTATACTTCCTCTCTATTTACTTACTTGGCAGCCGCAACGCCACGCCAGAAAACAAGCCATGACGCTTCCAGCCTCTCCATTCCCCGCTCCGCGCCGGCATACAGCAATTCAACCAGCATTGCATCAAGCAGCGCTGCATAGGCAATTCCCGCCGCTCGGGCGGGCAAGGCTCCATCCACTATCCCGCCACGCGCCGCTTCCTGAAATAAAGGATAAATCATTTCCTCCAAACCCTGCACGAATTCATTCCCTTGCTCCACGACCATATCCTTCATGTGGGAAGGCGGGAAAAAGATGCTCCGCAAAAAGAATTTCGCGCTGTCATCCTGCTCATACCGCAGGAAAAAACCTTTCAAAAACCCAAAAAGCAAAGCCTTTAATTGCTGTTGATCCTTATTGAGAAAATAATCTTGAACAAACCGGATCTGCTTGTCCCTTGCTTCACGGAAAACATCCAGAAACAGGTCGTCCTTGCCCGCAAAATGGGTATAGATCGATTGTTTCTTGATTCCGACTTCCCCGGCAATATTGGCAAGCGAAGCCCCTTCATAGCCATGTTCCGCAAAATGCTTTAGCGCCACCTCGCGAATGCGGCCAGCCGTCATCCAATCACCCCTTCCGAACGTTCGTCAGGAAACTATAACACAATAAAAAAAAGCCGTCAAACGGCAGCTTGGCCGCAATCCTGTGTACTCCGATGGCCTCTGCTTTCAGAGGCTCCCCGATCCGCATGGACGGAGGATTAGTTCCGACCATTTTTTGATTCGGAATTTAAGCAATCAAAAGGGCATGGTTTCGGTGCTGTACCGAAATCATGCCCTTTGTTTAATTGTCTGTTTGCCGTTACTCCCGCTGCTTCAAAACGGCATCCCGAATGGCTTCGTAGAACCGTTTCCACTCCTCGTTGGCGCGTGGCGGGCCAAGCTGCTCCGGCAAGCTGTCTAAAGTCGAAGCTCCTTCCGGAACTATGCCCGAAGCTGAAGCTCCCTCTGAAAGCACGGCTCCTTCCAGTTGCTTGCCCGTTCCCTCCAGCGTTGCGCCTTCCCCGTGCAGGCTGCCGGCATCACCGCTTGCGTCCTTGGCTGCCTTTAGCCGCTCCGTTCTGCCCCGCATATCCTTCAATCGGGCGTCTTCCACATTCAGCCCTCCTTTGGCTTACTCCTTCATCCAGCCGTCGCGCAGCGCAAACAGCTCGCGCAGCTCATCCGTGCTCATTTCCGTAATCCATTGGTCCGACTGGCTGACGACCTGATCATTCAAGGATTGCTTGCTATCGATCATTTCGTCTATCCTTTCCTCCAGCGTACCCAGCGTAATAAACTTATGCACCTGCACCCGCCGCGTCTGGCCAATGCGGAACGCACGATCCGTTGCCTGGTTTTCCACCGCCGGATTCCACCAGCGGTCAAAGTGGAAAACATGGTTGGCCGCAGTCAGGTTAAGTCCCGTACCACCCGCTTTGAGCGAAAGCACAAAAGCGCAGCCAGGCACTTCCTCCGATTGGAAACGGCTGATCATTTCATCCCGCTTCTGCTTCGGCACCCCGCCATGCAAATAAGGAACTTCAATGCCCAGCTTATTTTCAAGCAGGAGCTGAATTTGCTTGCCCATGTCCACGTATTGGGTAAAAATCAGGCAGCGTTCGCCCTCGGCGGCAATTTCCTCGCACATTTCCAGCAGGCGCGACGTTTTTCCGGAGCGTTCGGGGTCCCATTCTTTGCCCGCATTTTCGTTCAGCAGCAAGGAGGGATGATCGCATAGCTGCTTCAGCTTGGTCAGCGTCGACAGGATCAGCCCGCGCCTGCTCATCGCATCCAACGTATCCAGCTTTTCCAGCAAGTCCGATACCATGTTTTCGTACAATGCGCCTTGCTCCGTCGTTAACGTCATATAGCTCTTGGTTTCGATTTTATCGGGCAAGGAAAGCTGAATAGCAGGATCCTTCTTCACCCGCCGCAGCATAAACGGCTTGACCCAGCGCTGCAAGCCGCTGATCAGTCCTTCATCCCTGTTTTTCTCGATTGGCGCTACGACCGCCCGGCGGAAGTCCTGCAGCGAACCCAAATAACCGGGGTTGATGAAATCATAGATCGACCAAAGCTCCGTCAGCCTGTTTTCCATCGGAGTGCCAGTCAGCGCGATCCGATGTCTTGCCTCCAATTGGCGGATAGCCCTGGATTGCTTTGTATAGACGTTTTTAATATTTTGCGCCTCGTCCAGACACAAGACGTTCCAGGAGACTCCCTCCAGCTCTTCTTCGTCCAGTTGAGCGAGCGAATAGGAAGTAATGACAAGATCCTGCCGGGCCGCCGCTTCCCTTAGCTCCTCGCCCTTCAACCTTCTGCTTCCGTAATGAAGCATGACGTTAAGCTCGGGAGCAAAACGCGCCAGCTCCTTCTCCCAGTTGCCGATGACGGAGGTTGGACAGATAAGCAACGAGGGACCGTCTATGCCAAGCTCTTCATGCTTGATGCACAGCAGGTACGCCATAAATTGAATCGTTTTGCCCAAACCCATATCGTCGGCCAATACTCCGCCTAACCCGAAACGGCGCAGAAACAGCAGCCAGGATACGCCCTCCAGCTGGTAAGGCCTCAGCTCGCCTTTGAAGGTTACGGGCACATTGGCTTGCGGGATATGGGAGATGTGCTGAAGCTGGCTGAGCCATGCCTCCAAATGCTGATTCAGCTCCACCTCGGCGCGAAGATCGCTTTCGGGATCATCGCTAACATCCGCCACGCTTTCGCCGCGCAAATGCATCTCCAGCACATCGCGGAAAGTAAGTCCCTTTCGTTTGCCTGCGCGGTTTAACCATGACCTGATTTTTTCGGCATCCTGCGGGTCCAGATGCACCCATTCATTCCCGACCCGGAACAGCTTTCTGTTCTGCTCCGCCATTTCCATAAACTCGGCTTCGGACAGGTCCACGTCGCCAAGCGCCAGCTTCCAGTCAAATTGCATGATCTGGTTCAAGCCAAACATCGGCTGCGCAGCCGAACCAACCGATGATTTGAGCTTGGCTCTAAGCTTCAGCTTTCTGGAACGGGCCGCTTCCCACCAGGCGGGCAGGAGAACCGGACATCCGGCCTCCAGAAGAGCAACGCTGCCGTGCTGGAGCAGATACCAAGCCTCGTCCTCGCTTAACTCCTGCCGCAGCAGCGGCTCGTCAACATCCCTTTGTTCAGCCAGATCAGGGAGCACGGACAACCATTTTGCCGTTTCCTTCATCAGCTTGACGGGCAGCAGCTCCACCCATTCCTCCGGCAGCTTCGCACCATCTTCCTCTTCACTTATGACAGCAGCTTCTCCGCCGCTCCAAGCAATGGGCAGCCAGGCCCCGCCGTTCTGATCCTGAACAGCTGGACGCAGACTCCAGCCATGTCCCGGACCCGGTTCGCTAAGCTGCAGAGCAACCCGAAACGGCAGCACATCCTTCTCCAGCCCGATCGCGATCAGCCACTCTTCTTCGTCTACGCCTTTATGCCTTACTACGCTTTCGCCAACGGATCGGCCGATGTCGCTCCATGCTTTACCAACCTCGGCGCTTTCAGCGATCCATTCCTCGACGACGGCCCCAAGCCATCGTTTTGCCTCGCCGTCGCCCTCTTCTTCCGCCGACTGAAGCAACCCCCGCCAACTCTCCTCTTGCTCCGAAAATGCCTCGGGAAAAGCCGCTTTCCAGCCGCGCCGATCCTCATCCCAAACATCCCAATCCGGAACAAACCAGCCGTTCAGCACTATGTCCCGGATGCCAATTGCCATCTTCCTTAACGTATGCAGCCTTGGGCTCCAGTCCACTTGAAGCAAATTGACAGGCAGCGGATTGGAGAGATAATCCATCGCCTGAAGCGGAGAAAGCTTAAGCACGCTTTGCCCGTTGTTGCGGGTTTCATCAATATCGCTTCCGTACCATGACCCTTTATGCCAGGCAAACAGCAAGGAACGCAGCTTTCCCTCCGGCATATCCTTGCGGTCGCCGCTCCAGAGTAGTACGCCCGGCTGGCCGTCCTCTTCATTCCACATCCCGTCCACCAACAGTTGACGCAGATTTGCCAGGTTTCTCATTGTATCAGTTTACCCCTCCACAGTTCTTCCTGCAGCGCTCTCAGCCGTTGGTATTTTGCAACCAGCCTGGACAAATACGTTTCGAAGCGACTGCCCTCCTTAACCGCCTTGTACAGCTTCTCCAGCTTCTTCAGATGTTTGACCGCCATACGGTAGCTCTGGCGATTTCTTGATTGAATGGCGGCTTCAATGGACTGATGGTACAGCGGTATGAGACATTGAGGATCGGCCTTGCCCACATCGCGCAGCGTCGCGGCGTTGTGATCCTCCGGCTTTACGCCCATAAGCATCTGCAGATCGGCCCAGTCGCGGAATCGTTTCATCTCGATCCAATGCTCCGACAGGTCAGAGTAGGAATACGGCAAAAGCTCCATCATGTATTGATTCCACTGCGGCAGATCCGGCCGCGCCGCGTCGCCATACCTGCACAACGTCATAAACGGCCCGATGTTTCTGGCGCTCCGAACCCCTTTTAGGCTATCGAACAAATAGACCATCCATTCCTCCGCCAGCTCCCAGTTCTCCTCATTAATCCTGGCACCTACGCAGGGATAAATCAGGCGTTGATTACGCTCAAAGCTGCACTGGCGAAAATGCTGTATGGCCTTCCTGTCGTCCTGCGCAAAATAATGCATCATCCCGGCAGCGGCGTGAAGCCTGTCTCCGCTTCCTTGCTCGTCTTCTTCTATTCCGTCCAGCCTGTCGGTCAGATACGAAAGCTCATGACGGAACCAGGCTTCGTTAACAGACAAATTTTCGCAAATCGCCATATAAAGCTGCAGCCACTCAAAAAGCTGCTTTTCATCCAGAAACGCTCTTCTCCGCACATAAGCGGTCAGGTCGTTCAGAATGGAAAGCTCCTCCCCCTCAAGGCCAGGAGCGTCGATTTCCGCAATCAGCCCGTAAGCGTGCTCGATCCACGGCTCCGCCATGCGGAGGAATGACATCTCATGGTAATAGCGGCTAAAGCTGTCTACTGTATTTATAGCGCGCTCCGCCTGCTCCATGACGAATACAATCGAAGCGATCCAATGAAGCCTCAGCATCGGTTTATCCCAGTTTTTCGAAACGCCCTTTAACCCTGACAATACGGGCTGCAGGGCATGAAGCGAATGGCGGCATTTCTGCCAGGTATCGCCGTACATTTCATCCATTTCGTTGAACCAGCTTAAAAGCGAATGGGCGGGCGCTTCGCCGCCTTTTTCCGGATGCTGGATCGTTTGCTCCATTTTAAACGTCTCATCATTGCCGCGATTGGACCCATCCCCTGCAGCAACAAGTGCGCTGGCCGCGGATATACCCATCATTCGAAAATAAGACTGCTTCGCTTCCTGCTCGCCTTCATTTTGGGCAAGGCATTGAAAAAAGACGGCCGCCATATGCATGCAGTAACCGTCATAAGGGCAAGTGCAAGAGATGTAACGAAAATTGTCGAAGTCCATTACGACCGCGCACAAATCGTCTCCTCTTACAATCCCGGTTATCGTATTGTGTACAACTTCCTTTACCTGGTCTACGTTTCCTTCTATATAGACAGTCCAGCCCCTCTTGAGATCAGGCAGGGACAGATGCTCACGCATATCCTTTTCGAAATTGGAAAAAAGCCCTTTGTTCACGTGCATAGGAAACGCTCACCGTTCCTTCCCGTTTTCTTGCATCTTATCATTATACCAAAAAAAAAGCCGCTTCGAGAAACCAATCTCGAATGCGGCATTCCTCATGTCATCTTATAGTGGCAATGTAACCACAAAGGCAATGACATTGTCGCCTCTTGGTTCCACCTTGACCGTTCCTTTGTTCCGGTCGGCAATGGATTTAACGATAAACAGGCCAAGCCCTTGATGCTCCTTCTTTTTGGTGGTAAACCCGGATTGGAACAGGGGCTGCTTCGCCAAATGCTGAGCATCCTTGCAGGGATTTGCTATATCGATTTCGATAAACTGTTCGTTTTGCCTGACCTCCAGCACAACATTGCGTTCGGCTTCATCGAGCTTTAGCACTTCATCAAACGCATTGTCGATCAGATTGCCCAATACGCGATTCATGTCCAGCGTTTTGACGCCCATGCCTTTCACATCCAGGCCGCTAAAGCTGCAATGGAAATGAATCCTGTAGCTTTCCGCCTGCGAAACCTTTGAACGGATCAAAGCGGCAATCGCCGGATTTCCGATATTGATGATATCATTCATCAAACGAATTTCGCCTGTCAGCTCCTTGGTATAAGCCGCAAGCTCCTGGCTTTTGTTCAGGACGGCCAATGAATGGATGGTCTGCACATGGTTCAGGAAATCATGCCGTTGCGCCCGAATCGCCTGGAACATGCTGTTGATTTCATCGGCATAGGTTTGCTGGGCTACGCCTACCGCTTTTTCCCTTGTTCCTTTATAATAACGCATCACAACAAGAGCAATGGCAAGGCTGATGACCGTCAGCAAAATAATAATAAGTCCCAAATTTAAAAACTGCGAGTTCAGCCCGTCCCTCAAAATATCGTAGTCCGAAGCAATCGAAATGACATAAGCATCCATAGCCTTCCCGGATTCGTCGGTTATGCTGATTCCTTTATCCGTAATAAAAACAGGCACAAACATTTTATGAACCCGTTTGCCCTCTACAGTCTCTTCCAGCTCAACCAGCTTTTTAGTCTGGTACGCCTCTTGAACGGCAGCTACGTCATGTTCCATTTTGAAATGGTATTGCCCGTAAAGAATCGGCCGCTGGACAAAATGCTCCCGCACCTCGCCGCTTTCCTCGGTTGACCATATTCCGTCGGGGAATGTGCGCGGATTCATTACCGTAACCTCAAGCAGTGATTCTCTGCCGTCCTCCAGACTGGAGATAAGCCTGTCCACGCCTGTTACTTTATTGTAGACATCCTGCCTTTGAAAATTGACGTAAGGATCGGTAATGAAGTTTGTTGCGCCGTCAAAATAATATCCCCATTTGTACACCTTATCCAATTCCGTAGAGGAAACTTCAAAAGGACCGCTCCAGAAATGGCTCATGCTTTGACCAAGCCAATCCTCGCCAACAGGCTCAAGACGGAACAGCTGCCCGAAATAATCATGCCAAGGCTCCCATGACTTCGTGCTTTTACCCAGCTGGCCGGGATCGGAGGAGCGATGAATGACGATATCGTCCTCTGTTTTTTTCAGCAATGAAATATGGGAAAGCTCCAGCTTATCTCTGAGCTCCCGCAGCTGCTCGTTCGTCACGTTGTCCACATCGGGATCAAGCGCATATTGTGCCGCTATGGAAGCGGCGCGCAGCTCTCTGGCGATCCCTTCCTCATACAGCTCCGCGCCGATTCTGGACTGCTCCACCGAAAGCTCGATTTGCGCAGAAAGCGCCAGCATTTCTTTATGATGGGCTTCCTCCAGCGTTTGCCTGGCCAAAAAGTAATAAATCGAATTATTAATTAAAATGGCTGCTATAATTACTCCGATTGCAATGAACCAAATATTGCGCCGCATCTATTGCCTCTTGCCCCTTTACCCGTCATTTTTTGAACAGCAGCCGAACTGCGTAACCCCGTTCGGAACGTTTTTTGTAACGGGGCAACGTGCGGTACATCGCCAGTCCTTCACTGGCAGCCGCTTTGGCTTCATTCAGCCGGCCAAGCTTTTTGTACAGCTGCGCCATTCGGTAATACGCTTCACAGGACGAGGACTGGATTTGTTGAAATTGCTGCAAGCTGTTCAGCGCCTTCTCCGCATCGGCGGCAGCATAAATATCGGCAAGCCGCAGATAAGGCGCCCCGTATTTGACCCTTGGATTCAGCTCCAACGCTTTGTTCATGCTGGCTATGCCTTGATCGATTTTGCCGGTTTCCGCCAGACAGTGGCCCAGCGCATCCCAATATTCCGCGGAATCCTCCAGCGTCCTTTGCAGCGGCTCCAGCAAATGCAGCGCCTCTTTGAATTTTTTCCGTTCAATCAGCAGACGCGCCAGCTCTTGCTTGGCAGATACATCATTTGGCGATCCCGCGATATGTCCCTTCAGCTTGCGAATTCTGGAAAACCGCTTAAGCGGCTTTACAATGCTGGGCGAAATGCCTACAAAACGGCGGTCCAGCAAATACAATACAACAAGCAATACAAGAATGGCTACGATTGGATTGCCCAGAAGCCAATACAGCCAAAGAAATAGAAACGTCAATTTAAACATGGAATCCCTCGCCAACTTCGATTTTATCATTTCCCGTTTTTTCCAGCCAAATGTAGTGACTTCTTTTCATAATACCACAAACTGTACCTCTTGGAGCATCCCTGCCACACGAAAAAGACAGCATAATGGCATGCTGTCTTCATTCAGCTTATTTGGTTGTTATATTTGCAACTCCCCAAGCTTGATCAGCTCGACAACCGCTTGCGAACGACCTTTGACGTTCAACTTTTGCATAACGTTTGAGATATGATTGCGAACGGTCTTCTCGCTGATGAAAAGTTGCTTGGCAATATCCCTCGTTGTTTTGTCCTGTACCAGCAGCTCGAATACCTCTCGTTCACGATGCGTCAATAAAAACTTGCTCTTGTGGTCGCTACCCTTCAAAGTTTGTCACCCCTCCTTGCTCGGGTTTTTGTGGTATAACAAGGTCAAGGGATACAGTCAACTTATCATATGAAGAGGGCAACCGAGTGGTGCTGTATCTATATAAAATGGGCACTGCGCTTGTGCCGCAAACTTCTTGATTTACGATTCCTTACGTTTTCACACGAAAGGAAATTTTGCATGAATGGTTTCGACAGATACTGCTTCGGGTCGAGAACGATGATAACCCCTCAGCCCCTCCACGACCTGTAATTATATGGTATGATAAGGGGGTTGGGACCAGCTCGAACGGAGGTAAAGAAATGCCGTCTCCTTTAACCGAAAAGGAAGTTAATCGATTAGTTCAACTGTTGAATGAGGAGCAGTCGGACTTTTTACAAAACTATTTGAAGCAAGGCAAAAAAAGCAAATGGCTGGAGAAGCTTGCCCACAAAAAAGGAGTGGTGCTGCATCCCGGCATTTCAATAGATGAGGTCTGGCAACAATTAAATGACTGGGAGCTGAACGAAATAGTAGACGGCGGTTACGGCAATCGCCCCTATAAATGCGAATGCGGCAAAGCGCTCCGTTTTTGCTACGTCGTCCATCATCGCAAGGAACATAAAACGTACCGGCTTGGCGAAACTTGTCTGGGCAATTATACGATGATGTCTGCAGAACTTATAAAAGATATTACGGACGGATTTCATAAAATCGACCTTGAACGTGATGGAATCCTTCTTAGATATGAGAGGGGGTGGGAATTGCCGGGCGATTATAGCGGGCTTCCACTAACCGAAGAGTTGAAAACACAAATCATCATTGGTCTTCCTCTCTCTTCAATTCAGGAGAACAGGATCGAAAAGATGTTTAAGCAAAAGCTCATCCAAATCAGGCGGCAGAAAAAATGGGACCGATTGGCGCAAATGAGAAATCGCCAGCCAACTTATGTTTTTCATCCGGAGGCTTCCAATCCCCCTCTTTCTCATGCCGATACCGAATACATAACCTATGAGGAAGTAGTCGCCAGATACATGCCGAATTTGAACGCGATACGGGAGTCCGAAAATAAAATGACGGATTTAATCATGCTTCGAAAGTGGAATAAACTTCAGAACATGATAAGTGATTTAAAACAAGGGAGAAATTTTGACCATACAACGTTTTTATCTCAAATGTTTGAGCTTTTATATTATTTAAAACTGTATTAAGGAGCGAGCACTCATCAAGAAGCTGATATCAACCCTAACAAACCGTTTCAAAGGATTGCAGAAGGAAACGCCGCAAGGCCAAAGCCCCTTCATAGCTGAAGTGTTGGAATTATTGGAGAAATACAGCAGCTTATATAATGGCGCAAGCCCTTATAGTCCTAATCCTGCCCTTTCTGAAGACGAAGTACGGCAATTCGAGAAAAAAAGCCACATTATCCTTCCTCCGGGATTTCGGGACTTCCTGCTCCATATCGGGAACGGAGGAAAGGAGCATCGTAAATTTCCGCTACCCCTGTCCGAAGCGGCAGATCCGCTGAAAAACGTATTTAAGTCCGAGGAACTGGATTGGACTTACATGAGCAAGCCGTTTATCGAGGAGCAATGCAACTACTATTACCTTGAAAACGAAGCACAGGATAACCTGCCGGACGACCTGGAAGAAGAGGAATATGACCGTTTGGCTCTTCTCGCTCTGCAAGGCACGCTCGCCATTTATAATGACGGCTGCGGCTATTACGATTTACTAATCGTCAGCGGCGAACTTGCCGGCAAAGTCATATCCATCGATACCTGCCATGGCCAAGGCTTCCGTGTAAAAAGTCCGTCGTTTGAGCATTATTTTGTAAACTGGATGAAGCATCGGATTAATGAAAGACAAGCCCAGCTTGAGCACGAGGATATCTTTGCCTGCAAAATTGCCGGAGTTAAATTAGGCGGGAGCGTTCGGGATTTAGCCGTTGTAAAAAAAGAAAACGGATTTTCGTTTCAATTTGAATTATTTGCACCGGGGGCTTTCGCGCGGGAAGGCGAACATTCCACGTTTACGCTAGTTGATGACGAAATCACCGTGTCGCTATATATGGAACACCGAAACTATAAGCCGCTGGAATGGGATCGTGAAAAACCTCCTCACGAAGCCAGAGGCGCACAGCTTACTTTGGTAGGCGATCGTTCGGAGCATGTTGTTTTTGGAGAGGTTAAGCGCCTTTTTCGCTATCATAATCATCAGGACAACTTTCCGCTTTTTGTGCATGGATTGGACCAGGAGATCCTTATTAAGGGCTTAAGCAATACAGAAGAGGTTAAAGTGGGAGACTGGCTGCGCATCAAAGGGCGGTTAAACGGCGACCTTTATCAAATCAAGCGCGTTTAGCCGCTGTAGCTGAAGAGGCTGACCCATCGAGAAATAGGAATCGCCCTGCCCCAATTACTATACGGGACGGGGCGATTTCTTTGAGAAAAGCCAGAATAGCTTCGACCTTCTCGGCTTCGATGAACCATTATTTTCTTTTGAATGCTAACAAAAGAGTAATCAGCACAAAAGCCGTTAACGCCATAAAAGGAATCGTTATAAAGCCTAACCAGTTAAAGTGTTCTGTGCTGCACGGTACGCCTTGTGTGCAGGGTTGAATTTCATTCAGCCAAGGAAGCTTTTGCTTCATGTAATGATAGGTCGAGACACAAATGCCAAGGATGGAGAGAGGCAATACATATCTTTTGATCTTGTCGTCCTCATAAAAAGCGGCAATGCCTAAAATAATGGCTAGAGGATACATTAATATACGCTGGAACCAGCATAATTCACAGGGAATAAATCCTCTAATCTCGCTAAAATATAGACTGCCCAATGTTGCAGTCACAGCAACAAGCCAAGCAAAATACAAGTTGTATTGCTTGATGAACCGCACGGAGACATGCCTCCTCTATTGAATTTCTTGTTCGATTGCTTTTTTGATGGCGTCGTAATCAAACGGGTTGGCAATCACAATGTTGTTTACCATAATCGTAGGCGTTTGTTGTATGTTGAACTTATCCACCTGCGCCTGATCCTGATCCAGCTTTTCTTGTATCTCCGCTGACGCCATATCCTGCTTAAATGACTCTAAATCCAGATCAGGAACAACAGCTGTCGCGACTTCCAACACCTTGGCTTCCGTTACCCATAAACTGTCATGATCAATGTCTGGCTGTTCATCAAACAACGCCTTGTGGAACTCCCAGAATCGATCCGGGGCGTTGATATAGAGGGCTTCGCTTGCCTGTGCCGCAAGTTTGGATTCAGCTCCGTGAAACAACGTATTGATATACGCAAACGATGCTATACCCGTATCAATGTAATCACGCTTCAGTTGCGGCCAAACCTGCTCTCCCCACGCTTTGCAGGAGGGGCATTTGTAATCCCCGAATTCTACGATTGAAATCTTTGCCGTTTCAGTGCCGGCAATCGGCTGTCCACTAATTGAGGGAGCCTCCGCCGTTGCTTGATTGCCCTTCGCTTTCTTTTCCCCCGCCTGATTCATGACAAACAAAGTCCCAAAGATCACGATAATGACCAGCGTATAAATTACAAGAGTTCGCGAGCTTTTGTTTTTCTTATTCATCTTTACCTCCATTAGGCTAATTACTTGAAGGACTTCTTCCTCATCATCTCAAAACATATTATACTATGTTTTGTAGTCTTATAAAATATTCATGGAGGAACTTATGTATATTTATATTTCCGAGACGCTTCTGTATCTCTTTTTTGCTTTTAGCGGCGGCTATTTGCTGCTTTCCTTTGTCCCAGACCAAGCCAAGCCCTCCCTGCGAAAGCTGCCTACACTCTTTCAATATGCTTTGCTGGGAATATCCGTATTTTCGTTTGTGCCGATTTTTCGGACAACCTTGATGCTGCAGGAATATGCAACCAACCTGACCTTTGTTCAAGTTTTGATTATTGTGCTAAAAGACTATTCATTCGGCAATGCATGGTTGTCGATTCTCTTTATCAGTACGGCCATGTATGCCTTGACCATGCTGTTTAATCCGGAGAAAAAAACAATCCGAATTGCACTTTCTGTATTATGGGGAATGTTGATCATCGCCCACGGCTGGGCCAGTCACCCCGCCAGCTTTTCGCCGATTTGGGGACTACTGGCGCAATCACTTCATGTAGCAGCTATGTCTGCCTGGTTAGGCACTCTGTTGATAGTAGCCTGGTTTGCTCAAGGCCCCTGGAACTGGAAGGCATTTGTTCGCTGGTTTACTCCCTTGGCAATCGCCTGTATTCTAATTATCGTCACTGCAGGCTTCGTCATGATGGCTTTAATCGTCGAAGGCTATTTGAACTCATGGAGTCTAAATTATGGCGAGGCTTTATTGCTAAAACATCTCGTTTTTTTGCCCCTGCTGCTTCTCGGCTTTATGAACGGTTTTGTAGCAAAGATAACCAAAGACGGTTTGCTGGCGGCCAGACTGAAGTGGTGGCTCCGCGCAGAAACCATTATCGCTTTTGTGATGCTGATGATTACCGCTTTTATGGGCGTGCAAGAGCCACCGCATGAAGGCGAATTTGAAGCGCCAGCCGTTTCCTGGCTATTTCAATATCTGAACGGCACGTCCCCTGGCTCGGACCTCAGCCTGTCATTCAGCCTTCCTGGTCTGCTGTTGATTGCAATTGGCCTCTATTCGATCGGGTTGCTTTATTGGAGTTACAAAGAAAATAAAAGAATGGTTTTTATTATCGGTTTGATTTTAGTTGTTCTCTGTCCATTTCTCGGCCTCCTTTTATCGCTTAAGCCCTCTTGAGAAAACCTCTATTCAGACCTCTCTCAAAGATGAGCAACTGCGTTTAACGGTAGAAAAACCTCCTGCGCCCGCTATAAAAGGGATCAGGAGGTTTCTCAATAAAATGTTAAAGCTTCGGCTCTGTTTTGAGCACCCTCATTGCGTTAATAACGGCGATCAGCGTTACTCCAACATCGGCAAAAACAGCCTCCCACATAGATGCAACGCCAAATGCCCCTAGCAAGAGGAATAATCCTTTGACCCCCATCGCAAAACCGATATTTTGCCAAACAATTCGTCTTGTTCTTTTGGCGATGTAAATAGCCGAAGCCAGCTTGGAAGGTTCATCCGTCATAATCACGATGTCTGCGGCTTCAATGGCTGCATCCGATCCCAGACCGCCCATCGCAATGCCGACATCTGCTCTTGCCAGTACGGGGGTATCATTGATTCCGTCTCCGACAAAAGCAATTTTCTCCCGTTTGCCCTTTTGGCTATCCAGCTTCTCGATCTCTTCAACTTTATTTTGCGGAAGAAGCTCGGCGCGAACCTCATCAATGCCCAGCTGCTGACCTACCTTTTCGCCAACCGCCTTCAAATCGCCTGTCAGCATCACCGTTTTGGCAATACCAAGGGACTTCAGCGCTTTAATAGCTTTAGCCGAATCTTCCTTTATCTCATCCGATATAACCAGATAACCACCATAAGTCCGGTCGATCGCGACATAAACGATAGTGCCAATATCCGTTGAAGCCGAAAAATTAATGTTCTCCTTTTCCATCCATTTACGATTCCCCGCCAATATTTCCTTTCCTTCAAATCGCAGCTGAATGCCATGACCTGAAACCTCATTGTATTCGGCGATTTGGCTCTCATCAAGCTCGCTGCCATATGCCGCCCGAATGGAATGGGCGATGGGATGATTCGAATGAATCTCCGCATATGCCGCATATCGGAGCAGCTCATCCTTGGTCAATCCGGACTGCGGGTGAATCGAAGTAACCGTAAATGCCCCTTTGGTCAAGGTTCCCGTTTTGTCGAATACGACATACTTAACATCATTTAACGCTTCCAGGTAATTGCTGCCTTTAACAAGCACGCCATTCCGTGAGGAAGCTCCTATCCCGCCGAAGAAGCCAAGCGGAATGGATACAACTAGCGCGCAAGGACAAGAAATAACGAGAAAAACAAGCGCCCGGTAAACCCACTCCGAAAATGTCGCGCCCTCCAGAAGCAGTGGAGGGATTGCGGCCATTAATGCCGCCACAATAACAACAACCGGCGTATAGTATTTTGCAAACTTTGTTATAAAGTTTTCAGTAGGCGCCTTTTTGCTGCTGGCATTTTCGACCAAATCCAATATTTTGGAGACGGTGGATTCCCCAAATACCTTGCTGACCTCCACAGTCAAAACGCCATTTTTGTTAATAAAGCCGCTTAATACATCTTGGCCCGGCTCCACTTCCCTCGGTACAGACTCACCCGTCAAAGCAGAGGTATCCATTGCGGAGATGCCTTCTACTACCTTTCCGTCCAACGGAACCCTTTCACCTGGCTTAATGACAATCAACTGACCAATTTCAACATCCTCGGGATTTACGCGTTTCGTTTCTTCGCCAAGCTTTACATTTGCATAGTCGGGTCTAATGTCCATCAGATCGCTAATGGATTTTCTTGACCGATTAACTGCAATGCTTTGAAACAGCTCGCCAACCTGATAAAACAGCATGACGGCCACGCCTTCGGGATATTCCTGAATGATAAAGGCGCCTATCGTTGCAATACTCATTAAAAAATGCTCGTCAAACACTCTGCCGCGCGATATATTTTTGGCCGATCTGAGCAAAATATCTCCGCCAATCATAAGATAAGCAAGCAGGAAGGCAACGAACTCATAAGTAGCTGATAAAGGCGCCCAAACCCCTGCCGCCAGCAGCGCGGAGCCCGCAATCAAACGAATAATCATTATTTTTGTATTGGAGGCCCCATGATCATGGCCATGATCATCCGTGTGGTCATGCTCGTGAGCGCCGTGCCCCTCTTCATTGCCATAAGCATTACCTTGACTATGGGAGTGGCTATGGGAATGAGCATGGCCGCCATTGAGATTCCCGCCTTGAAGCCTGCGAGAACTGCGAGCATTTTTGTCCATCACCTGAATGTGAGGCTCAAGCTCTTTGATTTTACGTGTGGCTTCTTTAATCAGTTCTTGCTCCTGCGCCTTCGGCACTCCCATTGTCAACGTTTTGGTCGCAAAGCTAACGGAGCAATCCTCAACGCCTTTAAGCTTCCGGATATTGCTTTCTATCTTCATAGCGCAATTTGAGCAATCCAACCCTTCAAGTATAAAGGAGCGTTTCACCTTTTCAGTTGAAGCTTCCATAACAGCATCACCATCCCTCAACATATGAACAATCATTCATGTGTTTATTATAGTTTGAACTGCGGTCACCGTCAATTCCTTGCTTAAAATTTAGGCAAATACGGTATAGCCTATACACAAATGCCTATCCAATTGGTGGAAAATCTATTAGGACGGAAACAAGGCAAGCATAACGATTACAAAAAAGGTGAATGCCGGAAATGCTCGCGGATACGAGGATTGGCGATGAAGAGGGAGATTTGAACTGGGGGTAAATAGGCGGTTGCCGCCGGGTATTGTTGGCTATAACAGAAAACCGGCCAGGAGAACCCTCTTCAGTGTGGGAAAGAGTTGCCCTGGCCGGCCAATATTCCTTTTATGACAGCTAACGGCTGCCGTCTAACTCATTTCGGCATGCACGATCAGCCTATGCGTCGGATTGACGATGGGATCACAGGTAATCAGCGTAAGCCTTTTGTCGGTTTGATTGTAATTGAGGACCGATACGTCAGTCGGCTCTACGATGGACACATTGTAAACCGTATACGTGAACGTTTCGTTTTTCGTCTCCACAATAATTTTGTCGCCGACTTTCACTTCGTCCAGGCGATTGAACAAGCTGCCGCGGGCTTTCATGCGATGAGCGGCGATCGCCGCATTGCCTACAGCGCCAAGCGGCGATGTTTCTTTCAGATGCGCCGCGGCATATTTCATATTTTTTTGCGTAGCGCCTTCCAGCACGGGCAGATTAAGCTTGATGCTTGGAATCTTGATGCTTGCGATTGCATTTAACGCAGCCGGCTGTTTGGTTGGTTCAGGCTGCTGACTGGCGGCAGGTTGTGTTTCGAAGGAGGTTGCCTCAGGCAAGCCGTTATCCCCGTCAACTTCCGCAAACAAATTCGTAAGCCCGTCATATTGCTGCCGCGCTTCCTGCGAAGCTTCCTCCTGCATCGCGCTGGCTTCCCAGGCTTCAAGCAATTTCTGCTGCTGCCGGTCGTTGTACCACTGACTTGCTCCGGGGTACGCCAACAGCAGAAGGCCGATGGCTACAAAGCTGTAGGCCAATAATTTTTTCATTTGCGGTCTCCTCCCCATTTAGTGCTCTTTGCTTACAGATGGCGCCTCTGCAAAAACCCACAACTTGCTTCCCACAAAATTAAGAACAACGATTAGTCCCGTCACAAGCACTTTGGACACCATCTCGTGAAGTCCCGCTACTTCCGTAGCCAGCGCTATCAGCCCGACGGACAATCCCAGCATGACGAGATTCCAGATCAGAAAACGAAGCTTCCGGCCCCAATCTCCACCTCGGGCGGCAGGCACAGAAATCTCCTGCCCTCTTTTTCGCGCCGAGAAGGTAAATGCCCTGTTCATATAATAGCTGTTAACCATCCCGGCCAAATAAGCAACCGGCTGAGCCAACGCATAATGCACCGACATCACAATAAGCAGCGTAAAAACGGCAAAGTCGATGAGCGTATTGAGCACACCGACCAAACCAAATTTGAATAACTGGGGTACCCAGTCCTTTTTGCCGGAATTATACATATTTCCCCAGCCCTTTGGCGTTTTCCGGGTTAGCGGAGTCCGTTGATTGACCAACAGTCGCCGTTTCGGCCGAAGATGCTTCAAACCCTCTTGCTTCCCTTACGATATAGAGCGGACGGTCCTTCGACTCGTCATAAATACGTCCGATATATTCCCCGATAACTCCCAGCAAAATGAGAATAATGCCGTTAAACAGCAGATTGAGCACAACGATCGTCGCCCAGCCCGGGGATGTGGTATTCGTAAATAACCCTTGATACAAAACAATAATCAAATAAACAAAGCTGCTTAACGATAGTATAAATCCCAGATAGGTTGCGATTTTCAGCGGCTTGTAAGAGAAGGAGGTGATCCCGTCCAGCGCAAAAGAAATCATCTTTTTGAGCGGATATTTGGTTTCTCCCGCAAATCTTTCCTCGCGCACATATTCCACGCTCGTTTGCCGGAAGCCGATCCAGCTGATCAAGCCGCGCACAAAACGATTTTTTTCCTTTAATCCGCGCAGCACGTCGCATACCTTGCGGTCAATCAGCCGGAAATCGCCCGTATCCAGCGGGATATCCACATTGGTCATGCTACGAAGCAAGCGGTAAAACGCTTTGGCCGTCAGCTTCTTGAACAACGTTTCGCCCTTGCGCTTCAGTCTGCGTCCGTAAACAACCTCGTAGCCTTCCTTCCACTTCTCGATCATGGCGAGTATGACGGATGGAGGATCCTGCAAATCAGCGTCGATAACGACAACAGCATCGCCTTTTGCATAATCCATGCCTGCCGAAATCGCGATCTGATGGCCGAAATTCCGCGAAAAATCAACCAGCCGGACATTGGGATCGCATTCTGCGATCAGGGATACCAGTTCCACCGTCCGGTCCTTGCTCCCGTCGTTAACAAAGATAAGCTCGTAAGGCTCTCCCGCCTCATCCATTGTTTCCTTAAGCCGTTCATACGTATGCTCGATTACCAGTTCTTCATTGTACATGGGTACAATCACGCTATAGGTGACTGACGCTGCCATAACTACACCCTTCCATTCAGAGGTCGTTCAAAAAGCCCGCTTTCCATTGCGGAACATGCCTTGCGGCATGGCCGGCGTCGAATATGGCATTCAGCCGAAACTTCCATTGCTCACTTAGCTTCCACTAAGCTCCGCTACTCAGTTTCTAGCTTCATCCCATTTTCCCGGCACTGAAAACCGAACTTTTTGAACTTTCATTTGATGAGGTCGTTCAAATTTTAAAATACCCAACTCGGGAACCATCTCAGCAATATATCCACGTACGCTTTAGGCACCGTCAACCCCGACAACGCGGGATAAAAGAGAATAAACAACGCCACCGCGGCAATGACATATCCTTTACGGACTTTTTGGAACCAGGGCTTTTGCTCCTCCATATGCTTGAATATATAGATGATACTCAAGATCACAAAAGGCACCATTGCAAAATAATGATATAGGAATGTCTCCCTCGTCACAAGCATCCAAGGCACATATTGCGCCAAAAAGGCAATCCATAGCATATAAATCGCCTTATCCCTGCGCTTCACGCTGACATAAATCGTAAGCAGCATGGCTACGATTCCGGTCCACCAGATAAGCGGGTTTCCCATCGCCACAATCGTTGATTTCATACCTTCAGCCAGTTCGGTTCCTGAATAATACCATACCGGACGCTTCATAAACGGCCACTCCCACCAGGAGGAGGAGAAGGGATGCGAAGACACCAGATTGCTGTGATAGTTAAACATGTTTTTCTGGTAATCCACCAGCGCCTGCCAAGTATAACCGCCTTTCATGACTGAAAGGATCGGAATGTAGGATAAGGCATAAATAGCGGCTGGAATCGCGATATAAAAGACCAGGCAGCTCAAAAGGGTTACCACAGTATTTCTCGGGAAATGTTTGATGATATTCCGCAGAGCGGATTCATCCTGCCCGGCGTCGAAACGGCTGGCTCTAACGGCCCGTTTAGCCGCCGCATACTCCCTTCCGCGCTCGATAAGCGACAGAAGCAGCATGATCGCAAGCCCGGCCCCCCCGTATAGCACGATCCATTTGGAAGCCACGCCAAGACCGAAGAACAACCCCGCCAAACCAAGCGGCACTAAGGTTGCGGCCAACTTGTCGCGGAAGAAGTTCATGGACACATATTTATGCATGTAATAAAACATCAGCATTATAAAAAATACGCCGTAAACATCAATGGTCGAAATGCGCGTTTGCGTAAAATGCATAAAATCGGCGGCGAACAATACCGTTGCAAGAGACGCATAAAGCGGTTTTCCAAAAAGCCGCCGGGCCATCATATACATAATAGGGAGCATCGCGATCCCGATAACGGTGCCCGCTATCCGCCAGCCAAACGGATTAAGGCCAAACAGCTTGATTCCGAGGGCGATGATAATTTTGCCCAGCGGCGGATGGGTATTTTCATAAGCAACGATGCCTTCAAGATTTTCGTAAGCCGTGCGGGCGTGATAAATTTCGTCAAAATAGCTTCCATTGCGGAAGTTATGGTTATATATCATCAGATCCTGCTCATCAAACAAGTTTTGCAGGTTTCCCCGGCGCGGCGTGCCGGCTTCGTCTTCATTGATGCCAATAACGGGCAGGGGCACCTGGCTGTCCTTTTCGTAAAATGCCATCTCGTGCATCGAAAATCCGGCTTGCGTTACCGTCAGCTTGACGTATCGCGCATCCAGCTCCAGCTTCTGGCTGCGCCAGGAGAAGACGGCGACATGGGAATTGTCGACCTCAATGGGATTGCCCCAATCCCCATTATCGGGAGCAAATTCCAACTTGTACTTCCCTGTGCCAACCCCGCCAAAGCTTGTAATCCGCTCCAGGTGTTTATTTTCGCCAAGGTCGACATAAAAGCTGTCTCCCCCGGATGCAGGCTGCCAAGGCGTAACAGGGCCTTTCATCGCGCCAAGGTTAACGAGCGCAACAATCGCATAAACCAGCGTAATTCCGCCCATCCAGAGCCACTCTTTTTTCGTGAGCGGATTTCGGCGTTTTCGGAACGTACCGCCGGGAAGCGCCTCATCCAGTAGTCTTGCATCCTCCGCCTGGCGATCCTCCGGTTTGATGATTTCGGCACGCAGAACATTGCCGCGTTTGTACAAATCATAACCGGTGTAAATGGCATACAGCAGCAAGCCGATATTGGCAATGGAGCATAAAATGACGATGCCGTCCAACGGCACGTTGGTTGTTGTTTTGCTGAACATCAGCACGTAGCTCATATTAATGAAATTCGTAATCGAGAAGCCGTAGAAAATCTGCAGCATTCTTCTGTCGGACGAATGGATGTAAGCAAACAAGCTTAGCAGCAAAGCCGGGAACATGTAACGCTCGTGCATTTTGGTGACGAAAATAAATACAACGGCAATCAGAATCAGCGCAACAAAGAAGGAACGATCCTCCTGATCTCGCTTATGCGAAACAACCGCATAATATACCGCCAACGCAACAGCAAGGGCAATAAACAATCCTCCCCATGCCTGATAGGGGATAAAGAGCCAAGTATCGCTTAGCGGCTTCCAGTTGGCATTCTGCAGCGTATAGAAGTTAAATGCATTCAGCGTAGCGTAAGGATAAGAGGACAACGTTCCGCCGTAAAGCTTGACCAGCGAAGCCAGCCCGCCTGTTTTCCAGAAAAACGGCATCGCCAGCAGCAAAAACGTGCTAAAGCCGCAGCCTGCGCTAAGCAGCCAAGGCTTCCACTTGCGGTTCAGGGCAAGCGCCAGCAGCAGCACCGGCATAAAGATAAATGCTTGCGGCTTAATAAGTGCGGCGATTGCATACCAGACGGACGCTCTGCCAAACCGACGTTCCGCCATGCCTGAGACAGCAAGGCACAGCGCCAATGCAAAAATGGCGTCGACCTGCCCCCAAGCAGCCGAATCCATAATGGCCGCCGGATTGAATATGTACAATAAGGCGATGCCAACCCCGGCAACATCCCCGAGCTTGGCGCGCGACACGCGGTAAAGGACGGCCGCAGCGGTCAGATCGGCCAGAATCGCCGGCAGCTTGTAAAGAAGCAGAGCAGCTGTTGTTCCGTTGTGTATGCCAAGCCAGCCTTTAACCACGCCAAGGATATAAAGAATGTAGATGTATCCTGGCGGGTAGTCGACAAAGATATCGGTATGATAGAAGTTTGCCAATCCTTGATTCACGGCATGATCCGACCAATAGGCAAACAAGGCCATATCATTAACGTAACCTTCGTTGGTAAGTCCGATGGCGATTCGTAGAGCTAAACCAAGGCCAAAACCGAGTGCCAGCAAATTGGGAACCAAATTGCGCGAACGCGCCCCGGCAGCAAGCGAACCGCCTCTGATCAAGCTGCGGTTAACAAACGCAAACAACAGAGTAAACAACACGCCATAAATCATCGTGGGCAAAATCGAAATTTTAGGAGCCGCTTCCGCTTCCCCTCCATCGCCTCCGCTGATGGATGTCATTCCAAGCGGCAGCACCTCAACGCCTGCAGGGGCTTTGTCGACCTCTTCCACCGATACGGAATCAAACCAGCTTGTCCCCGAATTGATTCCGCCATAACCGCCTAGACTGATTCCGACTTGAATCTCGCGCTGATTCTTTTCGGTTTTACCGTAAAACTCCAGAAAAGACCATTCGCCGCCGCTATCCGTTATATTAGGATAGGTCAACGCTGCGCCTTCAACGGACAGATGCGCCCCGGTGCCATGCGTTCCCACGCCTTCCGTGCGGACATAACCCGAGAAGCGGTAAGTCTGATTCCCCTTTACCTTCACCTTCTGGATGAAACGGGCATGGTTGTCGCCTGTATTTCTTATAACCGCGGCGCCATTGCCCTCAAATGCCGCTTGCTGATCCCAGCCGAATATAGTCAATCCTTCGTCCTTAAGCCAAGCTTCCGTCTCCCAGCCTACGGGAAGTCCGTCCTTCGAAGCTTCGAAATCTCCATTTATTAATAAATTGCCAGCGGCTTGAATGCCTGCAGCAGGCAACAAAAGGAATAGGGCCATCAACAACCAGACACCGCGAATCAAAACTCTGCTCATTTTCATCACGTTCTCCCTTAATTTGCAAACTCATTCTCACTTTATACAATGGAAACACCGCGGTCAATCTAAATGCCAAAAAAAGTGTGGCAATGTTAGCGGATTTCATTTACCGATGACATTAGATGCAATTTAGGCCGTCCATCCCTCGCGGGCAGCCTGCACCCGGAATATGGTATACGAAGGAGGATGAATACCATCATGCATAAAATTATTATGGACGGATCCGGCCACGCCATGTATGTAAATTCCGGCGATCAACGCGGAGGCCGGATGATTCGTCATAAAGGCTCGTCGCAGCCGCGCGTCACCGCCTTTTGGCGAAACGCCGTCGCAGCCATAAAACCAACGCTGATCGTTGATGCCGGGGTGAATTACGGCGAAATCATATTGTCGGCCGTTTACCCGAAAGAAACGTCCATCGCAGTGATCGAAGCTAACGAAAATCTTCGTCCTTATCTGGAGCGTTCGCTTGGCGAACATCCCAACAGCGGACAAATCTCCGTTTATTTTGCGTTTGTTTCCGATACGGGACAAAAGGCAATTCCTTTTTATGTCGATAAACGGCATTCCGGCTTGTCCTCCGGCCATGCCCCCGCCCCCAATACCGCTACCAAAAAAGAGGTTCGTACGGTTGCCATCGACGATCTTTTTGGACCTGAGAAAATGAAAGACAGCAGGCTTCTTTTTAAAATGGACGTGGAAGGCTTTGAATGGGAGGCGATAAACGGCATGAGCACTTTGCTGTCGTCATGCAGGGAAGCGGCCGGCATTATCGAATTCAACTTGCCCTACATGATTAAAAAAGGCATTGACGTGGAAGAGTTCGTCGGTTTACTGGAGCAGCGTTTCCTCTTGTTTGCGCCAGACAAACATGGCCGGCTCATTGAAATGAAAGGCTCTGCCTATCAATCCATCTTGTCTTTTTTTGCTGCAAACAAGGAATGCAACGATCTGGTGCTCCTCTCCAACAGGAGCTTGCTGGATAAGCTACAACCATCTCAATCTTAATGGAAACATCTAAATTGACGGAAACAACTGGTTGATGAAAGTTACTGATAGACAAAAACACCTGGTTGACGAAAAAGGGTTGTTTCATCCGAGGCGCAACCTGCGCCTTTGAAGAAACAACCCTTTGCATTTCGTTATTCGGATCTTTTGGAACTTCTGGTTATTTCAGATATTCCATTTCTTATCTTTCGAATCTTTCGGATTTCTCGGATCTCTCGGATCTCTCGGATTTTTCGGTTCTCTCGGATCTTTCGGATCTTTCGGATTTTTCGGTTCTCTCGGATCATTCGGATCTTTCGGATTTCTCGGATCTTTCGGATCTTTCGGATCTTTCGGATCTTTCGGATCTTTCGGATTCTCCATTCCATATCTTCGCTGGGTCCAGTCCGCCTTATCAAATAGCTTCCAGCCTTTCCCGACAGCAGTCCCTCTATTCCGCCTTACTGAGCACTTCTTTCCGATAGCAGTCCCGCCATTCCGCCTTATTGAACGCATCTTCCGAAAGCAATTCCGCTATTCCGCCTTATTGAACTCTTCTTTCCGATAGCAGTCCCGCCATTCCGCCTTATTGAACTCTTCTTTCCGATAGCAGTCCCGCCATTCCGCCTTATTGAACGCATCTTCCGAAAGCAATTCCGCTATTCCGTCTTACTGGGTGCTTTTTCCTGACAGCAAAGCCTTGACTGCGGCAACAAATTGTTTTGCCCTGACCTCGTTTGTATGATACTGATGGATGAAATCATGGCCGGTTTGGCTGATGGCTTCCCTTTTATCCGCATCGGCATCATACCGCATTGCCAGCTCGTAGAAGTTGTTTTGGTCGCAGGCCGCATAATGAATCCCGTCGCGGTACCCCAACTCCTCGATATCCGCATTAGGCTCCGCCAGCATCAGCGTGCGGCAAGCCGGGATTTCAAAAAATTTGGCTACCGGAATGGCTAACTCGCTTCCGCATGTGAAAGATATGGCGGAGCGATTAATCGCCGCCGCATATTTTTCATGAACGAACAAGCCAGGCCTATAGGATGTTCGATGTCCCGGATGGACAAAATGAACAAACCCCTCAACAGTTTTCATGCGTTCTTTTACCGCTTGCCGGAACGGATATTTCCCCTCCATCAGCCCCATTAAGCTGTAGCGGATATCTTTTGGCAGACCATAGTCTCTGAACATTTCCGTATTAATGCCAAAAGGAAGCCAGCTAAAACGTGACTGGGCTTCGGGGAACACCTTCAGAAAAGGATATTTGCTTGCTGAAAAAATAATATCCGGCTTGCTGTTGCGGTCAAAATAAGCCCGGCGGATCTGTGGCGCATAATGCACATCAAGCACGTAGCAGCCTGTAGGAATATCCACCTTGTTCAGTTCGGAAATCGACGGCGCAAACGCATGATGCCACTCGATATCATAATGGAAAATAAAATCGGGACGTTCATCCAGTTGCGCTAAAATATCCAGAATGCTGCCGTTTTGCGACCAATACGTTACGTTGGCTTCCTTCTCGATTGCTTGCAGCATATCAAATTTGTGGATGTGCTTTGGCATGTTGTCCGCAAAGCGCTTGACCAGCATCAGAATGTTCAGCCGCTTCTCCATCGTTCATCTCCTTTCATTGTGCACTCTCCCAAAACCTCAACGTATTCTGCATCTTTCCCCCGATTCAGCCATGTCTCATTGATTGACCACTAATACATCTCTCATAAATAATATCGCTAATGGCCATTTGTGTCCGTTAGCGGCGATTTTCCTGAATTTTTGTATTCTAATGGTCATATCTGTCCACTAGAACCTTCACAACGAGGAATTTGCGGCTTTTTCCTTGTTTAATGGACACAAATGACCATTAAAAAGTGCAAATTACCTGTTTTGGCCCTTTAACGGACGAATATGACCGTTAGAGAATTTACGCCAGTGCTCCAATGCTCCCTATTGTGTTCTCTATTGATGCTCCAACCATTGATCCGACGGCACCATTCGCAAAAATTTGGCGGGGACGCCAGCAACAAACGTTCGAGCCGCTACATCCTTTGTGACCACGCTGCCCGCTGCGACGGCCCCGTCTTCGTGGATGATTTTGCCCGGCAAAATCGTTGCGCCAGCGCCGATCCTGCCTCCGCGTTTGATCGTCATGCCTTTGAACTGGGTCAATCGCGCTGCTGATCGAGCCATGTAATTATCATTGGTTGTAACGACGCAAGGCGCCACAAACACATAATCCTCCAACGTCGAAAAGGCGCATAGGTAGGCGTTGGTTTCCAGCTTGCAGTTTGAGCCGACCGTGCAGTCATTTTCAATTGCGACGCCCCGGCCGACAATTGTGCGTTCCCCAATGACGACTCTTTCTCGCACCGTCGCAAGATCGGCCACAAATACATCCTTCTCCAGGGTAGCGCCTCGATAAATGACCACACCGGTCCCGATCGTGCAGCCTGCCTTAATGACCGCAGGAGGCAAGTCGCCGCCAGCTTTTGTCGTCGCGGAATTTCGCGCCTTCATCGGAGCTTTTCCAATGACGGCGCCATCATGGATAACCACGCCATCGCCGATGACAGTGCCGTCATAAATGACTACAAAATGCCCGATCACAACGCCCCTGCCAATCGTCACGTTGTCGCCAATGAACGCTTGCTCCGAAATCCTTGAATGGGAAAAGCCAAGCTGAACCTCAGACCTGTGAGACTCCTCCAGGACAACACAGACTTCCTCCCTTTCACCCTCCACGGCTCCTGACTCTGCTCCAGAACCCTCGTCACTTGCAGCCTCTGATTCTTCGTACCCAACTGTTTCTAACTTATCGTCACCCATTGCCCCTGCCCTTTCGTACCCGACCGCTCCCGAACCCTCGTCAATCACTTCCACTGGCCCATCGTCCCTCACGTCTTCTGACTCTACTCCCGACTCTTCCTCTCTCACGGCTCCAGCCCCTTGCTGCATTCATGCACCTTGGCGATGATGTATTGCTGCTGCTGGGCCGTTAATTGTGGGGAGATGGGGAGCGACAGGGAATTGTGGGATACCCGCTCCGTCACAGGCAAATCCCCCTGCTTATAGCCCAGGTAAGCCAGCGCCTTCTGCAGATGCAGCGGACAGGGGTAATAGTGGCCCGTCGAAATGCCCTGCTCCTTCAGCCTTTCCATCAACACCTCGCGGTGGCGGCATTGCGTCGCATACAGATGGTAAACATGGCTTACGCCAGGGGTAACTACCGGCACTGTCAGGGGCGTTCCACGCAATCCTTCGTCATAGGCCGCGGCCACTTCCGCTCTCCGCTTGTTCCACTCCGCAAGCTTGCCTAGCTTGACGGAAATAACAGCCGCCTGAATGGGGTCGAGCCGGCTATTACCGCCCAGCGTCTCGTGAAAATATTTGATTTTGCTGCCATGATGCGCAAGCAGCCTGACCCGCTCAGCCAACTCGCCGTTATTGGTAACCACGATGCCGCCGTCGCCATAACCGCCGAGGTTTTTGGTAGGGAAAAAGGACAAGCAGCCAAAATCCCCGATCCCGCCAACGGGCCTCCCCTTGTACTGGGCTCCGATTGCTTGGCAGGCATCCTCAATGACCGTTAACCCGTAAGCTTTCGCCAAGGCCGCAATACGATCCATATTGGCGGGTTGCCCAAAGATATGAACGGGAATAATGCCTTTGGTTTTTGGCGTAATTGCAGCCTGGACCGCATCGGGACACAAATTATAGCTGTCCGGCTCGATATCGACGAATACGGGAGTCGCTCCTACCTTGGCGATCGCTTCCGCCGTGGCAAAAAAAGTAAAGGCCGTCGTAATAACCTCATCGCCCGCTCCGATCCCCGCGGCTTCCAGCGACAACGTTAACGCATCCGTTCCGCTAGCGACGGCAACGGCATAACGGGTTTGAAGCAAATCTGCAATGCTGCCCTCCAAGCCTTCAACCTCGGGACCGCCGATATAGGTTCCGCTTTCCAGCACGCGATTGATTGCTTCTTTGATTTCATTCCGCAGTTCAACATATTGCGCTCGTAAATCGATTAACGGGATCTTCATCGTTTCTCACTCCATCCATGCCATCTTGACCATGTCAAAATCGTCAATTGGCAAAAGTACGGTCTTGCCGCTGGCAATCGATTCATAAACGGCAAGCACGATTTCAAGGCTATGCAGCGTAGTTTCCGCAGCCGTCAGCGGGCCTCCACATCCAGCAATCGCTGTTGCCAGATCTCTATAGAGCGGGACGTGGCTAATTTCAGAAGCCGTTTCCGGCAATACAGGACCCCGTCCTTCGTCATCCGCAAAAGACCACTGCTGAATCTTTTCCAGCCTTGCCCCCCCGAGACAGACTGCTCCCTCGTGACCGTAAAGGCTGATGGATGTGCCCGCCGCGGGTGGATGAATAACGGTTGACGCTTCGATCAAACCAATCGCTCCGCTGGCAAAACGAAGCAGCGCAGCACCCGTATTTTCGACATGCAGCCGTTGGCCTATAACCGACGCTTCGGCATGGACGGAAACCACAGGGCCCATCAGCCATTGCAGCAAATCGATATAATGAATGCATTGATTCATAAACAAGCCGCCCCCGCGGCTCCAGTCGTCGCGCCAAGGACGATCGCCATAATAAGACTCCGAACGGTTCCAGCGCATGGACACAATCCCATGCGCCAGCATGCCTAACCGCCCTTCCTCCACTGCAGCCTTAAGCGCCCTGAACTGCGGGAGATAACGCGCCTGGAAGGAAACGGCCAACACCAGGCCTCTGTTCTTCGCTTCAGCCGCAGCCTCCTTGGCTTCCTTCAGAGATAGAGACAACGGCTTCTCCGCCAGCACATGCCGTCCCGCGCGAAGGCCTTGCAGCGCAAACCGCCCATGAGAGTCGCTGCCGGTTGCGATAACAATCAACTCGGCGTCGTCTCCCGCCAGCATTTCCTCCCATGATGTGAACAGCTTCACATTAGGATAGTGAGGACGGCAAACCTCCGCAGCGAATTCTTCCATCCTTGCGGAGCTGCTGTCGCATATTGCCGTTACCTGAAAAGCTGCTCCCAATTGAAGCAGAGCATCAACATGTTTTTTTGCAATGTTCCCGCAGCCGATAAGAGCTACCCGGAGAGTTTGCATAGTCGGCCTCCCTTCGCTCCTTTATTTGCCGCTTCACTCATCTGTTTCTGTCTCCTGCGGCCTTCCATTGCCCAAAGCTACAACCCTGGCTATCCCCTTCCCGTCTTTGGCCACATTTCTGGAGTCGTAAATGAGGGTGCAGTGAGCCAGCAGTAAATCAATCGGAAGTCCGGAATGATGCGTAGCAATGACGGTTGCCGCCATTTTCTCCAGAAACGCCGGCTCCAGCGCGGAGCTGCGGAGCTCGACATCGCCAAGCCTCAGCACGGGGATATACGGGTCGTGATAATAAACATTTGCGCCTTCCAGCCGAAGCAGCTGAATCAAATCGATGGAGGCGGACTCGCGATAGTCCGCAATATCCGGCTTGTAGGCTGCGCCGTACACCAGTATATCCGCACCAGCCAAACTTGCCGGCGACAGCTCCTTCTTCAGCCGTTGCACAACATGAAGCGGCATGCCATGGTTGACGGCATGGGAAATGCCGATGAATTCCGAGCGCATGCCAAGCTGCTTGATCCGGTATTGCAGGTAAAAAGGATCAACCGGAATGCAATGGCCGCCAATGCCCGGCCCGGGATAAAAGGGCTGAAAGCCAAAGGGTTTGCTGGCTGCGGCATCGATAATCTCCCATACATCCAGCCCAAGCTTTTCACAAATCATAGCCATTTCGTTCATAAACGAAATATTAACCAGCCGATAGGCATTTTCCAATATTTTGGTCATTTCCGCCGCATCGGTCGACGAGACAGGATGTACATAAGGAAAAAGACTTCCGTAAAGCTCCTTTGCCCGCTCCAGACATTGCGGCGTCACGCCGCTTACGACCTTTGGAATAGCCGATAGCGGAAACTTTTTATTGCCGGGATCCACCCTCTCCGGGGAATACGCCACCATCAGATCTTTGCCAATGACAAAGCCCGTGCGCGACAGCAAAGGAAGCAACTCCTCACGGGTTGTTCCGGGATAGGTGGAGCTTTCCAGCACAAGGAGCTGCCCTCTGCGCAAGAAAGGCCCCATCTCCTTCACCGCGCCCGTCAAATAGCTTAAATCCGGCGTACCATGCTCCGTCAGCGGAGTTGGCACGCAAAGAATAACGGCTTCCGCAGCCTGAAGGCTGGACATCTGCCCGTTCGGCAACAGCCGGCCTGCTTCGATCGCCAACTTGACTTCATAGCTGCCAATCTCGTGTATATAGCTTTTCCCCCTCTGCAGCATAGAGATTTTGACAGCATCATTGTCGATGCCAAGCACGGTATACCCCTTCGCCGCAAACAGCAAAGCAAGCGGCAGCCCCACATAGCCAAGACCAATTATGGCCACCGTGCGGCCCTGCTCCTTATCTCCGTCTTCCACCAAACGTTGCTCATTCATCGCTCTCTATATCCCTTCTTTCCAGCCTGAAATAACCTGACAGCTTTCATATCATATGAATGAAGGGAGCATGACGAATGGACGAATCCACTAAGGGGAGTAATTCCGGTACAATTTTCGCAGGCATGTCATGTAGGCGTTTATATCTGTCGGGGTTAAAAACACATGTAAAAAGGCCCCGCGAAAACGGAGCCTTCCTAAGTCTCTTATATGATCATTGCAGCAACCATTAAGTTGATGTGGTAAAGCTGCTTCCCGTTGTAATCTTCTGGTCTGTGAAATTTTCGATGCTAGCGCCTTTTTGATAGAAGTAAGGAACATGTTGTCTAAGCCCTTCTTGCGTATAAAACGGATCGTCGTGAAGCAAGGGAAGCCGAACGTCCGCGCCCGTGCTTGCGGATTTGTATATGGCCATAATAAGCTCAAGCGTATTGCGGCCGCTCACTCCGTCTACCAGCACAGGGGTGCCGGTTTCGATCGCGCCAAGCACGTTGTCGATTTGCGCTGTATGCCCTTCATAGGGCAAATCCGGCAAATTGTCATAGTAGTTTTGAATCTCTTCTTCCAGCTCCTTATTCCGCTCCGGAAACCCGTTTGGCAATGAAACAGCGGACTTCACCCGCCACGGCGCAGATATCCGGGCATGCTGTCCTTGGAAAATGAACTGCTGTTCTTCGCCATGATGCACGACGGAACTTGTCACTTGCCCTAACGAACCGCCCGGATAACGAAGGATCGCGATGGACAAATCCTCTACTTCCGCGTTATCATGCGCGACGTTGCTCATATATGCTTGAATATGACTTGGCCGTCCAAGCATCCAAAGCAAAGCATCCATATGATGCACCGCATGATTAAGCGTTGGTCCGCCACCCTCCTTTTCCCAAGTTCCTCGCCACCAGAGATCATAGTAGCAGTGGCCGCGCCACCAGAAAGAATCGACCTGAGCATGAAGAATATTTCCGGCCAGTCCGCTATCCAGCACGCTTTTCAGCTTCATGATCGGATTTCTGAATCTGTTTTGAGCAATTACCGATAAAACCCTGCCGCTCGTTTCGGCAGCTTCGATCATCGCGTCGCATTCCTTTAGGGAAGCAGCCATCGGCTTTTCCACGATGACGTGGCTGCCCGCGTTCAGGAAATCAATCGTGACGGGAGCATGCGCAAACGGCGGAATACAAACCGAGACCAGATCAATCCCGTCCTGGAGCAATTCCCTGTAATCCCGGACGACTTTGGCATCCAAACCATACTGCTCACGCTTTGCTTCCGCTTTCTCGGGATAAAGGTCGCACAAGGCGACGATTTTACAACGATCCTTAAATTGTATATACCCCTCAATATGGCTGGCCGATATTGCCCCGGTACCAATGATCGCGACTTTTATCATAGGTTCACCCTCCTGGGAATCAATGTACACACGTCTATCTTAACCAAGCCGGCCCTAGATTTGTGATACAACATAGAGGTAAAAATAACGCCAGATTGCGGTTTTGCTCATCGACAGGTATTGAACAGGCTTTAACGACTTTGCTATAGTGAATGTGGAGTTGACACGCATACTTTTTATTGAAAGGATGTTTCTCTTGTCTATCTCGAGCAGCAACTTTACCGAAGTTCCCTTGTATTTTGCCTATAGGCGCACAAGCGAAAATAACGGGCATAAAGAAACCTTTCATTCCCATCTGGGCATTGAATTATTATTCATCCATCAAGGAAAAGGCACGATGATTATCAACAACAAAAGATATGAAATTAAAAAGGACATGCTGTGCATTTTCCAACCCAATCAGCTTCATCATTTGAAGCTCGACTATGAGGATGGGCAATGCTTTGAACGCTCCATGGCTATTTTTGAACCAACGATGTACGAAACGTATTTTGATAAATGGCCGGAGCTCCATGCCTTTTACCAGTTTATTCATTTGGGGCAGCTTCCTTCGCCTTGTTTATATGACATCCATGATTTTCGTTCATTTGACGTATTGTTCAACGACATGCACCATCGCTATCCTGCTCTTAATGAAAGCAGCAGGCATGAAGAAATTTCCCTTTTCCTCATTTCCCTGTTCCGCAGCCTCAAAAGAGAATGGGATCACTTGAATGAGCATCCCTCAACCTATCGAAAACGCCGCAAAAGCCATCAAATCGAACACATCTTGAATTGGATCGAATCCAAGTATTCAGAACCTTATTCACTGGATGAAATGGCCCGATCGCTGCATCTGTCTCCTTTTTATTTATCCCACCTTTTCAAGGAATCCACTGGAATCAGCATTTCCGAATACATCGCAACCCGCAGGGTTCATCAATCCGTGGTGCTGCTGACCACGACCAACAAACCCGTTTCTCTCATTGCTGAAGAAATCGGGCTGATGAACAGCTCTTATTTTTGCAAATTGTTCAAGTCGCATATGGGGATCACACCGCATCAATATCGAAAGAGACGGACCAGACACGAATAGAAATTACTCTACTATAGTATTTCCTTTGTTTTTTTCGGCAATTATTCTACTATAATCCTTCTGCAAAAGGTTGTGAAATCAATTACTCTCGCAAAAGACATCAGAGTCGCTCATATTTCAGGAAATTTCCAGACTCAATTAGGTACTGCAAGCAACTGGTCGCCAAGTGCCGACGCCACTTTAATGAAGAACATCGGAAACGGTACGCATATACTGGTAGTGCCGCTGCATCCCGGCAGCTATGAATACAAGGTCGCCATCAACGGGAACTGGGATGAAAATTATGGCGCGGGCGGGGAACAGGGTGGCGGCAATATCTCTTTCGAGCTTAAAGCTCCCAAGGAGGTTGCGTTTATTTATCACGAGGATGACTCAACCAGAACATTGTCGGAATGGTTTGAAGGTAAGCCGGATGCCGAGCTGGGTTCGTTGAGCTGGGCGGAGCTTGACGCATGGTTTTATTATGACGGCGACGATCTTGGCGCCGTTTATCGGAACGGCGGAGTTGCGCTAAAGCTGTGGGCTCCAAAGGCGGATTCCGTCACCGTCCATTTTTACGACAAGGAAAACTGCAGCCGATCAATCGGCTTTATGGCTATGAACAGGGGAAGCAAAGGCGTATGGGAGCTAGAGGCAAGGCCGCAGGAGCTGGAGCAAACCGATCTGCGGGGCTGCTTCTATCAATATGAAATCAATCATGGCGGCAAAATTGCGAGAGGGCTTGACCCCTATGCCCGGTCGATGGCCGAATTCCGTACCAGTCCAAGCGGACTGCCGCTGGGAGAAAAGCCCGACGCAATCGGCAAAGCCGCTATCGTGGACCTTGCTCGGACCAATCCGGAAGGCGGGCTGGACTATGCTGTCATCAACGGTTATCGCAACCGGGAGGACGCGATAATCTACGAAGTCCATATCCGGGATTTCACCTCGGACCCAGGTCTGGACGGAAGCCTGAAGCACCGCTTCGGCACCTTCTCCGCTTTTGCCGAAAAGCTCGACTATATTGCTTCGCTAGGCGTTACCCATATCCAGCTGCTGCCGGTTATGGCCTGGTATTATGGCGATGAAGCCGCCATGGGAGAGCGCGAGCTGGAGCCTTCCGTTTCGGGCAATCAGTACAATTGGGGATACGATCCCCATTCCTATTTTTCCCCGGATGGCGCTTACTCCGCAAATCCCAAAGACCCCGAGCTTAGAATACGGGAGCTGAAGGAGCTGATCGCTGCCATTCACCGCGCCGGTATGGGCGTTATTCTGGACGTGGTCTATACGCATATGGCCAAAGCCTGGCTGCTGGAGGATATCGTGCCCGGCTATTATTTCTACCGCAAGCCGGATGGCAAGCTGGTCGGAGGTTTCGGAAACAATCTGGCAACCAATCATCTCATGGCGGAGAAGCTGATGGTGGATTCCGTCCGTTATTGGTTCAAGGAATTCAAAATCGACGGCATGCGCTGGGATATGATGGGCGACGCTACCTTTCAGGCGGTGCAAAACGCCTACAACGCGGCAGCCAAGCTAAACCCTCGCGCTTTGTTCATCGGCGAGGGCTGGCGAACCTTCTCCGGGCATCTGGCGGAACCCGCCTTGGCAGGACAAGGCGCGGATCAAGAGTGGATGAACCGGACGGATGATGTCGGCGTTTTCTCCGACGAATTTCGCAACGAGCTTAAATCGGGGTTTGGCATTGAAGGCGAGCCTCGTTTTCTGACGGGAGGAGCCAGGCTAATCGGCAGGCTGTTTGCCAATCTGAAGGGGCAGCCCGCAAATACGCCGGCCGATTCGCCAGGCGACATGGTTCAATATATCGAAGCGCACGATAATCTGACGCTGCATGATGTTATCGCGCTATCGCTTTCAGCGGATCCCGCTTCGGCACAAGACGAGGAGAATATTCATCGGCGCATCCGTCTCGGCCAGACGCTGCTGTTCACCGCGCAAGGAACCGCGTTTATGCATGCGGGCCAGGAATACGGACGAACCAAGCAATGGAGCGGACAACATCCGCCGGAGGCCCACAGCCATGCGCTGCGTGATCACGGCGGCGATATCCGGGGATATTTTGTCCATAATTCCTATGATTCCTCCGATGCCATCAACCGCTTTGACTGGAGTAAAGCGACAGATGCCAGCCGGTATCCGGCCTGTGTCGCTACCCGAGATTATACGATCGGCCTGATCGCGCTGCGAAAGTCTACCAACGCGTTTCGGCTTGGCAGCATGGAGCTGGTAAACCGCCATGTTCATCTCATCCATGCGCCGGAAATCGGGGAACATGATTTGTTGATTGCTTATCGCTGTCAGTCGACTGACGGGACCGGCTGCTATACCATTTTTGCAAACGCCGACTCCAAGCAAAGGACCGTAACTCTGTATGACGACTTGACGGGAGGCGATGTTGTTGTGGATAGACAGCAGGCCGGAACGCAAGCAATAGCAACTCGGGACAACATCGGTTTTACATTGGCGCAGGACTCCATTATTCTGGAGCCCCTGACCGCTGTTATAATCCGGACGTAGGCTGTTATATCGCAAAAGGATTCGCCACCCCCTCCGCATTTCTAGTCATCATGCTGAAATGGCAACGCCAAAATAATAAAACGGGGCAAGGCCATGTCGTCACATAGCCTTGCCCCGTCTTTTTTGTCGTGGAGTGTACTTTCAGTTTGTTCTTTTGTTCTTTTGTTCGTTTTGATTCGTCGGTTTCGATTTATTGCAATTTCTCGCTAAAAGCATCCACGATTGCATCAATCGCATAGCTGTCCGCAAGCGGGGCCATGCCCACATTAAACCATTCCTTGCCGCCAACCATATAAATATGATCCTTTTGAACGGCCGTCATGCTTTTCCACAGGGCGCTGCCCAGCATTTCGTCAAATTGCTTCTTTACCGCTTCATCATTTTCGTCGTCCAACTGGACAATGATATGGTCGGCGTTGTAATCCGGGAGCACTTCCAGCGAGATGGAAAGCGACAATTCGGATTGCGGGAAGTTTTCCACGGGCTTTAAGCCAAGCTGCTTATGCACAACGCTTCCTCTGGACAGGTTTTCGCCATGAAGGACAATTTCCTTGGCCATCACCCGCATATAAAGCACCGTTTCATCTCCAACAAGCTCATCCAGCTTTTTCGCTGCTTCAGCCGCTTTGGCATCCAAATCAGCAAGCACCTTTTCCGCCTGTTCTTCCTTGCCGAACACTTTGGCAATATCCCTCAGCTCGTCTCTCCAGTCCTCACGCGACGGCAGCAGCACGGTCGGCGCGATTTGCGAAAGCTGGTCATAATCCTTTTCCGACCACCAGACCGGTGCTAGAATGAGATCGGGGTCCGCAGCCAATATCTTTTCAAAATCAGGCGTTTTGGCAATACCGGTTTTGAGTGTATCTTTAAATGGCTCTGCCAGGTATGCGGGGAAATCATCATGATAATTTTGCACCGCTACCGGCGTGATGCCTAGCGCATACAGAAACTCGGGATACACAACAGACAAACCAACCACCCGCTCCGGATTCGCAGGAATGGTGATGTCGCCTTTTTCGCTGGCTACCGTTCTCACTTCTCCAGCCTCGTCTGTGCCGTTTTCCCCATCACTGTTTCCCGCTGGTTGAGTAGCCCCATTCGCTGGCAAAGCAGTCGGGGAAGTCGAAACTGCCGGCGTATTGCCGCCGCTTCCGCATGCTGTAACCAAGGTCAAAATAATACTTAACACTATTGCAGCAATCCAATTTCGTTTCATTCTTTTATTTTCCTCCTGAGTGTATATGAGTTGAGCAATGCTTAATTAAGATTAATTATCATTGTCATTTAGGAGAAGTATAAAAGATTTTCCTCGCCAAGCCTATTGACGATCCCGACATCTTTTTATGCACGATTCCGCCAAAGCTTCAAAACCTCGTCCAAAACAAGATCATTGGACAGAGGCGTATACTCATTTAATGGACTCCACTGGAACAAATCCGCCCTTCCTTTTTTAACAGACGGAATACTTAGCCAGCGATCACTTTGCATTACTTCCTGCCATAGTGACTCGACTTGTCGATCATCGTCTGCAATGATCAGCAACCGGTCAATAACCAGCTCCTGCAACTGCCGGGTAGTAATTTCGGCTCCCTGCTCGTTAAATGCCATCCTGTTTGGCATAGCTAACCCAAGATCCTCGTAAAGAACGGAGGCCATTCCCCGCGGGCCTGCTGTCTTCAGCTTCGACCCGTGCACCTCAATGACCAGCACCTTATCCCCGCCTACCGTATCCGCAATTTGCTCTTTGACAAAAGCGGCTTTTTGAGCATAACGTTTAAGCCATATCTCAGCTGTTTCACTCCTATTCAAATCATGAGCCACATATTTGAACTGGCTTCGCCAATCTGTTATCGTCTGTGGAATTATGCAAAGCGGCGCGATTTCTTGAAGCTGCCTCTTCTCTTCCTCCGAAACCCGGCCGTCCTCCAGCCATTCGCAGCTGCTCCAGTCTCTCTGACTCGTCCAAACTCAGCGACAACACGTTATCCGTTTCATATTTACGCCGGTAATAGTCTGCCCAAGGATGACTTTCGGGAGCTGCGTAAGGAATGACTTTAAGCGCAAGCAACGACCCTATCGCAGAGGCATGATACGCCACAATCTTCCTCCTGCAGTTCCGCATAAATGCAGCCGGAGGGATGCCGGATAGTTGCCTGAACTTGCGCCGGAAGTACATATCATCCTGATACCCCACATTGCGAGCAATATCCTTAAGCGAATAGTTCCCTCCCTGCAACATCAGCATCTGTGCCTTTTTGATCCGATGGACAGTCAAATAATTCATAGCGCTATAGCCATATCTTTTTTTAAATAAACGCATGAAATGGCGGGGACTCATTCTTGCCACCTTCGCCAAATCATCAATCGTTATTTTTTCACCGTAGTTTCTTTCCAGATATTCCTTCACATGCTCCAGTGATTCGTCGCTATTGCTATGTCTGTCCCTCGCCGTGGATTCCTGCTCCAGAATCCGATATAAAAGCTCATGAAAAGCCACTTGAGCGCCAAATCGCTGCAAGCTGGTTCCTTTTGCCCATTGCTGCTCCATATTTTTGCACAATAAGGCGAGAGAAACCGGAGAATCCGAAATTAATTCGCTTTTTGATGGAAAACGGCTGCTCGTATGGTCCACTTGCAACCCTTCCGTGTTCATTCCTTTCTCCTCCAGGACGTCAAATGCCATCCAATATAAACCCCGCTCATCCAAGGAATGGAGTGATGCTTCCACATATTGGCCAGGAAAACCGACATAGATTCCGCCGGCAGTGACTTCAATGAATTTGCCGTCTACGGTAATCCACCCTTGGCCGCTGGGTACAAACAACAATGTATGGCAATGGAGAAATTGCACGCGCAACCCCCAATCGCTGCTTCCGGGTTCACTGCCCGATACCGATCTCAGCTTAAAGACCATACGATTCAGATCATCGTAAAGCTCTCCTTCAGCTCTGTAACCGCCCTGCATTTTCCACCTCCAAACACACTAATTGCAAGAAAAAAGACTGGAGCAAGCATAAGCGAAAGCGCTAAGCCTGTCCAGTCATGAGCCTTCTCTAACGTGTCATTATTAGTTGTAGCATACCATATGGAGAGTGATCTGCGATTCTATACCTTATGGAAAGTTGAATCCTCACTTTAACTTTCCATCGCACAGCGACTCAGCAAATCATTGATGGAATCTTGAGATAGAGTTTCTTCACCGCTGTCTTCCAGATCCAGAATGGCCGCGAATGCAGCCGGTTCGTTCTTCCTCTTTTTTATGCTGCTCAGTGCATTTATTAAGGACTCCGCTTGAAAAGGCTTGGCTACAAAGTCGTCGGCACCTTCTCTCAAGCTTTCCAGAATCATTGGTGCCGTAGCTTTGGCGGAGCACATGACTATGCGGGTAGTAGAAAACTCGCCTTCGCATTGGCGAATTCGTTTCAATACCTCAATCCCGTCTATTCCAGGCATACCTATATCCAATATAACAAGATCCGGCCTTAAATCGGCATACCTGTCTGCTCCAGTCTCTCCATCGGGCGCGGTTCCAACCACGTTAAATCCATGCTTCTCCAAAATCTCTTCCAGGATCTGGCGCATAAATGCTACATCATCAATAATAAGCACCGTCTTTTTTTCCATAGCCGTTCCCTCATCCCATTTATGAATTTGCTTCTGTAGTAACTCGATGCATATTTCTAATTCTCCGCGCTCAACAAGTAGTTGTTGGACTTTGGTCTGATAGATATCCCGAAGCCGATCGGGATCATTACATTTCAATAACTCTCTAATGGCATCCAGGCTAAAGCCGTAACGCTTCAACTCCATGATCGAAATCATTTCGTTCACCTGTTCGCTGGAATAATACCGATACCTGCTGGACGGATCAATATGATGCGGTTTCAATAATCCTATTTCGTCATAGTAACGCAAAGTATCAATTGATATTTTCACTACCTTCGACAGCTCGCCTATTGTGTACATTTTTCCCTCCCTGTGTAAACACGATGTTCATGAACAATTACTATACTAATCCCTTGGGTAAGTCCAGAGTCAACGAAACGATTTCCATTTTTTTCAGTACAATATAAGAGTAGCATGAAGAAAAACCGCCAGAAACTGCTCCTCTGACGGTTTTGGTAGTAATAGCGAATAAAAAGAATGGGAAAGGCGTGTTTTTATGTTTAAAAAAATAGTGCTCGGCATACTTAACTTCATCACTTTATGTGCCATTGCGTACTATATCTATATCGGCTATCTTATTGATAAACCCTCTGATCCGGCAGAAATAACGTCGCTCTATATAAAAATGGGAGATAGTTTTGCGGTATTTTTTGTCGTATTGCTGACCCAGATTTTGGTTAGACGACTGTTTTCCAAACAATCTAATGATAACCGCTAACCTATCTTAACCATAAAACACGGGCTGGGAGCCATTCTTCCCAACCCGTTGGTACCTGAATTATTCAGGCGGAATCCGTAACGCTACTTCCTTCTTACCGATGGTGTGCTCGTATCTTTCAATTTTGTCGTCCAAACGAAGTAGAGTGTTCGTCATATCTTGTATTTTTTCAGCCAGCCGACTGCGCTGGTCAACCAGAAGTTCTTTCCGCGTCTCCAGCGTGTCGTCTCCTTGCCGAAAAAGAGTCACGTATTCGATCAGCACCTCAACCGGCAGACCCGCGCTTTGCCGCATGCACTTGATGAAGTCAACCCACTTGATGTCTTCCTCTGTATACTCCCGGATGCCGCCTTTGCTCCTGTTGACAGGCGGAATGAGTCCTATACGCTCGTAATACCGAAGCGTATCTTGCGAAAGGCCAAACCGTTCGCTGATCTCCGCAATAGTATTTCCCATATCTGTCCCTCTCTTTCGGATTAAACCTAGTTCTTCATTATCTGCGGGAAACAGTTTATTGCGCGCCAACAACCGGATGCGGAACGTACGCCTCTTCCAGCGAACTCATCTCTTCCGGCGTCAGCTTCAGTGAAAGAGCGGATACGGCTCCCTCAAGATGGGAGATTTTTGTTGCTCCGACAATAGGAGCCGTGACCGGTGCTTTCTGCAGCAACCAGGCAAGTGCCACCTGTACGCGGGGAACCCCCCTTTTTTCCGCGATGGCAGCAAGCCGCTCCACGATCAAACGATCGGCATCGGCCGTCTTATCGTATTTCCACTTCTGCACTTGGTCCGTCTCGGAACGATTCGTGGTTTCCTTTGAATCACGCGTCAGTCTTCCTCCTGCAAGCGGGCTATATGGAATGACGCCGATTCCTTCCGCCTTGCAAAGCGGCAACATCTCTCGCTCCTCCTCACGGTAGATGAGGTTATAGTGATTTTGCATGGATACGAATCTCGTCCATCCGTTTGTCTCGGCAACATGGAGCGCCTTCAGAAACTGCCAGGCAAACATGGCGGACGCGCCGATATATCGCGCTTTTCCTGCTTTCACAACATCGTGGAGCGCCTCCATCGTTTCCTCAATCGGCGTATCGTAATCCCAGCGGTGTATTTGATACAAATCCACATAATCGGTTCCAAGCCGCTTCAGGCTTTTATCTATCTCGTTCAGAATAGCTTTACGGGAAAGCCCTGCCCCGTTCGGACCATCATGCATACGGAAATACACCTTGGTGGCGATGACTACTTCATCCCGGTTGGCCATATCCCGAAGCGCGCGCCCGAGATATTCCTCGCTTGTTCCGGCTGAATAAACGTTCGCCGTATCAAAAAAATTAATTCCGAGTTCGAGCGCTTTTTTGATCACTTCGCGGCTCTGCTCTTCGTTCTGAACCCAGGGATGCGTCCAGCGCGCGGCGTCGCCGAACCCCATACATCCCAAGCAAATCCGGGATACATCCAAACCGGTATTTCCAAGCTTCACATACTCCATTGATACATACGCTCCTTCGTTATTAATATTGGTTTCATAGAAGAGTGTATCCTCTGGAGTTAACTCCAAGTCAATACATGCAAATACAATCAACAAGTTTTTATGTTCCACTATATAACAAACAACATTTGCTGCTGAAAAGCGTTAACACTATGCAAGCACAGGAAAGAGCAAGCCCAATGGACTTGCTCCCGCTAACATTAATTATTTATTCGAAGCGTCTTCCAACTGCATCAAATTGTCGAACATACCGCAATAATTCATCAAAGTTGACCCAGGAAATCCCAACCTTTTGATCGGCGGCGCCATAGGACATGATTAAATCCTCGCCCATCACAATGCCCCCGGTGGTAAACAGGCACGGCGTCGGGTAATCCGCCGGCATTTCCCAATCCCGTTCCGCGTACATCAGGCGTTCGGAGCATCGGTGTATGACAACCGGGAAATCGTCTTCTTGCTCTCGGATAATCATAAAGGATTGCGTATAGCCAAACTGCACGTTTTTTTTCGCGTGATACGATACCAGCCATTCATTATTCCCCAGGGCTAGCGGCGGCCAGCTTGCCCCAACCCGATTCTCCTCCCAATCAAAAAGCGGATGGGCAAGCAGCCTATGCGTCGCTTTTGACGAGGGAAAGTCACTTATTGATTCAGCGGCCGCCAAATAGATGGAAGGCTTAACGGCCATTTCTCCTCCTTCGAAGGGAAGAACATTCATCGGCCGATGCAACATCAGATATTGCTTTTTGCCCCCAATCATCATCTTTTCCGGAAATAAGAACACATCGCGATTATCGCTGACATATCCCTCCGTAAGGGGACCCACGTACTGAAATGCGCTTTCGTAAGCTCCTTGCTTCAGCTCATCCAAATTAAGCTTGTAGAGAACGGTAACCGTATCATTAGCTCGAGCGGTTTTGATAAAGTGATCACGATCATCCCCTTGGAATATCCAATCCGGAACATATTGAAATCTCGTTTGTATAGGGGGATTTTGACTGCTTAGCCAGTAGGGACCCGGAGGGAACGGACGGCATGCAACCGTTACGTACAGTTCATCCTCCATGTAAAAAATTCTTGGGTCTTCCACGCAGCCATTCGCGTAATTCCGCACTTCATTTCCGTAAATATCCTTGACGTAAAGCTCGTGTTCCTCATATCCGAGCGCAGGTGCCAGCGCAGGCCTTGCAAAGTCTGCCTCCCACGTTTCGCCCGCATCATTGCTTTTGGCGTAACCCAAAAAAATCGGATATGGGTCGTGACAGCCTTCTCTTCTTTTTTCCGACCATGGACCCGTTGCCCGAAAAAGCATATGAATTTCGTTAGAGCCGGGATCCTTAATAATCGCTGGATTCAACACCATTTTGTCCGCCCAGCTGCAGCCGGGCACAGGCTCGAGAGCCGGTTTGCTTAAATAGCGAAATGTAGGCTTCATAAGTCCCTCCTGTTTTCTTCCATAAAGGATGACAATAATCCGTCTTTACGCAATCAATTTATCATGGTCATTCCTTTTTTTCAAAACACTTTTCCCATAAAATCGGCATTTCTTAAAAACAGTAAGATGCATCAACTAAAAGAGGAAGATCCATCATTCTCGCCGTTACAGCGGGCGGTTTATAATGGCTATTGTAAGCAGAAAAGCAGTTGAGGAGGATGAAAATGAACCCGGAGAAACAGTACGATATTGTCATTTACGGAGGGACGGCTGCAGCTATTACAGCGGCTGTTCAAGCAAAGATAATGGGAAAAAGCACGGTAGTGATTGAGCAAGGCCAACGTATTGGAGGCTTGACCAGCGGCGGCCTAGGAGATACAGATGTGGGAATGGCGCAAGCAGTCGGCGGTTTGTCCTTGGAATTCTATAAACGGGTGGCCCGCAAATATTCGGAAGACGGTGCTCGCTGGCTTTTCGAACCCAAAGTGGCGTTGGAGGTTTTACATGACTTGGTGACGGAACACGACATCGAGGTCATCTACGGGGAGAGGCTTGTTTTAAAGGACGGGGTGAAAAAACAAGGCTCAACCATCACCTCCATTGTCATGGAATCCGGAAATGTTTATAGAGGCAAGATGTTTATCGATGCTTCTTATGAAGGCGATCTGATGGGCCATGCCGGCGTATCTTATTTTGTCGGCCGGGAGTCGAATGCGCAATACGGAGAGACATTAAACGGGATTCGTCCCGGCAACGAGCTGCCCGGCGGAATCGATCCCTATATCGTAAAAGGGGATGCCTCGAGCGGCTTGATTCAACGCGTCAATCCACACCCCGGCGGCGCCTTCGGCGATGGGGATACCAAGCTTCAAGCTTATAACTTTCGCATGTGCTTGACAAACAATCCGGACAACCGCATTGAGATTGAAAAGCCCGAGGGATATAACGAAGCCGATTATGAAATATTGTTTCGGGCCATCGAGCAAGGGCAAATCACGAAGTTTTTCAAATTGAACTTGGTTACCTCCGATAAGACGGATTCCAATAACAACAGCGGCATTTCCACGGATTATAACGGAATGAACCATAACTATGCGGAAGCGGATTATCGTACTCGGGAGCGATTATGGGATGCCCATCGTATCTATCAGCAAGGTTATGTCTGGACGATCCAGAATCATCACCGTGTGCCGGAGGAGATTCGCGCGGTTTACAAGCCGTGGGGCTTGCCGCGCGATGAATTTATCGAAAACGGCCATTGGACTCCCCAATTGTACATCAGAGAATCCCGCAGGATGATCGGGGACTATGTCGTGACGGAGCATGATGTCAGACTGGAAAACCCGGTACCGGATTCCATTGGCATGGGCTCCTTCGCCATCGATTCGCACCACACCCAATACTATGTTAATGAAGACGGCCATGTTAGCACGGAGGGTGGTTTTTATGTGAGATTAAAAGCCCCTTATCCCATAAGCTACAGAGCCATTGTGCCAAAACAATCGGAGTGCACCAATCTGCTTGTGCCGGTATGCGTATCCGCTACCCATGCAGCTTACGGCTCGATCCGAATGGAGCCCGTATTCATGATCCTGGGTCAATCCGCCGCGACCGCGGCCGCGCTGGCGCTTGATGGGGACGGCATCGTCCAACATGTAAAGGTCGAGCAACTGCATGCCGTGCTCCTGCAGGATCATCAGGTTTTGTACGGTGACGTCTAATCCTATATAAGTTGAACATAAGAAAAGCAGCTAATGGCCAGAGTGTGAATGGTTCTGGAGAAAAGCTTATGCTTACGAAGTAACGTTCTTTCAGAACGTTTTAAGCGCTCGCCTTTGTTCCCGGATTTCACCATTAGCCTCTATATATTCAGAGAAATCTGGGAACAACAGCGATCGGAAGAACTTTTCACACGTCGGCCTACACCGCTGAAAATCTTTTATTCAACTTATATAGCATCAATCATGATTGAACCGGAACCCGAATTTGCGCCGGTATTCTCCCGGGGGATATCCATAGCGCTCCCGGAATACCCGACAGAAATGCGCATAGCTCTGGAAGCCCGTTTTGTCGGCGACCTGCTCCAGCGCGAGATCGCTGTATAGCACCTGCTGCTCGGCCAGATTCAGCCTAACGTCTATGCAGTAGGCGAATAACGATTGGCCAAAAGCGTCTTTGAACAGATAGGAGCACCGAGAGACGCTTAGGCCAACGGAATTCGATATTTTCTCCAAGCTCAGCGGTTCGTGGGCATGATTCTCGATGAATTGTTTAAGTTTGTATGCGGTATCCGTTCCCTTGGTGCGCTGATTGATCTGGATGGCTTGCTCCAAGGTCAAACATAACGTTCGTAGAAGATAATCCATGATCTCTTCTTGATTCTGCATCACCTTTTTCTTTTCGCTGATCAAATGCTTCCATAAGGTGATCACCGTATCGTCAAAGCCAATGTTCGTTTTCGTTGGCAAGCTTTTGTTACCCCACCACGAATCCAACCATGCCCCCTTGCCGGTCATAAAATAATCCCTGACGGGTTGAATCGCACCCGATGCCGGCGAGCTTCTTGGCTGCACATCCAGTTCATACGGCTGATCGGGAGAATAGATAAGCAAGTCGCCAGGGATAATCGTCTCGTACTTTCCATCCACAAGCGCCCGGCACGTTCCTTCTGCCTGAAGCCGAAAGAGGTAAAAGTTCAGCCCATTCCTATATTTCACGGAGTGCGGCTTCGTGTGCGTGAAGTAATTCGCATAAATAACGGATGAATCATGTTGGACCGAACTCGTCATGTTAAGGCGTTCCTCCCGGAGATAACCGTTGTGCTCCGATTATATATTTTCTTCAAAGGGAATGACATGCGAAAGAGAGTTCTAAAAGCGCTTCACATATTTGAAATGAGACGGGATATGATTAAAAATGGCGGCACAGGGCCAACTTCCCTATACCGCCATCTTTTCAACTCCTTGCCGCTATCTCTTAAGCGTTGATCCACGGGGCATTCCCGCCTTACTTTCTTACTTTCTTACTTTCTTACTTTCTTACCTTCTTACCGTCTTACAGCTTATCAGCCGGCACCCCATTTTCTCCCAACCAGACACCTTGCTCCAGCAGCCGCCGTTGAAGCTCGGCTACTGAAATGCCGCGCGAGCCTGCGCCGTCACGCAGCGCCAATGCAGCTGCCGTTCCGGCAGCTTGCCCCATCGAGAAGCAATTCGGCATCACCCGCAAGGAGCCCTGCACCGCCCGGTCCGAGGACACGCAGCGACCCGCAACCCACAGATTGTCGATGCCGACCGGAAGCATGATTCGGTACGGCACGCCGTGCGAAACACCGGGAGGCAAGTGATTGAAGGTCATCTCGCTCTTGCTATTGGCGAGATGAATATCAATGTAATACGCGTTGCGGGCAATATCGTCCGGAAAGGAGCGCGCAGCAAGGAAATCATCAACTGTAAGGATATAATCTCCTTCGATGCGCCGAGTCTCGCGGATGCCAAGCTGTTCTCCGCTTGCCACCATATGCGCATGCTGGAAGCCCGGCACATAACGGCGGAAGAACTGCAGTTGGCGTTCCGCCGTGCGCCGTCCTTCAATGGCCCCCCTTGTCAGGTCCTCCGCAAGGGTGCCGTCAACGCCAAAAACATGGCCAAAATTAACGCCAACCAAATAATCGCTGACCCAAGCAAGGCCAGAGATCGACTTGCGCCCTTCCGGCAGTGCGCCGTCTTCGATTGCTCTCTCAACCGTCATGTGAAGCTGGCCCGTGTCTCCGCTGTCCTTCAAAAACTGGTTGAACTTGTGACGATCCACATTCGCAAGCAAATAACACATGCTGCCGGGCTGAAGCTCCCCCTCTTCCCCGCCCTTCTGGAATGGCACTCCTGCCAGAGCCGCGATGTCGCCATCACCCGAGCAATCGATGATATACCGGCAGGAGATGAAGGAACGTCCCGTTTTGTTGACGATAATAACGCCTTCTACCGTCCGACGGTCCCCGGACAATACCACATCGCAAACAAAGGTATGAAATAGCGGCGTAACGCCGCTTTCCAGAATGGCGTCGTCATAGACCCGCTTTAGCACCTCGGGATCGATCGGCACCCAATCCAGCATCTCCCCGTATTCCTTGCGAAAACCGGGATCGCAGGCCTGCTTCATCCGTTCCATTAACGCGAGGCCGAGACCGCGGATAATCGGCTTCTGTTTATCCGTAAAGGGGCAAAACGCCGGTACGAGCGCAACCGTGCCCATCCCGCCAAGGAAACCCCTCTGCTCCACCAGCATGGTGCGCGCCCCTCCTTTTGCTGCGGCAATAGCCGCGGCGATTCCGGAAGCGCCCCCGCCGATGACCAACACATCGACCTCGCTCGAAACCGGGATGCTGGCGGACGGCAACGTAATCTGTTTGTTCATAGCAACCACTCCAATTCTTTACAGGCATAGCCTTTCTTAACGGTTTATTGGTACGCGTTATTTTTAGCTCCATCGAGACAAAGCTTCAGCAAATCATCGACATGGGCAGTAGCCAAACATTCAACGGTATCGGCGGCGCCGTAGTAAATTTTGACTTCTCCGGAATCCTCCAGAATCATGCCGCCGGGAAAAATAACATCATTGCGGAAGCCGCCATCCGTCTCATATGCGGCTTCCGGCGCTAGCAACGGTGCTTCCGCCTTGCCGATGATCACGCTAGGATCATCCAGATCCAGCAACATAATGCCGGAGGTATACCGCTTCTTCCAACTCGGCTCCCAGCCATTTTTTCCGCGATTGCGGTCGATATCCACGGCATGAAACAAGGTCAGCCAGCCTTTGTCCGTTTTGACGGGCGGAGCGCCCGGGCCTACCTTGTCGTTGGCGTAGGCGACATCTTCAACCGCAAGCAACAGCTTGGAGTTTCCCCAGTATCTGAGGTCCGGCGAGTCGCTCATCCACATATCGAAGCGGTCTATGCCCCCTCGGCTATAGATAGGCATCGGACGCTCCAAACGGACATACTTGCCCCCGATCAGCTCCGGGAACAATACCATATTGCGGTTGTCCGGCAGCGACAGACTAAGCACTTCAAAGGTGCTGAAATCCTCGGTTACGGCGATGCCGCCTCGCAGGCCATGCTTGGTATCCACCGCAAAGCACATGTAACATCGATCGCCGATTGCCGTCAGACGCGGATCATACACGCGGATGACCTCCTCATCGTGCCAGGACCAGCAAGGCATGGGGCGCACATCCCACTTTATGCCGTCATCGCTGAAGGCAAGCCCCAAATTGGTCGTATGATGCGGGGCAACGCTTTCCTTACTCTCATCGCCGTAATCATTGCGAAAAACCATCACGTATTTGCCTTTGAACTTGGTCACGCCCGCATTAAATACCATTGCCGGTCCGTATGGCACATCCCCTGGAGACAGGATCGGATTTCCGGGATGCCGGGTAACAATCGGACTAGAAAACAGAGATCCTACTGTAAAATCGCTCATATGTTTGTTTCTCCTTGTTAATCGAATGGAAATCAACCTTTGACCGAACCCGACGTGACCTGAATAAACGATTTATTCGCCAAAATATAAGCCAGCAGCATCGGCAGGATGGACAGGCACGCGCCAGCCATCATTAAGTGAATTTGCATGGCCGCGGAGGAACCGTACCGGAGATTCGCAAGTCCGACGGTAAGCGTCTGCAGCTGCGGATTCGTCATCGTGAACACCAACGGCAGAATGTATTCGTTCCAGGCATGACGGAATACAAACAAGCCGGCTACGCCGAGTCCCGGCGTCAAGAGCGGCAGAACAATGCGGAAGAAGGTCCTTACAAAGCCCGATCCGTCCACCATGGCCGCTTCATCAAGCTCGCGAGGTATCGCCTTAAAGAAACCTAGCAGTAGGAAAAACGTGCTGGAATGGGCACTAACCAGAATGAGGATAACCCCCCACAACGTGGTATTCAGGTTCAGTACGACCATCAAATCAAATTGCGGGCGCAATACGATGGCCCCTACGGATATAAACATCATGGATGCCTGAGTCGTCACATAGAGCGACCTTCCGGGAAATTGGCGTCGGTCAACGACATAAGCCGCCATCGAGGCTACCAGCAGAGTTCCAACCGTAACGGCAATGCTGACGAAAGCGCTGTTCCAGGTATAGCGGGCAAAATTGGCTTGCCTCCAAGCTTCGGCGTAGTTGGCGAATTGCATCTTGGCCGGCAGCAGGCTGCCGCCCGTCATCATTTCGGCTCCCGTCTTGAGCGAGCCGGATAGGGTCATTAGCAGCGGGAATAAGGTAAGCGCGGCCGTTGTTAACAGGAACAACCACATAGCCGTGCGGCTCAGTATTCTGCCCAAGCGGCCGGCATGCGGCCCGCCGGCGGAATTGCCGCCATTCCTGTCCAGTTTTTGGGATAACACCTGTTCGTTCATTTGCGTATCCTCCTGCAAACCTGCAGCCGTTTATACAAAACGTTCTGCGGCGTTGTGTGCAATAAGTAAGTGCCTTGGCAAAATTGCGTGTTTAATAGATTTTGTTCATTTTGCGGCTTAAAAAGAAGTATAAGCCGGTAATCGCGCCAACAATAAGAGCCGTAACAAAGCCTACGGCGCTGCCATATCCAAGCTGCTGCTCGACTGGCGAACCCGTGGATACCGGGAACAGCAATTTATACAGATAGAGGTACATGACCTCGGTTTTTCCAATCGGTCCGCCCTCCGTGATGAGCATGATGCTCTCATAACCTTTCAGGGATACGATAATCGCAAGCATAATGACTAGCTGGGCAACCGGAGCCAGCATCGGCAGCGTAATGTACCAGAATTTTTTCCCCGCGTTCGCGCCGTCAATGGCCGCGCTTTCGTACAAATCCTGCGGGATACTCTGCAGACCGGCCAGAAACAACAGCATATAGTTGCCGACCGCGCCCCATACCGCCACTAGAATGACCGTTAACATCGCCAGTTTGGGCCCAAGCCAGTCGACCGGCTGCGAGACCAGATTCAGCTTCATTAAAGCGGTATTAACCATTCCGTTATAAGAATTGAAGATGGTATAGAACACAACGGATATAACCGCGGTACTGATGACCGTCGGCATAAAATAAATGCCTCGAAGCAAATTGCCGCCGCGCAGCTTTCCGTTCAGGATAACCGCAAGCAGCAGCGACAACGGCAGCGTCAGCACCAGTTTGCCGCCGGCATAGATAAAGGTATTCCCGACCGATTCCCAGAAGAGATCGTCGCGCATCACTCGCCGGAAATTTTCCAGGCCTATAAATAGCGGTTCGCCGTATCCGGCATAGTCATAGAACATATAGCGCAGCATCCAGATCAAGGGGTAGATGCCAAGCACCGCCGTCAGAATAATGCTCGGGGATAAAAAAAGAGTGTTTTCGCCGAGCCGTTTCTTGTTAAAGCTCATGATTGTTCCTCCTTTTAGAGAGAAAAAGGGCGTCCGCCAAAATTGTGCGGCAGCCCTTCTTGCCTGTATTTACCCCTGCGGTTTGGCTGGATCAAAGGCAGGGTTCGGCGTCACGGCGACTTCGCCTTTCTCCACTGCTTTGGACAATGCATCATTGTATCTGGTGTTCAAATCGGCCGTAATGGCCTGCAGATCTCCACCGGCGAGCATATATTTGAAGAAAGCGTCGGCATAACCGGCTCCCTCCGGAGTAACGTTTGGCGATACTGGCCAGATGGAGTCATGCTTGCCGACCAGGAACCCTTCCATCCCGTTAATATCCGGGTTTTTGGCCTGCTGCACGATGCTTGGCACTACGGCAATCCCGAAACCGTTTTCATGATAGCTTTTCAGAATCTCGTCTCCGTACATGTACTCCATGAATGTCCAAGCCGCTTCCTTATTGGCCGATTGAGCGCTGATGCCAAGCCATGTTCCGGCGGATACGATCTCGGATGTTCCCCTGATCTCGCCGTCCAGCGTTGGAGCCAAAGCGCCGGCCCAGTTGATTTCAGTAGGGAATTGATCCTTGTATACGCCCGGCTCCGTCGAGAAGGAAAGATACATGCCGATTTTGCCTGCCGCGAATTGGGCGCGCAGCGGATCGATGTCGAGCGATTCCGCGCCAGGAAGAATGCTTCCGTCAGCATGCATTTGTTTAAAGTATTGTATAACCTGCGAGTAAGGCTCGAAATCGAATTGCCCTGTTTTTAAATCAAAGCCTAGTCCTTGATGACCGCTTAAGGAAAGAATCTCCCGAATGGAACGGTCAAAAGCGGATTTAGGGCTTTTGAAGTTCAGAGCAAAGCCATAAATGCCCTCGCTTTTGCCGGCTTCGGTAATTTTCTTGGCGGCGTCGACCATCTCCTGCATGGATGCCGGAGGATTCTCGATGCCCGCTTTGGCAAAAAGATCCTTGTTATAAACCAGTCGCAATGTATTGCCGTTATTGGCCAAGCTGTACACGTTGCCGTCGAATCGGTTGACGCCGTCGAGCATAAGCTTTTCGAACTTTGTTTTTATGTCATCGGTAAGGAACCCGTCAATCGGCTCCAGATAACCTTTTTTGACAAAGCCGGATGTATTTCCGCTCTTCAGACGCAGCACATCCGGAGCCTGATTGCTGGAGAACGCAATGTCCACGCTTTGCGCGTAGTTCTCGGACAAAACGGTCAATTCCACCTTAATGTTGTCTTCATTCGTTTCGTTAAACGTGTTGATCATTTCATTAATGTACTCCTGATCGTGCCGGTCGTCCGTCCAGTAATTCAGCTGTACGGGAGGTTTGCTCGCCTCTGCTGTCGGCGTCGCCTTGCTTCCTTCGGTACTGGCATTAGTCGCGCCGCCATTACCGTTTCCGTTGCCATCATTTCCGCTGCAGCCCGCTATTACGATAGCCAGAATGACGCTCATGCCGAGACCTAACCATTTTTTCTGCATACATTCTCCCCCTTTAACCACATTCGAGTTGTAAGCTCTTTTTCATTATAGGTCCTCATTCCTCGAAAAGGAGTGCGTCAAATTCACTCTTGAGGGATAGAATTCCATGGTCTGCGCGGTAAATTTCTTATGTATCCACCCGATCCGCATGATAGCCCGCCCGGAATTCCGAAGGCGTCTGTCCGGTCATCTTCTTGAACACATCGCTGAAATATCTGCGTTCCTCATAGCCTACGGCCGATGCCACCTCCTGCACCTGAGCCCCCTCCACGAGCAGCAGCTTCGCCTTCTGAATACGTTCCGCGGTCATATACTGCGTGACCGTCATACCGGTCACCTGCTTGAACAAGCTGGCAAAATAACTGGGGCTAAGATGGACATGGGCGGCGCATTCGCCAACTGCAATGTCCTCTGACATGCGGCTTTTCATATATTCGATCGCTTTATAAATCACCTTCTGGCCGCCGGACAAGCTGTTCTGGTAAACGAGTGTGGCTCCCTCCGTACACAAGACCAGCAGCTGGCGCTGCAGTGACGCAAGAGAAAGCCCCGTGGTCCCTTGTGCCGCCCTAAAGCTTTGAATCAGCGGCTGTATGTGGGAATACGGAACCATTTCATAAAAAGTACGGATCGCGGAAGCAGCCAGCTCGTCGTACAGGCTGAGGAGATAATTCGGATTTTGCCGAGAAACCAGCTTCTGGAGCGATTCCGCAATGGTGGACAAAATAGCAGCCGCCCTTCCCGCATTCCCGGAACGAAGGGCAAGCAGCAGCTCGTCCTTATATTCAAGCGCCAGCGGCTCCTGGCTTCCGCTCTGGTGTATATCGTCATACAGGATCGCTGTATTGCCTTCGGTAAACAGATGGTGGGAAAGCGCTTGCTGAGCTTGCCGGTAGGAATCCGGCAGCTCGCTAATTTCCGATACTCTGCTGCCAACTCCGACGGAAATCGTAAACTTGGTATACCGTTCGATATTTCGGCAAATCTTCTCGGCTATTTCAATTGAACTAGATATGCTAGTGTCGTTAAGCACGGCCATGTACTGGTCAAGGCGGGAACGGAAAACAACGCTTCGCGTATGTTCGGCAAGCGTCTCCTGCAAAATATTGAGCAACGAGAACCGGATCAGCTCCATCTCCCGAATAGATAGCTCCGCAGCCCCCTCCCGAACATTGTCCATTTCGATCAGCATGACCACGAAGCCACGCGGCTCCAGCTTGATATTCAAAAACTCCCAGCGCTCCGAAGCTTCTTCCCATGAGATGCGATGGTTTAAGAGAAGCGTAAAATATTCCTGCCGGAGCACCGGCATGCTTTCGCTAAGCTTGATTTCCATTTCCCTCAGACTTAGCAATTGTGATCTCTCTTCCATAATCTCGTCTTTGGCTCGCAGCACCGCGGACATAATATCCTCTTCTGAAAAAGGCTTCACCACGAAATCAAACGCCCCGAGCTGCACCGCCTGCTGCGCATAATCAAAGTCGGCATACCCGCTGATCAGAATGAATTTGCAATTGCGGTTCTCTTCAAGAACCAAACGCAGCATGCTCAGCCCGTCCATAATCGGCATCCGTATATCCGTAATGACGAGATCCGGCCGCAAGCTGCTGATCAACTGAAGCCCTTCATCCCCATTGCTGGACACTCCGGCGACCACAATTCCTTGTTCCTCCCAATTCATCGCGGTTAATCCGTCAACCACGCTCTTAATATCATCAATAATGCATAAAGAGATGGGTTCAGTATGACTCACCCGACTTCTCCCCTCTCCTGGGCAATGAAATCCGTACTTCCGTCCCTTGCTCCGGCTCGCTATTCACTTCAAGGGCGGCCTCATCCCCATAATAGAGCTGAAGCCGCTGAATCAGATTGAATACGGCATACCCTTTCGACGATTCCATCCAGAAAAGGGCGCGTACCAACTCTTCTTCCATGCCTTTGCCGTTATCGCGTACAATGATCGTCCAACGCTCTCCATCTTCCCCGATTTCAATCTCGATGCGCCCGCCGCTCTTTAGATCGCGAAACCCGTGCAAAATGCTGTTCTCCGTCAGCGGCTGCAATAGAATGCGGGGAATCGAAAGCGCGAGCAGCTCAGGTTGCCGCACATGGATTTCATATGTAAATAAACCTTCATAGCAATTTAACTGCAGCTCCAGGTATTGATGTACATGCTCCAATTCTTTCGATAATGTCGTAATCTCCTTCCCGTTGTTCAGGCCGAGCTGGAATAAGCGGGAGAGGGACATGACCATTTGCTGCGACGGTTCGATCTGCTTCAGCTTCAGCTTCCAGTAGATCGTATTCAATGTGTTATATAGAAAATGGGGGTCCATTTGGGCCGACAATGCTTTAATCTCCGCTGACCGCTTATGCGTCTGTGCCTCCGTAACCTCATGAATCAGCACCACGATCTGCTCCAGCATTCGATTGAATCGATGGCCTACCTGTCCCAGCTCGTCTCCGCTGCTGCTCTCGAAACGGGCGGTCAAATCGTTGTTTTCGACCCGCTTCATCACCTTCAGCAACCCTTGCAGCGGCTTAAGCAAATATCGTGAAAACGCATTCGAAATTAGCAAGGTTACAATAAATGCAGCCAGAGCAACCGCCGCGATCAACCATTTGACTTTCTCCAGATCCTTGAGAACGACGGCCCGAGACTGAATGGTCGTCATCGTCCAATCCGCAATGCCGATGCCGGCATAATTGAGCAAATAGGTTTCGCCGTTCAGTTCAAAGGATTGGCTGCCCTCCGAGGCATCCATCATGCCCTTCAGATTTCCCGCTTCCACCGCCTGGCGGACCAACGGTTCAGTCGCCGGGTAAACCGTGTCTCCTTCATCATTGAGCAGGAAGCTCGACGCGCCGCTGCCCGTATCTCCTTGTACCAGCTTCCGAAAACCTTCCTCCCGGATATTCACCACAATGTAAACACCGCTGACAGGCGTGTCGAAGATCGGCTCCAGAATGAGCGAGACGACCCGGTCCTTGCCGGTGAACAGCATATCCTCATGCCCTTCCACCCACAGATTTTTCTTCTCCTGCCCGATACGATCATACAGAAATGTATCTTGAAAGGCGTTAAGCCGATTGCGGTTCATGGACGAAGGATAAAATTCGCCGATCGGCGTAGACAAATAGATGGAATGGATCAGCGGTTCGGCGACCCGTGCCTGCGAGAAAACGTTATCAAGATCGGTTAGATGCTTGTAATACCTGCTGTCGTCTCCGGAAACGACATCCTTCAGCATCTCGTAAAATGGCCTGCTGATCATAAACGTCATCATAATCAACATCAGTTTATTCAGCTTCTCATCGACAATCTGCGCGGACCTTGCTACCGTATCCTGCGTCAGCTTTAGCGCGTTTTTCTCCATGGTGGCGGCCGAGATATAATAGGACAGCCCTCCGGTCATCAGGACAGAGATCACAATGACGGCTAGAAAGGCCATTTTGAGCTTGTTGCGAATGGATAGCCTGCGGAGGTAATCCAAAGTAGTCACACCTTCCATTAAAATCCTCTTTCCTATGATTATGTCATCCAACCTCCGCTACGACAATGAAAAACGAAGGGGCTGTCCGAAAAGTCAAATGGAATGAATAAATACTCAGCAGAGGGTACTGGACGGGAAAGGGTGCCTTGAGGGCGGTTATTTTGTCCGCTTTTTTCCATTAAAATAGGATCAAAATAAAGCGGACAAAAATGTTTGAAGCTTCCGAGACACCCTTTCCCGGGAGGGACCGAATTTTGCTGAATCATTATTCACCGCAGCAGACTTTTCGAACAACCCCTCCTGATATGATCACCCCAAAGGCTAAGGGGATGAACGAACTAAAGCGTTATCAAAAGAGACATTCGCGGATGTACTCCTAAAGCCGATCTTCCCTGACGTCAATTCCGTTAGGGGATTGGTCCACTCTATTTTTAAATTGCCATTCAAATAGGCTTTTATCGTATTGTCTTTAACGTAAGCTTTAAGCTCGTACCATTGGTTCGCTTGGGCCGCAAATGGCGTGCCGGATAAAAGCGTGAAGACTCCGTTCACGGATTTGTAGAGCTCTAATGCCTGATTCGTTGAATTGATCCGGTACATGTAATAATTGCTTGCATCCTGTACCCGGAATACGAGGCCAACATTGGCATTGAGTATTGGCATTTTCACAACGGACTGAAACGTATAATCGCTCCATGTATCGCCGGCTGTAATCAGAGCTGTCGCCGTAGCGGCCTGTCTCAACACCTTGCTATCGTCCGTTACCACGCTCCAAGAACCGGAGGCCGACGTCCAGCCTGCTAAATTGCCCGCTTCGAAGTTGTCGCTGAATACCGTAACCGTATGGCCTGAATGGCCGATCGGCTCGCTCACATCCGTAATATAAATCGTAAAACTCCGATCAAAGTAAAGTCCGCCTGAATCGATGCTCCTTACCTTGATCCTATAGCTGTTCTTCGCTTCGTAATCGGGCGTAACCACAAGATACAGACTATTATCCGAAATGGTAAAGCTGCCGTTATCCTCCCCTTCAGTTCCTGCTATCAGCTTGTAGGTAAAGGTTTCTCCCGCATCGGGGTCGGTGGTAGCGAAATGTCCCACCATGCCGCCAGCCGTTGTATTTTCAACTACGTTATTATTCGAAAGGCCAATATTGACAGGGTCATGATTAAGGAGAGAAACCGTGGCATCGTCAAAATGAACGCCAGCCGACGTGGTCCGGAATCCAATTCCGCCCGTAGTCAATTCCGATATGGGGTTACTCCATTGCGTTAACAATTGTCCATCCACATAACCCTTAATCGTGTTTCCTTCTACAACCACCTTAACCTTATACCGCTGCTTCTCCAGTGCCGGGAACGAATTGCTGGCCAGAAGCGTCATGACTCCATTAACCGATTTATACAACTCGAGCTGCTGATTCGAAGCATTGATTCGATACATGTAATAATTTGTTCCGTCTTGAGCCCGGAAAACTAAACCCGCATTGGCATTGGTGTAGGGCATTCTCATTTGAGCTTCGTACGCATAATCCGTCCATGCGTTGCCGGCATTGGCGGTTATTAAAGAGGTGTTGGTCTGACTGCCGCTGGACAACACGTTATTCGTGCCGACCGTCGGAACCGTCCAGTTGCCTGTTACGGATGTCCACCCCGCCGTATTGCCGTTTTCAAAATTTTCGCTGAACAACGGCGGCTTGGAGTTAGCGAAGTGAATGCCGTTTACATTGCTATTGGCGACCGTGATTTTCATGTCGCTTAAACTTGTCGCAAGCTGGCCCTTCACATACACATCCGAAAACATGACATCATTGACTTTGCCGCCTCTGGTCACATTTCCGGAAATTCTGGAGTTCTGCGATCCCAATTCGCGTATATTGATGTTTTTTAAGATTACGTTGCTTACGTCGCCGGATGTGCTGGTCGAAATCCCAAGCCAATAGTTCCCGAATTGATTAATGCCTACGCGCTCGATATCGATATTCTCGAACGTAATATCTTGAGCAAAGCCTTCCTTCGGAAGAGTGTTCAGCGTGTAGCCATGATCAATCAGCAATGCTCGGGCACTCTGATACACATATGAATTACGGACGGTAACCCCGATTTGACCCTGGGCCACTCCTTGGCCAATCTTGAACGCCACGCATCGCGTCCATGCAAAAGCATCATCGAATACGACATTCTCCAATTGCTCAAGCGCGCCCGGCCATCCGCTGGACATTCCCGTCTGCAGCCAGGTTTTGGTCGAGTACGTGTCATCATCCGAAATGGCGATCGAATGCTGGACGAGCACGTTTTGACTCTCGTTTATATCGATCACGTCGTTTTCGATTTTGTATAAGTCCTGAAAGCCCTTGAGGTTTTTAATGGTCACATTGTCGGAACGAACGACCATAAACGCCCAGAAGCCGGCATCCCGCAACGTTAAGCCGTCGAACGTAAAATTGGAGGTTGCGATCGGAACCAGCAGATTGTTGAGGAATCCTTCGTTTTTATTCGGCGCCGGCATCCTCCGCTCCCGCATCTCTATGCCCTTACCGTCAATGGTTCCCCTGCCGCGAATCGTAATATTGTTGGAATTGACGGCAGTCCGAATAAAATAGGTTCCATCGGCATTTCGAGAAGTTTTGCGAAAATCATTGGTGTAGTCCTCGCCTCTGCCCGTGCCAACAATAACGGCTCCTCCGGCAAGGTAGAAGGTTACGTTGCTTTTTAGCGTCAAATTCCCGCTTTTGTAGACGCCAGCCGGAACAAATACAACGCCGCCGCCAGCTTGATTGGCGGCATCGATAGCCGCCTGAATCGCGCCCGATGCCATTGTTGCCCCTGTACGATCGGCGTTGTATGGCGCATGGGTCACATTATAAATACCGGCGCCCGAGGATGGGGGAATATTGGTCTCTAAAGGATCCGCCGCGATGACTAGCCGCTTCCGCAAGCCATTGATTTCCACAATGACGTAGGTCGAGGAAGCCAGCGAAAAGGTGAGCTTGTTTCCGTTAACCGTACCCTCGATGCTTTTGGCCAATGGACTGATGGAATAGGCTGTAATCGGCGCATTGAAGGTCACTTCGATGCTTACCTTGCCGTCGAAAGAAAATTGCGCATAATCATAGTCGGGCAGATAGCTTACGACGGGCACCGATTGATTGTCCGCTTTTAATGAATATACGCTTGATGCGGTATAGATGGATGGCATCGGGTAATTTTGAATCGTGGCACTCCCGTTGGCATCAGCGGATAGCGGCAAGGCTCCTACAATCATGAAAACAAACATAACGAACAAACCGATCGCTTTTTTTGTCATGATAAGTTCCTCCTTTGATTTGTCTCTGCCCACCGATGGTTAGAAACGAGGAGCCGTTCTCAGGCAACATCCTTGCACATCAAAAAAAACTTGAAAGCGCTATCATATTTTCAAAGCAAACATTCTCTTAGCCTATAAATACTCCCCCTCATTCTACCTGTTTTCCTTTCAAAAAAATTATAGTCTCTGAGCAAAAAAAATAGAGTGAGGTAAGCTCACTCTAAAGGGATAAATTTTTACTGTCCTACTTCCCACATCCATAAAGCTCTCTATTTGGAATTACGTTTTGACCGTTCGTTTTCGTTAAAATAATTTCTGTGGCATCCCGGTACAAACAAATATGAGGCTCATTTGCATCCAAATACTGAACAGCTCTAAACCCCATTTTTTGTTCATAAAATTGGGCGGTTTTCACTATGTCCAAACTTGGGAATACACTATGGGATTCTATTAGCAGGTTCTTCATTTTGTTTTTTCTCGTTAACCTGGATTTCTACTTACTGAAATTTATTATTTGTTAAAACTCCGCTGACGCAAAGCTTCGTACAGCATGATGGTGCTGGCCATCGCTACGTTCAGCGATTCCGCCTGGCCCGGCATGGGGATAATTACCGCTTCGTCGAGAGCGGCTTCGATTTGCGGCGACAGACCTCGGGATTCGTTGCCCATCAGCAGCCACACCGGACGGCGCCAATCACAGTCGTATACGCCCTTTGCCGCTTGCAGGCTGGTGCCCGCCATTACGATCCCGCGCTCCTTGCCTTGAGGGATGAGCTCAGCCAGATCGCCTTCAATAATCGGCAGGTGGAACAACGACCCCATGCTGGAACGCACCGTTTTGGGATTGTATAAATCCACCGTGCCTTTGCCCAAAATAACAGCATCGGCACCAACGGCATCCGCGCTGCGAATGATCGTTCCAACATTGCCGGGATCGCTTAACCCGTCAAGCCCGATAACCAGACAATGCGGCCGAAACAGAGCAGAAAGTGCCGGTTTCGGCTTGCGTACAACCGCAAATATCGGCGGCGGGGTATCCGTATCGCTGCATTTGCTCATCACAACACGCGACGCCGATATCCATTCCTGCGTAGCTGCGGCCGATGCGTATGGCTCCGACTGAAGCTCGCGGGGAATGCCCCTGTCGACATCGTAAACAATAACGGCAATATCCGCTTTGCACACGATAGCCTCCATCACCAGGTGTACGCCTTCGATTAAAAATTCTCCCCGCTGATCGCGTTGTTTCTTCTCCAGCAGCGCTGCCCAGCCTTTAACCCGATCGTTGCTTTGGGAAGCAATATGCAGATGATTAGTTGTCATTTATGTCCATAACCCTTTCCCGGCCTATCGCCATCAAATCCAATAAATCCATTATAGCACAGCCGTCTAACACCGAATAATTTCAGTTCGGAAGGGCATCCTATTGGAGCAAGTCTGAACACAACAGGAGGTCATCCGGTTGGAAAACATCGATCTTCGCCAAGCCATTTTAAATCGCGTACAAGATAATTCCCGCGAGCAATTAAACGAAGTCATTGAAGGATCGGTTGGACATGACGAAAGGGCCCTTCCGGGGCTTGGCGTCTTGTTTGAAATGATCTGGAAGCAAACCGGCGAGTCCGACCACAATCACATGGTCGACACGCTGTACCAGCACCTCCACAAGAAGCAGTCCTAGCACAGCACACAAAGGAAACGGGCAAAGCTTAACTCTACACAAGAGTTAGCTTTGCCCGTTTTGCTAGAACTACCAGCCACTTGCCGGCCTAGTCCGACTCGACGCTGACTTCGCCGTCGTCATCTCGTTTGCTTTTTTCCTTCCCGCCTCTTTTTTCTTCCCGCTTCTCAATCCATTCGCCAATTTTGACAAAGATGGAAGTGACGATAAGGGCAAACACAACCAGAGTATAAAAACCAGCGCCAATGCCGATGCCAATGCCCCCGGAGAAAAAAATCATGGCAGCCGAGGTTAAACCAACGACCTTTACTCCGTTTTTGAGAATGACGCCAGCCCCGATAAAGCCCAGACCGGTAACGATTTGCGCCGCAAGACGCATCGGGTCCATCATCGTATGTTCTCTCATGCCCGCATACAATGTAACGCTTTGAATGGAAACGATCGTAATAAGTGCCGAAGCCGCCGTTACATACATATACGTTTTTACGCCTGCCGGCTTATGCTTGTGCGTCCGGTTGAGGCCGATCATAAAGCCTAGAAAAGAAGCCACCAATATCCGCAGCAGCCAATCGTATTCGCCGAGCAGGGATGAAAGAAATTGATCCGTGACTAACATAAAAAGCCTCCTGTTATCTTTCTCTGGTTGTAATACCTATCTTGTTCGGGAGCTGTAGACGCATTGGCCGTCTACGATCGTGCGGCTTACCCAGGGCATTCCGCGGTAAAAATGGACCACGATCATATCCGCCGCTTTGCCGGCTTTCAGCGACCCGAAGTCGTCATCCGTGCCCATCACTTTGGCGGGATTCAGGGTGGCCATTTTCACCGCTGCCGGCAAGTCTGAGTAATCCGCGCCAGCCAGCCTGAAAACAGAGGCTAGCAGCGACGACGGATGATAGTCCGAGCACAACAGGTCCGCAGTCCCGGCCTTCACGGCTTCTTCGGCGCTAAGATTATTATCATGGGAGCCGCCGCGCACCACATTGGGAGCGCCGACGCATACCGAAATCCCCTTCTCTGCCGCATAACGGGCTGTTTCCATATTGATCGGAAATTCGCTGACGCTCATGCCGCAAGCTTTCATCGCTCTCACCCGGCTAGGAGAATCGTCGTCATGAGAAGCAACGGGAATGCCTTTCGACACAGCCGCATTGCCCAGCCTGGCAAGCTTTCCCCAGTCGATCTGCGCCCTTCGCTCCATCAATTCTTCCACGATGGGCTCTACCTCATCCAAGGTAACGCCTTGATTTTTCATGACATAACGCTGGAACGAACCCGGCGCATAATATTGGCCTTGGCCCGGGGAATGGTCCATAAATGACAAATAATGAATCCTTCCGTCTTCCACATATTGCTCCACTATAGGCAAGCCTTCATGATGCGATACCTCAAAACGCAAATGAATCCGATTGCGAATCATAGCCCGTTCATTATTGTACTGATGAATGAGGTCCACCATGCCGGTCAATAAATGATTGCCGCGCAGACTAAGCCCGACCCCAAGCGATAAGGAGTGGTACATCGTCGTTATGCCATGCAATGGCAGCTTGCGCTCAAATTCCAGCAATGCCAGCTCTAGCGGAAACAGCGTTCCCGGCCTTGGCTGCACTTCCTTCTCAATGGCATCGCAGTGAATGTCGATCAAACCGGGCAAAATAAAGCCGCCGCCCGCATCCACAACCGCTGATTCCGGATGGGATGCCTTCCACATCCACTCATCCTCTTCCCTGTCCAGAACGGCGGAAATCCGGCTTCCTTGTACAACGACAGCCCCTCTAATAACGGCATTCTCCAACACGACCAGCCCGTTATTAATCAGATATGAATGCGATGAACGATCATCTCGTTCCACGATCAACGCCCCCATTTAAGACTCCTGTAATGACACTACCCCTCATTTACACTATCTTAACACAATTACCCAAAAGCAGCTTGAAGTAAATCAATTGTCACAGGGGTTTTTAGACCTCATTAACTATTTTTTCAAAATTTTTACGAAAACCATTTCTTTCCCATCTTTTGTATGTTAAACTACTTAACAAATTCATCCCACAGAATAAAACCTCTATCTACACTCACATTGCATCCACATACACCATGTATATTCTGATTATTCTGAAATTTTAGAATATTAATTTAATAACGCTTTACAGCACTGCAGTCCCCATGAATGTTCCAATACATCATCCATCATTTTTGCTCTGCCCATACTCAAGGAGGGATTTTATTGCAAAATGAGCTTTTGACCATTACCCATCTTACGACATCCTTCAAAATCGGAGATGACTACTATGCTGCGGTAGACGATGTTTCGCTTAGCGTAAAGCCGAATGAAGTCGTCGCCATTGTTGGCGAATCCGGCTCTGGCAAAAGCGCGCTGGCGTTTTCGATCATGGGACTGCACGCTCGGGCAAAAAGCGAAGGCAACATTGCTTTTGACGGCTACAATCTGAACAAGCTGGCTCCAAACGATTTAAACAAGCTGCGCGGACGGGACATCGGCATGATTTTTCAAGATCCGCTGTCTGCGCTTAACCCGCTTATGACGGTTGGGCAGCAAATCGAAGAAGCTCTTATTCTTCATCAAACCCGCCTGACGAATAATCAGCGAAAAAAAAGGGTGATTGAGCTGCTCACCGATGTCGGCATTTTGCAGCCCGACGTTATCGCGCTCAGCTATCCCCATGAGCTATCCGGCGGCATGAGACAAAGAATCGTAATTTCCATCGCAATTGCCAATAAACCAAAGCTCTTAATCGCAGACGAGCCAACAACGGCATTGGATGCAACGATACAGCTTCAAATTCTGGATTTGATCAAAAAGCTGAAGGACGATATTGGAGCCGGCATTATCCTCATTACGCACGACATTGGCGTCGTTGCAGAAATGGCAGACCGCGTAGCGGTCATGTATGCGGGCCAAATCGTTGAAATTGCCGATATACATACGTTATTGTCAGACCCCAGACACCCTTACACCCGCTCACTGCTTCGTTCCATACCATCGGCAGATACACCAAAATCCAAGCTGTATTCCATACAAGGCGTCGTTCCGTCCCTAAGCAACCTGCCGCGGCAGGGCTGCCGCTTCCGTTTCCGCATTCCGTGGATCGGCGAGACGGCTCATGAAGAAAACCCGGAGATGCATGAGCTGTCCCCCGGCCATTTTGTCAGATGCACGTGCCATCGGCATTTCTGGTTTCCCGGAGAGGAGGATATCCGGCATGGCGCTTCTTGATGTAGAGAATCTCAAGGTTCATTTTCACGGGCGCTCCGGCTTGTTTTCCCGCAAAACAAAGCCGTTCAAAGCCGTCGACGGCATCAGCTTCAGCATTGAAGAGGGCCAAACGTACGGTCTTGTCGGCGAATCCGGCTCCGGCAAAACAACGACGGGAAGAGCGATTATCGGCCTTAACCCTCTCACCTCGGGCAACATCACGTTTAACGGGCGGAATCTGGGGGCCGCGCGTCGTAAAGGACGGATCGTCTTTAACCGGGATATTCAAATGATTTTTCAGGACCCCTACTCTTCCCTTAATCCCAAAAAAAGAGTGCTGGACATTGTGGCGGAACCGCTTCGCAATTTTGAGCGGCTGTCTCCCAAGGAAGAGCTGTCAGCCGTTCAGCAGCTGCTTGCGCAGGTCGGCATCAGCGCCGACAGCATTTACAAATATCCGCATGAATTTTCCGGCGGCCAGCGCCAGCGGATCGGCATCGCCAGAGCCATCGCGTTGAAGCCAAAGCTTATCATTGCCGATGAGCCCGTTTCAGCTCTGGATTTGTCCGTCCAGGCTCAGGTCCTTAATTTTATGAAGGACATTCAAAAAGAATTAAACCTGTCCTATTTATTCATTAGCCATGATCTCGGCATTATCAAACATATGTGCGACAAAATCGGCATTATGTACCGGGGCAGATACGTCGAACAAGGCTCCACCGAGGAGCTGTTCAGCAATCCCCAGCATATTTACACCAAACGTCTGTTGGCCGCCATTCCTGTGAAGGAGCCATCCGAACGCGCGGAGCGAACCCTTGAACGGGAGGCGATTGCGGAGGAATTCCAAACGTCCTACCATCGCTATTTCGATAAAGACGGATTGGCCTATCCCCTGCAGCATATTGCCGGAACGCATTATGCGGCCGCGCAAGGAACGGGGGGCCGCTGATGGGGAAAACAATTACCAGACGATTCGGCATTATGATTCCGCAAGTGATTTTGCTGAGCATCCTTGTTTTTTTGCTGGCCAAGCAAATGCCGGGAGATGCGTTGACGGGCCTTCTGGACCCCAGCGTTGACCCCGCCGTCATCGAAGCGCAGCGCGAGAAGCTTGGACTGAACAACCCCTGGCATATTCAATACTGGGATTGGATCACCAAAGCGCTGCAGGGCGATTTTGGCCAGTCCTTCCGGTTCAAAATGCCGGTATTGGATCTAATCGGTGAACGAATCGCCAATACGGTTTGGCTGTCGCTGGCCACCTTGATCATTACTTATCTGATCGCTATTCCTCTAGGCATTACCAGCGGCCGCTATAACGATACGCTAGGCGACAGGCTGATTACAGGTTACACCTATTTGGGCTTCGCCGCGCCTTTGTTTATTTTTGCCCTGCTTATGTTATGGCTGTTTGGCTTCAAAATAGGATGGTTTCCGACAAGCGGGAGCGTAACGCCTGGTCTTGTGCCAGGTTCATTGGAATACGTCATCAGCAAATTTTATCATTTGCTCTTGCCCGCAACCTCCATGGCGCTGATTACGACCGTTACGACCGTCCAACTGCTTCGCAGCGAAATCATTGATATCAAGCACAGGGACTTTATTCATACGGCCCGCGCCAAAGGCGCTTCTGAATCGCGTATTTATAACCGCCATATTTTGCGGAATGCCTTACTGCCGATTGCCGCTTTTTTCGGGTACGAGCTTACGGGGCTAATTGGCGGAACGATTTTTATTGAAAGTATTTTCAGCTACCCCGGCATGGGCGAGCTATTTTTCAGCTCGATTCTTTTGCGGGACTTCAGCGTGATGATCACGATTATTTTGCTCTATGGCATCGCTTCTATATTGGGGGCGCTGATATCCGATTTGATTCTTGGTTTGGTCGATCCGCGTATTCGGATTAAATAACGCATCCAGGAAAGGAGGTTCTGTCTTTTGACTAATCCCACCCCCAACGAACTCCCGATCTCACAGGGTGAAGCTTTTGCGGTTAGAAGTCCCTCGGGACTTCGCATTTTGTGGCGCGAAATTGTACGAGACAAAATTGCGCTTATTTCGCTGATTTTTATTGTTATCGTAACCTCTTTTGTCTATATCACCTCCCTTGTGCTGGACCAGGAGCAAATCGTAAAGGTTGATTTGTTTGCGCTGAACAAAGCGCCATCTTCCGAGCATTGGCTCGGAACTGATTATGGCGGAAGGGATATTTTTGGCCAATTGATTATCGGCACTCGCAATTCGCTGACAATCGCTATATTGGTTACGGCACTAACCGGTATTATCGGTATCTCTGTCGGCGTGATTTCGGGCTATTTTGGCGGCATGATTGACAATTTATTTATGAGAATGGTCGATTTCTTCCTCATCCTGCCGTTTCTAATGATTGTTATTGCCTTCATCGCCGTTGTTCCCAAATACAGCATTTATTCCTTCACCCTCATCATGACGGCCTTTCTCTGGATGGGTATTGCCAGGCTCGTACGCTCCAAAGCGCTTCAGGAGCGGGAGCTGGACTATGTCAAAGCATCGCGGACGGTAGGCACCTCACATGCCGGCATTATTTTCAAACATGTCCTGCCAAACCTCAGCTCCATCATTATCGTATCGATGACGCTGAATCTGGCAGCTAATATCGGGCTTGAATCCGGGCTGAGCTTTCTTGGCTTTGGTTTTCCGGAGGATACGCCAAGCCTGGGAACGCTCGTCAGCTATGCCCGCAATGCGCAAACGCTTGAAAACAGACCTTGGATCTGGTTACCTGCATCCACACTGATTCTGGTGCTGATGTTGAGTATAAATAATGTGGGCCAAGCGCTGAAACGCGCTGCCGACGCAAGACAAAGAAGAGGATAAAGGAGGAAACGATTCATGCTCAAAACCAGCTTTTCAAAAGTAATGCTTCCTGTCATGCTTACCGTTGTTCTTGTCCTTGCAGCTTGCTCCAACAGCGGAGGAAGCGAACCGTCCGCTTCTCCATCCGGCACGGCGTCATCATCGCCTTCGCCATCAGCTTCAGCAGCTCCGGAGGTTAATGAGGACGGCCTATTCAGCGTCACCGATTTTAACAACATCAAATCCAATCAGGGGGATGCCATTACCGGCGGCACGCTTAATTTCGGCCTCGTATCGGATACGCCGTTCGCCGGGACGCTCAACTTTAACTTCTACAGCGGCCAGCCGGACGTAGAGGTGCTTGGCTGGTTCGACGAGGCCATGCTGACCTGGGACGCCAGCTATGTATACACAAATGACGGCGCCGCTACCTACGAGGTTTCGGAGGATGGACGCACCTTCACGTTTACGATTCGCGACAATGTAAACTGGCACGACGGCACGCCTCTTACTGCCGAGGATTGGGAGTTCGCGCATGAGGTCATCGGCCATCCCGATTACGACGGCCCCCGCTATGACGCCAGCCTGATCAATGTTCAAGGCATGGCGGAATACCACGACGGCAAAGCGGATAAAATCTCGGGGATCGAAGTTTTGAGCGACAAGCAGCTGCGGATTACATACATCGAATCCAACCCTTCCCTGATCACCGGCGGCATCTGGAACTACCCGCTTGCCAAGCATATTTTCAAAGACATTCCCGTTAAGGACATGTCGGCGTCGGCAGCCGTTCGCCAGAATCCTGTAGGTATCGGTCCCTTCAAGGTGGAGAGCATCGTGCCGGGCGAATCCGTTGTTTATGTCAAAAACCCGGATTACTGGCGCGGCGAGCCAAAGCTCGACAAAGTTGTTCTTCGCGTCATCAATCCCTCCAACGTCGTTCAGGAAATCAAGACGGGCGGCATCGACTTGGTCGGCTCCTTCCCTGTTGATCAGTTCCCGGACAATGCGGGATTGTCCAATGTTGAATGGCTGGGCATCGTTGACCGCGCCTATACGTATATCGGCTTTAAGCTGGGCACATGGGATGCTGCGGCCAATTCGGTCAAACCTAACCCCGACGCCAAGATGGGCGATGTGAATCTGCGCAAAGCAATGTGGATGGCTGTAGACAACGACACAGTTGGCAAGCAGTTTTATAGCGGCTTGCGCTGGAACGCAACAACGCTTATTCCTCCTTCCCATCCGGAATATCATGATTCCTCCAACCCGGGCGTAACCTTTGATCCCGAAGCTGCCAGAAAGCTGCTGGACGATGCCGGATACAAGCTGAATGGAGATTTCCGGACCAATCCGGACGGAAGCGAGCTGGTGATCAACTTTATTTCCATGACAGGTTCGGAGATCGCCGAGCCGCTGTCCCGCTACTATGTACAGTCATGGAAGGACATTGGACTGAATGTTCAGCTCGAAATGATTGAATTCAACGCCTTCTACGACCGCGTCGGCAACACGGGCGAGGATGATCCATCCGTTGACGTGTACCAAGCCGCATGGGGAGTCGGCATCGACGTTGACCCTGCCGGCCTGTACGGCCGCGACGCGATCTATAACTTCTCCCGCTATGCTAACGACGAGAACGACCGCTTACTCAAAGAAGGTCTCTCCGAAAAGGCCTTTGAGAAGGATTACCGGATTCAAGTTTATAAGGAGTGGCAAGACCTCATGATTCAGGAAGTACCTGTCTTCCCGACGCTTTACAGAGCAAAGGTTGTTCCAGTAAACAACCGCGTTCATAATTATTTCATCGGCGACGGTACTAACATGTACATCCACGACATCGCAGTCAGCGCGGATAAAGCAATCGTTGCGAATTAACAGAGCGTATCTAAATACAGACTAACCAATAAAGCCTGAAGCACTTATATTTTGGAATTTCAAGCAAGGAGCTTGCGGATCCTGTCCGCAGGCTCCTTTTTTGTTGTGTCCATCTCCCCATAGCTCAATCTAAAAACAATGCTTAACCGAAAACTGAGCTTAGCGGAGGGGCAAAGGGATTCTGGAGAAACGTTAGTGCTCGCCTTTAAAGACCGATTCCCGCCACTGCCTCGAAATAATAAAAGAAATCGGACTTTAACAGCGATCGGAAGAACCCTTTGTCACGTAGCGATCCCTCTCGGTTGAAGCCAAGCACTGCTTTTAGGTTGAGCGTCACATAGTTAAAAATTTATAAAAACAGGTCAATCCATTGGAAATACAGCTCCCCCCTCCTCCCGCTACAATAAAGGTGAAAATCCAATTGCTGTAAATTCATGGAGAAGAGGGGTTTCGAAAATGAAAAAAACGATGTGGTGCAGTTTGCTGACGATTTTGCTGATTTTTGCACTGGCCGCTTGCTCGAGCAATGGCGGGAGCGGCGGTTCGGGAGGTTCCGGGGGCGAAAAAGGCAGCATCGGCATCGCGATGCCAACCAAATCCTCCGAGCGTTGGGTCAACGACGGCGCCAATATGAAGAAGGTTTTTGAGGAGCTGGGGTATTCAGTTGATTTGCAATATGCGGAGGACGTTATCGAAAACCAGGTTTCCCAGATCGAAAACATGATTACAAAAGGCGCAAGCGTGCTCGTAATCGCGGCAATCGACGGCGAATCGCTGACGGACGTGCTGCAAAAAGCAGCCGACGAAAATATCTCCGTCATCGCTTACGACCGGCTGATCCGCAACTCCGAGCATGTCAGCTATTACGCTACCTTCGACAATTTCAAGGTTGGCGTGCTGCAAGCTTCCTATCTGGTCGATAAGCTTGGACTGAACGACGGCAAAGGCCCGTTCAACATCGAACTGTTCGCCGGCTCGCCCGATGACAACAACGCGTACTTCTTTTTCAACGGCGCCATGAGCGTCATTCAGCCTCATATCGACAGCGGCAAGCTTGTCGTCAAAAGCGGTCAAACGTCGATGGAACAGGTAGCGACGCTGCGTTGGGATGGAGCAACTGCCCAAGCACGGATGGATAACCTGCTGAGCGCCAATTACACGACCGAGGATGTACACGCGGTATTGTCGCCGTACGACGGCATCAGCATCGGTATTATTTCTTCATTAAAAGGCGTGGGCTACGGCTCATCCGATAAGCCAATGCCGGTAATCAGCGGACAAGACGCGGAGCTGGCCTCTGTCAAATCCATTATCGCCGGCGAGCAGACATCCACGATTTTCAAGGATACGCGCGAATTGGCCAAAGTGGCCGCCAGCATGGCGGAAGCCGTTCTTGAGAACAAGGAACCGCAAATCAACGATACGGAAACCTACGATAACGGAGTTAAGGTCGTCCCGTCCTTCCTGCTGGAGCCCGTTTCAGTCGACATCAGCAACTACAAAGAGATTTTGGTGGATTCCGGCTACTACCAGGAAGGCGATTTGAAGTAAGATTCGTTGCAAATCAATGAGGGAATCAACAAATGGTTTGGCGCCGCAAAGCGCCGAATCATTTGTTTATCCCCGCAAAGCGCTATTAAGGAGCGGGTAGAGCATGGCATCAAACCTTTTGGAAATGCTGGCGATCACCAAAACATTCCCCGGCGTTAAAGCGCTGGAAAACGTAAATCTGCAAGTTAAGGAAGGCGAAATCCATGCCCTTATGGGCGAAAACGGAGCGGGAAAATCAACCTTGATGAAGGTATTGTCCGGCGTATACGAGCACGGCACCTATGAAGGCGATATTTTGTTCAGGGGCGAGACCTGCCGATTCCGCGCCATTACCGACAGCGAAAAAAAAGGAATCGTCATCATCCATCAGGAATTGGCTCTGATTCCCCAACTGTCCGTCGCCGAAAATATCTTTTTGGGCAATGAGAGATCCCGGGGAGGCATCATCGACTGGTACAAAACAGAGCTGGAAACCAGAGAGCTGCTGAAAACGGTAGGCCTTGATGAAAAACCTTCCGTTAAGGCCGGTTCGCTCGGCGTCGGCAAGCAGCAGCTTGTGGAAATCGCCAAGGCGTTGTCGAAGGAAGTAAAGCTGCTTATTTTGGACGAACCAACCGCGGCATTAAACGAAGAGGACAGCGAAAATTTGCTGCGCCTTCTGCTGTCGTTTAAGCAGCAAGGCATCACCTCCATCATTATTTCGCACAAGCTGAACGAAATTATGAAGGTCGCGGATTCAATCACTATTTTGCGGGATGGAAAAACCATAGAAACCTTGGACGTCCATGAAGAAACGATTACGGAGGAACGAATCATTCAAGGCATGGTCGGACGGGATTTAACGCATCGTTATCCTCCCCGCGAGCCCTCAATCGGTGACGTATGGTTTGAAATCAAGGATTGGAGCGTTTACCACCCCATCCAAAGCGAACGCATGATGGTGGACAGGGCCAGCTTGAACGTCCGCAAAGGCGAAATCGTCGGCATTGCGGGTTTGATGGGCGCGGGCAGAACGGAATTGGCCATGAGTCTTTTTGGCAGGAGCTACGGCCAGAAAATAAGCGGAACGATCCTGAAAAACGGCAGTCCCATCAAGGTTCCCACCATCTCCGCCGCGATCGAAGCCGGCATCGCTTACGTAACCGAAGACCGCAAGGAATACGGCTTAATTCTGATGCAGGACATCAAAAGCAATATTTCGCTCGCCAATTTGTCCAGCATTTCGCGCCGTTATCTGGTGAACGATCATCAGGAACTGATCGAGGCGGAACGTTTCCGGGAAAAAATGGCGATCAAAACGCCAAGCGTTCATCAAAAAACGGGCAATTTAAGCGGCGGCAACCAGCAAAAGGTCGTGCTTAGCAAATGGATTTTTACCGAGCCGGAGCTGCTGATTCTGGACGAACCGACGCGCGGCATTGACGTTGGCGCCAAGTTTGAAATCTATTCCATCATCCATGATGCGGCTTCCCAAGGCAAAAGCGTGCTTATGATTTCATCGGAGCTTCCCGAGCTTCTCGGCATGTGCGACCGGATCTACGTCATGAACGAAGGACGCATAACCGGCGAGGTCGCCAGAGAAGAAGCCACGCAAGAGCTTCTGATGAAATACATGACGAGAGGACGGGATTAGCCGATGCTGAATTATGTTAAGGGACTATTTCGAAGCAACATCAGACAATACGGCATGTTTATCGCGCTTGCGCTTATTATGCTGTTTTTTGAAATTATTACGGACGGCACATTGTTAAGACCGCTAAACATTACAAACCTTGTTTTGCAAAACAGCTACATTCTCATTCTGGCGATCGGCATGCTGCTTGTCATCATTACCGGCCACATCGACCTTTCCGTTGGGTCCGTTGCCGCTTTTGTAGGCGCCGTGTCGGCCATTATGATGGTTAATCTCAATATTCATTTCAGTCTGGCCATCATTTTGTCCTTGCTCATCGGCGCGGCTGTCGGAGCATGGCACGGCTTCTGGATCGCCTACGTGCGAATCCCCTCCTTTATTGTGACGTTAGCGGGGATGCTGCTGTTTCGCGGTTTGACGATGCTTGTATTGGACGGTAAATCGGTGGCCCCGTTCCCCGACGGGTTCCGTGCGATCAGCACCGGGTTTCTGCCCACCTTTGGCGGCGGCAGCCTGCATTTTGTAACGATTATAATCGGCATTGGCCTTTCGCTGCTGCTGATCGTTCTGGATTGGCGCAAGCGTCTGCTCGACCAGCGGTATAAGCTCGAGGTGCTGCCTCCTGTTTTCCTGATCGTCAAGCTTGCGGTCCTGGTTGCGATTCTTAATTACTTTGCCTTTTTGCTGGCTTCGTACAAAGGTCTGCCCAATATTTTTGTGCTATTGTTTGCGCTGATCGTCTTCTATACGTTCATCATGCGCCGCACCATTATGGGCCGCCATATTTATGCGCTTGGCGGTAACGAAAAGGCCGCCCGCCTGTCGGGCATCAAAACGAAAAAAATGACCTTTTGGGTTTTCGTCAACATGGGCGTCATGGCCGCGTTGGCAGGTCTCGTATTTGCGGCAAGACTGAACGCCGCCACGCCAAAGGCCGGCGTAAACTTCGAGCTCGACGCCATTGCCGCGGCGTTTATCGGCGGCGCATCCGCCACGGGCGGCGTAGGCACAGTCATCGGCGCAATCGTTGGCGGCCTCGTCATGGGCGTCATGAACAACGGCATGTCCCTGGTTGGCCTCGGCATTGATTATCAGCAAGGCATCAAAGGCCTTGTGCTCCTGCTGGCCGTTGCTTTCGATATTTACAACAAAAACAAATCCTCCTAAATGTGTGTGCTATAATATTTTTGAATTCCTTGATTTCCAACTATTTCAACCCAACACATGGCCGGAGGACCGCTCATGAAAAAGCTTCTTCTCCTGTATCTCATTCTTATTTTGACGCTGCTTGCCTATTTGTACGTCGCTCATTTTCGAGGCAACGATACGGCATATAACGAGCAGGAGGCCGGCTTGCGCGGCGGTCTGGACGAGAAATACGTCATGGTTAATTTCCTGAGCGGCATCGACTATTGGAAAAACGTGCTGAAAGGTTTTGAGGATGCGGCCGAGACGTTGAACGTTTCCGTGGAATATCGGGGAGCGACGCAATATGACGCCCAAGAAGAAGTGATCGTGCTGGAGCAGGTCATTGCCCGGAAGCCTTCCGGAATTGCAATTAGCGCCATCGACTCCGAGGTGCTGAACGATGCCATCCAAAAGGCGGTCGAAGCCGGCATTCCCGTTGTAATGTTCGATGCGGACGCGCCGGACAGCAAGGCGTATTCCTTTATCGGCACCAACAATTACGAAGCCGGCGTAACCGCTGCGCGGCAAATGGCGGCGATGGCGGGCGGCAAAGGCCAAATCGGTATTATTACACATCCCAATCAGTTGAACCACCAGCAGCGGACAACGGGCTTCAAGGAAACGATTGAACGAGAATTCCCCGGTATGGAGGTTGTCGCCATCGAGGACGGCAAAGGGGACCAGCTTGTGTCGGAGCAAAAAACGTTGGATTTAATTGACAACTATACCGATCTTAGCGGCATTTTTGTTACAGAAGCCAGCGGCGGCGTTGGCGTGGGCAACGCCGTTTTTGCCGCCGGTCTGCAAGGCAAACTGACCGTCATTTGCTTCGACACCGATAAAGGCACACTCGACATGATCAAAAGCGGAATCGTTTCGGCAACGATTGCCCAAGGCACCTGGAGCATGGGCTATTGGTCGCTCATGCAGCTGTTTCACTTGAATCATCAATTGGTCGAGCCAATGCCCGACTGGAAGGGCGCCAATGTATCGCCCGTTCCGAATTACGTCGATACGGGCGTAACGGTAGTGACCGTCGAAAACGTCGATCATTTCTATGCCAAATGAGGGAACGTCCATGATGCCGAAAATGACCCCGATACTGCGAGAGACGCTGCAGCTTAACAACTGGCCGATTCGCAACAAGCTGATTGTCCATTTTTTGCTGATCAGTATTTTGCCCTCGTTGTGCATTACCTTTTTATTTTCCCTGACCGTGGGCAACATGCTGGAAAAGCAGGCCAATCATCAAACGCTTCAGCTAATCGGCAATGTGAACAAATCGCTGGATGCCCATACGGCCAATATTCAGAACGTGTCTTATTTTGTAGCGATGAACCCCGAAGTTCAGACTTTTTTGAGCGAAGGCCATCTGTCCATCAACAGGGATGAAGACCGCTATCGCGTCTTCAAGTTTCTGCAGGGATTTACGACGTTATATTCCGAAATCGCCGGCATTATGGTTGTCAGCTCCGACGGCCATTATTTAAGCAACGAAATGTATGCCAGAGGCGACAGCAATCTGACGGAGGAATATTGGTACCGCGAAGCCGTAGCAGCCAGAGGCATTTTCAAAATGATCGGCAGGCCGGTCGACCGCAATGTCATAACTCATGCCAACTATAAGGAAAACGAGCTGGTCTCCGTCGTCCGGGCTATTCAGGACCCCGAAACCGGCGCCAACAAAGGGGTCGTGATCATCGACCTGAAGCTTCGGGCCATTGCGGAAACCATACGCGACGTCAAGCTTGGCAAACGCGGGTATTTGGTCGTTATCGACGAAAACGGCGATGCCATCTATGCGCCGGGAAATGCTGTAACCATAGGCAAAGAGTTGTTTGAGGCCATGTCCGCAAACGCTTCCAATATGCTTGCCCACGAGGTAAGCGGCGAAAAGCTTCAATTTATTTTTCAGAAATCGGGCTTTACCAACTGGACGACCGTAGGCGTCTTCCCTCTGCAGGATATGCTTCAGGAGATTAAAGATATCAACTTATATCTGGTTTTGTTTGTTTTTGTCGTTTGCATGCTGGGCATTACGGCATCCTATTTCTTGTCCAATTCGATTTCCCGCCCCATCACCCAGCTTGCCTCCGTAGTCCGCAAGGTCGAAGAAGGCAATATGAGTCTGCGCATGAGCGGCGAGCGTTCTGATGAAATCGGGCTTTTGGGGCGCAGCTTTAACAAAATGCTGATTCAAATCAACCGCCTTCTTAGCCAGGTAGAGCTGGAGCAGCGCAAAAAACGGGAGGCCGAGCTAAGAAGCCTGCAAGCCCATATTCAGCCCCATTTCCTATACAATACGCTGGATACGATCCAATGGCTTGCCCGGAAGGATGGCGCTAAAGAAGCGACGGAAATGGTCGAAGCTTTGTCCAAGCTGTTCCGTCTCGGTTTAAGCAAAGGACAAGAGCTGATTCCGTTGGAGGATGAGCTGGATCATATCGGCAACTATTTGAAAATCCAGAAAACAAGATATAAGGACAAGCTGAATTACAGCATTGATATACATGAAAATTGCAGAAATCTTACTGTTTTAAAGCTGATCCTGCAGCCGGTTGTCGAAAACGCCATCTATCATGGCATCAAGGAACGGCGCGGTCCCGGATTGATCAGTATTCGGGTCGCTCTGCAGCGAGGTTATCTGATGCTTGTTATACAAGACGATGGCGCGGGCATGCAGGAGGAGAAGCTGCGGCTTCTGAGACAAGCGCTGGTTCTGCCGCTGGATGACCGGGAGGATGCCATCGGAAGCGCGGAGCTTACGTTAAACGGCAGCAGGATTGGTTATGGACTCCGCAATGTGCAGGAAAGAATGCAGCTTGGCTTCGGGATGGCTTACGGTATTTCGGTGGACAGCGCCGCTGGCAGCGGAACGACAGTCACCCTCCGCCATCCCGTCTTGAAAGCCCAGAGGAGGGATGGCACATAGACGGCAAATGGAAAGTCGTTATTGCGGACGACGAGGTCATTATTCGGGAAGGAATCCGTTCTGTCATTCAATGGGAAGAATTAAATCTGGCTCCGGCGGGCGAAGCCGAAGACGGCGAAGAAGCGCTTGAGCTGGCTTTGGCGCAAGCTGCGGATATCGTGCTGGTCGATCTCAGCATGCCAATCATGAACGGCTTGACGTTAATTCGCCATATACGGGAGGAACTGCCGGCTTGCAAGATGATCATCATTACGGGACATGACGAGTTTGCCTACGCCCAGGAGGCAATCAAATTCGAGGTTGCGGGTTATATTCTCAAGCCGATTAATCCGGAGCATTTGAATCAGGTTTTGGCCTCCGTCATTGCCAAGCTGGATAACGATTATACGCAAAAAAAACTGCTGCAATCCGCATCTCGCCAAATTGAAAAACATCTCGATTTGCTGCGGGACCGCTTTTGCCTGGAATGGATGAGCGGCGAGCTTAGTCTGGACGAAATTCGCGAACAGCTGCTGTTTCTTGATTTGCCCCAAAGCGGTCTGTCCGCGATATGCGTGCTCCTGTGGCCTGAACTCGCCAGCGGCGAAATCCTTTATTCCCAGCGGGACCGCCAATTGCTTCTTTTCGCCATCGAAAATATAACCTTGGAATGTTTCGCGCAAGAACATGGCGCCGAAGAAACCTGCGTTCATTTCCGGGATTACGACGGATATCTTGTTTTTTTGCTGCGGCATGTCCCTTCCAGCAAGCTGCTGGCGCACATCAGAGAGTCGGTGCAGAGTTACTTGAACATTCGCATCCACTCCGGTCTTGCGCTTAACGGCCAGGACATGGATGGCATCCATCTCGGCTATCAGCAGGCCAAAGCATCCATTCAGCAGGAGCTAAAGCTTTCGCCGCTTATCAAACAAGCCAAGGAATGGATTGCCGCCAATCACAAGGACCAGGGGCTTTCGCTGGAGCAGGCGGCGCGCGCGTTGAACGTCACCCCCGTTTATCTCAGCCGGTTATTCAAACAGGAGACGGGACGATCATTCATCGGCCATCTGACCTATACCCGCATGAAAACCGCCATCGAGCTATTGCAGGGCAGCGACATGACCATTCAGGAAATTTCGCAGCAGGCTGGCTACGAAACCCAACATTATTTTAGCACCGCCTTCAAAAAAACAACCGGCATGTCCCCCAATCAATACCGCAAACGGTAGCTGCCTCCTTGTGGAGTGATGCACTGTGAATATAGCGTGTCGAAGTTTGCTGCAATCGTGGAGTAAAAAATGCAGTATAGCGTGACGCAATCTACTAAATCTGCGGAGTAATACTATACGATCTAGCAAGTCGTTTTGTAACGCAAAAAGCGCCCGCATTTCGGGCGCTTTTTTCATAGGGACCAGCAGCATGCCGGCCCCTCCCTTCTATCCCTATTTTGCTGTGATTTTGCTGTGATTTGGCTGTGATTTGGCTGTGAGTTACTCTGATTGTACTGTACTGCAGGCTGTTCGACTTATGTCTTGTTCAGACTGCCCTGTACACGCTAATTTATTGGGCCCCACATACGTAACGACTGGCAAGGACAAGTATGTCTAATGGACGTTTTTGTCCGTTAGCGGGCATTTTCAGCAAAATTAGAAAGGGGCTGTCCAAAAAGTCAAACGCTCTAACGGACACGGAAGTCCGTTAGACGCGTAAAACGCAGATTTTGAAATTCTAACGGACATCCTTGTCCGTTAGAGCCCCAAAATGGGTAATTATTGGATAATTTTCACTGTAACGGACATCAATGTCCGTTACAAACGCAAAAAGTTAAAAAATATGCGCTAACGGACACGGATGTCCATTAGCGTTTTTAATTGAATCAGATACGCGGATCGGCTTTTTGGACAGCCCCTTGGTTTTGAGGTGCATATTCTGCTTTTTTCGAGCTTTAATGGACGTTTTTGACCGTTAGAAATATCGATTTTACGTTTTTCAACGTTTAACGGACAAATCTGACCGTTAGCCACATTCAGTTCGCCACTAAAATTCGGCAGCGTCAGTTCGGGTCTTCTTTTGGTATAAAGTTGTAGATTTCTCCGGATTCAAAGGTGTCGATGAGCCTGTCCAGCCATTTGTAATAAGCAAGTGCGTCATTGACCTTCTCTTGATCGCTGAGCAGCAGCTTGACCATCGCCTGATCGCCGTCGTAACGTTCCAGCAATACTCCGATTTCTTTCATGCTCCGGTTTAATACGCTCATGTTTTGCTCGACGGCTTTGCGCCACTTAATAGAGAAAAAATCGGTAAAGTTCTGATGCCAATCCGATTCAACCTCGTACAAATCCTTCCGCGAACCTTTCCCCCACACTTTATTGATCATTTTCAAATCGTACAGGGTACGCATGCCGGTGCTCATGGACGTTTTGCTCATGCCCATCGTTTCGCTCATTTCATCAAGCGTTACCGGCTCGCGGTTAAAATACATATTTCCGTATAAATGGCCAATGGATAACGTAATCCCGTATAAATCCATGTTTTTGCCGATTGATTCCACCACGCGTCTACGCATTTGCAGCAGCAGGGTGCGCTGTTCGTCGCTTAATTCCTTCAGTTCATTCATGTCATCCCTCCTGAGGAGTGGCCGCCGCCTTTCAAAAGATACTATCGCTATTGTAAGCAAACGCCAATCTTATGTAAAGAACGCAATCCGGGCGAAAAAGGGAGTTATCCAGAGAATACGGTACATAAAGTTTGTAAAGTTAAAACTGTACAGACTATATGGGTGCTCACGCTCTTTGACCATTACAAAGTTATCCAACTACACTTAGGGGGTGGCTTTTCACGAGAGCAAGAGAGGTACGGAAGGGGGCAACACCATGGCGATGATAGAAGCTAAAGGGCTGACAAAACTATTTGGTCATGACGCCAAGCGGGGTATGCCGCTTTTGGCTCAAGGCTGGACAAAGGAAAAGCTTCTCGCCGAAGCAAAATTGACCGTTGGCGTAAATCAAGCTGATTTCACCATAGAAGAAGGTCAAATATTCGTTATTATGGGCTTGTCCGGCAGCGGCAAATCGACGCTGGTTCGGCTGCTCAACCGATTGATCGAACCAACCGGAGGAACGCTGCTCTTCCAAGGGCAGGACGTTACGAAAATGTCACCGGAGAAGCTCCGGCAGTTCCGACGCAAAAACATCGGAATGGTTTTTCAGAAATTCGCGTTATTTCCGCATCGCACCGTCGTTCAAAACGTGGAATATGGCCTGGAGGTTCAGGGCATTGCCAAAAAAGAACGTCGCGAAATGGCGATGAAATCGTTGGAATTGGTTGGTTTGAAGGGCTGGGAAAACAGCTATCCCGATCAATTAAGCGGCGGCATGCAGCAAAGGGTAGGTCTGGCACGAGGTTTAGCCAGCGATCCCGACATACTGCTAATGGACGAGGCGTTCAGCGCGCTTGACCCGCTTATTCGCAAGGATATGCAGGATGAGCTGCTGGAGCTTCAGACTAAAATGAAAAAAACGATCGTTTTTATTACCCATGATCTGGATGAAGCGCTGCGCATCGGCGACGTTATCGCCTTAATGAAGGATGGCAGCATTGTGCAAATCGGGACGCCGGAAGAAATTTTGATGCAGCCGGCCAACCGTTACGTCGAACGATTCGTCGAAGACGTCGATTTGTCCAAAGTGCTTACGGCTTCCCATGCCATGGACAAGGCCGAAACCGTCACGCCGGACCGCGGACCGCGCGTTGCGCTGCAATTCATGCGTGATCGGGGCGTTTCCAGTCTGTACGTGGTTGACAAATCCATGCACCTGCTTGGTCTTGTCAGCGCGGAGGATGCATCGCGCGCCGTCAAGGAAAACCTCAAGCTGGACGATGTGCTGCAAAGAGATGTGCCGACAACGCATCCGGACACCCTGCTTAATGAATTGTTTGAATTAATGGGCAATTCCCGTTTGCCTGTAGCTGTCATTGGCGACAATGGCCGTCTTAAAGGAGTCGTCATCAAAGGCGCCGTTCTTGCGGCATTGGCCGGCGGCGGCAACGGAGATAACGGCGCTCAGAATGGAGGTGGCGCTCATGGGACTGCCTAAACTGCCTTTGGCCGATTGGGTTGAATGGCTCCAGGATTGGATGGGCGACAACCTTTGGCCGCTGTTTTCCTTTATTTCGATGGTAATCGGAGGAATCGTCAAAGGACTGAACACCGCTTTGGTTTGGCTGCCTCCGCTGGCCGTTATTATTTTGTTTACCGCGATTGCCTGGTATATCGGCAAATGGCGCATGGGCGTGTTCACCATCGTTGGACTGCTGCTGATCGACAACCTCGGGTTGTGGAATCAAACGATGCAGACGCTTGCGCTGGTTTTAACCGCAGCCTTTATTTCCATTTTAATCGGAATTCCGCTGGGCATTTTGTGCGCAAGATCTAACAAGATGCAAAAAATCGTGACGCCCGTGCTGGACTTTATGCAAACCATGCCGGCATTTGTTTATTTGCTTCCGGCGATCACGTTCTTTAACCTAGGCGTCGTTCCGGGGGTTATCTCCTCCATTATCTTCGCCATCCCGCCAACAATCAGATTGACAAATCTGGGCATTCGTCAGGTACCCGCGGAGCTTGTCGAAGCGGCTGACGCTTTTGGTTCAACACCGGGGCAAAAGCTCGTAAAGCTTCAGCTTCCTATCGCCTTGCCGACCATTATGGCAGGCGTCAACCAGACGATCATGCTGTCGTTATCCATGGTCGTTATCGCATCCATGGTCGGCGCGCAAGGCGTTGGCGCAACCGTCTACCGGGCGGTGACTCAAGTGAAGACGGGCGTTGGCTTTGAGGCCGGGATTGCCATTGTTATTTTGGCCATCATTCTCGACCGTCTGACGCAGCAAGTCATCAAAAAATCCAAATCGCATGGATAAGTTTTCTTGAGCTTTCTTGAGTTTTCTTGAGTTTTCTTGAGTTTTCTTGAGCGCTCTCCCTGCATGGAGCAGCTTCAAAATAATATACAGGAGTGATGTATGGAATGAAATTCAACAAAATGAGTGTGATGTTGGCGGCGTTGATGGTATTGATCCTGGTTGCGGGCTGCGCTTCCGGAAACGGTAACGGCGGCGGCAATACGGCTAATGGCGGAAGCAAACCGGATGGCAAAAAGGAAATTACGCTTGCTTACGTGGCTTGGGACTCCGAAATTGCCAGTACCAACGTCGTAAAGGAAGTGCTGGAATCCAAGCTGGGCTATACTGTGGAAATGCTGCAAGTTGACGCTGGCCCAATGTGGGTAGGCATTGCGCAAGGCAGCGCCGATGCTATGGTTGCCGCTTGGCTGCCGACAACGCATGAATCCTATATGAAGGACAATGAAGGCAAGCTGGAAGACCTCGGTCCTAACCTGGACGGAACAAAGCTTGGCCTGGTCGTTCCCTCCTACATGAATATTAACAGCATCGAAGACTTGAACGATGAAGTCGGCGGCACGCTGAACTATACAATTACCGGCATCGAGCCAGGCGCTGGACTTATGATGAAAACCGAAAGCGTGCTGGAGGAATACGGGCTGAAGGACAAATGGACGCTGCTTGAAAGCTCCTCCGCCGCCATGGCTCAATCACTTGAAAGAGCCTATAACAACGAAGAGCCTATTATCGTGACAGGCTGGACTCCGCACTGGAAATTTGCCAAGATGGACCTCAAATATTTGGAGGATCCAAAAGGCGTTTACGGTCAAGACGAGCAAATTCATACAGTGGTCCGCACAGGTCTGAAGGATGACCAGCCGGAGGCTTACGCCTTCCTGGACGCGTTTAACTGGACACCTGACGATATGGCGGAAGTAATGATCGCAATCGTCGAAGGCGCATCCCCTGAAGATGCCGCCAAGGCATGGGTCGAAGCCAACGCCGACAAAGTGGATGCTTGGATTGGTCAATAACCAAAACCGTTCCAAAGGCTGACGGAGCTTGAGCGCCGAGTCGTTGAACTCAGAGCATTTGAACTTAAAGCTTTTGAACTTAAAGCTTTTGAACTTAAAGCTTTTGAACTCATAGCCAATGAAAAAACGGGGCTGTCCGAAAAGCCGATCCGCGTATCTGATTCAATTAAAAACGCTAATGGACATCCGTGTCCGTTAGCGCTTATTTTTTAGCTTTTTGCGTTTGTAACGGACATTGATGTCCGTTACAGCGAAAATTATCCAATAATTACCCATTTTGGGGCTCTAACGGACAAGGATGTCCGTTAGCATTTCAAAATCTGCGTTTTACGCGTCTAACGGACTTCCGTGTCCGTTAGAGCGTTTGACTTTTTGGACAGCCCCGTTTTTCATATTTCAACGGGACGCCGCCGGAACGGGGCATTGAAGTTATTGCCCGTAAACTGTGGCAGCAGCTATATTATTGCCAATATTGATAAAGAGCGTGTGTGCCTTTATCGCCAAGGCCGGCTTCCGCAATTGTATCGTACAGCTTTCTGGCCAGGGTTAAGCCCGGAAGGTCGATGCCCATTTCCTTAGCTGAATCAAGAGCGATCCCCATGTCCTTAATAAAATGCTTCACAAAAAAGCCCGGCTCAAAATTGTCAGCCACGATGCGTGGCGCCAAATTGCTGAGCGACCAGCTGCCTGCCGCGCCTGTTTCGATGCTGCGAAGCACGTTTTCAAGATTTAGGCCGGCATTGCGCGCATAAACCAATGCCTCGCACACGCCAATCATATTGGAGGCGATCGCGATTTGATTCACCATTTTGGTATGCTGGCCCGCTCCCGGTCCGCCTTGCAGCAGCACATTTTTGCCCATGAGCAGCAGCAATGGCTTAACCGCTTCAAAGGCAGGTTCGTCGCCGCCTACCATGATCGACAATGCGGCGTTTCGCGCGCCGATATCTCCGCCCGATACGGGAGCGTCGAGCGCAAACAACCCTTTTGCCGTTGCCGCTTCGTGAATGCGAATAGCAAGCGAAGGCGATGAAGTTGTCATATCAATCAGATATGCCCCCTGCTTGGCCGAAGCTACCAATCCTTGTTCGCCCAAATAAATATGTTCCACATCGCTTGGATATCCTACAATCGTAATGACCGCATCGCATACGGCCGCCAGTTCGCCCGGCGTGTCATGCCATATCATGCCCATATCCAAAAGCGGCTGCGCCTTTGCTTTCGTGCGTGTATACAGATGAAGCTCGTGTCCGCCGGCCTGCAAATGTTTTGCCATGCTGCTTCCCATTACGCCCGTTCCGATAAACCCGACCTTTTTGATTGTCGATTGCATCTTGCTTCCACTCTCCTTAGCTGATTTTGACGGCTTCCCATATGTCGATTCTGGGTATAGTGAATCTTAGTTCATTTTCCGATGCCTGAAACGGCAATTCCCCGTTCTCCAACAGCCCTTTGACTGAAACCGCCCCTGGCAAAAGCGACAACGGCAGCGCCACCTCTATCCCATGAAGCGGAATGGCATCCGTAAGCGGCCTTCGGCCTGTCCCGTTGACAAAATGCAGCAGCAAACCGTTGTCTTTTGAAAAAATAGTGACTTGAAGTCCCGTAACGTTGGTTACCTTAAGCAGCCTTTGTCCGCTGACGGCGGCGCCGATCAGGTTGTCCATCAGACGGTAGTGCTCGCCCAGCTTGAATTCATCCAGCAGCCAACTAAACGAAAAGGGCAGATAAAATAGTCCGCCGGCGCCGATGACATGGCGCAGCGCCAAGGGAATATCCGTGCGCTCCACGGACAGGGATGCCCGCTCCGGCGGAGCTCCGACGCTTTCCAGCGGGGAAAACGGCGGCACGAGCGTAGCCAGCACCTCCGTCCCGGGCTTAGGCTTACAGTATACCACCCGCCCCCGATGCGGGATAAGCTCGGTTTCCTCCATCCCGGCCTGAAGCGGATTGCCGTCAGGCAAATCACCGAAACGAAGATAACTTGCCGCCAGCTGCTCGCTCAGCGTCGTGCGCGCTTCAATGCCAAGCAGCTCCGACAGCGCTCCCTTATCGTCGGCATCCAGGCTGCCTTCAGTAATCATAACGCCCCCCTGCTCGGCGTAAGCCCGCCAAACTGCAAGCGACTCCGAGGACACTCCGGTATGCTCCGGCACAATGACGGCCCGATAGCGCTTCAGGCAAGCAAGATCGGCCTGCTCGACCGGCACCAGATCAAAAGGCACCTGGCGGTTGATCAAACCGTCCGCCCAGCCCTCCGCCGATTTGACGCCTCCCCATAGCAAAGCCACATCCGCCAGCGACTTTGCCTGGTGCATTTCGGCGGCAAGTTTGCTTTCGCGGCGGTTATGCTCCGTCACGACGCGCAATATGCGCTTGTCGGTTATCGTATCCGGCACGCCAGTCAGGGAATGCCAGATTTGTCCGCCGTAAGCGGGCACCTGCGCCAGCCAAAAGGCATATTCCGCAGGAGGCAATCCCGTATGCCGCCAATCCATGCCGGGGCAGGAATGCACGATGCCAAGCGGTGCGGCATCTCCTCCGGAACGGCCCAGCTTGATGCTCATCGCTGGTTTCCAAAACTCCGGGATGTGGCGGTGACCCAGCGACAACACGTCCTGCGGCTCCGTGCAGAGCAGATCCGCTCCCGCTTTGCGGTCTCCCAGCCGTTCCCGGAACAGGTTATAGTAGCCCAGAACCGGAATGTCGCCCCTTACTTCCTTAGCAGCATCCTTCAGCCGCTCCATGTTGCCCCTCATGCACAAAGAGCCCCATGTCCGATCCCGCTCCGCCTTGTCCTCAGGCATCGGCACGCCGTACAACGCCTCATATTTGTCCCGGCAAATGCCGCACCAACAAGGTATGGCATTCGGGTTATTGAAAAATATGCCGTCAATATCGTAGCGCCGCAGCGATTCCTGTAACACCGGAATGGCCAATTCCTCATGACGGTAACCGGAATTGATGCAGGTGGACATCAGAAGCGACCAATTCCCAGGCCTGCCCGCGCCGATAATTTGCGGATCGCCATTGGCATCCCTGACAAACCATTCCGGGCGCCGCTGGTAGACGGCATCGTCCGCTTTGCTGAAATCATAACGGGCAACAAACCGGATTCCCTGTTTATGAAACTCCGTAATCATCTCTTGCAGCAAATCGCCGTTTTGAGGCAAATATTCGTTAACATGATGATAAGGCACATCCGACTTATACCAAGCATAAATGCCGCCCACATTAAAAACAACCGTATTGGCGTGCATGTCCTTTATTTGCTTGCCCAGCCGCTTCGGATCAATCTTCGCCGTATCCTTGACCTGCATATTCGGCTGAATGATCGCAAGCGGTTTCCTCCACCAGCTGTCATGAACCATCGAACAACCCTCCATAACGTTGCGTGATTAATGAAAACCTTCTCGATTCCCTTGCACTCGATCGCCGTTTTCCGTATTTGGCCCAAAAGAAACCCAGGCTCAGGCTTTTAAATGAAATGCGGCATATGAGGTCAATTTTGGCACAACCAGCACTGTCGCTCCGTCTTCTGTTCGCCATGTTGCCTTGGTTACTGACTCGCTGCCTGATGATGGAACAGAAGAAGCGGTACGGTCACCTGCGTAACTGTCTCCAGAAATCAAATCGCCGCTGGTTAGGCTTCCATTAGCGGTTGATGTAGTAGAAGTGGTTCGGATGTCTCCAGCAGTTAGGGAAATCGGGCGTGAAGGCTTCTCGCCGTTCCCGCTGGGGGGCCATCCCTGCACTCGCACCTCAATATCGCCAAAAGGAATCGGCTCCTCGTAAGTCATGCCGTTAAAGCCGGACAAGTTCAGCAGCTGCAGTAACCGGGAACCATCCGACAGACGATGCAGAGCGATTTCCACGCTGGGATGTGCATTGGTTGACAATGTCCTTTGTTCCTCGGGAACAAGACGATTTAACGCGCCAAGCAGAATCCAGCGGTAATCCGAAAAGCCATGCCGGTAATACAACTCTCCGACATTCCAGCATACATACGCGCTGCCTCCCGGATTGCCATCCGATCCCGGCGGCTTGATGCCCAAGGCGTAAAGCTCCGACGATTCGACATGCCCGTACGCCCGCTCGGGAGGACCAAAGCTGGCTTGAGCGATATAAGGCAAACTCTTCGCCACGCCATCACTAAATGTAACCGCGTTAAACGCACCGTCCACAACAACCCAGTCCCGCTGGGCCAATTGCGGGAACATCCCTTTATCATCGATCCGTACATAGGATGCTGTCGTTTCGTGGATCACTTGGTCCGCCGTAGCATGAAACAGCTCTTGCAGCGCCTTCGGCTGAAAGGCTAACGAACCGCCCGTCGCCAAAATATGCAACCCGCGCATTCGCCACTCCGCAAGCTTCTTCAGCTGTTCCTCGTCCAGCCGCTCAACGCCTGGCAAAATAACGATTTTAGCCGGACTTGCCGCAAGCCGTTCCAGCCTATCCTGCTTGATGACGTCGAATTGAATATGGCTTTCTTTGAGCATTTTGAATACGCCCAAATATTCCTTGGACGAATCCCGCACCGAAGAAGGAGACGGCTTGACCAAAACAACATCCGCCAAGCTTTGGAATTGTCCAAACCATTTCTCGTGCTGCTTGTGATAACGGAATATGGAAGACACCGTCTCCAGATTTTCGCGATCCGGATACCCCTCGAATGCGCCTATGATACAGAAATCAAGGCCCGACCCGCTGAGCAGGCTTTCATACAGTCGGATTTCACTTTCCTGACGGGACACTCCCGTAAAACGATACGTCAAATCGATAGCGTTGATCGAGCAGTTGCTGACCAGCTTGTCCTCGTAGCTGCCCATAATCGGCATTATATTTTCCGCCGCGGAGTAAAGCCATTTGGGCAGCGGCCGGTTCAGCGCCGTATTGGATTCATGACGAACAATGTCTACTTTGTGGTGGTGATAGGTGCTGATGGCAATATCGGGGCGCAGCTTCTTGATGTGAGCAGATATCTTTTCCAGAATATCCATGGAGGTTTTTTCTTGAAATTCGCGGTATTTGCGGAAGGTTTCGTTGCCCCGGTCTTCTTCCGCAGGCAGCTCCAAGCCATACATTTCTCTGAACCGGGCTCGGCAATTATCGCAATGGCAGGTGCCGTAGTAGTTACCGCTGTAGTCCCAGTTCTGGTAGCCAAACATATTGAAAAACACGCCGTCCACATCATACGCAGAAAGCGCCTCCTCCAAAATAGCCAGGCTGTTCTCCTGTTGATAGCCCCCGTTCAGGCATGTATGGACGATGCCAAAATAATTAACCTCCCTGCCTTCCGACGTGCGATAAAACCATTCCGGACGCTGCCGAAAAATGGATTCATGCGCTTTGCTAAAATCAAAACGGGCAATAAACCGAATTCCGTTTTTGTGCGCCTTTTGAATACTTTCCCCCAGCAAATCCTTCTTGAGATATGGCGTGACGTATTGATACGGAAGCTGAGAGGGGTAAAAGGCGAACATGCCTCCCGCGTTCATCATCAACACATTGGCGTCCATCGACTTCAATTGGCTGATCAGCTTGTCGACGTCCAGATCCGCGTCTACTTCTCTCAAATTATTTTGCACCAGTCTTAGCGTATTGCCGGCCCACCAGTTCATGATCCAATTCAATCCCCTTCCCGTTTAGGACTTGTGCGGCTTTGATATTTCACATAGCCTGCCCTCTCAAGATGGTGTACACTTTACTGTTGAATAATGGTAGAAAATGAAGCTGCGACACTTAAATGCAAGCGGTTCCAATCTGCAAAATAAAGGAGCAAAATTAATATGAATGATAACTCTATGATTATCGATAATCTTGAAAGTGTCAAGTTCCGGGCAGCGCAAGCAGAGGATTTGGCTTTTATCGCCTCGTTGGAGAGCGCTCCCGAAAATGCCGTCTTTATTCAGCCGTGGACGCTTGAAAAGCATGAGAATTCGCTGAACAATCCTGACATTCGTTACTTCTTTATCGAAACTGCTCAGGACGGCAGTCCCGTCGGTTATCTTATTTTGGCGGGATTGTGCAGTCCTCACGACAGCCTGGAATTAACCCGCATTGTCATTTCCCGCAAAGGCGGAGGTTATGGGACGGCAGCGTTTCGCCTCCTGAAAAAATGGGCGTTTGAAAGCTTAGCCGTTCATCGTCTCTGGCTGGACGTCAAAGTAAATAACGAACGGGCCATTCGCTTGTACAAAAAAATGGGATTTACGCTGGAAGGAACGCTGAGGGACTGCATCAAATCGGGGGAAACCTACGAATCGCTTCATGTCATGTCACTGTTGCGAAGCGAATATCGTTAACCATCCGCCCTGCGCAAATCTTCTGGCCGTGCGGCTAAGGGACTGCCGATAAACGGCAGTCCCTCTCCTGCAACAGTTTTTTTAGTCCAAAATATACGGCTGCATGCCTAGCGGGAATGGCGCAGGTCGGGTACAGGTGCTTTGCATCCGGTAATGTGCGCCTTGCTCGGATGCGTCATGGAAACCGTGCATGGCTTCCAGCACATGATAAGCCAATTCTCCGCTTGCGCGATGCGGCCTGCCGCTCACGATTGCTTTTGCCATATCGGCGGCACCGACGCCGCGCGCGTTTTCGCTATAGCCGAACGCAAGCGGAATGGACGACCATTCTTTCGCTCCCGCGCGCCAAATTTTGATTTCACCGCCAAAATTGTTGGGGTCCGGCACCAGCATCGTGCCGCCGCTTCCGTAAACCTCGATACGCGGCAGCGTAGTCGCCCCTTTGGCGTCAAAGCTGGTGAGAATGGTGCCGATTGGACCGGATGCAAAATCCATGATGCCCGCAATATGCGTCGGCACTTCCACCTGAACCTTTTGCCCGAATTTAGGCTGGCTCGTAATGGTGCGCTCCGGATAGGAGATGCGTGCCGAACCCGTTACTCTCGTGATTGGCCCCAGCATGGCTACCAGCGCCGTCAAATAATATGGCCCCATGTCAAACATCGGTCCGCCGCCAGTCTGGTAATAAAACTCCGGGGACGGATGCCAGGTTTCATGGCCGCCTCCCACCATAAATGCCGTTGCGCCGATCGGCGTTCCGATCCAGCCGTCCTGCAGCAGCTTGATGCAGGTTTGAATGCCGCCTCCCAGGAACGTGTCCGGCGCGCTGCCCACAGACAGCCCTTTGGCCTCCGCCAGCCTAAGCACCTCGCCCGCTTCCTCACGAGTAACCGCAAAAGGCTTTTCCACGTAAACGTGTTTCCCGGCCTCCAACGCCCGCAAATTAACGGAAGCATGCGCTTTCGGAATGGTCAAATTAATAATCAGTTCGATTTCGGGATCAGCCAATAGATCTTCCACGGAGCCGCCCCGTATGCCGTATTGCTCGCCTTTGGCTTGCGCAAGCTCGACGTTCAAATCGCCGCAGGCGACAACCTCAAGGCTGTCAAAGCGGTTGCCGTTTTCCAAATAGATGCCGCTGATATTTCCCGTACCGATAATGCCCGTTTTCAGCTTTCTCATGATTCCGCATCCCTCGTTCGTCCATAATGAAATTCTAAAGCTGGTTGTCCGCCATGCCGCTGTATACGCCTTGTCCTTTAGCCGCGCCTGTTTCTTCCGCTACGCGTTTGCCTTCCGCGCACCACAGAAAGCCCCGGCGCATCAGCTCTTTCACAACCGGTATTTCCATAATGTTCGCCTGATGTCCAAGCGAGTTGTAATAAACGCGCCCCAGTCCCCAGCGCTTGGTCCATGCCACCGGCATATCCACCGCTTTGTTATAGCTGTGCGGGCCTTGAACGATAGGAAAACGAGTCGTCGCCAACACTTCAACTGCCGGGTCGACATGCAGGTAATACTGCTCGGAGCTGACTTCGAAATCTTCAATGCCAGCCGTCAGCGGGCTGGATGTGTTGCTTATGTTCACCGTGTACGCAACCCCGTCGTTGCCGGGATGGGCTACCCATTGGCCGCCCGTCATGAACTGCCAATCCACATTTTCGCGGAAAGCGTCGCACATGCCGCCATGGCAGCCCGCAAGACCTACGCCGCTTTGTACGGCGGCGGAAACGTTGTCCACCAGCTTTTGCTCGATTCGTCCCATCGTCCATAGCGGCACGATCAAATCCAATCCCTTCAGCTTTTCGCCGTCCGCAAATGCTTCGAGCGTATCGCTGACTTCTACCTCGAAACCTTCGCCCTCCAGCTGAGCGCGGAAAATTTCGGAAACCTCCTTGGGCTGATGGCCGTCCCATCCGCCCCAAACAATCAATGCTTTTTTCATCGTTTTCTCCTCCGGCATACCGCATTTTGCATTACATCGCTCTACCTTACAACGCTTTACGTCGCAACGATTACTTAGACTATGTTCCTTGGGTTATATTCCTTAGGTTGCATTCCTTAGACTACACTCCTAGGCTACACTCCTTAGACTACACTCCATAGGCTGCGCTCCTTAGGCCACATTCCTTACGCTGCACCGTTTTGCCTTACATCTCGTTCAGCTTGACCCATCTACGCTCCGCGATAGACAGATCCACCGCTTCCAGAATCTCCTGGCATTTGACGCCGTCCACAAAGTTTGGCACCGGCTGGCGTCCTTCGCTCAGCGCATTCATCAGCTCCAGCACCTCGTGCGTAAACGTATGCTCGTATCCGATCGTATGACCCGCCGGCCACCAGGCATCCATATAAGCGTGCGCGGGATCAGTGGCAAGAACGCGTCTAAAGCCTTGTACGTCATCGGCGTCATCGGTGAAATAGACTTGAAGCTCGTTCACCCGTTCAAAGTCGAACTTGATGCTGCCTTTGCTGCCGTTGATCTCAAACGCGTTGGTACAACGATGCCCCGCTGCAAAACGGGTTGCTTCGATGCTGCCCATCGCGCCGCCTTCAAAACGCGCCATAAACACGGTGGCGTCATCCACGGTTACGTCGGCAAGCTCGCCACCCGCTTCGCCTTTGGCGCTTAAGCCCGTCATCGCCGAAGCAACCGGACGTTGCTTGACGAACGTTTCACTCATTCCGATTACCTCGTGAAATTCGCCAACGAGATACCGGGCCATATCAATGACATGAGCTCCCAAGTCGCCATGCGAGCCGGAGCCGGCAATTTCTTTTTGCAGCCGCCAGACGAGAGGGAAATTGGGATCAACGATCCAGTCCTGCAGAAAGACGCCGCGAAAATGATAGATTTTCCCGATCCGTCCTTCGCTGATCAGCTTTTTGGCCAATTGCACGGCGGGGGCGAAGCGATAATTGAAGCCCACCATATGCGTGACTCCGGCACGCTCCGCAGCCTCCAGCATTTCACGGGAATCCTTGAGCGACAGCGCAAGCGGCTTTTCGCAAAAAATATGTTTGCCGTTAGCCGCAGCGGCCAATGCAATTTCCTTATGGGCGTCGCTTGGCGCATTGATGTCAATCAAATCCACATCGTCGCGCGCCACAAGTTCGCGCCAATCCGTAACCGACTGCTCCCAGCCAAATTGCGACCTAGCCTGTTCCAACTGAACGGGATCGCGTCCGCAGATTACCTTCATGACCGGCTTTGAAGCCGCGTCGGGGAAAAACATCGGCAGCGCCCGATAGGCGTTGCTGTGCGCTTTTCCCATAAATTTATATCCAACCATGCCTACTCTTACATTTGCCATCCTGATCTACCGCCTCTCCGGAATTTGGATTGCGTAACGAGGTTGTTCAAAAAGTCCGCTTTTGATTGCGAAATTGGTTTCATTTAGGTGCTTTTCTGTTTTTACGAGGATTCTCTGGGCTCAAATGCTACGGGGAGACGAATCAAGCCATTGCCCTCCGCCTGATTTCCGAATTCATCTTTCTTCTCCGTCGACAGCAGTCTTTCCGCCGCCAGCTTGCCCATCTCATAAAAGGGGACGCTAATCGTTGAAAGCTTGGGACTGATCAGCCTTGAGCTGTCGGAATCATCACATCCCACCAAGGCGTAGTCCTCACGCGGCTTCAGGCCGCGCTCCGCCAATCCCTGCATCAGCCCGATAGCCATACGGTCGTTGGCTGCGAATACGGCGTCGATCGCTCCTGCCGCTATGCCGTCCCCGATTGGGCCAGCCAGCTCATAACCGCTCGTCCGGCTGTAGTTGCCTACAAACATCAGCTCTTGCTTGACCGGATGTCCCGCTTCCCGCATTTCCTCCCGGTAGGCCCTTAATCGGTCTCCGCTATTGGAGTATTGCGGCGGGCCGTTCAAAAATGCGATTTTTTGTCTGCCGCTCTCCAGCAAATGGCGTATAGCCAGCCTGCTTCCGCGCACATGATCCGCATCCACCGCCGGGAAGTCCTCGCCGCCAAAATGCTGGTTCACCAGACAAAACGGATGGCCCTCCGCTTGCAGCTCCTTCAGCGCTCTCCGTTCCTCAGGCACGTCGCGCGATCCAAGCATGATGCATGCATCCACTTTTTGAGCCCGAAACAGCTTGGCATAATCGTGCGACTCATCGGGGTTTTTGAAGATCAGCAACAGATCGTAACCAAAGCGCTGCGCCGCTTCGCCAATTCCGCTCAATATTTCCGAAAAATAATAAGTGGAAAACAATTTGACCTTGGGCATAAAAGGCAGCACTACCCCGATATTGCCGCTTCTTCTCCGCGCGAATTGCTGAGCCAGCACGCTGGGCACATACCCGACTTGACTGGCTGCTTCCAGCACGCGGCGGCGCGTCTCTTCCTTGATCGGGCCCACATTGTTCAATACCCGCGACACCGTGGCTTCCGAAACGCCGGCCAGCTCGGCTACTTCTTTTCTGCTGATAAAGGCATCCTCCTTCGACGACATATCTTGGGACTATTGCTTGTCAATAAAAAGACATAATGTACACGCGTACATTATGTCATGAAACCGCTTTTAAGTCAACGCGATAAATGTATGGATTTTCGGCTTTTTGGACGATCCCTTACTTGTCCTATTCTTTCAAGGACTTTTTGAATGCCCGCTTACTTGTCTATTCTTTTATTTACGAAGACCGTCGCATAAAATGGACACCACGCGTTCCGGGAAAGTCCCGCCATCTCCGGTTGCCTGCAAGACGCCGGCAAGCAGAACTTGGATATCCTCAATGCGAGCATCGGCCCGTACGGAGCCGCTTTGCTGGGCGCGGTCTAGCAAATTATGAATTCCGCGCCAAAAATCGCTTGCAACCTCGGAACGCCCCGCTTCACCATTAAGCCTGCTGACAAGGGCATCCGTTATCGCCTTGTTTGCAATTCCTTCCCTTATGATCTTTGCAAAATAGTGAAAGAACGCCTCGCCCGGATCGGCATGGTCAAGCAACTGATTGGCTTCTTCGATAAGACGCACCTTGTGGGTGACAATGACGGCGCCAAACAAATCCTCCTTGGTCGGGAAATGTCGATAGACAGTGCCCACTCCTACATCGGCTCGCCTGGCGATTTCATCCATTGAAACGGAGATGCCTTCAGTCATAAATGCGCTATGGGCGATTTGAAGCAGCTTATCCCGATTTTTTTGGGCATCTGCACGCAATCTTTTATCGGGAGGTTTAGCAACTATGGAATCTGTCGTGGCACCGACTCCAGTTGAATTATTATTATTAAGCATCATGGGATAACACCTCTGCATAAATCATACATCACGAGCGTTTTGTTGACAAACGGAGAATCCTCTCCGTATAATCATCCATAAGCGGAGAATAACCTCCGTTTAAGAGAGCGATTTTAAAGAAGGAGGTTTTTAAGACAGTACTTTTTAAAACAGTACTTTTAAGACGGTAATTTGGTTCTCGATTCATTTCGATAAAAAGGAGATTTGAAAAATGCAAAATTCACAAGGCAAGAGCGCGTTATTAGTTATGGACATGCAAAACAGCGTCGTTTCACGATACGTAGACAGTGAAAAGACGCTGCTTCCATTTCAAAAGGCTATAGAGGCCGCTCGCAATCATGGGATTCCCGTTATTTACGTTCTGGTTGCGTTTCGTCCGGGTTATCCGGAGATTAGTTCCCGAAATAAAATGTTCGGGGGTATTCCCGGTCGGGCCGGAGCAGCCGTTCCAGAAGCGGCCTTGCAAATTCATAGTTCCATTCAGCCACGGCCGGACGAACCGATTGTAACCAAGCTTCGCGTGAGCGCATTTACCGGAAGCGACCTTGAGGTGATTCTTCGGTCTTACGAGGTTGATAAGCTCATTCTCAGCGGAATCGCTACAAGCGGGGTCGTGCTATCCACTTTACGGGAAGCAGCAGATAAAGACTTTGCCCTCACGCTGTTATCCGATGCCTGCATCGACGCCGACCCCGAGGTTCATCGCGTTCTAATCGAAAAGGTCTTCCCCCTGCAAGCCGAGGTGTTGACTGTGGATGCATGGGACGCATCCTTATCTAACTAGCTGCTTTATCTGGACGGCTTTCGCTTGATCTCCAGCAGCCACTTGTAAAGCTCGGTCAAGCTATCGCTGCCGTCGTGCCGTTCCATATTCGCCTTGTAGCTATCGCGGTTGTCGTATACCTCGCCTAGCCGCTTCACCAACTCGCCCGCAGTCAACTCCTCTTCCGGCAATACATCGCTGTATCCGGCTTTGCGGAAGGATTCGGCATTGAGCAGCTGATCGCCCCTGCTCTGTCCCTTCGGCAGAGGGATGAGCAGCATCGGAATGCGGACGGCGTGAAACTCGAAGATGGAATTGGAGCCTGCGCGGGACACGGCTACATCCGTCATCGCCAGCAGATCAGGAAGCTCTTCTCCCACGAACGGAAACTGCTTGTAGCCAGGAAGGGAGATGCTTTCATCCAACCCATTTTTGCCGCACAAATGGACAACCTGATATTGCTGAAGCAGCTCCGGCAACGCCTCGCGCACAGCCTCATTAATTCGTCTAGCGCCTAAGCTGCCCCCCATCACCATCAATACCGGCTTGCCGCTGCGAAACCCGCACAAATCCCGGCCGCGCTTAGGATTGCCCGCAAACAGCTCCTTGCGGACAATTGCTCCGATATGCCGGCTTTTGCCCGAAGGCAAGGCATCGCCCGTCTCCGGAAAAGTCGTGCATACCCCCGTTGCAAAAGGAATCGCGATTTTGTTCGCAAGTCCCGGCGTCAGATCGGATTCATGAATGAGTACGGGCACCCGGTTCATCCAGGCGGCTAACACAACGGGCACCGACACAAAACCGCCTTTGGAAAATACGACGTTGGGCTTTTGCTTTTGGATAATGCGATAGGCTTGCCATAACCCTTTGACCACTTTAAAAGGGTCCTTTACATTTTGCCAGTCCAGGTAACGGCGCAGCTTGCCGGTTGCGATGGGCCAATAGGCCACGTCGTTCACTTCGCGCAGCAAGTCCCTTTCGATTCCGGTTTCCGAGCCTATGTAATCGACGCTCCAGCCTTCTCCTTGAAGGAGCGGTATTAATGCTAAATTGACGGTAACGTGACCTGCTGATCCTCCGCCGGTCAATACGATCTTGTTCAATGCCATCCATCCTTTTTCTGTTCGGTATTACCATTATACGTTTCCCGTCGCAAATTAACATTCCCTCTCGACAATTTCTCGTCAAGTATCATTACGCAGCCAAAAAAGCTCCGGGGGCGGAAAGCCCTCGAAGCTTTTTGACTCTGACGTAGTTGCTGCATTAATTAGAATCTGCCGTAGAACGCGTTTCTGTACACATCCGCCAGCTCGGTAACAAGCGGCAGCTTCGGATTGGCGGTTGTACATTGATCCTCGAAAGCGCGGTCGGCCAAATAATCGACGCGTTGCTCAAAATCCTTCGGATCGATTTTCAGATCCTCGAATTTCTCTTGGATATCGAGCTCTTTGTTCAGCTTGCGGATCGCTTCGATCAAGCTGTTTACGCCTTCCTCCGTCGTACGTGCCGGCAAGCCCAGAATACGAGCGATTTTGGCATAACGTTGATCGGCTACAAAATGCGTGTATTTCGGGAACGCCACGAATTTCGACGGTTTCGACGCGTTGTATTTAATAACGTGCGGCAGCAGGATTGCGTTGGTGCGGCCGTGAGCCGTATGGTATTGCCCGCCCCATTTGTGCGCCAAGCTGTGGTTGATGCCAAGGAACGCGTTGGCAAACGCCATGCCCGCAATCGCCGAAGCGTTATGCATTTTTTCGCGGGAGAACGCATCTCCGTTATTGTACGAATTGGCCAGGTTTTCAAATACCAGCTGGATCGCATGAAGCGCCAAGCCGTCGGTAAAGTCATTAGCCATGTTGGATACATACGCCTCGATCGCATGCGTCAAAACGTCCATGCCAGTGTCGGCCACTGCGTTTTTCGGCAGGCTAAGCACGTAATCGGGATCGATGATCGCAACGTCCGGCGTCAGCTCGTAATCGGCCAGCGGATATTTGGTGTTGCCGTTTTCCTTGTCGGTAATAACCGCAAACGAGGTCACCTCTGCGCCGGTGCCAGACGTTGTCGGAATCGCCACGAATTTGGCTTTGTCGCCCAGATGCGGGTATTTGTATACGCGTTTGCGGATATCCAGGAACTTCTGTTTAACCGACTGGAAATCGGTGTCGGGATGCTCGTAGAACAGCCACATGCCTTTGGCCGCGTCCATTGGCGAACCGCCGCCCAGCGCGATAATGCAATCCGGCTTAAACGCCTCCATCATCGCAACGCCGCGTCTGACCGTTTCGATCGAAGGATCAGGTTCTACTTCCGAAAATACTTCGACAATAACCGGCGTTTGGCGTTTGCGCAGGTAATATTCAACCCGCTCCACATAGCCAAGTTTCACCATAACGGGGTCCGTAACGATCATGATGCGGCTAATTCCTTGCATTTTAGCCAAATATTGCGTTGCGCCTCTTTCGAAAAAGATTTTTGGCGGAATTTTAAACCATTGCATATTCACGGCTCTTAGTGCCACCCGCTTCACGTTTATTAGATTATCGACAGTTACGTTGGACGTTGTCGAGTTTTTGCCGTACGATCCGCAGCCCAGCGTAAGCGAAGGCGTATTGGAGTTGTAGATGTCGCCGATGCCGCCATGCGTCGAAGGCGAGTTGACCAGAACGCGGCCTGTTTGCAGGCGATCCGCAAATGCACGGATTACGGCGTCATCATTGGAGTGAACCGCCGACGAGTGGCCCATGCCGCCAAATTCAACAACCTTCATGGCTGTTTCGATGCCTTGCTCGACATTTTTGACTTTGAGGCAAGCAAGCACAGGGCTGAGCTTTTCTGCCGACAGCGGATAATCGGGCCCAACGCCGCCGATTTCGGCCACCAGCATTTTTGTGCCGGCCGGCACTTTTACGCCAGCGACTTCGGCAATGTAGGTTGCAGGTTTGCCTACGATCGCGCCGTTGACTGCGCATTTATCCTTCACGATAACGAGATCGGAAACCTTTGCCGTTTCTTCTTTGTTCAAGAAATAACAGCCTTGATCCGCCATCAGCTTTTTCACTTTTTCATAGACGGGTTCTTCGATAATCACCGCTTGCTCGGATGCGCAAATCATGCCGTTGTCAAACGTTTTCGAGAGGATGATATCGTTGACCGCTTGCTCCAGGTCCGCCGTTTTTTCGATAAAGGCCGGCACGTTGCCCGAACCTACGCCAAGCGCCGGTTTGCCTGTGCTGTAAGCCGATTTGACCATGCCGGGACCGCCTGTGGCCAGCACGAGCGCAACGTCTGGATGGTTCATCAGCGTTTGCGTCGCTTCAACGGACGGCAATTCGATCCATTGAATCATATGCTCGGGAGCTCCGTTTTTCACGGCTGCGTCCAGCAGCGTTTTGGCAGCTTCAGCGCTGCACTTTTGAGCGGATGGATGGAAACCGAATACGATCGGGTTTCTTGTTTTCGCCGCAATCAGCGCTTTGAACATCGTTGTCGAGGTAGGATTGGTTACCGGAGTAACCCCGGCAAGCACGCCAAGCGGCTCTGCTACCTTCATATAGTTTTCGTATCTGTTTTCCTCGATGACGCCAACGGTTTTTTTATGCTTGATGTCGTGGTAGATGTATTCCGTTGCAAAGATGTTTTTGGTGATCTTGTCTTCGTACACCCCTCTGCCCGTTTCCACTACAGCCATTTTCGCCAGTTCCATATGGCGGTCCAGACCGGCCAAGGCCATTGCCTGCACGATAGTGTCCACTTGATCCTGGTTCAGCTTCATAAACTGCTCCAGCGCTTTCTTCGCATTCGCCACCAACTGATTCACGTGTTCGCCCGCCGTCATTTCAGCAGCCGGCTGATCTTTTACTTTGCTCTCTTTAACAGCCATTTGTTTTCCCTCCTGTAAGGTAGTCTTTGTTTATCTCTTCTTGAATCCAATATACCTCTGGAGAAAGTCAGATTCTGTGAATTATTTCACATATTATCGGTTTTTGTGAAAATTTTCACCTGATTTTTGTCCGGAAAAAGAGAGCAATCTCACAATCCGGCATTTTTGCCCCTTTTGATCGATTTTTAACGCGATTGGGATGGGTTCAGGCGGACGTAACGGTCATCCATGTCCGGTAGAAGGCAAATTCGCCGATTTTTCATCTGTAACGGACATCGCTGACCGTTAGAGTAGTTTTGACCGCGTAAATTGGGCCATTTGGAGCTCTAATGGACAAAAATGACCGTTAATTGTTCAGATTTGCTGGTTTTGAGCCTGTAATGGACATCCGCGTCCGTTACAGAAGGACAATCTCCAGCATACACCTTCGACAAACTCCAGTTATCCAAGTATCCAAGGTATCATGCAATGGTACGATGCTGAGGTACAATGCCTGGCTGGTGCCCAGGTTACCACGCAAAGGCACGATGCCTAGGTGTTGCCAAGGTACGATGCTGAGGTACAATGCCTGGCTAATGCCCAACCTACGATGCTGAGGTACAATGCCTGGCTGGTGCCCAACCTACGATGCTGGGGTACAATGCCTGGCTGATGCCCAACCTACGATGCTGAGGTACAATGCCTGGCTGGTGCCCAGGTTACCACGCAAAGGCACGATGCCTGGCTGGTACCCAGGTTACCACGCAAAGGCACGATGCCTAGATGTTGCCAAGGTACCACGCAAAGGTGCGATCCCCCAACGTATTTCGCCTCATCTCGCACGTCGTTCTGTCGACGCTCAATCCGCGGCCGGGACACGCTGGCTAATAATGCAGCCGCGTTAACTCAGTTTTCACCAAGCTGTCGCAGCCGCATATTCAAACCAATATTTTTAATGGGATCCTTCGGCACACTGATTCCAATGCGGAGTAGTCGGTTGTTGCCTTTACATCCCTGCCACTTGCCTCATATAATCTGACACCATGCGAGTTCTTTGTTATTCAGCATCGGGACCCACCAGCTTTTGCTTCTTGCCTTTATCTAAGGGCTATCGCGTTCTGTAACCTGGGCTTTTATCAACAGCACAACCGAATGCTCCCGAGTAAAGGCCATTACGTCTTCTTCATCCAAAAAGTCTGCCGAACGAAGCGATTCCCCCACCTTCATCTGCCAATAGGTGCCGATGATGCGGCTTTCGTCAGGTTGTAATCTGATGACGTTATCTTCTGTCGCCGCGTAAGCAAGATTGGCATTGTTTATCGCAACGCTATATTCGTCCGGCAACCGATTTGGCAAAAGCTTTCCGCTTGGCCCATATCCGTATACAAGCACAGAGTCTTCAAAAGGAATAAATCCAACCCCTAACGGACCGTTTTCATTAGCAAATGGACTGTTTCCAAAAGACATCTCCCAAATAGGGTCCTCCTGAACACGTTTGCCGTCCACATACCCTTCCAGCCATACCCGAAGCCAGCTTTCGTTGGCCCGAGGCAATTGAATTTGATAGTCCAGCAAATGCCCCAGTCCGGCAACTTTGATGCTTTCAGCATGGGGAAGGTCCTTATTAGGTGAGAGGATTGCTATGGCGTTATCGTCATTCTCCGTTTTCGCGCATGAGGCCAACAACAGGACCGCAATGATGCCTACAATTGTGAGACTGAATAGACGGTTAAACTTTCTTTGGTCGTGGACTGAGATTTGATGCTTCAATATGCTGATTCTCCTTCACTGCGTTAATTATCGCATCAGAGGCGGTTTGCCAAAGACGGCGCCAGCGTTTTGATTAGATGCTTCTTCGCTATCAACTTGGCTTATCGACTTATATCAATACGAATAACTGGAAATAAAGTTCCAAATTAACCCTATCCACTCCAAATAAAATACGATAACCGCTGCCGATCAAGACATTTCTTTCGACACTCTATATAAGTTCAACTAAATAGTGGCGGCAGAGGAGTCCGCCGCTTCTTTAGTCGAACTTATATCGTTCCTAACTGCGACAAAAATGGCTATTGACGAAAACCTGGGTCTTCGCTAATATTTACCTATTACTATTCGTAATGATTACTATTATCGAATAAAATAGAACCCAGGAGGATTTAACATGACCAGAAAGATGATTTATTTGCTTACCTTAGCAGCGCTTGCGGCACTGCTGCTGGCTGCTTGCAGCACAAACACAACAAAAAGCGGCGCGGGTCATTCAAATGCAAATTCAGCAAATGCTGATTTCACAAACAACGATATCACAGACAACGATTCCGCAAACAACGGTACCGCCAACACTTCGCAATCCACCCCAAAAGAGATTATTTACGCTACGGCTAAAGATATCAACGATATCAACCCGCATCTATATGCCGGCTCCATCCCTGCAACAGGCATGGTTTTTGAGTCGCTGGTCGAAAACACGGAGAATGGCATTCAACCGCTGTTGGCGGAATCCTGGGATATTTCTCCCGACGGCAAAACTTATACGTTTCATCTGAGAAAAGGCGTGACCTTCCACGACGGAGCCCCATTTAATTCGGAAGCGGTCATTAAAAATATCGAAGCCGTACAGGCCAACGCCGCCAAACATGCCTGGATCAAGCTGGCGGCCAAAATCGCCGCTGTCCATGCCGTTAACGATCATACCGTTCAATTGGATCTGACAGAGGCCTACTACCCCACTCTACTGGAACTGGCCATGACTCGACCTTACGCCTTCACATCGCCAAATGATTTTAAAGCTGGCGGGACAAAAGACGGCGTGGCGGGCTACAACGGAACGGGCCCTTACAAGCTCGCAGAGCATAAAACCGATCAATATGCGCTTTTTGAAGCCAATGAAAACTATTGGGGAGAAGCTCCGCAAGTGTCCAAAATAACAGCAAAAGTGCTTCCCGCCGGGGAAACCACCCTTTTGGCCCTGCAAAAAGGAGAGGTCAACTTTATTTTCACCGATGACCGCGGCGCGGACAGCATCGATGTGCAGGCGATGAGCCAATTAGCGGAGGACCGCGATTATCAAATCATCTCAAGCAAGGCCATGAATACCAAAATGATTGTGGCGAACAGCGGCAAAAGCGATAGCCCCGTCGCTGAAAAAGCCGTCAGGGAAGCCCTCTGGCAAAGTATCGACCGGGAAACCATCAGCAAGGAGATTTTTAACGGTACGGAATCACCCGCCGAGTCGCTTTTTTCCTCCAACGTCAACTATGCCGATATCGGCCTGGGCAAACGGGACTATAACCCGGAGGCCGCCATCAAGCTTCTGGAGGAAGCAGGCTGGAAAGCGGAGAACGGCAGCGACATCCGTTCCAAAAACGGCCGCAGTCTAAGCATCAAACTATATTATGACGCCGCTTCTCCTTCCCAAAAGACACAAGCCGAGTTTATTCAGAGCACGGCCAAAAAAGCCGGCATTGAGCTAAAGCTTGTTGGCGAAGAATCTTCTTCAGTAGCGAAGCGGAGAGCGACGGGCGATTACGAGCTGCTGTTTAATCAGACTTGGGGGCTGGCCTATGACCCGCAAAGCACCATTTCCGCTTTTACCGCAGAATCGTCCTATCTGCATACGACAAAGGGAATACCTCAGGCAGATGAGCTGTACGACAAAATCAACGAAGTTATGGTTTCGTCGGATGAGCAAAGCCGGCAGGCGCTGTACAGAGATATTTTGACCATTGTTCATGACGAAGCCGTGTTTATCCCGCTTACCAATGGAATCGTTACAATCGTAGCGCCAAGGGATCTACAGCACATTTCCTTTAAGCAAACCCAATACGAGCTGCCGTTTGAAAAAATGGGCTTTCAATAAACGGGGCACTGCCAATGAGCAGATATGTACTGGACAAGGTTGCCCTTGCTTTTCCGTTGCTGATCGTTATTTCGTTTTTGGCTTTTGGACTGAATCATCTATCCCCCGTTGAACCAGCCGAGGCCGTCCTGCACGCGCAGGGCGTGCCCCAAATAACGGAAGCGCTAATTGCCGAAACCAAAGAAAAGCTCGGATTGAACGCGCCTTTTCTGATCCGGTATGGCAACTGGCTGCTTGCTAGCCTGCAGTTTGATTTCGGTAGCTCCTATGTGACCGGCTTGCCGGTCTGGTCCCAGCTTGGACCGGCTTTTCTCAATACGTTGAAGCTGACTTTGGTTTCAATGGCCGCCATCGTTGTTTTGTCCGTTGCGCTTGGCGTTGGCTCAGCCTTAAGGGAAGGCCGGATGCTGGATAAAAGCATTCGAGGGACTGCCTTTTTATTGACCTCCATGCCGCCTTATTGGCTGGCAACGCTTATGGTCTGGTATTTTTCCGTAAAACTGGATTTGCTGCCGACCAGCGGCATGGACTCCTGGCAAAGCTACGTCCTGCCGGTAGCCGTCATTACAATCAGCTTTGCCGGCGTTTATTTCCGCGTGATCAGGAGCTCTATGTTGAGCAATATGAATGAAGACTATGTGCTGTATGCAAGAGCAAACGGCTTGCCGGAGTCGAGAGTCACCAAACACATTCTTCGCAACTCGCTGCAAGTCGCCGTATCCGTGTTCGGCATGGCGATTCCTATCATTTTGGGCAGCACGGTTGTTGTGGAAAATCTGTTTGCCTGGCCGGGACTGGGTTCGCTTAGCGTCAGAGCCATTCTGAGCCGCGATTATCCCGTCATTCAGGCCTACGTGCTGATTCTCGCCGTCACCTTTGTTATTTTTAATACGCTGTCGGACCTCGTAAATGCCGCAATGAATCCCAAATTAAGGATGGATCGCTGAATGAAGCTTCTACATATACTGGGCCGCGATAAATGGGCTGCCGCCTGCTGCGCCTTTTTAGCGTCTGTCATTGCGGCCGGCATTTTTGCTCCCTGGGTTGCGCCGCATCATCCTGCCGAGGTTCATATGGAGCTTCGTTTTGCAGGACCTTCCTGGACCTACTGGCTGGGCAATGATCACTTGGGACGCTGCGTCTTGTCCCGATTGATATACGGCATTCGCCCCAGCGTGCTTTGGGTGCTGGCCGCATTGGCCGCATCGGTTGGCATCGGCGCGATAGCAGGTTTTGCCGCCGGATATTTTAGGGGAAAAACCGATATGCTGCTGATGCGCTTATGCGATGTCATGCTTTCTTTTCCAGGCTATGTCATGACCTTGGCGGTCATCGGCATTATGGGGGCCGGGCTGGAAAATATATTAGTTGCGTTTGTGCTGATGAAATGGGCCTGGTTTGCGCGCATCATCCGAACATCCGTTATGCAATATTGCGATTGTGACTATGTCCGTTTTTCCAAAATGCTTGGCGTTCCCGGAACCGCCATTATGACCAAACATATCTTGCCCGTTTCGCTGCCGGATATCGCCGTTGTGGCCAGCAGCTCTTTTGGCTCCATGATTCTGCAAATATCGGGTTTTTCTTTTCTGGGACTCGGCATTCAAGCTCCCAACGCGGAATGGGGCATGATGCTGAACGAAGCGAGAAGCGTCATGTTCTCCAAGCCGGAGCTGATGCTGGCGCCAGGTATCGCCATCGTCCTTGTTGTGTCCGCCGTCAACTTTCTATCGGATGGTCTTCAGCGTATGCTGGACCCCAAGCTAATGAGCTCCCGCCCCCTTGGACAAAAACGGGGTACCACCATTCCGGCACGGTTAAAAGAACGGGAGGTGGCGTAGCGGCATGAAAGATTTGGTCGTATCGAAGCTGCGAATTTCGGACAGCCGTTCCGGCGCCACTTTGGTTTCCAATAGCTCTTTTACGATTCCGGAAGGCAAATGTCTTGCCATCGCGGGAGAAAGCGGCAGCGGCAAATCGTTGACTTGCCGGGCGATTATGCGTCTGAACAAGGCCGGGCTGCGCCAATCCGGCGACATTTTGCTGGGCGATGTCAATCTGACCGCCCTTACGGAAAAGGAGATGCGCCGGCGACGAGGCTCGCAGCTTTGCATGATCTTACAAAACGGCATGCGTGCTTTTGACCCCTCCTTCAGGATTGGCGACTTTTTGCGGGAAACGCTGAGTTGGCATTATGGCTGGGGCCGGAGCGACATGATGAGTAAAATGGCAAAAGCAATGGCGGCCGTCAAGCTGAATGACCCCCTCCGCATCATGAACAGCTACCCTCATCAGCTATCGGGCGGAATGCTGCAGCGGACAATGATCGCCCTCGCAATCGTGCTGGAGCCGGATGTTGTCATTGCCGATGAACCAACGACGGCGCTCGACACGCTTTCACAATATGAGGTTTTGCAGCAATTTGCCCTGCTCCGGGAAAGGATCGGCTGTGCCATGCTTTTTGTTTCCCATGATTTGGGCTGCGTCAAAAAACTCGCGGACGAAGTCATCATTATGAGGAACGGCGTCATTGTTGAAAAAGGTGCCTCTGGCGACATTTTTAATGCCCCGCGCCATGAGTATACCCGCTATCTCGTAACGTCCAAAGATTCGGTGAACCAGCATTTCCGGGATTTAATGGGAGGCGATAGCTTTGTTCACCATTGACAGCGTGTATAAATCGTATCGCAGCGGCGGCTTCTTTTCGGGAAAACGCCACTCCGTTCTTTCGGACATCAGCTTTCAGTGGGCGCCGGGCGAATGCCTTGGCATTATCGGAGAAAGCGGCAGCGGCAAATCCACGTTGGGAAGACTTCTGCTGGGTATTCAAAAGCCGGATGCGGGGAGCATTTTGTGGAACGGCAAAGCCATTACCGACCGTAAAAATCGCAGTGGCGTCATCAGCGCCGTATTTCAGGACTACACGTCCTCCATCAACCCTTTTTATACCGTGGAAAAAGCGCTGCTGGAGCCTCTTCTCCATACCGGAAAAAGCGGCAAACCTCCCTACCCCATATTGGATACTCTGCTGGAGCAGGTTGGACTAGAGAGTTCCTACCGGAGCAAATACCCACATGAGCTTTCCGGAGGGGAGGCGCAGCGGGTATGCATCGCACGAGCACTGTCCACGGAACCGCAATGCATTCTGTTTGATGAAGCCATCAGCTCGCTGGACGGTTCGGTGCAAATGCAAATCCTGGAGCTGCTAAAAGGACTCGCCTCAAAGCGCCGGATGGGCTTTATTTTTATTACGCACGATATCGGCGCCGCCGCCTATCTGTGCAGCCGGCTGATGATTATGCAAAGCGGCGAAATTAAGGAAATCGTAGACACCGATCAATTGCGGTCGGTCAAGACAGCTTATGCCAAAAAGCTGCTGAACGGCGTTATTTTGTAATGCTCTGCGAGTCGGCATCCTTAAGCCATTCCTAAGCTGAACCTGCGTCCAAACAGACAAAGTCGCTAGCAGAAATTCAGCAATATCCAATTTTAATAGAAGGAGTTTTAGAATTGAAAGGAGCTTTAGCGTGGCCGTTTTTGCGGCTGTATGTATTAACGTTGTTTTATTTTGGTGCCAACTCCATTCTGAATGTCCTGCTGCCGCTTAAAGGCGCGGCTCTTGGAGCCAGCAATACGACGATTGGACTTGTAATGGGCGCTTACCTGTTTACCACGATGCTCATTCGCCCTTGGGCCGGGATGATTATTCAAGCCCATGGCTCCGTTAAGGTGCTGCGAATTATTCTGCTTCTGAATGGCGCGGCGCTGCTCATTTATACGTTCAGCGGTTTGGAGGGTTATTTTGCGGCGCGTATGCTCCAAGGGGTATGTACGGCGTTTTTTTCGATGGCCCTGCAGCTTGGCATTATAGACGCTTTGCCGGAGAAGGATCGTTCGCAAGGCATCTCCCTTTATTCGCTCTGCGCCTATTTGCCGGGCGTGATTGGCCCCCTGTTTGCAATCGGCATCTGGCAGGGCAACAGCGGGTATTCTTTTACAGCAGCTATGGTGGTTATTGCCGTTCTGACTGCCAGTACAGGAATTAGCGTAAAATTGGAACAGAGAACCACGCCGCCTCCCAATCGCGATAAGACAGGTGAATCCGAGGACGGCAAAGCCGAAAAGCTGAATCATGCCAGCAATCCGGTCAATTCTGCCAGTACCCGAGATCCCGCCGGTACCGGCAAGCCGGTTACAGCCATTTTACAATCCTATGCCTTGATGGTTAGTAATCGTCATTTATTCAAATGCAGCGTGCTGATGTTGACGGCTTCTGTTGTATTCGGCGCCGCCACAACCTTTGTTCCGCTTTATGCCGGAGAGGTGCCCGGCGGCGGCAGCGCTATTTTCCTTATGCTTCAGGCAAGCGCCATCGTTGCATCCCGTTTTTTTCTGCGCAAGCATATCCCTTCCGACGGCAAGTGGCACTCCAAATTTGTTATGACGATTATGCTTATGCTGACCGCGGCTGCGCTGGCCGTCAGCTATGCTTCCACAGGCGGCATTATGTTTTTCTACAGCGGCGCCGTGTTAATGGGGACCGCGCAGGCTCTTTTGTACCCCGCTTTAACAAGTTATCTGACCTTCGTGCTGCCGGGGGAGAGCCGCAATGTTTTGCTGGGCCTGTTTATTGCAACCGCGGATTTAGGAGCTTCGCTCGGGGGCATCGTGATGGGGCCGGTTTCGGATCTTTCCTCCTATTCTGTCATGTACGGCGTTTGTGCGGTTTTAGCGGGAGCCATGATTGTGTTTGGTTATTCCCGCCGTCCTCAAGTTCAAGCTTCCTGAGAAAAAAGGGTTGTCCGCTAGCAGCTTTTGCGCTGTAGACGGACAACCCATTTTAATGAGGATACGGTTTTTTGGTGGCTTGCGCCGATCCTTGCTTAATTGTAGCTGATGCCATGTGCTGCCAGAACATCCTTCAGCATCATGTATACATCGCCGTTGGTCAAGCTTTCTTGATTTTTGATTGCAGCGATGGTTTCGTCTTTCACCCAGCCGCCTGTCTTCAGGAATTCAAGCGCCGTTTCAGGCGTTGCTTCCGTATTCATCGACAGCGCCAGAGTATAAGCTGCTTGCTGCAAGGTTAGCGGTGTTTTGGCAGCTTCATCGTCAGTCATGTTTTCCGTTGCTTTGGTGACGGGATTAGGAAATACCGTCTTGTGAGCTTTGGCGGATCCGTTTATATTGTATTGCATTCTTCTTGGATTGGACTCCGCGTCCAATTGAAAGTCATTTGTGTATCCGCTTTGCGCAATCCCCATACTGGCGGCAGCCTTCAAGCCTTCATAAGCGGGGTGGCTCATAAAATCATACATAGGCACCGCAGGAGGATTCAGATCCATACCTTGATCAGTCAGACGTTTCTGCAGCTCTGTGATCAGAGTTTCGGAAGCCGACAGTTCACGCAGTGTAATGCCTTCTTCCTGGGCCAGCTTGACGGCTGCTCCAGCCGCTTGCGCCGTTGCCATGCCTAACGGCACAACGCGCGCGCTTCCGTGAGGAAGCGTATCGAAGCTTGCCGCGCGCCCAACGACCAGCAGGCCGTCCAACGTTTGCGGCACCAGCGTGCCAAAAGGCACTCCATATTGATGCGGCGCCATGACGACGGCTCCCCGATCCGTTTTGGCGGAGGAAGTGCTTTGAATATCAACCGGGTACGAGCCAAAAGCAATATCGTCCCAATGGCGGCGCTGCTCCAGCAGATCAACCATGGATAGACGGTATTCACCGATCAAGTGGCGTGTTTCGCGCACATAAAGCTCTGGCGCAAGCTCGCCTAATTCAACCGGTTCAAGCTCCGGGTACAGAGATTTCATGTGCTCCACCATCAGAGGAATTTCCTTGCGCGCAATTTCGTAAGCTTCGTCGATCGAAGCTTGGTCGAACGGATCGACTCCAAAAATTTGCACCGCATTGATCAAAATGGATTCATCATTTTGGCGTCCAAGATTCAGGCCGCGCGTACGGATGCGCTCTGGATTGGTAGGTTCATAATCCCACATTTCCTTATAGCCCCAGCCGCTTTCGTCATTGGCGCCGGTACCGGGATCATCATCGCCGTTCAGCGTCTTTTTGATGCCGTCCCAAACCTTCTGCGTTACGCCTGTCAGCTTGTACACAGGGGTAACTGCCATGAGCAGCTTATCGTCACCGATATCCTCGCGGCCAAACGTAAATTCCGCCCCTGCTTCCGCAGCGATATCGGCATCTTGAGTCGCGTCAATCAGAGACGGCGCTCCAATCGAAAGCTCCGTGCCGTCAGCGGCAATGGCCTTAATGCCTTTTACCGTGAGGGCTCCGTTTATCGTTTCGACTACGGGTTTAATTTCCTTCATGCCCAGCTTAACATCGATATTTTCTTCGTTTTCCACCAATTCATGGAATGCATTGGCAGCCGTTGTAATGTCAAAGGAATCACCTTCGATTTTGTCGAACCATTCCTTGAATATGCCTTTATTGTAATAGTCCTTGCCATCCGGCATCCGGTTCATGTCAAGACTGTTCAGCCAGCCTTGCGTAAACAAGCCGCCAAGCACTTCACGGCCTTTGCCGTCAATCAACAGCGTTTTCAAACCGTTGCGCGACGCCGATACGGCTGCCGCAACGCCTTCAGGATCTGTTCCCACAACGATTACATCATAAGACTCGCTCAACACCTCGGTTTGGGGCAGTTCTTTCACTTCTGTTGCGGGTTCTTTTATTTCTTTCCCCTTGTCCTTTCCTAACCCCACATAAAACAAACCGGCAATCACAATCAGCAAAAGTCCAAACGACAATCCAATAGCAAGCTTCCTGTCCTTCATTGTTTTCGCATACACTCCTTTTCCAGTTTGCATCCCAACTATTATAGACTAGTATTGGATACAGCTCAACTTTTGATAGATTCGCCAAGTTATAGTATAGCGTCATTCCCATGCCTATATCGAAAAAAAGACTTAACTTTTTCTGAAAATATACATTCTAATCCTAAGGAGACAGTACAAACGAATAACAGAGTTTCACCCCGGTTGAAATCAAGCACTGATTATTAGGTCTAACCAAAAAAACCTTCTGAAGGCATTTTTAGGATGCCTTCAGAAGGTTTGGCTAAACCATGATTAAGACTGGTAAAATTAATCAACTATGAAGCTGCAACATGACGAGCGGTTTTTGCGACGCTAAGGCTCTTTGTATACTAAATTGCCTCTTGCGCGCTGGACAGCCACTTGTGTGCTAAACTGCCCCTTGCACGCTGCATGGCCGGTACATAATTAAGGCGCCGTTTCCAGAAACTTCGCGGTAGGGTTTTTATCGATAGCTGTGCGCATCGCGTATTCGTTTTCGAACAAAACAACATAGTTGTCTTTTTTGTCCTTCACGAGCGTTGAGTTGATGCGGAACTTGGATGGATCGAGCTTATCGTCGATAATCCACCTGGCAAACTGGAACGTCATGCGATGGAGTTGAATATCAACGCCGTATTCCGCCTTCATCCGATGCTCGAACACCTCAAATTGCAGATGGCCGACAACGCCAAGAATCGTTTCGTCAAAATTGCCAGTGGAATAGAACACCTGAATTGTGCCCTCCTCAGTCAACTGGTCCAAGCCCTTTTGATATTGCTTGTGCTTCAGGGCGTTTTTCACCGTTACCTTGGCGAAAATTTCAGGCGAAAACGTTGGCAGCTCGTCAAAAACGATTTCGCTGCCTTGCGATAAGGAATCTCCGATCCGGAAAATGCCTGGATCAAACAAGCCGATTATATCGCCCGGATATGCCGTTTCAACGATATCGCGGTCTTGAGCTAGAAACTGCTGAGGCTGCGAAAGCTTAATGTCTTTTTTGCCCCGAATATGACGAACGCTCATGCCGCGTTCAAAACGTCCCGAGCAAATGCGCAGAAACGCGATGCGGTCGCGATGCGCCGGATTCATGTTCGCCTGGATTTTGAAGACGTAGCCGCTGAACTTTTCGCCGGTAGGATCAATTGGTCCGCTCAGGCTGTTGCGCGGCGTTGGCTTTGGCGCCAGCTGCAGGAAGTTTTCCAGAAACGTTTGTACGCCGAAGTTATTGACGGCACTGCCGAAAAAGATCGGTGTCAGTTCGCCGGCTTGCACCTTTTCATAATCAAAAGGATCGCCTGCCACGTCAAGCAGCTCCAAATCGGAGATCAGCTGATCCGTCAAATAATCACCGGCCATCTCACGAATGATGGGATCGTTATAATCCCCTACTTTGCGCACTTCGATTGTGGAGTGGTCATTCCCTTGGAACAACTCCACCTGTGATTTCATGCGATCGTAAACGCCGCTAAGCTCGCGGCCCATGCCGATAGGCCAGTTCATTGGAACGGAGCGAATGCCCAGTACCTGCTCCAGCTCTTCCATCAGATCAAACGGGCTTTTGCCCTCGCGGTCCAGCTTGTTGATAAACGTAAAAATCGGTATGCCGCGTTTGCGGCAAACCTGAAACAGCTTGATCGTTTGCGCTTCCACGCCTTTTGCAACGTCGATCAACATAACCGCGCTGTCCGCGGCCGTCAAGGTACGGAAGGTATCCTCGGAGAAGTCCTGGTGACCAGGCGTATCCAGAATGTTGACGCGATGGCCCAGGTAGTCGAATTGCATCACCGATGATGTGACGGAGATGCCCCGCTGCTTCTCGATTTCCATCCAGTCGGACGTTGCGTGGCGGCTTGCTTTCCGCGCTTTAACGGAGCCGGCAAGCCGAATGGCCCCTCCAAATAGGAGGAGCTTTTCGGTCAGGGTTGTTTTCCCTGCGTCAGGGTGGGAAATGATCGCAAAGGTGCGTCTTTTGTCCACTTCCTGTTTTATTTCTTCATTTAATGATTGATTCATCCTTGACTTCCCTTCACAAAAACCGGACATTTTAAACCTTTATTCATTAGCTTACATTCATTTAACCGATTATCTGCGGCTGTTGGTGATCCAGATAACGTTGTCTTCCTCTTGGCCGTTTACGGGCCACCAATGGAAGCCGTCTTCGCTCAGCAGATTTTCTGCCTTTTGAGGTCCCCACGAGCCGGCCGGGTAATATTGCAGATCGCCTTTTTCTTCACGCCATGCTTGGGCGATGCGATCAACAAATTCCCATGCGTGGGAAACTTCATCCCAACGGGTAAAGTATGTGGAATCGCCGCGCGCCGCATCATGAATCAATCGCTCATAAGCTTCCGGCGTATTAATGCCGATCTGGCAACTTTGGCAAAACTCCATGTTTACCGGTTGGACAGAATTGTCGGAGCCAGGTTTTTTGGCGTTTATTTTAATATATATGCCTTCCATCGGGTTAACGCGAATAACAAGCAGGTTTGGCGACAAATCATGCTTTTGCGCAAACAGTACGTTTTCCGGCATCGATTTGAATTCTACCACAACCTCCGTCGATTTGACAGGGAGACGTTTGCCCGTGCGGATATAAAACGGAACGCCAGCCCAGCGGAAATTGTCCACAAATACTTTTGCCGCAAAATAAGTTTCCGTTGTGGATTCGGAATCGACGGACTCCTCCTCACGGTAGCCAGGCAGTTGTTTTTCTCCGGAGGAGCCGGCTGTGTATTGTCCACGAACAACATGCTCGCGCACTTCGTCGCTGGATTGATAGCCGCGCAACGAACGAAGCACCTTAACCTTCTCGTCGCGGATATCTTCGCCATGCAGACGGCTAGGCGGCTCCATTGAAATCATCGTGAGCATCTGCAGCATGTGGTTTTGCACCATATCGCGCAGGGCGCCGGACTTGTCGTAATAGCCGCCGCGCTCTTCTACGCCTACCGTCTCGGAGAGCGTAATCTGAACGTTGGCGATATGTTTATTATTCCAAAGCGGCTCGAAAAAGGCGTTCGCAAATCGGATTACCTGAATGTTTTGCACCATTTCCTTGCCCAGATAGTGGTCGATGCGGAAAATTTCTTCTTCCTTAAAGACCTGGTTAAGCTGCTCGTTCAGCTTTTGCGCCGAAGGCAGGTCGTAGCCAAACGGCTTTTCGATAACGAGCCGATTCCAGCCCGCGGACTCCAGAAGCCCGCCGTCGCGCAAGTTAAAGGAAACGGGACCAAACAGCGATGGAGCCAGCGCCAGATAGAACAGGCGATTGCCGGGAATATTGAATTTCCGGTCAAGCTCCGAAGACAACGAATTCAGTTCACGGAAGCCGTCAACGTTATTGATGTCCAGCGACATATAGACGAAGTGCTCCTGGAACTTGTTCCAAAGCTCTGCGTCGTCCGCGCGATAGCGGCAAAACTCATTGATGGATTCGTACAGGTCGGAGCGGAACTGCTCGTTCGTGCGCGGACGGCGCGCCAAACCGACAACGGCAAAATTTTCAGACAGTTTGCCTTCTTTATATAAACTGAACAAAGCCGGGAACAGTTTGCGCCGCGCCAGATCGCCTGTTGCTCCGAAGAGATAATAAACAGCGCCTTCCGGTGAAATGGAATCGGGAATAGTATTGTAAGTCATATACTCCTCATTCTTTCTATATATAGTTTAGGCATTGCATTGTCATGTTATGTAGTGTATCATATTCAATTCCAATTCGCCATTAATCGACCCATAAAAAATACTGATAAGCAATACAAGTTCTACTGATTGGAAAAGTGGCGTTTAGTCACCATTTTGTGCGGTTTTTGCGGCATCGGTTCCACTGAAGTCTCCCGAAATAAGGGGGACGCCAATCGTCAGCTCGACCGAGTCGCTCTCCGTATAATTATGCTCCGATACTTGGAGATTGGCGCTGCGCCGCCCGCCCAGCCCCGCAGCATGTCGCAATTTGCCCGAAAACATCGTTGCGCTGAATGTTCCTTCTTCGTTGTAAACTTCCAGGTTTTCCGCCAAAGCCAGTCTCTGCAGGCTTTGCGCCGCTCCCTCTGTCCGCGTGAATCCGTGAACCTTGAAGCTTGTTCCGACAATGGCGACTCTGCTCTCTATTTTCTCCGCAAGCCTTGAGGCCGCAGTCAAAAGCGAATCCGGCGTTGCTTCCCCTCCGGCCTGTCCCGAATGCTCCAGCAGCAAAACAAGCCTGATTTTCCCGTCTTCGAAGCCCGCATCATGAATCGTAATGGCAACATCGCTGAACTCCGGAGAGGTAACTGTTGCGGAACGCCCTTCATTCCGGACAACCGTAGCCCCCATCCCGCTAGCGCCGCCAGCAAACCATTCCGAAGCCAGCCGCCTGGCAATTCCCGTCGTTTCGCCAAAAGCTAAACCGGAATCACCCGTTCCTTGTTTTGCGGTTTCATAATCAGTACCCGACATCTCCGCATCAACCCGGATGCTCCAGTCAGCGTTTGCGGCTCCGCCCTCCAATAAGCCGTCGCTCCAGTCCCAGAGCAGCCTCATATCATGCTCGACCGCTTTTATGGGGGACACAGGTGCAGCAACATCCCTGTTCATGAAAAAGCCTAGAACCAGCAATCCAGCCAAAAGAAGGCCAGCAACCCCCGCTCCGCGCAAAGCTTTGTTCCGTCGATCCATGTTTGCGACAGACCGGGGCGAAGCCGCGCCGCGATACAAGCCAGCGATAGAACCCATCTCCGGATTTCCCGGCCTGGAAGGTGCTGTTTTCCTTTTTTTGCTCTTGCCCTTTGGTTCCGGTTTCAAAAAAAATCGCGGTGGTATATACATAATAAACCCCTCCCGTGTCTGCTTTCGTACACATTCGCCCGCAGATGAATACAATGGGTGCATGCAGCATAAGAAAGGTGGCAGGCAGGAATGGAACAAATTTATCCTTTAAATGAAGATATCATCGCCCGTTATTGCGGGTTGCCCGTTTGCGCCGTTATGAAAAGCGGCATCCGTTACGTTGGCACGCTGGCGACAAGCCGCGCAAGCGCCATTCAACTGGATATCGGGTTTGGTTCGCCTTACAATCCAGGCAATTCCCGGCTGAATCATTATCCCGGGCACTTTGGCAATGCCGACATCAGCACAGACGGACAAAATCAGGAACATGATGCCAATACCAACGAACACCAAAGAACAACTGAATCCAGCGCTCCAATCACGCAAAAGAAGAAAAAAAGAGTAAAGGCGTCCACAAAATCCTCTACTACTAAGTACGCGAAAAAAGTCTCCAATCCTGCTGCGCGGGAAAAAAACGAGGAAAATAGCGGCCTTATTACGTTGAATCTGGATGAGATTTTATTTCTTGTCCGAATTGTCTAATGTGGAGCAGCGCAGTGAAACACTGCGCTGCATCTCCTTCCAACTTTACATACAGAAGCATTCGACAACATGTTTCGACAACATAATCGTTCGTTATAACGTATAATCACTAATGAAACCTAACCACTCAATCAGGAGGTGCCTTATGTCCTCTTATATTCGATCTATTAGAAGCATTGAAAGAAGCCCGCATTATTCACCGATTCAGCCCGTGAACCGGTATGCCCAGTTTAACGCCGTGCGCGAAGCCGCCGATGGCGGTAGAATTGCACCAACTGAAGGATGGGACAAGGGGTATGCGGAAGCTGCCGGCGGCGCGGCGGAATGGCTGGCGCTCAGCAAAAGAGCCGTGAAGCAATTAACGGAAATGCAGCGCGACTTGGGTGGCAGAGAAGGCATCCAGCATCCCGGCGAGGTTGCTGGACAATTGCAGCGTTTATCGGCCAGCATCGCCGAATGGGAAAGCGCTTATGCAAGACAACGTACTTTTTTGCGGGAGGAAATATGGGAAGTCATGGAGCTTGCCCTTCGCCATCCGGCGGTAAAAAAACTGGGGCTGCACCATAGCGCGCGTTCTGGAGATTCTGCGGAACGAACCGAATTATTGTCCGATACAGAGGGGCTCAAGCGGCTGCTGCTGGGGGCGGACGGCCTTTTGAACGAGCTTAAAACCGCTTTATCCTACGCCGAGCAGCAATATCCGGTTGATCTGCTGAAGGTTCCGTTTCATGCCGCATATCCCTATGCCCTGTATTATGGAGCATCTCAATCCTATTGGCCGCTTCCGCTGCGGGGAGTCGTACTCAATAAATCTATTTAACATCAGGCGTCATACACGCCCTAGCTCAGATGATACGGCGTGGCCGTCTTGTTTTTCCCGGTTCGTTTGGCGGTATAAAGCAAGCTGTCGGCCGCTTCGAACAAGCTCTCCTTACTCTCATCCGGCGACCAGCTTTTTAAGCCGATGCTTACCGTTACAGCTTTGCCGCCAAGCTCCTTATGTTTCGTAAAAGACAGCTCTCGGCGCAGCCTCTCCATCTTGTCATACGCTTCCGTAAAGGTTTGATCAAATAGCAGAAGGGCAAATTCTTCTCCCCCGTAACGGGCCGGAATGTCGATGGGAGACATATGCGCGCGAATTAAATCGGACACTCTTGCCAACATCAGGTCGCCTGTCTGATGTCCAAAGGTGTCGTTGATCTGCTTGAAGTTATCGATATCGACAATCGCTAGATGGAAGGGCGTTTCCTGGCCGGCATATTGAATGGCATGTTCAAAAAACTCGTGGAAGGAAATATGATTAAACAGCTTTGTCAACGCATCCGTTTTGGAACGCTGCTGCATTATTGTGTTTTCAATCATCAGTGCTTGTTTGGCAAGCAGCATTTCGCGCAAATCACTGGCCAGCTCCCGCCCTCTCAAAATAATAAACAGAGAGATTATTGTAGCCATCATCAGAAATAACGGGTAGGCGATCAGGTCAAAATGGGTTGTATAGCTTCGGAAGCTGGCATTGCAATAATACAAACCAGCAAAAGCGGCTAACTGAAGGGCTGCCGTCATCAATGTAAGCTTGATACGGTAAAAAGTAGTCGAGGCCAAAATAGGAAGAAGCATAATTGCAACGATAATTCGAATATCCGTGTTTACATCGATAATAACGACCGACACCATCGTGCCGCATGAAAAAATGGCATAAAATCCCCATCGCCGGGATAATTTCATGACCAGATGCGAAGCTCCATTAATCGCAGCCATCAGAAGTGTCGGGTATGCCAATACGTGAAGGTAAAACTCCTTTGCCGATGCTTCGTACGGTAAAAACAGATAAGCTCCCAGCTGAGCCAAAAAATGAACCAGAATAACGAGCCAGTATATGCGCATGTACCAGTTCATCCACTTCGCTTGTCTCTGCTGCTCCTGCTCCGTCATTAACACGGAATGTTTCGATCTCAACAAGTTTCACCTCAGAATTATACGTATATACCGACACACATTATAGCATATCCTTGTCGAACCTTGACATACCCCCGCAAAAGTTAGGTTGCCGGTTAGGCAACAAGGTATCTTTCCTCCCTCCTTGCAGCATTCTCGCTCCCCCTATATAGTTAAGAAAAGAGCTGCGCAGGCAGCCGAACTTCTGTAGTGGAGGAACGCCGAAATGACGGATCGAGACATCATAATCCCATTGCATCAAACGGGCAGCCGGGGGCAAACACCCGCGGTTTTTCAGGTTGTCGGCTACAAAAAAACCGGCAAAACCACGATGGTCTGCCGGTTGACGGAATTATTAAAACAGGCCGGATTTACGGTTGGCACGATTAAACACGATGCCCATGAATTCGAGATGGACAAGCCAGCTACGGACACCTGGCTCCATCAATCCGCCGGGGCGGACATAACGGCTATCGTCTCTTCGACACGTACCGCCATTCTAAAACGAAACCCGGATTCCCTTGAATCGCTGCTGCAGAACATGCCAAATTGCGATTATGTGATACTTGAGGGCTTTAAACAAGCGGACTATCCCAAACTTATTATGCTGCGTCGCGAGGAGGACGCCTCATTACTCTTGTCCTCGTCAAATCCGCTAGCCTACATTATTTGGCCCGATATCCCTGTGGACGGCCCATTGGCAGAAGCTTTAAACACGTCTCGCCAATCGTCAGTACCAAGGTTTAACAGAGATGACCATCACGCCATTTTGGCATTTATTCAGCAATCCCTTGCTTGTGCGCATAAATAGCCGCCTGGGTGCGATCATCCACATGGAGCTTGTTAAAGATGTTGGTAATGTGGAACTTGACCGTTTTGACGCCAATAAACAATTCATCGGCTATTTCCTGATTGGATTTGCCCTGCGCCAAATGCTTCAGCACATCCATCTCGCGTTCCGTCAAATCGTCATGCAGCGGCGCTTGCGTCTGCTGCTTGGGCTGGCGGAAGCGATTCATCATTTTGGCGGCCACCTGGGATTCCAGCACCGACTGCCCCCGGGCCGCCGCACGGATTGCCTCTGCGATTTCATTGGCCCGCGATGTTTTCAACAAATAACTGAAGGCTCCCGCTTCGATAACGGGGTACAGTTTGCTGTCGTCTATATAGCTGGTCAGCACGATCACCTTGCAGTCGGGATGCTGCTGGAGCAGCTTGGCCGTTGTTTCCACGCCATCCATCCCGTCCATAACCAAATCCATGAGGACCACATCCGGCTTATAGGACAATGCAAGCCTGATGCCTTCGTGGCCGTTGCTTGCTTCTCCCACCACTTCGATTCCGTCCTCCGTATCCAGCACGGCCGCAAGGCCGATACGCACCATCTCATGATCATCCACAAGCAATACCTTAATTGGTTTCTCCACCGTTCTCCCCCTCTTTTCGCCTGTCTATCGGGCTAATGCGCTAAAGGCTCCACCGGCACCCACAAATGTATGGTTGTGCCTTCACCCAGCTGGGTAATGACCTGCAGTCCTCCGCCAAGCTCCGTAACCCGTTCCTCCATCGTCAGCAAGCCGTAAGAGGATTGCTTTTTCGCTTCCAGATCAAAACCGATACCGCTGTCCTGAAGCGTCATATGCACCTTATGATCGAGACGGAACAGCTTGATCGACATGCTCTCCGCCTTGGAATGCCTGAGCGTATTGGATAATGCCTCTTGCGCGATCCGGAACAAGTGGTCCTCCGAAGCTGCCGGCAAAACAATGGATTCGTCAACCTCCAACTGAATCGCCATGGGAACTTTTTGTTTTAGTTCCTCAACAAGCAAAGTCAGCGCTTGGCCCAAATTTTTCCCATCCAGATGAACCGGTCGCAAATGCAGCAGCAGCGCTCTCATTTCCGATTGAGCGACTGCGGCCATTTCCTCGATAAGCTGCACCTGGCGTTTTGCCCGCTCCCAGTCGCGCTCGATTGTGCGGCTGACAGCGGTAGCCGTCATCGAAATCGCGAACAGCTGCTGGCTGACCGCGTCATGAAGCTCGCGAGCCAGTCGCTGCCTCTCTTCGATAACAGCGGTAAACTTCACCTTCTCCGTCCATTCGGGGTCGCTTTGCAGACTTTGATCCGCCATATTTTCGCTTTCTTCGCCCGCTTCCAGCGTAACCGGATAATATCGTTTACGCTGCTGCTCCGTCAAACGTTTCAGTGACTGCTTCAGCTTGGAATTTTGCAGATACCCCTTAAGCGTAGCAGCAGCAAGCGCCATGCCTGCCAGAGCAAGGCCGGTCACGGCCCAGGTTCCCTTTAATGGTATCCAGTTTATAATATTCAGGCCTTGCAGCACAATAACGCTAATACTCACAATAAGAAAAAGCCATAAAAGAGTCTCCACCCTGTTGCGCGTGCTGGCTTCCTCTGCCGGGTTGCCTTCGTTCCGCTTTTCTTGCTTGTCCCGATCCTCCGCGCTCATGCATCCAGCTCCTTATGTATCCGGTCCGCATCAGACAAGCTGCGGACCGCTATCCTTCTCTGCAAATGAAAGAGCAGACCGGTAGCCGGTCCGCCACTTTCATTTCGTTTTTTTGTAGTGAAGGGAATGACGGTATTATTGTTCTTCCGAACCATCCTTGACTTCCGGCGCAGGGGCAGGGGACGTGCCGCCAAGCTTGCTTTTAAGCGCCTGCAATTGCTCGTCAACCTTCATACGCTTCTCCAGATCAGCCGTGCTGACGGGAGCTGCCGAACCGCTTCTGCCGTATCCGCCGTATGGCGTGCGGAGCACATCGGCTTCCGCTTCCAGCTGCATGATTTTTTCTTCCATGCGATTGAAGCCTCTTGCCGCAGTGCCGCTGTCAATCGTGTTCGTCGTGCTCAGCTGAGCCATTTGCTTTTGCGCCTTGGCTACTTGAGCACGGGATGCCAGCTCATTGCGCTTGTTGCGCAGCTGGTAGAATTCTTCCTTCATGCCGTGCAGCTGATTCATAAGCTCGCCGGCTTGATCCTTTGCACTAGCGTGAAGCTCCAGGTATTCCGTGATCTTTTGGTCAAAATAAAGCTTTTCCTCCAGCAGTTTGCGAGCCAGCTCTTCCTGGTCGGCGCGGATTGCCGCTTCCGCTTTGGATTCGCGGTCTGCCGAATTACGGACAGCATCGTCGAGGCGCTGCTTCAAGCGGCGCTCGTTGGCCATTTGCTTCGCGACCGTTACCTCAGCCTGATGAATTTCCGATTCCATATCGCGCAAATACTGATTAAGCATAACTACCGGATCTTCCAGTTTATCCAATACCTCGTTCACCGATGCCTTCGTCATGTCTTTCATTCTTTTAAAGATTCCCATATTATGATTCTCCCTTCTCGTATTTAGCCATTTTTGCTTTCAGTTCTTCAATTTCGCGTCTTAGCGCTTTTTTCTCAAGATCATCCATCATCGTATCGAAATCCGCATTTGCGGGAGGAGGCGTCTGAGGGTTAGGACGGGCAGTCCAGTTGCCGTTACCCGCAGATCCAGCAGGCGGCGGCGGTGCGCCAAAGCCTTGGCTGCGTGGGTCGAAGCCGCCGGGAGCGCCTCCTTGCCCGAATCCGCCCGGGTGGCCCGGGTTGCCGAAGCCGCCATGACCGCCGTGCCCTCCATAACCTCCGCCGTATCCTCCGGGGCCGTGTCCGCCGTAAATCGGCGGTTCCTTCGGCACAACCATGCCTGCAATCAAGTAAATGAGTATCACCGTTCCACTTGTCAGAACTGTTATGACGATCAGCAATATCCGAATGAGCGTAGCGTCTACATTCAACATTTGGCTTAAGCCGCCGCAAAGTCCTAATATTTTTTTGTCGCGTCTGGAACGATAGAGTGTTTTCAAGACGACCATCCTTCCTTCTCAAGCTTTCGCTTCAATTCCGTAAGCTCGCGTTCGATTACTGCCTTAACGGAATTTTCAGCTCCGCCGTTATATTCCTGCCCCATGCGCCGAACATCGCGCAGACTGCGCGCTTCATGCTCCAGATCCGAAATCCGGTCTTCCATCCGGCGGAACATGGAGCCGGGATTGCCTCCATTTTCGGAAAAGCTTCCCGCCGCTCTGTGATTCAAACGCTGCTGAAGACGAAGCGACTCCATTCTTGCCTGGTAATATTCACGCTTGTCATACACCATCTGGTATTCGCTGCGCATTTCCCTCAGCTGCTCTTCCAAATCCACTGTGTTCTGGCGGCTTTGTTCGTACAAGTCGCGGTATTGCGCGGAACGCTCCTCGAAGCTTGTTTTCTCGTGCAGAGCGATCCGGGCCAGGTTTTCTTCTCCCGCTTTGAGCGCCGTCATCGCTTGCTGCTCCCTGCGCTCCTTTTGCCCTTCGGCTTGCAGCCACTGGCTTCTGAGATGGTTGCTGTGTCCCGCATATTGCTGGTACAGCTTTTCTGCTTCTATAATATCTTCCCGGGTTGCCCACAGGAACTGATCGATCATGCGAACCGGGTCTTCCGCTTTTTCCAGCCGTTCATTTAATGTAGCTACTGTAATGTCTCGAATGCGACGCACGATACTCATCCCATCATCCTCCTTCTATCAATAACTTCTTCTGCTGCCGCTGCTTTTGAACAACGAGATGCCAATTACGATCAGGCCTACCGCAACGATCAGCATCAGCAGACCGCCAAGCTTGCCCAGCAACATAAATCCGCCGATCGCGGCCAAAGTGCCGCCGATCCATTTCTTGCCGTTCACCCAACCCAATATGCCAAAACCGATCAGAATAAAGGGAAGCAACAGGCCGAACACGGCTCCAAAATTAATGTTGAAGAACTTCAGCGCCGCCAACCCGCCAACCAGAACAAGCAGCGCGCCTAATGTCGTTTTTCCATTCATAGTCAATTTCCGCTCCTTTCTTCTATTAGAATTTATTCATTTTCACTCTCATGCAAGCTTTCGTGCCGCTTGCTTATGTACTTAGTATAGATCACTCAAACCGTTGGCAAAACGGACTTTCGGCGGTTTTTGAACTGGACTTAGGTCGAGCAGCGTACCAGTCTCCAGGGGCAGAGATGGCTTGGCACCCATATTTTACAGCTTAAAACGGCTCCAAAGCCTGTGTTAGGGTGTAGGTATCAACCAGGAGGTGCATACCATGAAATCCAGTCTGATCAAAAAAACGATAGCCGCAAGCGTCGTCGCGACCGCAGTGCTGACCTCAGGCGTTATCCCTCTTCCGGCGGGAATTGGCTCTCATATAGCTTCAGCAGCGTCATCTTCATCGAAAATCGAATCGGTGATTAGTCTCGGCGCCAAGTATAGAGGCACGCCTTATGAATTCGGCTCCAATCGCAGCACGACAACAACCTTCGACTGCTCTGATTTTGTGAAGCATATATTCAAAAAAGCGGCGGGCATTTCGATTCCGGGCTCGTCGGCCACACAGGCCTCATACGTTAAAAAGAATTCTACCGTAAAAACAAGCTGGTCAAGCCTAAAACGCGGCGATTTGGTTTTCTTTATGTCCTACAAAGGCTCAAGTAAATCCAGCTATGCCGCGTTGACTAAATCCAAGCAAAAGGTTACGCACGTTGCACTGTATCTCGGTGACGGCAAAATCCTGCACACGTATTCCAAAAAAAGCGGCGGCGTTCGCGTCGATTCCATCAAGGGAACCCAATGGGAATACCGCATGATTTTTGGCGGCAGCGTACTGTAGAAGGTTGCTTGCCGAAATTGCACTAATGGTCTGACGCTAAGAAATCAAACGCCCCGTCATATCCCGTTGGCACAACAGGCCGCTACGGATAGACGGGGCGTTTGCCGCTTGATGCGGTGCTCGGCAACATAATGCCGATTGCAATCAAAGGGATGATGCCAAAGCCCACGGCTAGAGCGGCGCAAATCTGACCTGTTACTGCCGCTGCTGCCGCTCGCCCCGCTCTCGCAGGAATTGGTCAAACTGCCTTTGCTTCTCTTTGATGATCACTTCGATTCCTGCCGCTTTTAACCTCTGAATATAATCCGGCAGCACGCTGTCGATATCCACCGACCCCGTATCCAGCGCGCTCAGGTATTGACGGTCGATATTGACGACGGCCGCCACCTCCGATTTGACCGGCGTGCTGTCAAACACAAAACCAAGTCCCGGCGACAACGTCGCATGTTCATTGAATTGGCGGAACCGTTCCCATTTATCCGGCGCTTCCGTATCCCAAACATCGTTCAGAAATTGATTGCCGAACATCCAGTTGGCTCCGGGATTGTAATCCGACGTTCCTTTTATTTGCTTGATCACGCCATCGCCAACCCGTTCATAATGGCGGCCTTCAATGCCGTAATTAAGCAGGTTGTTCAAGTAGGCGTCCGAATGCAGCAAATTGATCAGCTTCATGGCCAAAACGGGATTATCCGAGGTTGATGATATGCCCAGCATCGCTCCGGCCGTCTCGGATGTTGCGATCGTTTTGATATTAAGCTCCTTCTGGGCCAGCTTGCCAACCATCCCGATCTGAATGGCGATTTCTTCGGCTTTGCCCGGCTTTAGGGAGCTTGTAATCGCAAACACATTGCCCGCTCCAAGCGCATCCATGTTCATGGTCTGGTTGGTCGTCGCATCGGCATTAATATAACCGTTCAAAAAAAATCGCCTTGTAATATGCCAGGTTTCAAGATAGCGGTCGATTTCATAATTCGGGCGCACAACTGTATCTGTTCCATCCTTTAAAATAAAGCCGGGAATCGATGTATCCCCAAGCGCGTCGTAATTGCCAATATAATGAGCGTTAAAGGTTTCGCCCAGCTTCATATAAATAGGAAACATCTCGGGCTTTTTTTCCTTAACCGTTTTGAATATCTCTTCAAGATCCGCAACGCTATGCACGGCATCCATATTCAGGCCAAGTTCGTCGGCAACGTCTGCCCGATAAATAATTCCGCCTTGGGAAGCCATCTCCTTGTTGGTCGGAATCCCGTAGATTCCTCCGTCGATTCTGGAGCCCTCCAGCAGAACCGGATCCAGACTGTCCATTATGCCCGCGCCGTATTGCTGAAGCAGGTCCGATAGCTCCAGAAAAGCGCCTTTTCCGACATTAACGGCGTGTTTGCTCCATTGCGCCGTAAAAATAATGTCGACCTTTTCGCGCGAAGCGATCATCAAATTGGTGCGATCCTCCCATTGTCCCCAATCAATCGGGACCAAATCCAGACGGGCGCCTATTTTCTCCTCCAGGTATTCATTAATTTCGTCCTCCACCAGCTTTTCGTCATTTTGCGGCGGCCCCATAAAAACCAGCTTTAATGTGTAGTAGTCCTGAGGCGCTTTGGATGAAGCAGGAGAGTCCAGATGATCTCGAGAAGCGCTTTCATTGCTGTTTAATGAAAAACAGCCAGCAAGCATTAAAGGGATCAGGAGCAGCAGCAATCCGATGCAGGCCCGCTTTGCAGCAAGACTTGATTTCAAGTTCTACTCCTCCTGACCTTTGGATTTTTGGAAAATAAAGCGATATCTTATATTGTAAGCCATAGAGATTAAATTGCAATATGTTGCCTCCGTTTAATAAAAAAGCAAAAAACGCCTCCTGCAACGCTGCAACAGCGATACAGGAGGCGCCTGGCTGGTTGTTAGCCGAAGCTAACGGTCCAAATCAATTATTTTGATTTAAGAAACTCGTCGAATTGCTTTTGCTTCTCAGCGATAACTTTGGCAAGGCCAGCTTCGTCAAGCGCTTTGCGGTAGTCCTTAAGCCCTTGCTCCGGATCAACCGAACCGGTCTCAACAGCCTTCTGGAACTGCTTGATTACGTTTGCCAATGCGCCTACTTCGGATTTAACAGGCTCGCTGTCGAATACGAAGCCAAGACCTGGCGAGGAAATTGCGCCTTCGTTAAATGCTTTGAATTGCTCCCATTTGTCCGGAGCTTCCGTGTTCCATACATAGTTCAGGAACTGGCTGCCGAACATCCAGGCGGAACCTGGGGAGTAATCGCCGGATTTATCGGTTGGCGTAATGATTTCGCCATTGCGCGTGTAGTGAACATCTTCAATACCAAAGTTAAGCAGGTTGTTGATTTCTTTGTCTGTATGCAGCAGGTTGATCAGCATCATTGCGCGAGCAGGGTCTTTGGACGTCGAGGAAATGCCCAGCATGGAGCCGGCTGTTTCGGAAGTCGCAACCGTTTTTTCCGTCATGATGATTTGCTCCAGTTTGCCTGGAATACCGGCGGCATTGGCAATTTCATCAGCTTTGCCCGGTTTCATTGGCTCAACCGTGGAGAATACGATGCCTGCGTTCCATGCATCTTGCGGAGCAACCTGTGTAGTCGCCGCGTCTGCATTAATATAGCCCTTCGTGTAGAAATCGCGAGCCAGAGTCAGATAATTTTTGTAGCGGTCCAAATCTTCAACGGCTTGAACAGTCGTGCCGTCCGTATCCTTCGTAATTGCGCCTGGGATTGTGGAGTCGCCCAAGAAGTCATAGTTGCCGAAGTAGTGAGCATTGAATACCGCGCCGTTCGTGTACAGCGGCGTCAAGTCGGGACGTTTTTCTTTTACGATTGCGTATACGGCATCCAGATCTTCGGGACCCTTTACCTTGCTCATATCAATGCCGAGCTCGTCAGCTACGTCCTGGCGGTAAACCAGACCGCCTGCGGACGCAAGCTCTTTGTTTGTTGGCACGCCATAGTTTTTGCCGTTGATTTTTGCGCCTTCAAGGAAAGCGGGATCAAGGCTATCTTTAATTCCTTGGCCGTATTCGTCAAGCAAGTCGTTCAGAGCTATGAACGCGCCTTTTGCCACGTTGTTGGCATGGCCGTTCCATTGTGCCGTAAAGTAGATGTCTACTTCGTCGCGGCCGGCGATCATCAGGTTGATTTTGTCATCCCATGCGCCCCAGTCGATTGGCATCAGATCGATAGTTGCGTTGATTTTTTCAGTCAGCAGCTTGTTAAGCGCTTCCTCAACTACGGCTTCATCTGTTTGCGGAGAACCCGGATATACGAGCGTCAACTTGTGCGGCGCAAGTTCGCCGCTGCCGGAATCACCGTTATTGCTGCTTTCGCTTGGAGTGCTGGTGGCTCCTTTATTGCCTTCATTGCCCCCGTTTGTTTTACCGCTGTTTCCGCCGCTGGAGCAAGCGGACAACACAAGCGCCGTAGCCATAACCAGCGCAAGCACTCCATACCAACTGAGCTTACCTTTTTTCTTCATCCAAATAAACCTCCCCAAATTGTGATAACGCTTTCGTCTGTGCCTGTAAAAAACCCCTCATGTAATAAAGCATCTATGCTAGACCGGCTTAAACCGGTAATAGCCGAATACGGAAGGAAGCCGTCCTCCCGGCTTCCGCCTGTTGCGGTTTAACCGGGAGGACCCTTGTCATTTGCAAGCATTCTTGTTCAAGCACAGGGTGGATCAGCCTTTAACAGCGCCTACCGTAAGACCTTTGACAAAATATTTCTGGAAGAACGGATAAGCGAAGATAATTGGGCCAATGCCGACGATTACCATTGCCATGCGCACGGTTTCGCTAGGGAAGCGGAACGTTCCGCCCGCAGCTTGAATCGCTGCGGCAGCCGTGCTGTTGTTAGCCAGGAACTGAATGTTGAGCATCGTTTTGTACATGAGATATTGCACGGTGATATTGGCGTCCTTTGTAATAAACACCAGACTGAGGAACCAGTCGTTCCAATACGTCAACGTTTGGAACAAAGCGACGGTAGCCAATACCGGAAGCGACAGCGGCAATACGATTTTGATAAAAATCTTCATTTCGCCCGCGCCGTCGATTTTGGCAGATTCCAAAACCGCGTTGGGAATGGTTGTAATGAAGAACGTGCGCATAATGAGTACAAAAAACGCTGATATCATAAGTGGCAGTATAAGCGCCCAGATATTATCCTTAAGCCCCAGCATCTGCACGTAAACGAGATACCATGGAACAAGACCGCCGCCGAACAACATCGTAAAGAAGACGAAGAAGGTAAAAAACTTGGCATGCGGAAAATCTTTTCTGGATATCGGATAAGCGTACAAAGCCATAATAATAAGGCTTAGCAGCGTGCCGACTACCGTAACAAAAATCGAGATTCCATACGATCGAATAATCTGCGTTGGATCTTTGAACAGGAACTCGTAAGCTCCAAGATCGAAGCTGGAAGGCCAGAATTGATAACCTTCGCGAATAACCGCAGACTCGTCGCTGACGGAAACCATAATGATCAGAACCACGGGAATGATACAGATCAAGGAATAGATGATGAAGAAAGCCTGTATGCCAAACGCTGCCGGCTTGCTCAGCTTATTTTGCGGATTGGAGCCGCTTTGCACTGGCGCTTTCTCTATTGCTTCCATGAAGGCACCTCCATTCTATAGTCATTAGAACAATGCGTTTTCTTTGTTGATCCGCCGCACAACCCAGTTGGACAGGAATACTAATGAAAAACCAACCACGGATTGCAGCAGCCCCGCCGCCGATGACAAACCAATGTCGCCGACTGTCAGGAACGTACGGTATACATAGGTATCAATAACGTTTGTGACCGGGAACAATACGCCGGATTCACGCGGCACCTGGAAGAACAATCCGAAGTCCGCATTAAAGATACGCCCGATTTGCAAGAGGGTCAAAATCGTAACGACCGGCATAATGAGCGGAATCGTAATGCTGGTCATTTGTTTCCATTTTCCAGCGCCGTCAATCGTTGCCGCTTCGTAATACTCATCGTCAATGCCGATAATTGCCGCCATGTACATAACCGTGTAGTAGCCCACCCATTTCCAGGTATTGACCAACGGCAGCACGTACGGCCAAACTTCTTTGGTGAAGTACCATTGAACCGTTTCCATTCCAAGCATCGGCAAGAACGTTTTGTTCAGGAAGCCGTTTTGATCGCTCATGAACGCAAACGCAAGGTAGCTGATAACGACCATGGAAAGGAAATAAGGCAAAAACATAACGGTTTGATGGAGCTTGGCCATAAACCGGTTTTTCATTTCATTCAACATCATCGCAAACGCAAGCGGCACAATCAGGTTTAAGATGATAAAGCCCCCATTGTACAGCAACGTGTTGCGGGTAATGATCCAGGCATCCTTCGTTTTGAACAGGTATTCAAAATTCCGTAATCCCGACCAAGGGCTTCCCAAAATACCGTCAACATAGTTGATATTCTTGAATGCGATCAGGATTCCGAACATCGGAATGTAGTTGTTCACAATCAGAATGACGATGCCGGGCAGCATCATAACGTAGAACATCCAGTATTTGCGGAAGACGCTTTTTTCCAGTTTGCTCCGGAACGAAGTCTTCTTTAGCTCCATGTCGGCAGCTTTGGTTTCTGCAATTTCCATCGCCGTCCCTCCTTCTTCTCTCTTTTGCTTCCTTAAGTTTAAATAAAAAAAACGCCGGCATCTGTCGGCGCTGTGACCGCATTATCGGCGTTGTGACTTTCTTTATGGGCTATTGCAGATTTTGAAATTTTTTGCGGTATTCCTGGGGCGTAAGTCCCGTCATTCGTTTAAAAAGCTGCGAAAAATGCGAGAAATTGGAATAGCCGACCGCTTGCGCAATATCGCTGATCCGGTTGTTCGCACCCGCCAGCTCCTCGCGGGCTTTGGCAATGCGCAGCTCGACCAAATAATCAGTCAGCGACTTGCCGGTCTCCTTCCGGAACAGCCGGGACAAATAAGCCGGGTTGAGATAAACATATTCCGCCGCTTCTTCCCTGCTGAACTCCTCATGCATCCTCTCCCGCATATATTGCTGCACTTTCGCAACCGTTTGGGAAACCGTTCCCCCCTGATGCTGGGAGTACGAGGTGGCCAAATCGCACATGACATGACTCCACGTGCGCAGGCGGGCAATCGATTTCAACGCTTGGGCCCCTTCTTCCCATTCTCCGCCTGGAAATACTTTCTCCGCGCATAAGGAACGCTCGTGCATCCAATCAAAAATCATATTCATAAAGCCAAAATAAAAGGAGGCCAGCGCCGTATAACTCGCCTTCTGCTGCAGCATCCGGTCAAAACACTCGTCGATGCGGTAAGCAAGCTCCGTCCGCTTGCCCATCGTAAGCAGCAGGCTCCAGTCCGAAAAGGAAATGATTTGAAGGCCGCTTTCGCTCCGGCTGGCGTCAAAATCGTTGGCAAGCAGAACCGTCCCGCTTTTGCTGATGTTCCGTTTTTCCTGCTCCTGCAGCTGTTGGATACATCCCCTTGCCTCCTGCACAAGCAGCGGTTTCCCGATATAGCAGGACAAGCCGCAATGAAGCAGCGCCTTGCATTCGCTTATAAAGCGCCGGCAGCGTTCCGCCGTCTCCGCCTCGGATTCCGCGTAGGATTCATACCCGACGACATATAGAGTGCCGCCCGCTTCCTGCACGACCGTTCCTCCCCTGCCGCCTAACAACATTTCCTCCGCAGCGTTTTTTACGCCGTAGGTCATGATTTCCTCGTCCCGGGCGGACCACTCCTCGCGCCACTCCTCGATGCTGACCAGAATGACGGTGATAGAGTCGCATGCCTTAAGGGGAATATCGTAAGAAGCAAGCGCCGCATCCAGCAATCCCGGATTTGCCGACAGCCTGTAATGAAAGAGATCCTGCCAAAAGCGTTCCACCAGCACCGGACGCTGCTGCCGCCAAAGCTCGGAATAATGATCATACGTGCTGCGGATTTCCGTAAGTCTGCGCTGCTCTTCGACTTTTCCGATTGCTCCACCGATGCACTTTTTTAATTCATTATGGTCAATCGGCTTTAATAAATAATCGAAGCAGTCGAGTTGCACGGCTTGCTGGGCGTAGGTGAAATCCGCGTGGCCCGTCAGAAACAGCGTAACCGTCCCCGGCTTATGCTCGTTGGCCCAGCGCAGCAGCTCGATTCCGCTTACGCCGGGCATATCGATATCCGACAACAAAATGTCGATGGAGTGCTTGAGGAGTATTTCTTTAGCCTCGTCCGCATCATAGGCCGTAAAAATCTCGTTTATTTTCATGTCCGACCAGTCGATGCCATGCGTAATGCCCCTGATCGCGATATCCTCGTCGTCCACCACCAGCAGATTATACATGTTTAGCGTTCTCCTTCTCTTGTTTCGGGAATCGTAATCGTTACCTTCGCGCCGCTTTCGCCGTCTTCGCCCGTTTTATTCTCAAAATAAACCGACGCTGCCTGACCATATAAAAGAGTTAAGCGATCCATTACATTCATAATGCCAAGCCCCGTGGATGCGGAGCCGCTCTGGGATACATACTGCTTGCGCTGAAGCTGCTCCAGCACTTCTTCGTCGAAGCCCGTTCCGTTGTCGCTGACAACCGCTTTAAGAATATGACGCCCATCGGCCGTTTCCTCCGTGGAGGCGCTGATGGCAATCACGAACAGCTTGCGGCGGTTTTTAAACCCGTGAATAATTGCATTTTCAACAAAAGGCTGAATGGTTAGCGCCGCCACCGGGAAAGTGCGGAGTTTTTCCGAAACCTCGATTTTGCAGTCCAGCCGATCGGGGAACCTCATTTTTTGAATCGTAATGTAATTATCGATGTGCGTCAGCTCTTCGCCAAGCGTAATCGTGTCGCGGTTCACCCTCATAATGAAACGGAAATAATCCGCCAGGTGAAGCGACATTCGTTTGACGGATTCCGTGTCCTTCAACGCTGCCAAATTATAAATGATGTTTAAGCTGTTCATATAAAAATGGGGATTGATCTGAGCCTGCAATTGGCGCAGCTCCCCCTGCTTGACCCGAAGCTGCTCCTCGTAAACATCGATCTTTAACGTTTTAATCTGCTCCGCCATCATATTGAAGGTATCGCCCAGAAACTGAAACTCGATTGTTTTCCCACGCTTGAGCCGGACGTCCAGCATGCCAAGAGAGATTTTTTTCATCCCCAGAATCAGCTCGTGAAAAGGTTTAAACAACATGTTGCGGATTAACAGCATATACAAGGTTAATAGAAGAAACAGCCCGATAGGCGCAAACAAGGATACGTTGCGGAAAAAAATCAGTTCCTTCAACAGCGCCTGCTCCGGCACCATCACCTGGTAAGCGATATTGACCGCTCGGCTGGGCCGGCTCATGACCAGGTAGGATTGCCCCGTTTCCGCATCCGTCCCCTGAATATAGGGCTTGTTCGTGATCAATCTGCTTTCATCGCCAAGCTGCGGCAAATTCTCCGTCAGCAATTCCTTAAGAAGACTGTCTTCACGCAAAAGAATGCCCGTGTACCCGATATCCCCGTCGCTCCACTGCCGGGACAACATAGCGTTGATATCCTGAATGCGAATGATGGCGCCGGCGTAGAGTCCATCTCTTACTTCTACGCTGTTCATCAGGAAAAACGAACCCTCCATCCGCTGATCGTAGCGTACGTCCCACTGGCGATTTACGTCCGCAGGTTTTTCCACGCTGTTCAAGCGGTCGCGCATATGGGTCATAATAATATCCCGTGTCCGGTTATAATCGCTGTTGGTTCCCAGAATCGTATCGCCCTGGTGATAAAGAAAAACGCTGTCGATTACGTTGTAGACATCAACGTCGCGCTTCAGCTTTGTATCGATCCGGATTTTCGTAAGCGTATACATATCATTGTCCATCGGAAACGACATCAGCATGCCGACATCCACATCCATAATGGACATTTTAATCAGATAGTTCGTGATTTCCTCCAGATTGGTATCGGCTTGCCTAACAAAGATGTCCAGCGTGTTGCGATAGGTTTCCGTTACCTTCTCGCGCACGATGTCGCGGGCATAAAAATGGTTGACCAGCATAAACAGCAGCATCGGAACCATTACAGCCAAAAATCCGATAATCAATATGCTCCGTATGGAATAGTTTTTCCTCACTGTCCATCTTCCCATCGTCAGTTACTGAATGACTTAACCATACAAGAATAAGGCGCTTTTGTCTATGATATCCATGTTTGGCGGTGAGCCAATAATAGGCCTTGACCTTGAAGTTCACTTCAAGCTTTATGATGGATAAGACAAATATGAAGAGGAATGAACATCATGCGATTATTGGAATGGCTTATTATTTTATCAGGAATCGGTTGCGCCATCGGTTATTTTTGGGGAGCGCGCCTAAAACGCCCGGCGGCACTGCTTTTAACGCTGCTGCCGCTTGTGTTTTTAGCTTCCCATGCCCTGCTTGAGGGAATGCGCGTCTTTATGATCCCCGCCTATACGGGCGCCGTTCTGGCGATCCTGTTCCTTTGGAAAGCACGCAAAAGAAGGGTGCGCCTTGGCGCCTTGGCATTTTTGACGGCCATTGTTCTCCTGAACGGGGCGTCCCTGTATCTGGTTCATCTTCTGCCGGTGTTTAAGCTGCCGGAGCCAACAGGGAGCTACGCAATCGGAACCGTTCAACGCCAGCTGATCGATGAATCCCGGCTGGAGACGTTTGGCGGCGAGCCCGGAGAAAAACGGGAAGTACCTATTAATATCTGGTATCCCGTGGACAAAACATCAGTTCAGGGAAAACAGCGCGAGCATTATCCAAGCGAGCTAGCCGATGCTGTCAGCCTGGTATTTGACCTGCCCTCCTGGCTGCTGGGACATCTCTCGCTTGTATCCACCCATGTCGTTGAAGAGGCCGCCTTGTCGGATGCCGCAAGCCGTTATCCGGTTATTTTATTTTCGCCCGGCATTCGTTCCACCCGATTTCAAAGCATGACAATCATCGAAGAGCTGGTCAGCAACGGTTACATCGTCGTAGGCATGGACCATCCTTACACCTCGGCCAGAGTGAAGCTTCATAACGGGAGCGAGGCATTTTATGTTCCAGAATACCCGGAATGGACATCCACCGACATCTATGATCATAATGTGGTTGGGGTAGGCGCGCGCGCCCAAGACGCGATATTTGTGCTGGACTCATTGACAGAATGGAACAGTCAGGACCCTGATGGTCTGCTTGCAGGCAAGCTGGATTTGAATCACGTTGGCATTTTCGGCCACTCCTACGGAGGAGCCACGACAGCGGAAGCGTTGGCGCTGGACGAACGATTCAAGGCGGGCCTTAGCCTGGAGGGCGGCTTCTGGGGAACCGTATCCAGCACGTCGCTGCGGCAGCCATTTATGTATATGATGACGGAAAATACGATCAAAAGCCTTGATCCAACCAGCGGAGCCTCGGAAAAAGTGGTTTATGACGAATTCGACGCCGATATGCGTTATGTCATGAACCATAGTCTTAATGATACGTATTATCTGGAGATCGAAGGATTTTATCATCAAAGCTTTACCGATATCGCGCTGCTGTCGCCGTCTCTATTTTCCAAAGACATGGACCCCGTGCATACGGTGGATCTTTCAAGAACTTATGTGAAGGCTTTTTTTGACCAATATTTGCTAGGCGCGGAACAAGTGCTGCTGAAGGGGCCGTCCCCTGCTTACCCGGAGGTTGCTTTTCAAAAAGAGAGGTGGATGGATTAGTTATGACGGCACGAGGGCTAATGACGCGAGGTCAGCTTGCGCGACGGAGCGGAGTCAGCGCGGCAACAATCCGCTTCTACGAGGATAGCGGCGTTTTGCCTCCCCCCAAACGGGGGGAAAACGGCTACCGCCTGTATGGCGAGGATTATTTGATCAAGCTGAAATTTATTACGTACACACGTGCGCTTGGTTACCGCCTTAAAGAAATCAAGGAAATTCTGGATCAGCTTAGCCGAGCGGAGAGCGGAGTTGACTTGCGCAGACTGGTTGCAGAACGAATGAGGGCGATTGAGGAACATATCGCGCTGCTCCAAAATATGCATGCCATGCTGGGACAGCTGCTGTCCACGGACGAAGAAATGGTCCAGGCTTATATCGCTTCTTTCCGCCCCCGCGACTCCTCCTCTATTCATTAAAATGCAAGTTCAAAGGGGCTGTCCAAAAAGCCGATCCGCGTATCTGATTCAATTAAAAACGCTAATGGACATCCGTGTCCGTTAGCGCTTATTTTTTAGCTTTTTGCGTTTGTAACGGACATTGATGTCCGTTACAGTGAAAATTATCCAATAATTACCCATTTTGGGGCTCTAACGGACAAGGATGTCCGTTAGAATTTCAAAATCTTCGTTTTACGCGTCTAACGGACTTCCGTGTCCGTTAGAGCGTTTGACTTTTTGGACAGCCCCTTTGAACAACCTTTTCAGTGACCGCTGTTGCGGTATGCTTTTGGCGTTACGCCCGTAATGCTTTTAAACACCCGGTAAAAGTGGGTTGGCGTCTCAAACCCGCAGCGATCCCCGATGACATTCACATTTTCATCACTCTGCAGCAGCAGCTCCTTCGCTTTAATAATACGTTTCGCATTGACGTATCCCGTTAAGTTCATGGCTGTAAGCTGTCTGAACACCCTTGAAAAATGGGGCGGGGATACGTTGGCCTTTTGCGCCAGTCGGGCAAGACCAACCTCTTGTTCGGGATGCTCATCTATTTCGCGCAGCGCCTCCAGCATCCATTGAGGTCCGATACGGCTACCTCTCGCTTGTCCTCTCTCATGGCTGTTCTCGAGACAGCTGCGGTTAATCTCCAATAGCAGCCCGCATACAATCAGCTTTATCGCCTCGCGATACCCCGCCCTTTTCTCTCGCAGCTCTCCGGCGATTTCCTCCATTGCGTTTTCCGCGACTTGTCTCAACCCTTCGCCGGCAATCAGACGATAGCCTTTGCGTTTTTTAGCCCAATCATAGCAAAAAAGATGGGAATAACCCTCATCCAGCTGCCCTGCCGCTATCATGGACGGTGCAAAAAAGATGGCAGAAGAAATAATGGGATCATCCTGATCCGGCAATGCTCGGTGTATGGTATTCCCGGGAATGATGAAGAGATCCCCTTCTTTTTTTTCATACCAGGTCTGATCGATAAAAAATATCCCTTTCCCGCTATGCACATAGACCAGCTCATAATGGTCATGCAAATGATCCGGAAGCTCTATTTCCGGATTTTTAACGGTTTTGTACACTTGCTGAAACGAAAACAACGGGTCGCCAAAAAATGGTTTTCGGAACGGCTTCATTATTCATCTCCCATGCCATCACATCAAAATATGTTGCAAAAATGCAATTTGAAGCCATTATAATATCAAATGCGAATGATATACAATGGGTACGAAGCAGAGAATTTTGACCATAAAAATAATGATACGCCATACATCGCAAATAAGGATGTGATGAACATGCGCATCGACGCGCATCAGCATTATTGGAGCATCGACCGGGGGGATTACGGCTGGATTACGCCGGAGGTTCCCGTGTTGTACAGGGACTTTTTGCCCCGGCATTTGGAACCGCATCTGGAAAAACATCGCCTGGACGGAACTATTGTGGTCCAAGCCGCTCCAACGCTGGAGGAAACACAGTTTATTTTATCGCTGGCCGATCGGGAGTCTACTATTCTTGGCGTCGTTGGCTGGCTGGATTTGTTTGAAAGCGGCCACTGGCAAATCTATGAATCGTTGTGCTCCAATCCAAAGTTTGTTGGTTTTCGCGTCATGATTCAGGATATGCCGGATTCGGCGCGTATATTGGAAGACAAATTTGTGCAAGCCCTTTCGCAATACGCGGAAGCGGACGTGCCGGTTGATTTGTTAGTCACCTTCGCCCAGCTTCCTCATGTGGTGCAATTGCTGCAGAGAGTACCGGGCCTGCGCGGAGTTGTCGACCATATCGGCAAACCGCCGATAGCCGCGGGAGAGCTTGAGCCGTGGCTTCAAGCCATGAAAGAGATTGCCAGGTTTCCCGGCATCTATTGCAAGCTGTCCGGCATGGTTACGGAAGCCGACCATACCAACTGGCAGCCGGAGCAAATTCGTCCCTACATGGACGCCATTTTTCAATTATTCGGGCCTGACCGGATCATGTATGGCAGCGATTGGCCGGTTTGCCTGCTTGCAGCCTCCTACGACAGCGTAATAGATTTGGCGGAATCATCCCTTCCCGCCGATTGGGGCCAAGAGGAACGAAGCAAACTATTTGGCGGAAACGCAGCGGTCTTTTACAAGCTTGCGCGCTGAATGCTGCGGGGGTAGCGGCAACTTACATGAATAACTATCCGCAAAATCAGGGGGTTTCATAAATGAAATATCGGAAACTTGGCAATACAGGGCTGGATGTGTCCGCGCTCAGCTTTGGCGCTTCGTCGCTTGGCTCCGTGTTTCGTCCGACCGACGACAAGGAAAGCATCGCAACCGTGCATGCAGCGCTGGATAGCGGCATCAATCTTATCGATGTATCGCCTTATTACGGCTTGACCAAAGCTGAAACCGTGCTTGGACAAGCGATTCGTGACATTCCGCGCGACAAGTTCCTGCTCTCCACGAAGGCGGGACGTTACGGACCGGAGCTGTTTGATTTTTCGGCAAAACGCATCGTCTCCAGCCTGGAGGAAAGCTTGAACAGACTGCATACGGATTATGTCGACATGCTGTTCCTGCACGATATCGAGTTTGTGGATGCGGGTCCTATCCTTGAGGAAGCCGTTCCGGCTCTCCTTCGTCTGAAGGAACAAGGCAAGGCAAGGCATATCGGTATTAGCGGTTTGCCGCTGCAGCTTTTCAAGAAGCTCCTGCCTCAAATGGAGGCGGATGTTATTTTGTCCTACTGCCATTATTCCCTAAACGATACATCCTTGCTGGAGCTGCTGCCGCTGCTTGATGAGCGGGGCGTCGGACTGGTTAACGCTTCGCCGTTGTCTATGGGGCTGTTGTCCACCCGGGAACCGGCGGACTGGCATCCTGCAAGCAGCACCCTCAAGGAGCAGTGCCAAAAAGCAGCGCTGTTTTGCGCGGAGCAAGGGTACGATATCGCCAAGCTGGCCGTTCAGTTTTCGACTGCCAACGAAGACATTCCTACAACGCTGGTCAGCACCGCCAATCCGGCCAACATCGCCGCTAATGCAGCCTGGAGCGAAGAGCCGATCGATCGCGCGCTTTTGCAAGAGGTATTGAACATTTTGGCGCCCGTTCAGAATGAAACCTGGGTTAGCGGAAAAGCGGAATACAATGAAGGATTCTCTTCCCTTTAAAGGGATGGGCAGGAGGCGGGGTCAACATGAAAGGCATTGTTTGCAAGGAAGCCGGTTCTTTTGAGTGGCGGGAGGATATGCCTGAACCGCTGCGTCAACCGGAGGAAGCAATCGTGCGCATCCGCCGAATCGGCATCTGCGGCACGGATCTCCATGCGTATCAGGGTAATCAGCCCTTCTTCGCGTATCCGCGCGTGTTGGGTCATGAGCTGGCAGGAATCATTGAAGAAATCGGGCCGAACGAGGCTGGGTTAAAAGCCGGTGACCAGGTAGGCATCATCCCTTACCTGCATTGCGGAACCTGTCTAGCTTGCCGCAGCGGCAAAACGAATTGTTGCACTGAAATGAAGGTCATGGGCGTTCATGTGGACGGCGGCATGAGAGAAAAAATAGCTGTACCCGTCACTCATCTGATTGCGACTAACGACTTGACCTTGGATCAATCGGCCATGCTGGAGCCGCTTGCCATTGGGGCGCATGCCGTGCGCCGTTCCGGCCTGAAAGCTGGCGACACAGCGCTCGTAATCGGGGCTGGCCCGATTGGACTTGGCGTCATGGCCTTTGCCCGCTATGTCGGGGCACGAGTCATCGCAATGGATATCAATGACGAGCGCCTGCAATTTTGCCAGACGTGGGCCGGCGCGTCCGAGGTTGTGAATGCCCGCAAGGAACCGGAAGCCGCGATCGCCAAGCTCACAGAGGGCGATTATCCTGCTGTCGTATTTGACGCAACGGGCAATGCCCAGTCTATGACCCAGGCATTTAAGCTGGTTGCTCATGGCGGCACGCTGGTCTACGTCGGACTCGTGAAAAGCGATATTACATTCCACGATCCCGATTTCCACAAGCGCGAAATGACGCTTATGGGCAGTCGCAACGCTACTCGCAGCGATTTTGACCTTGTGCTTGAGGCCGTCTCAAAAGGTTTTGTTGATATTGACCGGTATATCACTCACCGATCAACGCTGGATGGCATGATCGAGCCGTTCCAACAATGGCTTAAGCCGGAAACGGGCGTTATTAAAGCATTGGTGGAGATTCCTTAGCTCAATTCACGATTGGGGATGTGGCAGCGGTCAAACAGTCTGGCGCTTAGGCAGAGGGCAGAATCCCTTTTGATATGCAAAATAGTGAATCGCAAAAAATAGCAAAACTAGCCAACAGAAAAAGTCGGCACAGCAAGGGGCCTTTCGAAAACCACTTTTAAGCGGTTCCAAAGGCCCCTTCACATACCGGAACGATGCCATACCCGTCTTTGCCGCTATTGCTCCTTCGCTTTCTTTCCCCAGCTGTCCTTTAATGGCACAATTCGGTTAAAGACCGGCTTCTCAATGGTGCTGTGCCTTGAATCCACGCAAAAGTAGCCCTGGCGAATAAATTGAAACTTTTGCTCTGGAGCTGCTCCTTTTGCAAATGGCTCGATTAACGCATCCACGATAACCGTTTTCGACGCCGGGTTTATTCTCGCTCTCCACTCATCAACGCCCGTTGTGTCTTCCGTTTCATCAAGCAAAAGCTTATCTAATAGATTCACGTCGGCTTTTATGGCATGACTGCCCGAAACCCAATGAATCGTCCCCTTCACCTTGCGGCCGCTAAAGCCCGTGCCGCTTTTTGTCAGGTGATCGTAGGTGCAGTGAAGCTCCGTCACTTCCCCTGTTGCCGGGTTCTTCACCATATTCTCGCATTTGATAAAATAAGCGCCTTTAAGCCTTACTTCGCTTCCCGGTGCGAGCCGATGAAAACCCTTGACCGGGTGCTCCATAAAATCATCCTTTTCGATAAACAGCGTTTTTGAAAAAGGCACCACCCTCTTGCCCAAGCTATCGTTTTCGCTATTGTTCTCAACGCTCAGCCATTCCTCCCCACCCTCAGGATAATTGGTAATGACGACCTTCAGCGGGTTTAAAACGGCCATTATACTTGTCGTCTTGTCTTTCAAATCCTGTCTGAGACAATGATCCAGAAGCGAAATATCCACCGTGCTTTCCGTTCGAATGTTGCCAACTGCTTCGATAAACCCAGTGATGCTTTCAGGCGTAAACCCTCTTCTTCTAAGTCCTCTAAGAGTTGGCAGCCTTGGATCATCCCAACCGTCGACATGCCCCTCCTCCACCATCAGCCTCAAAAAACGTTTGCTTGTTACAACTCCCGTAACATTCAGACGCCCGAATTCCCTTTGTCTCGGCGGTTGCGGAAAAGTAAGCTCGGACAATACCCATTCATACAACGGCCGGTGACTTTTGAATTCAATGGAACACAAGGAATACGTAATTCCTTCAATGGCATCCTGGATGGGATGGGCAAAATCGTACATCGGATAGATGCACCATTGTTTTCCGGTTCGATAATGCGGGGCATGGATAATACGATATATGACCGGATCGCGCAGAACGGGATTAGGCGAAGCCATGTCGATTTTTGCACGTAAAACCTTCCCCCCAGCGGGAAACTCTCCTTGTCTCATACGTTCAAAAAGTTCCAGGTTTTCTTCCGGCGACCGGCCTCTATAGGGGCTGTCCTTTCCCGGCGTAATTAAGGTTCCGCGATAGCGGACCACTTCCTCGGGGGACAAGTCGCATACATACGCCTTCCCCTCCTGTATTAATTTCATAGCGGCCTTATAGATTTCTGTGCTATAGTCTGAGCCGAAATAGATATGTTCGCCAGGGTCATACCCAAGCCATTTGATATCTTCGGCAATCGCATTGACGTACTCCATATCCTCCTTAAGCGGGTTCGTATCGTCAAACCGCAAATGAAAGATTCCGTTAAACTGCCGGGCGATTGCGTAATTGGTATGGATCGCATACGCGCTGCCAATATGCAAATAACCATTGGGCTCAGGCGGAAATCTCGTGCACATTTTTCGGTCAAAAGGATCGATTTGAAGTTCTTCGTTAATCAGTCTGTTGATGAAATGGCCGCTGCTGTTTTCGTTATCGTTTTCCTTGTTCGTAGACATGGGACTCCTCCTTATAATAACCTCTTATCATCGGATTTGGACAAACGAAAAAACTCACCTCCAAGACTATAGTCTTGGGGACGAGTTTTCGTGGTGCCACCCCAGCTTCATCAATATGTCGCCATATTGACCTCATCAAGTACGGCATTTATTAATGCGTATACTCCAGGACATGTGTGCAGACTCCGCATGGAAGCAGATAAGCTTTAACGGGTGTGCATACAAGCCCCAGCTCTGTAACGGGAGCGCCCGGCATGCCACCCCCAGATAATGGTTCCGGCATACGGCTCAGAGGCTTGCTTCGGACAACGGCTAATGACTCCTTTTCAGCAACCGGAGCTCTCTGTTCAAAAACCTGCCGCCTTACTCTTCTCATCATCGCTTTTTTAATATTCAGACTATATTATCAGAATATTCCCTCTTTTGTAAACCGTTATTACCGCATACCCCCTCTGTCATGTCGCAGCGGCATAGCTATTGTTACTGAGAGATGGACAAGCTGGAGCAATCCCCCATAGGAAACATGCCTTCTCCCCTTCATCAAGAAATGAAAAAAGGGAGCCAATTGGCTCCCTTACCGATAACAGTGTTGTGTATTATACGCCCGCGCCGATAGGGCTATGTCCGTAATGCAACCTGCTGTAAATGCCGTTTTGCTGAAGCAAGCTGTCGTGCGTGCCTTCCTCCGCAACGCTTTTATCCGAGATGACAAGAATGCGGTCCGCATTGCGAATCGTGGCAAGACGGTGGGCGATTACCAGCGTTGTTCTGCCTTGGGACAAATCGGCAAGCGCAAGCTGGATGGCTGCTTCGGTTTCGGTGTCCAGCGCCGATGTGGCTTCATCCAAAATCAGAATCGGCGGATTTTTCAGGAAGATGCGGGCAATGGACAAACGCTGCTTCTGTCCTCCCGACAGCTTGACGCCGCGCTCGCCGATCAAGGTGTTCAGTCCTTCCGGCATGGAGCGGATCAAATCGCCGAGTTGAGCGCGTTCCGCCGCCTCCCAAATTTGCTCCTCCGAAGCGCCGAGCTTGCCGTATTCAATATTTTCCCGTATTGTGCCGTCGAACAGGAACACGTCCTGCTGCACAATGCCGATCTGCTCGCGCAAACTGCGTAGGGTCATATGACGCACATCCATGCCGTCAATCGAAATATCCCCTTCAACCGGATCATAGAAGCGGGGCAACAAACTGCAAATCGTCGATTTGCCTCCGCCGGAAGGACCAACCAGCGCAACGGTTTGCCCTGCGGCGATGTTCAAGTTCAGACCGTTCAGAATCTTATTGTCCTCTTCATAACCGAAGCTGACATTGCGATACTGAATGTTTCCCTTCAACGGTCCGGCGTTGACCGCTTTTTTGTCCTCTTGCACATCCGGCTCCGTATCCAGCAGCTCCAGATAACGCTTGAAGCCGGCCAACCCTTTCGGAATGGTCTCGATCATGGAATTGATCGTTCTAATCGGACCAAAAAACACGTTGGACAACATGACGAAAGCGACAAAGCCGCCGTAGCTCATATCTCCCCTCAACACAAACCAGGAGCCGCACACAATGACAAACAGCGATACAAATTTCGTCATAATAAAGCTGATCGAGGAATGCCAAGCCATTACCTTGTATGTAATCAGCTTTGTTGTACGGAAACGCTCGTTGTTTTCCGCAAAACGCTGGATTTCATGATCTTCATTCGCAAAAGCCTGAACAACGCGCATGCCGCTGACATTATTTTCGACACGGGCATTGTAGTCCGCGATATCGCTGAACATTTTGGAAAAAGCCGCGTTCATTTTGCGGGAGAAATAAAGAGAAATCCAGATCATCAGCGGAACGATAATAAACGTCAGCACCGCCAGCTTCCAGTTGATGCTGAGCATAATGCCGAAGGTTCCCAGCAGCGTCATAATCGCAATAAACAGGTCTTCGGGAGCGTGATGCGCCACCTCGCCCATGTCCATTACGTCATTGGTCATTCTGGACACCAGATGGCCCGTCTTGTTATTATCAAAAAAGCGGAATGACAGCTTTTGTATGCGGTCAAAAAGTTTTTTGCGCATATCCGTCTCGATGTTGATGCCGAGCTTGTGACCATAATACGTAACAACATAATGCAGAAAAGAACTGAGTACATAGATGCCTAACAAAGCCAGACAAGCATAAAGGATCCAATTCCACTGCTTATTCGGCAAAAAATCGTCGATGACGAGATTAAGCGCCAGCGGAAACATCAGCTCCAGCAAGGCAGCCATAATGGCGCTGCCGAAATCCAGCAGAAACAGCCCCTTGTAGGGACGATAGTAGGCATAAAAGCGGTATAGAATGTTCAACGTAAGGCTCCTTCCACCGGGATCAATGATCTAATTGATATGATTATCATTCTCAATGATATACTGAATTCCGTTTTTAGTAAACCGTTACTCCAAATTTGTTTACAACCGCAGCCCTTTCGTTAACATGAAAAAAGGGGCTGTCCAAAAAGTCAAACGCTCTAACGGACACGGAAGTCCGTTAGACGCGTAAAACGCAGATTTTGAAATTCTAACGGACATCCTTGTCCGTTAGAGCCCTAAAATGGGTAATTATTGGATAATTTTCACTGTAACGGACATCAATGTCCGTTACAAACGCAAAAAGTTAAAAAATAAGCGCTAACGGACACGGATGTCCATTAGCGTTTTTAATTGAATCAGATACGCGGATCGGCTTTTTGGACAGCCCCTTTAGGCCGCTATTTCAATCATTGGAAGAGTACAAAAGATTATGTCGTAAAAAACAGATCAAGCTTGCTTCTGTTGACGGCCTTTAGCCACTCTTCCGCAATAATGTCATGTCCCGCCGCTGTAGGATGAACCCCGTCCCACAGCCAATATTCCGGCGCGGTCCGCTGTGCAGCCGTATCGAACGCCTCTTGCAGCGGGACAAAAACACCCCCGTATTCAGCGCATAACAATTGCACGATTTCGCTATAGCCATCCACCTTGCGCCGCCATTCTTTCCAGCGGTCCAGCGTTGCTCCCGCCGGCAGTATAAACGGCTCGCACAACACCAGCTTCGTATCGGGCAGTACCTCCAGCGTCTCGTCCAGCAAATGGCGATAAGCCCTCTCGAAGCGGTCCGTCACGCCTTCCGGCTGCCCGGCCATAATGCGCCAGGCGTCATTAACGCCAATCAGAATGCTGATCAGGTCCGGGTCCAGGCTTATGGCGTCTTCATTCCATCTCGCGTAAAGATCCGACACGCGGTTGCCGCTGATTCCTCGATTAATAAAAAGCGGATTATGCTCCGCATACAAGCTGCCGAGTTTGCTGGCAATCAGGTAGGGATAGCCATGTCCCAAAATATGATTCAGGTCGTTGTCCCTCCCCCGGTTCCCGTCCGTAATGGAGTCTCCCTGAAATAAGATTGTTGGCTGTTTCTTGCTCATTTTTAATAGCGCCTCCTAAATGAATATGGTGTTTAATACACATCTTTTTTCATAAATACGGCAAAAGCTGTGAAAAGTCCTCCAAGCGCCCAAACTAGCAAAACAAGCAGCGAGAAGGACAAGGTCATGCCTTCTACCGGAGGAGAGGAGCCTTCCAGGTATCCGATGACGCCCAGATTGACCATAAACAAATATTTGGCCGATTCCCATGAAGCTACCATATTGCTCAGGATTGCGCCCGAGATCAGGCACGCGATCATAACTCCCATGCCTGCGGCCGTGCTTCGAATAAGCACCGACAGCATAAAAGAGAGCGTGCCTACTACAAGCGATACGTACCACGCAAGCCCGAATTCATGAAGGATGTATTGCCATTGCGGAATCAGGCGCACCGCGCTGGCGTCAAGCTCACCGGCTTGGGAGGAGAAGCCCGTGAGAACGGGCGCCGTCCAGCCGTCGTTGCCAAACATAATGGCGGATATCGCAAACGTCAATATGCCATAAATCAGCATAATCATGGAGACGGACAGCACCAGCGTCAAATATTTGCTCAGCAGCACCCGGAACCGGCTGACCGGCCGGGTCAGCAGCAGCTTGATCGTACCAAGGCTTCGTTCGGAGGAAACCATATCCGCAGCTACCATCATGACCAGTAGCGGCAGAAACAGCTCCGTCGAGTTTTCCAGAAACCCGCGAATAAAGGTTGGCGCTCCCGGCTGCGACGGATTGACGTCATTGTCCAGGTAATATTGCAGCTGCTGCAGTCTGATTTGAAGCTGCTCGCGCCATGGGCCGGCATTGCTTAACCGGTTTTGTCCATCGATAATCTGCTGCTGCAGCTCCTGTCGCCAATCGCTAACGCCAATGCGTTCCCGTATGCTCTCCGCCAGCTTCGTCTGCGCGTACGCAAACAGGCACAGCAGCACGGCAATGATCAAGCCAACCATTATAAATTTGCGGCGGCCGATCAGCTTGGTCATTTCATTCTGGATCAGGCTATACATCCGCTCCACCACCCGTCAATTCCAGGAACAGGTCTTCCAGCGCGGGCAATCTGCGATTCATTTCCAGAACGCTGACTCCGCCCTCTACCAGACGTTTGTTCCAGGCTCCGATTTCATTTTCTAAGTAAGCTGTCGTAATGGTGCCTTCGCCTTCCGCAAGAATAGTCGTGTTTTCTTGCAAAATGACTCTGCCCTCATCAAGAGGCGCCAGTCTCCAAATCAAACGTTCCTGACGGGAGAGCAAACCTTGTACGGTATCGACCTGCACGATCTCCCCTCGCGAAATAATCGCTACCCGGTCGCACATCAACTGAATTTCATGCAGCAAATGGCTGGATACAAATACAGTCAGCCCTTCCTGCTCCGCCAATTGCCGGATAAAAGCTCTCATCTCACGTATGCCCAGCGGATCAAGGCCGTTGGTAGGCTCGTCCAATATGAGCACCTTCGGACTGCCAAGCAGCGCCTGCGCGATGCCGAGACGCTGCCGCATGCCCAATGAATAAGTGCTGACCTTATCATGAATGCGCTCTTGCATGGCTACCATCTCAACAACTTTGGCAATCCGTTTTTCGCCAACATCGGGAAGCATTGCGGCAAAATAGCGCAAATTGTCCCAGCCGCTCAAATAGGGGTACATCTCCGGATTTTCCACAATACAGCCGATATGCTTCATCGCCTGGGCAAAATCCGTTGCAACGTTATGGCCGCAAATCTCGATCACGCCGGAGGTTGGTTTGATCAAACCAACGAGCATTCGGATCGTTGTTGTTTTTCCCGAGCCGTTGGGGCCCAGAAAGCCGAATACTTCGCCTTCTTTCAATTCCAGATCCAGCCCTTTAATGATCTGCTTGCCCCGGATCATTTTTTTGAGGCCTGTAATTTTCAAGGTGGTTCCTGCGCTCATGACGGCAACCCTCCTTCCGGCACCATCAACGACAAGTAGCGTTTCGCGATTGCCTGATAACCCTTGTCGTTGGGATGAAAACCATCGCTGAACAAATAATCGGCGCCATACTGCTGAAATAAATCAAAGGTCGGAACAATGATAATGTCGGAGTATGCCGCAGCCGTGTCCCAAACCTCCTGGTTCCAGGACATAACAACCTCCGAAGCCAGATCGCCTTCCTTAAAATCCTGAAACGGATTGTACAAGCCCATCAGCATAATTGTCCCTTCGGCATTGAGGGATCGAATCTCCTTCAATATGCCGTCCAGATTGGAGATAAAGCCTTCGCCCAATCCATCCCCGTTGCCTTCCTCCAATTGCAGCAAAGCGCGGCCTCCCTGGAATAAATCATTGCCGCCAATGGTAAGCAAAATATAATCCGCTCCGCCCACCTGCCGTCTGATTTCAGGCTGCTTAAGCTGCTCGGCGAGCTCGGGCGCGGTATATCCTTTGATGCCCAAATTGCTAACAGTTACTTCCGGGTATTCCTCCTTGAGCCAATCGCTCAAATAACCGACGTACCCCTTGCCTTTGCTGTCGCCGGTTCCTCTGGTCAATGAGTCGCCAAGCGCAACGATAGACAACCCTTCCGTTTTTGCAGGGATTTCCGCTGGCACCGCAGTTTGGGGCGTTTCCCCGTCTCCGCTTGCTTGTCCCCATAACAGCCAGCCTAAACCAGTCAAACAAAGCAGACATGCCGCTGCCGACAGTACAATCATGATGCTTGCGCTCTTGTTCTTCAAATCCGCGTCTCCCCCTGTCCATTCCATGCTGACATCAAGTCTTCTCTCTGATTGTAAAACAAAATACCGTCCATATACAAAAGTCCCCAGGGGGCATTAAACGGCACCCCCGATTGTTAGACACGTTCTAACAGTTGGAGGTGCCGTTTAAAATAGAACCTAAGGACTTTTGAGGGGGGCGACCCCGTGCTCCCTGGAGCGGCCAAATGGCCGTTCCCCCTTACATTACATTTTTGTATCGCTGGATAAAAGCGCCGGCTTCCACCGTTGACAACGGCTCACTGAAGTAGTAGCCTTGCGCTTCATGACAGGTCAAATCCTTGAGAAAATCGACGTGGCTTTGGGATTCCACGCCTTCTGCCATAACGGCGATTTCCAGATTATTCGCCAGGTCAATAATGGTCTTTACAATCGCTTTGTTCCGCGGGCTTCCGCTGCTGAGAAAGGACTGGTCGATCTTCAGCTTGTCGATCGGGAATTGACTCAAGTAGCTTAACGAGCTGTAGCCCGTGCCGAAATCGTCCATGCTGACGTTAATGCCCAAACCCTTGATTCCTTTTAGCGTTCGCAGCGTATGATTGGCGTCCATTGCCATGCTCTCCGATATTTCCAGCTCCAGATGTTTGGCCGAAAGCCCCGTGGATTGCAAAATCCCGGTCAGCATGTCAATCAGATTGCTTTGCATGAATTGGCGAAGCGATATGTTAACCGCCATCGACAAATCGCGGTGCCCGGCCTTCTGCCATTCCATAGCCTGACGGCACGCCGTTTGAAATACCCACTCCCCAATGCGGACGATCAACCCCGTTTCTTCCGCGATAGGAATGAACTGTACGGGATGGATTGTGCCCAGCTCAGGATGCTGCCAGCGGATCAACGCCTCCATCCCGACGATTTGGCCCGTTTGCATGTTCATTTGCGGCTGGTAATAAAGAGCAAATTGCTCCTGCTCCAGCGCCTTGCGCAAATCGCTCTCCAGCCTGACCTTGTAGGCGACGGAATAGCTGAGTCCTTTTGTAAAAAATTGAAAATTGCTTTTCCCTTTGTCCTTGGCCAGATACATCGCCGCATCCGCGCTTTTCAACAGCGATTCTACGTCGCCGCCGTCGTCGGGGTACATGCATATGCCGATGCTTGGCGTTATGTAAGCCTCCAGATGGCCCAGCAAAACGGATTCCGACACCTTCTCGATAATCCGGTGGGCGATATCCGCCGCGCCTCTGCGCGTAATGCCCGGCATAAAGATGGCGAATTCGTCGCCGCCAAGCCTGGAGACGGAATCTCCGGGGCGCAAACATGACGCCAAACGTCGGGCTACGGCCTGAAGCAAGGCGTCGCCGGTTGAATGACCAAAGGTGTCATTAATATTTTTGAAGCGGTCCAGATCCACGAACATAATGGCGATCCGTTCCTTCTCGACTTTGGCCTTCTCCAGAACGCCCGACAGCTCCTGATAGAACAAGGTCCGGTTAGGCAAATTCGTCAAGGAATCATAATGAGCCAAATAACGAATCTGCTCCTCTGCCTTTTTCCTCTCGGTAATGTCCAGCATAGAGCCGACCACTTCCACAACTTTTTCGCCTTCAATAATGGGAGAAAGAGAGAAATAATAAAAACTTCCATCGTTTTCGATTTCGGCATTAACGGATTCGCCCGCAAACGCGCGCCGGCAATGGGCTGTCAACTGCTCCGCCGTTTCATTCTCAAACAAGTCGTGAGGCCGTTTGCCGAAAACCTGTTCCGTCGTAAGCTCCAGCTGTTCCGCAAGTTTTCCTTCGCAAAAAACAAACCGGATGTCCCCGTCGTCATGGGCCACGATTTTGAAAACGCCGTTTTGCATATGTTGAACGGTTCGGCGGAAATCGTTTCGCAAGGCGTCGGTTAAAGCCGTCTCTGCATCTACGCGTTGCGTAATGTCCGTGCGGATCGAAATATATTGATACGGTTTTCCTGTTTCATTCATAAAAGGCACTATCGTCGTATGCATCCAATAATCGCTGCCGTCCTTTGCCCGGTTTTTAACCTCGCCCCGCCAGATCCGTCCGCTGCTGATTGTTTCCCACATCTCCCTAAAAAAAGCTTTGGTGTGGAAGTGGGAATTAACTTTCCGATGCGTCCTGCCGATCAATTCGTCAGGGCTGTATTGGGAAATTTCACAAAATTTCCTGTTAACCGATGTTATGATGCCCCGCTGATCCGTAATGGCAACGATTGAAGACTCGTCCAATGCATTGCGAATATACAGCATTTCCTCAATCAGCTTGGCGTTAGCTTCCTCGACCGCCTTGCTGCCTGTTATTTCTGTGGAGACTACAACAAACCGGCTGGGCTCGCCTGCATTATCCCCAACCGGAACGATTGTGCTGCGAAGCCAATACTCGCTGCCATCGCCCGCCTGATGTCTGGTTTCTCCCCTCCAGACTTTACCCGATTTCAGTTCCGTACACATATGGTGAAAGCTCTTCTCCGAATGCTCTTCAGAGGGCTGGCAATAAAACGGCTGGCCGATTATATCGTTAAGCGTTAATTTGGATGTTAGGAAAAAATTAGAATTTGCATCAATGAAATGTCCGTTTTTATCCAGTACGGCTACAATGGAGGATTCCTCCAAAGCGGATAGTGCAAATCGGATATCCTTCATTTCTGTTAATACGCCCCGCATCCTTGTCCACCTCATCCTGCGCAATAGGTCTGAAGACCTTATTCTCATTATAGCATGTACCCTATCGTTGGTCTTACATTTTTTTCGTTAGCCGCTAATCTCTTATTAAATGGGTTATGTGGTCAAAAAAACAAACAAAATCATAACTTTACAGCATCGCCATTACACTTGCCGTAGAGATAAGATAAAACTGTACATCTGTGAAATCAGCTATGCCTTACGGATGGAGGGGATCTATGAGACTTCAGGACAAAGTAGTATGGATAACGGAAGCGGACAGCGACACGGGTCGCGGCATCATTGCGCGCTTTGCCCGGGAAGGCGCGCGTTTTTTGCTGAACAGCGCTTCCGGCGGGGCGAATATCCAAGAGGAGCTGGCTTTGCTTGACCGGGAAGGCTCGGTTTACGTGACCGTAAACTGCGATTTATTGAAGCGGGCCGAAACGGAAAAAATGCTAGCCGGCGCAGAATCGATTCTTGGGCCTCTTGGCGTATTGATTCACAATAACAGCACGGTAATCCGCGCCTCGGTTGAACATTGCCCGGAAGAATCCTTTTGGGAAAGCCTTGATGCAAATGCCAAAACAGCTTTTATCAGCACGCAAGCTGCGGGGCGAAGCATGAGAGAGAGAGAACAAGGCAAAATCATATACCTCTCCTCGATCCACGCGGAGAAGCCCACCGGGTCCGCATTTACTTACAGTATCGCCAAAGGCGCGGTCGGCATGCTGGCAAAGGAGGCTGCACTGGCGCTTGGACGATATGGCATCAGCGTCAATACCGTGCGAATCGGTCCCTTTGAGGGAGATGACGAGCTGTTCCACAGCGATTTTTCCACACTCTACAACGACTACAGATACAAAGTGCCAAACGCTGTGCTTGGAGACGGAGACGATTTGGCGGAGCTGGCGCTGTATCTGGCTTCCGACGAAGCCAGATATTTAAACGGCGCGGACATTGCTTTTGACGGCGGCTTTCTGCTGCACTATATGAATTTTAAAATGAAGAAACCAAAGCCGGCCCCCTAGGTCGTGTCAAAAAACTCACTCAAGGGCATCTATCACCGCCTTTTCGTCCCCTGCCGCACCACTTTTCCAGGGTTAACGATAAGGAGGAAAGGAGGTTTGGAATGGGGATTTCGGGAAAACGGGCATTGGTGACGGGGGCCGGCACCGGAATTGGCCAATGCGTCGCGGTTGAACTGGCGAGAAAAGGCGTCAAGGTCGCCATACACTATAACAGAAGCGACGCCGGCGCTCTGGAAACACAGCGGCAAATCCTGGAGTTCGGCGGAGAATGCTGCATTGTGCAAGCCGATGTTTCAAGCGGCGAACAGATTAAAGCCATGATGAAAAACGCGGCAGAGCAGCTTGGCGGGCTGGACATCCTGGTTAACAACGCGGCGCTTCAGTTGAATTACGACTTTTTTGATTATGACGAAACGTCCTTTGACCGGCTTATGGCCACCAATGTAAAAGGATATTGGCAATGCATGCAGTCCGCCTTGCCTCTCTTAAAGGAAAGCGGCAGCGGGCGCATCATCATTATGTCATCGGTTCATAGCAAACGCCCCACCGACTTTGATGCGGTTTATACCATGACCAAAGGCGCCATTCGCATGTTGGCGAGAGAAAGCGCTATTGAATTTGCGAAATACGGCATAACCGTCAATGTCATCGAGCCGGGCCATATCAATGTCGGCAAACAAAGCGCGCGGGAATCCAAAGCGATTATCCCGGACAGCGAACGCGCAAAGCTTCTGAAGGAAGCTCCGCCGGTTACAACAAGATTTCCGCTAGGGCGGGTCGGCTTGCCGACTGACGTCGCCAAGCTTGTGTGCTTTCTTGCCGATGACGAAAATGATTTTATGTCCGGGTCCGCCGTTCGGCTGGACGGAGCCAGCATGTTAATGTAGAGGCCGACAATATCAACAAACCGGGAGTGAATGCAATGACCAGTCAGCAAACGTTCGAGGATGCTTTAGCTAATGTCCGGACTCATTCCAGTCCATCGGATTTGCGAATTACGGATATCCGGTTTACGGATATAACCGGCGGTCCTTTTCACAGCAGCTTGATCAAGGTGTATACGAACCAGGGCATTACCGGCTTTGGAGAAGTGCGGGACGGCGCCGACAAAATTTATGCTCAAGTGCTCAAAAGCCGTCTTCTGGGCGAAAATCCATGCAACATCGACAAGCTGTTCCGCCGCATCAAGCAATTTGGAGGACATGCCCGTCAAGGCGGCGGCGTCAGCGGCCTGGAAATCGCGCTTTGGGATATTGCCGGCAAAGCTTACGGAATTCCGATTTATCAAATGTTAGGCGGCAAGTTCCGCGACAAAATCAGAATGTATTGCGATACTGATGTGGACGGCAAGGATACCGGAACCGCAATGGGCAATGCGCTCAAAGTACGTATGGAGCAAGGATTTACCTTCTTGAAAATGGACCTTGGCATCGGGCAGATTATTCATGAGCCAGGCACGTTAAGCGCCCCTATTGGTTTTCTGGAGGAAATGAGAAGCGCATCGCGCGGCTACTATCAAGGACTGAAAAACGGAGCTGCGGAGGACGAGCTGCGCAAACTACGCAATCAGCACTACGATATGTACAATATCGCCCACCCATTTACCGCGATCCATGTTACCGAAAAGGGACTGGACATGCTGGAGCAATACGTGGCGGAGGTTCGAGACGTAATTGGCTATGAGGTACCGCTTGCCATTGACCATTTTGGACATATCGGTCTGGAGGACTGCATCAAGCTTGGCCGCCGAATCGACAAATACAATCTGGCCTGGATGGAGGACATGCTGCCTTGGCAATATACCGATCAATACGCCAAGCTGGCACGCTCCGTAACGACGCCTGTTTGTACGGGCGAAGATATTTATCTGAAGGAAAATTTCAGACCGTTGCTGGAAGCCGGCGGCGTCTCTGTTATCCATCCCGACGTTCTGACAAGCGGCGGCATTCTGGAAACGAAAAAAATCGGCGACATGGCTCAGGATTACGGCGTAGCAATGGCGATTCATATGGCGGAAAGCCCCATTGCCTGTCTGGCGGCGGCCCATATTGCGGCAGCCACCGAAAACTTCCTTGCGCTGGAGTACCACTCCTGCGAGGTGCCGTGGTGGGATGATATCATCATTCGCAAAGAGCCAGGCAAGCTGGTGCAAAACGGCTTCATTGCATTAAGCGATGCGCCTGGTCTTGGCATTGAGGATTTGAATGATGAGGTATTGGCCCAGCATCTGCATCCTAAAGTGCCCGGGGTGTGGGCTTCGACAGATGAATGGAACCATTTCAACTCCAACGACAGACTTTGGAGTTAAGCAGCTGGCGATGTTGCCAGCAACCGTGTTTATTGAGGAAAAACTGAAGATGGCGGAGCAGGGGCAACCTCCCTTGCACCGCCTTTTTTGTTTTGCCGACGCAAGTGTTTGCCGGCTTTTTTGCAGATCAAAGCCAAATCCATTATTTTAGGACATATGTCCTTTACCTGATCCCAACTTGCCGTTACATTAATTAAGCAAGGTAGATAAAGGATGGAGGATTGGAAATGAAGGGAGTTATATACGCTTGTTTAGGCGGTGCTTTTCTAACGCTGCAAGGCGCAGCTAATGCGGCTATCGGCGCAAGCATCGGCTCTTGGCAAGCTGCCGCTCTTACACAGGGTACCGGATTTGTCGCCGCATTTATGATTGTTTGGCTGCTTCGCGATAAATCCTATAAAAAGTTAAACCAGGTAAAGCCGGTTTATCTGTTCGGCGGAGCCTTTGCGGCATTTATACTGTTTAGCAACATCACGGCGTTTCATATAAATGGAGCTGCTTTAACCGTATCCGCTGTTTTGATTTCCCAAATCGCGGTGACACTGATGCTGGAGAAAAGCGGTATTTTCGGCGCCTCTTCCCTTCGGCTTGGGATGCAGCAGTGGGCGGGATTGGGATTGATGGTTATTGGGATATTATGTTTGGCTTGACTGTAAAAGTCGAACAAAAGAGTTTAAGCAAGCATGGGCTGTCGCCGTGTGAAAAGTTCTTTCGATCGCTGTTGTTTCCAGATTCCCTTTAATTATTAGGTGTATTGTTGGAATCCGGGAACAAAGGCGAACGCTTGAAACGTTCTGGAAGAACGTTACTTCGTAAGCATATGCTTTTCTCAGGAATCTTTCACACTCTGCCTGCCTGTGCGCTTACCTTTAGTCTACTTATACAGTCCGCAAACATTTTGTTTTATGGAGGGGGCATGGCATGAAAAAGCTGGAGGAGACGGAGCGGATCACCCAATATCTCGCAGAATTTGGGCTAAATGCCGTTTTGCCCGGCGGATTGAAGGAACGGCTGGTTTTGTACCGTTTTGAACCGGAGGAAAACCTTTGCTTGCAAGGGGAAGAAGCTCAATATATTCATTTTATTGTACAAGGAAAGGTTAAAGTGTTCACAAACTCGGCGGAAGGCAAAACACTGCTGGTTAACTTCACCGTCCCGCTGGATGTGATCGGCGAAATTGAATGCTTGAGCGGTAAAGTGAACCTTAACACGGTAACGGCGGTATCGCGCGTAGAATCGCTCGCTCTTCATAAACGCTGGTTAAACCAAAGCGACGACGCCTCGTTTTTGCGATTTATTTTGCATTTGGTTACCCAAAAATTTTATTCCAAATCGGTTTCGCTTAGCAAAAATCTGCTGCATCCCGTCGAGGTCAGATTAGCCAGTTATTTACTGTCCCTGTCGGACGAAGACGCAGCGGGCGCAGACGGCAATATTAGCATGACGAATGTAAAGGATGCGGCTAATCTGATCGGAACGAGCTATCGTCACTTAAACCGGGTGCTGCAGCAATTTTGCCAGGCTGGACTGGTGGAGCGCAGCAAGAAAGTCCTTATTGTGAAGGATCGCAAGCGGTTAACCGACGTAGCCGGCGTCAATATTTATGAGAACGGAGATCGAAGAATATGATATGGGGCGTTTTGATGGCTTTGGCTGCAGGCTCTTTAGTAAGCGTGCAAACGATGTTTAACAACAAAGTGAATGAATCCGCAAGTCCGCATGTCACCACCATGCTTGTGTTGGGGATGGGATTTCTGGCTTCAGCCGCTATGGGCATCGTGTTTGAAGGCAGCAGCTTTTTTTCATTTAAGCCCATGCAGCCTTGGTTCTGGTTTAGCGGATTGCTGGGGATCGGCGTTGTCACTTGCGTAGTGAGAGGAGTCAGACTGCTGGGACCAAGCTATGCGATCTCCATCGTTATGGCTTCACAGATGTTATGCGCGTTATGGTGGGATTCCATGGGATGGTTTGGATTGGATAAGGTGGCGTTCACTCCGCAAAAAGCAATAGGCGCAGTTGTATTGATCTGCGGTTTGATTTTGTTCAAAGCAAAACCGCGCGCTGCGGAAACAACTCAAAAGCCGACGCAGTTAAGCCAGGAAAATGTCAGTTAAGCCTTACTTAAACAACAGCGTGCTCAACAACAAGAAAAGCCAGAAAAAACGGCCGGGCTGCCGTATCCCCTCCCATCAATGGAGGCGATACCGGCAATCCGACCGTTTATTCATTAGATCATTACCCTTGTTTGCCTTGCTCCTTCAGTCTGGCTTCCGCCGCTTCCATCAGCCCGGCCATATACCCGATGCCGTGCAGACGGCCAAGCAGTTCGTAACCAGGATTGCTGTTGTCTTCTCCTTCAAGCGTCGGAACATGATCGGGGCGGACCGGACCGCGGAAGCCTACCTCGTAGTACGTATGCATGGCTTCAAGCATATCCGTTTTGCCTGCATCATGGAAGGTTTCCTCGAACTTCTCCGGCGTTCCCAGCACATCACGGAAATGAACAAAAAAGATTTTGTCCTGCTTTGCAAAATGCCGGATTACGGATGGAATATGATCGCCAGCTGTCGCAAGCGTGCCTTGGCACAACGTAATGCCGTTAACCGGACTCGGCACCAGATCGATTGCCCGTTGCAGGGCGTTAGCGCTGCGTAAAATCCGGGATACACCGCGAATTGGCGTAATGGGAGGATCATCGGGGTGAAGCGCCAGCTTCACTCCCGCTTTCTCCGCAACCGGGACAATTTGTTCCATAAAATAATGGAGGTTTTCCCAAAGCTGATCCTCTGTCACAATCCCCGCTTCCGTCAAAGGCGCGCCTTGCATCAAACTATGGTCATAGCTGGATACTAGCGCTCCTCCCCGGGTGCGGGTTGTTGTGGAGGTGCGGAACCAGTTGAATTGCGCCATAAAGTTGTAGCACAGCACCTTGATGCCCGCCGAACCCATGTTGACGATAAACTGTTGGAACTGTTCGATTTCCCGATCTCTGCCCGCTGTGCCCAGCTTGATTTCGTTGCTTGGCGGCATGGATTCAATAACGGTCAAATCGATTCCGGCGTCGGCAAAACGCTGCTTCATCCGGATCAGGGGCATCAGATCCCAAGGTTTTTCTATTTTTTCATCCCACGCAAGTCCGGATACGGCATAATTGACGCCTAATTGCTTGGCAATTTTCCAAAGACGGTCGGGTTGAATCGTAAAAAATTCGGCCAACTGCATCGTTTACGGCACCTCCTGCTGCGTCTTTACTGAGCCCGCTTAGACAAATCCTGGCCCAGATTGTTCAAATTGTTATAAGCGGATTCAATAGACTGTTGACCGAAAATAACGGCATCGATCTCTTTTTTGAATGCATCGACATATTCAGTGAAGCCAGCCGCTACGGAGTAGAAAGGCATTGCTTTTTCAACGGATTGGTCATAGATGTCTTTGCCCAGCTTATCCTTTGGTTCCAATGTCGGCTCGATTGCCGCGTAGATTTCCGGATTGATTGGAATACCGCGAGTCAGGCCAAGAGCGGCTCCCGCTTCTTTGTCCGTGATGAACCATTTCACGAATTTTTTGGCTTCTTCTTTGTTTTTGGAATTGGCGCTTACGCTCAGGAAGATGGTGGATTGCGCCCATCCTGCGCCTGCAGGACCGCCCGGCATATTGACCACGCCCAGCTTGCCCGGCATCAGCTGCTCCAATGCGCCGACAGAGCCGGTCGTTGCGGATCTGACCATAACCGTACCGGTAGCTACAGGATCCGCTTGCGGGTCATTTTCCAGGAATGCCGCTGTTTTTTCGGCAGGCGGCACTACGCCTTCCTCACGCAGCTTCGCATACGTCTCAAACATCGTAGTGAACGTTTCTTTGTCCAGCGTAAACGTTTTGCCTCCATCCGCCATCATCGGCGGCTTGCCCATTGCGGTTTGATAGAAGTTGTAGCCGTCCCATGTGTTTACGTCGCCAATCGGATATTTGCCGTCGGGAAGTTTGGCGCTGGCATCTCTGGCCCATTGGAAGTATTCCTCATAGGTCCAGTTGGTTTGAGGAAGCGGAATGCCGTATTCCTCAAGCGCCTCTTTGTTGTAGGCCATGCCCTGCGAATTCAAGCTGAGCGGAATGCCGTACAACTTGCCGTCCATCTTCAAATTTTCGATTACGTTGGCGTCTACAATGCCGGTCAAGTCGATATCCGTTAAATCTTCAAGCTGTCCGCGTGTTACATACTCCTGGATGTAGGCGGCGTCCATCTGCAAAACATCGGTGATGGATTTGGATGCGGCCAGAGTCGGCAATTTTGTCCAATACGCGTCCCAAGCCATAAATTCAGGTTTGAATTTGATATTCGGGAATTGCGTCGAATAAATTTCAAGCGCTTTTTGCGTTGCTTCATGACGGGCGTCGGAGCCCCACCACATAATGCTTAACGTTGTTTCGCCGCCTGCGCTTCCGCCAGGAGTCGAGGATGCTCCGCCCGGGCTTGCGCTAGGAGCGGAGGAACCCCCGCCGCTGCAGGCACTAAGAGCTACTGTGGATGCAAGCAATAAAGCGGCACTGCTGTACGTTTTTTTCTTCATGTTTCAACATCCCCTTTATCTTTTTTTGAGGTTGTTCAAAAAGTCCACTTTCCATTACGCAGCATGCCTGACGGCATGATCAGCATCGAATATGGCACTGAAAAGCGAACTTTTTGAACTCACACTTTCTAGTGTTACCCCTTTAAGCCTGTTGTTGCTATTCCCTCGACAAAATGCTTCTGCGCAAAGAAGAAGATTATAGCCGATGGGATGACAGACAGCAGCGACATCGCAAGCAATTGTCCCCACTGGATATCAAACTGGTCAATAAACATCCGGAGCGCCAAACCGACGGTAAATTTGTCGATCGAGCTTAGGTAAAGCACTTGGGAGAAGAAATCATCCCAGCTCCAGATGAAAGTGAAGATACCGACGGTGACAAGAGCCGGTTTGAGCAGCGGCAGCACGATGCGCCAGAAAATGCCGTAAACGCTTGCTCCGTCGATGGTTGCCGCTTCATCCAGATCGCGCGGAATGCCGCGAATGAACTGGACCAGCAGGAAGATAAAAAACGCGCCGCCGCCAAAAAAATGCGGAAGGATCAGCGGGATGTAGCTGTCGACAAATCCAAAATTGTTAAACAGGATATATTGAGGAACAACCGTTACCTGTCCAGGCAGCATCATGGTGAGCAGCAGGATAGAAAACCATAGTCCTTGAAACTTGAAGTTCAGCCGACCAAAGCCGTAAGCGACGATTGCGGCAGTCGTAACGCCGCCTACTACATTCCACAGCTCCATCCAGAGCGTATTGGCGAAGAAGTGGGCAAACGTGTAGTCCGCGGAAAACATCCAGCCTTTGGTGTAGTTTTCCCACATTGGCACAGAAGGCCAGATTGTCGGCAAGCTAAGCTCCGATGTTTTTTTGAGCGAAGCGCCCACCCACCAGATGACGGGATAAAGCATCAGCAATGAAAATGCCGTCAAAAAGACGTGATTGGTTAGTCTCGAGCGCCATGTCATCATTTTGCCTTCCTCCCATCCGATTCATAGAATACCCAATATCGGGAGGCAAAAAAGTTAAGCGCCGTTAATGCGGCAACAATAACTAGCAGAATCCAGGCCAATGCCGAGGCGTAGCCCATTTGATAATGCTTAAACGCCTTTTCATACAGGAATAGCGCATAAACATAGGTGGCGTTGATCGGTCCGCCTTTTGTTACGATAAATGCGGCGGTAAAGGTCTGGAAGGAGTTGATAATGCCCAGCACCAGGTTGAAGAACATAACCGGCGAAAGCATCGGAAGCGTGATGCTCCAGAACTTTCTGATCTTGCCCGCTCCGTCAACGGAAGCCGCTTCATACATCTCCTGCGGAACCTGCTTCAAGCCTGCGAGAAAGATAACCATGGTGGAACCAAACTGCCAAACATTCAGCAGGATCAACGTGCCAAGAGCCGTATCGGGATTAACGATCCAGCCGGTGCCTTCAATTCCGAACCAGGAGAGCACCTGGTTGATGTAGCCGTCCGCTCCGAACATATTGCGCCACAATGCGGCAACCGCGATACTGCCCCCGATTAATGAAGGAAAATAAATCGCTGTCCGGTACAGATTCATGCCCCGCAAGTTTTTGTTCAGCGCCATCGCCACAAGCAAGGAGAAGAACAACTTTAGCGGTACGGAAAACAGGACGAACATAAAGGTAACAATAAGCGATTTGCGAAAGGTGGCGTCACTTGTGAAAATTCTGGTGTAGTTGTCCATTCCCGTCCAGACGGGATCGTCCAGCAAGGAATAGTTGGTGAAGGAAAGATAAAACGATTGTGCGATCGGCCATAATGTCAGCAGCAGAAATCCGATCAGCCAGGGCGATATAAACACATATCCTGCCAGGTTTATGGATGACCCCAGCTTTGATCTTAAACTTCTCTTCCCTGATCCGGCGAAATTCCCAGTAGTCGTTCGGATAACTGTCCCCTCCTTTGTATACCCGTTCGGTATAGCGCCTTTTCTTTAGATTGCCTATTTTGACAGCAATTCATGTTGTGCTTGTTCCCTTACTTTAAACGAAAGCGGTTACATTGAGGAAGCAGAAGAATTTACGAAAAGGTAGAATTTTATATAGTGTGATTTTTAAGCTTGCCTTACGTCGTGTTTGCAAACGCCCCAAGGTGGGAAAATTCATAGGAAGCCGGAAAAGCAATAAGAAACTCGCATGTACAAATGGGAGCGCTTCCTTGAGAATAGGGGTATAAACCGGCTTGACCGGTGGCAAAGGCATGTATGCATGCCTGCTTTAGAAGGCTGCATGTACGCCTTAACCAAATACCTGAAGGATGAGGTGCTCAACATGAAATTCGATAATCCCGAGGATATTATCCAGCTGACGCCGTTATGGAAGGGCGAACGTTTCCCGAATGGACGGCCGAAGGTGCCGGAGGACGTTTTAAGGCGCATGCGCAATATTACATTGGAAGAAGCCTGGGGTCCTCTGTGGAACCGGGGATACGCCTTTCAATTTGAAGGCGATTTCAAAATCACGCGTCCCGAGCAAATAATGGTAGGCCGCGCCGTCACTGCGGTTATGGTGCCCAAAAGGCCGGACCTTCATGAAACTTTGCTGAATTACGGCTTTGAGCAGGAAGGCCGGAAAGGCTTTTTTAATCAATGGGTGATCGATACGCTTGTTGAGGATGATGTCGTTGTTGTCGATATGTTTGACAAGGTTCATCTGGGCACGTATGTAGGCGGCAACCTGTCAACCGCCATATCAACCCGCACCAAACGAGGCGGCGCGGTGGTATGGGGCGGCATCCGCGACAATCAGCAGATCTCCGAAATCGACAATATCAACATTTATTACCGCGGCAGCGATCCAACGGCTATCGCCGACGTCACGATGGTTGGCATGAATACGCCGACGCGGATTGGCAAAGCGATCTGTTTGCCGGGCGATGTCGTATTGGGTACGCCGGCCGGCGTGATCTTCATCCCGCCGCATCTGGCGGAGCTGACTGTCGTGCAAGCGGAGAAGTCGCAGGTGCGAGATGTATTCGGGTTTGTACGCCTTAGAGACAGCGTTTATTCCACGGCGCAAATCGACGCCGCTTGGGATGTTGCGTTATGGGACGACTTCATGAATTGGTTCCATAATGACGAGGCTGCGGCCAAATACCGCCATCTGACATGGGACGAGGAGTTGGAGGAAGCGCGCAACCGCAATACGGAAGGCCCGCAATCTGACGTCAGGCTGTAATGGATTGCGGCAGCCTCCCCTTGGCGCCGGCAAACGCTGGCGCCAAGCTTCCTGGGGTCGCCGCCGCAGTGCAATGTCTAGACTCACATCATTCTGCATGCGAAAAAAAGCCGAAAGCGCAGTCCCCCCAGACTGAGCTTCCGGCATTACTTAACAAGGCCACGCCGCTATGGCCGCGTTTAAATCGCGGCACTTTAACCGCCACGCGTTAATTGCCAACGGATTCGCGGTATTCGCTTGGCGAAAGGCCTACTTTCTTTTTGAATATCTGACTGAAATAGCGGGAGTCCTGATATCCCACCTTCTCGGCCACCTCATAGTTTTTAAAATGCGTGCTTTTCAGCATGTCTTTGGCTTTTTCAATCCTTATGTCCGTCAGATGTTCGATAAACGTCTTCCCCGTATTCAACTTGAACAGCAGACTCAAATAAGTAGGCGTCATATAGACTTGTTGGGCAACGTTTTGCAGGGATGCCTGGCTGCATTCCTGCTCCATGTATTTGATCGTTTTTTTGATGATGCTGCAGTGGCTTTCCCTTTGACCCGGAGCGATCGCCCCTTTGAGACCGTTCAGAAAGCCGCCAACGTAATCCTGAATTTCCTGAAGCGTGCCAAGCCGAATAACGGACATGATCTGAAACTTTTCATACGCGCCAAACGTTCCGGATTCCGCAACAGCGCGCTTCTCAAGGCCGACCAGCAGCCGAACCGTCAGATCGTAAAGACTTGCTGGCTCCACTCTCCCGTTTTCCAGTGCGCTGGCGTAAAACCGCGCAACGGCCGCTCCGATATCCTCTTCATTTTCGGCTGCTACAAAATCATTGTAGAGCTCTTTTTCCTTATCCATCGGATATTGCTGAACCGTCTCGTAACGGAAAGGCGCGTTAAAATAAATAATTTCCCCCGCGCCATAATAAAACTTGTCGCGAAGCGCTTCTGCCGCCTGGTTGTAGGATTGGAATACATCCTTCAGATGATTGCACGGCTTGCCTACCGCGATGGCAATGCTTTGTCCGAAATGCCCGGACAACATATCCCTCACGTTCTCCAGCAAATCTTTTGATTTCCAGGAAAAAAGCAAGCCAAGCCGTTGTTCCTTATCCATGAATACAACGGTTCCCGTGCCTGCATGCTGACGCAAATAGTCACGTACCGATTCCACGAAAACCAGCTTTTCGCGTTCGTCCTGAAACCGTGCAACCGGCTCTGCCAGCGCAATGGCGGGAAACACAAAATACGGATTTAATTCAAGCATGGTCATTTGTTCTTTTACATTACTTCTCGTCTTTCCTCCGCCGGATACGAGTTCGCTCAAAAAGCGATCGCGCATCAAATCAAGAACAACCCTCTTCTCAAACAGCAATTCACCGTTCAGCATGCTCCATTCTCTCCTTTGTAGAAGATTAACGACATGGACTTTAATAATGAATGGTTTTATAAGAATGCATGTGTTCGACAAAAGCTTTGGCCGCAACTTCCGGATCGCCTGAACGAATAGAACGAATCAAAATCATATGCCATTCCGCCAGTTCATCCGTCGTAAAATAACGATTGGAAACCGCCATAAAACGCATCACCTTTTGTTTCATATGATTCCAAAGCTCAAAGATGGCCTGATTGTCGCATCGACTGTAAAAGAAACCGTGAAACTCCATATCCAGATCCAAAATCAATAAAATGTCATTTTGTTCGTGGGCATCCTGCATTTTGGCAATAAGGGACTCCAGATAAACAAAATCATTTTCCGTCAAGGTTTCCATCGTTTTTTTGACGGCAAAACCTTCGATGATCTCTCTCAAAGCAAAGATATCCCTGATTTCTTTGCTGGAAATAGCGGATACAACGGAGCCTTTATTGGGGACTCCCGTAATAAACCCTGATTGCTTCAGACGTTCCAGAGCTTCCCTTACGGGCGCCTGGCTGACATCAAATTGCTTGGCGATTTGAAGGACAAGCAGCCTTGTGCCGGGCTGCAGCTCGCCGGAAAGAATTTGCTTCTTCAGCCTGAGGAAAACTTGCTCGCTGATGGATTGAACAGGAGTTTCTGCCGTTATTCCCTGCATGGGCCCACATCCCTTTCCGCATTATCGATTATCGATAATCTTTACTTCTCCATTATAAGCGCTTACATTTTTGTTGGCAACCACTTTTTACAGAAAAAAGGAGCTCTGCCCAAAAGGGAAGCTCCTTTATTGAATGGATGGGTTTGCTGCAGCTCGCGAATATCTGCTAAGCGCAGCGGCGCAACCAATGCATCACTTTTTTAACGTGAGTACCGAGGCATCCTTAATATCGTACAGAACGCCGCCGGGATTGCTTTTAACCAATTGGTTAATCTGTTTGTTGACGTAGCCGCTTTTGGGAGCGATGGCATCAACTACAATCTTGTCTTCCTTCAGCATATCGGTTGTTATTTTAAGAGTAAAGTCAGACTTTGGGCGAGAATCATGGACGGGAGCATCGGTAACGAATATGATCCGTTTATCGTTGGCGCTGCCTAATTCCGAGAGTATATAAGCTGCCGTATGAATAGCTTCCAGGCCGGATTCCTCTTCATCTCCTCCGCCATAGGCCACCAATTTGTTTAAATAACCCTTCAGCTTATCTTTATCCTGGGTAAAATCAAAATCCTTCAAAGCAGGATAGCCATATTCGTAATAGTTAATGTCCCGATAGGCAACAACTGCAAAATTGGAGCCTGCAGGGACGGAATCCACGAAGCTTTTAACGGTTTCTTTGATATAGTGGATAACTTCCCCCATACTGCCCGTTACGTCTATAACAAATACAATATCGGTGGAAGCGGTAATGCCCTTCGATATGTTGTTTAATATAGGCGAAGTATTGGATGGCTCGGTTTCTGTCGGTTCTGTTACCCCGGCGGAAGGCTTCTCGCTTTCTGCCGGTTCTGTTGCTTCGGCAGAAGGCTGCTCGCTTTCAACGGATGTAGGAACGGATGGCTTGTTTTGAAAAACGACAACCGAACCGGTGTCCCCGCTCCACTCGACTTCTCCGCCGAATGCTTCACTGACGAACCGTACTGGCACCATGGTGAAGCCGTTAATTAGTTGAGGCGCAACGCTTAAGGCTACGGCGACTCCATTAATATAGGCGGTTTTAGAGCCAATCGTCAGCACGATGGTCCGCCCTCCTCTTGTTGCCGTGACCGTTTGAGTGGAGCTGTTCCATTTCACGGTGGCTCCCAACGACTCAAAGATTCCCCGCAGCGGAACGAGCACGTTCCCCTTGGAATTGACCGGAGGCTGCATGTAAACCTGCTTCACTCCTTCAATGTATACCTGGATATTTTTTGGTTCGTGGTTAACCGTAACAAATTGAGGGACTGAAGCGGACAAGCCTCCTGACTGACTGGCCGTCTTCAGATACCAATAATATCCGCCTGTCGGAAGTCCCAGTTTCTCAATCGGGTAGCTGGAAGTGCTGCCTGGTTCAATCCTGATTTGCCTCACAACCTGTCCGCTGGCGTTTTTAACGATCAAATAGGAGTAGTAGCCTGGGCTGGCGGCTGATGCAGACAAATTCACAGTGAACGTGCTTCCCGATCCGATAAAAATACTGCCTGGATAGGCTTCTCCCGTCGGAACTTGGGCTAGTGGCTCCGAAGGTTTACCCGGAGCCGGGCTTGCTGTTCCCGGTGAAGTCGTAGCAACCGGTGCGCTTGGTTTTGGCGTTGCGCTTGGTTTTGGCGTTGCGCTTGGTTTTGGCGTTGCACTTGGTTTTGGCGTTGCGCTTGGTTTTGGCGTTGCGGTTGGTTTTGGCGTTGCGCTTGGTTTTGGCGTTGCGCTTGGTTTTGGCGTTGCGCTTGGTTTTGGCGTTGCACTTGGTTTTGGCGTTGCGCTTGGTTTTGGCGTTGCGGTTGGTTTTGGCGTTGCAGTTGGTGTTCCGGCAGTCGGATTTCCTGCCCCTCCCGAAGCCGGATTCTCTGTCGATCCTCCGGAAGGCACAAGAGGACCGGTAATTGAGGCTTCTGGGATATAGAAATAGATTTTGGAACCGGAATACGGCGCTTGCTGTTTTTCGGATAGTGTTACGGTATTGGTTTTTGCATTAAACGTAAATCGCGATGAGGCTACCTTCGTTTCGTTAATGTACAGGCTGACGTTTTTGGTGGAACTCAACGCGTAGTTTAGAGGTACAGGAAACGTCCGCGTGGAGCCATCTCCCTCAGGCAAGGCAATACCGATATTTGAAGTGCCTGACTTGCCTTCAGTCCATTCAAAGCCGGGATAATGCCGTATTTAATATGAAGCTCAGCGCCGCTGTAAGGCGCATTATTTAAGGTAATGGTATAGTTGTCGTAATCCACAACATAATCCTTGGCATCCGCTTCCATTGCATTGATATACAGTCGCAGACTGGTATTGGAGGCGGTCAGTTTGTTGTTCGTCGAAAATCCGAAGACGCGGTTCTCCCCGTTCCCGTCCTTTAAAATATTTACGAGGTAATCATGCTCCCGGTATTCATGGGAATCAGCAGCTTGAACAACAGCAGCATGAAAGCCCGCGCTTCCAAAAATAAAGATAGAAATAAACGATAACAAGAACATTTTTCTAAACTTCATCTGCTTCACTCCATTTATGTAACATGAGGATATGTCAGCGGCTGCTTGTCCAAGGGATATACTCGCATGTCCAAGCTATCCACAATGTGGAAACAACCGCTACTTTATCACTCTATCACACACATGGGACTTAGGACATAGCTAACGAAAGTTTTTCTAATGGTCAATTATGACCATTACAGGTCATTTTCAAGGATTTTAATTTTGTAACGGACATTTCTGTCCATTACAACCAAAATAGATATGATTATTTGCGTTTTTCAGACTGTAACGGTCATAAATGGCCGTTAGAATTAAAGTCAGCTGCTTTTTCGTATCCGGTTGATGTATTAACGTAATGCCCACTAGTGTTTGAGGAGCAAGTTATAAGCGAAGCATACAAAAAGCTGGAGAGAATCGGAACCGCCACCGTTTCCTCCAGCTATTTTTGAGATTAGAATATATTGTTAGCTCGCAGGCGCTGCCGTGGAAGCCCGAACGATTAGCTCCGTGGGCAAGGAGATGCGCTGCGTCTGCACCTGGCGCTCCCGGAATTCGGCGAGAAGCAGCTCTACGGCGGCGGCTCCAAGCTTTTCGACCGGTTGAGCAACGGAGGTAAGCGGCGGATCGGTAACGGAAGCAAGAATGGTATTGTCAAAGCTGACGACGGATAGCTGCTGCGGGATAGGGATACCGGCCTCTTTGGCTGCTTGAAGCGCGCCTATTGCCAGCAGGTCATTGCAGCAAAACAGCGCCGTAGGCCGTTCATCCTGAGCCAGCAGCTCCCTTGCCTGCCGCCGCCCGTCCTCCACCCGATATTTGCACTGGCGCACCCTATCGTCACGCAGCTCAATGCCCTCCTCCGATAACCGCTCACGGAAACCGCGCAGCCGTTCCCTGCTGCTGCTGATATCCAGGCTTTCGGACAGAACGGCCAACCGCCGATGTCCCAGCTCCAGCAGATGCTCCGCCGCATCGCGGCCGCCCTGCCAGTCATCGGAAACGACCGTATGAGCCTTGGCGCCGGAATAAGCTTCTCGGCCAATCATAACGGTTGGCGTTTTCCAAGCGTTGTCCCGCAAGACGGAGGTATCGCCAACGCCTGTGCCGATGATAATGCCGTCGACCTGCTTTTGGCCCAGCACGGAAATGTATTGCTCGATCCGTTCATGCCGGTTGTCCGTGCCGCATATGATGACGCTGTAGCCAAGCTCATGTCCTCGCTGCTCCACTGCCCGGGCCACCTCCGCAAAAAACGGGTTGGCGATATCCGGAATCAGCAAACCCAACGTATACGTGTGTTTGCCGGTTAACGCAGAAGCGATGACGCTGGGCTGATAATTCATCCGGTCCATAATCGCTATGATTTCGCTGCGTTTCTCCTGGCTGATTTTGCCCTTGGCGTTGATGACTTTAGAGACAGTCGCTATCGAGACGCCGGCTTCTTTTGCAATATCATAAATGGTCGCTTTCATATCGATTTCCCCACTGCTTCCTATTTTCACACGGCAGATTTCCCGAAAATAAAGAGTTGCGCTCATCCGGAATCATTTACTCTATTATGATGGGGCGAGGCCGGTTTTGGCAATCCCAACCAGAAGGTATAAAAACGTTATCTGAGAGACGTTATCTGACGAAAACTGAAACGGTTGTTTCAAAGACCAATTTGCCCGGTGATTCAAGCCTACTTACGTTTTGGGAACAGCCACTCATGGTCGGGATCGTTATAAAATTTCCATGTCCGGGTCGGGCCAGCCATTACATTCAAATAATAGACCTCATATCCGGCCGGAGCCGCAACGGGATGATAGCCTCCCGGCACCAGCACCGCCTGTCCGTCCTTGACGGCAAGCGTTTCATCCAGACTTCGGTCATCGGTGTAGACCCTTTGAATCGCAAAGCCTTGCCCTGGATTAACATGAAAATAATACGTTTCCTCTAGCAGCGATTCCTCCGGCAATGCGTCCCTGTCATGCTTGTGCGGAGGATAGCTGGACCAATTTCCTTCCGGCGTAAAAACTTCAACAACCAGCAGGCTGTGAGCGGGATGGCTCTCCGGCAAAATGTTCTGCACCAGCCGTTCCATGCTGCCGCTGCCACGTACCTCAACGCCAACTTGTTCCGGCGATATAAGCCTTGCTTCATAATCGCCGCCGCCGGGCGCCGAGCATACCGCTAGCTCCAGCTCCGTTAAGGCAGAAACCTCGTACCGGTCATCGCCCGGCACATATATGGAATAAGGAGGTATTTTTTCAAAAACGCTCATCCGCTCGCCGATATCCCGCCATTCCGCCTTGCCAGTCGCTACGTTTGCTTTGCCGCTCAGCAGCACCAAACAAACCTCTCGATCTCCCGTTTCCGCACTAAAGCTTTGTCCTGCCTCCAGCTTTACGATTTTAAACCCGACATACGTCCAGCCGGCCGATTCCGGCGTAATATCCAGCGCAACACCGTCTACGCCGGGATTTTCAAGTTGGGGCACAATCAGTTTTGATGCCATTTGCCTCTCTCCTTTCGCTTGTGCTTGATGATCGCTGTTGTTCCCAGATATCTCTGAATGATAGGGTCTAATGTTAGAATCCGGGAAAAAAAGGGACCGCTTAAAACGTTCTGGAAGAATGTCGCTACAAACGTTCTGGAAAACCTCGCTACGTAAGCATCACTTTTCTCCAGAACCATTCACCCTCTGGCCTAACACTTGTTCCTATTAGTTCAACTTATATAGCCCCTGCCCGCTGTGCTTTTACGCTTGCTGACCAATGATCGATTTCGCGGCCTCCGTAAGCTTGACGGGCCGGCCCAGACGCAGCGATTGCTTGGCGGCAAGCGCCATCAACTCCGCTTGATAAGCATCTTTCCCGCTCACCGGCACCGCGGTGCCGTCTTTGATGCTGTTGATAAACTGCGCCGCTTCGTCGATATACGCGCCATTGTACCGCTCCAGGAAAAAATGCAGCGGCTTGTCGCGCCGAACGCCATCCGCCGTATGGACCTCGGCGCTGTTGGGGTAGTCATTAGTGACGGCAACGCTGCCGCCGGAGCCAAATACCTCTACGCGCTGGTCGTAGCCGTACACCGCTTTGCGGCTATTGTCGATTACGCCCAACGCGCCGCTGGCAAACGTGATGGTAACGACCGCTGTATCGACATCGCCATACTGGGCGAATACAGGGTCCACCAGCACCGCGCCGCTGGCGAATACCTCCACGGCTTCGCTTCCCGACAGGTAGCGGGCCATATCAAAATCATGGATCATCATGTCCATGAACAAGCCGCCGGAAACCTTGATATATTCCGCGCTGGGCGGCGCGGGGTCGCGCGATGTGATTTTGATCAGATGCGGATCGCCGATATCGCCATTCTGCACCAGCTCCCGCACTCTGCGGAAGTTATGGTCAAACCGCCGGTTAAAGCCGATTTGCAGGATAACGCCGCCCTTCTCCGCCGCCTCAAGCGCCTCCTTTGTTAGCGCCAGATTCATGCTCACCGGCTTTTCGCAAAAGATATGCTTGCCCGCAGCCGCCGCCTGCTTGATCAGCGGAACATGCGTATCGGTCGGCGAGCAGATAAAAATCGCCTCTATGCCGGGGGCGGCAAGCAGCTCGCCGCTATCCTGCGTTACAACCGGTATGCCTCGCTCCGCCGCCCATTCCCGCAGCTCGTCATTTCCATAAGGATCGCTAATTCCCGCAACCTGCGCATGAGGATGTCTCAACAGGTTTTCCGCATGAATTCTGCCGATGCGTCCCGCTCCGATAATGCCAATCTTCACCTTTGCCATAATGATAAACCCCATTTCATCTACAATGATTTCTCGTATCTCCACTTGATGCAAAAGAGTGAATTAGTTAAGGAGCGACAACTACCAGCGAGCCGTAACCATCTTTTTGCGGGTAAAAAACTCTACGCCGTCCGTGCCGTTGGCATGCAGATCGCCGTAAAACGACTTTTTCCAGCCCGAAAACGGGAAAAATGCCATTGGCGCCGGAACGCCCAGATTGATCCCCAGCATGCCCGCATCTATACTCTCGCGGAACTGGCGCACATAGCTGCCGTTTTGCGAAAACAAGCAAGCCCCGTTGGCGAATTCAGAACGGTTGGCCAGTTCAACGGCATCTTCCAGCGAATCCACGCGCACGATGGACAAGACGGGAGCGAAAATTTCATCCTTCCAAATCTTCATGTCGCTGCTGACCCCGTCAAAAATCGTTGGCCCGACAAAATATCCCTTCTCCTCCGTCGCCGCATCCTTGCGTCCGTCACGCAGGAGCAACGCTCCTTCCCCTTCGCCGGTTTCGATATATTTGAGCGTACGCTCCTTATGGGATTCCCGAATAACGGGACCCAGGAACACGCCTTCATCCATGCCATTGCCAATATTCAAGCCATCGGCGGCTTCCTTCAGCTTGGCGACAAGAGCATCGCCGATATCTCCGACCGCAACCACGACCGCGCAAGCCATGCAGCGCTCTCCGGCGGAGCCAAACGCCGCGCCGACGATTTGCTGCACCGCTCCATCCAAATCGGCGTCGGGCATAACGATGGAGTGGTTTTTGGCTCCTGCGAGCGCCTGCACTCTTTTGCCATGGGCGGTTCCGGTTGTGTAGACGTATTCCGCTACCGGCTGCGAGCCGACAAAGGAAATCGCCTTGATGTCCTTATGCTCCAGCAGGCCGTTTACCACATCATGCGCGCCGTGCACCACATTGAGCACGCCAGCCGGCAGCCCTGCTTCCGCAAACAGCTCCGCCAGACGGTTTGCGAGCAGCGGCGTCCGCTCGGAAGGCTTCAGCACAAACACGTTGCCGCATGCAATCGCCAGCGGAAACATCCAGCATGGAACCATCATCGGGAAGTTAAACGGCGTAATGCCTCCAACAATGCCGACGGGGTAGCGGTACATCGTGGACTCCACATTAGTGGCGATATCCGGCAGCACCTTGCCCATCATGAGCGACGGCGCTCCGGCTGCAAACTCAACGCATTCAATGCCGCGCAATACCTCTCCGTGGGCTTCCGTGTAGCTTTTGCCATTTTCCAGCGTGATGATTTTTGCCAGCTCTTCCCAATGCTCCACCAGGAGCTGCTGGTATTTGAACAAAATCCGCGCACGGCGGGGAACGGCGGTCCCGCTCCATCCAGGGAACGCATTACGCGCAGCCTGAACCGCCTCATCTACTTCGGCCGCACTGGACAACGGCACGTGCGCGATGATTTCTCCAGTTGCGGGATTATAAACCGGTTCGCTCCGTTCCGAACGAGAAGGCACCCATTGTCCTCCGATGAAGTTGCTAATGCTTTGAGCTTGATTGTTAGCCATTGTTGACTCTCCCCTTTCTTATGGTTGGATCCCTTGTTCCGCCTGCGCGATAAAATCATCCACTTGCTTGGCCGTCGGCATGGCGTCGGAGCAGCTATGGCTGGACACAACAATCGCGGCGGCCGCGCTTCCGTAACGCATGCTTTGCGAAACGCTCCATTGCTGCATCAAGCCGTACAGAAAGCCGGCCGCGTAGGAATCGCCCGCGCCAAACGTTTTGATGACCTTCGCCTGGAAGCTGTCCGCGCGATGGCTCTCCCCGTCCCTGGTATATGCGATGGAGCCTTCCTTGCCGTGTTTGATGACCACGATGCCTGCGCGGTAGCCGAACCATTTTGACGCGGTGACCTCATCGCTGCGTTCCGGATTTTCTCCAAACTGCTCCATCATGTCGAATTCCTCGCGCGTGCCGATGATAATATCGCATTTCTCCGCCGCCAGATTATAGAATACCGCCGTTTCCTCGTCCGACTTCCACGTATAAGGCCGATAATCCAGATCAAAAGCAATAACAACGCCATGTCTCCGGGCATATTCCAGACACTGGAACACCGCTTCCCGCGAAGGGCTTTGCGCCAGAGCCGTGCCAGATATGAGCAGCAGCCTCGTTCCCGCGATCAGCTCTTCGTTCACCTCGCTCGGCTCCAGCAGAAGATCCGCCACATTATCCCGGTACATCAAAATACTGCATTCGCTCGGGCTTTTGATTTCCGTAAACGCCAGACCTGTTACCGCTCCCGTCCGATCCGTCACGACGCCTCCCGTCTGGATACCGTTTTGCTCCAGATACCGAACGATAAACCGTCCCATCTGATCATCCGCCACCTTGCCGACAAAACCGGCGTTCAACCCCAGACGGGCCATTCCGATACATATGTTAGCCGGCGAACCTCCGACGTATTTCGTAAACGTAACCGTGTCCTCCATGGGCCGGTTGATTTCATTGGCGTTCAGATCGATGCATAAACGCCCGATCGCAACAAAATCGCTTTGCTTGCCGGTTGGAAACTGTATCATGCCGTCACCTTCCCTTTCTTAACCTTACGGTCACATCTGTCCGTTAGCCCCGCTATTACGCAACTTTCAATTTGTAACGGTCATTTTTGACCATTAGATCCATAAAATGAACGTTTTTTCGCTTCATTTAAGCTGTAATGGACAGATTTGACCGTTAAAAGCTGTCGGATTGACTGAAACGTGCTCTAAGGGCCATTTTTGTCCGTTACAATTCTGCGTCAGCACGAGTGCCCCGAATTCGTTATGATTTGTGTTATGATTTGTGTTTTCATTAGAGGTCAGCTAGCCTTTTCCGTCGCGCGGTTTACTGGCGAAATTACAAGCGTTCAGTGTTCTGCGTTCAGCATTCAACATTTCAGCACTTCACATTTTGCATTTCAGTATTTCGCATTTCGCTTTTCAGCATTTCACGTTACTGCGTTCTGCGTTCTGCGCTCAGCATTCAACATTTCAGCGCTTCACATTTCGCATTTCAGCGTTCTGCGTTCTGCGTTCTGCGTTCTGCGTTCTGCGTTCTGCGTTCTGCGTTCTGCGTTCAGCATCGAATATTACGCTTGAGCCGCCACCATTTTCAAATACCGCAACGCGCGTTCCGCGTATGGGTATGGCGGGTGAAGCGCCGGGTCCTGCTCGCCCTCCAGCATCGCCCAGCCGTCATATCCCCTTGCCTGAAGCTCCGCGATGATAGGGCCGAAATCCAGGCATCCGTCTCCCGGCACGGTAAACACTCCTCTTCGAATGCAGGATACGAAGTCGCACCCATCCCGCTGCGCCTCGTCGAGCGTCTCCTGCCTGACATCCTTCAAATGCACATAACCGATCCTGTCATAGTGTTTTCTCAGCAGGCTCAAGGGATCGCCGCCGCCGTAATAGGCATGGCCGGTATCGTACAGAAGCCAGACAAGCGACGGGTCCGTAAGCTCCATCAGCCTGTCGATTTCCTCCGGGCTCTCCACAACGGTGCCGCCGTGATGATGGTACGTCAGCTTCATGCCGTATTCCCGAGCGATTGCCCCGGCAGCGTTCAAGCCTTCCGCAAGGCTTCTCCAGCCCGCTTCGTCGAGTCGCAGCACTTCTTTTTCATTTGGCGTACGGCGGGGATCAAAATGAAGTGAACCCCCTACCTCAGCCGTGCTGATCACGGTGCTCCCCATTTCATGGAGAAATTCAACGTGACTGCGGTACGCCGCCAGTTCCCGGTCGCGCCAGGACGGATCGGAGAACAGGACCGACTTCCACTGGGAAACCAGTTGAAGCCCCCGCGACGCTAGCTCCGACTTCAGCATCGCAATGTCCTGCGGATACTTGCGTCCCATCTCCGTTCCCGTCAAGCCCAGCCTGCGGATATCATCAAGAATCGTTTCATACGTCGTATCCGTGCCATGCTCGCGCACATCCTCGCCGACCCAATTAATGGGATGCGCGCCTAATTTGAATGTAAACGGCTTGCTCATTTTTTCCCCTCCCGTTATTGCGCTCGCGCATGCTCGCTGCCCTCTTACAAGCTGCGAGCCTCGCCGCTTCTCTTAGACATCCGCTCATGAGCCGCTTCTACCTTGTTGCTTGCGGAAACCTCCGGCACGCCGACCCGCCACCAGGATTCGTATCCGCCGGAATTGGTGCCCGGCAGCACTTTGATGTCGATAAGCGTGCTGGTGCTTTCCTTGCTCGCTTGCTGCAGCGCCGACCGAAGCTCTTCCTCGGTCGTAGCCGTATATGCTTTTACCCCCATGCTGCGGGCATGGGCGGCAAAGTCGATTGGCAGATAAGCGCCGTCTAACCTGTCGCTGCCGTCACGGTAGCGGAATTCATTGCCGAAGCCGTCGCTGCCGTGCTCGCGCTGCAAATTATGGATGCATTGGAAGCCGTGATTATCAAACAGGAGAACGGTTATTTTGACCCCTTCCTGAAGGCTTGTGACCAGTTCGGAATGAAGCATCAGATAGCTGCCGTCGCCCACAAGCGCATAGACGTTGCGGTCCGCCAACGCGGCGCCGAAAGCCCCGCTAACCTCGTAGCCCATACAGGAAAATCCGTATTCCATATGGTAGGAGCGTGGCTCAGCCGCGCGCCATAACCTGTGAAGATCGCCCGGCAAGCTGCCTGCCGCGCAGACGACTACGTCGGATGGCTGCAAGCTTTCGTTAATGACGCCAAGCGCATGGGTTTGCGCCAATCCCTCCGCCGCTTCCAGAGCATAGAGACGGTTTACTTCCCGATCCCACTCCGACTTCAAGCCGGACAATTCGCCATCGCCGTAGCCGCTCCGATACGATGCCTCCGTCAATGCCGCCTTCAAGGCGTCGAGCCCCTCGCGCGCATCCGCCGTAATAAACAAGCCATCCAGCTTAAAGGAATCGAAGGCGCTTACATTCAAATTAACAAACTGTACGTCCTCTCGCCCAAAAGCCGATTTTGAAGCCGTTGTAAAATCGGAATACCTCGTGCCAACGCCTATAATGACGTCCGCTTCCCGCGCGAGACGGTTGGCTGCCATCGTTCCCGTCACGCCGACGCCGCCCATATTAAGGGGATGGTCCCAAGGCAAAACGCTTTTTCCCGCCTGCGTTTCGGTTACCGGGATGCCGAACGCTTCGGCAAAAGCTTGCAGCTCCTTCTCCGCTCCTGAATACAGGACGCCGCCGCCCGCAATAATAAGCGGCCTGCGTTTGCCGGCGATAAGCTCCGCCGCGCGTTCAACCTGCGCCGGAGAAGCCGGGCGTCGGTCAATGATGTGCACCCGTTTTGCAAAAAACGCGGCCGGGTAATCATATGCCTCTGTCTGGACGTCCTGCGGCAGCGCCAGCGTCACCGCTCCTGTCTCCGCGGGATCGGTCAATACGCGCATCGCCTGCAAAGCCGCGCTCATCAGCTGCTCCGGGCGAACGACGCGATCCCAATACCGGCTGACCGGACGGAAAGCGTCGGCTGCCGAAATGGTATAATCGCTTGGCACCTCAAGCTGCTGCAGCACGGGGTCCGGCTGGCGGCAGGCAAAATTGTCGCCTGGCAGCAGCAGCACCGGAATGCGGTTGACCGTTGCCGTAGCCGCCGCCGTAACCATGTTCAGCGCTCCGGGACCGATAGAGGAAGTGCAGCCGTAAATTTGCAGCCTGCCGGATTGTTTGGCAAAAGCCGCCGCCGCATGCACCATGCCTTGTTCGTTTTTGCCCTGAATGTAACGAAGATCTCCTCCGTCCCGCTCCAGCGCTTCGCCGATTCCCGTAACGTTGCCGTGTCCGAAAATCCCCATAATCCCTTTTACAAATTTGGTTTCCTTGCCGTCGACCGACACATACTGATTGTCCAGAAACCTGAGCAGCGCCTGTGCCATCGTTAATCTGACCGTGTTTGTTTTGCTCATACTCTTTTGTTGCCTCCTCCCATATAGTAACCTTCGCCTCATCCTCTTCTGTCTGCGCTTGATGCTGTTCGGGTTTTGCTTTTCCATTCCAGCTAACCATCCATTCATCTATATAAGTTCAACTAGTGAAATCCAGTTCAATAGTTGAATTTATATCCACTAATCCTTCATCACGACCCATCCTTCATCGAGACCCAATCTTCATCTTGGCATATCTAATCTTCTTGGCTTATCTAATCATCATGACTGCATCAAAAGCGTCTCAGGTTTGAACGATTTAGTCCGCCATTCCAGCAGGGTAAGCGCTTAACCTGCTAAATGCCAAGCATGCGGCTAACGCCCCATGCTGCTCATTTGTGTACCTTTAAGCCAATGCCTTCTTCAGCAGGCTGATCTCTACGCCCGCCAGCATCATAATGCCAATGCCATGGTTGTCATTGACGACTGTACGCAGGTCATACATGTAATAGTCCGCGCTATACGAATATCTGGAGCCGCTGCATACGCCATGCACGTTGCCTTTCCGGTCGATGGCTTCTCCCGCTAATCCCAGCCATGCTTTTAGCGCGGCAGCCGTGTACCGGTCCGGGTCCTTCAACCAGCCAAATCGGACGCCCCTCGCAAACGCGTAAGCAAACATTGCCGTACAGGAAGCTTCCTCGTAGGCATCTCGCCGGTTAAGCACTTGATGCCATAACCCCGACTCTGCTTGCGCTGCCGCGATTCCTTCGCACAGCTCATGCAGCATATCCAGCAAATCACTGCGAAGATGGTGGGTCTCAGGGAGCTTCTCCAACAGCTCCGTCAGGGAAAACAGGCACCAGCCGTTGCCTCGGCCCCATGGAATCCGGGTTGCTTTTCCATATTTAAAATCAAATACATGAGACATCATCCCTTCAGGCTCCATTAGCAGATAGCTGCGGAACAGAAGAAATTGCTTTGCTGCTTCGTCCAGAGCCTCGCTCCTGCCGGTTGCTTCTGCGTAACGGATCAGGAATGGCGCGCTCATGTACAAATCGTCGGCCCACATCGTATTGGCGGAATATTCCCCGGGGCACAGCCGGTAAAATGCTCCGTCTTCCCGCCGCTCCAGCTTGCCCAGCATAAACTCTGCGATACGGTCGGCGATTGTCAGGAAGCTTCGGTCGCCGGTCATCAGATGCGCCTCCAGCATGGCGGAACCAAACGAGCCGCAATTATCCAGCATTTTGATCAGGACGAGCTGATGGTTGATCGCCGGAAAACCGTATTCATCGCGGTCCCATAAGGAATAGGCGTGCATATCGGTGCAAGCCCGGATATGCGAAAGCGCGTATTCGCTCAGGTCCTGTCGTCCCAGCTCACGGCCCATGCGCAGCAAGCCGTACATCGTGACGCCAAGCGGATAATCCCAACGCCCGTAATTGGTAGCCGATCCGGTCGTCCATTTGTTGCTCAACATCGCATTTTCGTAAAATGGCCGCATCCTGACATCCGGCGCATCGAGACTCCAATACAGTAATCCACCCCGTATAGCGGAAGGAAACAAGGTCGATGCCGCGCATGCCGCTTCAGGTTCGCATTCATAAGCAGGATCGACGGGTCCCGCCAGCAGCCAGGCTCCGTCATGGCCGTGTACCGGCAGCGGCAGCTTAAACGCCAACTCTTGACCTGCCCCGTGGGCAGCGGCAGTCATCGTAAAGCCCCAGCCAGCACCGCTTCCTGTTGTTTTCACAAAAACCTGTGCGGCGCCAGGTTCGACCGAAGCCGAAACGTTGTAGCTTCCAGCACCCTTGATATCGGCAACCATAACGCCGGCAAGCCAGATCGTTGTTGGCCCTTTAACTTCTCCACGGAGAACAATTTCCCGCGAGCCATAAGGAAGGTTTACCGAGCTCCAGCCATACCCTACAGCACCCGCAAAAGGAACCTCCGCCTCCCTGTATACCCGCTCAAAATTGCTCAGCGCGGCTTCCTCCGGCTTCCACTGGAGACGCGGCAGCCACTCTGCGCCGCTTTGCTCTTCGCTGACGGCATAATCCGGCTCGCCAAGCGCTCCCCCGAATCGGGGTTCGCTAAAGGGACCCGCGTATACCCATCCTGCGCTGCCGGAGCGGTTGGCGAACGGGGCCAGCACCTGAAGAATCCTTACTTTCCCTTCCTCCGCGCCAAAACGGCAGCCAAAACCGGCTTCCGTCCGCCTGGCCTCCAGCAGAAGCGTATTCCAGCCCTTCTGCAGCAGCAGCGGAATAACGGCGTATGCGCCGGGCTTTAGCTCATCAACCGCTGTGGAACGGTAGGCCAACTCTCCGTTGACATAAAAGCGAACAGGACCAAAGGACTCCAGCAAGGCGTCCAATGATCGTTCGTCGTCACTCCACACCAGTCCGTACATGTACCCGTAAGCGCCGTCACCGGCTTCAGGCATCCTGGCTTGCAAATCCATCTCGTACAGTCCATCCCCGGTTTGCAAAAAGCCGGCCTTGGAGAAGGACCTCATGGCAAACGGAATACGAGGATTCGCGCCGACATAGCGATCGGCCAGCACCTCCAGTACAGCTTTTTCGTCTTCGCCAAACCAATAACGCGCGCTTTCGCGCGGCTCCAGATAACGGGTCATTGCGCTTCCCCTTCCTTTCCCGCACCTTTCCCTGACAGTCTGATGTGTATGGTATGATCGTAAGGTGTGAGCAAATTGACTACTAATGTCTGACATCCCGACGGGTACGAAACATTGTTTAAAGCGATTGCCGCGTGGCGCTTGGAAGCGCCTTCAAGTTGAATCCAGTCATCACCCATGCTGTAACGGACGATACCGGAAGCCCATAACCGGGACGATGGTCCGGCAGGCTCCAGCCCTTCACCGCCAAGTATTCCTCCTCCGTCAAACACCAGCGACAGCTGAGTCAACATAGGTTCGGACTTGCCGCAGGCAATCCTGATTGTCCATCCCGTCTCCGTTTCATCAACCACGGCTTCTACCAAATGCGTTTGCTCATGCGTGACGGGCCTCAGCTGATGGGGAAACAAATACCACGGACTAATGCGACCGGACGAGCTGTCGGGCAAATGCTCACCCGCAACGGGGCCATAATACCCTTTTTTCTCGCTTGCCCTCAGGGTATAGCCGCTTCCTCCTTCCTCCAGCGTCCCCATTTTGACGAAGCCGGGGCCAAAAGAGGATGCCGCCTGGACGGCAAGCAGTCTGGCCGCGCCATGTCTCAGCGCAAAAAAAGAAGTGCCTTCCGTCATAACGGTTGCGCTGGTCGCTCCGTCTCGTATCCGGGCAACGGGCGCTCCGAACTCGGGATGCAGCCGGCTGTGGTAGATCACCCCGCCATGACCCGCCTTCTCCATTCCGCTCAAATAATGCTCTCTGTCAAAATCTTTGTTCAGCACAACCCGATAAACTTCCGGCAGCGGAGCCGGTGTGACGGTGAGATCCTTCAGCCCTGGCAATCGCAATAGGCCAACCAGCACGTTGTTGGGCAAGCCGCCGGGATGGTCCAGCAGTTCTCCCGCCAGCTCGGACATCGCGGCAAACAACGGATCGCCGTCATGCTCCGCCAACCAGCGTGCAGCCAGGAAATACGGTCCAAAATGATGCTTTACGCCAAAATCCTGCCGTCCGGAATAATCCGTAACCACCTCGCCGTCTGGATGAAGCAGATATGACATCATTCGCAAATTGCGGCGAACGGGCTCCAGCAGCTCCGGCATTTCCAACTGCTCAGCCGTATAGATAAGCGCAATATCGCTTACGGCATTGTAGATGCCGTTGCTTCGTTCCGTCCACTCTCCGTCCTCCGTGCAGTCCAAACCTTCCGCAAGCCATTGCAGCGCACGTTCCCTCAGCTCTTCACGCCCCGTCAGCTTATGCAGAAATCCCAGCGCCGCCGTCAAAATCCAGCGATGATTTGGCGTATGGCAGCCGCCGCTCAGCATGGCGGGAACCGTTCTCTCCAGAAAGAGGCGCAGCTGGCTGGTGGCGGCCGCAAGCGGCGGCCAATCCTCCCGCGCCAACAGCTCATGCACTTGCGCAAGACCGCCAATCACAAACCCGGTGTCCGGCGGAGAATGCATATTGGTCCAAGGCGGGGATATCGTGCCGTCTTCATGCTGGGAGGCCAGCATGTATTCTATTCCCCGTTCCATTCCGGCCAGGAGCTCCTTGCTGCGGTACAACGAAGAATCCGGATTAACAATCGCGGTTGCCCAAATCGCCAGATGCATCGCCGTCCCCAAATGGCTCGGCGATGGCAACCCGGTTGCGGGTTCTGTCACGCCGCCAAAAAACAACCCCTCCTCCTGGACCTGCCGCTTCAATCCTTCCAGCGCCCAGTCGTCATTTCGTATGACTAGCTTGTCGTACATGCTCACAACGCTCCACTCCTCCATCTTTCATCCCAAACCCCAAGCTGGCAGCCTTGCTTCGATTGAATACCGAAGCATTTCCACTAGCAACAATGCTAGCATCTGTCTCAGCCTCTACCGTCTCTGCCATACCTCTATCCCAAGCTCAACCTTTGACAGCGCCTAACATGACGCCGCTTACAAAATAGCGCTGGAGCCACGGATAGACGATCAGGATCGGCACCGTTGCAAAAATGACGCTTGCCGCCTTCAGTCCTTCCGGCACCATAGTTGTAATCTGCGAGCCTTCATTTTGCAGCAGGTCGGTAATCATGTTGTTCTGGATCATCTGATAAAGCTTTAGCTGAAGCGGATAAAGCTCCGGTTTCGTAATGTACATCAGCGTATCCTGGAAGCCATTCCAACGGGCAACTGCATAAAATAGACTCAGCGTCGCAATTACCGGCATGGACAATGGGAGCATGATGCTCATCAGCGTTCGGAAATGGCTGCTGCCGTCGATTTCAGCAGATTCCTCCAGGCTTTCCGGGATGTTGTTGAAAAACGAGACTAATATAATGAGATAAAAAGGATTGATCAATCCCGGAAGAACCAGCGCCCAAATCGTATCCAGCAGGTTCAGATTTCGGATCAAAATGTATTCCGGGATAATACCTCCGCTGAAAAACATCGTAATGACAACCAGCAGCATAATCCATTTGCGGCCTTTCAGCTTCTTCTTGGACAACGGATATCCAATTGCGATGGTCATTAGCATGCACAGCGCCGTCGTCAATAAAGTCAGCCCCACAGTAAAACCCAAGGAACGGATCATAGCCGCATTGGTAAAGACTTTGGAATACGCCTCAAAATTTACCTCGACGGGAAGCAAGCTTACCTTGCCGGAGGTTATGGCTCCCGGCGAGCTGAGGGAAACCGCAAAAATATGCACAAAAGGAGCCAAACAAACCAAGGTAGTTAATAAGAGTATGATAAAATTGGCGGTATTAAACGTCCGATCGGCGGTTTGAGCTTTCACGATTCTCCCGCTCCTCTCCATATCAGCTTAATCAGGAGGGTGCCTCCTGTTTATTTTCAGATTACATAATGCCTTCGTCGGTCAGCTTTTTGGACGTATAGTTGGCGCCTAATACAAAGATCAGACCTACAACCGCCTGGAAAAGCCCAACAACTGTGGCAAGCGTATATTGGCCGGACTGAATGCCCACCCGGTATACAAAGGTACTGAGCACATCCGCGTATTCGCGAACCGCCAAATTCCCGATCACGTAAGGGCGGTCAAAACCGATCGTAATCATGTGCCCAAGGTTGATAATGAGCAGCACCACAATTGTTGATCTCAGCCCCGGCAGCGTAATATGCCAAATTTGCTTCAGTCGTCCCGCGCCGTCGATTCCCGCCGCTTCGAACAATTCCTTGTTGATGCCCGTCAGCGCCGCCAAATAAATAATCGTTCCCCAGCCTGCGCTTTGCCACACGCCAACCAGCAGGTACGTAATCAGCCATTCATTTTTGCTGGTAAGGAACGGCACGGCGTCAAAGCCAAGTCCGGTAATCAGGTTGTTGATCATGCCCGATTGGGTGCCGAACACCTGATATACGATCCCCCCGATAATAACCCAGGAAATGAAATGGGGAATGTAGAGAATCGTTTGAGAGAGTTTTTTGAACCATACCATTTTCATTTCATAGAGCAAAATCGCTAAAAACAGAGGTGCCGGAAAAGAGATCAGCAGATCCAGAAAGTTCAACATCAGTGTATTGCGAAGCGTCAGATAAAAATCCTTCATCCCAAATACTTCCCTAAACGCCTCCAGACCAATCCACTCGCTTCCCCCGATGCCCTGGAAGAAGTTAAAATCCTTAAACGCAATTTGAATCCCGTACATGGGACCATATCTGAAAATCAAAAAATAGGAAATCGGCAGCAATAGCAGTGCATAAAGCTGCCAGTATCGAAGCAGATAAGAAGTTGTACGCACGGCGGTTTCCTCCCTGATGGCGCCGGGCGGCGGAGCCGAGGCCTCCGGTCTTTTAGACCTGAGCCCCGGAACCATGCTCAACTAAAGCATGCTCCCCCGCATCGGGCCAATCTCTTTATTTGGACTGCATTTCCTTGTAAACCTCGGTACGCTCGTCCAGAATGGCCTGGCCGCCGCTTGCCATATAATCCTTCATCATCGATTCGTAAATGCTTTCGAATTGATCAGGCTTAGCCATCGTCGTTTTTACAATAATCTCGTTGAACTTATCTTTAAGCGTTGTTGCGTATTTGGTCTGCGCTTCAATTGGTTTCGACATCAGAAGCGGTTCGATACCGTCCGTATGTGCGATTTGTTGCGCTGCTTCAACTTCTGCAAAAAACTTGCTTGGCATTTGCATAGCGCGAGCTTTGAGGTTTTTCTCCTGGCTGCCTAGCTGCTTGCCGTTGGAGATAATGCCCATGTCGCCGGAGTTGTACAGACGGTCAAGCACTTCCTGAGGCTGATCATCCATTGCTAACGCAATGCCGTCGACCAGCTTGTAGTTTTCGTTTTCGATGCCGTTTTGGATGTGGAACAAATGGTCGTCCGAAGCCATCCACTCCAGGTATTTAATTGCTTCCGCAGCGCGCTCGCTGGATTTTGGAATCATGATGTACATGCCGTTTGCCGCATATAGCGGTTTAGGATGTTTGCCCTCTTCATTCGTGAACGCATCAATTGGCGTCAGCTTGGCGCCCGGAATATTGGTTTGCAGCAGATCATACATAAGATTTTCATAGAACGGGTTAATGTCATCCTCCGAGAAGAAACCAATTTTTCCGTTGGACACGTCTTCGCCCAGCTTTTTCTTGTCATTGTCCAGGCCAAAGTCTTTGCTGATCAACCCTTCGTTGTACAGCTTGTTCATAAATTGCAAGCCATCCTTGAAGCCAGGAAGCAGGATTGGATAATCGTTGGAACCAAGCTGCTGGGTAAGCGTATATTTTTGCTCGTCAGTCATGGACTTGATAAACGACCAGAGCAGCGGCTCGAATTGAGCGTTTGCAATCGTCATGCCCATCGGGATCACTTGACCGCCTGTTTGGCCGGGATCTTTTTCTTTAAACGCTTTCAATACCTCATAAAGCTCATCTGTTGTTTGCGGAATCTCCATGCCCAGCGTATTCAGCCAATCCTCGCGGATAAAGGAAGCATATTTGCCAATGTTGGAGCGTTTGGCCGGAATAGCATATTGAACGCCGTCGTATTTGCCGTAAGCCAATACGTCTTCGCCAATAAACTCTTTAAGCTTTGTGCCATGCTCATCCAGCAGCGCGCCTACATCCGTCAAGCCTTTTTGCGAGGCGTAGCGGTTAAATGTGTTGGGATCGTACGTAAACACGATATCCGGTACATTGGAGCCGCTTGCCATCAGCACGTTCAGCTTTTCTACTTCCTCGGACCGCGGAACCGGAACAAATTCAACGTCAATGTTGTTGGGATCTCCAAAGCTTTCCTGTACATAATTGGTTAAATAGTTGTTAGTAATTGTGACTCCCGCCGGCGAATTGCCGCGGTCGAACACTTCAATCTTTAATGTTACGCGTTTAGCCGGCTTTTCTCCGCCGTTTGATGAACCCGGTTCACTGCTGCTGCCCGAATTGGACGAGCATGCCGTAAACACCATTGCACAAGCCAAAATCAAAGCTGCAACCGACCCTTTTTTTCTCCATACATTGCGTTTCTTCCCGTTCATTGTTCCAACCCCTTCATAATGTGATGTTGGTCATCCGATGAGGCGTACGCGTTTAATGTCAACGCTTACATCTGCTTTGATTCACGTCGTCATCGGATTGGCTACAGTATGTCATGGAAGTTCGGGGCGCCGCAATAAACCAGTTTCTGATCCATAAACCTTGCCGTTTTTGGGCGAAAATAAAGGGAATAAACGTTTTTCGTATGCTAAACCAAATTCAAATTATGCTGTTGTAGCGCGCTTTTCCGGGTTTCATCTGCAGTTTTCTGAAGTCGCCCGGGGTTACCCCGACCAGCCGCTTGAAGACCCTTCCGAAGGTAATGGAGTTGGCGTATCCAACCCGCAATGCAATTTGCTGAACCGTCTCCGACGTATCCGCCAGAAGCTGTTCCGCGCGCTCCATTCTCAGCTGTACCAGAAAATCAACAAACTTCATATTAAACTCTTCCTTAAAGAGATAACTGCCGTATTTGGCGGATACCTGAAAACGATCGCTTAAATGCTTCAGGGACAAATCGGGATTATCAAAGTTTTCTTCAATATAAGATCGCATCTCGTTAATCATGGCGCGATGGTTTTTGGTTTCGCTATAAGCAACGTACGTCCGGTAAATTTCCGTGAGGCGATCCAGGAAAAGCGACTTTAACCCTTCCAGCGTTGAAGCGGCATCAACCGCTGCCCGCCAGTCCACGGCTTCTTTTCCTTCAAAATGGGCCGTCAATTCCCTGGACATGCCGTCCATTTCCCGTGCCAGCATTTCCAGCGTCGTATCCAGAAGCATCACAATTTCCGTGTCGCGCAGACAATCCCGCTGCATCTGCCAGAACATTGCCTCCGCGCAATTCCGCCAGCTGCCATCGGCAAGCCGGAATTCCCTCACCAGCTCCGCGCCGGACTGGACGTAAACATACCAGCTGCGGCTGCCAGGACCCGGCATTTCGTCGCTGGCGAAAACCGTCCGGTCGCCAAGCGACATTTTGTGCTGCAGAGCTTCAAGCGCCGCGGAATAGGATTGCCCGATTTCGGTCCAGCTTCGGACGACAGGCCCTATGCCAAACAGCAGCGACATGCGCAAATGATCCTTGACCCAGCCGTTTCCTTTTTGCGCGAAATCAGTGATTTGATCTTTTGCAGGAGCATTCTCATCGCTGAAACCAACGATAATGCCGATCCGGTTTTCGGATACCCACTCCGCTAGCCCGTACATGCCGTCCGCTTGGGCCAGCTCCTGCATCACATTCATAAGGGCAAATTTCAGCGCATGCTGGTCCCTTGAGGAAAAATCGCTCCGAAAATCGCCGTATTGGCTAATTTCCGCCACAATAAACGACATTTTGGACAGGGTTACCCCTTCCGGCACCAATCCCAGCTTCCATAGTCGCCCTTTTACCTTTTCAAGCTGCTCGCCATGCACGATATCATGAAATAGCTGCCGCCGGTTGACCAGCAAATTCTCATGGCGCTGCTTGTCATAATCCTCCGTTTTTTGAATCAGGTTTTCCAAGGCATGATCGATAAAAGCAAGTTCGTCCACCTTCTGGCCAAATGTGCCGCTGCGCAAGGAGACCGACTCCACCCGGTTCATCATAACCCGGATCGGTTTATAATTTTTCCGCGTGATGTAAATGATATACAAGGATGCAAACAATACCGTCAACACGCCAATACCGACCCAAATATACGAAACCAGCGACAGCCACATAAACAATTGCTCCGTCACGATGCCGCTTTCGAAAGTCCAACCCAGCAGGTCCACTTCAACGCGATTTAGCACCTTGGGCGGTTTGCCGTCTGCTTCCGCGCTTCCGCTTATGGTGGAAAACAGCAGTTCCCCGTTCCCGTCCCGCACATTAAGGACCGACACTTCATCGTTGATCATTGTGCGAAGCATCTGCTCCACCGCGTACATATTTACATTAATGATGACTATGCCATCTGTGCCAAAAGGAAGCGGCTCCCGCTTATACATCGAAATGATTCGCTGCTGCGGCTCCAGCTTCAGCTCGTGGTACGTGCGAATATCCGACCAGCCGCCGTATTCCGGGTTGGCCAATGCCTGTTCAATAAAGGCTTTATCCGCAAAAGAGTCCCAGCTGACAAGCCCGCTCCGTGTCAGCACCTGTTTGTCCTTAATCCGGTAAATGTACATGGAATCAATCAGCGTATCGCTGGCCACGATATCGCGCATGCTGGCCACCACATCGAATATGATCTGACTGTTTTCATTTGCCTTCTCGGGCTCCAGAAATTCCCGGTAATTATTATTTTTTTGAACCTCGCTCAGCATATCCATTTCAATAGCTTTCAGCGAGCGGGTTATCCGATCCGCCGCATAGTTGGTTGTGGTACGGTCCGCTTTGATGGTTTCTTTGTGAGAGATATCATTAAGCATAATAAAGGAGATAAAAACAAGAATCGTAACGGTAAACAGAAATATCGGAAAGTAGGAAAAAAACAATCTCCTGAACCAGTTTTTATTCATTGCGGCACCTCCATTGTTGTAAGCGCTTACCAATAAGGGTAAGCGCTTACCTTCACGCTCTATTCTAACCAATATTCTCATTCGTTTCAATGGAAAAAATACTGAGCATAACGCCGAACGTCAGGATGGAGCCGCCTGCAAAAATGTGAACATAAAGGCGTGCGCGTGACTGGAGTTGCCGCTCATGAAAAAACACCCCATTTCTAGCGGAAGCCGGTTCAACATCATGTTGATTTCCGATATCCGCTATATGGGGTGCATGTTATGTCTTTAGAGTCTTAGCCTTTGGCGCTAACGGTATATTTCTCACGAGCTTTTACCGTCGCTTCAACCATGATGCGAAGCGCGGCTACGGTTTCTTCCTGTTTGCGCGTTTTCAGGCCGCAGTCCGGATTGATCCAGAACAGCTCCGGCGGCAATACGCGCAAAGCGCGGTCGATCATGGAGGTCATCTCGTCGACGGAAGGAACGCGCGGGCTATGGATGTCGTAGACGCCAAGGCCGATTTCCTTGTCATATGTGAATTCCTCGAAGCTGCCAACCAGCTCGCCATGACTGCGCGATGTTTCAATGGAGATGACGTCAGCGTCCAAAGCGCTGATGGATTCGATGATATCATGGAATTCGCTATAGCACATATGAGTATGGATTTGCGTTTCGTCCTTCACTGTGGAAGTGGACAAGCGGAACGCTTTGACCGTCCAGTCCAGGTAATGGCCCCAATATTCGCGCTTGAGCGGAAGTCCCTCGCGCATTGCCGGCTCATCCACCTGGATCATGCCGATACCAGCGGCCTCCAAAGCCTCAACCTCTTCCCGAAGCGCCAATGCGATCTGGTAAGCAACCTCCTCGCGCGGCTTGTCATCCCGTACAAAGGACCAGTTCAGAATGGTAATCGGTCCTGTCAACATGCCTTTTACCGGTAGCTTGGTCAAGGATTGCGCATAAACCGTTTCCGTCACGGTCATCGGCGCAGGCAGCTCCACGTCGCCGAAAATAATCGGCGGTTTTACGCAGCGTGAACCGTACGATTGAACCCAGCCGCCCGACGTAAACGCAAACCCGTCCAGCTTTTCACCAAAAAACTCAACCATGTCATTGCGTTCGAACTCGCCGTGCACAAGCACATCCAGGCCAAGCTCCTCTTGAATGCAGATCCAGGTTTGGATCTGCTCGTTGACGAAACCTTCATATTGCTCGTTGCTCCACTCGCCCTTGCGCCATTTTTGACGTGCGCTGCGCACTTCCGGCGTTTGCGGGAAGCTTCCGATTGTTGTTGTCGGCAGCAGCGGCAAATTCCAGCGCTTGCGCTGCGCCGCGCTACGAACTGCTGTATAGCTTGGTCTCGCGGAAGGCTGCGAGTCCAGTTCCGCAATGCGGCGATGAACTTCGCTTCGAGCGCGGGAAGGCGATTGGTTCAGCGCATCGCGGCTTGCTTTGCTAGCCGCCACTTCGCCTGCAACAGCTTCGGCTCCCCCTTGGCCGCCTTTAGCCAATACGGCGATTTCGGTCAGCTTTTCCTCTGCAAAAGCCAGCGCCTCGCGCAGCACGGAGTCCAAGCCGTGTTCTGCCGCCGCGCTTACCGGCACGTGCAGCAGGCTGCTGGAAGGTTGTACGACGATGCGATCCGGGGATACAATGCCCGCCAGCTTGCCCAGCAGCTCCAGCTTTTCACCCAGATCCGCTCTCCAGATGCCTCTTCCGTCGATCAAGCCGGCTCCAAGCACTTTGTCGGCAGGGAAGCCATGTTTAATGACGGATTCCAGATTGCGCCCGCCGTCATGGACAAAATCAAGTCCGATGCCTTGTACCGGCAAAGCCGTTACGGCCTCGTAGTAGTCGACCGCTTCAAAGTAGGTTTGAAGCTGGATGTTGAGACCCGGCGCAGCTTTCGCCAATTCACCGTAGAGCGAAGCGATCAGCTCCAGGTCGCGGTCGCCAAGCGTCGTGGCCAAAATAGGCTCATCGATTTGGACCCATTGAACGCCTTCTTCCGCCAGTTCCCTCAGGATTTGGCTATACAGCGGAAGAAGCTTGCCGATCCAGTTCTCCAGCTCTTCCTGTCCATATCCTTTGGACAATTTAAGAAAGGTGTACAGGCCCAGCAGCACCGGGCGGCCGTCGATGCCAAGCTCCGCTTTTGCTTCGCGGTATGCTGCCAGAGGGCGGTTGATCGTCAGCTTTGGTTCAATGCCGCCAAGCTCCGGCACGATATAGTGATAGTTGGTGTTGAACCATTTGGTCATTTCGCATGCCGTTGCTTCTTTATTTCCGCGTGCAAGGGCGTAATACAGCTCCAGACTTGGCACTCCGCCGTCATATTGGAAACGCGATGGTACCAGGCCGAACATGGAGGAGGTGTCCAGCACATGATCGTAGTAAGTGAAATCGCCAACCGGAATAATGTCGATGCCGCGCTCCTGCTGCGTTTTCAGATTGCCCAGGCGAATGCCTTTCAGCTCCGCGTGAAAATCCTGTTCGTTAAGCTTGCCGCTCCAAAATGCCTCTAATGCTTTTTTCCATTCACGGTTCCGCCCGATGCGGGGATAACCCAGGTTGCCGCTTTTCATATGGTAATCTCTCCCTGTTCAAATGTAATTGATCTATATAAGTTGAATAAATAATTTCAGCGAAGAGGGGCCGACATGTGAAAAGTTCTTCCAAGCATATGCTTTTCTACAGAACCATTCATACTCTAGCCTGCCGCTTGTTCCTATTGTCCAACTTATTTCTACAGCTTAAATGCTTGCAAGAAGAAGATACCATACGGGAAAGGGTATAAAGTAACACTCATTAGCTATTGCTGGTTATAGCCAAAAGCTATATCGGAAAAGATGCCAAAAAACCTGCCCAAAGACGGGCAGGCATGGCATTGACTCATTATGTAGCTCAGCGGACTTTTTGAACTACCTCTCAAAATGAAAGTTCAAAAAGTTCGCTTTTCAGTACCAAGAAGATGGCAAGAAGCTAGAAATCGAGGAGCGGAGCTTAGTGTAAGCTAAGTGAGCACCTCCAATGTTTCCGGAGGAAACATGCTTCGTAAGCATACGCTTATTTCAGCTGAATGCCATATTCGACGCTGGCCATGACGCCAGTCATGCCCCGTAATGGAACGCGGACTTTTTGAACATCCTCATAAAATGAAAGTTCAAAAAGTTCGCTTTTCAGTACCAAGAAGATGGCAAGAAGCTAGAAATCGAGGACCGGAGCGTAGTGATAGCTACGTGAGGACCGGAGATTTCGGCTGAATGCCATATTCGACGCCGGCCATGACGCTAGTCATGCCCCGTATTGGAAAGCGGACTTTTTGAACATCCTCTCAAAGCGCCAGGGTTTCGTGTAGCGCTTCGATGTAGGCCGCCCCCAGCTTGGAAAGCGCCGCGTTCCGGTGGGCGATCCAGCCAACATGAATGCTTTCGTCGCTTTCCAGCGGAATCGGGATAATTTCATTGCCGTTCAAATCGGCGCTTAATACGCCTGTAGAGATCGTGTAGCCGTTAAGTCCAATCAGCAAATTAAATAATGTGGCCCGGTCGTTGACGCAGATGCTTTTGCGATGGGACAACGTGCTTAATATTTCTTCCGAAAAATGAAAGGAGTTGTATTCTCCCTGCTCAAAATAGAGATACGGATACTCCTGAAGCTGGTCCAGCGTCACGCTGGCATGCTGAGCAAGCGGATTTTTGACGCTGATAAAAATATGGGCCCGCGCCTTAAACAGGCTGGTAAACGTCAAATTGGCATTTTTGAGCAGGCGGTTTATTACTTTGGAGTTAAATTCGTTGACGTAGAGAATACCGATTTCGCTCCGCTGAGTTTTTACATCCTGAATGATCTCATGGGTTTTCGTTTCGCGCAGCGCCAATTCGTATTCGTCGTGTCCGTGCTCCGCCACAAGCTTTACGAAGGCGTTGACGGCAAAGGCATAATGCTGGGTTGAAACGGAAAAATGCTGCGGCGCGGGTTTGGCGTTCAGATACCGGCTCTCCAGCAGCTCCGCTTGTTCGATGACTTGGCGCGCGTAACCCAGAAATTCCGCCCCGTCCTTGGTCAAGGAAATGCCTTTGTTCGTCCGTTCAAAAATGGTTAGCCCGATCTGTTCCTCCAGCTCTTTGATTGCGCTCGACAAGCTGGGCTGGGAAATAAACAAACGTTTGGCCGCTTCGTTCATGGAGCCCCTCGTCGCAACCTCGATTACATACCGCAATTGTTGAAGCGTCATGCTCCACCGCTCCTTTGCCACTGGGCATCGCTGCGGGTGAAATGCGCAACGGAATCACGGGTCAAAATCCGCTCCGGCGTTTCAAAGGGCGCATGCTGCAAATAATGAATCATCATCCCCGTTCCTCTCCCCATGTACATGTTGTTTCCCATTATACCACTGGAGCAAAATTCCGGGAAACGTTGTGATCCCAAGAAAAAAAGGCCGCTTTGCTCCGGGGAGGGAAGCGTACAAACACTCCGTTCCGGTGCAAGCGGCCTTCCTAAGAAAAAAACTTCATGACGCTATTGGTTTACTAATAACATCTAACCTCGTAGATGCTTGCCGAGGCGTCGCCGTTGGTCGCCTGGATAACGATGCGAATGGCATCCGTAACTACCGGCGCTTCAAGCCGATGAACTCTCAGCCGCTGGTAATTGCCCCGTTCTTTGGCCACGACCTCCCATTCCCCATTAATCCACGCTTCGATCACATAATCCTTTGGACATTGCGGATCGCGATAAAACGGCGCGTAACGATGATATTCCGTGCGCAGATGTCCCGGAAAGGTGAAGTGCACCTCACGCAGCTTCCGTGCATCCTCCCAGTCCAGCTGCAGCCATTGATGGAGCGGCTGGCTTCCGTCCGACCGCCAAACATTGGTATACCGATGCGGTCGAGTGACGCCGCTGATGACATTGCCCGGCTCGTAGCAGCCCTGCGGCGGCGAAACCCGATAGCTCATCGTGGAGCCGTCTCCCGAGTAACGTCTCATCCGACCGGCTCCGATTTCGTAGGCGGAAGGATGTCCCGGCACAAATGCGCCTGCGGAATGCCATTGCACGTTTGGATTCGGCAGCAGATCCAGCCTCACATATGATCCCGGCTTCAAGCCGCTTCCTTCACCCAGATTAAGCTCCCATCGCACCCACTCTTTAGCCGACCGTGGCGGTATATCCAGCCTGTGGGTTGCGAGAACAGTTCCTGTATCCACGCGATAATCCCAGATGTGATCCACTGGCACCAGCTTTAAGTCAAGGGATTGGATGATGTCGCTGTCATTGCTCAAGCAAACCTCCAGATGTGCAATCCCGTCTCTTCCAACCGCAATCCATTGACCCCGGCGGTGATCCAGAGGTTCAGGCGGAGCTGCCGGGTTGTTACGGTTCCATGCAGATTCCAGCCCTCCCGTATGGTCAACGCTTTCCGGTCCGGCTCCATGAAGAAGCTCCTGGCTGCTGGCCGTAACCTTTGCCTCCCGTGCAAAATCATCCGGGTCCTCGTTAACGACATTGGGCAGGAAGCAGCCGTCGCGCAGCAGCTTTTGCTGCAGCTCCTTTGCCGCTTTTTCCGGAAGCTCCTTCAGCGGAATGCCCTTTTGCAGCGCCATTGCCGCCGCCGTTCCCGCCGCCTGTCCCATCAAGGCGGTGGTCGCCATGACGCGGACCGTGCCAAGCGCCGCATGCGTCACGCTGACGTTGCGGCCAGCCAACAGCAAATTGTCGGCATCCTTTGCAATCAATATCCGCAGCGGGATGCCGTAAGGACCGCAGTAGCTTTTGACCGCGTATTCCGTCGTTTCCGTGTAACCTTCCGCGCTGGCCGGTTCCGCCGTAGGGGCCAGGAGGCCGCCCGGGGTATGCAAATCGATAAACCATCCCCCAAATGCGATTTCATCGGGAAACACCGTACGGTTTAAGGGGTCGTGCTCCGTCATCAGGTATTGCCCCATCACTCTGCGGCTTTCCCGCTTGCCCGGCACTTGGCCGATCCAGTCAAGCGCCAGATTTTTGGACTGCTCCTTCAGCTTGGGGTCCTTGTTTTTGATCCAGTCCCAAATGCCCAGCGTATGGCGGGTCAGTTCATGACGGATCGTTTCATTGTCGTAAACCGTATTCCACGGTACTCCGATCTCGATCCACCAGTAGCCCGCTTCGATGTCGTACACCATACGTCCCTGTTTGTCGAAAAAATCGGGATCATCGTAGCTCACCGCCCAGTCGGGAGCGGCAAACGGCACCGGTCGCCCCATATCCTTCGCCCGAAAATGAATGGAATTCCCCATTGTTGCATCGCTTGCCTCCAGCGGCGCATGCGGCTCATTAAACTCGTCGCGGCCTTCGGAGCCCCAGCGCCACTCGCAACCCGCCATATCGGAAACAACGGCATCGCCCGTGCAATCGATAAACACATCGCCCTGGATTTTCAACAGCGTTTCCGCCCCGGCCACACGGCCCGAAACGGCCGTCAGCTTCCCTTTACCATCCTGTTCGACCTCAACAATGGACGTGTTGAGATGGAAGGTTAAATTGGGCGTATTCACCGCCATGTTGTACATCGTCAAATCCCATACGCTGTTGGTCCAGCCGTTTTCACGGATTTTCTCATGGTTAAGCGCTCTTTCTTCAATCAGCAGCTCCGATATAATGCCCGTTTCACGGGCATAGTTGTGGAATGCGGCGGCTCCATGCGGAGTTACCCGAATTTCCGACGAGCTGTTTCCGCCAAACACCGGCCGGTCCTGAATCAAGCATACGCTTGCCCCCGATCTCGCCGCAGCCACCGCCGCGCAAAAACCGGCCAATCCCCCGCCGCATACAACAACCTCATAACGTTCTGTCACATTTTTCATCTAACAACATCTCCTTTATTAGAATAAACCTATAAGTTCAACTGACGATAAATTTTACACGTGTAAAATTTTAAGTAAAAGAATAGCCCGCCGGCTCCGGGCATTTTTTTTATACGGAGCCGCGAACAGTCAACTCGGCTTCAAGCACTCCTGCGGCAGGCCTTTCGTTGGCTTCGCCGGTCATTGCAGCGGTAATTGCACCGATAAAATAAGCCGTTCCCAGGCTGCCCAATTCTTCACGCGGATACACCAGCGTTGTCAGCGGAGGCGAGGTTTCTCCCGACATCAATATGCCTTCACAGCCGGCAACCGCCAACTGAACCGGGACGTTAACGTCCATCTTTCGGCAAGCGGACAATACGCCAAGCGCCATCAAATCATTTACGGCAACGATCGCGGTGTAAGGCAATGTGGCCCCTTGAGCGCAGCTCTCCAGCTTTTCGGCCATAACAGCGCTGGCCTTTTCAAAGGTTCCGCCACCAAACAGCGTCATCTCATCGCTGCACATCAATCCTTCGGCTTCCGCCGCTTCACGGAACGCAATTGCTCTGGAACTTGTATAGTGCCGTGGTGAACCATGGGTCATGAGCGCTACCCGTTGGTGTCCGCGTTCCTTAAGATGCGCGGCCAGCTTTGCCATCGCTTTTGTCCAGTCCAAATCCAGGGACTTTACCCCTTCATGGGCGATCGCAGGCGCCATCAGCGAAAAAAGCGGCGTGCCGGTAGATAAAAAATGATCAATGGTATCCTCTCGCAGCGATTGGCCCAGCAGCATAACGCCATCGACCCGGCCATGAAGTTGCTCCTTTAACTCTTCCTCGCCTTGTTCGCTGTACGAGTGGAAAAACACGGCATATCCATGCCGTTGCGCCGTTTGTTCGACATGCAGCAGCACGCCTGCTTCAAAGGGATTGCCAAGCGAACCAACAAGCACGGCGATTTGCCGGCTCTGCTTCATCTTCAGTCCCCGCGCCATCATATTGGGACGGTAACCAAGCTGCTGTATCGCCTCCAGCACTTTGCGCCGGGTCGTCTCCTTGACTACCGGCTTGTTGTGCAGCACATAGGACACAACCGCTTCCGATACGCCGGCCAGCTCCGCTACCTGTTTACGCGTAGCCATACATCGCCTCCTCCATATAATTTACTCGTGTAAATTTATTATATGACGCTCTCTTCTCTTTGACAACCGTTTTTTTCCTGCAAAAACTCCAAGGAGATGTTTGGCTCCGGTATTGTCAGATCTTTGAAACTTTTTTGAAATGATGAAAATATAGGGAAAACGACGCAATTGATAATAGCGTTTCATACGTTGGAAGAGTATGATAGAAGTGATAAATTTAGGACAGCCGGGAGCAGCTTATGATGACACTCACACGTTTTAAAACATTATGCGTGCAATTCCAGCAACGCTTGCAGAACAATCTGGCCTTAACCGCGATACGGAACGGCTTGCTTTATTTGATTCCCTTGCTGTTTATCGGCTCGATCGCTCTTGTGCTCGCCAGCTTGCCTATACCAATCTATCAGGAGTTGATGGAGCGGTTGTTCGGCGGCGACTGGCAGAGAGTATTGCTGGCAATCCGCAATGGCACCTTCGGCATCCTTGCCATCCTTATGCTGCTCGGCATCAGCTATGCTTTTACCGTAGAGTTTAATACCCGCAAAAATAGAACAGTCAGCCCCATCATCGTATGCGTGGTTGCACTGGCCTCCTTTATAGCGTTAACGGGGCAACGCTCCCCTAATGTGGCCTTTTCCGAATTCGGCGCCATGAATATTTTTTTCGCCGTTGCCACTGCCCTACTTTCCAGCTATCTGTTCCTGAAGCTTTCTGGCATTCCGCTTTTTGCGCTTAAGACGTTTAGTCACGGCGCCAATGCTCAATACATAGAAGCTTTGTCCTGGTTATTTCCAACTGCATTGACGATCGGACTTTTTGGCACGATTAACGCCGCTTTGGCAGCATGGTGGGACATTACCAATATCTCATTATGGTTTTCCGATTTACTTGTTTTGATGTTTACTCAGATTCACTCCAAAGAAATCGCCGCTTTATTGTTTGTTCTTCTCGTACATGCTTTCTGGCTGTTCGGCATACACGGCAACAAAATTCTGGAGCCCGTAGCTCAGCAATTGTTTGCGCCACACCTGAATTATAATCAGCAATTGCTGGCCGCGGGGCAGGACGGAGCCGAAATTTTTGCCCGCTCTTTTTTTGATGTGTTTATATTGATGGGCGGTTGCGGCAGCGCCATATCGCTGATGCTTGCCATCTTGCTGTTCAGCAGGCAAAAAACAGACAAAAGCGTCGCCAAGCTTTCCATGGTGCCTACGATTTTTAACATGAACGAACTTCTATTGTTTGGCCTCCCCATTATTCTGAATCCGGTATATGCCATTCCATTTGTGGCTGCGCCGCTCATTATCGGCTTTATCTCTTACGCCGTTACGGTTGCAGGCTGGGTTCCCGTCACCGTCAATCATGTTGATTGGACAACGCCGCTGTTTTTAAGCGGTTATGCCGCAACGGGCTCCATACGGGGAAGCTTGCTTCAGCTTTTTAACCTGATCGTGGGTATTATGATATATTTGCCGTTTGTCCGGTGGTCGGATGCCATTTCCAAAGAACGGATGAAGAGCAGTCTGGACAAGCTGTATGCTTTGTTTAAACCTTTTGAGCGGCAGGGATCGATTTTGCTGCTTACCCGTTCCGATGAAGCCGGGATTTTGGCCAGAAAATTGGCGGATGATTTAAAACATGATCTTCAGCACGGAAGACTTGCCCTCTTTTATCAACCTCAGGTAAATGCTCAAAAAGAGGTTTTTGGCATGGAGGCGCTGCTCAGGTGGAAACATCACGAGTTTGGCCTGATCTATCCCCCGCTTGTAATCGCGCTTGCGGAGGAGGCAGGATTAATAGACAAGCTTGGCTACTGGATTATGGATACGGCTTGCGGCGAGCTTAAACGGCTGGAAGCACTCAGCAGCAAAAAACTGACGATGTCCGTCAACATTTCCGGAATGCAGTTAGAAAACAGAGGGCTGCTGCAGGAGCTGGATGAAATTCTGGCGCGTTATCAATTATCGCCGTCCCAGCTCGAAATCGAAATGACAGAGCAAATCGCGCTTACCTCCAGCCAAGTCATTTCGGATCAAATTCAACAGTTGAAAAGCCGGGGCGTCAAGCTGGCTATGGATGATTTCGGGATGGGGCGCAGCTCGCTGCTGTATTTAAAGGAATATGATTTTGACACGGTTAAGCTGGACGGATCGCTTGTCCGTGAAATTTTATATAACCACAATTGCAGAGAAATTATTTCGTCCATTGTTTATTTGAGCTCTTCCTTGGGCTTTTCCGTTCTTGCGGAGTTTGTGGAGTCAGAGGCCCAGGCAAACATTCTCGAAGAAATCGGGTGCACAAGATATCAGGGATATCTGTACAGCAAACCTCTTCCTCCGGAAGAGCTGCATCAATATTTAGAGGCGATAGAAAAAGAGGCTGCTGAAGCTTGAGCTGCTTCTCCTCATCCACCACAGATCAGCAGACCGCAGGGCTGGCAGGCGGTTGGACTGGTAGCCCATTGGACAGTAGGCCGGTGAACTTATAATGTTTCACTTATAGTAAAAGGCCGCTGCCATGGATTCAAATCCAGGCAAGCGGCCATTATTGTCTATCACTAACTAGCCTCAATCAGGTTTCTTCCTTGAGGTTAGCAGCGTAACGGTCATCGCTGACCGTTAGAACCGAAAATTGCTCGATTCTCCTTGTGCAACGGTCATCCGTGTCCGTTAGCGCCCAGAATTAGTGTATATGAGGCAGAAAACGAGGTGTAACGGCCACAAATGACCGTTAGAAGCTCGCTTTCCCCCAAAAAAGGCTCCTAATGGCCACAAATGACCATTAGAAACACCTTTCCCAAAAACAGGCTCCTAATGGCCACAAATGACCGTTAGAAGCTCGCTTTCCCCCAAAAAAAAGCTCCTAACGGCCACAATTGGCCATTAGAAATTCCCTTCCCCAAAACAGGCTCCTAATGGCCACAAATGACCGTAGGAGCGGATACACCATCCGCCATTCGCAGTACTTCATTAACAATAAGTCCAGGCTCGCTATACATGACCATGTGGCCGGATTCCGGTGCATCGATGAAACGTCCGTTTTGAAGTGAAGACACCGTTTTTCGATGTGCTTCGCCAATGCCTATTCGAATCTTTTTCTCCATAAAGGTAAGCTTGGAGCCAGAAATAAGGCTTACCTCAAGATTTCCCAGATGGATTGGCTTCCTCCGCAGCTCGGCCAGATCGTCCAGAAACGGAGTCATTTCGGCAACTGCAGTCTGGGCTGCCCGGAGGGTGAAATCCTCCTTCACATGATCCTCCGCGACATCCTTGGGCTGAACCATGCCTTGTTTGGCCGCACCCATCAAGCGGGTTAACCCAAGCTTTGCCATGCCTGGGGCCAGCTTGCGGGACAATGCAAACTGAAACGCCGCGGCCCGCGAAAAATAAAGATCGGAATTTTCGTCGGCAGGGTCCACCAGCACCAGCCCCCTCAGACACGACGGCTCCGTTGCCAGCAGTCTTTCCGCCGCTCTGCGGACGATCGGACCTCCCCAGCTATGCCCTACCAGTATGAAGGGGCCCGGGCCCAAATCATTCAACAATAATAGAAGATCCTCCGCTATTCTTGCCAGCGTTCGCGGCGCAGGATCATCATCGCTCCGCCCGAAGCCGGCACGGTCATACACGACGGCGCGCATTTTCTCCGCTACGACGGGCTGAACCAATCCCCAGTTGGAACGCGAACATCCCATGCCGGATTCGAATACGACGGTCGGGGCCCCCGTTCCCTTGACCATATAGTGGAGCTTTCTTCCATTCCCGGCGTCCGCGTATTTGCTTATTCCATATGTATGCGAGTCTTGCATCATTCTGATCTCCTCTCCAGAAACTGCTTCAGAATCATGGCGTGATTACATGCCTTGTCCTTGGCGGCATAAAGCAAGGTTACGCTCCCTTGGGACGCCCACTCCAGCAATTGCTCCACATACGGCGCCATCTCCACCTGCGACAGTTCTTCCCGATAAAGGTCGGCAAAAACCTCCAAGCGGTCCGGTTGATGTCCAAACCAGATCCGTATAGAAGGACTCGGCGTAACCTCTTTCATCCAAAGGTAAAGCTTTGCATCGCTTTTTTTGACACCTCTGGGCCACAATCGGTCCACAAGAATGCGTTTGCCGTCAGTATCGTCGGGATCTTCATAAATGCGTTTAATGACAAAGGGCATGCCAGGATCACCTCATTGCGCAAATATTCCTATGTCTTCATTCAGCCAGAGCAAGCTTAACCGCGCTTTCCGCGTGAATTCTAGCCGTATCAAATACGGGCAGCGAACAGCTATCTGGATCAACCAGCAAAGCAATTTCCGTACATCCAAAAATAACGCCTTCCGCTCCCTGAGCCGCCAAAGCGCCGATGATGTCCATCATGGCTTTATGGGAATCCTCCTTGATGATACCCCTGCACAATTCCTCGAAAATAATTCTGTTCACGGAATCCCTGTCCTCCGCCTCCGGAACGATAATATCCAATCCATGACCGGCCAGCTTTTGCTTCAGGAAATCCTGCTCCATCGTATAGCGCGTGCCGAGCAATCCAATTTTGGACAAACCCTGGCTCTTGATGACTTCGGCGGTTACGTCGGCTATATGAATAAGCGGCACGTTCAGATCGCGCATCACCCTATCCGCAACCTTGTGCATCGTATTGGTGCAAATGAAAATAAAGTCGGCTCCTGCCCGCTCCAGATTTTCCGCACCTTCCGCAAGCAGTTGTCCCGCTGTATCCCAGTCGCCTTGCTTCTGAAGCTTCTCCACCTCCGCGAAGTTAAGGCTGTTCAGCAATATTTTCGCAGAATTCAACCCGCCCAGCGATTCAGCTATAGCTTCATTAATAATTCGGTAATATTCAATTGTCGATGTCCAGCTCATGCCGCCCAATAGACCAATCGTTTTCATTATGTCAAACATCCCTTATGCTAGATTGAGATTCCCTATGGACACTCTTCCTTAAAGCTAACATAGCCCGCCCCATAATTCAATGTCGCGGGCTTTTTGAACTACCCGAAAAAATAAATCGAACGGGATGCAAAAGACCGCCAATCCTCCAGGTTGCCTGGGCCGTTGGCGGTCTTCTTACGTTATTCCTCGCAGTATTCTACGCTTGCTTTTTGGAGTACTTCTTGCCGTTTTCTATGTTGTTTTCTCGTTATTGTAGTGGGCTTCAGTCTCATAGACGCCAACCGACATCAAGGTCGGCTGCAGACGCGATTCTGCAATGACGACCCGCAGCCTGGAGGCACGAACCGGTTCAAAACGGCATATCTTCTTGTAACCCACGAGAGCGCCCTCATAAAATGGCTTCCAGTGGACTCCGTCCCGTCTCTCCAAACGGAATGCTTCAATTCGCTGACCAGCCTTGATCCACTCCATCAGAACGACACGGTCAAATACCAGGTTGCTGCCAAAATCCAGTTCCAGCATTGCCTGCTCCAGTCCCTCGGGCGGGCACCAGTACGTATCGCCGCGACCGTCTACCGCCTTGGCCGCATTATGGTTGTCGTCTAACTCAGCAGACGACGTCGTCGCAGCGTTAAGTGCAACATTAGATGCATATCTGGCCCGAAGCCAGTCACCAAACGACTTCATCCGGGCAACGTCATTTTCATGAATCAGCCCTCTTCTATCCGGTGGCAAATTGAGCAAAAAGGTCGCATTTCCGCCAACGGCCCTTTCATACGTATCTTGCAGTTCCTCAAGCGTTTTGACCTTGCTGTCCTCTTCAGAATGATAAAACCACCCCGGCCTGATGGACGTGTTTACTTCTGCGGGATACCAGATTAATTCCTCCGCTTCCGCAACAACCTCCCTGCTGCCAAGATCATCGTCACCCGAGCCGACGCGGCGGGCAAATTCTCCGTCATCCTGCTGCTGCGATTCCGATTGTATTTTTTCATTATCCTGCATCGTTGCCGGAACAACGCTCCATTCGCGATCCCGCGTATGTCCGCCTTCATTGCCGCACCAGCGCACATCGGGACCGCAGACCGAAATGACAGCTCCAGGCTGGAGCTCTCTGATGACAGCGTAATATGCATCCCAGTCATAAATCTGCCGCTTGCCATTAGGCCCTTCCCCGCATGCGCCGTCGAACCAGACGCAGAACAATTCACCATATCCCGTAAGCAGCTCGGTTAGCTGGTCGACAAAATAGGCATTGTAACGCACCGAATCTCCGTAGCTTGATTCATGCCGATCCCATGGCGACAGGTAGACTCCGAATTTGATGCCTGCCGCACGGCATGCCTCCGACACTTCCTTCACCAGATCCCCTCTGCCCCCGCGCCACGGACTGCTGGCAACAGAATGCGCGGTGAGCTTGCTTGGCCACAGACAAAAGCCATCATGATGCTTGCAGGTCAGAATCAATCCTTTCATGCCAGCTGCAACGCAAGCATCCACCCATTGAACAGCGTCCAGTTCGGAGGGATCAAAGATGGCTGGTTCTTCAGTGCCGTCTCCCCACTCTCTATCCGTAAACGTATTGACCGTAAAATGAATAAAGCCGTAAAATTCCGTCTGCTGCCAAGCTAGTTGTCTATCCGAAGGCACGACTCGGGCTGCTTCGTTCATAGAAATACTCATCTAAGCTTCCGTCCTTTCTTGGGGCGTGTAAACAATCCTGCATAAGGTCATGTTTTAAGATCATGTTTCAAGGTCATGTTTCAAGATCATGTTTCAAGGTCATCCTCCACAGTCACCTTGCCCCTGTGGCGTTTGCATTCTCGAACTAGCCTAACTCGGGCTTGTCAGTAAAATATACGGTGTGCGACTTTGTCCCATGAAGCTCGAATACGATGATTTCATTGCTGCCCTTGCGCAATAACGGTGCGGAAACATACAACGTGCGGGTTGGCCCTTCCACCCAATAGCGGCCTAGATTGAAGCCGTTCAGCATGACATGCCCCTTGTTCCAGCCGTCCAGGCGCAAGAAGGTATCCGCGGTTTCCTCCACCGTAAAGAAGCCTCGATAAAACCTCGGATCACCGGATGCAGCGGCGGACTCCATATCTCCTATGGTTGGAGCGAGCACGATCGACAATCCCGCGAACAGGGAACCCCAGTCCGTGGCATATTGCTGAATTTGCATCAGGTTGGATAAGCCAACCGGAATCGTTTTTTGGCATCCGTCGTTATGAAGGTCATCGCCATGGGCAAAATTATGCGGATCAACGTGCCAAAGTAGCCGAAGCCGTCAATCATGGCCGCTTACTCGTAATCATGCGGGATCGATTTCATGAATCCCGTCAGCAGGAAAACGGAAAACGGCAGGCTCCCGGTCGCATAAATCGAGTTAAGCCAGAACAGATTGTCCAGTATGTTCATATCATTCATCATAATGAATAGAGGAACAATAATATAGACCCCTCCGACGAATATGCCGGCCATATAGAAATTTTTGAAGAAGGTAACGCCACGGAAACTCATTCGTCCGATGGCATAAGCGGATGGAACAGCCGGAAGCAGCAGCACGGCCATCGACATCACTACAACCGCAACGGAATTCAACATATAATCGCCGATTCTGGCCGTTGTGAACGCTTGGACATAGTTGTTCCATTCAAATCCCCGCGGCAAACTCCACGGATTGTCCATTACCTCGGCATTTGTTTTGAAGGAGGACATCACATTCCACAGAAGGGGATATACCACAATCACAGCCTGAAGGATCAGAAATACCCGAAGAGCCAGAGTGCCAAAACTTCTCCATGCTCCTCCTTGTCTCTGGGAGCCACTGTCTGAACCGGGAGCTGCGGGTTTTGTTGGTATCGTCGATGAGGATTGGTCCATATTAATGCGACCCCCGTTCCGTCAATTTATTACTGATCAGAGCAAGTACCATGGATATGACAAAAATAAACACGCCAATCGCCATCGCATTAACAAAATTGGAATTAGTGAACGCCTGACTATACAGATACCCGCCATATACATAACCATGTATTAACCCGCGGCTTGCCAGATTAGCGTGACCGCAAGCGCTCACAGCACCGTGCGTTGATCGCCAAGCCATGGCAGTGCCAGCTCACCTAATCCAATTAGCTCAAGACCGGAGTTCAGAAAACCCGTCGTCGGATGGTAAATAAACGACCACAAAATAGCAATAACGACAAAGGACAAAATGCTAGGGAAGAAAAAGACTTTGCGATAAACGTTCCTTTCCCTTAGCTTGGAGCGCGTTAATATAGAAGCGTTGATTAGCGCCGCCAGGAGCGTTAATACGGGAACAATCAACATCAAGAACCCCGTGTTGCGCAGCGACTGCAGGAATACATCGTCGCGGAATAAATCACCGTAATTTTTCAAACCGACGAATACCGGACCTTCGCTAAGACCGGTCCACAAATAAAGCGACTTTTGGAAAATTTGTACGGTGGGATAAACTTTGAACAGCATAAACAACACAAGCCCGGGCAGCAGGCAAATTGCGATAAACCATGCTTTTCTTCCCTTTAGTGTCATAAACCGCCCCTTCCTTTCCTTGCTTACGATTGGTTGCTTTCATTATAGATTCAAGGATCATATCTCCAAATAAACAAAAGAAGGGATGTATATGGATGATTTTATGAGATTGGAACAGGGACATGTCCCACCATAAAATCGTACAGCTTTTCAGGAAAAATCAAAATTTGTGCCTATACAAAAAAAGAGGACCTGGAGAAGCGCTCATTCTCGCGCTTCTCCAGGTCCTCTTTGGTATTCATTAGTTTATCAGGCATGAATCAGGGAGGCCAGCAGTCCTTCTAGCCTGCCTTCATTTTGTTCAAGCCAGTTAACTCGTTCAATCAGTTGGCTGGCAAGGTAGGAAAACGCGGTAGAATTGTCCTTACCTGCTGCGTATTGTCCAATATATATGTGTAGTACAGCTATATGGTACAAACGCGTCAATGCGGGTAATTGGCTTAACTCCTTAACCGAACAAGTTCGAAACCTTGCATACCCTTTTACAAATGCCGCCGCCATCTCATATGAATTGCCGGACATCTGGAGAACATGGTTGAAACTGATAACGAATTCTAAAAATGAGATATCGACTGAGAGAAAATCGAAGTCCAAGACCCCTGTTATGCAGTGGTTTACGGATAACAGATTGAATACCAATAGGTCGTGATGGACCCATTGACGGGGCAAAGCCAATAAAGCCTCCCTATTTGCTTCAACGAAAGCCAATGCTTCGTTATAGTAATATTTTTGCTCATCTGCAATGGAAAAAGGCGGCTGTCTCCAGAAGGAAGCTATACTTTCTTCATTAGCAAGCGGATGTAGCTGATACAGGTCAATAAATGAAATACCCTCGTAGTTATTATTGATCGGATGTTTATATTCGCTTAATCTGGCACTAACCTCACCGACGACGCGACCTAATAAATATGCATCGTCTAGTGTTTGAAGCACCGGAGCTGTTCCTTTAATATAAGTGACGAGAGCACCCATTGATCCGTCCGATGCCGTCACAAACAAATCGCCATTTTTTGTTGGCAGAAACAACGGAACATTAAACGAAACATCTGAGCCTTGCAGAAATGATGTCACATCCATCTCTAATTGCAAACTTTCCAAAGACTTGGTGTAACGGTCATAATGACGAACTACGTATATTTGGTCGTTCATCGTGACGAAGCAGGTTGTATTCGTTAACCCGAAGGGCACTGGTGAAGTTTTTACGAGTTCCAGAGGGAAATAATGTTTAATTATGGCCTGCAATTCATTCATCAATTAAGCCCTTCCCTACTCCAAAATCGCAAGTACATTTATTTTATTATCCCCTATTCAAATACTGCTCCCACTCATGCTGCAAATCTTGCTCGGATTGCTGGAAAATTCCCTGGAAATCATCCGGATTCCGGATGAGTTGATTTAGCGCCTTCTGCCCGTATTGGGCGACAATGAAATCGACGATTAAATAGGTGAACTGAAATCCGCCCTTGGTTCCAAAATCCCAGGATTCATCGTTCAGCTCCCGGAATGTCGGAACACCCATTTTCTGAATGTAATGACTCACGCTTTTTCGGGTTTCTTCTTTGCTCATGCTTTTTGCCTCAATGCCTCCGATCCCCTGAATCAGCCATACGGGCGCTTCGGGATTAATATCCCGAACCAGCCACATCGTATACAAATGCACCGTTGCCGTCAGAATCGACTGATACGTATGCTGAGGTCCCGGATTTAGCGGAGAAACGATTTTTAAATAGCGACCTTTGAAGGTTCCCATAAACCAGTCAGGCGCATTTTCTTGTCCCGCAGCTTGATGGAAGGTTGCCAAATCGGGAAAAATTTCAATGATGATTTTTTGGGAGGGCTTGTGGCTGTATTTGGCCGTCAAACGCTCTACGCTGCCTTTTAACTCGTTGAACAAATCGGCATGGACTTTCTCCTGCTTCTCGCCCCCATTATTTCCTGCATCTTTATTTACAATGGCAACCATATCCTGAATGCTCTTCATGGCAATGTCACCCCATTCGTTTAATTGGCTTCGCAGTTTTTCCAACGCCCGGTACAATCTGTTTTTAACCGCGCTTTCACGCATACCCACGATTGCAGAAATGTCCGACAACGTGCAGTCCACAAAAAATCGCAAGGAAATGATCTGCTGGTCCAGCTCGTTTAGCTTCTTTAACGCGGCGCTAATGTCGACGCGAATCTCCACGTATTGAGCAAAATCAAGAGAAATGGATTGTGATTCGTAGGCTGTAAAATCATAAGGATATTCATTTTTACGTGATCGGCTTCGATATTCATTTTTTGCCGTATTCTGAGCGATTTTGAAAATCCAGGTGAACAAGCTGGAGTTTCCATTAAACGACCGTATATTTTCAATTGCGCGTAAAAACGTTTGCTGTGTTAAATCCTCTGCTGCCATATCACTCACTTTCAGCGAAAAATAGGTGCGGATTACCTTACGGTATTGTTCGCAGGCAGCTTCAATCGGTTGGAGTGTGCCATATTCATCCGGATAAACATGGCCTTGTTCATGGACTCGAGTCATTGTAAAACCACCTCCTACACTACATTAGACACCGCAGCCGGCCAAAAAGCCACATACGAAAAAAATTCATTCTACGTACGGTTTCCTTACGGTCAAATTTGTCTGATAGAGAACTTGATATGTTAATGAAATGCAGAAAAATGAGGCGTGCTACGCCATTGACGGGTCGTTCATCCGCTCTTCTCAAAGGATTGTTTTCTATATTCGCCCGGCGTAACTCCAACCACTCTCTTGAATACCCGATTAAATGAAAAGTAATGAAGGTACCCTACTTGCAATGAAATATCTTGAACGAGATCATCCGATGAGGTTAACAGATGCTTGGCATGTTCAATTCGTTTACGCGTTACGTAATCAACAAAATTTTCACTGAATTCTTCCTTGAACAGTCGGCTTAAATAACTTTTATTAAGCTGAAATTGATGACTAAGCAGCTGCAAGGATAAATCTGGATCGCGATAATGCTGATCAATAAATTTTTTTGTTTCATGAATTAAATCTTGACTATTACGTCCGCCTCGAAGCCGTTCCATCTGCTCAGTTGCCAATTCCAGCTGCAGTAGAAATGAGTCACGCATCGCTTCAAAAGAGTCGAACGTTCTCAACTCACCACTCAACTCCGTCATTGTATTTTCCCAAATGTCTTGATAAGGTGTCGGAAGCTCGGACATTTCCTTTGACACTTGAAAAAGCATGAAGTTTAACAAATTCACGATATCTTGAAGTAAATAATATTTGCTATGAACAACCTCCATTAGTTGGTTAAAGCTAACCTTCCAGTCTAGATTGCGCTGCTTGAAATGCACCGCAAAATCGCGAATTAGCTTAAGCTGCTCCACCATACCGTCTAGAACATTTCCCTCCAGCTCCCAATAGGCGATAACTCGATTGCCTCCAACGGAAGTCGTATAAGATAATGCCTCTGCCGCTTCTTGACAGGACTGGGCAATCTCCGCCAACCTGCTTGTTCCCGAACCAATGCCAATAGAAATGGAGTAGTCCAGGTTATTTTTTATCCATAGTCTGACCTGGTTGCATAAATCACTGATCCTCAAGTTAACAGGCGCATGTTCATCGGTCATTTGGAACAGTACGGTCAATCGGCCATTATCCAGCCATTCCGACCAAATCTGAATGTTGCTCGATTCTATTATTTCCTCCATGACATTCGACATGACGTATTTCATAAGATACTGATCGCTGGAGCTGTAAGTGCTGCAGAAATCACTATACTTATCGATCTCAATAATAACAATATGAAATAGTGGGGTGTCGCTTAAATCCATGTACAAATGAATTAGTTTCTCGCTTTGATCAGAAGTCATTGCTGTTCCCCCGCCTATCAGCTCGGTAAACAGTTGCTTTCGACGGTACAGCGCATTTTCTTTATTTACATCACTGTATTGATTGGCAAGCTCGATGAGATGATTGACTGCCTTATCAATAAAGCGGGGATGATCATTAAGAATTTCAGGTAGTTCCCCTGATTTTGATTTGATATATTGGGATATCCCGGTCATCATACTGTCAATGGGTGATGTATATCTCCTGGCCAAATAAATAATAATAACCGTTCCTACCAGGATTGAAATTACCCCCAAAGCTATCCAACCGTCATAAAGATTCGTTATAATTCCATAATTGTACTTGTCCTTTATTCCATTACGTATTTCCCAGTTCATATAATCAGAGTGAAGATGGGAGATAAGATCGCTGCCGTCCTCATCGCCCTCAACAATTGCATACCCGTTCTGATCATGTATCGTCGTAAAGCTGACATTAAGTGTGTTCATATCCTGCACCATCTTTTTAATGGCGCTCGTAGATACATTGACAACTAAAAAACCACTGGGTTTCGATAACAGTGGAATTTCCTTTACCAAGGACACTACGGGATAAGCGTTTTGTTCTGAAGTGAACAATTGATAGGGTCTGCTGCCTGTCCATCTATAAGAGAAGTCTCCGGCTAGCAATTGCTCTACAAATATCTGATCACCAAAGTCGTCCAGAGAAAGCGAAGCATTGGTGCTTAGCACCTTCCGATCATTTGTACGCACGATATAGATAGAATCAATAAGTGAAAAATCGATTTTCAGGGTGTTGAACTTTTTGGATAAACGACTCTCGAGGATATAGGGATTACTATCATCTTCATCGTTCAATTTGTACAAATACCTTTTTATATCCTTATTGTTATTGATTTCACCAATGATCAACCGCTCAATGTTTTGTAAGGAGGACTCGATTTGCTGTGTCACATATTTTGCATAATGATCACTGCTATTTACCGTTTGACGTTCCATAACCTGACTAATGACCATAAAGAATAGAAACAGGAGAATGCCAACTACAAAATAAAAGACAGGAAGATACGTAAAAATCCATGTATTAAACCATGATCTGGACTTCATATTCACGACTCTCCTCAAGAGTTCATCCATGAAATAATCCTGTCGGCAGCCACGACACTCTGCCGACAGGATGTATGTTTCGTCTAAAAATTCATATCATATAGATCCTTTGTAAATACCCATGTATCCTTATTTTCCTTGTACCATTCTGCATAAAATTGTTCGACCTTCTGACCATCGGATTTGCTCCAAAGAGATTTTGCATCCTCGACAGCCTTGACTACCGGCGCATTGCTGCCTCCAACAATTGCTCTGTTCCACAGATCCGCTATCGGTTCATTGGCATTGGAGACAATAAACTGAATATCCTCTGGCAGACCAGGCATATATTTGGTAACCTCGGGCAAAGGCCGGTCCTCATTGATATAAAGCTGAAAAGCCTGTTCCAGCAAGTCATACACTTCCTTGTCAAATGCATTGGATTGGTCCAGATCATCCATATATCTTGTGAATTCATTAATAATATGCTGAGAGCCCAGCATTCGGAAGTCTCCAAGCCAGCTTACTTCCTTTTCGTACTTCTCCTGATCAATTGTAACTTCCTTACCGTCCTCCATCTTGTAATGAACGCCTTCATGACCATACTTCAGCGTATGTGCAACAGATTCGCTGCTTAATAAATCAACATATTTCATAATGGATTGCTGATCTTTAGCTTTTATATTGACAACGCCCGTCATTTGAACCGGATCATTAAAGAAAGGACTGAACTGGCCAAACTCACTGCGCGGTATTGCGATAACTGCCATTTTGGCATCAGGGTTATTTTGCTTCAAGATTTCATAATTGTTATAAACCTGCATAGCATTACCCATATAACCAAATATCAGTGTCTTGCCTTGCAAGAAATCCTGCAGCGCTTTTTCGCCATTCTTATCCGTTAAGAAATCCTTATCAACCAGACCTTCATCGAATAACCTCTTCTTATAGCTTGTCACGGCTTCAATACGATCCCAATCCCGTACCATTTCACCATTCTCGACTACCCAGGTTGTATTCTGAAAAGCAGTGTCCATCCAGTTGTAGCCACTTAAATTGGTGCCGTATGAGTTTGGATTGTTACTGACAAAAGTCTTCATTACTTCGAAAGCCTCTTCCATTGTTTGAGGTACTGCATGCCCAAGTTCATCAAGCTGATCCTGGCGAATAAAGAGATACGCACCCGGAATATATCCAAGAAGCCGTCCAAATTCATACAGCTTGCCATCCGCTTTTGTTCCCAGCTGCCTTAAAAGTGGAAATTCATCCAGAAGCGCCTTATAGTCTGTACTATACTGATCAATCATTTCGTCGATCGGCATAATCTGTTTCTGCAAATACAGCTGATTGCGATAAGCGCCGTCATAATCCAGAATGAGATCGGGTCCGTCTCCTGCTGCCAGCAATGCATTTAACTTTTGGACAGATTCCCATCTCGGGACTGGAATGTAATCCACCATGACGGTTTCATTAATCCACTCAGTCCACAGGTTCTTCTCAACTGTACCTATTTCCGGGGGAATATTTCCCCGATCATACATGGATACCGTTATTGGCTTTGTTTGTTTATTAGAACCGTTTTCTTTACTCTCATTATTATTATTGCTAGTTGTACATCCTGTAAGTATTAAAGAAATGATAAGAAACAAGCTGACAAACGGGATGAAGCATTTTTTTGTATACGTTTTCATATTTTACCTCCATGATATCATGTTATTTCTAATCTTACACTAACCTTTAATAGCCCCAATCAGCATTCCCTTTATAAAATACTTTTGCAAAAAAGGATAAATCATCAACATCGGTACAATCATGACAATGATGCCAGCCGCCTTTATCGATTCCGGAGTAATCGATTTGAAGTCCTCAGGGGATAAATTCCCTATTTCCTGAAGAATGGACTGACTTTGAATCATCTGCTGTACCATTACAGCCAAATTGTGCTTATCTGCAGTATTAATAAAGATCAACATATTGAAAAAAGAATTCCAATGACCTACCCCGTAGAACAAACCCAATGCGACAATAACGGGGATCGACAGCGGCAAGAAAATACGAAATAGTATTTTCCACTCTCCTCCTCCATCCATACGCGCCGACTCTACCAACTCCTCGGGAATATTCGTGAAGAATGTACGCATGACCAGCATGTTGTATACACTCACTAGACCCGGCAGCCAGATTGCACCGTATGTATCGATGAGCCCCAACGACTTTACTAGCAAATATCCGGGAATCAAGCCTCCAGAGAATAACATGGTAAACACAATCGCCAAGGTAAAGAATCGTCTTCCATACATATATCCTCGCGATAAAGGGTAGGCGCATAATATCGTGAACAACAGATTAAGACCGACGCCTACTAGTGTAATGACAACACTGTTCTTCAATGCCGTTATGATTCGGGTGCCATCAAGCAGCTTATCATATGCCTGACTGTTGAACCCAACGGGCCACAGACCCACAGCGCCGGAAATAATGGCCGATTGATCACTGAATGATAATGCGAAGAGATGGATCAGCGGCAGAATACAACTGACCGCGAATAGAATCAACAGGATGTTACTCACATTTTTTAACACTTTATCTGCAAAAGAATCTCTCAAGCTTCATCCCCCTACCATAATCCATTGTTGAATCTTCGTGCGATCCCATTTGCAACAAGGACTAGAACAAGACCTACCATCGATTCAAAAAAACCAAGTGCGGTAGCCAGACTGAATCTTCCGCCATTGATCCCGACCTTGTAGTTCCATGTGGAAATAACCTCCGATATATGCGATACCACGGAGTTTTGTAGAACATACACCTGGTCAAAGCCAACCTCCATAATGTTCCCAATGGATAAAATCAGGATGATGAAAATAACAGGTTGGATAGCCGGAAGCGATACATGCCAAATTTGCTTTAATCGGTTTGCTCCATCCAGGCTGGCAGCTTCGTATAGGGCCTGGTCAACTGCTGATAGCGCAGCTAGATAGATGATTGCCCCCCAACCCGCGCCCTTCCAAATCCCAGAGCCAATGAAGATCGTTAACCATGACCCTGCATTGTATAGAAACGGGAAGCTGTCTCCAAAAACAAGCTTTACGAAATGATTAATAATTCCATTTTCTTGTGCAAAAATGGTGATAATAATACCGCCGACAATAACCCAATTGAGAAAGTGCGGCAAAAAAACGGCGGTCTGCACACTCTTCTTAAACCAACTGCTTCTTATTTCATTAATCATAAGTGCAACCAGAATTGGAAATGGAAAACCAATAACAAGCTGTAAGATACTTAGCATTAGAGTGTTCCGCAATATGTTCAACATACTGGGGTTCGTAAATAACAGCTTGAAATTGTCGAATCCGATCCATGCACTTCCCCAAATACCATCTGTAAAATTATAATTTTTGAAAGCGATGATAAGCCCCGCCATTGGTGAATACTTGAACACAACAAAGTACAAGATGATCGGGATAAACATAATAAATAAAGGGACATTAAGCTTAAGTCTCCGTTTGTTGATATTCATTTGTACCCCCTCAAACTGATCGTTCGGCTGCAGCCAACTCTAATTATTAGGAAAGGCACCTTTATTATCAAGTAGCACATTTTTTAGGAGCCACAATTCTTCACTCTTTCCCTTGGACTTCTCGAATTCATGCCTGAAACAAAAAAAGACACCTCAGCAAAAAAAGGTGCTACGTCGTTTTACAGTGTATTCAATTTATGCCGACGGTCGCAATCCTCCGTCCCAGCTCTTTCTTAAAATAATTGCCCAAAAAGTCTGATACCGTGAATCGTTATTCAGCAAAACCGGTCCCTCCCGGAAAAGGGTGTCTTGGAAGCTTCAAACATTTTATCCGCTTTATTTTGTTCCTACCCTCAAGACATCCTTTACCGTCCGGTCCTCTTTGCTGAATCTTTATTCATTCCACTTGACTTTTCGGACAGCCACCTCCTCTGCCTCGTTCCATATGCCTGCCATAGAAATCCGGTGAACAATGAAAAAACGTCTATGCCTGCAGCACCCGACCAGGCATGGCCATATAGGCAACTCCCAGCGCATGGGGACCAGTATGGGAGCAAATGACGCAACCTGCGTCGATAATGGCAACCTCCTTGACGGAAGTGCGCTCCAGCAAGCCGCTGCGCAGCGACTCTGCAATCCTGTTGGACAAGGTCTGGACGATAATAACCAACTCCGGATCGATACTGCTTACGTTCTCCACCATTTTTTCCATAATGCTGTTGACAGCCTTGTCCATCTTTCCTCTGTGCTTCCGGCTCGCCCGAATACGACCGTCCTCTACTTTAAGCTGTGGACGTATATTCAACAGGCTTCCCAGCATATTTTGGAGACCGCTCACTCTGCCGCCTTTATGCAAATAATCCATTTTGTCTACCACCACGTCAAAATGGACGCGCGGAATATTTTCCTTTATATCGTCAACAATACGTTCCATTTGCTCGCCGCGCTCAATGGCTCTAGCTGCCTGAATTAGCAGCAACGACGCTCCCGCCGACAGATTCAAGGAATCAATGACGGTTATACGGTCTGCCGGAATATCATCAGCTGCAATAACGGCATTTTGATAAGAGGAAGAAATCAATGAAGAAATACTGATATGCAATATATCGTAGCCTTGTTCAATATAAGGCGCGTAAGCCGTACTGTAATCGGAAGGCGCAGGCGCGGCCGTACGTGGATATCCACCCTTCTCTTCAACCTTCCGGTACATCATCTCAGCCGTAATTTCCGCCTGATCCTTAAGCGTTTCTTCTCCAATGGTAACGTATGCATGAACGACGCCGATGTCGTATTGCTTTATCCATGACCGCGAGGGGTCAGCAATGCTGTCCGTAAACAATTTAATTGGGCGCAAGCTCATCACTCCTGTATCTGTAGGTGTTATTGCCCCCCATTATACAGTCCGGATTGATATCGCGATATTTACACTTGTCATATCTTTTGCATAAAATAGTGTCCTTTTTCATCATCCTTCACACTTTAGTCAATTTTTGCGAAATCTTAAAAAATGGGATGGCCGGGGTTCCGTTCCGCCCTTCGTTTAGGTCTGGTTTTTGACATACTGCTTTGGCGTCTGCCCGTAAGTCCGTTTGAACATGCGGATAAAATAGCTGGCATCCATGCCGAGCTGCTGCGCAACCTTCTCTACGCTGACCCCCGGCTGCTCCTCGAACAGCTGAATACTTCGCCGCATGCGCAGGTTCAGCAAATATTGCTGCGGCGTCACGCCGTAAGCCGCCACGAACAGCCGGTGAAAATGCTGAACGGAATACCCCGCCGCTCTGGCTACGTTCGCAAGCAATAAACGATCCTGATAATGATCGTGAATAAGCTGCACTGCCACTGTCAACGCGGCTTGCGGCGTTTGGGGAACCGGATTCCTCCCGCCGGCGGGGCTTCGCCGCTCAGAACGTCCGCCGCCTGAAATATCCTGCAGCATAAACAGCAGCATGTCATACATAAGCCGCGATGCCTCCCAATAAGCCTGGTCGCTGCTGCGGTTAATCAGATGCCAGATGGTTTCCAACTGCTCCCACAGCTTGGAGAACTGGGGAGCCTTGACAGGCTTCAGCAGCGCAAGCTCCAGCGATTCCGCCATAGACGGAGCGGCCTTTCCTTGAAAAGAAACAAATCCCAGATCCCATAATTCTTGAGATTGTTCGGGATAATAGGAATGCGGAGTATTGGCAGGAAGCACCATCAGGTTGCCTGCCGACAACACTATAGTGCGATTGTCCTCAAAACGGAAGATGCCGGAGCCCGACCGGCACAAAAAAATCTGGTGAGCGGGAAAACCCTGAGGCCGATCCAGCGCCTTTTGCTCATGGCTGCCAACGCAATAAACATACAGAGGCATCAGATTTTCGAGGCTGGCTATTTGCGCAATCAAAAATGGCATCATGATGGGCAAAACTCCTTCATGTTAAGATCCGACGATTTTTCGCTGTGTCTGTTCTATGATTATAATTCAAAGGTAAGCTATGATCAAAGCATAGCAAGAACACGTTTAAAAAGTCCCGTTTTCAGTAACACGAATACGGCTTTTCGGCTGAATGCCATATTCGGTGTCTGCCCTGCCGGAAGGTGCGTCTCGTAATGGAAGGCTGACTTTTTGAACAACCTCAGCAAGAGAATTATACGATTATGAAACAGGAGTGATAACCTTGACAAAAAAACATTTACCCGTTAGCCCAAAGCTGCCTGTGCTGATGCACGGCGCCGACTATAACCCGGAGCAATGGCTCAAATATCCGGAAATTTTGAAAGAAGATATCCGCCTGATGAAGCTGGCTGGCTGCAACGTTATGGCCGTAGGCATTTTTTCGTGGGCGGCGCTTGAACCTGCCGAAGGCGTATTCAACTTTGAATGGATGGACAACCTTCTGAATTCCTTTGCCGAAAATGGCATTTACGCATGGCTGGCAACGCCAAGCGGCGCGCGTCCGGCATGGATGTCGCAGAAATACCAGGAAGTATTGCGCGTGGAATACAACCGCGTCCGCAATCTGCACGGCATGCGCCATAACCATTGCTACACTTCGCCGGTATACCGCGAAAAAATTACAATTATGAATAACAAGCTGGCCGAGCGTTACGCCAATCACCCTGCCGTCATCGGCTGGCACATCTCCAATGAATTCGGCGGCGATTGCCATTGCGATCTCTGTCAGGACGCTTTCCGCGCATGGGTTAAAAACAAATACAAAACGCTGGATGAGCTGAACCACGCTTGGTGGACTCATTTCTGGGCGCATACCTACACCGATTGGAGCCAAGTGGAGTCTCCTGCCCCGCACGGCGAAAACGCCGTTCACGGCCACAATCTGGATTGGCGCCGTTTTGTTTCGGAGCAAATCAACAATTATATCAACGTGGAGGTTGCCGCTGTTCGCGACGCAAACCCAGAATTGCCTGTAACGACAAACATGCATGCGATCGACGGGCTGGACTACCGCAAAATGGCGAAAGTGCTTGACGTAATCTCATGGGATTCTTACCCGACCTGGCATGATCAAAAAGACGACAGCCAACAGGCGGCAATGGTGGCCTTCTACCATGACCTCTATCGCTCGTTGAAATTGAAACCGTTCGTCCTGATGGAAAGCACGCCAAGCAGCACGAACTGGCAGGCCGCAAGCAAGCTGAAGCAGCCGGGCATGCACAAGCTGTCCTCGCTGCAAGCCGTTGCCCATGGCGCCGATTCCGTGCAATACTTCCAATGGCGCAAGAGCAGAGGCTCCAGCGAAAAACTGCACGGCGCGGTCGTTGACCATGCCGGCCATGAAAATACGCGCGTCTTCCAAGATGTAGCCGAGCTTGGCCGCTCGCTGGCCGACTTGCCTCAACTGGTAGGCACGGATACGCCTTCGCAAGCAGCTATCATTTTTGACTGGGACAACCGTTGGGCCGTCAAGGATTCCCAAGGCCCGCGCAACTGCGGCATTGGCTACGAATCCACTGTTTATGCCCATCATCGCGCGTTCTGGGAGCAAGGCGTACCTGTGGACATTATCGGCTCCGAGGATTCCTTCGATCGTTACAAGCTGATCGTTGCTCCTATGCTGTATCTGTGCAGCGAAGAAACCGGCAAAAAACTGGAGCAGTTTGTTGAAAACGGCGGCACGCTTGTTACGACCTACTGGTCCGGCGTGGTTGGCGAAACCGACAATGCCCACCTTGGCGGCTTCCCGGGCCCGCTCCGCAAAACGCTTGGCATCTGGGCAGAGGAAATCGACGGCCTGCACGACCACGAGCGCAACGGCTTGGCGCTTGACAGCGGCAACCGCCTTGGCCTCAAAGGCACGTATGAAGCACGCGAGCTTTGCGAGCTGGTTCATCTTGAAGGCGCTGAGTCGCTTGGCGTTTACACCGATGACTTCTATGCCGGCCGTCCCGCTTTGACGGTTAACAACTTCGGCAAAGGCCGCGCCTACCATATGGCTACCCGCCTGGGCGCCGACTTCCTGCTGGACTTCTACACAAGCTTGATCGCCGAAACCGGCGTTAACAAAGCGCTGGAAAGCGAGCTTCCTGCCGGCGTAACGGCGCAGGTTCGTACCGATGGCGAAAATGATTTCCTGTTCGTCATGAACTTCAGCGGCGAAGCTGTCGAGCTGGCACTGGACGGCCGCTCCTACACCGACCTGGAAAGCGGCGAAGCCGGCGTAACGAAGCTTGCCCTGCCGGTTAACGGCATCCGCTTGCTAAGCCGCCCCGCGCAAGGCTAACAAAAATCGGATAGCTTGTCAGCTTGTCAGCTTGCTAGCTTGCTAGCTGGTTACTCAGCTGGTAAATTTTAGCCTAATTAATTGGATAATTAATATGGTAGCGCTGGTTGGTTGGTTTGCTAGTTGGTCTCTTGATTGATCTGCTGGTTGCTCTCTTGATTGGTCTGCTGGTCGGTTATTGGTTTGGTGGTTGGTTCGTTCATATGGCAGTTGGTTAATTGGTCGGTTGTCGCTGCTCAGATGAGTGGCGACAGCTCGACTCTAACGGACAAAAATGTCCGTTAGAAGCCAATTTCCATTGTATTTTGAATTCTAATGGACATTTTTGTCCGTTACAGCCTTTTTTCCTCGATTTTTTCGAGATTTTCGGCTTTAATGGACATGCATGACCATTAGAAATGCAAAGTACCCGGAAATCGAGGTCTAACGGTCATGAATGTCCGTAAGAGCATAAGGACCTCAAAAATCTTGAGAACGCCAATGCTTTTCAAATCTCAAGGACTGCATCCTGGGACTGAATCATGACAAAATCTCATGGATTGACTCTCTAGGACTGTTCCTCTTCGACTGAATCTCTGCGAATGAATCCTGCGACTGAATTTCTTAAGCCGATAATATTTGGCACCACGCAAATCGGCATAAGCTTGCTATAATCGCAACATAAATCGGCGTAAGCTTGCAATAATCCCAACATAAATCGGCGTAAGCTTGCTATAATCGCAACATGCAGATCGGCATAAGCTTGATATGATCGCAATCGCAACACGCAAAAAAGCGCAGCTGCTACTGGATTAGTGGTTTCTCCACCATTCCTGCAAGCAGCATGCGCTTTTTTATTTTGCCGCTACGAGTCATCGTTTTCAGATTTCATAAAAATAATGAAATCCCCAATGCGTTTCAAATAAGGTGATTACAATTGCCCTATTACTATTGCTCATTTCAATCGCTCTGTCAGCTTCACTCTTCAAGCGTAATCACCACCCAATTGGCTTCACTCTTCAAGCGCCTTCACTAGCCAAATGGTTCCACTCTTCAGGCGCCTTCATTAGCCAAATGCTTCCACTCTTCAAGCGCCTTCACTCGCCAAATGGCCTCACTCTTCAAGCGATGGCACTCTCCATGCGACTTCACTCATCAAGCGGCTTACTTCCGTCGACGATAAATGAAATATCATGCGCGAATTCATTGATCGCCAGATTTCCGGATTGCGCATCCGTGACCGGTACTCCGTTAATAACAACATTTTGGAAAACAACGCCTTTTACAAGGCGATCCTGGCTAAAGCCGTAAATGCGCGACGGATTGCGATTTGACCCGTTGTAGACAATATCGGAGTAATGAATCCCCTCGATCCGGCTGCCCGGCACAGGATTATAATCCTTGTTCCAAATTACGCGAATATCCAGCAGCTGCCCCAGTTCAAAATCCTCGACCCGAATGTTTTTGTATTTTACGTTGCGCACCGTGTTTTTGTCTCCGGCGTTGATGGTCATGGCTCCCCAGTAATTTTCCTGCGGCTCGTGATGCTCCAGAATGTCGATGTTTTCATAGTGAATATTTTCAATGAAGTCACCGTCCCGATGATGATCGCCATGAGTCCCGATCATGAGCGGATGCGCCACGTCTGCCCATAGAATAGCATTCGTCACCTTAATATTGCAGGAATCGCCGTAGAAGTCCCACCGGCTGCCGTAAATGGCGATGCTGTCGTCGGAGGTTCGCAAAAAGACATCGTGTATGACGATATTTTGACTTGCCATAATATCAATGCCGTCCGACCACCCTCTTGTGCTGAAGGTCTTGAAATTTTCGATGCGGATTTGCTCCGACTTTCCGATGTAGATGCTGTAATGGGGCGGATCAACCGTTATAATGCCTTCAATCAATATACGCTTTGAAAATACGATGCGGATTCCCCGAAATGAGGAAAAGCGATGAAAATCGGATAGATAAACAATGCCTCGCCCATATATGGACACATCCTCTACATGATCGCAAACCAGCGATCCCACCAATACGGCGCCGCCTGCAAGATAAACATCCGTTCCCGAAGGGATGTGCAGCAGCGTCTCCTCCAAATAATGCATCCCCGGCGCAAAATAAAGCAACGGACGGGGACCTCCCGCTTCCTTCTGTTCCACGGCCTTGCGTACAATGTCGATGGTCCGGTGAACGGCTGGATTCAATAGAATGACGCCCTCGGAATCCGTGTCGGGCTGCTCATGCTGCAGCGGATTGCCAAACAAATGCAGGTTGGAAAAGCGCTCGTCGTTTATTTCAACGGATAGCTTTGCCGGGCCGCTCAGCTTGAACAGGATGCGGTTGCCCTCCAGCAAATAAGGAACCGCCTTGGATAAAGGCCGAATTTGCACGGTGACTACTTGCGACTTGCGAGGTTCGACGCAAATTTCCACCTCTCCCTCCATATCAAAATAAACCAAGGAGGCTTTACGAACCTGATGCATATCCACCTTTACTTCATACACGAACAATTCTTTCCACTCGCCTCCCGGCGTTCTTGCCCATACTACAAAATCATTATTACCGTTAGCCGCCGCCGGCGCATCGTACACAACCAATCTATTGACCACCAGATTCGCCCCCCGATGAAAAAGAGTCGCCGCCGTCCCGCAGAAACTGCCGGATGGCGGCGCTTTGAATAAAGCTATTTTGATGCGAAAAACAGTTTAAGCGCTACATTCCTTTGATCTGAAGAAGGTTATACTACACTCCTTTGATCTGAAAAAGGTTATACTACACTCCTTTGATCTGAAGAAGGTTATACTACATTCCTTTGATCTAAAAATTATGCTATATTCCTTTGATCTGAAAGTGGTTGTGCTATAACTATTTGCTGTGAAGAGAAAAGTTTAAGGATTATACTTGTTCCTTTGGAGTGCTACACATTACGTTCCTTGTACACTTTATTCACTTCGTCCAGCACTTCCTGACCGCCGGATTTCAGCCATTGCGATACGAACTCGTCGAAACCTTTGTCGGTATCCACTTCGCCGCTGATTGCTTTAACGAAAAACTGATCCTGCATCGAGCGCAAAATTTCGTCGTATTTCGGCTTGGATTCCAATACCGCCGGACCCAGCGCATCCGTTATCACTTTTACGCCGCTTGTATATTTTTCGCGGAATGAGATTTTATCTGGCGTCATGTAGAACTTCTCCATCGCCACCACGCGGCCGTTCAACGCGTTATAGAATCCCCCGATCCCCATTTCCGCCCGCTTGTCGGCAATGCTGTATTCGTCTGTCCAAACAACAACGTCGCCGTCAAACGTATAAGAAACGCCTTCTTCGCCATACACCGTTTTCAAATAACCTTCTTCGTTTGTTGCCATATACTCAAGCATTTGCAGAATGCGCACTCTTTTTTCCTCATCATCCTCAAGCTGCGCGCCAAACAGCATGGGGGCTTGCAATGCGCCGTTTGACATGGAGTAACCTTCACCGTTTGGTCCCGCGACCGGCGGTCCAACGACCAGCTTTCTTCCCTGCTCGATCGAAATTTGGCCAAAATAACCGTCATCGTAAAGGTGATGCCACATGCCCGTATCGAACATGCCGGTGCGCGCGCTTACAAACTTTTCTTGAATTTTGCCGTTATCGTCCGTGATAAACTCGGGATCAATGATGCCTTTTTCATACCAGCTATTCAGCAGCTTCAAGCCTTGTCTCGTCTCCTCTGACAAACCGGAATAAACCAGGTTGCCGTCAGCGCCTACCGCATATTGATAGGGATTGATGCCAAAGGCCGAAAAGACAGAGTTAAACATTTGATTTGTTGCGTCCTTGGCTCTTCCCGTCATGCCGTAGGTATCGTTTTTGCCGTTTTTGTCGGGGTCCTCAAACGTAAACTTCGTCAACACGTCTTCAAGCTCCGTCAAATTTTTAGGAGGTTCGGAGTAACCGATTGCTTCCAGCCAGTCGCCGTTATAAGCCGGAAGGAATCCCGTCGAGCCGTTATGCCATACCCGGGGAACGCCCCAGTTTTTGCCCTGGTAACGTCCAACAATCCAGGCATTTGGCGCAACCGCCTCAAAATCCGCTACATAGCTTGGCATATAGGTACGAATGTCTTCTTCGGAAATGCTGGCGATAATCCCTTGGCGCGCCCATTGAACCATGTCCGAGTCGATCGCGTCACCAGGCAAAATATCCGGAATTTCGCCGCTCGTCAGCATGACGTTGATTTGTTCCTTCCAAGTGGCGCGTTCGAATTTGATGTTTTTGATTTTAACGTTAAACTTTTCCTCCAGATATTTCTGGGCGTAGTTGCCGTCATCCTTTGGCGGATCAAACGTATTGGCTATCGTAATTTCAATCGTTTTTCCATAAGGGCTGTTTGCGTCCGGGGATTCCGCAGGCTGCGATGAGTTCGACGGCCCCGGTTCGTTTTTGCTGCCATTGTTGCCATTATTGCCGCCGCTGCACCCGGCGAGAAGAGACACGGACAGCAAAGCTGCCGCAGCTGTCATTGCAATGCTTTTTCTTTTTTGCAAGGTAAATCCTCCCTTTTTATGTTGAATGACTCAGTATTTAAACGGAAGGCCCGGTCGGTCAGGCCCTCCGGCTAAACCAGATTAACCTTTTAGCGAGCCTACCATAATGCCTTTAACGAAATATTTTTGCAGGAACGGATAAAACATCAGGATTGGAAAAGCGGTAAACATGATGGTTGCCGCCTTGATGGGTTCGCCGTAGCCGATCTCGGATTTCCCGGGATTGGCGATCATCTGGAGCTCTTCCCCCGTTATAACAAGCCTTCGGAGGAAGGTTTGCAAAACCAGCTTGGAATTGTCCTGAATGTATAATACAGCGTCAAACCAGGCATTCCAATGAGCGACCGCGCCCCATAATGCCAACGTGGCCAAAATAGGCTTTGACAGCGGAATGACGATCCCGAACAAAATACGCATATCGTTGGCTCCGTCGATTTTGGCGGAATCCTCGATTTCATCCGGAATGCTCATAAAGAAGTTGCGCAGGATCAGCATCGAAAAAGTACTGATCAGAGTCGGAATAATGTAGACGAGACGGCTATCGATCAGTCCAATCCCCTTAATTAGCAGATACGTCGGAATTAACCCGCCGCTGAAAAACATCGTAAACACGATAAACATCGTATAGAAGGTGCGGTGCGGCAAATACCTCCGGGACAGCGGGTAAGCCGCCATCGACATAAAGACCAGCGACAGAGCCGTCCCCACAACCGTCCGAAATACCGAGTTGCCAAGGCCGGTCCAAATATTGGTGGTGTTAAGCACACGCTCCCAGGCATACAGCGATATCTCCATCGGGAAGATATGGATGCCCAGCCTGCGCGCTTCTACCGGCGTACTGAATGAAATCGACAATACATGAACAAAAGGATAAAGCATGGAAATGCATAAAAGCGTTATGAACAAAATCAGAAAGACCTGAAATATTTTGTCGCCGCTGCTCATCTTTATGCCCATCAGAAAATCCCTTCCTGTCCCATTTTTTTCACGACAAAGTTTGTGGTCAGCACCAGCGCAAAGGCGATTACGTTCTTAAACAAACCTACGGCTGTTGTCATGCTAAGCTGGAAGTTTTGCAGGCCGACCCGATACACATACGTGTCCAGTATGTCCCCGACCTCGTAGACCGCGGGATGATAAAGGTTGAGCACCTGGTCGAAACCGGCGTCCAAAATGCCTCCCATACGCAAAATAAACAGGATCGCGATGACCGGAAGGATCGACGGAAGCGTAATTTTGAGCATTTGCTGCCAGCGATTGGCTCCGTCTACAACGGCTGCTTCATATAAAGTGGGATCGATCCCCGCAAGCGCAGCCAGGTAAATAATCATCCCCCAGCCAACTTCCTTCCAGATCCCCGATACGACCAGCGTAAAGCGGAAATACGCTTTATCACCCAGGAAATAAATCGGGTCCAGACCAACCAGCTCGATCAAATAATTGACAATGCCAACGGAAGGCGACAACAAAGTGACCAAAATGCCGGAAAGCACGACCCATGAGAAAAAATGGGGCAAATACGTAATGGTTTGCGCCACCCGCTTAAACCGTGCCAACCTGATTTCGTTAAACAGGAGAGCCAGTATGATCGGTGCGGGAAATCCGAATAAGATGTGGTACAAACTGATGATCACCGTATTCCCCAATATTCGCAGAAAATCGGGGGATCGGGTAAACAGATATTCAAAATGCTGAAGGCCTACCCACGGGCTGTTCCAGATGCCCGCTCTTACATTAAAATCTTTAAAAGCCAGCTGTATCCCGTACAAGGGACCATAGTGAAATACCGCATACCATAGCAAAACAGGGATCAGCAGAAAAAAGAGATATTTTGTTTTTTTGTACTGTTTCCACGTTTCCGCGAGCCTGCTCTTGAAACCGGGTTTTTCCCGCCTTCCCGGTTTCGTGCCCAAGGCGCTAGAAGGATTCATTCAAACTTGCTCCTTTCTGGATGTCGCACTGTCGTTCATGCCGGAAGCAAGCGCTTTGCCCCCTCCGCATTACAAACATACAACCGTGAAAGCGCTTTTTCTACTGCAAAATCATTTAAAAACCTGCAAAAACATCAGATAAAGGGCTCTGCTGCATCTTTTGAATAAAAAAGCACATCCCGCCTTGGGGAAGGCGTGATGTGCCTGGCTGCTTGGGTAACAGAACGGGCCTCGCATTGCGGGATGGCGAGTTTCGGCGCTGCTTGAGAACATCAAACGGTACCTCATATGCCGATAACGAGTTTCGGCGCTGCCGGAGAACGTCAAACGGACTCCCATGTGCCGCATGTACCGGAGCGGCTAGTTGCAACGTTGCTCTACAATAGCAAGTTGATTCCGTCGATGGCGGCAGCCCTTCCAGCTCAAGTATGCTCGGGCACTTGCTGCTGTGCCTTTAATGCCCTTCTGTATTGCACCGGCGTTATGCCAAAGCGGACTTTGAATTTGTTGTGGAAATATTGGGAGTTTCGGTAACCAACTTGCGACGCCACATCCGCAACCGACATCCGCGGTTCGTCAAGCAGCAGCTTTGCGGCTTTGTCCAGACGGGATCGGGTTACATATTCCGTGAAGGTTTCCCGCATGACTTCTCCGAACAGCGTGGAAATATAGGCCGGAGCCAAAGCTGCTTTTTCGGATAATACATTAAGCGACAAGTCTTCATGAAGATGCTCGTCAATATAGGCTTTAAGCTGCAAAATAATATCGGTATGCGCATGGCCGCCGGATTCCTTGACATGATGGACAATCTGCTGCGAATGTTTTCGTATGGCGGCGATGGTATCGTCAAGCGAATCCTTCTTTAATTCGTCGAACAGGCTCGACGGCTGAACGACCTTGAGCAATTGCAGGTCGATTACCGCCTGGTAAAGCGCCGACACCAGCTGCAGCAAACTTAATTCTACCGCCTCCAGTTGGTGACCGCCTCGAGACAATGTTGCGGAGAAATCGTCCAGGAACCTGCCGGCTTGTTCCATGTCGCCCGCTTTCAGCGCGTTAACGAACTGCTCGTAAGGCATCAGATGGGGCGCTGCGTCGTAGCTGGCCACTTCGGCGTAGGACATAATAGCCTCCGGCCCGTAGATGAAGGAATAACGGAAGGTGCTCTTCGCAAACTGATAGGAAATCGGTATTTCATCGCTGCTGCTGACACGTGGGCCCAACGCCGCGCCAAAGGAAAGCTGCTCGGCGGCATGTCTGCGAAAGTCGGCGAGATGGGTTTTGATTTGCTCCTCCGGCCGAATCTCGGCGGGATCGACAAAATATATAATCGCCGCCTCTTCTGCGTTCAGGCATACCACCTCGTATTCCCTAACAGCGTACATCGCTTCGTACAGCGTCCGAAGCTGAGTAGCATCGCCCTTGGTAATACGGATGTAAGCCGTCAGCAATGCCATTTTTTCCGGAAAATCGCCGGTAAACTCCAGATTGAGATTGGCGCCCAGCACCAGGTTTTTCATTTCGTTTTGTTTGGCGCTGGTTTCCAGGCGAGATATCTTCTGATCCATCTGGTTTAAGGCATTGCCGATATAGGCATATTCATTGCCTGTTGTCTGGGCCGGATGGCCATAGCTGGTTCCAATGCGCTGCAGCAGCCCCTGCATAGGCATATACAGCTTTTTAGAAAATAGATACGACATCAGAATTCCTACAAGGAGCACGATGCCGCAAATCATAAAAATGCTGTTTTTGAAGCCCGCGAACGACAGCGAGAAGCTTTGAACCGGACGTATGATGGCAAAACTCCAGCCCAGCCCCGGCTGAGAGGAAATCATATGCGACAAGATCGCATCCCCCTCATCACGTAACGGCACCTCGATCAACGGCTGGGGATCCGAAATCGCCTCCCGCACCACCTCGGCATAATCCATGCTGTTGGCTCCGGTCGCCATAATCAGTCGTTGTCCTTCATCGAACACATACAATTTTTCATGGGGCGAAGTCACGATTTGAGCAATCGCATTTTCCAAATAATCGACCGTTGCATCCAGGAAGAGGTAACCTTTCGGCTCTAGACTAGGCTGATTGTACGGCAGCTTCAATACAAAGGTCAGCGCTTGTTGTCCGTCCGGCAACTCCCGCGCAATCCAGTGTCCGTGCAGATCGGGCGAAAGCTTCTCCATAAAGGCGGAATCCTTGGAGTTGCCCGGGGCCATAAAAAACGACGTTTTGTCGATCACGTAATTGCCGCTTTTAAAATAGATGGTTGAATTAAATACGCCGTCATTCGTCAGCGCATACATCTCCAGCGCTTTGCTGAACAGAGCAATCCGGCTGGAGTTGCCCTGCCACGTATTATCGAGCAGGTAATTCAGATTGGCATCATTTTTGGCAAAACCGGCTGACAGCGAGATGTTCTGTGCGAAGTTTTCCAGCTTCAGCAGCAGCGTTTCTTCAATATAGTCTCGTGCCGACTCCAGTCTCTGCTGGCTGTCTCTAGCCATCTCTTCCTTCATTAACCCGCTAGCTCGCGTATATAAATATCCGCCCGCCAATGAAATCAGAATGACAGCCATCACCGTATACGAAAAAATCATTGAAGTGAAAACACTGCTTCTATATTTGGACATCGTTTTCACTCGCCCCCTCTAGTAAGTGAAAATATGCCCTTCTTGCCCGCAACGGCAAAAACGGCATATTTTTTATAAACGCTAGCTTAAGTGTATAGTGTTTGACACTTTATTGAAAGCGCTTTTCCATTGCAGTTTTTTTGATTTTTATGTGTGATCTTTCATTCCCATGTTTTTTCCGCGCAACCGGAAGCTGCCGCCAATAAAACAATCATGTTCCAAGCGCCCAAAAGATATAAATGAATATAGGGAGAAGAAATACGCGAAAACGCAAGTTGCGTTATCAAGCATTTGGAAGGGCGGGATAGGTTGTGGAATATTGGGTCAGGGTAGCGCCGGATGTGAGGATCTATGTTAACGATATAAACCCCGGGGGGCGGAATCCGATTTTGTTTATTCATGGATGGCCGGCCAACCACAGAATGTTTGAGTATCAATACAATGCCCTTATCGGGGCTGGCATTCGCTGTATCGGAATTGATATGAGAGGGTATGGGCTCTCCGACAAACCGGTGTGGGGTTACGATTACAATACGCTTGCCGACGATGTCAGAGGCGTAATCGATGCATTAGGCTTGCGCGGCATTACTCTCTCCGGACACTCCACAGGCGGCGCAGTCGCCATACGTTACATGGCACGGCATCAAGGACACGGCGTCTCCAAGCTGGCTCTTTTTGCGGCTGCGGCGCCAAGCCTCATCCAGCGTCCCGGGTTTCCGTATGGATTGAAGCTTAGCGATGTAGAAGAAATTATTCATGCCGCTCATACCGATCGGCCACAGCTGGTGTGGGATTTTGGCGAAAAGCTTTTCTACAAAAAAGTGACCGCTCCTTTTTCGGAATGGTTTTTCCAATTAGGACTGCAGGCGGCAAGCTGGGCAACGATTGCTGTCGCGCATTCCTGGATCGCGGAGACGCTATTTCAGGATTTGGGGCAAATCAGAGTGCCAACGCTGATTCTGCATGGCATTCACGATCAGGTCTGCCTCTACCCGCTGGCGCTCGCCCAAAACCAAGGCATTGCCCATTCCAAGCTGGTGCCGTTGGAGGAAAGCGGGCATGGCTTATTCTACGATCAGCGGGAAACCTTTAACCGCGAGCTTCTTGGTTTTATCGGGTAAGGAGTGGATGCAAAAAGAGCCGCTGCGATTATTGAACCGCATCGTTTGGCAGACAAAAGTCGCCCTTCGGGACATTGTTCATGAATCGCAGCGGCTCTAACCGCATAATTGAAATGAGAACCGGCTGTTACTGCCCGCCAATACAAACGGAGCGGATCAAACCTCTACTCCGTCCCTCCCGAAGCAAAAGCATTCATCTCGGAAAGAACGCCTCGAACCGCCTGCAGTATCTCCTCCAAAACCTCTTCCTCATCGTCTTCCTCAATCGACTGGAAGCGTACGCCTGTAATAGACCCCGGAGGAATAACAACTTTCTGGAGCTTCAACTCAAATTGAAAGGAATCACGATATGGCATGCCGTCCAGGTCACGGTAACAATAAAAACTCGAAATATCATTTTCATCCAGGATCAAAATTGAATTTTCTACGATTTTCATTGCAATTCCTCCCAGACTGCTAGCTGCCGCAGATTATTTCTATTCGCTAGTATTATACCAGCTAGTCACCGATCAATCGACCATTTACCGGTATTCCGGCTTAACGGTCACCGTGGCGGTTACCTCGGCTAGCGCTTCATTCAAATCTTTATCCTGCGTCAAATCAAGGACGGGATAACCCTCGCCGTCAAAATGAACTCGCCGCAGACCGGAGCAGCGCGGATCATCCAATCCAGCTTTGGCGTGGTAGACATTCCATACGATGCCATCATCATCCGTAACATAGGAGTTATGCCCCGGACCGTATTCTCCCGGCACGTTCCGGGAGGTCAACAACGGATAGTTGCCCTTAGTCCAGTTGGCGGGGTTCAGCAAATCCGCTCCATTATCAATGGTAAGCAATCCTACGCAATAAGAAGCGTCCGTCGCCGCGCTGGAAAAGGTCAGAAACAGCTTGTTTTCCCCATAAAGAGGAAACGGTCCTTCATCCACAAAGGTTCTGTTGTTGGCCCAGCCATAATCGGGCTTGGAGAGGAGGATAGGTTCGCTTGCCAGCCTCCACGGCTCCTTTAAGTCCAGCTTGGCCAGATAGAGCCAAGCCCCTAGATCATCGGGAAGAAACTGCCGCTCCGACCATGCCGCGTAAATTTCGCCTTCCCAATGAATCACCGTCATATCCAGCGAAATGGTTTTTCCCGCTTCGCACAGATCCGAACCGTCCATCCGCACCACGCGCCTTGGCTCCGACCAATCTCCGGCGCTTAAGGGGTTTCCGTCTTTTTTCAGCTTCATCACATGAGCTTCTTCTTCAAAAAATTCCTTTGGCGTCGCCGCATGGAAAATATACAAATCGTCTTCTATGATATGGAATTCAGGCGCCCATAACAATCCGCCGATATGCTCATAAGTCTCCGAATTGATAATTTGCACCTCTTGAGCATCGACAAGGCCCTCCAACGTTTCAGCTTCCCGCACCGAAAACGTTTTTTGCCCGTCGGCATCATTTGTTGCGATAAAATAATACTTTCCCTTCCATCTGGCGATGTTGGGATCAGCCCGATGGGACGCAAAGGGGAAGTCAAAAAATGTCTGGCGCAGCGTTCCTTTTATTTCATAGGTGCCTTCGCTCGACCAATCCACGCCTTCAGTCTGCCAATCCACATTTTTTGGCGAAACCGTGCCGTCGCTGTATAGGGCTTTGGCCTTCACTTCACGCAGCTGCGCCTTGCCGGAAACCGTAATGGCACCTGGCCCTTCGGTTCCGACATGATGGGGAGAAGTCAGCTTGCCGACAAGACGGTCGGCAATGCTTTTTGGCACAGCGATGTGATTCCGGGCTTGAATACCTTCGATCTCCGCGGACACAGACTCCAGAACAGGAGGTTGCGCCAATGCCGGTGCGGAGATTTCACCCGGCTTCGAGAGATCGGCGATGACGTTTTCATACCCCTTCCCCGACTCATCTGACCAGGTGATCACGTATCCCTTTTTAGCTTCGCTGTAATGGCAAGCAGCATCCTCTACAAAAACGCTGCCTTTGAGGTCGAGCAAGCCAATTTCCTCGTATTGAAGCAGATCGTTCGTTACAGCAAGCAGAACGCTGCCTTTGCTCAACTCGTCATTTGCGCCGTCTGCCTCCGTACGGATTGCCATTACGCCAAAACCGCCATCCTTAAGCGCAAACAGATAAGGCTTTTTCAGGCTTTTGGCTGTGAGCGTGCCGTTTTCGTTATCCGTCGCTTTGGCAAAAAACACGCCGGAGTTGTTATTCAGCGCCTTGTAGGCACGACCGTTCTTGCTGTAGGCCAGATGCATGCTGTAAGCCAGCTTTGGCGCATACAACAATTCTTCTTGAGGCAAACGCGTGTAGCATAGAATATAGCCTTGTTCATGATCAATCGACATGGGGCTTCTTCCTTTCATCTTTCAGCGTTATTAACCCAAACGGTACAATGCCGCTCCATGCGGAGGCACGATCGCTCCCAGCTTGCCGCCTGCAAATTGCACGGTATTTCCACTCCAAAGTTCCTTTGCTTCGCCGGTCTCTTCGGAAAGGCCCAGCTCCGACAACGTAACGGATACGTCCGTTGATTCATCATTCGTATTGAACAGCGCAGCATAAGTTTCACCATCCGGCCCTTGCGCCGTCCAGACGACCTTGCCCTCCGCGCGGCTAACCTTCCTGGCTCCGGAGCTATTGCGATGCATGTGCAGCACGTCGCTGTTAGTCAGAAGCGACAGCGTCCACTCGTCATTGTCGCGCATCTCGCCGCCAAACATAAGCGGGGAGCGGAATATGCTCCACAATGTCATCATGGTAACCTGCTCGTCCTTCGTGAAGTTTGTCCAGCGGTCTCCGGAGTTGCTCCGAATGCCGATCCGGCCGAGCGGAAGCATGTCGCAGTCCGGCCAACAGCCCGGCTTTGGTCTGCCTTCCCACGTTTCGCAGCGGTCGAACATATCAAGCAGCAGCGACCATTTGTCCCAGAAGTCGTCCGTCATTCTCCACAAGTTGGCGTTGGCTTCAAAGAAGTCGGCATGTTTGACGGGCGCAGGTCCCGGCGACAGACTAAGCACCATCGGACGGCCAGCATGATCGATCGCTTTGCGGATCAGTTCAATCTCGCCCAGATGGGTTCCGCCATGCAGCCAGGAATCGGCGATATCGTCAACCTTGATGTAGTCGACGCCCCATTCCGCATACATTTCGAACAATGAGTTGTAATATTCCTGCGCGCCTGCTTTGGAAGCGTCAACGCCGTACATATCCGTATTCCATCCGCAGAAGGAGCAGGTATGGGCGATATCGCGCGCCTTTAGGTTTGTTCCTTTAATCGGCGTGTTGTCGTGAACGGCTTGGCGAGGAATGCCGCGCATAATATGAATGCCGAATTTCAGACCTAGCCCATGCACGTAATCGCCAAGCGGCTTAAATCCTTGTCCGCCTTCCGCAGACGGGAAGCGGTTTACTGCCGGAATCAAACGGGAGTAGTCATCCATCTCCAGTCTAACGAATGGCCGGTAGGCATCCGAAACCGCCCCTGGCTCGGACCATTGAATATCAACTACGATATATTCCCAGCCGTGCTCCTTCAAATGTTGAGCCATATAATCAGCGTTGCCGCGAACTTCGGACTCCGTTACGCTGGCGCCGTAGCAGTCCCAGCTGTTCCAGCCCAAAGGCGGAGTTGGCGCAACTTGATGATGATTCATGAAAAAACCTCCCAGTATATGATGAATGGTCATTTATTGCAGATATACTCTAATCATATATCCTGCAAAAACGCTATTCCACCGTAATATTTTTTCATGAATAGCACAAAATTGCTCTTTTACAAGCATGGCCATTAATCAAAAAAAAGCCTGCTGTAAGGAAGCTCCCTCGACGAACGGAAACGGGCGGGCGTATGCCCAGTCAGCTTGCGAAACACCTTGATAAAATAGCTGCCGCTGGAATAGCCGACGGAGGCGGCCACCTCCTCGATGCTGAGGTTGCTTTGGCGCAGCAGAGATATGGCTTTTTCAATACGAATCCGGCTCAAATATTCGCCTGGCGTCATGCCCGTAAATGCCGCAAAGGTACGCAAAAAATGATATTTGGAGACGCCAACCTCCTGCGCCAGCTGTTCCTGTCCCACCATCTCGCTGTAGTTGGTTTCCATAAATTGTACCGCTGCTTTAACGGCTGGCGGCCAATCCGCGCCTGCAGCGCCTTTGTTCATGGAAAAACGGGCAAGCTCCATGATAAAACGATAGGTATGTGCTGATGCGGTGTAAGGATCGGTGATTTTGCCTGTAAGCGCTTCCCGGTATAAGTCATTGAGAGCTGCGATTGGCCCGCTTCCTTGCGGCAAATAAGGCGTCTCGCCAATCCTTCCCTTGATCTCCTCCCATATGCCCATTACGGGATGGGGCCGGAGCAGGATATAGAGAAACTCCCATTCCTCCGTATCGTCAGGCAGCCAGTAGCGGTGATTTCCCGGTATTTCAACGAGAAAGGCTTGTCCCCGCTCCATTCGGTAATGTCTTCCCTCAACCTCCAGCTCGCCCCGCCCCTCCAGCGTATATTGGAATAACAGGAGAGGCCCGTCGGTTCTTGTCAAACCGTTCCAATTATAGGTATGACTACGCTCCAGTTCAAATCCGATAGCAAACAAACCGCAAAGAGGGAGGCCGGGCTGCTCGGCAAAACGAAATCCATAGGTGCCTCTATGCTGCTCCAGCGTCATGCCACTATACTCCTTTCACAGCTTTTTTTCTTGAGTTTCAAAATAAATGTCATTCATTACACCATACCATAATCCCGTGAATGTAATATAGCATAGCTTGCCATCCTTACTACATTGCTCCGCATACAACACGGTCTTATTCATTGATTAATTCTGTGCCTGCTGCTTTATTTTTGAGGTTTTGCGCAAAGCAACGGCTAATGAGGCAGCCGCGATCGAAATGATCATAATCAAGAGAAGTGCCATTGACTGTGACGCGACCCCGGGTCCCCCGTACAACAGGTTCATGCTTCCTTCCACTGCGTAGGTTGCAGGCAAAATCGTGCCTAATCCATGGTAAAAATCTGATAGCAATTCACGAGGCATCGTCGCCCCGGAAGTCACGAGCTGAGAGGATAGGGTCATAATATTCAACAACATGCCTGCGCTGCCGAATACGATCAGGAATAGCTGAGAAACAAACATAAAGGTCAAAATAAACAAGGCTTGAAAACCCCAGACCGCGAAAAATCCTTGCTCAATTTGTCCGCCTAATGCAACGAGGAGCGTAGTTCCGACTAATGAAACGACGACCGACGAGACAATGTTAATGATGCCCCGTGCCGCAAACTGTTGCCAACGCCCCAATTGAGATGATGTCATCATTGCCGATTGTTGAAGATTTAGGCTCAAAAGCATCGCACCGATGTACCCGGCAAGGACCATCATCATCGGTACCATCTGGTTATTCATACCTTGGACGGGATTTGAATAGGCAATCTCGGGCATGACTCGTTCTGACAATAACTCGGCGGCACTTTCCGCTTGCTGTGCAGGCATATTGGTTTGCTCCAGCAATTTTGCTGCACTTAAAGTAATGGCCTGTTTATTAACAGCGGATGTTACCTGGGTTGCGATGTTACCCATCATGCTCTTTACTGTTGCGGCATTGGACTCATTAATATCAAAATGTAACATTGCTTTCCCATCCACATTCATCGCATGTTGTGTAAAGTCGGCCGGGATAGTAATGACCATTTGCAATTCGCGCTCATTCAACTGATTTTTCGCAGTGAATTCATCCATAACCAGCAGCGTGTTGACAGGCAGTGAATCCTGAAGTTGTTTAGCGATCTCTGGGCCCATCTCGGTATCCAGCGAAACGATACCTACACTTAGATTTTTCAAACGATCAGCACTTGTCGTGTCGTTATAACCGGTCATCCAGATCACAGAAAAAATGATCTGAAACATAATAGCTGTAATGATCCCCACTTTGGTTGTTGGTTTTTTGAAAAAGGTGTTCAATGCTGTTTTCATGATGTTTAATCCTTTCTCCTTGCATTTCGGCAGGACGTAAAATAGATTTTTCACTCTCTCCTCACTAACAGCAAGATGGAGTTTCCCGGGTCTCTTTATCTGTGTCTGAATAGTGACGAAAGTGAACAAAACTATAATAACACCCCCCTGTCAACACCCTGCATAAAATTAATTCATTGTCAATGTATTTATTTTTTATTCAGATTTCTGGAAATGGGATTCGATCTTATCTATCTCTGCATAAAAAAGGGGCTGTCCAAAAAGCCGATCCGCGTATCTGATTCAATTAAAAACGCTAATGGACATCCGTGTCCGTTAGCGCTTATTTTTTAACTTTTTGCGTTTGTAACGGACATTGATGTCCGTTA
>NZ_JBTOLL010000029.1:0-42962 GCF_054551715.1 Paenibacillus sp. CAU 1782 | reverse complement strand
TTCCCGTATTGAATGAAATGTATATGATTAATTGAAATTTACCTCTGTAATCCGAAATGGGAGCGACTTTCCTTTCTTCGAATGCTCCCGGCCGTTTGCTACATCGCACTCAAAATAAATATTGCTAAATACAGTTTGCATCATTTCTTTTTTAGCGCCATCGTCAATGTCCGTCCATAACTCCGAAAATGAACGCAACGTAGTCAGGTTAGAGCCGTTCATTCCGATATCCGCAGCCTTTAATGACTCAATATGATCTCGAAGGATTCGTTCCTTCTCATCTTCCTCACGCTTCCGCTCCCTAAAATCAACCTCAGACATGAGTTCTTCCGCAAACATGTATTGCCACTTCTTGCGGCGCTCCATTACGTTGCGGAGTTCCTTTTGAACCGCTTCGATTTCGTCCGTATGATCTTCTCCTTTTTCAGCACTGGCCGCGATTTCCTCAGTGCTTACATTTAAGGCGTTGACGTATTCCAAAATCATTTTCTCCGCTAGTGACTGCTTCAATAATGGCATATTGCAACCCATGGACTGTGATCGTCCAGAACAGATGTAATTGATGTAGGACTGCTTAGGATTGCCCCATTTGTCCTTATTGCGGTATGGTCTGCCCATCATACCACGACCGCACCTGGCGCAGCGTATAACGCCTGAGAACCAATACTCGTGCTTCTTGCTCGTTCCGTAGAATCTCCTTCGCTTGATTCGTTCCATATGTTCTTCATATTCTTCCCAGGTGAAAATAGTCGGGAAATTGGTATCTGACCAAATGACATCAACATGATCTTCTTTCTTTATCGTTACATATCCTCCGGCTTTTTTCTTGGTTCCGTATCGCATTTTTCCAGCGTAGAAAGGGTTATCTAGCGTATAATTAACAACGCTTGCTTGCCACGCTACTCCATCCCTTCGTTTCATGCCTAGACTGTTTAGATGTTTAGCTGTTGCTCCAAACCCGTTACCGGCCATATAATAACGCCTTAATTCACGTAGTATCTTTTCTTCTTCTGGAACAATGTGCATCGTTACTTCATCCCAACGATATCCGAAAGGAACTGCACCACCATGCCATTTACCATCCCGAACAAGTGTCTCCATGCCAAAACGGACGCGTTCAGCTAGGTTCCCGCGTTCCCACTCTGCTAGAGCTGCCACAATCGTAATAAACAATTTACCCATCGCTGTTGTTGTATCGTATACTTCTGTAGCTGATCTGAATTTAATGCCTAGTCGCTCAAAGCGGTCTAGGATGGCGTGTAAGTCCCGCACCGATCTAGTGAGCCTGTCCAACTTGTAAACCAGTAGAACGTCAAAATGGTTATTCTCAGCAGCATCCATGAGCCGTTTAAGCTCCGGCCTTTCCAAATCTTTAGCCGATTCGCCTTCTTCTATATAAACCTCGATTACTTCCCATCCTTGAGAGAGGCAATAAGCTTTGCATCGTTCTATCTGGCCGTCCAGTGAATACCCATCTTCAACCTGCATATTCGTAGATACCCGCACATAAATAGCTGTTCTCATACGTTACCTCCAGGACTTTAGTATCTCTATTATACGGTGATGGGAGAAATAGAAAAGCCCCCAGGTTGTGGGAGCTAAGTATTTAGTATTCAATAATCTGGCGCTTTAACTTCAAGTATTCGGGCTGCACAAGATTTAGTCCGTCGTGTACTGCATCGAATCCATCTGCTGCGTTATCTAAGTATATATCGAAATGTGATGGGTTTCGTGTTATCGAATATAGTTCTAAATAATCTATCGAAGTTTTATAGTATTCTATTGCATCAAAATAGTGGTTCAATATTAAACTTGCCTTATCCATGTTTATCCCAATATCGGTAAAGCTTTGTTTTGCTCCGTTGTGGTATTCTACTTCATCGTTATATATGTCCATATACCCATTTAGGTGTTTATAAGCGGTATCTATATAAGTGCTAGTGCCTTTGTTATTTATTTCTTGGAAAGCAAGACTGAATGAGTTTGGTAAACTAGATAAAGATTTTCCAAGAGATTCAATACTTTTATAATGGTCAGAAGCCAAAAATAGCATCTTTAGTTGAGTAATGTCTTTTTCTGTCACTCCGGCGGTGGAATCTGTTTTAATATTTACAGTATACGTTTCAGAATCCCATGTAGCTTCTATGCCAGCTTCTTTTAACATCGAAAGCGGAACCATCGTCCGTCCTTTAAGAATTACGGGAGGCGTATCTTTCGGAACTACTTCCTTACCATTAATGACCAACTTAACAATATTGTACCCCTCAAACTTACCCCAATTAGCCGCTGCGCTCACAACGCCTGTTGCCACCAGCATTAAAGCTACTGCAAGCAGTATAACCTTCTTCTTCATATTCGCACACTCCTATAATGAGATATGTATGTTATCGGCACATCCAAGGAAATACTTTACATAAAAGGATGTGTCGGTATGATTATGGGCATAAAATTATTTGACCGCGTTGGTGACGAAACAGATTTCTTTGAATTTCCCCCTGAAATCGTAAACTATATAGACCTCTATAGGCCCACCAACCACTCCGCAAAAATACCTGTATATCATACTCCGTACGGATCATATATGGCTGTCCATACCCTTAACGAGCTTGCCATGGCCTATAGACGGTATGGATTCGTAAAGCACGGAAAATCAACGGTCATAAATGAACGAAGGATTGCTGAAAAACAACCTGTAGATTGCGGTACATTGATCATTTTTGTGTGCGGACAAAAATTATACATAAACAAAAAACTCTAATTCGACAATATAGTACAATGTCAATGGGGGTATAACTCCATCTCACCCCTGTTATGGACGTCAAATTTCGACACATCTAACAGAATTCTCATAATATAATAGAAACAAGTCGAAAGGACGATTGCACCACGTGAAACTATGTCGTACAATGGCTCTGTAATCGCTTTAAGAAGTCCGTTGTTGATTACACGATTTCGTGTAATCCTCCCGTCGAAGCAGCATAAATGCTACTTCTGCTGCCGCCATACATAAAGGTCTTCGATACCGCACTTGAGGAAATATGCAAACAGCATAGCTGTTCTGAGGTTCATAATTGTTCTCAAGTTAACATAATCGGAGATTTTTTGCGGGCCTTTCCCGGTAACATCTGCAAGCCACTGCTGATCCTTACCTATACGGGCCAACAAATCTGGTATGCGGCAGCGGACGGGTGTAAACTCCATGTCCGTGCCACCTTATTATTTTTTTCTTCTGAAACAGAACATACGTTCCTTTATGTAGAGTGATATGCTATCATTGTTGTACACAATACTTGTACATTGGGGTGATGATTCGTGACAAAAGAGAAAGATGTCAAGGAGATTCTAGATGAATTAAAATCTTTGAAAAGCACAAATGTTCATGAACTCATTTTATTTATTGAAAAGTCTATTTCTTCTTCATATCACCAAAAACAATCTGAATAATTTGCTCCAATTTCTCTTTTGCGCCTGGCTCATCTAAATCCACATTGTACTTCTCTACAATTTCCTTAATCACAAATTCTTGATTTCTCTTAGGTAATATGTCCTCGTTTGATTCTTCGCCCCTTTCGATATGACCGGCAGTCTTCATTAATTCCTCATACTCATAATTGTAAGCCTCGGCTAGCCTCTTCAAACTATCTGGAGATGGCATGATTGGGGCTTTCGTTTTGGGATGTTTCCCATTTTCTAATGAGCTGATATAAGAATGACTAAGGCCACTTTTTTCTGATGCTTCTCTCAGCGTTAACTTTCTTGTATTTCTTAATTCTCTCAAAAACCTATTAATCTCGTACAATAAAAATCACCTTCTTATTATTCGTTCTACATGTCATACAATATTGTAGTACAAAGATAACAAATTAAATCAAATAATTATGGATTACATAGTTGACAACGTGTACTATCTGTAGTACATTTGGTTTGTACAACAAATAGTACAAGAAAGGAGATGCCGAATGAAGAACAATTTAGAATTCATGATGAAGTCCAATAATGTAAGTCCGTCCAAACTATCCAAAGACACTGGTGTTTCCAGGTCGACAATATACAGGATATTGGATGGCGGGACACCATCTGCTGTTGTTATGACGAAACTATCTAGGTATTTCAACAGGCCGCTAGGCGATTTGTTTTGCGCCTAAGTACTACATGTAGTACAAAAGTATTTTACTTCATTAATAAATTATTTGAAAGGGGAATGAAAATGAAACTGGTATTCATCGAAAACAACAGGCCAGTGACGGATAGCCTGACAGTGGCTGAAGTGTTTGGCAAAGAACATCGGAACGTTATGGCAGACATTGAAAATCAAATTTCAAAACTTATTGAAGCTGGAGAGAAAGAATGGGGGGCGCTGAACTTTCAGCACACCCAGTACCAGCATCCGCAAAACAAGCAATGGTACCCGAAAGTTGACATGACAGAAGATGCATTTGCAATTGTAGCCATGTCATACGTAACAGCAGAAGCAATGAAAATGAAGGTTCGCTTCCTTGAAGAATTCAAGAGGATGCGTGAAGAGTTAAACAAACCAAAGTTTCAACTTCCGCAAACATTTTCTGAATCACTCTTCATGTTAGCCGAGAAAGTGGCCGAGAACGAACGGATTGCTGCTGATAATGAACGTTTAGCCATCGAGAAGGCGGAACAGGAAAAGAAATTAAAAGATCAGGAAGCGCCGGTTGCTATCTACAACCTCGCTATATCGGCTCATAACACAATGTCGATGCAGGAAGTTGCGAAATCGCTCAACACTGGACGGACTCGCCTTTATAACATTCTTCGTGAAGAGAAGATCATCATGCCGGGTTCTACAATGCCATATCAACGATTCCTGGATTCTGGATACTTCAAAGTAGTCGAAAGACCTCGGACAAGCGGCGATACGATCACAAACGACCCGGCAACGCGGGTTACGGCAAAAGGCTTCGATTATATAGCTCGGATGATGCAAAAGCGGAATGACCGTTCTCAGCTTGATCAAGAGGCATAACGCATAACAGTATCGTACGAAAATCGTACGAAGTAACTATCTCCAAATTGACGACAGTTATCTAACCATCTTGAAATTCACGACAGTTCAAATAAGGAGGCCACCCCATGATAGAGCTAAACCACCCAACGATAAAAACGCAGCCAACTGAACGGATGCGTAAGCAATTTGCCTCTCTTCTATATAAAGCAAATGTTCAAACGTCCGGCAGAAAGGCAAAAGGCGCATGAGTGTCCTAGTAGACAGTTGGAACGCCTATGTAAGAGCGCAAATGGGTGCGGCAAAGACGGAAAATGAGCGCCTACGCTGGGAATTGGAATTAGTGACTAAGGAGGATGGAGTGCATGGAAAACTTCTGGAGCCAAATATGGAAACAGCATGACCGCATCAAAAATACTCGTGGTGAAGTTGAAGCAGGATTATTCCTTAAAAATATCACTCAGCGCCTTTCTGATATTTCTGAATTTGAAGGAGGCCGAGCATGAGGGACACGAAACTTCTGGATCACATTTTAAAGGAATTATCTGATTACGCAGAACACCGCAAGGATGGAACGTTGGAAGAATACCGCAATGGTAAAGGCAACCTTGAATTTAACATGGAACTGCTGGACCGTTGCTACAAAGAATTATCTTCAAAGGAGGAAGAACGCCATGCTGCTTAAAGTACAACCTGTTCCACCAATACATCCATCACTTCGTTATCCTACGCCAAAAGTACCACATGTTAGGAAAGGAGGTAAGAAATCTTGCATGGTCTAAATTGGGATCACCTAAAGCCGCAAATGAATTATCACATCTCCCATTCTCCTTACTCTTATGAAGAAGTACAGGAAGTGCTTGCTAAACCCGATTGGTACAAGCTTGAGCCATTTGACCGCTGGAAATGCTGGACAGGCCACGGTAATAGCGGATTGGAGTTTACCTTTCACCAGTTACTCGAATTGATGGAAGAAGCGCAGGGATTGGATAAGCAAATGTGGGCTGAAATGATTCGTTACAAGCTGCTGGATGTAGTAGGGGCCATGATCAAGGAAGAATCTGCTGCTGAATTTGAGGAAATCAGGGAGGAAGCTGCATAACGTGGGAAGTGAAATTCGGTACATTGATTCGGCTAGACAAGCCAAGATGGACGGGAAACGACACATCATGATGCTTTGTCTAGCCAATCGTAAACGTGTGTTACAACGGGAAATTGAGCAAACAAAAAGGCGCTTCGGGAGCGCCAATTAGATGAAGAAGAAATGTTATGACCAAATGATACCACGAAAGGACGGGAACATCAATGGAAACCGTCAGAAGGTACATTTTAAAGCACGTGGACGGTTATCCGGTAGATATACGGTTTGAGCGAGTAAAGACGATTAGAGCGGCGCTGAGGCTGGATGATGATCTGTTTCGGCAGCTTATGACAGGCTATTTTAAACCGCCTAACCCAGGCGACTATTATATGCAGGAAATTGAGGTCACATATCGGGAGGTAACGGAAAATGTGCAACAAATCCGAGACGATCAGCAAGATAGCAGCGGCGCTGGTTAAATTCAGCGACGAAGTTCGGCCCATCGAGAAGGACGGTACTAATCCTCATTTCAGATCAGCATACACCACTTTAGACCACATGATTGATTCAACAAAACCTATTCTCACCAAATACGGCTTGACTGTTATGCAATTCCCTGGCGGTGATGGTCATAAAATCACTGTTCGTACCATGATCATTCATGAGTCAGGAGAGTGGATTGAAACTGAACCGCTCACCTTACAAGCAGCTAAAACAGACCCGCAGGGAGCAGGTTCCGCGATCACTTATGCAAGGCGTTACAGCTACGCTGCTGCACTCTCATTATCGCTTGGTGACGATGATGACGGGAACAACTCTTCTCTGCCTCCACAAGGCCAGCAGAGCCGTTCAAATCAGCAACCAACACAACAACAAGGACAATACAGTACAGGTCATACAGGGCAGTCTCAGGATCGTGTAGCTACTGAAAATCAAGTGAAGCTATTACGAGCAAAAATGAGGTCTGCTGGATTTGAAACGATTGCGCCAATTAATTCCTTTCTGGCTATGAATCTTGAATCTATCACGGAACTGCCAATGTCCAAGGTGAATGACGTTATCAAGTTCTTGGACGAGCAGCGTCTTCCGGCATAGGAGGTCTACCCATGGACTTATCCAAACAGCCAGCACGGAGCGTTACAAAGGAATCTCAAACGCATAAGAACCGTTTAAAGCCCCGTAGAGGCGTTTCGGGTAAGTTCAGCGCTAAGACTATCAAAATCATCAAAGAGCGCGACGGTTGGCGTTGTGTGCGGTGTGGTAGCTACTATATTGAGCCAGTGCCGCACCACATCATCTATAGAAGCCAGGGCGGACCTGGAACGGTTGATAACGGCGTATGTGTCTGTCCGGAATGCCATCGTCTTGCACATAGTAGTAGAGCGGTCCGGAAGTGGTTTGAAGAGTATCGCACAAAATATCTATTGGGAGATGAAACGGCATGAAAGTATTTATTGACAACGTTTTGGATGAAAATGGCGACATCAAAGGACGGTTATGTCTCGAATCTGATTCCATGCAATTTATTATTCGGGAATACAACGGGAAACTTGATGCCAGCGGAAAGGAAATAAGTAAAACTCATGGATATTTCCCAAATGTCTCTTTTGCACTTCATAAAGTAATCAAAATGAAGATCATGAAATCCACCGCTACTACGTTACAGGAGCTTCGTGAGGACATTCGTAAGATTGAGGAACGTATTTGTCGGGAGTTCGACTGGAACGCCGCAAAATTGTCAGCAGAAGGCGAAGAGTAACTCATAGGCCGAAGGCCACCGATTCGTCCGAAAACACTTAGCGTAGCGGTGGCCGTATCAGGTTTGCCCCTACTCAGGGGAGAAAGAGAGAATCGCATGAAAAAAACAGGCAAAGAAATGATAGGCAGCAAATGCCGCTGTGGTCGCGGCGAATTGAAGAAGAAATATAACCGAAACGTCAAACCGGCTAAACCATTTGTAGGCTGCTCCAATTATCCAAGATGCGATATTGCCTTTGATTACGACGAGACAACTAGGCAGATTACCGAGATATCAGACCAAGACGCTCACGACGATGCCTATTATGATTGTGTGGATTATAAGTATTAGGCCCTGTTGAGGGTCTGGGGAGAAAGAGGGGATATACATGAAAGCACTAAGCCTATTTAGCGGGATTGGCGGAATTGACTTAGCTGCTGAATGGGCAGGGATAGAGACAGTGGCGTTTTGTGAACGGGAGCCGTACCCGCAAAAAGTCTTGAGAAAGCATTGGCCTGACACCCCAATATACGATGATGTTTTTGATTTATCGAAAGAAAGGATGGAATCAGATGGAATCGACTGCGGGGCAATTAGAGCTATTTTCGCCGGATACCCTTGCCAGCCTTTTAGTCTTACCGGGGAGCGAAAAGGCAAGGACGATGACCGCTACCTCTGGCCGGAAGTTAGCCGCCTATTACAAGAACTCAAGCCCGCTTGGTTTGTTGGTGAAAATGTTGCTGGGCACGTCTCATTGGGGCTCGACGATGTGCTTGATGACCTGGACAGACTCGGTTACACCACGCAACCGTTTATTATTCCGGCTGGAGCTGTCAACGCGCAGCATGAAAGAGAACGGGTATTCGTTCTATCCTACTCCAACAGCGAGCGATTACAGGGGGGGGAGATCGCCGGAGGCTGCGGAGAGATGTGGGCGAGGACCGAACAACAATTTTCGCGATTATTGCCGCCAAATACACGGCCTAAAGTATCCGCCGCCGACTTTGGTAGAGCAACTTATGGGGTTTCCCGAAAACTGGACGAAAATATAGTCAAGGCGTTGGGAAATGCAGTTGTGCCGGCGCAGATATACCCAATCCTAGCAGCCATAAAGCAGATAGATGATTTGACTTTGGAGGGGATAAAGGAATGAAGGGTACACAGTTGATGCAAGAGGTTAAAGAGGCGTTAAGCAAGGCTACGCCGGGGCCGTGGATTGTATTTCCCGACGCCGTAGGGGTTGACAATAGCGGGAACTGGATTTGCCAAATGTACGAAGGAGACCCTGTGAGGACAGAGGTTTTGGAATTTGAAAATGCTCAAGAAAATGCCCGACTAATTGCCGCAGCGCCTGAATTGCTACAGCGTATGGTGGATTCCCTTGAAGAAGCCAATAGGACAATAGCAGACAAGGAACGAGAGAACGCCGTAATGAAGAAACTGCTTATGGATGTATCAGAGCACCTGTCATGGCGCAATGTTGACGGTTCCGGCCCAGCTAAAGCGCTTGGGATGATTTATGCATGGGCAGCCCTATCTCACGAGGAGGATAAGACAGATGATCAAGTGGATTGAGTATGATCGGACAAATCCCCCTCACTTAGAACAAGAAACAGCTTACCTTGTGACGGATGGCAATAGGGTAGATATCGGGTGGTTTAGTGACGAAGTTGAGAACGAAGAACCGCGCTGGTATGTGCCTGACTTGAGTCCGATATGCTCGGATCATGTTACGCACTGGGCAAAAATCAATCTTCCTGGGGAGGTATCTAGTGATGTCTGACACTCTCAAGTTCTCTAATAGATTTGAGGAAGCGATGTATGGAGCAGTAGGAACGAGTGACTGTCACAAGGTAGGAATATGGGGCGGCTGCGGCGTTGATTGCTGGGTGTATCAGGAGGGAAGATGTCCTGAACCTGATGAGATAAAGGAGGGTTAGGGATGTCCAACAAGGTTGAATGCCCTTATTGCGATTTTGAAAACGAAATTACGGACATTGAAAGCAACTCATTTGATTTTGAATGCCAATCATGTGAAAAGGAATTTGAAGTGGAGGTTGAATACGAACCATCTCTTTCTGCTATTGAAATCATTTGGGTAGATTGTCAGGCATGCGGAACGGAGACCAGAAATCCCTACAGAAAAGATCGCGTATTCCCATTTCCGCAAATCGGACATGATTGCGTATGTGAAAAGTGCTGGAAAGCTGGTCTAGCAAAAGAGTGGGAGGCTGGTAGGGATGTCCAAGATAGATAACCCCGATACGGCTCGGGTGGATTCGGTCGATACGGTGGCGGCGGCATGAAGCGTCATATAGCACCACGCAAGATTAAAAACTGCTGCCTATCATGTAGTAATCCTATTTTGAAAGGGCATGTCTATTACACCGAACGAAAAGTATATGAAGTCAATGAAGGAATAATTGGATTCACTAGACACTTTTGCGCGCGGTGTGCATATGCGGAGTCTGACAGAAATGAGCGATTTAAGCGCTTTAAGCCAAACTGCCATCATCCAATCATTGATGAAATATGGGATTACATCCCGGGAGAAGCTGTGATGCAACCTGACCACGATGAATGCCGGATATGCAGAAAAATTGTGTTCTAGACCGGAGGCCTCCACTCGACAGAATAATCTTAGCCGTCAGGCGGAGGCCGTATAAGCCCTATAAACGATTATTGGAGGATGATAGTAATGATAATTAGGTGGAAATTGTCAATCGGATACCCTAGCGCTTGCAGGGAAGGCGAGGTTGAAATCGACGATAAGGATTTGGAGGGATTGGATGAAGAAAAACGTCAAGAGGCGATTTTCGAAGCGATTTGGGAAGATGCAATGCAATACGTTGATGTGTACACAACTGGCGAGGAGGAATCCCAATGACACAACATACACAACGTCCATACAGGGGCAGACGGGTTGATAATGGTGAGTGGGCAATCGGAAACCTGTGGGAGTATAAAGAGCAGGCATGGATTGTTTGCGTAATTGATGATGACGCACAACGGTTTACGGTCGATCCCTCAACAGTAGGTCAATATACTGGCCTACAGGATAAGCATGGACGCGAGATTTACGGCGGACAAGATGTCCAAGTATTGATTCAGGGCGGATATTCTCACGACTTTTGCGACTTGGTTTATACCAAAAAAGTTACCTACAACAGCAAAAAGGCGTGCTGGGAGCCATTTGACCGCTGCCGTATGTGGGCGGACAACGGATATTTAACGGCAGTGGAAATTGTCGATTCTGAGTTGCTGGAAGGAACTAAACCCTGATACGGAATGATTCGGTATTTCCGAATAGTTGATCCATATTGCGAAGGAGTGTGAGAAAGTGGAAACGGTCAACGTTGTGAATAAATCCGGCGGAAAAGACAGCACGGCCACATGGCTGAAGGCACTGGAGGACGGAATAAAACCACTCGTTGTATTTAACGATACAGGGAACGAACATCCGTTGACATATGAATATTTGGAGTATTTGGAGTCTAATCTCGGACCGATCAAACGCATTAATGCTGATTTCTCTCAGCAGATAGAGCGAAAGAGAGAAACGGTCCAGACTAAATGGCGAAACGATGGGATAGGGGAAGATGTGATACAAGCAGCGCTGGAAATGCTCCACCCTACTGGTAATCCATTTCTTGATTTATGCATCTGGAAAGGTCGTTTCCCATCAACGAAGATCCGATTTTGTACGGTTGAGCTAAAGGTACGGCCGATGTTTGATCAAGTGTTTGAACCTTTACTGGATGAGGGGAAGCACGTTGTTTCGTGGCAGGGAATCCGGGCTACAGAAAGTCGTGAGCGAGCTCTGATGCCAGAACGAGAGGACACGCCTGAAGGGTATGAGATTTACAGGCCGTTGCTCCAATGGTCGGCCAAAGATGTGTTCGATATGCATCGTAAGCACGGAATAGAGCCTAATCCTCTTTACAAACTGGGCATGGGTCGGGTTGGATGCATGCCCTGTATAAACTGCGGCAAGGACGAGCTGTTTGAAATAGCAAGGCGTTTCCCTGATCAGATAGCCCGGATTGCAGAGTGGGAACGGATCGTCAAACAAGCATCTAAACGAGGCGGAGCAACCTTTTTTCCAACGGCCAACGGAAGAGACGCGGAAGGAATATACGACAATGTTGAGTGGTCGAAAACTGCTTACGGCGGTCGAAATTATGATCTGATTAAATCCATCGAATTTGAAGAAGTTCCATCCTGCTCAAGCCAATATGGGCTTTGTGAGTAATGAACAGTACGACGAAACAAAGAACCAGTCCCGTCTACGCTATACAGCATAAAGGCGTAGACGAGGCCGTATAAGGTGGAGGGGTGAATATGGCGGTCAAATCTGGCGGGTTGCTAGAAAAAGCAATAAAAAAGCAAGATGCGCATATTTGCAGCAATTGCGAAAACCTTGTAACAGTAGGCAACGCTTTAGGCTGTGCGGCTCACGACAAACTTATATTGCCTGACTATCCTCCGTACCACGGAAACATGATGTGTGGGGACTGGAAAGGAGTTGGAGGGGTATAGATGACAAGGGAGCAACAGGGGGCGGTGATGGGGATATGACAGACGAGGACAAATCCGGTGTATCAGTCAGTTCGCCAGATTTAAAGCAAGGATGCGGATGCGCGCTCATCATACTGGCGGTTGCTATATTTTTCAGTTTTACAACGGTTTTGGATTTAATAGAAAAACTGATAGACAAGCTTTGAGGGAGGAAGGTGAAATAGATGACACAACCAAATGACGGATGGGAAACTTGCGCTTTATGTGGAGAGGATTTCCGTCCGGAAGATAGTTTCTGTGATGACACGTGCGACGAATGCGCAGAGGAGGATGGTTTGCTTGGCTGAACAGTCTAGGGAAGAGAAGATACAGGAACTGCGCAGAAAAGTAAACGACACGATGACATATCGAAAAATGTTTGGATTGTCTGGATCGGATGAAATGTGTACGGATGTTCTATGGCTGCTAGAGGAAATAGAACGCCTGCACCATATCGTTGAGTCTAACGAAAAGGTGGTATCCCAACTAAGAGAGGAAAGGAACGTACTAATCGAAACAATACGATGGTACGCCATTAGGTCGGGAACTGATATGAAAATGAATGATACGTTCAGGGCTTTGGGGATAGGAGTAGACAATGAGACCATGGACTGATTATCTCAAGTATTTGCCTATGGCTGCTCAGTTTTGGATGGATGATCAGCTTAAGAGAAATCCTCGTTTTGTATTGCTAATGACTATATTCATAACAATTACAATGGTTAACTTGATCTTTATCGGCCTCCGCTTACGCTAAGTAGTTCGGTCGTCTCGATGGCAGCTACGCTGCAAAACCAACATAAAGGAGATAATACGATGAAAACAATTCAAGAGGTACTAGACAATTACTCAGATTACGAAACATTTCTTGATGATAGGTTCGGCGCTCGATTTGCACAATTTTTGACTGATGAACAACTTGTACTCATCGGATATGGACCAAAAGAAGGTGTTACCCGCGAAATTGTACCTTTCACGCGTGAAAATGTTATTGATCAACTCAAAAAAGATGTGGAGTTCGGTGCCGAAAAAGCCTTCAATCAACGAGGAATATCAAGTGAACTAATGTATTATGTGGTTCGTTCCTGGAACAAGATTTTTGAAGAAGGATTGGAGGATTTCGATATTTTTGGATCTTATGGAATCCCCTTGTTCCGCGAAACAGCCAATAAGTATGGATGGGAATTTTAATCCGGCACAAACTCCAATAACTCGCCTACCGTACAGTTAAAGTAGGAGCAGAGGGCGCTATTTGCCCTCCTTCTCCTTAATGTATTCTTTCAAAATCTTGTTTATCTGCTGGCTAACTGAACGGTCATCCTTTTCCGCCAAAGCCACAATATACTCATGAACCTCAGGGTCCAGCGTTATAGCCGTCCGTATCTTGTTAAATTGTTTCGACATTATCATCACCTAATATCATATAGTATCACACTTATAAAAAATTATGCTGAATAATCAAATTGTATATACAAAAGTATGATAGTATATGATACAATATGTTTAACAAGGTGCTGGCGAGCTTACGCAGGGAGGTTTTAACATGTTGACAGCGATAGTTAATCAGCAAATTGATGGATGCTGGGTTTGTCGGTTGTATGAGCCCGGAGGATACACATGGCATGGGCAAGTTGCACACGCAACGTATGGGAAGGTTACGAAAGACGAGTTTGTATTCGAAGTCAAGAAAATGTTCGGTGAAGTTGAAGTGGAATAACACAGGCCCTTCTGGGCCTTCTAACAAAGGAGGTCATCACATGAAAGCAACAGCAAACGTAGTAATGCGAGTAGATAAAAAGTTCCTTGAACGGATTGACCAGAAATGCAAGGATGACGGATTCAAGACGAGAACGGAATACTTCATGTTCTTAGCGAGGAATGATATCGCTGAATCTAAGGCGGTGTAGGAATGGCAGATAACAAAAAGTATTACTACATGAAGCTCAAAGAAAATTTTTTTGATAGCGACGAAATGATCATGCTTGAAGCCCTTACTGATGGATACTTATACTCCAACATACTTTTGAAATTATATTTGCGAAGTTTGAAAGATGACGGAAGGCTGATGTTTAAGGGAATCATACCTTACACACCAGATGCATTGGCTAATATATTGCGTCACAAAGTCGGAGTTGTCGAGAAGGCGATCCAAGTCTTAAAGCAATTTGGGCTTGTGGAAATTTTGGATAATGGCGCTATTTACATGCTAGATATTCAGAATTTTATCGGTGAAAGCAGTACAGAAGCTGATAGAGTAAGGGCCTATCGCAAAAAAGTTGAGGATCAAAAGAAGTTGCTTGTTACAAATGATGTACAAATGTACGACAAAAGTACACCAGAGATTAAAGAAAGAGATAAAGATAAAGAAAGTAGTAGTAGTGTCGATGCTTTCATGACATATCAAAACTCCATCGGAATGATTAGTCCTACCATCAGAGACATGATTCAAGACAATATTGACTTTTACGGTGAACCTATGGTGTGCGATGCCATTAAAGAAGCTTCTCGGCAAGGTAAAAATAAACTTTCTTATGTCGAGGGTATTCTTCGGAAATGGCATACGGATGGTAGGAGCAAGGGGCCAAAGTCAAAAGTGGCGCACCATGACTTACCTTCTGAATCAGAAGTGAGAGCTGCTGAACGTCGAAAGCAAGAAGAAATGGATCGTATGAGTTTTGAGCAGTTTCTTTAGGCGGTGACATATGGGTTTACGTGAAGAATTATCCGTTTTAGGACATGCACTTATAAACCGTGATCATTGTGAATTGCTGATGGCTGAGTTTACGCAAGAACATTTCATGGAGAAAGAAACACAATACCTTTTCCGCATCATGCAAGAATACGTAACCAGCGGCCGCCGCCCTCTGTATGGTGACATCATATCCGAATTCAACTATTTGGGTGGAGTCGCTGGACAAGCAAGGGAAGAATCAATGGCAAGCATTGACCATGATAACGACTTTGCTACCTTGAGAAAGGATCACCGAAAACGCTGTTACCGCAAATTGGCAGAAGAGTTGATGCGATTAACCGAACAGGATTTTGAGGAAGAGGAAGCGGAGTCCTTAGTAGATTCAATCATTCCACATTCCGGCAATGAGCGGACGGACGAATATATGATTACATCCCAAAAAGGCGCAGAGATGGCTAAGGCCGCTTTGACGGAGGCCATGAAGAATCCTGGAAAGATAAATGGGATTAGGCTTTCATACGATGCCACGGGCGGTGCTCCTGTAGGATTTCAGAGCCTTGATTACACATTGAACGGATTACGCGGCGGTGACTTGCTAATGTTTGCGGCAGAGAGCGGACATGGCAAGACGGCGCTAGCCATGAACCTGACTCGAATCATGAGCTACCACAACAACCGTAATGTCTATTACCTCAATACCGAAATGGACATAGTGCAGATGATTAACCGTTGGGCAGCGATGGCAACGAGGATCGAATATCAAAACTTTGAGCGCGGCGAAGTGTCTCCAGGCGAGTTAATGCGATATGAAGAATGGCATGAGAAGTTTAAAAAATCGCCGCTGTTAGTGTCGCGTATTCCATCCCTCAGCCCGAAATTGGCGAAGTCATTGGCAAAACGGGCAATGCGGAAGCATGGGAAACTGGATGCTTTGATCGTGGATTACATCGGCCGTATGAATCTTGAGAATGTACGGAACATGCAGGAGTATCAAATCATGAGCGCCATCGTTAAGGAATTAAAGGAGATGGCTATGGAACTGGACATTCCAATCATCGCTCTAGCGCAGCTCAATTCCGAAGGCAAGCTTGAAGGCGCAAAGAAGATGCGGAACGAGTGCGACGGACTATTCTTCTTCCGGCCGAAGACAACGAAAACGAAAAACGAGGAAGGGGAAACGATTACCGTTGCTTCTGACTCCGAATATTACTTGATCAAAGAGAAAGTTCGGCGCGGTTCTACAGAAGGTGCGATACATTGCGAGTTCCACAAGAAATACCAGTTCATTCGGGAGGTGTGACCGATTGAAACAACGGAGGAATATCTGATGTTACACTTTCAAAATCTGTTGGAGATAGAGAAAGGGAAAAAACTTACACTAACGCATTACGAAATGTTCAAGCGCCGGCCTATCGAAACGCTAGATCAGTTGGACATGGCTTATCACGACCTACTTCACTTCCTGCTGAATTATGAATACTACGACACCATAGACCGCATCGAAAAGGGAGAAGCGCTATATGCTGCTGAAACTGATCCAATCAAGCGCAAACGATACAAGGCGCGGCTGGACGAACTGAAAGCGAAACTTGAAACTCTGACGTTGAAAGGAGACGCGGCATGATATTTGACCGAATATTCAAACTAATCAACGATACACAGAAAGAACCTGACCCTGTGAAACGTGAACGCAAGATGGACGAGTTAAGGAAACTGGAACAGAAACTAAGGAGTGGTAAGGGATGAAGAAAAGTGAAATTGAAGTTGGTGGAGTATACGGGAATGGTAAAGGACGAATCAGAAAAGTGATAGCCGAGGGAGCAGAATTTGTTCTGTACCCGGGGCAAGGTGAGTCAGATAATTTGCGATTTGAGGTTGTAAACGACGGGTCAAAGAAAAACAGAACCAAAGGAAGTCAGGGAAATATAACTCGTACAGCGTTTGCGGCATGGGCAAAAGAAAGAATTTCAGCCTCATTGGGAAAAGAAATGGATGCGAATAAACTGCCGGAAGATCAGCGGAATGAAGGTTAAGCAAGTTAAAGCATACGTTTTGGAACTTGAATCGAAGTTTGGAACAGAAACTAAGGAGGGGTAAGAGATGAAAAAACTTCTTGAAATAAATCCAAGTTGTTGTGCGATAGGTGGAGGGACAGAGGAAGTGCATGTCCTAGAAAGCGAATGCCCTATTAATCGTGAAGAAGGTAGAAGAGTAGTTAAGCCTTTTGGAGATAGAGAGAGTGAAAGGACTGAGTGTACCTGCATCTATGTTAGTGCCTTTAGTGGCGGCGTGAAAGCTTGCGAGCATTATAAAGGTTGCAATAAAGTACAACGGAATAAACGTAAAGTGTGGATGGTTTTCTGTAATGCGTAACAATGTAGGCCGATAGGCGACCAATCGACTGAATAGGCTCAGTGAAACGGGGGCCGTATAGGAGGGTAATGGGATGAAAAAAAGGTACTGGTACACATTTGCATATACGACATCCGATGGAGGCGTAGGTAATGGTAATTTCGCTTCGGATTGTGCTAAACCAACGATGTCCTTGCTAAAAGAAATTATCAGGCAGATTAAAACGGTAAGAAAAGTGGACGGAGTTGCTATAACAAGTATTCAAAGAGCCAATTAGGAGGGTTATTATGCTAACCGAACAGCAGATAAGGGATATGGATCCTGGGAGAGAATTAGACAGGCTCATTGCAACACAAATCATGGGATGCGAAATCGACGAACGCATAGACATCTATTTTCAGGGTAAAAAGTGGAGTCCGATTCCAGAGTACAGCACCGACATATCCGCAGCATGGGAAGTGGTGGAGAAGTGCAACGAGGTAAAGGTGAAAAGGTACGAGACGATGGGTGGTCACTGTTACTTTTGCAAAATAGAGGTAGAGTCGACAGAAGGATGGGATGAGGTCATCGAAACTGGCGATACAGCCCCCGAAGCCATTTGCAAAGCCGCCCTTATCGCCCATATGAGGGGAGGGAGTGGGGATTGACTAATGATAATGTAAACTACCCCCAGCACTATACATCAGGAAAAGTAGAGTGCATAGACGCAATAGAGTCTGCCACTGTTAACTTATCAGGTATTGACGCTATATGCACAGGTAATGCAATCAAGTATTTGTGGAGATGGCAACAAAAAAACGGAGTCGAGGATTTGAAGAAGGCAATGTGGTACATCAATAAAATAATCGAGAGGGATGGTCAAAATGAAACCCATCACAAAGAAAATGGCAGTGGTGCAGTTTGTAAAAAAGCGTAAGCCACTTATGAGCGCACAGGAGAGAAAGCGGCAGGCAGATAGCTTGCGGACATATCGCCCGGGAGGTGACGATGCCTCATGAGCGAATACCGGATCAAAGTAGGCGATTGGAAAAGTAAACGAATCTTCACTAGCGCAATCGAGGCCGTGAAGTCTCGCCGCAACCTATCAACCTGTCTGCAAAACGTAGAGATCGTAAAGGAGGGGTAGCATGAAATTCACGATTCCTGGAAAGCTCCCGACACTTAACGAAATGATAAACGCCAGCAAGCGGAACAAATACGCCTACGAGGAATTGAAGAACTCAGCCATCGCAATTGTGGTTTACTCCTGCAAGACGGTAATACCTATCCTTCCGGCGTGTGACTATATCATCACCTGGATACCGCCAGACAAGCGCACAGACAAGGACAATATCATAGCGGGGCAAAAATACATTTTCGACGGGCTGCAAAAAGCCGGAAAGCTGACGAATGACGGCTGGAAGCAGATCGGGGATATTACGCATAAATTTGCGGTGGACAAGCATAATCCGCGAATTGAGGTTGAAATGAGGGAGAGAAGCGCATGAATCCACTTGATGAATTGTACGAAGCACTCAAAAAGCAGAAAAAGAAGAAAATTGCGGTCATATCGACGGATTATGTGCTGGGCAAGTTGCGGGAGTATCGCAGAATAGATTCTGACGATCCTGACGGTGTTATAGGCGACTGATAGAACGAAAATAGGGTAAATGGTGCGAATAAAATCAGAACGTCTAAATAAGGCGAATGGAGGCGTTAGAATGGATGTGAAGGAATGGATAAAACATAAGCGCAAGGAAATGAACTGGAGTCGTGAAACATTGTCGGTTTTGTTGGGCGTATCAATCACGACGATTAATAATTGGGAACAAGGCAGAACATCGCCCGGACCATACGCGAGATCGAGGTTAAAAGAGACGTTTGGTGAGTTGCCGGAATGACACTATTTTGTCGTGATAACCTATGCGAATGAAACGCAGTAAAAACACCAGAAAACCGCATAAAATCAACGTTTTTAGCTGGATTAAAGCACTCAAATATAGTATAATTAACTATAACAATATTGATATTCGGAGGGCGAATATGAGCGGAATTGACGAGATCAAAAGTGAGATTGAATCGCTTACAGAGCAAAAGCAAAACGTGGACATGGAATTGTCTGTTATGGATAGTTCGGGCGTAATATCTGACCATGGAAAGTATAACGAACTGCGGGAACGCTCAGCGCAATTGGGTAACAGAATCGCGGAATTGAGCGCATCGGTTGAAGCGCAGGACAGCATAGCCGGACAGTTTGAACAATTGGACTTTGGAGACGGCGCGGTTATGGCATTGCGGGACATGTGCGCAAGCGATGACCACTATCAGCTATTATCGGGATGGCTGCAAACTTATATAGGCAATCAGGCACAGCAGCACGCGACCATTGTTGCTAGCTACAAATCAGAGATTGCAGCGCAGGAAGAGCAGATTTCTGAATTGAAAGGAAATGTCGAGGAATTACAGGCCATTGAATTAGCCTATGAATCTCTTCGTAGGGATAAAGAGGATATCGAATCCAAACGCAATGCAGCAGGTGAACAGTTGGCGGAAGCGAAGGCTGAAATTGAACGCCTGACAAAGGACAACGAATCCCTGCGGAAGCAACTGGAATCGCGTCCAACGGCTTCTCCGCAAGCTGAACAGGTTGATCCAAAAGAGCTTATCCGCCGCATCAACGCCGCCAAGCCAGGTATCTACAACAAACGCTGGAAGGACGAGTTCAACCGTAAAACGTATATTGCTAACCTTTCGGCAACAGGTGAAGAAGTTGAAATATCGTGGCTGGAGCTTGGTAAATACCGCGAAGAAACGCCGGAAGAGGCCGAACGATTTCGCCAGGAGCTGGCGCAGGCAGAAGCGGAAAGGTTGGCTGCTGAGACTCTGGAGCAAGGCATAGAAGTACCAACATTGCAGTTTCCCGAAACGGAGCACGGATTGGCTGAAGGGAACACTGGTGTGGAAATGGCAGGAGAGACAGTTACGCGGGCGGAATTTGAGGAACTAACGCGTAAGGTTGAGAGGCTGGCCTTTGCTACAGGGTTTACAGATATGTTGCAGGAGGGTGCTGCCTAATGAATTGGGATATACCAAGAAACCTTCTTGATGAAGACGTGGGAAGGCCGCTAGGATGGATTAAAGAACCCATAGACTGCGGCGAACTGGTAGAAGTAAACGGAGAATACGTTCCGGCAGGTGAGTCATAATGAAAAGATGCTTTACAACTACATTAATATTTTTGTCAGTATTGATCATGACGGCATGCGGTAATGTTGAGGGCGGTAATGTTGAGGAACGAGGAAATACAAATTTAGAGAAATTGTCAAGAACTAATCTTAACGGGCGAACCATTACGCACTTCATCGATAAGGAAACTGGATGCCATTATTTAATGGCTTCAGGATCTGGAATTACACCAAGGATAAACAGTGATGGGAAACCATACTGCGAATAGCACCACATAAAGGGGAACCACAACACTCACTGAGTGCAAAAAGTGGTTCCCTTTGAATTATCAAAAGGGGTGATACCCATCAAAATAGGATCGAAAGTGATGACAAGTCAAAAGGTCAGAATGTCATACATCTACTTTGGCGGAAAAGGAAAGCATGCATTAGTGTTGGGTTGGGCACTCAATAAAGGCGATTGGTGGCGTGAAGATGGAGAAGCACGGAAGTTTATAACGTTCGGCTCAGTCATTCATGATGGATTGAAGCGAACAGGTGTATACATCGGTCGTTTGGGCCTAGCACATATGAGAAATTCGAGCCAGCAAATTAACATAAGGGGGAATCCGGCATGAAACACGATGATGTCATTGAATTGTTGAAAGACTTCCGTAGCTATGAATTCGCAGCATTCAATTGCGGCAGATTGCGCGTAACGCTTCCGAACCGATTGTTAGACCCACAACGCGATCCTGACGGATGGGACCAGAATAGGTATAACCGCATTGTAAGATTTGTCAGAAGCGCCGTGGACGAGGTATTAAGCGACGATCAGCGAACAATCATCATGAGGAAGTACCTTGACCGCAATACGCTGACGCTAAATGAAATAGCAAGCGTGATCCATAAGGACAAAAGTACAGTGACCAGATGGCACAAGGAAGCAATCCGGCGTTTGGTTGTAGCGCTCCAGCCATTGGGACACGAAGAATTGGAGATAACCACTTTTGACCATATGTTTGACGTTGACGGCAAATGGAAAGGTATATCGGCATAATGCAACTTTTTGCAACCAAATGAGCCAAACCGCACCGTATAATAGCAATATAGGAAACTGACGCATGGACAACCGATAGCTGTATGCGCAGTCGTTGTCCACGTCACTTCCTGCGGCCCTTTATCCATTCGCCTGAGAGGGCCGCTATACTATTATGAGATTCCGTAGTTCAATATTTGCTGGTAGAACGGTGAGCGATCCCGAAAGGGTGAAACCCACAGGTTGCAGTTCAAGTCTGCCGGAATCTCAAGTTAGCGTGGTGGCGGAAGAGAGACGCGCGGAGTCTAGGAGCCCGTATCATTCATGGGCCATTCTCCCATGACCACGCAAGCGCTTGAGCCGACGCTAATATCGGCTTAACATAGTTTTTTGAGGGAGCCTATACGGCTCTCTTTTGCATTGGAGGGATAGCATGGTAATCACGCAAATAAGCGATAAGGCGTATACCCTTGAAATGACGATCAAGGAAACGAGCGAAGACCCTATGAGGCGTCATGACTGGTACTTCAATCCTCTTATAGAGGACGCCGGAGACAGGTCCAGTGTTGTATGTGAAGTTGTCGATTATAAGGGCGAAATGGAGAACGTAGACGGCACATATCAGAGGCAGTACCTTTTCTTTCTGTGCTGGGAAGATAACCGCATCAGCAGGGCTCAGGCGCGTGAAAAGGTGTTTGGTGAAGATGATGTACTGTTAATTCGTGGTGTCCATTAGTCGTAAAGTGCAAATAACTACCAAATATTTCGAGGTAAATACTTTAAAATCAGTAAATTAGTGCAAATTGGGGGGTGTTTGTTGTGAATATGGAGCGAAACATAAAGTTATTGCTGATGAAGCTTGGCAGGCAAGGACATGATGTATCGCTATCAAAAGAACAGCGATACTCTCAACAATTCGACAGTGTTTACTCGCGTTATAAACTCACTTTCTGGATTGAGGGGGAGAAGCTGAACAAAAAAACGGGAGAGAAGAAGAAAAAGAAGATTCCGCTCACGGATGAATTTTCTAGTGCTGCTGATCTCCTGAAGCATATGGTGGTGAAGAGCCGTGAGAGAGCAACATAAAGCATTTGCTGATTATTACATTGAGACACAGAACGCAACTGAGGCAGCAAAGAAGGCTGGTTACAGTGAAAAGACAGCCTACAGTATTGGCAGTAGGTTGTTGAAGAAAGTTGAGATTGACGCCTATATCAAAGAAAGAATGTTGAGCAAAGAGGCTGATCGTGTAGCTAACCAAGATGAAATACTCGAATTTCTAACCTCCGTCATGCGTGGAGAAGTTCAAGATCAGATGGGATTCGAGACATCTGTACGCGATAGGAAAGATGCTGCTGTTCAGCTTGGTAAGCGATATGGCATGTGGGAGGACCGCATAAAGCACTCTGGAGATGTTGGGGTGAAAATCATCAATGACATTCCACGGCGGTAGTCCAACGATTAATTTAACAAATGTGATAGCACCATCGTTTTACGATGTTCATTGGGATATACATGACGGTAATCATACGCACTATTGGTTGTCAGGTGGACGTGGAAGCACCAAGTCCTCATTCGTTGGGACGGAGATCATCCTGGGCATCATGGAAGACCCTTTGGCGAATGCCGTCGTACTGCGTAAGGTCAAGGATACGCTGGGCGAGTCGGTTAAAGAACAGCTAGCTTGGGCAATTGAAGCGCTGGGCGTTGAGCAGTATTGGGAGATACCAGAACAAAAGCTAGTTCTGACGTACCTTCCAACCGGCCAAGAGATTCGTTTTCGAGGAGCTGACAAGCCTAAGAAGATCAAGTCCATGAAATTCAGCAAGGGTTATACAAAGTTTATCTGGTACGAGGAATTGGACGAGTTCACCAGCATGGAAGAAATACGGATGATTAACCAGTCTCTAATGCGCGGTGGGCCGAAGTTCATTGTGTTCTACTCCTACAACCCACCGAAGTCAGCTAATAACTGGGTTAATGCCGAAATGAAGCTTACCCGCGAAGATCGTCTGACGCACCACAGCACCTATCTAACGGTTTCGAGGGATTGGCTAGGGGAACAGTTCATCATCGAGGCTGAACATCTGAAAGAGACGAAGCCTACCAGTTATGAGCATGAATACCTTGGCTCTATAACGGGTACAGGTGGGGAAGTATTCGAGAATGTTCAGATACGCAGGATCAGCGAGGAAGAAATCGAAGAGTTCCACACCATCAGGCGTGGTCTTGACTTTGGTTACGCCATTGACCCTCTGTCTTACTTGGTTATGCACTATGACCGCAAGCATAAGCGGCTATACATCTTTCATGAGTTGTACAAAGTCGGCCTATCTAACCATGCGGCATATCGTCACATCACGGAGGAAAACACCGATAACACCGAAGTAATAGCGGACAGCGCAGAGCCTAAGAGCATCAGCGAGCTTAACCAGTACGGATTGCGGATAAGGCCAGTGAAGAAGGGGCCTGACTCTGTAGAGTACGGCATAAAGTTCCTCCAGGACTTGGAGGCTATCATAATTGACGATATACGATGCCCGGAGACTGCGCGTGAGTTTCTGACATACGAGCTGGACAAGGATGCTAACGGCAACTTTAAAGCAGCGTTCCCGGATCGAAACAACCACTCGATTGACGCAACGCGCTATGCCATGAATGACGAGTGCATGCTGTTCATCGAAAAAATGAAGAAGAAGCAAGATCATGATAATAGTGCAGAGGGCAGAGCGAGAAGAAACATTGCCAAACTCAATAAACCACGTAGAGAGGGGATGCAGGCATTGTGACAAGGGAGAAAGAGATTGAGGAAACAATCAAAGAATATTTTGAAAAAGTTGGAAATGGTGGTGGTTACACATTCCCGGTTGGTTTCTGGGATGGAAATCACTTTTTTGCTTACGCATTACACGAGTCTAGAGACAATCCGAATCTAAGTCCTGAAGAAAGGACGGCGATTCGTCAAGAAAAGGATGTATTTTGGCACTTGAGAGAGTGTGAATCGTTTACGAATAGAGAAATCGGTCTGATGGCAGCAGCGGGGATAAGTACAGTATTAGGCCTGAGGATGTTGGAGCGTGGCCTATGAGTCCTGAATTATACGCTGTAATGGCGTTATCGCTGATTGTCATTACGGCCCTACTGACGGTCATCATCCTAACTAGAAATGAGCGAGAACGAGTCGTTTCAATCCTGATTATGAAGCATGGTGAGCGTGAAATTGAGTGGAACAAGGAGCGTCAGCAGTTGCTTGACCGCATCCAAGCTCCATCATTCGGGGAAATGAAGCAAGCTGAGGTAAAGATCATCAAAGCACAGCAGGGGCATAAAGAACCGCCTCAGCTAGAGCCATTGTGAGGGGGTGAGAGGACTTGAAACTGTACAAATACATCTGCGGTAGGGATGAAAAGTTCGGAGCCGCCAAGGACGAATCAGACGCTTTTGATAAACGGACAGAGGTTGACGCTACCTTCGCTTGGCTGCCAGTTGAAATTGAGGAAGTGAGGGTTGAAGGTTACGAAATCACTCTTACGCCTATTGCTGGTGACATTAACGACATGGACAGGGACCAGCTTAAAGCCTACCTTGATTCCAAGGGCATCGAATACACGCCTCAATTGGGCGAGGATAAGCTGAGAAAACTGGCGCTCAATGCGTAGGAGGTGGTGAGCCGTGGCAAAGAAAGGTGACAAAGACGCAATAGCAGTAGGCGAAACGGAATCGAAGCGGCTCACACCAGACAAGGTGGAGCTGCTTTTTCGTTCCGCCGAGAACTGGACAGATATACGCTCCCAACTGGTCAATATCAACTACTTTGTTGGCAATCAGTGGATCACTTGGAATTCAGCAGAACGGAGAATAATGACCTTGCCTTTGGCATCTGGAGAGGTCAGGGTAAAACGCAATAAGATTCGTTCGCGTGTAATGGCTCTCCTAGCCAAACACATCAAAAACAAGCTCAAATATGACGTTGTGCCAGGCAGTAAAGAGCAGGTAGACATTGATGCGGCTAAGGCTGCTGATAAGTATCTGCATGCGTTATGGCAGGAGTTGGACTTTGGTCGAAAGACGAAGGATTTATTCCTGTACATGCTGATTCAAAAGCGTGGGTGGATTAAAACGTGGTATGACGATACTGCCGGAGATGAGATATCACCATCTGAAAATGATCCAGGATACGAGGAATGGGTGAAAGGTGGCTCCAAGCCCATCCATCAAGGCGTCATTCGTGCAAGAGTGTGCGATCCTCTGACGGTATTTTCTGACCCAGCAGCTACTTGCGAGGATGAAATTCGGTGGATTATCGAACGAAAAGCCCGTGACGTTGACGAAATATTCGAGGAATACGGTAAGAGGGTCAGTCCTGATGCCAATGTTGGCTACCTCAATCGCTACGACATCACCAGAATGTCAGCAGACGGAATAGGAGCCTATGAGATTACTCGCATGCAGAATCAGGCGCTTGTCTATGAACTGTGGTACAAGCCCTGTAAGAGGTATCCAGAGGGCGTAAAGATCACGGTCTGTAATGGCGTCGAACTGGACTACAGCGAGGCATCAGGGGAATTGCCATATCAACTGTTCGGGTATATCCCTATCCCTGGTAGCAATCTTTATGACGCTATCGTAACTGACATGCTTGATCCACAACGGGAAATCAATACCATGCGCTCTATGATTGCGACACACGCTCGTAGAATGGGTAATGCCATGTGGCTTAACCCTATCGGCAGCGGCGTAGACGAAGAGGAACTGACGAACGAAATCAGCGGCATCATCGACTATAACCCTGTCGCTGGTGCGAAGCCTGAACGAGTAGACGCGCCGGACATTCCTTCTTTTTACGGTCAAGAACTGGCTAACAACGCCATTGACATAGATGACTCCAGCGGAGCGAGAGAGGTCAGCCAAGGGCGAATGCCTGCTGGTCTGGACACGCTTGGTGGGCTCGAAATCATGGTCGAGCAAGAGAATGAGAAGCTTGCAGTAGCCGCTCAGAACTATGAACAGGGCATGAAGAAGGTCATGCAGCGCATCCTCCGGCTTGTAAAGGCTCATTACACAGAGGAAAGGCAAGCGCGGTTGGTTGGTGAGGACAACGAAATTGAAATCATCAGCTTTAACGGCTCTGACCTGACGGGATTCGAGGACGTCAACATTGTCCAGGGTTCCAGCCTTCCGGAAATGAAGGCAGCTCAACAGGAACGCATCATGACCATGTGGGGAGCCGGTGCAATCGTCAAGAAAGACGGCACTCCTGACCATACAAAGCTTCTAAGGCTAATGGGCATGGGTGATTCCACCGAACTGTTCGAGCAGGACGCACTCGACAGTAACAATGCCAAGATGGAGAACAAAACATTTGAAGACTTGGCAGAGGATCAGGAGTTTATGCAGGCTCTTGAGATATATCAGATGCAGATGCAGCAGTTCCAAGCTACAGCTCAACAAGCTATGCAAACGGGGAATCCGGCGGTGATTGCAGACATACAGCAGATGATGCCTCAACCTCCCCCGGGCATACCGCAGATATGGGACAGCGACAACGACGATATCCATATTGAGATACACAACACGTTCCGGAAGACGAGTCGTTATCGCCAAATGTCGCCTGCTATGAGGGATGTAGTAGATCAACACTATCAACAACATCTTGATAGGATTAACGCGCCTATGATGGCCCAGCAACAGGCTCAAATGCAGGCTCAGCAACAAGAGGCAGAGCAGAAGACGCAGGATAGACAAGCGCAAGTGGAAATGAAACAGATGGATCAACAATCAGCTATTGCAAGGGATGCTCTGAAAGCAGAGACACAACTTGCTACAGCAGCAATGAGACGGTAGCAGGCCCAGGGTGAGAATCCTTCGGGCCTATTTTCATGCAGTTAAATCGTACGGGCGTCGATTCGTTATGGCCGCCGCATAACAGGAGGAATTATCAATGAGAAAGTTCAGACACACCCTTGATTTGCAAATGTTTTCGGAAGATCCGGGCGTAGAATCCGTTCCTGCCGCCGAGGAACAAGTACCACCACCCCAAACGGGCGAAGACAACGCTGCCGCCGAGCCGGGAAAAGAGGACGTTGCATTCTCGAAGAGACTATCTGCAGCTCAAGCCAAATGGGAAGCAGACAAGAATGCAGAGATTCAACGCATCCGCGACGAGTACAAGGAACATGACACGTACAAAAAAGCCGCCGAATACCTCCAAAAAACCAGCGGATTCAGTGACATGATGACACTGAAAGAAGAAATTGAGCTTCAGGAGTTGCAGGAACGTGCTGACAAGGAGAACGTACCTGCAAGCGTCCTGAAACGCATTGACGAACTGGAAGCGAAGGCTGCTAAAGCTGACGAACTGGAAGCCAAGGTCAACCAGGAGAAGGCTGCATCAGAGTTTGAACAGTCCCTGAAAGACTTTGTAGCGGACAAGCAGATTGATGGCAAGCAAGTTAGCCACACGGAACTGTGGAGTTACATGCACGAAAACGGAATCACCAAGCCGGAGGCGGCGCTTAAAGCAATGAAGGCGGACATTTTGGAAGCCAAGCTTGCTACCGCTAAGGAAGACGCAGTAAAAGAATATCTCAACTCCAAAAAGGGAGTAAAAACAGAAGGTTCGACAGGTGCAGCAGCTCAGGCAATACCACCTACAGGTGGTGGTTTCAAAGGAGCAGAACAACGTGCTATTGCTAGGCACATTGCATCCAGGTCGGCTGAATAGGAGGGCATAACATGCCAGCGACATTATCAACAATTGAAGATGCACTGAAAATTGACTACTTGCCAGAGGTGCAGGAACAGGTCAACAACGGCTCCAACTATTTCATCAAAAAGCTGAAAGAAAAGGCTGAGAAGATTGACGGTGACGGTCGAAACTTCTATATCGCCCACCACTTCGGACGTAACTCCGGCGTAGGAGCTGGCACAGAAATGGGCGACTTGCCTACTGCTGGCCAACAAGGATACAAAGGATCGACGGGCAATGTTGCCTACGTTCACGGACGCTTACAGGTGTCCAACGCGACGATTCAAGCATCTAAGCGCGACGAAACGTCTTATATCCGTGCACTGACATCCGAGGTTAAAGGATTGACAACCGACCTCCAAAACTACATGCGCCGCGTTTCCTTGGGTGACGGATCGGGTAAACTCGCAACATTCCCGGTCAACACAGCACTTACAACGCTTGTGGTGGACGATGTGCGCCTGTTCTTCATTGGTCAGGTCATTGATATCATTGACAGCAATGGCGTGACGGTGGACGTTACAGGACGTGTGGTAACGGCAGTTGATTACAACGCAAAAACGATTTCCATCAGCGGCGCAGCGGTTACTACAGCTGCAGGTGATTTTGCGGTTAACAGTGGATCTCTTAACCTTGAGCCTATGGGCCTTGCTGGTATTATCAGCGACACCAGAACGCTTCAAACACTGAACCCTGCAACATACGCTTGGTGGAAGGCGAACATCCTTGGTAATAGCGGTACAGGACGCGCCATTTCTGACGCACTTATTCGTAGCTTGGTAGACCGTATCGACATTGTGAGCGGCAAAAACGTGCAATGGCTGGCTGGTTCCCACGGCATTCGTGCAGCTTATGAAGGCGTTTTGACATCTCTTAAACGATTCGTTAACCCGATGGAACTGGAAGGCGGATACAAAGCAATTGAATTCGACGGACTGCCTCTCCTGGTTGACCGTTACATGCCTTCTAATCGTGTATGGGCTGGCAACTGGGATGACCTTGGACTTTACTACACTTCCCAACTGGCATTTATGGACGAGGATGGCTCGATGTTCTCTCGCGTTCCTAACAAGCCTGCATACGAGGCAACGGCATTCTGCTACGAAACAATGGTCTGCCACGCTCGTAACGCATTCGGCGCGTTGAATGACATTAACGAGCCTACGGGTTATTAATCTAGGAGCCTTCGGGCTCCTTTTTTTCTTGAAAGGAGATCAAATGAACAGACACTACGCTAATGGATTCACCAGAGTTATGACAAACGACCTGTATGACGTTGAAAAGCAACTGCAAGCATACGACGAACACCTTTACCTCATGTGGAATCCACATACAGGTGAACATCTAATCATGGACGGCATGACCGAATACGCCATTATGAAGATTCCGCAACCTGGATGGCCTGTCCTGCACAGCGGTATTGTAGGCCATATCAGACGCATCCATACCGCAAATGGATTTAGCGCGGTTTCACAGGTTGAAGAGTCAGACGCAGCAAGAGAAGCCGATAACGACCGCAAATCGACGGAGCTTGCGGAGGACTTTGCAAAGGAAATGTACCGAGCAGACCGCCATTCGGTCAACTTTAGCGGGGTGGGAGCATGAACACTGGAGAGTTGATTGAGCGTGTCCGACTTGAGATACACAATGACCTGACCGACAGTCAAATCGTCGGACGGTTCAATGAGCTATCCAAGCGGTTGTTTAGAAAGTTTGTTCTGCCTGAAACAATATATGGATTTTATACCACAGAAATACCCTACTATGCTTTGCCCGAGGATTGCCCGGAGGATCGTGTTAGGTGCGTGGTTATAAACGGAATAGAGTACCTAAAGGTGAGTCCTGAAGTTCAGAACCCGCCATCTTACTTCTGTACAGCGTTTGAGGGCGCTGTGTTTATTTGTCCTGCTCCTGCGCCTAATAGTGAGGGATTCATCTACTACCGTTCCAAACCTATTACATTAAGCGCCAGTGAGCTTAGTAAGACTCCTAATTTTCCAGAAGACTATCACGAAATGTACGTTTATGACGCCGCCTCCTGGATTGCAGGAATACAACGGGACACGGATATGAAAAACAATTTTCAAGCAGAGTTTGATTCCATATTCAAAGATGCTGAACGTGACCTCAAGAAGATGGGGATGCGGCGTGCAAAAGAAACAATCAGATGGTGAGGTGAGAGTGTGGGGCAAACAGCATATTCAATCGCTATGCAACAGATGAAGGATATGATAGCAAAGGCTAATTTGGGTGAAACCGCACTTGAAAAAGTTAATGAACAGTTGGCGGATATTGCAACAAACCTTAATGCCCGATCAATAAATGTTAAGTTCCCACCAGCACCACTTGTTGCTGCAATGGGAGATGGTGTGACCGATGATACCGATGCTATTCAAGCTGTGTTAGATTACATTTATGTTAATGGTGGTGGCGGTGCATATTTCCCGCTAGGCATATACAGGATCACGCGCCCGCTATTTATAAAATCGATAGCACCATTCGGAGGGTATTCTTACGCCCCGATTGCATTGATTGGTGAAGGCAACAATGCATCTGTCATTAAAAAAGACGGAGAAACACAAGCGTTAGGACTTGATGCATCCTGTATTATTATTCGTGGTGACACAATGGTAATAACAGATGATTGGTCCGCGATCCAATTCACGAACATAAAAGTCGATAATCAAAGCAACGGATCATTGACATATGGTGTTTACGGGCACACGGGGTCACGTTTGATTTGTAACTATGCTACATTTGAAACATCAAAAAGCGGGATAGCTGTTGGGTCAAGGGACAGATACGCTTTATATATCCACGAGGCTTGGGCTTGGTCGTTCCGCGATTGTACTTTTATTGGTGATTATGGGTTTTACAATGGGCTGGGCGGGACGAGTCTGTTACTGGAAAACACGTTTGCCAATACTGAAAAAATAGCATACCGTGTGGCCTCGATCTACTCTACAATGGTCAATGTTTACGGTGATTTTTGTAAGGGTACGATGTTTTACTTTAATTTTGCCGAAGTTGATTGTACGAATTTGGGCTGCGAAAGCCCGGACTTGACCTATGTGATATGGGCAAATAACAGTAAGGTTGTTATTAACAAAGCTAAATTGTGGCAACCAGCAGCAGATACGGGAGCTATGCTTGTTGTGCGCGGATCGCACATGCGAATCACTCACTTGGATGCGTATATGGCGACCGGATCGACGAGGGGATACTTGTGGTGGAATTGCCTAAGTGGATTTTTGACAATCGACACACTAACATTAAGCGGATCCGGCAACCGGTTTAAGTACCTGGATGAGTCACCAACGCTGAGTGTTGATGCTTTTGTGGTCAGAGTTTTTAACCATAACATGGCACGTACAAACGGGTTGCTTGGTGTAATGCCGTACCGTAACGAGTATTGGGATTGGTACGTCGAAACTCCAACGTATCCAATTAATAATTTGTATCTTGGGTTACGTACCCCAACCGAAAACGCAAAAGGGCAAAATGTAGCGGCAGAGGGCGGCGGAACACCTAACGGTATTTATTTCAATGCGGACTTCGCTAACCGGCTCATATTAGGATGGGCGAGGATTACGCATGGCGATTCATCTCTTAATAACGGTCAAGTGCGATATATTCCGTTAATTCTCAGCGGCACGACAGCACAACGTCCAGTTTGGCAGACGACAGGAATGAATTATTTCGATACTACGCTCAATAAGCCGATATGGTGGAATGGAACAAACTGGGTCGATGCTACAGGCACGACAGTATAGGAGGGCGAACAGTGGCGTTACAACTAGCTTTTGAGTCTGTACACGGCATTCAACTGCCGGAAGCATACGTGAGAATCGATGAGCTTAGCGGAGGTAAGTCCGGCATTTCTCTTCGTGTTCGATACTATGCGAATATCGATGCAGCAAATGCGGGTAAAGAGTGGATTCAAGAGTCCATTCATACATTCGAACCCTCTATCGAAGAGGGAGCATCGAACTTCCTTGAGCAAGGATATGATCAATTGAAGACGCTGGAAGAGTTCGCAGCGGCTATCGACTGCTGAGTAGTAAACGGACGAGAAGGAAGGAGGAGAGGGAATTGTTAAACAGAATTAGAACTTGGCTGATCTTCAAACTTGTTGGAGACCAGCCAATCATCATGAACATTGACGTTGATCTAAGAAAACAGACATACAATCTGAGCAAACCAATTCTGGTAAAGGATTAGTTATAACTTGCTGATTTGTTTGCAATTGTAGCACTTAAACGCTGCGTTCAGGTACTTTGTCAAATCCGAAAGTTTTACTGATTTAGCAATAATGTTGCCGCATTTTGGACAAGTGTAATTGTCTGGACCATCGCCCAATAGTGCTGGTCCAGACACATCGATTTCTATAACTCCTCTTTGTTCTAGCGCAAGTAATGGTTTTAATTTATAAGTCGCCAAATGCAATCCTCCTCTCAAAAATTGATAGTCTCCGACAACTTTCATTCTACCAGAGGAGGATATTTTTAGTAAATTAATTCACAAACGGACCATACTGCGACATAACGAGGGCACCTTAACGGGTGCTCTTTTTCGTGGAAAGGAGGGATACAATGGCCTATTGGGGCGCGATACGAGGCGTAGGTAATCCGATTCCCATACGTGACTTTAACGGCGTATACAAGCCGGATGATGAAGGGTTTAACCTTCCCGACAACCTATTCACTGAACTGATTAACTTCGGCCCATCAAACGCTCCAGGACTAACCACTCGACCTGGTTACAGTGTTATTGGTCAGACAAGCGAAAGAATATTAGGTTTAGGAGCGTGGAAAGATCAGGAGTTACATGTCATATTTTCCGATGGCACATGGCAACGGTGGGATGTAACAGGATGGTCACTAATGACGAGTGGACTGAGTACCACGGCTGAGTGGACATTCTGCAACTTCAAGGGAAACCTTTCTGACATAAATCTTATTGCATCTAACGGCGTTGACCCAATCAAACGATATGATGGCAGTACCGTCCAGAACCTTGCAGGCGCTCCGTCAGGCGGCAATTTCATAACAACCCACAGCAACCGCTTATACTGCGCTGTAGGAAACTTTCTCCGTTACTCTGCCCTTAACATAGCCACAGACTGGACAACCGCAGGAGACGCCGGAGCAGGCGAGATACAGGTCAATACAACCGATGGTGAGACAATCAACGGACTGAGCGCGGGGAACGGATATATCACCGTATTCAAACCTTCCAGCATGTTCGAGCTTTACGGCAAAGGCCCGCAAAGCTACGCCATGGAATCTATCGCAACGGACATAGGAGCCGCAAGCAATAAGGCAATAACCGCATATGACCAGACCGTTCCTATCATTAACCGGGACGGCATCTACCAATATAGCGGCGGCATGAGGCCAAGGAGAGAGTATTCAAAGCCTGTTCAGAACTATGTCAACCTGTCCAACAAGGAACAGACGGCAAAATGTGTAGCTGCTAGCAGCGGAGAATACATCTACTTCGGCATACCTTACGGTTCGTCTACAAACAATAGCCGCATTCTGCAATATTATCCACTCCATCAAACATGGTACACATGGGACAGTATCGCCGTATGTCAGATGATACGAGTCGGAGATAAGATGTATTTCGGGGATGAGAGCGGACGAGTTTTGCTGTTAGGCGGAACAACGGACAACGGAACTCCAATCACGGCTACGGCAATCACAAAACCCTTTACCTCCGAAGCAATTTCCAGAAAGATGCACTGGTTCAAAATATGGATTGTCGCTACCATCGCAGCCGGAAGTTCCCTATCTGTCTACATCAGTAAATATCCATCAGGAGAAGACTGGATTCTCGCTAAGACGCTGACGGCCAACACGAATATGCAGTTTCAAGAGATGCTCGTACCTACAAATTCGATTGCGGACGCCAATGCGGTCAGGATCAAGATTGTAGCTACTGGCCCTGTAAGTATCCATGAGATAAGCAGACAGCTACGAGAGCTGCCTATGAGGAGGTAAGATATGCCTACGCAGAATATTCACGTAGTAACAGAGCCAGGAACGGTAGAGGAAGCATTCGAGCAGCTGGCAAAACTCCAAAAGACACTACGTTACCTACTAAACGGGAACCTTGATTTTGAGAACGTGCGCGTTAAGGGGCTTACTGCAGAAACGATTGACGTGGACGAACTGTCGGCCATTACCGCTAACCTGGGTCACATCCTCGCGGGTATTATTGAGTCGGTAGAAATCTACGGATCGCTTATATCTACTAACCGTACAGGCTACCCTAGAGCGGTTATGAGCAATACGCAAAATCATTTCAGAGCAGAAGCGGACGCTAATAGATACATCTCTATGGATTCATTCGACTTATCTACCGGTTCTCCTACTCTTACCTGGAGAAGTCCTTCTGGATTTTCACAGTCTAATATGACTACAGGTTACTCACTAAGTTCGGATCGAGACATAATATTAGCGTCTTTCATGGAAATGTTGATTAGTGCTTCTAATATATACCTCATACCAAATTCATCAACCGGAGAGGTGAAACTGCCTGCATGGAGTCAGGTAAGGAATAATGTTAGTGGGCAAACTTTACAACAAGCACTAGATAATTTGCAAACATCAATAAGCGGCCTGTACACTTATGCTGCAAGTTTAGATGCGAGAATAGCGGCATTAGGTGGATAAACTTAACAGGCAATGGGGAATTTATGGTATAATTGTCGCAAAAAAGCGGCGAGGTGTCGAAGATGAAGAAGATGATTATCGCATTTGCGGCAGGGGCATTGTTTGCAACAGCCGGAACAGCGGCAGCAACGACAGTTATTGATCGTGTTACGGCATCGGTTCGGACGGATTACAGTGTGGAATTAGATGGACAAAAGGTTGCTTTGAAAAATGCTCCTTTGGCCTATAATGGATCGTCGTATTTGCCAGTAAAAGAAATATCCGAATTGCTTGGAAAAGAGGTTAGTTTTGATAGCGGGGTGATTAAAATTGACTCTATAGTGCAAGATGTAGAAGAAATTAAAATCGAGAATATGATTCTTTCACATGTAAAAAGTGAGATATTCTCAGCTGAACAACTAATAAAAATACACAAAACACAGTTGGTGTATTATGATCTAAGTACTGAAGAAAAATCAGAAATAGAGCAGAAAATAGCCGACCTTGAGCAACGTCTAGCCGAACTTGAAGCACGCAAAGCAGAGCTTGAGCAATGATTGCAGGTATAAACCAGTCATGATATGATTAGGATAGAAAAAGGAGCCGGTTGCAGCCGACTCCCCCGCACGAAACTTGGGTGGATTACCTCCTAAGTAGGACAGAGAATAACCCGGACCATTTGCGACTTGGGCGGGTTATTTTCGTTTTTTCAGGTATGTTAGCAAGGCCAATAAAAACATGCCGAGCATTATCACTTCTGACAACGAAAAGTTCATGAGCATCACCTCCAATCTGGAGGCAATACTTCCACCCAAGTGTTCGTACAGATTAATTATATCATATACAGAGTCTACCAAATAGGTGGGCTCTTTTTTATTACCGAAAGGAGGATAACCATGGCCGTTTCAGACAACCAATATAAGTATTGGAGCAATATGGCAGCAGGCAAAACGTCTACAGGTGGACAAGCGACAACAGGTAATCAGGCATGGTCCAAGGCACAACTTGCAAAGGTTCCGGCCCCTCCAACGACACCTAAGCCCACTATGACGCCTGTTACTGGTTCTGTGCCTGCCCCTACCCAGACTGCTCCGGCACAAGCTGCGCCATCGGCAGTTAGCGTACCAGAGCCACCTAAGACTCCAACAACCTTCTCTAGTCCGCAATATAACGATTGGATGGCGAAGCAGAACGAAGCATTTTCTAATCTGGAGAAGTTGATGGCAACACCTTTTCAGTATAATCCTGAAACTGATCCGGCTTATCAGGCACAACGTCAATTGGCGCAGAACAGAGCACAGTCAGCTTCAAATTCGACTCTTGAATCCATGAACGAGCGCGGGATCATGGGAAGCAGCTTGACGGCAAATCAGTTAGGGCAAATCCAGCAGAACGCCGAGCAAGAAGCATTAGCATATATTCCTCAATATAGGGAACAGGCATACAGTCAGTACCAGAACCAACTTGCTAATGCTGGTAATCTTCTTTCTCAGGCGCGTTCATTGCGTGGCGATCAGTTTAACGAAGGAGTGACAGAAGCTCAACTGACGGGAAATTACATGTCGCCTGAAGCTCGTACACTGATGAATAACCTGCTTGACCTCAAGTCCACTACTGAGGCTAACTGGTCAAACATGACTCCTGAACAGCAAGCCGCTGCTAGATCGCAAGGAGATCAGTTGCGTGCACAATTGCAGGGGTTAGGAGTCGACTCTAGCTTATTTGGTGCTAACGTTACATCAAATAATGCACGCGGTAATTTTGGTCAAGCAGGATTGAGAACACTGGCCGGACAACAACAAGACTATAATATCTCAGCAGACCAGCGCGACTATAATCGCGGAGTCCTTGAATCTGACCGAAACTTTGAACGTGGTGTGTTGGAGTCGGACAGAGGATATAACGAAGATGTGCGGAGATACAATCAAGATTTTGAATACACTCAAGGCCGCGATTCTGTTAAGGATGCACAATGGCAACAGGAATTTGACCGCATTCTTAAACAGGATGGCATTGATAATGCGATTGCTTGGGCAAATCTCAACCTTAGCAGGCAAAGGGAATCCAGAATAGCTGCTAGTGAGGGAGCATCAAAGACAAAAGAATACACTGGAGGCGTAATTAGTGACCCTAATATGCCACGTAACGCCTCTCAAATGGAAACATGGCTCATTAATAATGTTCCAGGAGGAAAGAAAGTCCAAGGCCCTGTAGCAGCCGACCAGCGTTCATGGTATGAGGGAATGATTTTGAACAATCCTAATCTATCTGAGAGTGACATAACCAAGCTTTACAACCGATTTGGCATACCACTACCACAGTAAGGGGGAGAAAACGTGAGTAAATTCGATGAACGCCGCAAACAATTAGGCATACAAACAGCGACTCCCCCTACATCGAATAAATCAGGAAAGCCTACTATGTCTGCTTTTGATCGCAGACGGGAAGAGATGGCGAAACAAAAGGAAGATACTCGCCAAGCTTCTATCTCCCGGGCAGAAGAAAGGGCTAAGCCAGTAGTGGACAGAAGGCCATTAGCGCCTTCTTCTCCACCTGTAACACGCCCTACAACAACGGCACTACCTACGACTCTGGAGCAAATAAGGGATAACCGACAGGCGAGTGAGCCAAGATCGGCTATACCTACTTTTGAAGAGATACTAGAGAAACCGGAGCAAGGTACAGCATTTGATCGTCGCAGGAAAGAATTAGCCGCGCAACGTCAGGCTGATGCTGAAAATTCACCTATTACCAAGGCACTGACAGCCTCGCGTGACTTTCTGACAGACGCATTAAGTCCCGTTACGAATCTTCTTCCGAAACCTAAATCTGACACGGTAGGCATGAGAGCCGCAGAAAAGCTAGGAGAACACCGCTCAAACGTTCAGAATGCGATTGCTAATACTGATGTGGGCGCATTCGTTCAGGGCGCTGGTGACGCTGCTACGCTAGGCCTAACGTCATACGGTGAGCGTTTGATGGGAAATCCAGAAGTGGCGGAGCGAATGACGCAAAGTGCTCCTGGTCGAGCTGGTCAAATCGCAGGTCAGATTGTGCTACCCGCAGGAAAGTTTAAAGCTGGTGCATCTCTTCTAAGCAATGTTGGCCGTGGAATCGCTGGTGGCGCTGTATTGGGTACAGGTATCGAAGCAGGAGAAGCATTAACTGGACGGAATAACCAGTCTTTATTGGAGCGTGCTGGTGATGTTGGAATGAGCGCTGCTTACGGCGGTGGTGGCGCAGGGGCATTAGGGCTTGTAGGCAAAGCGCTAGGTGCTGCCGCTCGGAAGGCAGGAACAAAGGCCACGCAAGAAGTCGTGAGCAATGCAAATGTAACGCCTAGAGTGTCGCAACCTCCTGCGTTACCGTCCAATGTAAGGCGCGTAGAGGCTCCTAAAGACCCTTGGTTTAATCGTCTATTCGGAGAACAATCGGTTGGCATCACACCAGCATCTAAGAGTGGCAAGGAACTGATTGATACACATATCGTAACCAGGCCTAAAGAGCAAGGTTCTCTTTTATCACGGGGCAGAGAAGTCGCTGAAAACATTGAGCAGGACTACATCGACAAGTTTGCGCCATTTAAAAAGATTGACAACGCTACTTACGATGCGGCTATGGATTCAACCAGGGCGAATAACCTTGCAACAACAAGTGTCAAAGATAAGTTTGTTGACCTTGAAGGAAATGTAATCGGAAATTCTTTGAAGGACGTCTACTCAACGGTTCCTCGTGGTCAGAAACATATTGCTGATCGTTATGTCATTGCGCGGGACGCAATAAATCGTATGGACAGAGGTAAAGCGGTATATGGTAAGGAAAAATGGTTCCCCCAAACTGCACAAGAGGCTTCGGATTTGGTCGCAAAGATGGAGCAACAGTATCCATGGTTGAAGCAATTTGGCTCCGAATGGAACCAATTTAACCGAAATCGTCAGGATTTATGGGTACAGTCAGGCATCATCCCACAAGGAACGGTGGATATTTTGAGGCAAACCAATCCGAACTACACCCCAATGTTCCGGCAGATTCCTAAAGGATCGCTTGGAAGCAAGATCGGTTTAAGAAGTTCTAAGGGTGGATTCAGCAATCAGAAAGCACCCGTTAAAAAAGCAACCGGCAGCACACTGAAAATTGTTGATCCGGCCCAAGGTATGATTGAGACAACCGCTTCTTCTTATCAGGCCATGATGCGTAACAGGGCTATGCAGAACATCTATGAAAGTGTGAGCCAAAACCCTGAACGGTATAAAGGTGTTATTGAGATTCTGGACGATACAGCAGAGGCTCGGCAGGCATCAATGAAAGCCATCAATGAAGCATTAGCTGAGAATGGGCCAGAAGGTGTAGCGGAGCTGCTTAATAATGAACTATCACTTATTTTCAACAAATCCAAGAACGCAACAAAACCTACTGATGCTGTTGTAACTGCTCTTGTGAACGGTAATCCGGTCAAGATGAAAGTTTCTGATCCTAGCCTTTTGAATGCTATCGAGGATATTACACCTCAACAATTAGAAGGGATTCTGAAACTGGCAAACGGACTATCAATGGCGACGAAACACGCCGCTACTGGTTTATTGGCCCCGTTACAAGGTGTACGTTTGGCATTACGTGACTTGCCTGTTGCGGCAGCTCAGTCCCAAAACAAAAAAGCATTTCTATACGATTTGTCTCATGCAATGATTAGCCAAATTTCGGATTGGCTTCCTAGCTTCATACCTGGAACAGAGAGAATATCCCGTCTAGCGCGTAGTTATTACCGTGCTGGTGGAGGATATGAGGCTTTCCTGAAAGGTGATTCAAGAGTCAGGGCGGCGGCATCCGACATTACCAAACATCCTTACTTATCTGGTCAGAACGCATGGAATGTGATAAAGAAATACAATCCATTCACCGCACTAAAAGGCTTTGGTGACGCTATGGAGAACATCCCACGGATAGCAGCATACTCGGCGCAAATGCGGAAACAAGGCTGGAGCAGGTCGCCTGAAGCTGTGAGAAAAGCAGTTGATGCAGGTCGTGAAGCTACAGTCAATTGGTCAAGAAGGGGCCGTAGAGGTTCGCAAATTGAATCAGTCTTCCCTTATGCCAATGCAGCCATCCAGGGAACGTACCGTGTAGCAAAGCGATTCAAGGAACAGCCTATTTCCGCAACGGCTCTAATAGCATCAACAGCAGCCGCTAAAATATGGGCCTATGAGCGTTACAAGGATGATCCTGATTACCAATACAGACGCCAATCTGAAAAGAGCATACCTGTTGGAAAGACTGCTGATGGGAAGTTTATAACCGTTCCGGTGGAGCCTACAGAGGCTTATATAGCCGATCAAATATTAAACTTCTACAAGTGGGCTAAAGACAATGAGGAAATGCCGGATGCCAAGGAGAACATTCAAGAGGGGTTAGACGCATTCTTGCCTTCTTATGCTTCTGGTGCGTTGTCTACATTCACAGGAGAGAACAAGGCGGTAGACTTCAATAGGGGCGTACAAAAAACATTTGCATCTTCTATTGCGGAACCTATGGTAGCTGCTGGATACGGTAAAAATTACTTTGGTAGCGATATTATTCCACGTGAGTACCAAGGTGATCCAACATATCTGCAACATAACGAAACAACAAGCGCAGCAGGTGAATGGGCGGCTGAGAACTTGGGAATTGATGCATTTACCTTTGATTATCTTGGCAAGAAATTCGGTGGTGATATAGCTAAAGTCGGTCTTCCCACGTCTTCTGATGTTGGCAAAGGAGATATTTCGGGAAATATCATGGAGCAAGTCAACGCACGTTTGAGGCTGCTTGAAGACCCGGTTATGCAAAATGATATCTCTAATGATTACTACAAGCTGAGTGACATCGTAAAGGAAGCGAAGGCGGTCAGCAATAGAACAGAACAGCCACTTCCAGCATGGTATCAGAAGGCTTATGACGAAGTGACAAGCACCAAAAAGGAGAGCATGGCAACAGCAATTAGCAACTTTAATACCATGAAGAAAGAAGCCCAACGTGATACCACTTTAACCGCAAAAGAACGTTCAGAGTTACTACGTGACATCCAGATTGAAATTAACCTATTGCGGATTAAAGCGATTGAACGTCTGGAAGAGTTGGGCGTATCGAGGGATTTCCGATGATAACTTTCGACGAATCCGAATACTGCCAATCTCCCTTGGAGGATGACCTATTGGTTGTCCTCCTTTCCTTTTTACCGCGAGACGCTTATGACACTCTGCTCATAGGGAGCAAAGCCTATGTACGATCTTATTATCGAAATTGCTCATACCGTTTGGCGCAACGGATTCGGCTTAACCGCATTAGGTACTGCCGTATTCGTGTTGCTCAAACAACGCAAGGTGAAGAAGCAGTTGAGGAAGTATATCCCTTGGCTGCTGGAGGATGAGAGCGAGACAAAGCAATATGTAGCCAATCAACAAATCATCATACACAACCTAAAGCGATTAATGGAAAGGATGGGGTTAGAATGGGATGCTCCTACCTCGAAGCAGTCAACAATCTTAGCGCCAGGTCGCAAAACGTCCTCTATTTTTTTATGTTCGGCGAATTCCCGTGCCCAAGGTGCAGCACAAAGGGAAATACAGTCATACACAAAATCGAATACAAGGAGGAGAAAGAACATGAAGGAGTATCTTAAAAAGCTTGGATCGAGGAAATTTCAAGCGTTTCTAGCGGTTACAATTCCTAATATGATCATCATGTTTGGGTTTATCTTTGGTGACATTGACCTTGAAGGCACCGTTAACCAATGGATGCCAGCGATAAACATTGTTATTCAGGTGATCGCTACAGCCGTTTACCAGATGATAGAGGGAAAGATTGATAAGGCCAACGCAAATAAAGAGCAATCGCCGCCGGAGGAAGACGGTTCCGACTACAGCCACTAGGAGGACGCTATGAACATTATCCAAAAACCCGTTGAGAGCTATCAGAGCCGAAACGGGTGGAAACCACTAATTATTGTTGACCATATATCAACCGGTACAATGGGGAGCATGTACAACACCTTCAAAAACAAGGCCAATCGCGCATCGTCCCATTTCGGCATCAGCAGAACAGGAGAAATCGTACAGTATGTGGATATCAAACAGGCGGCTTGGACGCAAGGCAAGATACAATATTCGCCAACTCGTCCTATCGCTCCAATTATCAGCCAGTACATGGGCAATCCTAATTTGTACGGGGTATCAATCGAACATGAAGGATACGCCGGAAACGGAATCCAAGGAGACATAACGGAAGAACAGTTTTGGGCGAGCTGCTGGCTGCATAAGTACATTCAGGCGGAAGTTGAACGCTTATACAACCATCGAATCGAATTGAACAGTCACTTTGTTATCGGACATTATCAGATCGACGCGGTAGGAAAGCCTGTATGCCCCGGTCCGCTGTTTCCCTGGAACAATCTATACTCGGAATTGATCTACTCAAGCGGCATGACGCTGGACGAATATGGGGAGCAAATCGCCTATAAAACATCCATCGGGGCTAACAAAGTATTGGCCTTTGCGTTCGCAGCTCGTATAGCAGACCTAAAGGCCAAACTCACCCACACAAAGCACGGCGCAGAGGCGCGTAGGAAGCTTATGCTGCTGTCTCCTATAATGGAAGAGTTATCGTTCTCGGCGTACTTTAAAGAGCTTACAGCGGAGAATATAGCGCTGAGAATCGAGCAGGTGTATAACAACGCGAATACGGAACGGTGGGAAAAGGAAGGGGTAAGTAAACTTTTAGCCGGAGCGAACTTTGCAAAACAATTGGGGCTGCTATAGCCCCTTTTTCACTAACTTATCAACAGTTGTGCATAACTTATTGTATACATATTATGCTGTATGGATTCCCGTATTGAATGAAATGTATATGATTAATTGAAATTTACCTCTGTAATCCGAAATGGGAGCGACTTTCCTTTCTTCGAATGCTCCCGGCCGTTTGCTACATCGCACTCAAAATAAATATT
>NZ_JBTOLL010000028.1:0-52533 GCF_054551715.1 Paenibacillus sp. CAU 1782 | reverse complement strand
CACCATCTGCTTTTTGAATTCCGTTGTAAATGTGCGTCGTTGTTTTTTAGGCATTGTAGAGATCCGCTCCTTAGCATGATACGTTTATTCTACAAGCCCTTATTTTTTCTGTCCAACTTAGTGTAGACGATCCAAAAAGCAGTATGAGCAGCATAATCAGGTAAAAATAACAGGAGTGCAAACAAAAGAAGAATTAAAGATAATCAAGGACCTCGTTATTTTCCCAAAAATTGAACAGATGTTACAAAGAGGAATTAACCTGGTAAGTAGCTCCTCTTTCTTTCGGAAGGAGTTTTCAATCCGAAGCTTAGAAGTCATTTTGCTTTATGGAACCGCTTTAAAGAGGAAATAAAAGGAAGGGAATATCCAGCTCCGGCAAGATCACACGGATGATGGTATATTGTATTATCATTACACCTGAAGGGTTTGCGAGGATACGTTTGGAATTACAAAAAGAGCGCTGCAAGTTGAAATAGGAAAGAGATGTACAATAGTACCTAGACCAGCTTTCAAATCACTTGAGGAATCAACGCGTAGTGGAATGCGATTGTACTGTTGTAGTTCTTATTATATACTACATTTAATCGAATAAAATACTGAGGAAGCACCTCTTGATAGAGTCAACTTGGCTTTATTAAGAGGTGCTTTCTTAATTTGGAGGAGAAGATATGAAGTACAATGTCTTTTTACAAGAAAAGGGACGGGATTTAGCAGGTATTTCATCTTAATGGCTAAGAATCAGATATGGCATAGAAATTCACGGCGAGATACTCAGAGGAGATTTGTTGAAAATCAATTTGGAACTTACTGAAAGGATTGCATGTAAATATCCACATATTCCCAATAAAGCTGTACTAGTAGTGAAGAGAACACTGGAAATACCTGAAGTAAAAGATGAACAGGTATTAATTGTAGAAGGACTTACTGCGGATAACTTCCCCATTAAAATCCATAAAGCATGAAGATAAAGGAGAAATACGCTGCACTATAGCAGCTAATAGATACTGGCTTAAAGAGGGTGTATAATTTCTAATTCCGAGGGTTATTCGTGGGAGATCTAACGAACCCTATTTTTTGGTAGATTGGCGTTCTTCATTGAATTGGTTAACTTAATGGGCTCACTTTATTTTTATATGCTTTTATTAACGAAATGGGGGCGGATTCCACATGAAATGGATATACCCCTCGATTCGTATGTAAGTATAAAATCCCTCCTTTTTCTCCAAATTGTCGATAAGACATATCATGAACTTCGTTCATTTGAAATACGTGGTGATGAGTGACGATACGAGAAGGATAAATAATGATTTGATGATGGGTTGTGAGCGTTACCTGCTCATTGTTTGTTATTTTTCTTTCCAAATGGATGTAGGGCTGATTGGCGATTTCGGTTTCCAACAAACTATCCCCCCGGTTTCTTTACAGAATAAAGATAAGCACAATACCTGCGGCAAAGCAATAGTAAGCGAAATATTTCAAATTTCCCTTTTCCATAACATTCATCAGCCACTTCATGGATATATAAGTAAATACCAAGGAAGCGACAAATGCTAGTATATATGGCGCCCACAATGTAGACATTTCCGGATCCTTTGCGATATCGGAAACGCTAAGAACTAGGCCTGCAAGACTAATCGGAATGTAGAGCATAAACGAAAACCGCAACGCCGTTTCTTGCCGCATGCCAACAGCGATCGAGCTGATGACGGTAGCGCCTGAGCGGCTAATTCCAGGAATCAAGGCTACCGCTTGCGCGAATCCAACAAGAATGGAATCCCTGAACGTTAAATCTCCGTCACGTTTGACTCCCCGCATGTTGCGTATGATCCAGAGCGCCGTACCGGTAACTAGAAGGGAAATGCCGATCATTTTGATCGATGAAAATATGGTTTCAATGGTATCTGTAAATAGTAGACCAAGTAATCCAGCCGGGATAGTACCTAGAATGACGTAGAGAATAAATCTAAAATCCGCCCGGTATTTCGGTTCCCGGGTTTGAACAAAGCGAAAGCCATTAATGGCTAAGCGGAGAAGCATGTGGCGATAAATGAATATAATGGCTATAAGTGAAGCTGCATTTAAAAGAGCTTCGAATGAAAGTCCTCGATGCTGCAATCCAATGAGTTGCTGCATCACAATGAGATGACCGCTTGAAGATACAGGGATGGGTTCCGTAAACCCTTGAACGGCTCCCAGAAATACATATTTGAGCAGTAAATTAAGAGTGTCCATAACTGAATTCGACCTCATCTTCTATAAAATTGACCATTAGCCGATCAACACATGATCCTCGGGATAACCGATTTTGGAGGAGCGCGTTTTTTGAGCTAATGCAAAAGCAAGTGTCAGTGGTCCCAGACGGCCGGCAAACATCGTGATCGTGATGATGATCTTGCCTAGCGGGGATAAGTCGGTAGTCAGTCCCATCGACAATCCGGTTGTGCTGAAAGCGGAGGTGGCTTCAAATAGCACTTCCAAAAAATGTTCTTCCAGCATACCTTCCGAAAGCGTAAGTAGCAAAGAGACGAGCAGCACGAAGGCAAGGGAACTGATAGCGACTGCCAAAGCACGGAAGACGGTTTCAGACGATATTTTTCGTTTAAATGCGTGAATCTGTCCCCCGCCACGGAACGTATTCAGCGTCGCCAATACGAGGACGAACACCGTGTTTACCTTGATGCCGCCACCTGTTCCGCCGGAAGCAGCTCCAATAAACATCAGAATGATAATGAGAAATTGAGAAGTGGTCAGCATGCTCCCGATATCAATGGTATTAAAGCCGGAGCTTCTTGGGGCGGCTCCCTGAAAGAAGGCGGACCAGATCCTCTCATTTGTATTTAAGTCCGCGAAGGTTGCAGGATTCCAGCTTTCAAGTAAATAAATCAAAGCAAAACCTGCGGCATAAAGGATCGCCGACCCCAGTAATACCACTTTGGTGTGTAGAGAGAACTTGCCCCAGGATTGCTTGCTAAAAACCTCGACAATTACGATATAGCCAAGGCCTCCGGTTACGAACAGGACAACAATGGTCAAATTTACGAAAGGATCGCCAATAAAAGGCGACAAGCTATCCGACCATAGGGAGAAACCCGCATTGTTAAACGCCGAAATGGAATGAAAAAGCGCGTAATAAGCAGCTTGCCCCCATCCCATGTCCGAATGCCAACGAAGGGTTAGGACAACCATCGCTAATGCTTCAAAAGCGAAAGCAATCAAGACCATATATATCGAGAGCTTCACCAAACCTTGCGATGAGGTGGAGTGCGTCGTTTGCTGAAGGATGAGTCTCTGACGCAGTCCAATTCGTTTACCTATGATGATAGCGACCATAACGCCAACGGTCATAAAGCCCAATCCGCCGATTTGGATGAGAATCATGATGACAATCTGCCCAAAGGTCGAAAACACGCTTCCGGTATCCACAACGACCAGGCCATTAACGCAGACGGCGGAAGTTGCTGTAAATAGAGCATTAAGAAGCCCTATGGACCGACCCGATGCAGAAGAATAGGGAAGCATCAGAAGCAGAGCACCCACCCAAATGAGAGCAAAAAAGATAATAAGTATTAATTGAGGAGGGTTCATACGTTTTTTTAATCGATTTACAATAAAGGCGAGCCAATCGAGCAAGGAGGCTCCTTGGTGGTGATTATTTCTGTTCATAATCGTCTTCCAGATCCCGAATGTCCGAGTTGTTTCCGATGATCAGCATGATATCGCCCGTACGAATTTCATCTTCCGCCTTTGGCGAAACATTCATTTGCTCCCCTGTTTTGATTGCCATGATCGTGCAGCCGTACCTTGCCCGAATGTTTAATTGGTGAAGCAATTTGCCGTTCATTGCGGCGGGAGCCTTCAATTCCACTAAATTATGGTCAGGCGAGAGCTCGATGTAATCAATCAGATTGTCGGAGCTAAGCTGGTTTCCTAGGCGCGCGGCCATGTCCCGTTCCGGATAAACAATATGGTCAGCGCCAATTTTGGTTAAGACCTGACCGTGCATTTCGTTTTTTGCTTTGGCCGTTACTCTAGGGATTTGCAAATCCTTCAATAGTAGGGTCGTTAAAATGCTTGCTTGCAAGTCGTCCCCGATCGCAACAATGGCATGACTGAAGTTTCGTGCACCCAGCTCCTTTAACACGCCTTCATCCGTGCAATCGGCTTGGATGGCATGAGTGGCGATCCCTGAAATTTCTTGTACGAGATGCTCATTTTTATCTACGGCAAGCACTTCGTGGCCATTTATAATCAACGTCTTTACAAGACTCGCTCCAAATCTGCCTAGACCAATTACAATGAATTGCTTCTTCAAAAAAGCACTTCCTTTCGTTAGTTCACGATATGGTACTCCTCATTGGATTTATGGAAAGAATCCAGAAAGCCAGAAGTTGCATACAATCCTTTATCTTTGGATACAAAAATTGCTTCAGCGGATGGAGTAGCTTCGATAAATGCTATGCCTTGTTCTATTCCTAATAAAAAGGCGATTGTTGATAATGCATCTGCTTCGGCTGAGGAATCTGCAATAATGGTGACACTGCTTAGATTGCTCTCTATGGGATAACCGGTTTCAGGATCAAGAATATGATGGTAATACTGATTGTTTTCGATGAAATATCGTTCATAGATGCCCGAAGTCACGATTGTTTTATTCTGGACTTTTACCGTGCCGATGGGAGTGCCTCTGGTTTCGTCCGGATCTTGAATGCCTATCGACCATAATGAACCTGACGGCTTAGAACCAACAACGGCGATGTTGCCCCCAAGGTCAATAAGTGCACTCCGCACGCCTTGGCTCAGCAGATATTCTTTTATCCGATCTGCCGCATATCCCTTTCCAATTGAACCAAGGTCGAGAATCATGGCATTTTCTTTCAAAAATATGGTGTTGTTGTTTTCATCAGTCTCAACTTTTTTGTAATCCGTTAATGCAATCGTGTATTGAATCTCCTCTTCATTGGGGATGTGTGCCCCCTCGTTTCCGATATTCCACAATTGTACCAGAGGACCAATCGCAGGATTATACCGCCCATCCGTCTTGTCTGCGTACGTAATGGCTTCGGAGACTAGATCAAATGTGCTCGATGAGACTTGTACGGGAAAAAGACCTGCACTCTCATTCACCTTGTAGATTTCGCTTGAAGGATTGGTTCTGCTTAATTCCTGGTCAATTTGATGCAGCAAATCTTCAATATCTTCAAACAGGGAATTCGGAACTGATCGATCATAAATTTTCACCTGAACAATAGTGTCGAAAACAAAAAAAGATTTTCCTGCTGACATATTCTGATCTGCAACAGATGATGTTGAACACCCAGCCAACAATAAATGGATAGCTAGAAGAATCAGCGATTGTAAAAGAATTTTTTTAGTCAAAACGTTAGCCCTTCTTTCGGATATTTCATATTCTTGTTATGGGCAAACAAAAAGGGAACCCGTATCACAGGCTCCCTAAAATTAGATAGAGCAATCCCGTTAATGACAGGCTCCACCTTTAACTTCTTATTCATTTACGTCATTATAGCTGAGAACCAGATGGAAATGCAATGATTTAGCAATTGGAAAAAGGTATGCATGTAACATGGAAACCGAAGCCCAACTGGTCAAAACAATTTCATCCGATTTCTTATTGCCATGGCGTAGATATAGATAAGCGTATAGGCCAATAGGTAGGAAACGAATGTCCACCCTATATTCCAATGATTTTCATAAGAAACAATACCCAACAAGTAAGCAAGGAATTCGAATACAGATGTTGTAAAGCTGAAAAAAGTAATGATGGTTATGGGTTTAAACCTACTTTGAAGAAGAAGGATTGTCATTAAAGATCCTAGTACAGGGTATATACCAAAGTTAAACGGCATATAAGCTAGAGGCTCGATTTTTTCAGTGAAAGGAGCGATATGCCAAAAGTCGAAATACAATCCCAATGTGTTAAAAATACAAGCTATTGTTATGGAGATAGGAGAAATGAAAAGAAAATAAACTGCACTTTTTCTTAACCAGTATATGGATGCAATCCATGGTAAGAGGAACCCCAATAGATAGAATATTTGTCAGCATTGTTTATTCCTCCTGAGAATAAGGAATTGTACGAACTATTTTCACATACTCACGGGGTTCGAATATTTGTGATTTTACTTGAACCTTCGAAGCTTGTGCAAAGTCCGGAAATAATTTAATGACCATGACGATTGTCAAGAAAAAAAGAATTCCGCAAATCAAACATTTTTCCTTCATGAACAAGGGACCACCTTTCTTTTCCTAATGATCCCCACAAATCATTCACTCATACCTGAGAAAAGACGTTTTGACAAAAAGAAAGGAGGCACTGTATAATAACAAACAGATTTGAAGACCAATTTCATAGTTATAAATCGGAGGAGCCTGCCAACGCGGGCTCTTTTTGTGTTTTTTTGGTGTTGAAATACAAGGGGCCGTGTTTGAGCAAGCTCTTTTGATAAGTGAATTGGCTAAATCGACCAAGGGAATACTTGGGTGAAAATGAAATAAGGGGGCCCGGAATGTCAGCTATACATGTCATTATCACGCTACCGTTTTTGTTTGCGATTTGTGTGCCGTTGTTCAAGAAAGTCTGGCCAGGTATTCACATGGGGTGGTTTATGTTACCGCTACCCATTGGATTATTCGCGTATCTGCTCAGCTTCATACCTGTTGTGACAGGCGGAGAATCCCTGCATTATTCTCTTCCGTGGATTCCGTCGCTCGGCGTCGAGTTTACGGTTTGGCTTGACGGGCTCAGTCTCTTGTTCGGGCTGTTGATTTCAGGCATTGGATCCTTGGTGGTGTTTTATTCGGTTTTTTATCTGGATAAACAAAAAGAAAATCTGGCGCGTTTTTACGTTTACCTGATGTTGTTTATAGGCGCTATGTTGGGCCTTGTGTTATCGGACAATCTGATGGTGCTTTACGGCTTTTGGGAATTAACCAGCATTTCATCGTTTTTACTCATCGCGTTTTGGAATAAAAGGGAGCGATCCCGTTACGGAGCGTTAAAATCATTGACGATTACCGTTTGCGGCGGGCTCGCGATGTTTGCCGGTTTTGTGCTTCTGTATGTCATGACCGGCACCTTTAGCATTCGGGAGCTCATTTCGGATTTGTCGGTCATTTCCGGGCACGCCTTGTTCATTCCGGCCATGCTGCTTGTACTGCTTGGCGCCTTTACGAAATCGGCTCAGTTTCCGTTTCATATCTGGCTGCCGGATGCGATGGAGGCTCCAACGCCGGTGAGCGCATACCTCCACTCCGCGACAATGGTCAAGGCGGGAATTTATTTGGTTGCCCGTCTCAGTCCTGTTTTTGCCGGAAGTTCGATCTGGTTATGGGCTGTCTCCGGCATTGGCTTGGCTACGTTAGTCTACGGATCGTATCGGGCCATTAAGCAAACCGATCTAAAAGCACTGCTTGCCTTTTCCACGATTAGTCAATTGGGTCTAATTATGAGCTTGTTCGGCCTTGGCTCGGCAGCCGCGTTTTACGCCGGAACCAGCCAATATGTGTTTTTCACGAAAGCAACTGCCGCGGCGATATTTCATTTGATCAATCATGCGGTGTTTAAAGGCGCTTTGTTCATGGTTGTCGGAATTGTCGATCATGAGACCGGCACACGGGATATCCGCAAGCTCGGCGGGCTTATGGCGGTGATGCCAGTCACCTTTACGATCGCGCTACTGGGCTCATTTTCCATGGCCGGGATTCCCCCGTTTGGCGGGTTTTTAAGTAAAGAAATGTTCTTTACCGCCATGTTGAACATTCGGGAAATGTCCTTTGCCAATATGGATATATGGGGAACTTTATTCCCGATGATCGCTTGGATTGCCAGCGTATTTACGTTTGCTTACAGCCTATTGGTCGTATTCCGCACATTTGGTGGGAAGGCGCAATTTGATAAATTGGAGAAAAAGCCGCACGAGGCGCCGCTTGGACTTCTGATTCCGCCAGTGGTGCTGGCTTCGCTGGTCGTGGTTATTGGTTTTTTTCCGAATCTGCTTTCCCACTCCATAATCGAACCTGCGATGGCGGCCGTATATCCATTCGGTTTACAGCCGAATGAGTCGTTTATGGTTCATATCGAAATGTGGCACGGCTTTACAACCGAGCTATACATGACGATGGGGGTTGCGGCGATTGGTACGGCGATCTTCTTCATGCATCGCCGCTTTAAGTGGGTGAACGAACCCTTAGAGCTGGGTGCCTCATTAAACAGCTTCTATGACAATTCGTTACAGAGATTGGATTCCGGTGCAAGCCGATTCACGCGAAAGTATATGACGGGATCGATTCGGCATTATCTGATCTACATTTTTATATTCCTGACCTTTGCTCTGGGTTTCAATCTGTTTTACGCAGGCGGCTTCACAGTGAAAATGGATGAATTTGCACCCATTTCTTTTTATGAAGTGGTGATCATCACGGCGCTCATCTTGTCCGCCTTAGCGGTACCTTTCGCCAATTCCAGATTGATGGCGATTATTTTGACGGGTATGACGGGATATATGGTTACGTTATTCTTTGTACTTTTCCGGGCTCCGGACCTTGCATTGACTCAAATGATCGTCGAAACGGTTTCGGTTGCCCTTTTTCTGCTCTGTTTTTCTCATTTGCCCAAATTAAAGAAAGAGGTTGTCAAAAGGAAAACCAAGCTGTGGAATATCGGGATTGCCGTGAGCGTTGGCGTTGTCATGACGCTTGTTTCCCTAAGCGTTAGCGGCAGTAGAAAGTTTGACTCTATCTCCCATTTCTTTATCGAAAATAGCTATAAGCTGGCGGGCGGCAAAAATGTCGTCAATGTCATCTTGGTTGATTTCCGGGGATTCGATACGCTGTTGGAAGTTGTCGTGCTTGGCATTGCTTCGTTCGGCATTTACACCCTCATCAAGCTGAGAAGGGAAGACGACGCTTTGAATCCGAAACGTCCATATGGATTCAAATTGGATATTTACAGCGGTATCCGAAGCAACGACGTGATATTGCGGACGATTGCGAAGTTTGCGGTTGGTCTGATTTTGTTGTATTCGGTGTATCTGTTCTACATGGGACACCATCATCCCGGCGGCGGCTTTATCGGCGGACTGATGGCATCGGCCGCGCTTCTGTTATGTGCGATAGCGGTTGGACTGGAACGATTCGAGAAAATGGTGCCTTTCGATTTCAAACGCATGACTGTTATCGGCATTTTGATCGCGCTGTTTACCGGCATGGGATCGTTCTTGTTTAAAGTGCCATTCCTTAGTCAAACCTTCGATTATTTTACTATCCCTTTTATCGGGGAACTGGAGCTCGCAACAGCTACATTATTCGATTTAGGCGTATACCTCACTGTCATCGGGGTCGCGTCAACGATTTTATTTACGATAGGGAGGGATAAGTAACGATGGAATTGTACATGTCCATTGCGATTGGCGTTTTGTTTACAATCGGCGTTTACCTTCTGCTGTCGAAAAGCTTGTTGCGGATTGTTTTAGGAATATCGTTTTTAACTCATGGTGTCCACTTGTTACTGCTTACGATGTCCAAACTAAAAACAGGGGCTCCTCCATTACTGGGGGAAGAGGCACAATCGTACACAGACCCCTTGCCACAGGCACTTATTTTGACTTCAATTGTCATTAGTTTTGGTGTCACGTCGTTTTTGCTTGTACTGGCCTATAAATCGTATAAAAAATTGGGGACTGATGATATGGAAGAGTTAAGGGAGGACACCGAATGAATAACTTGCTCATATGGCCCTTACTGGTTCCATTACTGACGGCGGTCGTGCTAGTATTTTTCAGGAAAAATATAGCCTTTCAGCGCTGGATAAGTGCAATCGGCAGTATTGCGGGCATGGCAGTGGCGATTGTATTAGTGGCGCAGGTGAAGCAGGGTGGAATTCAAACCCTGTATATGAGCGGTTGGGTTCCACCTTACGGCATCATTTTTGTTGCCGACATGACGGCTGCTTTACTTGTTTTGGCAACGGCTTTAATCGGTATGTTTATCGTTTTTTTCTCGATGGGAAGCATTGATAACGAAAGACAACGCCATTTTTATTTTCCGCTGCTACATTTTTTATTGGTTGGTGTCAGTGGCTCTTTTCTGACGGGTGATATTTTCAATCTGTTTGTGTGCTTTGAGGTTATGCTTATCTCTTCCTACGCTTTAATTGTGCTAGGGGGCACGAAGCTGCAGCTCAAAGAAACGATTAAATATGTATTAATCAATATTGTCTCTTCCACGCTCTTTGTAGTGGCGGTTGCATATCTTTACGGAGTGACGGGGGCCCTTAACATGGCCGACTTGTCCGTTAAGGTGGCGGAAGTCGGACAAGACGGGATATTAAATGTCATTGCGATTCTATTTTTGATTGTGTTTTCGTTAAAAGCCGGTCTGCTATTGTTTTTCTGGCTTCCTGGCTCTTACAGTGCTCCCCCTACGGCGGTTATCGCCTTGTTTGGTGCACTGCTCACCAAAGTGGGGATGTACACGTTAGTGCGGGTTTTCACGTTGATTTTCAATGGGGATCCTGCTGTAACGCATACTTGGATTGCCTGGATGGCGGGCGCAACCATGATTATGGGGGCTTTGGGAGCGTTGACCTATCGGGATATCTCGCGAATATTGAATTATAACGTCATCATTAGTATCGGGTTTATCGCTTTTGGTTTAGCGACGGCGAATGAAGAAGCGTTGTCGGGAGTGGTTTTTTACTTGCTTCATGACATGGTGGGCAAAGCGCTTTTGTTTATCCTTGGCGGGTTGATTATTCAGGCGGCCGGTACTAGCGATCTGGATAAAATGGGTGGATTATTAAAGCGCCATCCGGTGCTTGGCTGGATGTTTTTCGTTACGGCGCTGGCTTTGGCGGGAATTCCTCCGTTAAGTGGGTTCCCTGGAAAGCTGCAAATCATCAGCGGCGGTTTCGTGGAAGGACATTATATGCTTGCGGCGATTTCTCTTCTTACTAGCTTCATCGTTTTGTATTCGCTTGTTCGCATATTCATGGCTGCCTTCTGGGGGGAAGAACGGTTAACCAGTGCATCGGACGATGTAAAGGTGCCAATCCAATCGGGGCATGCCAATTGGCTGAACTTGTGGTTTCCGGCAACAGGGCTGTTTGTAATCATTATCGCAATGGGAGTAGGAGCGGAGTGGATTTACCCGTTTGCAGAACAAGCGGGACACACTTTGCTGAATCCCGCTGAATATGTGAAGGCAATCCTGAAGGAGTAGATGAGATTGAGAATGTTAAGAAAGATATGGGCGATTATGAAATTGCTGGCATTGTTTAACAAGGAGTTAATTTTGTCCGGCATTACGGTTCTAGTCGAGGTTTTACGCCCCCAAATCAAAGTTCGGCCCGGTATCTTCAAAATGGATACCGAGTTGAAAACGGATTTTGAGATCACACTGTTAGCTTGTTTGATTTGTTTAACGCCGGGTACACTGACGTTGGATGTATCGAGAGACGGGGGAAGTTTATTTATTCACGCGATGAATATCAATGAATCGGATGACTTGGCCGAGCAAATAAAAAATTCTTTCGAGAAGGCGATTCTGGAGGTAACAAGATGATGGAAACGATTCTTTGGATAGCCCTCGGACTATTGGCGATAGCCATTCTTGGTTGCCTATATCGTTTGTTGCTCGGACCGTCAATCGTGGATCGTATAGCTTCACTGGATACGATTGGCATTTTGCTTTTATCCATGGTTGCCGTAATTGGGATGGTGAATAAGACCGAAGCGTATTTTGATCTGATCTTGGTCATCGGAATTTTGACTTTCATTGGCACAACGGCAATGGCCAGGTACATTGAGAGGGGGATTGTCCTTGAATCTGGAACTGATGAATAAGATTGTTGAAGTCATGTTAGGGGTTGTCGTGTTACTTGGGGCGATTATTGCGGTAATCAGCGCGCTAGGTCTTATCCGATTGCAGGATGTGTATCTGCGATCTCATGCCGCAACAAAGAGTGCGACACTTGGGGTATTATTCATTCTTAGTGGTGTGTTTTTATATTTCTGGATATTCCATCAACATTTCAGTTTAAAGCTTCTGCTTGGGATATTATTTGTATTCCTAACCTCTCCGGTCGCCGGTCATTTGAATGCGCGGGCTGCTTACCGATCTGGTGTGGCTCTGTGGAAGGGAAGCGTAAAGGATGATTTGAAAGCGGCAAGTAAAAGCGAGAGACGCGAAGTTGATAAAGATAACTGGTAATTGACAGGTTAAGGGCTGACTCGTTCCTGGCGGATCGGGTTGGCCCTTTTTAGGTTTTATTGTCTAAAAGCGCAAAGCATCCTTTACCGAGGTACGGGTTGTCCCGATTTTATGGATTTGAACTTTTATGTCGCAATTGACTTCTAGGTTTGGCCAATAATAGATTGACCAGTTTTCTTTCATTTTTGCCCATGATTTAGGGTGTTCTAGATAAAAAAGTTGACCAAATCCAAAAACGTCAAATTGATATTTTCTTTGTGCGTGATGAATAGTACGTTCTATTATTCCCTTGATCCGTTCTGCGGCTTTCTTCTTAATTTCATTGATGGTTTCTGGCGAACTAACATCTATTGTACATTGTACGTCCGAAACAATACTAACATTCTTGATATTGATGGTTACTACTGGTTTGCCTTCTGAAATTTCAACATTTATTTTAGTTTCATTACGCAAGGTTTCAATACCAATAAGTTCACCACTGGGGCATGTAATATGTCCTGCTGAGTTTCGAATATTGTTTTTAATAAAATTATAACCTTTGCTTTGTTCTTCACCAAACCATCCAGCAAGCTTATCATTATTAAAAACAGCTAGCCCTTCCAATTTCACATATGCATTAGGCTGAACTTCCTGGGCATTCGTTATATTTTTCCCTCATCTAAGCTGCCGTATAACTTCAATACGGGGAGTACGGGGTTTACTCCTTCAGACACGAGTTCCTCGATAAGTTCATCTATGGTCGCAGCATTGCTTATTGTCCAATTTTTTCTCGATGTCTCGATCATATGGTAAAAATTATCTGCAGGAATACGTTCCAAAGAAGTGATGACTTCTAACACATCCATTGCATCACTTTTTTTGGAAATAGCTATAAAAAAATCTTTACGTGTCTCAGGATTGCGATTAAATATATCCAATACTTCTGATATTCCTTGCTTTGCAAGCGATTCACCAATAATAACAAGGCGAATATGAGCAGAATAAATCTTTCCAGGACTTCTTACAGTCAATTTGCGAAAGGCTTCCAAAATGGTTGGTGCTTGCGCGTGGAATAATGTAACAGGAGATAAATTATTGCTGCTTTCATATTTTGAGACTTCGCCAGGAATAACAACCTGAGTAGCTACCTGATATTCATCTCCCACCATATCTATTGCCGTTGCGAGCTGAATGGCTATATGATTTAATTCTTTTCTGTTCCAGCAGCCAGTTAGGAGTGGAAAAGTCAAACATATAACGAGGACGATACATATTTGCTTTTGAAAGATGATCATAATGTGATTTCCTCTCCTAAAGATCTTGTAAATCGCCCATGCGATGCCCATTTATTGAATTGGAAAGGAGCCCTGTAAACAGGCTCGATGGAGTACTTTTATTTTCTCCCATTTTCACTTTTTCATCCCAAATATCACTAAAGGTGTACTCACTTCACAAGGAACGCCATGATGATTTACATGCTGCCAAAAGAGCACAATTTGGATCATACTTTTATCAAACTATTTACTGGGGAATTCGTAGTATTCTTTTATAAGCAAAGAAAAGTCACCATATTTTTGGTGGCTTATTTTAATTGAAAATGTCAGACATATGTACAACTGGCTAATGGAAGTTGTAAACTTGCTCGTTCGACAAAATGTGACAAAATACCCAAGTTTACGATGGTACAATTGGCGCAGTTGTCAATCTATAGATTGACAATATGGGCATAGGGGAGTAGTTAAAACTACTCAAGCCCGCTGTCGTTGATTTTTACAATGTAGAGGTCTCTGGGTTCACAGTCCAGGATGTAGGAGGCCTTCAAAGACATCTCAAGCGAGAACATCTTCTTTTTCTTGATGATTAGGTTAATGAACTGGCGAGAAACCCCAAGGCGACGTGCGAATTCAGCCTTGGTTAAATTAGCCTCTTTCAATCGTGGTTCCAGCAGGCTCTCCCCTAGCTCCAGGGAAAGCATAAGGTTCACCTTTCAATAAGTTTTTTTAACTCAGAGGACTTGTACTTTGAGTATATAGCTTTTAAAAGAGTTAAATCAACCAAGATCGTCACAGGAGGGATTTATGTGGTACAAATCACTTTTGAATGTGAGAATACAATGGAACTAGAACAACTCAAAACCTTATTACACGCAATTTTAATAATTAAAGGTGTCTCGCTTCCAGTGGATGTTGAGGTTGAGTTCGCCAATGAGACAAAAGTTATCAACATAGGCTAAGAGACTGGCAGGCGGGCACCCTAACTAAATCTTACTAGGCATACATATAAATTTCCCCTAAAAAAACAAACTCCGATCCCAATTCCGATCCCAATAGCTTATCAATCAATATTGTCTCGGTAATGAAAAAAAGAAAAACCCTTGATTATCAAGGGTTCTCAGGACTATTATATGGCGCGCCCGATACGATTCGAACGTACGACCTGCAGTTTAGGAAACTGTCGCTCTATCCTGCTGAGCTACGGGCGCGCAGCAAGATATATTATATCACCGGAGCCTCCCTCGGCGCAACTTGCAAAAAGGGAGTATTTACCTCGTCACGAAGCTGATCAATTCAGCCTGCCTTAGCATGCAATGCGGCCCCAAAAATAAATTGCCAATGGCCAACCTTCATGCTATATTGATAATGATTATCAATATCGAAATATACAGGGGTGGAGAGTTGTGTTGAAGTCAAAAAAGGTTTTGTTGTCGCTTGTTCTATTATTTATGCTGGCGACCGTGCTTGCGGCATGCGGAGGAGACGAAGGCAATAGCGCCAACGAGGGGGGCAGCGTCACAGCTTCCGAACCAACGGCGACTGTTGCTCCCGCAGAAACGGCGGATGCGGCGTCAGGCGACAGCGAGACGGTTATCTTTAAAGCCGCCAACGGGGATATTCAAATCCCGCGCAATCCGCAACGCATCGTGGACGGAACGGCGTTTTATACGGGCTACTTCCTCGCTCTGGGTGTCACGCCTGTTGGCGTTCAGGAAGGAGTTTTTAATAGCCCGTATTTGAAGGATAAGCTTGCAGGCGCGCAAAGCCTGGGCAACGAGCCGACACCCGAAAACGTGCTTGCTCTGAATCCCGACCTGATCGTTGTGTTCAGCGGAACGGAAGGTATTGACCAACTGGAGAAAATAGCACCGGTTGTCACTATCGACTATGGCACCAAGGCTTATAGGGAACAACTGATGGAATTCGGCAAATTGACAAACAAGGAAGCCGAAGCAGAGGCTTGGATACAGCAGTGGGAAGACCAAATCAATGAGTTGAAACCCAAGGTGCAAGCAGCTGTAGGCAATAAAACCGTATCCATTCTTAATCCATACGAGAAAGGACTGTACGTCTTCGGCCATAACTATGGGCGCGGTGGCGAGATCATCTACAGCGAGTTTGGTCTGAAAGCGCCGGAGGAAGGCCAGAAACAGGTTATTGACAGCGGAACGGGTTGGGCATCCATTTCGATGGAGATGCTGCCGCAATTTGCTGGGGATATTATCTTTACTTCGCCGTGGTCAGGCGATACGGCAGATCCGAAGATCGTATACGAAAACGCGGTATGGCTAGGTCTTCCTGCCGTGAAAGCGGGAAACGTATTTCAGCTTGATCCCACGGCAGACACGTTCAACGATCCAGTCACGATGCAATCCCAGCTGCAATATATTGCGGACAGCTTGATTTCCGCGAAGTAAACGAAGAAAGGGCGTTCCAGAGGTCAACGGCGACTTCGGAACGCCCCTTCTTATTGCGGGAGCGGCAAGGAACAGTCTTCCGGTTGCGAAGATTAGTTCTATTTGCTAGTCTCATTCTAAAGATTCCATTCATATATCGGCGGAAAGGACGGGGGGCGTCATGAAAAATTCGGCAATCAACGGACAGCTTGGCCGTAGCTGGTTTTCTTCTATTAAGCTGCTTCAGCATGAGAGTCATGCAGAGATGCTGCCGCAGCGGAGTATGCGCAAACACTGCATTGCGGTCATCACGTCCGGAGAAGGCACATTGATCGTGAACGGAACCGTCTATTTGGTGGGGGAAGGAGATGTGATCGTCCTCCCGTCAGGCACATTGGTGGAGGGGAAAGTCGCGATGGGAGAGCCTGTTGCTTATACCCTCTTGTTATTCGACGGTGTTCGGCTTCTCAAAACGGCAGAAGGCTGGCAGACGACGGAGTTGGAGCTGCCGGTTAAAGGCAAGCTTTCCGATGATGTCGCCCGACGTGTGTTAAGAGTGATGGATCAATGGACGCATGAAGAAGAAGATAGCGAGCATCATGGCGATATGCCGCTTGCGCTTCAGCGAACATTCAAGCTGCAGCGGTTGCTGGCCATACTATTGAACAAAGAGCTGGTAAGGCAGTCGGCAAACGACCACATTGTTGGCCTTGAATACACTATTTCCTATATGAACGAACATTTTATGAAGGACCTGAGGCTGGAAGAGCTGGCAAGCATGGCTGGGCTCAGCATCAATCATTTTATAAGAACCTTCAAGTCCCTGATGAACATGACGCCTATTAAATACGTGGAGCAGAAGCGCATGGCCAAGGCCAAGCTGCTGTTGCTGGATTCCGGCAAAATTAAGGAGATCGCCCGAAAGGTCGGCTACAAGGATGAACATTATTTCAGCAGGGCTTTCAAAAAAGCGGAGGGCGTCGCTCCAACCTTATATATTAAGAACAAATGCAAGCGGATCGCCACCGTTTATTACGGACTCGATGATTATTTGATGACGTTGGGGTTGCAGCCGGTTGCTTCGCTATCCTATGCAAGACGAGTCTCTTCTACGCACATAACGGCAAGGCAGGAGGATAAGGACGAAGGGAGAGTATGGCTGGATGGTTACAATCCGGATCCGGAATACGGCAAGCTCCTTCATGCGAAACCGGATCTTATATTGACCAGCGACAGGCTTCGGGAAGACGAATTGCTGAGCGTCATTGCTCCAATAGCTGTCCTGAAGCATTCCAATGATTACAGCCTAACGTTAAGGCAGGTTGGGGATTTATTCGGTAAGGAGCAAGAGGCTCGGCAGTGGATTGAACGTTATACGATCGCCAAAGAGGAGATGAGGAAGGGGATCATGGCCGCTTGGGGACGCCAGACCGCATGTTTCGTGCGGGTATGCGGTTCATTCTACAGGATCTACAGCGCTGCTAATCAGACGGGCTCGCTGTTGCATGGCGATCTGGGATTGGGAGTGCCGGAAGGGTTATCCGGAAAGCCGTGGTTAGACTTCCGGTTAGATCATTGGAGTGGCTTCCGGCCTGATCACATCTTTCTGATGACCGACCCCACGGAGGAGGCTTTTAACCGTCTGAAGACGCTGCAGCAGTCTGAAGAATGGAATGCCATGCCAGCCGTCAGAGAAGGACGCGTTTATGAAGCCGGCGATTTGTTTTTTCGGACATTGGGACCCTCTGGAAGGCTGTCTGCCGCCAGGCGTATTGCACGCCAGTTGAAGCTGGCGGATGGTGATATTATGCATCGTGATTGAGGTATTTGTTCCATTGTAGTAACCTTTTGCCGCCCATATAATGATAATTATTATCATTACTAGACAGAGGGGTAGACAAAACATGTATATTTTCAGGAAAAAAACAGTCGGATGGCTCATGCTGACCATCGTTATGTTCATTCTAGCCGCTTGTGGCGGCAACGGCGCGGCGCCCGAATCAACGCAGCTGTCGGCCAGTGAAGAGCCTGCCGCGAGCGAGGCAGCAGCAGAACCAACTACGCGCAGCATTGCCCATCTCTGGGGGACAAGCGAGATTCCGGCCAAAATTGAACGGATTGTCGTCCTCTCGGCCGCCTATATCGATCACTTGCTGGCGATCGGAGAGAAGCCGGTAGGCGTTAACGTAGAAGCCCGATACGGCGGCGATTACTTGCCCTATTTGGCAGACCAGCTTCAAGGCGTCAGTCTGGTAGGTTCGGCGGACAGCCCTAATCTGGAGGCTATCCTGGAACTTGATCCCGAGGTCATTCTGATTGAAAGTCGCACTGCGGAGTCGACGTATTCAGAGCTTAACAAGATCGCGCCTACGATCGTGTTGGGAACGGAGTGGCTTGATTATGCGCCGAATGAATGGACCAATGACTTGATGACCATTGCCGAAATGTACGATAAGACAGAGGAAGCAGAGCGCGTCATTAGCGAGCTCCAAGTCAAAGTGGCCGAGGTTAAGGAGAGGGTGAGCGCTTTGTCGGACAAGAAGCTGGCGTATCTTCGAATCAGGAAGGACATAGTCCAAATTTACGCCCAGCAAGGGCATCCCACAAATGTCTTCCTGTACCAGGAGCTGGGCTTTGAGCCGGCAGACTTAACGCCGAAGGAACAGAGAGAGGATCTCTCATTGGAAACACTTCCGCAGCTTGGCGCAGACCGGCTGGTGCTTGAGGTTGATCCTAACGGCAGCGAATTTATGGAGAGCATGAATGAGTCGGCGCTATGGACCGGCCTGCCGGCTGTTCAGAACGGAAATGTATATGAGACGGACTCCTTTTGGCTTTTTAAGGGCTGGGGCGTTATCGGCCGTGGTAAGATTTTGGACGAAGTGCTTGGCATGATTCAATAGATGGCGGAGCTATCATTTCGGGACCTGGGGGAGGCTGCGGCCTCCCTTAGCCGTTATTTTGCCATAACGCTTCATTCCGAGCCTGCCTCCGACCGTTCCTTTTCCTATACCGCCGAAGACTTGATTGCTGAACGCTCGCTGGTTCGTATTCTGGAGCGGCAAGAAGCGGCGTTGGGCCAACCCGGGCTTCATGTAACGGGGACGCTGTTCGCCAAGCGCTATTCGGTATGGGCGAGAGGAGCGCTTGCCGCATGGAGCTTGTTCGACGTTCCGCTAAGCTTGGAGCATGGAAAAGTCGGGATTACTCTGGCCAATCGTGGAATCATGTATTATACAGCGTATCCGGCGTCATTTGAACGATTGGAGCCCGGAGTGATGGACCGCTCTGCGATGACGCGACAATATATAATGCGGCTTGAAGAACATCTGATGCCGATTTTGCGAGCTGTGTCGTCTTGCACGGGCGCGAATGAAAAGGTTATGTGGTCGATTATCGGACACAATGTGTACAGCTTATATGCCAGTCTTGCTTCAAATTCGGAATTTCATTTGGGACAGGATCGGCTCGCGATCATTCAGGAGGATTGGGGGATGCTGGCTTCCGCAGCATTTTTGGATTCTCCCCGATATAAGGTGTTTAAACATCCGCGCTGGACGGGACCGCCCCTCTATCTGCGGAAGCATTGTTGTCTCGCGCACAAGCTCGAATCGCACGGTTATTGCGCTTCCTGCCCGAAGCTGGCTAACGAGGAGCGTTTAACGTTGCTAATGGCCAATACGAATGCAAATGATTGATACGAAAACGAATGACTGAGACAGACTTTTCTCCAGAAAGTCTGTTTTTTGTTGATTTTACTCGGTTATGTAAACAGCTTTTGGAAACCGTTATTTGTAAAATGGGGGGCAAGGAGGTGGAGCGGGACGGTTATCAGCAGAGAGGGAAAGCAACCGAAATCGTAAACCAAAGGGAAAAAGGAGGCTAATCGTGCACCGGAAAATTTCAATGCTTGTTATTGTGGTCATGCTGGCTGCCAGTATAAACTGGGGAGGAGTGGCATCGGCAGAGAACAATGGAGGTAGTGAGATGCAGATTCAGCTGGAAAGCCTGGATCGCGGTCTCGTAGCGGCGGCAACCTCGGAGGGCATCTTCCTAAGCTGGCGGCTTTTGGCCAATGAGGTAAAGGGGTATTCCGATTCCGGACTTCGGGGAACTGATTTTTATGTATACAGAGATGGTTCCAGAATAGCAACCGTAACAGACAGCACTAATTATTTGGATAAGGAAGGCGATACCTCTTCCGCCTATTATGTAAGCGCTTTACTGGGTGGGGTCGAGCAGGAGCAAAGCGGCTCCGTACAGCCTTGGGCGCAACCGCATTATGATCTGCCCCTGCAAAGGCCTGCACCCGGCGTTACGCCTGCGGGCGAGAGCTACGAGTATCACGCTAATGATATGAGCGTAGGCGATGTGGACGGAGACGGACAATATGAATACATCGTCAAATGGGAGCCAACCAACTCCAAGGATGTGTCCCAGCGAGGTTATACCGGCAACACCTACATCGACACATACAAGCTGGACGGGACGCTGCTCTACCGGATCGATCTGGGTGTCAATATCCGGTCGGGGGCGCATTACACGCAGTTCCTGGTCTATGATTTTGATGGAGACGGCAAAGCCGAGATGATGTTCAAGACGGCTCCCGGCACCAAAATAATCTCTTACGCCAACGGACAGCCTGCCGGCGAGCGCTATATTACGATGCCGCAGGAGGATATTGCGGAAGGATTTAGTCATTCGGACGATTACCGCCTTAGCGCGGAGGATTATTTTCAGCATGTGGTTGAAATGTTCATGAATTGGCATGCCCATGAGGAGGTAATGGCCGGCAATTGGCCTTCGACCATCGAGGACAGCTTGGGAATTGCCGATACGCATAGCTTCCAATACCCGCTGGCCCGCGAGGATGCGGAGCTGCTGGCGAACTATTTTTTTGACACCTATGCGCCTTCTCGAAGCGTGAACAACCGGCTGAGGGAGTTTGAAGGCTTTATTGTGAGCGGTCCGGAATATTTGACCGTGTTTAACGGCGAGACGGGAGCCGAGCTGCAGACGGTGCATTACAAGCCGGGACGCGGCGACGACGGCTTGCTTTGGGGCGATTACGCCATGGCCCGGATCGAACCCGGCAATCGCGTGGACCGTTTCTTGGCTGGCGTAGCTTACTTAGACGGCTATAAACCTTCCGCTGTATTTGCGAGGGGCTATTATACCCGCACGACGCTGGTGGCGTACGATTGGGATGGAAATCGTCTTTCGGAGCGCTGGTATGTGGATAGCGGACATGCCCCCATGAGCAATCCGTTTCATGACAGTCCGCATGGCGTCGACGGAACCGATCCCGTTTTTGGCAAAATAACGACGCAAGGCAATCATTCTCTCAGCACGGCCGATGTGGATGGGGACGGCAAGCAGGAGATCATTTACGGCGCGGCCACGATCGATCATGACGGCAGCCTGCGGTATAGTTCCTTCGCCACGCTGCCGGAGGGCAGCGCCGATCCCGGAGCATATGTGCGCTTGGGGCATGGAGACGCCATGCATGTCGCGGATATTGATCCCGACCGGCCCGGCCTGGAAATATTCAGCGTGTTTGAAGGCGGCCCGTGGGCCCCATATGGTTATGCCTTAAGGGATGCAGCCACAGGCGAGGTCATCTATGGCGGCTACACCGGCAGGGATACGGGGCGCGGTATGATTGGCGATATCGCGCGCGGCCAGCGCGGCCTGGAGACATGGGCGGTCGGCTTATGGAGCGCCGGCGGAGATCAGCTGGGAACCAGCATGCCGGGCACCAACATGAACATCAAATGGTCTGCGGATATGAGCACGGCCATTGTAAACGGCTCGCGCGAGGATACGCCAACCATCGACGATTGGGAGCGCGGACGGCTTCTGACCGCAACGGGAACCCGCACAAACAATTACACGAAAGGCAATCCATCGCTTGTCGCTGATATTTTCGGCGATTGGAGAGAGGAGCTGCTGGTTCGTACGGCGGACAGCTCCGCCATCCGTATCTATTTGAGCACCGAAGTGACGGATCGCAAGCTGCATACGCTAATGCACGATATTCAATACCGGACGGGCATTGCCTGGCAAAATACGACGTACAATCAGCCGGCATATCCCAGCTTTTATTTTGCGTCGGATATCGATTGGAGCAAGGTGACTGTGCCGAATGCGGGGCCGCTGCCTTATGTGGGCGATGAGCAGCCGAATGAGCCCGATCCGCCGCCAAGCTGGCGTTTTGATTTTGGCTCAGCCACAAGTCCCGTTGCCCAAGGATATATTCGTATAGCCAATAACTCGGTATATGACGAAAGCGTGGGTTACGGCTTGAGCAAAGCCGTAGATCAGCGCGACCGAGGGACTCCGGATGATTTGCGAAGGGATTTTGTTATAGGCAGCGGATATTCTTTTATGGTGGATGTGCCGGACGGCGACTATTTCCTGCGCATCATCGCGGGCGATCAAATTGCTTTTAACCGTTCGGGCTTTACGGTGGAGGGCGTGGATGCGGGAAGCATCACCTCGCCTGCCGGTCAATTTGCGGAGCTGACGGTAATGACGACCGTGAGCGACGGCCAGCTGAACATTGACATTCGGGACAACGGACGAATCAATGCGCTGGAAATCATATCGATGTCGTCGATTGACAGCTTAACAACGGAAGAAATTGTTTTGACGCCGGATGCCGCAGTCGGCTTGAAATGGACAAGGTCCGGCGCGGCGGCCAGCTATCATGTATATCGCCAAATCGATGGCGAAGCCGGATTTGTTTTGATCGGCAGCACGAACGAGCCGGCTTACCGCGATGAGACGGCCGAATTGGGACTTTCATATGTGTATCATGTCACGCTGGTAACCGTCGAGGGTATCGAATCCTCTCCCAGCAACGAAGTTAAAGCCGATTTGTGGAATGGCGAGTTGTCGGCTCAGGCCGTTCCTGTCGGATTGTCTATTGCAGGGACGGAAGACAATGCCGTAAAGCTGGCATGGGGGGAGTCGGAGGGAGCGCTTGCCTATTACGTCTACCGCTCCAGACATGAGGACGGACCGTATGTCCGGATTGGCTCGTCGGAAACGGCGTCATATCTCGATGAAAGCGTATCGCTACACAGCGACTATTACTATCGGGTCGGAGCTGTAGGTGAAGGAGGCATTTCCGCGCTCGGCGAGCCGCTGCATTCCCCTGCTGTACAGCCGCTGATCCGGCAAATGGAGAAGCTGGACCGGTCGGTTGTTGCGATTGAAACGGAGAACGGCGTCTATGTCGGCTGGAGAATGCTGGGCACCGATCCCGAAAGCGTCCGGTTCAACGTTTACCGCAACGGGGTTAAAGTGAACAACGAACCCATTGTATCCAGCACCAACTACCTGGACCTTGAAGGGACGGCGGAATCGGAGTACGAGGTGAAGGTCATTGGCGGCAGCGGCGCTTTGTCGACCGGCAAGGTGCCCGTATGGAGCAAGCAGTATTGGAGCATTCCGCTGGACAAACCGGCAGACGGCGTGACGCCGGACGGCAATGCCTATACGTACGTGGCCAATGAAGCCAGCGTCGGGGACGTGGACGGGGATGGCGTGTACGAAATTATTTTGAAATGGGAGCCTTCGAATGCCCAGGATAACTCGCGGTCGGGCTATACGGGCAATGTGTTTGTTGATGCCTACAAGCTGGACGGCACACGGTTATGGCGCATAGACGCCGGACGGAATATTCGGGCGGGCGCGCATTACACTCAGCTGATGGTCTATGATCTTGACGGCGACGGCAAAGCCGAAATTGCCTTCAAAACAGCGGACGGCACGATAGACGGAGAAGGAACGGTCATCGGGGATGCCGACGCGGATTGGCGCAATTCGGCAGGCTATATTCTGGATGGGCCGGAGTATTTGACGGTTTTTGAAGGCGCTACAGGCAAAGCCCTGCATACTGTGGATTATCATCCGCCGAGGGGCAACGTCAGCAGTTGGGGCGACGGATACGGCAATCGGGTGGATCGTTTTCTTGCCGCTGTCGCTTATCTGGATGGCCAAAAGCCAAGTCTGGTCATGGCGCGCGGCTACTACACCCGCACGGTGCTTGCCGCTTATGCGTTTACGGACGGGGAGCTGAAGCAGCAGTGGGTATTCGACAGCAACGATTCCGGCAACGGCTCATATGCCGGACAAGGCAATCATAATTTGTCCGTTGCGGATGTGGATGGCGACGGGTTTGACGAAATCATCTACGGCGCCAGCGTCATTGATCATGACGGAACCGGCCTGTACACAACCGGCTGGGGACACGGCGATGCCATTCATGTATCGAACCTGAATCCGAACCGGCAAGGGCTTGAGGTATACCAGCCTCATGAATCCTCCTCCTCTCCGTATGGCTTCAGTCTTCGCGATGCGGAAACGGGCGAAATTCTGTGGGGCGTACGGACGGGCAGCGACGTAGGCCGTGGGCTTGCGGCGGACATTGACCCGCGTTATGAGGGGGCGGAAATATGGGCGTCGAACAGTTGGAATGGAGTCACGGGCCGCAGCAATTTGTATTCGGTCGAAGGAGAAGTCATCTCCGAAAACTCGCCTAAATCCATCAACCACGCCGTATGGTGGGACGGCGATTTGCTGCGGGAGCTATTGGATCACGATTTTGATCCCGACGCAGATCCTCACGGCTATGGAAAAATCGAAAAATGGAACTGGGAGACCTCCACGCTGGAGGAAATCTATAGACCGGAGGGAACGCGCACCAGCAACCATACAAAAGGCAATCCCGTACTTCAGGCGGACCTGTTCGGCGATTGGCGGGAAGAGGTGATCTGGGCTTCAAGCGACAGCACCGAGCTGCAGATTCATACGACCGTTGACGTAACGGAGCATCGCATCTATACATTGATGCATGATCCGGTCTATCGCCTTGGGGTAGCTTGGCAAAATGTCGCCTACAACCAGCCGCCTCACACCGGCTTTTTCCTGGGCGAAGGCATGGACCCGGCTCCAAAGCCGATGATTTCGACGGGAGATCGAGCTGCGGTTGAGCTGGATATTCTGTTACAGATGTTGCAAGAAGCCAAGGCAATTGCCAATGCGGACAACCGCTATACGGCGGACTCCTATGAAGCCTTGCTTGCTGCTATTAGCAGAATTCAGAGCAATCTGGAGACGCTGGCAACCCCGGCCGCCCTGGAATCCGCTTTGGACGACATCAATGGAGCAATACAAGGTCTTAAATTATGGAATACCGGCGGAACTCCGGGAAGCGGATGGATAGGCCCGATTGTCGGAGAAGCCGATAACGAAATTCTGAAGGTGGATACCTTGTCCTATGATGCGCAAGGCGTAGCGGTTATCCATTTGAAGCCGGAAACCAAAGAGATTTTATTGCCGTCTGATCCGGGACAATATTCGGAGGAGAACGACGTGCTGGTGACCGGGGCTGGCCTTTCATTGAAGATGCCGGGCCGGGTATTCCTTCAGCTGCTGGAGCGGGTTTCGTCAGGTAATTTGGAAGGCGGGGCGACGATTCGGCTAATTCTGCAGAAGCTTGAAGCCTCGGAGGCGGAGGAATTGGCTCAACGGGCCGTTGGAGCGGGCCAAACCGTGGTCGTGACAGCGGGAGATGTCTATCGCCTGGAGCTTGCGCTAGCCCAAAATGGAGTAGCCGTGACCAAGCTTGACCGCTTCGACGTTCCGATTGCGCTCAGCCTGCGTCTGCCGGATTCCGCGGAGGGCGACATTTCCGGACTGTTCCATTTCGCCGAAAATGGAGAGATCGTCTACGCCGGCGGCGTATTATCGGACGGATGGCTTACGGCGGACATTAGGCATTTCAGCGATTATGGCATCCTTCAGATCCAACGTTCCTTTGAGGATGTAGCGCCTACGTTCTGGGGTTACCCTGCCATAAGGGCGCTTTCGGCCAAAGGAATTGCATCGGGCACGGGCGGCAACCGGTTTGCCCCTGATCGGGAAGTGACTCGTGCGGAGTTCGCCGCGCTGCTGGTCCGCTCGTTGCGTCTCGATATGAATGTTCAGTCCACATTCCGTGATGTGTCCCCCGTATCCTGGTATGCAAAGGAAGTGGCAGTTGCCCATCAAGCCGGTATCATTCAGGGCTACGGGGATGGACTTTTCAGGCCGGATGCTCCAATCTCAAGGGAGCAGATGGCCGTGATGATGCTGCGGGCCTACGGGCTTGCATCGGATGAAGACCGCTTGCCGGAGACAGAAAAGACGGCTTTTAAAGACAACTCCTCTATTAGCCCGTGGGCCGAAGAGGCAGTTCGTCGCCTGCATGCCGTAGGCTGGATCGAAGGGCGCGGAGGCAACCGCTATGCTCCTCAGGAAAGTCTGACGCGAGCGGAGAGCATTCAAGTATTGTACCGGATGATTGCCCATTTGGAAGGACGGCATTAAAAAAATGAAGGGCGGCATGTCGCCAGACTGAATAAACACAAAAGTAAAGCAAAAGCAAAAGTAAGGCGAAATCAAACGCAAGTGAAGAGCAAGCGCAAAAGCAGCACTGCCCGGTTTAATGCCGCAGGCGGTGCTGTTTTTCCATCCGATTGAAAATAAAGCGATTTCAACCTTCCCATAAATGATATAACATAGTATACTAAGTTGTAATGACTAATCTAGCTATTAATGAAGCAATGTAATTATGAAAATATGACAAATAGATGCTGAAGGTGAGTTGTATGGAAGGCATAAAATCTTTAAAGCCGCGGTATGAGCAAATGTATCTGATGCTGCGCGACAGAATTCGGGCAGGGGAATACGCGGTCGGCGACCGCATCCCTTCGGAGAAAGAGCTGATGGAGGAGTTTTCGGTCAGCCGAATCACCTCCAAGAAAGCTCTCGATATGCTTGTGCAGGACGGTTATATTATGAGACAGCCAGGCCGCGGCTCCTTTGTCATCCAGCATAATTCCGGGGAAACGGCGGAGCCGGAACCGCAGCAGCCGCAAGTGAGAGAACCTTCGGCCGAGGAGCCTGCGCGAAGCAAGCAGCTCGTGCTGGGGCTGATTATGGAGGATTTTAGCGACAGCTACGGCAAGGAAATGTTGGCGGAGATGGAGCGTACGGCCCAAGAGCTGGGCGTTTATTTGCTGCTGCGCATTTCATTCTGTCAGCCGGATGTTGAAGAGCAAGCCATTATGATGCTGCGGGAATACGGCGTGGACGGGCTTATTATTTATCCGACGCGCGGACAGAATTTCAGCACGGAAATACTCAAGCTCGTAATCGACAAGTTCCCGCATGTGCTGGTGGACCGTTATTTGAAATGGACGGATACAACGGCAATCAGTTCGGATAACGTAGCGGCGACCCGCATGGGCGTACAGCATCTGTTTCAGGGGGGGCACCGCCATATCGGCCTGCTGGCTTCCCGCGTAACAGATAATGTGGCGATTGAGGAACGTATCGAAGGTTTCGTGCAGGCGCATGCCGAAGGCGGTATTTTGCTGGATAGATCCTCTTGGCTGACGGATATGAATTGGACCGGAACCGGTTCGGCAGATGATCAAATCCAGAAAAATGTCAAAATGATTCAAAGCATGCTGCTGGAGCACCCGCGCATTACGGCGTTGTTCGCCATGGAATACGAGCTGGCTCTGATCGCCAAGGAAGCGGTGGAGGGACTAGGCATGCATATCCCAAGCCAAATCTCCATTATTTGCTTTGACAGCCCGCCAAGCACATCGGCGCTGTATTCCTTTACCCACCTGCGGCAAAACCAGAAGGAAATCGGACAGCTGGCGGTTCACAATGTGTTGAAGCTGATTGAAGGCAATCCGCTTCCAAGCAAAATTTCGCTGGATGTAGAGCTGGTTCCCGGCAAATCGACGGGTCCGGCGCCGCAGCAGGCCTAATCGCCGAGATTCTATCGGCATGTAAGAACACCATTAACAGCCACCTCAGCTCTAAAATAAAAATCCCTCTTCCTCACATGGAAGGGGGATTTTTTGCGCATAATAGGGTATAAGTCATTTGCTAAAATAATATAACATAACATATTGACTTATTGGATAAGGTATATTAATATTCTAATCAACACCATGAAAGCGGTTAATTGAAAGGGATGTGTTGCATGTCTAGAGAAATAGGAGCGCTGCCTGGATCGGTGCAAGGCTTGATTCGGGAAGTAGAGGAAAAACTGAAGGACCGGCCAAAGCTGGCCCGCATGTTCGGCAATTGTTATGCAAACACGTTGATTACGACGCTTAAGCCGCAATCGGACGGCTCCGTATTCGTCATTACCGGCGATATTCCGGCTATGTGGCTTCGGGATTCTGCAGCTCAAGTTCGGCCTTATCTGATTCTGGCCAAAGAAGATCAAGAGCTAGCGGCTATGATTGAAGGCGTTGTCAGAAAGCAGATTCAATATATTTTGCATGATCCTTATGCCAATGCATTTAATGAAACCGCAGACGGCAGAGGCCATCAAAACGACGATACAGTAATGACCCCATGGATTTGGGAACGCAAGTACGAAATCGACTCTCTGTGTTATCCTATCCAGCTAGCGTATCTGCTCTGGAATACAACAGGCAAAACCAGCCACCTGGATAATAATTTCCGCGAAGCCTGCTACAGTATCCTGAAGCTATGGAGAACGGAGCAGAATCACGATGAGCAATCGGCTTATCGCTTCCAGCGGTTTGATTGCCCGGCATCGGATACTTTGCCTAATGAGGGCAAAGGAACGCCAAGCGCGCCAACGGGCATGACTTGGTCCGGCTTCCGCCCAAGCGACGACGCTTGTGAGTACGGTTACCTGATTCCATCCAATCTGTTTGCAATTGTTATTCTGGACTACATGGCGACCATCGCTGTCGAAATTCTGAAGGATGAAGAGCTGGCCAAGCAAGCTGCGGCGCTTCGTTCCGAAATTCAAGCCGGCACGGTCAAACATGCCACGGTTGAGCATCCGACACACGGCACGATGTATGCATACGAGACGGACGGTCTGGGCGGCTATAACTTGATGGACGACGCCAACGTGCCTAGCCTTTTGTCCCTGCCTTACCTGGGATGCTGCGATATCAACGATCCGGTATACCTCAATACGCGAAAATTTGTTTTGAGCGAAGAAAATCCTTATTACTACAGCGGCACGGCTGCTAAAGGAATCGGCAGTCCGCATACGCCTGAAGGTTACATCTGGCATATTTCGCTCGCCATGCAAGCGCTGACTTCTCAGAATAAGGAAGAGATCGAACAACTGCTGAATGTGCTGGAAAGCACTGATGCCGGCACCGACTTCCTTCACGAGGGCTTCCATAAGGACAATCCTGCGGAATATACCCGCGAATGGTTTTCTTGGGCCAACTCTCTGTTCAGCGAATTGATCCTGACTTACCTTGGATATTCGGTTCCATCGAGTATGAACACTCGTTAAGATAGGAACACCGTCAAGTCAAAATCACAAGACAGTCAAAAGGGGAGACTTTAGGATGACAATCAGAAAAACAGTTTTGGCGGGAACATTGGCGGCTGTAACATTATTTGCGGCAGCTTGCTCTAACAACACTGGCGGCTCCAACACCGGCACTTCCGGCGAGAACGGCAACGGTTCATCCGCGGGCGCTACAAAAACAATTACAGTCGCTTACGGCAAATGGAATGAAACGGACAACTGGGGCAAATGGCTGACTGGCGTTAAAGAAGAGTTTGAAAAAGCCAATCCCGGCGTAAAGGTTGAATTGAACCCGATCGAGGGCTCGCAATATGCTACAAAAATTCCGCTTCTGATGATGGACGAAAAAACAGCGCCGGAAGTATTGGCTGAGGATTCCTTCATGATCAATGCGGACAGCGAAGCCGGTTATCTGGAGCCGCTGGCTGTTGATACTTGGGATGACTGGAGCAATTTCAACGAAGGCATTAAAGCAGCCGTAACGGGAACGGACGGCAAAATCTACGGCGTACCATTTTCCACTGACGTTCGCGGACTTTACTACAACAAGGTGTTGTTCGAGCAAGCCGGTCTTCCTGTACCATGGGAGCCAAAAACATGGGATGATATCCTGACAGCATCCCGTACGATTAAAGCCCAGCTTCCTGACGTTATTCCGTTCTGGATGAACTCCAGCAAAGCGGGTCAAGAGGCTACAACGATGCAAACTCTGCAAATGCTGCTGTATGGCACGGACGACACAATGTTTGAAGACGGCAAATGGGTTACTGAAAGCCCGGGCCTTCTGAGCTCCCTGGAATTTATCAACACGATCTACTCTGAGGGCATGGGTCCTAAGCTTTCGCAAGTGATGACTGCACAGGCTGGACAAATTCTTGAAACCGACCTGATGCCGAATAACAAAGTTGCTATCGCATTGAACGGCAACTGGCTGACAGGCAACTGGTCTCCTACAGGCGGCAAGCCATGGCCGGAAGCGCTGGACGTATACGGCTTCGCTAAGATGCCGACGCAAAACGGACAAGGCCAAGGCTTTACGTCGATGTCCGGCGGCTGGACACTGAGCGTTGGCGCCAAAGCCGACGAAAAAGAACTGGGCTTTAAGTTTATTCAACTGGCAACCAGCAAAGAGCACAACAAAGAATTCGCAATGCTGGACGGCGCTTTGACTCCTCGTACAGACGTTGCGGCAGACGAAGAGTACACGGGCCAACCGGGCACGCTGTATGGTGTAGCAGCTGAATTTATCACGTATACGCATGTTCGTCCGACGAACTCCGATTACCCTGCAGTTTCCACGGCAGTACAGGAAATGGTTGAAAAAGTAGCGAGCGCTTCGCTTGCGCCTGAAGCAGCCATGAAGGATTATGCGAAGAGCGTGGAAAGAAAAGTCGGTGCTGATAAAGTAACGGCGAAGTAATAAAGCCTTTATCGGGGTCGTTGCCATATTGCAGGTAAGGCGGTCCCGTTCAGTAACGAAATCGGGAAGCCGATTGTTGCTCGCAGCAATCGGCTTGCCTGTTTAATTCACATCAGGAGGGTGCCAGATGGGAGACACCAACAACCGATCTTCCAACCGGAAGCGGAATGGGAATCGCAGCGAGCAGTGGAGGGCGGCTCTCTTTTTATCGCCTACTTGGGTTTTACTTTTGCTCTTTTTCTTTGTACCAGCAGCCTTAACCTTTTATTTAGCATTTACTAACATGGCTTTAACGGGGGCTGCGGCCGCCAATACCAAGTTTATAGGCTTTCAAAACTTTACGTACATGTTCCAGGATGAAACGTTCCGCATTTCCGTGTGGAATACAATCGTATTTCTGATCTTCTCAGCCGTTGTTGGCCAGCAGGTGCTGGGCTTTATCATCGCGTTTCTGATGAACGGCCGTAATCAAACCTTCCGCAGCGTCATCGGCTCCATCGTTATTTCGGGCTGGGTTGCGCCTGAAGTCGTTACCGCTTTTGTGTGGTTTGCATTTCTGAATGATACCGGCACGGTCAATGCCATCATCGAAAGCATTGGCTTTGAACCGATAACTTGGTTATATACCTTTCCGATGGTAGCCGTTATTATCGCCAATATCTGGCGGGGGACTGCGTTTTCCATGATGGTGTTCCAGACGGCGCTTAGCGATGTTCCAAAAGAAGTAGAGGAAGCCGCTATGATCGACGGCGCTTCTCCTTGGCAGCGGCTTGTTCGCATCACGATTCCGATGATTATGAGCTCGGTCGTGACTAACATGGTTCTGATCACGCTTCAGACGCTTGGTTCGTTCACCCTGATTTTTGCGCTGACGGGCGGCGGCCCAAGTAATGCTACGGAAACCTTGCCGCTGTACATGTACCATCAGGCCTTCGTGAACTATCAGCTTGGCTATGGAACGGCGATTTCGCTTGTCCTGCTCCTGATCGGCATTGTTGCCAGCCTGCTGTACATGAAGCTACTCAAAGTGAAGCTGTAGCTTCCGCATAGAACACCAAGGCAATTCGCGAAAATTAAGGAGGATGCAACTATGAGCAGCGTCAAACGCAAGCGCCCCTTGTTCAACCGCTACATGGCGAACCGGGCGTTACCCTATATCGTTTTAAGCATCATTGGCGTATTGTTCCTGCTGCCGCTGCTATGGTTGGCGCTGGCTTCGTTCGATGCGAACGCCACTTTGCAACTGAAGCTGCCGGAGCAGGCCACGCTTGACAATTATGCAGCTACCATTACCAGCGCTGATAACCAGCGCTCCTTCGCCAACGGCCTGATTCTGGCCCTGGGACAAGCGCTGCTGGTTGTTATCGTAGCCGGTCTGGCTTCCTATCCGCTGTCCCGGTATCAGCTGCGCTACAAAAAGATGTTTATGTACATCATTCTATTTGCTACGGGTTTGCCGATTACGGCGGTGATGGTTCCTGTTTATAAATTCTTTATCGCTTTAAAACTTCAAGACGATTTGTTCTTCACCATCTTGTTCCTTACGGCTTCCGCTTTGCCGTATTCCATCTGGATGATGAAAAACTTCATGGATTCCGTTCCCGTTGAGCTGGAGGAAGCGGCATGGGTGGACGGTGCGTCGATCTGGACTACGCTTCGTCTCGTCATCACCCCGTTGCTGCTGCCAGGCATCTTTACGGTTGGCATCTATGCGTTCTCCGGAAGCTGGGGCAACTTCCTGGTGCCGTTCATTTTGCTGCAAAGTCCCGAGAAACTGCCTGCGGCGGTTACCATTTATCAGTACTTCGGGCAAAACGGCATCGTTCAATATGGCAAGCTTGCCGCGTTCTCTATTCTATACACCATGCCGGCTGTTATCCTCTACATCATCGGCCAACGCTTTATGTCTCAAGGCTTCAGCTTCGGCGGAGCCAATAAAGGTTAGCTTGTTAAAACGGAGGCTGCCCATACATCATGTGTTAACCGATCGCATTAAGGGCTGCAAGCGGAATGTGTGTCAACTGATTCCATCAAGGGCTGCACGTGGGAGATTTGCTCACTGATCGCATCAAAGGCTGCAAGCGGGACCCGTGCTAACTGATCGCATCAAAGGCTGCAAGCGGGACCCGTGCTAACTGATCGCATCAAAAGCTGCACGCGGGACATGCGCTTATCCATCACAAGCGGCTACCCTCATATCAAAAAAGCTTCCATTCCCGTTCACGGGTTGGAAGCTTTTTTTGTAAAGGCCGCGTTTGTGGTTTCCTGCTTGCGTAGACCTGTTAAAAGCACAAGAAGGATTAGCCTTACGGACTCGAAGAATTTTCTAACGGACAAAAATGGTCCTTAGAAGACGTTTGAACCGACCAGACCATTTCTACTGGTCATATCTGTCCATTAGAGCGTAAATGAAGCGGAAAATGTCAATTTTTTGGCTCTAATGGACAGATTTGTCCGTTACAAATCCATTTTGGCGAAAAAACGAGTGTAATGGACAGATCTGACCGTTAGGTGAGATACAGCGCAAGACAGCAGCCGATTACATGGAAAGCGGAAGAGTGCGCAACACGGCTGCACACCCCCAGAAACCCTCGGCCTAGAGTTACTGCCAGAAGGGTACATCTACTCTCCTTCAACCCTGCAACACGGCACGCAATTCCTCATGTTTCCCGTTATGGGATTTCTCTCTCGCGCCTTTCATGCCTTTCGCGCCTTAGCCCGCATCTTTGGTGCTGAACGTATTGTAAGCTTCGGAGCCAATATCGATCAAAGCAACGATGACGATGGCAAACAAGGCCCATTCCGAAACGCCTTTCCACAAGGAGGATACCGTATCGTAGCTTTCGGTTCCTGTGAACAATACCCCGGCATTTACCAGATGGTCAACGAAGCCTGAATTCCAGATGGCGGCATCCGCCAGAATCATAACGAGCAGCAGTGTCGACACAGCCGCTAATACGGCATGGGCCGCCAATAGCTTTACGCTTCTTCTGCGGGCAATAATACGCAAGGTTTCCTTCAATATGCCCAGCGCCCCAATGATCCAGACAAGCGGCCAATAGTGACGGAACACGTCTGATTCAAAAAACGGAATCGCAAACCTAGTCCCGTCCTGATAGGTCCAAACGCCAATCCAATCAATCGCATAGAGGCAAAGAGACATAAAAAGGATGGTCAAAAAGATATTAATGATAGGCTCGCGCATTTTAATCTGCGCTTTTGCGTGAGGGATTTGAGGGAGCGCGGAAGGTTTCCATTCGGCGTGGTTCTCCCCGTCGCCAATCGCATTTTTACTTTGGCGGTATTGCAGCCAGGCGAATATGAGCGTCACCCACAAGAAGCCTTGAGAGCCGGCGGAGTACAGGGAGCCTAAATAGTTAATGATTTTATCGACCGGATCACTTGGGGAAGCAAACGCGTCCAAAAACAATACGGTGGTCATGGCGATGGCAAGCGAGATAAAAACGACTTTAAGCGTGTCTAGATACGGTCCGAATAAGGCGGGACCAATAAAGTATCGCTTTTGTCCACGATATTTTGACGCCAGCGCATCGGGGTGTCCCAGTTCAAGAAGCACGCTTTCGACATCTCCCTTCGAAACGGCTCCTTGCGATCTCTCTTCCAGCATATCCGCAATCAAGCTGTTTAACTCCCGCTTAATATCGGCTCGCTGTTTTTCGGGCAGCTGCTGCGTAACGCTGAAAATATACCGATCAATCAATTCCATCCCGCATTCCTCCCGCACCTATAATTCCTTCCATACTGCCCATAAGGTTGCGCCATTCCTTGCAAAGCTCTCTGTATACGTCTCTACCGAAGGAGCTAAGCACATAATATTTGCGCGGCCGCGACTCATTGGTGTCCCACATGCTCTCCAGCAGCTTCTGGCTCTCCAGCCTGCGTAGCAGCGGATATAGCGTTCCAGGGTCAACGGCCAGCCCTTTCTCCTTCAGAACCGGGACCAGCGAATAGCCATATTGCGGTTCATCCAATAGCTGGCTGAGTACGCCGATGACAATGGTCCCTCTTCGCAGCTCGCTAAGCAAACCGTTAACCGTTTCATTTACTTCAGCCATTCCATCAACTCCTGGTTTTATTATACTGTATGACACACACTATTGTAAATGCCACATCAATAAGCGGAATTTATTACTTTTTTAAAAGGGGAGTCGTTCATTTCGAGGTTCCATTGTTGTCGGCGCACACCAAAAACCCCCCATCTAAGATAGGGGGTTAGATCGATTCCGGCAGGAGCCTTATTCCAACTCGTTGCTAACAGAAAGAGAATGCACCGTTTGCCTGCCCGACAGTGCAATTGCTTTTTCCACCAGCACTTGCATGGCATCGACGCTGACTTCCGATGCAACGGAGCCCAGCGTAATGCAGGAAAGCTCCGTGCAAGCCAGAATGACGCAGCAGCAGCCTTCGTTGCCAATCAGCTCCTGAATCAGCTCTTCCAGCTCTTCTGGAGAGAAATCCATATTGCTTTTGACATTGGTATAGATGATCTTCATAGCTTGCGCCTGCTGCCGTTCATCCGGTACATGGAGCTGAAGACCGTATTGATTGCATACCTGCTTATAAATGCCGCTTTTGATCGTACCGTTGGTGGCCAAAATGCCTACCTTGCTTCCTTCGCCGTAACGCTCATATACCAGCTTGACGGTTTCCTCGACCATATTAATGATCGGGATTGTTGTCATCTCCTGCATTTGCCGGTAAAAATAGTGGGAGGTGTTGCATGGAATGGCGATATGGGACACACCCGCGCGCTCCAGCAGTTTGAAGTCTTTGGAGACCGCCTCCAGAAACTGTTCCTCCCGGCCTTCAAGAATAACAGTGGTACGGTCAGGCAAGCTGGCATGATTCAAAATGACCATATCCACGTGATCCTGATCCCGATCCGCCACCGTATTCTCCAGCATCATATCGAAAAAAACGGCCGTAGCTTTGGGGCCCATGCCCCCGATAACGCCCAGGCTTGTCTGGTTCATGATTCAACCTACTTTGCAGTTATAAAATAGTTGCCCCTCCGAGGCCGGGCTGGGCCTACGGTTCCACAATCAGGGCGTGGCTGCCCATTAATTCATAGCTCTTGAAGAAAGTGTCCGCCGAATAAGATACCTGTCCTTCGAGCGGGTTCATTACATGAAGAGTATTGGTATCGACGTCGTAGCCGTTAAGAACAACAACGTGCAGATTGATTGGCGCATTGTACAGCTCGCCGGTATCGTTGAAATACCAGAAATAGCCGATTTTTGGAGCCGACAGATCCAGCGTGGTCCAAGCTACTACTGGAATGCCCTGCATCAGCTTTTCCACGATTTCTTCACGGGTGCTTCCCGTAATGTCGGTTACCGTATGACTGCCCCCGTTATCGGCGATATAAGCTTCGGCCGCATCGACGATAGGCGGCGCAAAGCTGAAGAAACCGCCCGGCTGCATTCGTGGATCGCCGGCATAAGCCTTGTTGGGATCAGGGCCGTAAAGCTTGCCGTCCTTGCGCACCCAACCTTCCTTGGGCAAATAATTATCCGCCATATCCAGCTTGTCCGCCGTATAGCCGTAAAAATTCAGAACGGCGGTCAGGGAGGTGATTTCGCAGCCGTTAGGCAGCTCCGGCTTTTGCATAATGACCGGAATTTCCATATAAGACTTGGATACGGAAACCGTTCCGTCTTCGGCGCGGGCAACCTCTTTGACATGCTCCATCAAGCCAAGGCTTATCGCAGTTGTTTGAGTTGGAGCGCCAATACTGACGGTTGTTTCGTATTGGTCGATGCTGTAGGCGCTCGAAGCGCCGGTCAGACTAACCGTATAGGAGGTGCCGTAATCCAGCAGGCCGGATTTTGCCGTACCGTCTGAGCCGGTTGCCAGCGTTTCCGCATTAGCTTCGGCTGAACCGGTTCCTTTTACGCTGATTTCGGCGCCAACCACCGGCAAACCGGTTTCTTCTTCCGTAACGGTAATGATAATGCTGCCTTGTTTTGGCTTTGGCGTCGGCGTGGGGGCCGGAGTGGCGCTAGCTGTTGAACTGCTGTTTACGGCCAGGGAAGCAGAGGATTGCCGCTCTCCGCCCTGGTCCGAAAAACGCATGACGATGATGCCTGTCAGCACGATCAACATCAGCGCAATGATGAGCTGAACGATTCTTCCACGCTGTCTTCCTCTGCTTTTCTTCATTCAAAAAACCTCTTGTACCAGATCAGGAACACATAAACCGTCCATATATATCTTGCATAGTTGGCTTCTCCGGAATAATGCTTTTCCAGATACGTCACAAGCTTTTCCCGGTGGAAGAAGATGCCGGCGGTTTCGGACTGAAACAGCTCTTTGACGATGCCATAATATTTTTCTTCACGCAGCCAGTGGCGAATCGGCACGGGAAAACCAACCTTTTCGCGGTTAGCCCACTCCTCCGGCAGCACCTCTTTGGCGGCGGTGCGAAGCGCGTATTTCGTATTTTCGGGATGAATGCGGAGCGGTGTCGGCAATTGTCCGGCAAGCCCCATTACCACTTTGTCCAGAAAAGGAACACGAAGCTCCAGGGAATGAGCCAGGCTCATCTTGTCCGCTTTGAGCAGAATATCGCCCGGCAGCCACAGCTTCATGTCCAGGTATTGCATTTTTGTCACATCGTCCTTGCCCTGGATGTTGGCGTAAACCTTCTCTGTAATGCTGGTGACGGAGGGACCGCCCCTGTAATCGTTTTTGAGCACGCTTAGCGCATCGGCTTCCTCGAATACTTTGGCTTGTCCGATAAAACGCTCCTCGACGGTTTGGCCGCCTTTCACCACAAACGCGGTAATTCGGTTGCGCGGCAGGCCTTTGGCAAATCCGGAAGCTGCTCGGCGCAGGCCGAAGGGCAGGCGGGAATATTTCTTCATTGCCGGAGTAGATTCGTACCAAGCGTATCCGCCGAATATTTCATCGGCTCCTTCGCCGGAGAGCACGACCGTAACATGCTTGCTCGCCAATTCCGCAAGAAAATAGAGCGGGACGGAGGAGGGATTGGACTGCGGCTCATCCATATGATATTGAATGGTCGGCAGCTTCTCGAAGCATTCTTCGGCGCTGATCATCTTGCGGTGATTTTCAATGCCGAGAATATCCGACAGTTCCTCGGCAAGATGGGTTTCGTTAAACATGCCTTCATGGTCCTTGAAACCAACCGAAAAGGTTTTGTTCGGCTTCAGCAGGGCCGTAATATAGCTGGAATCAATGCCGCCCGATAAGAAAGAGCCGACTTTAACATCGCTGATTTGGTGATAGTCGACGGATTCCGTCATCGTAGCTTTGATTTTTTCGACGTAATCCTTGAGAGTTCCGTCCTTGGCGTCAAATGTAACGTCCCAGTATTGGCGCGTTTCCAGCTGTCCATCCTTATAAAGCATATAATGGCCCGGGCGCAGCTTGTATACGCCTTTAAAAAACGTTTCGTCCAGCACGGAATATTGAAAGGTCAGGTATGGCTTCAGCGCGTCCTTGTTCAATTCCTTGACGAAAGCAGGCTGCTTCAGAAACGACTTGATTTCGGAGCCGAACAGCAGGCTTCCGTCCGTCGTATGCCGGCTGTAATACAGCGGTTTGATGCCGAAGTGGTCGCGGGCCAGGAACAACGTGCCGTTGTTGCGGTCCCAGATGACAAAGGCAAACATGCCGCGCAGCTTCTTCAGAATATCCGTGCCGTATTCCTCGTAGCCGTGAAGGATAACCTCGCTGTCAGTATGGCTGGTGAACTGATGGCCTTTGTCCAGAAGATCTTGCCTCAAGCTTTGATAATTATAGATTTCTCCGTTAAAAATAAGAATGCAGCTCTGGTCCTCATTGTACATGGGCTGGCTGCCTTCCGGGGATAAGTCGATGATCTGGAGACGCCGAAAACCTAGCGTTACCGATTCATCGGAATATACGCCCCCGCTATCGGGGCCGCGATGCACGATGGTATCCATCATGTCTTGAATGATGGCATGCTTGTCCGCCTCAAGGCGGCTGTCTGCAAATCCAGTAAATCCACACATAATGAAGTTGCCATTCCTTTGCTTAGATTTAAAAGCCGGAGAGGCGGCGCATGAATTGCCGCCATGCCGACAATATCACGAGCGCAAGCACAGTGTTGGGGCGCCACCGCAGGTGGGAGCAATAACGTTGCATTCCCGTCAACAACAGTCGTGAGCAGCGACGCTGCCTTCTCGTCAATCACAGGTGGAAGCGACGATGCTGCCTTCCCGTCAACACGGGGAGCAGCACCGTGCTGCCCACGCGGCGATTGCCGCCGCCCAAAACACTGCAGCCGCGCGCATCAAGCCTTGCCGCTAATCCACTCCTGCACAATTTCCGCTTCATTAAACGGAATTTCGGTTTTCCCGATGACCTGGGTTGTTTCGTGTCCTTTGCCGGCAATCAGAATGACATCGTCCTTGCGGCTGATGTCGATCGCGTGGCGAATGGCTTCCTTGCGGTCCACGATGCCGATATATTGCCCGCCTTCGGCGGCAACGGCTGCAGATACCTCCGCAATGATGGCGTCGGGGTCCTGATTTTTCGGATTATCGGAGGTGACGATGCTGAGGTCGGCGTATTGCGCCGCTACCTTGCCCATCGCGCTCCGTTTGGGACTGCCTTGCTCTCCGGGAGCGGCGTAAACGCCGAATACCAGAATCAGCCGGCCTTTCGTAAACGGCTTTAAGGTCGTCAGCGCTTTTTCCAGGCCGTCCTCGGTATGCGCAAAATCGACAACGACCTTGCGGTCATCATCCTGGTAAACGACCTCAAGCCTTCCTTTAATGCTGGAGACGGCACGGATGCCCCCGGCGATATGACGGGGCTGAATGCCTGCCGCATAAGCGCAGGCTACAGCAGCAAGGCTGTTGTAGACATAAATGAGTCCTGGCAGCTTTACCTGAATGTCGATGCTCCCGTCAGGCGTATGGGCGATATAAAACGTATGGTCGGCTTCCTGCCGGATATCCGTGGCGTAAACATCCGCCGTTGACTCAATACCGTATGTGACAAGTCTGGTTTCCCTGTCCTTCAGACGGTCCGCCAGCTTTACGCCGTATTCGTCATCCAGGTTGATGATGTTGGCTTCGGTGGTCATGTCGAACAACATGGCTTTGGCCTCGAAATATTCCTCCATCGTCCGGTGGAGCTCCAGATGGTCGGGCGTCAGGTTGGTAAAAACGCCGATGCGGAAATTGGTGGCCGCCGCGCGGTGCAGGCTGAGAGCATGCGATGATACTTCCATCACGCAGGAGGTAACCCCCGACTCCGTCATATCACAAAACATATGCTGAAGATGCAGCGATTCCGGGGTCGTTGGCGTGGTGGAACGAGTCGCCAGCGCCCGTCCTCCGGCCAAAGCTCCGATGGTGCCGATGACGCCAACCGTTTCCCCGGACTCCTCCAGAATGGATTTAATAAAATAGGCGGAGGACGTTTTTCCGTTTGTGCCGGTTACGCCTATCACCTGAAGCTGATCCGCTGGATTGCCGTAGAAAGCAGCCGCGAGATGGGCCATCGCTACGCGCGTGTCCCCGACCTTCAACACGGTAGCGGAACCTTCTGCCGCTACATCGCGTTCAACCAGTATAGCCGCAGCTCCAAGCTCGATGGCTTTGGCGATATAATCATGTCCGTCAACCGTAAAGCCGGCAATGGCAATAAACAAGCCCCCCGGCTCAACTTCGCGGGAGTCGAACGCGATGCCGGTAATCGGAACGTCGACATTGCCCGCGAGCAGCGTATAGGAAAGATCCTTTAATAAGGAACTCAGCAGCATGCCATCAGCCCCTTCATGTTTATTCTATAGTTAATGAGATCGAAGGCCCGTTGCCGGAAGCCTTCATCTATATGTTCTGTCTTTTTTCAAGGCCCGTATCGGGCCGGAGGCTTCATGTAGGGATGATTCCGCCCCGTACAGCGTCTTGAAGTCATTTTACTTCATCGCTTCTTATATTACAATTGTGCGCCGTCACACTTGGCGAAGGACAAAGAGTCATTCGGGACAATAGTCCTAGAAAAATCGACAATATCCTTAATTTGTCGAAAATTGCCTGAAATTTGGTGGAGGTTGTCGACAGATTTTTACAAAAACTTTTTGGCGCAAAGAGTATAATGGTACTATTCCACACCACGACGAGATAAGGAGCGTGCCTTTTAGCGAACATGGATAAAAATTACTTACTTGCTCAGCTGCAATCGCTTAGGCTAAAGCTTCATGAAATCGCCGAGGCGAGAGGCAGTTTGACGGACCCTGCCGTGCTCGCTATCAGTGAGGAGGCTGACCAGTTGATTGTTGCCCTGCAGCATATCCAACGCAGCGAAATCCAATTGCCAAGCAAAACAGAGAGTAAACAATAGAATAGATTATCGATTCCTCAGCCGTCGGAAAAATTGAGTGAGCAGCATCGCGCACTGAGACTGCAGGACGTCGCTTGTGAGCTCCGTTTCGTGGTTGAAACGGGGCTCTTGCAGCAGGTTCATAAGCGTCCCGGCGCAGCCGGCCTTGGGATCTGTCGTTCCGTACACCACCCGCTTGACGCGCGATTGCACGATGGCGCCCGCACACATGGGACAAGGCTCCAGCGTGACATACAGGGTGCAATCCAGAAGACGCCAGGCTCCGATGGCTTCGCAAGCTTGCCGGATGGCAACCATTTCCGCATGGGCTGTTGGATCGTGGGTCGTCTCGCGCAGATTATGGCCTCTGCCGATAATTTGCCCGTCACGGACGATGACGGCTCCGATTGGCACTTCACCGATGGCTTCGGCCTTGTGCGCTTCCGCTATTGCTTCCAGCATCCAATCCTGATCTTCTTGTTCTCTTCTCATGACTTCTAGGCTCCATTCACTTCATAATCAAAGGTTTGTACAACGAACAAAGGTTCCGATGTTAACAGGTAGTGGACAAAATTGTGGATAACTATTGACTTATCCACATGTTTATCCACATTAAGTCCACTGATGTGCATAACCTCTGTTGATGATGTTGATAGACTGTGTATAGGATTTGAGATATGCAACTATTGATTCATCTTCGCAAAAGGATGTGTCGTTCATTGTCGATAAAGTCGAAACTGTCCATCGTCATTACCCTCATGCTGGTTTCCGTGCTGGTGCTCTATCACCTTCTAAGTGAATACTCCATGGTTCAGGGAGTTAGAAATATACTGCTTGAATCCATGAAGAGCATCTCCGTGCAGTTAACGGAAAATATTGCGGAGTATGAAAAGCCGGGAGCAGCCGGCCAACCCGAGGGCCCCGACCATCCCGAAAAAATGATCGCCGTTCTTCAGAAGTTACACCCCGCCATTGTTGGAGTTTCGGTATACGACCGGCAGACGGGACAACTGCGGTACGGAAGCGAAAGCCGCTATCTAAATGCTATCAACGATGGCGCGGTTCCGCAAGCTGATGCAGGTCAAGATTTTGACTTAATGGAAGCGGCAGATGGGGACATCCGGCTTTATCTGACCCGTTATGAGCCGGAAGAGGGAGCTCCGTACGACATCATCATTTTGTATGAACAGTCCATCATCGAATCCATCGTAGCGGTCAAGCGTGATTACACCTTGCTGTATTCCGCTTTTTTTATGGTCGCCGCCATCGTTCTGGTGTATTGGCTGGTCGGCGTCATGATGCGTCCGCTAAAGGATATCTTATGGAAGGTGAATGAAGTATCGTCCGTACGCTTCCAGAAGCCGATTCAGATTCGGGGAAAGGATGAATTCGGACTGCTCGCGCTCAAAATAAACGCCATGTCTCAAAATTTGAGCATTTATATGAATAAGCTTCGGCGTGCTTTTGAGGAAAATCGCAATATGAAGGAGTACCTGGAATCCTTTATTAACAACTCCAACGATGCGATTCATCTGATGGACGTCGACGGGAAGGTGATTCAAGTCAACCGGGCGTTTGAGCAGCTGTTCGGTTACGAGGAATCGGTTGTGCTGGGCACTGTTCACCCGACCATACCGGAGTCGAACATTAAGGAAATTCGCCATATGCTGGAGCAGCTGAAAAAAGGAAAAAAGCTGCCTGCCCACGAAACGATGCGCGTGACCCTGGGAGGAGAAATGATCCCCGTCAGCGTCACGTTGTCTCCTATACGGGAAACCGACGGCAGAATTACGGGATTTGCAAGCATATGCCGGGACATGCGATCGCGCAACCGGATGGAAGAGCTGCTTCGCCGTTCGGAGAAGCTGACCACGGTTGGGCAGCTGGCCGCAGGCGTAGCGCATGAAATCCGCAATCCGCTCACAACGCTGCGGGGGTTCCTGCAATTGCAGCAGCAGAGCGGAAATCTCAATCAATCGCATGTAAAGCTGATGCTGTCGGAGCTTGATCGGATCAATTTGATCGTGGGAGAGTTTCTGATTTTGGCCAAGCCCCAAGCAACAAAGTTTGTAGCGAAGGATGTCAGGGATGTGCTGCAGGATGTACTGGTTTTTCTGGACAGCGAGGCCCATCTGCACAATATTGTATTCCGCCAAGTGTTCACGGAGGAGAATTGCGCTATCTCCTGCGAAGAAAATCAGCTCAAGCAGGTCTTTATTAATTTGCTCAAAAACGCGATCGAGGCGATGCCGGGCGGCGGAGTTGTCCATATTTCCGTTCAACGGAAAGGCGGCAGCGTAGCCATCAGCATTACCGATGAAGGAATCGGCATTCCGGAAGACATGATATCCAAAATCGGCGATCCTTTTTTTACGGCCAAGGAATCAGGGACCGGCCTCGGCATTATGGTCAGCCAACGAATTATCAACAGCCACCAGGGCACGATGGATATTCAAAGCCAGGTCAACATCGGCACTTCCGTCAAAGTGACCTTACCCGTCTTAAAGGATGCCGCGGCAGGGTAGAGAAGTAGTTGCATTGCTGGAAAAGTAGTTTTGGCATGAGCCGTCCTTTTTGGGCAGCAGTACATGTATTTTTAAAAAAAGCAGCGTTAGGCCAGAGTGTGAGGGGTTCAGGAGAAAAGCATATGCTTACGAAGCAACGTTCTTCTAGAACGTTTCAAGCGTTCGCTTGTGTTCCCGGATTTCACCATTTGAACAATTTATTCAGGCAAATCTGGGAACAACTGCGATCGGAAGAACTTCTCACACGCCGGCCCACACCGCTGAAGCTCTTTTTTAACATATATACATCATTGTTGCACAAAATCCGTTCCTGGTGTAGGATACGCATGAACGGGGTGAAGCAGCTGTGAGAATTAATAAATTCATTAGTGAAACGGGCTTTTGCTCAAGACGGGAAGCGGACAAACTGGTTGAAAGCCGCAAAGTGACCATTAACGGGATTGTGGCCGAATTGGGCAGCCAGGCTGAACCTGGCGATGATGTGAGGGTCAATGGCCGGCGCATCGGAGAGCGCAAGCGCACGGTTTATATCGCGCTTAACAAGCCGGTTGGCATAACCAGCACAACCGAGCTCCATATTAAAGGAAACATCGTTGATTTTGTCGGCCACAAGGAGCGTATTTTTCCGATTGGCAGGCTGGATAAGGATTCGGAAGGGCTTATTTTGCTGACGAATGACGGCGATGTGGTTAATCCGATCCTGCGCTCCGAAGGCAAACACGAAAAAGAATATATCGTAACGGTGGACAGGCCGGTGACGGATTCATTCCTGCGGGGCATGGGGAACGGAGTTCGTATCCTGGGCAGCATGACCCTTCCTTGCAAGGTGACGCGGATCGGGGAGCGAATGTTCCGTATTGTGTTGACTGAAGGGAAAAACCGCCAAATTCGCAGAATGTGCGAGGCGTTTGGCTACCATGTCCGTCAGCTGAAGCGGATTCGCATCATGAACATCATGCTTGGCGACCTGCCGCGCGGAAAATGGCGGGATTTGACGGAAGACGAGCGTTTGGAGCTGTTCAACATGCTCGACTACAACCCGAGATAACCGGCCATTACGGTTAACGGGCGCTGTAAACTGCCGTCGCTAACAAACATAACGGGTATGCAGGAAAACAAGAGCCGCCGGCAATTTCTCTCCAGGAGAAGCTGCCGGCGGCTCTATCGCTTATTTTCAATAATTCCGGTTTATGCGCAGCCTATTGCGAAGCTTTTAAGGTTTGCACATTTCGGGTATCGATATACGTATGGAGAATGGAAACCTCAACGCGGCGGTTTTTTGCCTTGTTCTCGACGGTATCATTTTCCGCTACAGGATGATTTTCGCCATAGCCGGTCGCGCTGACGCGTTTTGGATCAATATTTTCGTTCTCCAGCATAACGTCAAGGAATCGGACGGCCCGTATGGAGCTCAGATCCCAGTTGGAACGGAACTGGCTGTTGTTGATTGGCGTATCGTCGGTATGTCCGGCAACCACAACATCATAGTCGGGATATTCCTCAAGCATCATGGCTATCGCAACGGCCAGTTCTCTTGCTTCAGGCTTTAAGTTGGCCTGTGCCGGAGCAAACAGCGCATTGTCGCTGATCGTAATAACCAGCTGCGATAAATTCAGATGAGTTTCCAAATCGCTGACCAAGCCGTTTTTCTCAATATACGCATCGATTTTTTTCTTTAAATCCTCAAACTCCGCTTCCTCTCGCTTGATCAGCTCCTGAAGCTCGCTTTCGGACATTTGATCTTCCTGATTTTTCTGGTTCTCCTGGTTTTGCTGCTCTTCTTGCTCCTGGTTCTGGCTATCCTTGTTTTCCTCTTCCTCTTTTTTCTTCTTGTCGGCACTATCGCCATCCTGGGTGATGGAAGGCATATTCATAATGCCGCCACCGTCGTTTAATGCGATTTTGAAAGCTTGCGACATCTGCTCAAACTTCTTGATATCGACGGAGTTTGTGGCATAAAGCACGATAAAAAGGGCAAGCAACAGGGTTAGTAAGTCCGCGTAAGGAATAAGCCAGGATTCGTCTACATGTTCTTCGTGGTCATCATGCTTGTGCTTTTTGCTCAACGGCCCCTTCCTCCTTATCCCTCATTTGTTTCCGCTCCGTAGGGGTCAGGAAGACAGACAGCTTCTGGCTAATTGCAATGGTGGAAACGCCGGATTGAATCGACAAAAGGCCTTCCAGCATCATAAGCTTGATCTGAATTTCCTGCTTGGAAATACGTTTGAGTTTGTTGGCAAAGGGATGCCACAATACATATCCTGTAAAAATACCCAGCAATGTTGCAATAAACGCACCCGCGATAGCATGAGCCAGTTTTTCCATATCGCTCATATCTGCCAAGGCAGCGATTAGTCCAACCACCGCGCCGAGAACCCCGAGTGTAGGGGCATAGGTGCCGGCTTGCGTAAAAATCAAGGCGCCGGCCTTATGGCGGTCCTCTGTAGCGGCAATATCTTCAAGCAATACATCACGCACCAGATCCTGGTCATTTCCGTCAATAATCATGCGCATGCCGTTGCGGAGAAAGTCATCTTCGATTTCATCAACCTTTGCTTCCAGAGCCAGCAAGCCTTCGCGGCGAGTAATGGATGCCCAATCCATAAAACGTGCGATGAGTTGTTCGCGTTCAGGCAGCTGAGGTGCGTTAAAAATGATTTTGAACAATGCTCCGACTTTTTTAAGCTCGGACATTGGAAAAGCAATCATAACAGCAGCTACTGTACCCAAGATAATGATCAAGTAAGCGGCGGGATTTAATAGTGATGACAGACTTGCGCCTTTTACCACCATTCCGCCGAATATTCCGATAATCCCTAACACGAGTCCAATAATTGTTGAGTTCTTCATCTTACACCCCGTCCAGTATGTATTCTGCATTTTCTGCGCCGCCAAAGAAGAGCGACAGGCATTTGCGTTTGTCCACTTCTATTTATATCGTCAAAAGGGTATTCTGAGATTAGAGTAAACGGAATCCGTTCCGTAAATTTAAGGAGTTGTGAACAAAATGGGAGTGCGCCATGCCAGAGAATATAGCGAAATTTTAACGGAATTGACCGCTGCTGTGGGTAAAATTGGTGAAAATTATACATTTTTCGAAATGGAAAAGGAAGAATGGGATGCACTGGGCGAGGAAGAAAGAAGCGAAGTGATGGAAGCTCTGGCGGATGATGTGTTCTTCGGGCTGGGCGAACATCCGGTAATCGAGGTGGGGCAAGGAGCCGTCTCCTACAATAACAAGCATCATGTAATTGAGGTAACGCAAGGCGACAATGTTATCCAGATCGTACGTTTGATTTGAGGCAAAGCAAACGGCTCTGCCTCTCGGATTCGTCTGCCAGCTGTCCTTTTTTCGGCTGCATCGGTAACAAGCTTTAACGCTTGCAGCGGGATTCGACTTGTTTTCCCTACTACGGAATATGGTCAATCCCGCGGGGCTGTCACTCTCCAATTCCCCGTCTTCGGAACGGAGAGCGGCTGGTGATTGCGGATGTATCTTTCAACCAGAGCGGCCATATCGTCCGCGCCTTCATAGAGAACCGGCTTGCCGACATACATGGCATAATCCCCTCCGCCGGAAGCCCGGTAGTTATTCATGACGACGGAATATTCGCCGTCCATCTCCAGCGGCTGCCCGCTGCGCTCCAGCTTTGCCACCCGCGAGCCCGGAGGTTTTGCTATGTTCAATTCGTAATGAATACCGGCCCACATATCGTAATTGTAATGCTGCGGCTTGGGCCGCAGATAGTCCGGATTAACCCCGATCTCCCCCGTATCATTCATCGCAAAATAACGAGCGCTTTGCTCCAAGGCCTCCTTGATATCCCTTCCGCTCAGCCTAAGCACAGTCAACGTGTTGGGGTAGATAAAGTTGGATGAAATATCCCGGACGGTGATGCTTCCCGAAAACCCGCCGCCTTGTTCGCTCAGAAATGCCGCGCTTGATAATTCAGCTCCCGTAGCCTCCATCTGCACCTGATGGACAAACGACATAAAGGGATGCTCCCTAAGGCGAAGCAAAAAAGGATCGTCAACCGACAAATTACCATCTAAAACGCCGATGGGCTGGTCCAGCCAGGCCTGAGCCGCTGCTTCAGTCGTCTCCGTCAGCTCCATAACGGCACGATCCGGACTATTCCCTTCAGAGTCGGCTTCCAAAAGCCGGGCTTCCTTCTTCATAATGCGCCATCTTTCGCCTTCGCGCTTCTCCAGTTCAATAGCAATCCTTCCGCACGCCGCTCCCGAGACGCCGGGTTGGACAATGGTTACTCCGTTGATCTCGCCTGTTAAGCGGCGGTGTTGATGTCCGGTCAACAGCACGTCGATCCCTTCAACTTCCATGCATATGGCATAACCTTGGTTTTCGCCTGTCAATCGTTCGGTTGGCTCGCCGCTTTCGGGATCGCGCTCAAATCCGCCATGGTAGCTGACCGCCAGCACATCCGGCTGCTCATGCTCGTGAATGTGGGAAACCCAGCGGCGCACCGTTTCCAGCGTATCCAGAAACGCCAGCCCATGGATATGAGCGGGCTGCTCCCAGTTTGGAATGTAATGGGTCGTGACGCCGAGCAGGGCTACCTTAACGCCGGAGGATAACGTCTTGATCATATAGGGCGGTCCAAAAGCGGGGACCAGCCCTGCTGTAGGGGGATTCTCGCTAACAGGCGTTTGCCCCTCCAAAGCAACGATGTTGGCAGACAGCCATGGAAAGCGAGAATCCTGTACGGCTTTGCGCAGCAAAGGCAGGCCGTAGTTGAATTCGTGATTGCCGATGACCGCCGCATCGTAGCGAAGTTCATTCAAGACGTTGATAAAGGGATGAATATCCTCTTGTCCGGTAAAGGCAGCCGCGTAGGATGCCAGAGGGGAACCTTGCAAAAGATCGCCGTTGTCGATAAGCAGGAGCTCGGGAGACTTTTCCCGCTCGGAAGCAACGAGCGATGCCAACATGGCAAGGCCCTCACGGCGGGGGGCGTTTGTATTGTAATCGACGGGGCGAATTGCTCCGTGAATGTCGCTGGTCATCATGATGTCGCAGACGGCTGTTATGGTGTTGGATGGGTTAATTGGCACAGCGTTCACTCCCTGTATGGCTCGCTTTTTAGGCCGAGCGCGATAGTAATGAGGCTATTCTAGCAGATGCCGCAGCTCTTTACAGCCCTTCCTCAAATTTTACAAATATACGAAATGGATTTGACGTTTCCCAAATATTTCTTGCTTATAGTGGACAAGTGCACAAAAATACAAGAATCGTTTTGGAGGGTGTTCACTTGAAGAAGTCTGCTTTATTGATCTCTGTTTTGTTCCTGGTTTTGCTGCTCTCGGCTTGCGGAGCCGGCAACAAATCCTCAAGCAATGGCGCCAATGGGGGTTCGCCCAGCCCCGGTGCCGGTACATCGACACCTGCGCAATCGGAGGCTGCTCCCGAAGGTTATGCTCCGACTGAATTAACCGTGCAGTTCGTACCTTCCCAAAATGCCGAAACGCTGGAAGCTAAAGCGAAGCCGCTGGAAAAGCTGCTGAACGAAAGACTTGGCATCCCGGTTAAAGTTAGCGTTTCGACCGATTACAACACGATTATTGAAGCTATGGCTTCCAAAAAGGTGGATGTAGGTTTCCTGCCGCCAACCGCATACGTGCTTGCTAAAGAAAAGGGCGCGGCTGAAGTAATTCTGCAGGCGCAGCGCTTCGGAGTCGACGATGTGACGGGCGCTCCTACCGAAGATCTGGTGGACTTTTACAAAGCATTGTTTATCGTGAAAAAGGATTCGCCGATTCAATCCGTTGCTGATTTGAAAGGCGCCAAAATCGCTTACCAAAACGTAACGTCCTCTGCTGGTTATGTATGGCCTGCCGGACTGCTGCTGGATAACGGCATCGATCCGCTGAAGGATGTTCAACCAATCACCGTTAAAGGACATGACCAAGGCGTATTGGCTGTTCTGAACGGCGATGTGGACGCTGCTGCGATTTTTCAGGATGCCCGCAATATCGTAACAAAGGATTATTCGACTGTATTTGAAGAAACCCGCGTCTTGGCTTTCACTGAGCCGATTCCAAACGACACGATCGCCGTACGCTCCGATATGAGCGCGGAATGGGTAGACAAAATCAAACAAGCCTTCATCGACATCGGCAAAAATGAGGAAGGGCATGCCATCATCAAAGAAATCTACACCCACGAGGGTTATGTTGAGTCCAAAGACAGCAATTTCGAAATTGTCCGCCAGTATAACGAAAAAGTAAAAACAGAGTAGTAAGCAGCGAACAGGCCGGATCAGCGTTTCTTGCGCTGTTCCGGCCTTTTGCGCGTTGGATGGAAAGAAGGAACTATTTCCAAGAAAGAAGGCATGTTGTGATGATTGAGCTGCGCCAGGTATCCAAGGAATATCCCAACGGAACCAAAGGATTAAACAATATTAACCTGACAATCGAGCAGGGGGAATTCATAGCCGTTGTAGGGTTGTCGGGAGCGGGGAAGTCGACTTTGCTGCGTTCGATCAACCGGCTCCACGATATTAGCGAAGGCGACATCGTTATTAACGGCAAATCCATAACAGGGTCCTACGGGAAATCGTTGCGTATGATTCGGCGGGATATCGGCATGATTTTTCAAAGCTTTAATCTTGTCAAACGTTCCACCGTGCTTCGCAATGTGCTTGCCGGACGCGTTGGCTATCATTCGACGCTGCGCACGATTCTGGGGCGGTTTCCGGCGGCTGACGTGGAGTTGGCCTTCGGCGCGCTGGAGCGTGTCGGCATCGTGGATAAAGCCTATATCCGCGCGGATCAACTGTCCGGGGGACAGCAGCAGCGCGTGGCGATTGCCCGCGTTTTGGCTCAGGAGGCCAAAATCATTCTTGCCGACGAACCTGTCGCTTCGCTGGATCCGTTAACGACTAAACAGGTCATGGACGACTTGAAGCGCATTAATCAGGAGTTGGGCATTACAACGATCGTCAATTTGCATTTTATCGACCTGGCGCGTGAATATGCGACGAGAATTATCGGATTGCGGGCGGGAGAGGTTGTATTTGACGGGCCGGTATCGGAAGCAACGGATGAACGGTTTGCCGCTATTTACGGTCGTCCGATTCAGGAGGACGAGCTGCTGGGCAAAGGAAACGGGCCGACTGGGCAGGAGGGGATTACGGCATGAAGACGCAAATGGGCGCTCCGCAGAGCGCTGCCGTCTCGACCCGACCCAAGCCGCCGGAACGCACCAAGCATGTGTTGACCGCCGCGATCATTCTGCTGCTGCTCGTTGCCAGCGCAAAGCAGACGGAAGCCAGCTTTGGCGAGCTGTTTGAGGGAATTCCCAATATGTTGGAACTGCTTCGGGAGATGTTTCCTCCTCGCTGGAGCTATATGGACAACATCCTGCCGGGTATGCTGGAAACCATCCGAATGGCTCTGTTGGGCACAACGATAGGCGCGATAGGCGCTATTCCGGTCGCTATATTTTGCGCGGGCAATCTGACGCCCAATGTCTGGGTGTACCATCCCGCCAGGTTTCTGTTGAATCTGATCCGCACGCTGCCGGATTTGCTGCTGGCTGCGATGTTTGTTGCGATTTTTGGATTGGGGCCGGTTCCCGGTATTTTTGCGCTAGGGGTGTTTTCGCTTGGCCTGATCGCGAAGTTAACGTATGAAGCATTGGAAACGATTGATCGAGGGCCGCTTGAGGCGATGACCGCGGTCGGCATGAACCGGATTCAACTCATTGTATTTGGCGTGGTGCCTCAGCTCGCGGCGCAGTTCACGTCGTTTGTTTTGTACGCCTTTGAAATCAATGTGCGCGCTGCCGCCATTCTGGGCCTTGTCGGGGCGGGCGGCATCGGCCTTTATTATGAAGCTACGCTGGGATTTCTGGAATACGACAAGACCAGTGCCATTATTTTGATGACGCTTGTAATCGTGCTGTTGATTGATTACGCCAGCACCAAGCTGCGGGAGAAATTGCTATGATGAAACCAGAAGCCGGAGTTGTCCGGCCCAAACCGCGCAAAAGCCCGTTCCGCCTGATTATTGTGGTTGCGCTGGCCCTTGTCTACATCTGGGCGCTTTCCGGCGTGCCTATGGGCGGCTTCAAAGAAACCGCCGGCCAGGTGACGAAGGCGATCGTTGCCGGTATTTTTTCGCCGGATTGGAATTTCGTTTATTTGCCCGAGGGTGAGGATTTGCTGCGCGGTTTGCTCGACACGCTTGCGATATCAGTGCTTGGCACGGTCATTTCGGCTGTGCTCTGTATCCCGTTTGCATTCTGGGCGTCGCGTAATATGAGCCGCTTCAGATGGTTGACGGGATCGGGCAGAATGATGCTCAGCTTTATTCGCACGTTTCCGGAAATCATTATGGCGTTGATGTTTATCAAAGCTGTAGGACCAGGGTCTTTCGCAGGGGTGCTTGCGTTGGGACTTCATTCCATCGGCATGTTGGGCAAGCTGTACGCTGACGAGGTAGAGAATATCGATCCCGGCCCGTCGGAAGCGCTGCTGGCCTGCGGGGCTACCCGGCTGCAGCAGATGTGGTTTGCCGTGCTTCCGCAGGTCATGCCCGGATTTCTGTCCTATACGCTGTACCGCTTCGAAATCAATGTGCGCTCCGCGACGATTCTGGGCGTTATCGGCGCCGGCGGCATAGGCACGCCGTTGATCTTTGCGCTCAGCGCCCGCAATTGGCCTCGCGTCGGCATTATTTTGCTGGGCATCATCGTGATGATTACACTGATCGACCTTCTATCCGGCTACATTCGCAAAAAGTTGGTGTAAGCACAGAGCGGCTGGATTTGTTCGGGGCCGTTTTGCCATTTTCTGCCGGCTGCTCTACTCTATTATGCTGGCCGCTCTGCTCTAGTGGACATTAATGACTAAGCTTGCCCCACAAGAGTTCCAAGTTATGGATAAATGAAAAACAAGACTACTCAACGAAGAGGTAAGCCTTTATGATGGGAGAAAACCTATAGTGATGAGGCAGGGATAACCCATGACCA
>NZ_JBTOLL010000027.1:0-55310 GCF_054551715.1 Paenibacillus sp. CAU 1782 | reverse complement strand
GACCTTTAAAATTGGACGCTCTCTTAGTAAGAAGGCCTGTCCCTATGACAATGCGGTGGCAGAAGCCACTTATAAGATCATGAAAACCGAGTTCATCAACCAGATGAGCTTTAACAGCCTGCAACATCTTGAATTGGAACTATTCGATTACGTGAACTGGTTTAATAAGCATCGGATTCATGGAACGCTGGGATACCTGACACCTGTTCAGTATCGTCAAGAAGCCCTTAAAAAAGTTGTCTGATTTACTGTTGACAATCCAGCAGCAACTTTCCGCATAACGAAAGGCCTTGGGTATGCCTCTGCACTACGCCTGATGATAATGAGGAATTTAGAAAATATGCTTTATCGCTTTGATCTGGATGGCACCTTTATCCAAAACTCCTTTTGAATCTAGCGACCAGTCTCAGTAACATGGGTTCCACTTTGATTAAGCTGCTGCCCCTTGAGCCGTAAGATGACGGTTTAAGGGGCAGTACTTCTGTTCACATCAACTTTGACGTTAAACCGCAATTCATCTATATGCACAGATATAATTCTTGGGCCCTATCAGCGTCCCAATGATCAATCAGATATTCATAACTCTCCAGTCCACCCACGTTTTGCGGCAATTCACCCCATACCTTTGAAATACGTTCTAACTCCAACTTCAAGTCATCAATGCTGACAAAAGTTCTGGTTTTGCAAGTCCTCAGCTCAAACGCCTTATAATCATCCCTGTAATAGTCCAACAGCTGAGATTGGAAGGAGCCGATATAATAAGAGGTGTTTGCGATCGAGTCGAGCGTAGCGGCTTCGGGAGTTCTGTTTTGAAAGCTTTTTCGTAAGGTTTTGGCCGTAATTTCCGCTACCTCCGCATGACTAAGTAGTCTGGTCCACTCTCTAGCATCCGCTACTTTCCCCTCATTGTGCAGCTTGATTAAACTCTCAATATTATCGAACATAGACCTATAGGCACCCGATAATGTCTCTCTCAAATCATTCTGCGTGGATTCCTTGCTTTTGCTCACGACGGAGTATTGATTCCAGCCGTATAAGCCCGCGGCAAGAAGAACGATAGAGAATACACTAAGGATTTTAATGATGGCTTTATGGGGGGCCATTTTTCCACCTCATTTTCTGCATAATTTTCCCTCAATAAAGTGATATGTTATGATTATACTAAATTATCCCTATTAAATGAAATTATAGAGAATCCAAACGAGGTGATGGTGATTTATGCTCAACATCAATCCAGCATTTTCGACAAAGCGGCGTTTGTTATGGCTTATTTCCTTCATTGTTCTGATAGCGGCATTGGCGGCCAGCGCGGTCATTTTGTTTTCAAAGCTCCAGTCAACTACGCCTGATGGAACAATCATTTCCAGCGAGCTGATAAAGGTGCCCGGACAAAATCCCAATATCAATATTCACAAAATCTTTTATTATAGCGACGGGGTCAAAGTTGAGGCGCTGCTGACTGAGCCCAAATGGTCCTCCGGCCAATATCCTATGATTGTAAAGCTTCATGGGGGGCTGATTTTTGGGGCCGAACCCGTCATCAACAACCTCCCTGAAAATATCCTCGATGGCTATAACGTCGAAAACATCAGTAAAGAATCTCATAAAGTGATTACGCTCTACCCGCAATATCGCGGATATGGGGAAAGCGATGGTCAGCCGCAGGGACTGGTCGGGAGCACTCTCGATGCGCAAAATGCAATTAAAGCCGTACAGTCGATGGTAGGCGAAAAATGGCAGCAGGATGAGTTGTACCTGATCGGTTATTCATTTGGCGGTGGCATAGCATTACGGACAGCCTCCGAGCGAAACGATGTTAAAGCCATCGCTACTGTTGCGCCATATGTTGGTTCAGATACGATCGTGCGGTGGCTGGAGGAAAATCCGGAAGATGAAACGTTACCCGCGCCAATTTATCGAAACACCATCGAAAGCTTTCGGAATGAGGCTCTTCGTAACAAAGGCACGTTATTAAATGTCATACCACAAATTAATGCTCCTGTTCTTTTCCTGCAAGGGAACTACGATCACTCCATTATGTGGGAAATGGTTCAACTATTCGTTAACGAGATGGAAGAAGCGGACAAGACGGTCAAGTTTATTAAATACCCTAGCGGGCAGCACAACCTGATTCAACAATTTCCAGAAGCAGAGCATGAAATTTGGTACTGGTTCAATGAATATGGCTTGGAGAAATGGTGATGCGCCCTAGCGTTCCTATACCTTGGTCACGGGATCATGATACAATTAAATGAAAAGAATAATTGGAGGTTTTAGCAATGATCGGAACACCATCGGCAGAAGAATACGCTTCCTTTTATGAAAAGTACGTCACACTTGTCCCGGAGGGAAACGTCATTGAGCATCTGGAGGAACAGGGGAAAGATGTTCAAGCGTTGCTGGCATCTCTAACCGAGGAGCAGGGCAATTACAGATACGAGACCGGCAAATGGAGCGTAAAAGAAGTTATCGGTCATCTTAACGATAGCGAAAGAATTATGAGCAACCGGCTCCTGCGCGTCGGTCGCGGCGACAAGACGCCACAGCCTGGCTTCGACCAGGATGTGCTGATGCAAAATGATCCGTTTGGCTCCTACACCGTTGCTGAAATTGCAGAGGATCATGCAGCCATTCGCCGCTCGTCGCTGGCCCTCCTCAAAAAGCTAGCTCCCGAAGCTTGGCTGCAAATGGGCGTCGTAAGCGATCATCCCGCTTCGGCACGTTCCATTGCTTATGTAATTGCCGGCCATGAGCTTCATCATTTGAATATCATTAAAGAACGGTATCTGGCAAAATAAATCCACTGATTTCAGCAAAAATAAGCCCCTCCGGCTGCCGCTAACATCGTTAACGGACAAGCCGGAGGGGCCGTTTAAATTTCGTGGTTCATGTTTCATGCTACTTGGTTTCTGGTTCGCGCGCATTACATCCCTTTTGATTCCGATTTCCCCCGCAGTCACTGGCCTCCCGCAATTGGCGAGGATACGGAATCCCGCTCGATCAACGTACACAAAGGAGAGAAATTGCCTTCTGGCGGCTCGCCTTTTATCATGCCGGTTAATGTCTCCATAGAGCTGTATCCCATCTGCCGAAGCGGCAAATCCATCGTAGTGATGCGCGGCGTCAAATATTCGCTGAACTCCCGGTTGTCGAAACCGATGAGCGACAGGTCGCCGGGAATGGAGATGCCTGCCTGTTGAGCCGCCCGCAGCGCGCCTACCGCCATAATATCGTTCATGACCAAAATGGCAGTGGGTGGAACTTCCAGCTCCAGCAGCTCCCGGGTCATCGCGTACCCGGATTCCAAACCCCAATCGCCCACCTTAATCAACGACGTATCAAAAGGCAGCTCGGAATTGGTAACTGCTTTGAAATAACCATTAAACCGTTGTCTTGATGGGAAAGAGTCCATCGGACCGCTAATAATGGCGATTCGCCGATGCCCCCTCTCTGTCAAATAAGACATTGCATCGTAGGAGGCCTGTTCGTCATTGTATTGAATGGAGACTCCATCCTGGGTATAGCAATACGTATATACGATGGGTTTGCCCTTGGCATTGATTAGACCCGTCACATCCCGAGGATGTACCCCGATATAAATAATACCTTCCACCTGGTTGGACAACAGATCCGCTACGGCGTTTTCCGCATGGCGGCGATATTTATCCACCTCGCTGTAATTATGGCCGACCCGACGATGCAGCCTCAAATTGGTAAGAAGAATATGCATGTCGTGCTTGTCTGCGTATTGGTTGATGCCGTCGATGATTTCAGGCACGTTAAATACCGTTACGTCCTCCGCAATTACCCCGATGGTATTGGTTCTGTTGCTTTTTAAGCTTTTGGCAATGGCATTGGGAGTGTAGTTCAACTCCTCGATTACCTTAAGCACACGTTCGCGGGTACGCGGTTTGACATTTCGTGTCCCATTCAGAACGTAGGAGACCGTGGCAGTGGATACGTTTGCTTTTTCCGCTATGTCCTTGATTCCGACTCTGCTCAACGTCAACACATCCTGACTATTAAACGTTTAGATTTATTATGTTTATACCATGAAAACGCTGTACAAAGCAAGTTATACTCCCTATTTTGCCAAGATTGCCACAGGTTTAATCGGCTTAACAAGCTTGCCTGGTCTGAGAAGTTTGGTCAATTTGATCGGTCTGGTCATCATGGCCGGCTTAGCCGTTGGACCAACACAATTCCGAATCGGATCTTGAATAAAACATGCTGTCTGATACCGACGGTATTAGCCAGTTAATAGCCATTTACACGCCAGCTCTGAATGCCGGTGGAGGTTGTTGCTTTAGCCGTAATGTTGACCCGCACACGATTAGTGCTGACGGGATCAAACGTTGTCGTGTTGTATTGGTTGCCCAGCAAGCCAAGTCCCGAGGGGTTGGCTACGTTGATCCATGCCGTGCCATTCCAATATTGAATGGCGTAGGAAGCTGGAAGATCAATGCCTCCGTCGTCATCAAACCAATACAGATCGACGCTGCTGATAGTGTAATTTTGGCTCCAGTCGTATTGCACCCATTGGGTCGTACCCGGATTGTTCCAGTTTCCGTAAACGGGATGCCCGCGGTCGCTGGAGCTGGTTGGCGTATAGCCGTCATTCAGACCCGCCAGGCTTTCCCACGACGATACATACGAAGTAGACGCCGTTGCAAGCGGCGCAACGTTCGACGTTGGCGTCACTCCGCCGCCGCTTCCCGCCGCTAACCCTTGTACCTCGACCGCGCTCAAGCCTCTGCTGTAAATGCGGAAATCGTCGATCGCTCCGTTCAGGTAAGGGTCGGAGAATTGCGAGCGGCCAATATAGTTTTGCGTTGTATTGCCAAGACCGGACGGGCTAAGCGTAAGACTATTGTTGCGAGCCACCTCCACGCCATCCACATACAAGATGCCGACATTGCCCGCTTTCGTTACGGCAACATGTTTCCATGACCCCGTAGCCAGAGGCGTATTGGTGCTGATCTGCTGTTCGCTGCCGTTTCCGCTTGTCGTAATGCCGAAGCGCAGGCCCGGCGTTCCACCGGCATCAGCCGTCAGGAACATGTAATTGCTGGTGCCCGTGCCAAAATCAAAGATGCGCGCCCAGTCGGCGTTTGTGTTAATCTTCACCCATGTCGCCACCGTGAAATCGTTCACGCTGCTCAAAATGCCAGCTGGCAGATTAGCATAGGCGTTAGTTCCATTTAGACCCAGCGCATTGCCGGTTTGGCCCGCTACCCAACTGGTGCCGCCAAACAAGGAGGCGTGGCGGTTTCCTCCCGATGAATCGGTTGCCGTTGTTCCGCTGGTTTGATCCATTGCATAAAGGGCAATAACTTCTGGAACAGCCACCGGAGGGCCGGCCTGCAGCTTGATGTCATAGGCAGCGGCTGTGCCGATGCTAAGATTAACTACGGCCGGCTGGCCGCCCACGGCATTGACCGTGCCCGCTGCCGCATTATTAATCAATACATTGTACGAGCCTGCCGCCAAACCCGTGAAGGTTACCTTTGTGGCGTGGGCTTTGCCCGGAGTTGCGTTAGCCAGCGTAAAGGCGACATCGTTTTTCGCCTTGGCTACCGTTGCCGTTGTATACGTATCCCGCTCCAGCGCCATGCCCAGCTTTTCCGTAATCAAATTCAGCTTTTGGAAAACGCCGTCCTTCGGAATGACCGTGTAGCTGGTGCCGTTGTCCGTCACTTCGCTTCCGTAACCGTATACGCCAAAAAGTGGATCGACTGCAACGTCGGCGCTTAGAATTTTGATCGCGCCCCATAGTCCCAGGTCGGCTTCGCCCGCCATTCCGCGCCAGCCGTTGAACAGAGGCCCGCCGCCCAGGCCAAGCGCGCCATGATTGCCCTTCGACATCTGGTACGTCCAGGAAACCGCGCCGATATTATCGGGATCGGAGCTGATCTGGCCGGAATTGATCGCGGAGATGTTGCCGATTTTTGATGCATACGTAAGCCGTTGCTCCACCTCTGGATTACTGGAGTGATTGCGGACCCAATCATCCATTGCATACCCTTGAAGGGCTACGGTATATTGGAAATTCCACCATGGCTCGCCCGTAATCGTCACCGGCACAGAGTAGAAATACCACAGCGGCATTTGGCCGCGCGTCGCACGGGTTTTGGTGTTGATTTTGTTCTGCATCGTCGTGTTGTTATTCATTTTTGCCAGCATGTAGACCGATTCTTCTCCGGTGTTGTCATAGTTGTATTCCGAGCCGTAAGGATAGGTCGTCGTGCGGAAGTTGTTGTATTTAGTGGTCATTTTGGCAATGATGTCGCCCGCTTGCGCCGTGAAGCCCTCGTCCTGCAGAGCCTTGATGATGTCGGGCGTAGTAAGCTCGCCCATCAGACCCGTATTCCAGTTGTAAGCAACGGGACCGTCGTACAAGGCTTTGAAAATATTATATGCTCGCAGCAGGTACGTATTTCGAGGATGCGTATAGGTAGTGAGGTCGGGGTAAAGCTTGGCAATTTTGTACATGCTGAAATACGTGTTGTAGACATGGGGATACGCATAGCCGCGATAAGTCGGAGTCGTGTTAGGCTCCGGCATGAGGAAATCATGAATGAGATAATCGGTATGATGGCCGTTCATCAGATTGGTCCATATTGCGGTCTCCAGGTATTGATCGACGGCGGTAATTTCTGAAATAACCGGCTTTTGCACGTTTTTCTCCGCAAGGAACTGGCCGTGCGTCAAGCCCCAGTCATCGCCCCAGCCCCAATAGCCGTTAAACACGTTGCGGCGGGACTTCGTCTGCATCATCCAGTCGTCGAACACCTTGTCCCGAATATCCCCGGGCAAATTCCATTGCGTTTTCTCCACCATAAAAGTGGCATGTCGCTGAAGCGCCGCTCCAATGGATTCTATGGCGTAAAATTGCAGCACGGTTTTTTCGCCGTTTCCGTAGTTGACGGTAATGTCGTTTTGGCCCATGCGGCTCATCTGCAGAGAATACAGCTTGTGTCCTCCGGGCGCCGTACCCAAGGATGTAATCGTGGTTTGCCCCGGATATTGAGCCGTTACGGAGCTGATCGTTTTGGACGTGCGGAGGCTGAACTTCGCCGTTTGATCCACGGGCACGATCATGCCGGGAACAACCGTAAAGTCGATCATGCCTTCGCTGTACAGTCTGTCCTTGACCGCCTGCTCGTTTTCCGCCTTGAAAAACTTGAACGCATACGTTTTGCTTGCCCCCGGAGCCAGCGTCAGGCTCGTATTGGGCAAATAGCCGCGATTTGTGCTTTTGATAACATTGGAGTGAATGTAATAGACCGTCAGCCCTTCAGGCCAACCGCCCTGGTCTGCGGACCAGTTGCTGCCGGGATGTTCCTCCACGCGCCAGTTGTCCATATACTCGAAGCCCGCGCCTGTGGAGCCATCCGGCACCATCAGCAGAGTATTGCCAATGCCGCTTGGGCGTTGAATGGTAATGTAGGAGTTGTTATTAGCGACATTGGAATGCGTCACCACTCTGGATTCGTAGATCTGCTCGTTGCCTCCTGCAGACCAGAACTCATTGAACGGAAGCGGCAGACCCCAATCGCCGATTTCCAGCGTCCCCGTACCGGTATTGGTGACCGTCATCGACCACAGCAGGTGATCGCCAACAAGCGAATACGACTGATTAAGCCGGAAATTGCGAATGCCCTCCGCATTGGCTGAATTTTGATACGTCAGATTAATCGTGCTGCCGCTTTGATTCTGTACCCGCACATCTGCCGACTTACTGGTATAGGCCTTCGTCCAGGCTCCGTTGTTGACCCGATAGGTGAACATCAGCTCACCGACCCATTGATGATCTGCCGTGTTCTGGTTGGGCGCATTAGTTCCGTTCATGACATAATTGGTTGGGAAGCTGTCGCCAATAATCCGCAGGCTGCTGATTTCACCATGATTACCGGTCGTGACGTCAAACGTGCTATTGGAGATGGTTAATGCCGATGCTGCCAGCGGCAGTCCGAACAAGATCAGCGCCCCGGCAAACGACGTGGTCAGAAGCGTCCGCAGTTTGCCCGAACTCAGAAGTCCCCATTCTTTCACATTCATTCCTCCCTCTCACATTCAATATCGCTCCCCCCTCTAAGCTGTGTCTCTGTGTCTCTGTCTCTCCTGCCACCAATTTTGGTCGGCCATCACCCCCTTCAAAATGAACCCGTGATCCTTTTAAGTTCGGGAAAAGGCTGAACTCTTGAGCCTCTGCCAGCCTTAGCCGCTTTTTCGGAAGCAGCAGTCACTCAGCCTTTTATTCCTGTAGTCGCCACGCCTTCAATAAAATATTTCTGCCCGAACAAAAACACAATGACTGCGGGAATAATCATAATCATGGCGCCCGCCATAATGAGATAGGTCGGGGAGGTGAGGTTGCTTCGAAGCGTAGACAGTCCCAGCGCCACCGTATATTTATCCTGATCGTTCAAATACACGAGCTGCCCCAGAAAATCGTTCCAGACGCCCACAAACGTAAACAGCAGCACGGCCACCAGCGCAGGGCGGATAAGCGGCATAATAATGCGCGCATAGATAGTGAAAAATCCCGCTCCGTCCATCACCGCGGATTCGTCCAGTTCCTTCGGAATCGTCAGCAGAAACTGCCTCAGCAAAAAGATATTAAACGCACCGCCGCCAAAAAAAGCCGGAATAATAAGCGGCAAATACGAATTGGTCAGCCCCAGCTCCGTCCAGGCGATAAACAGAGGCACCAGCGTAATGATGCTGGGCAGCAGAATGGTCATGATGACCATCGCGAACCAGAAATCCCGCAGCGGAAACTGAATGCGCGAAAAGCCGAAAGCGGCCAAGCTGCTCGTTAAAGCCACGCCGATCAGCACCGGCACGATAATGGCAAACGTATTGCCAATGTAGCGAAAAAAATGTACCCGGTTCAGCACCTCGATATAATTTTCAAAAGTGAGCCGGAGCGGATACATCTGTGGCGGATATTGATACGCCTCCACCAGGTTCATCATGGATGCCCGAAACATCCAATAGATCGGAAACAGAAAAAGCAGGGAGAACAGCGCAAGCAGCGCATAATTCATGATTTTTCCTCTGGTCCGGTAATTCATCTATCGCTTGCCTCCTTCGTAGTGCACCCAGGAGGATGAGGTTTTGAACAGCAGCCAGGTAAACACAGCCACGATGACGAACAGAATCATGGCTAGCGCCGCCGCATACCCCATGTTCTGGTGCCTGAACGCTTCCCTGTAGATGAAGAAGGCGTACAGCAAAGCCGAGTTGTCCGGCCCCCCGCCCTCGCGGCCCAAAATATACGTCTGGGAAAAAGCCGTCAACGAATTAATGAAGGCCAATATGAGATTGTAGAAAATAACGGGCGACATCAGCGGGATCGTAACCGCAGTCATTTTGCGCCACCAGCCGCCGCCGTCGATTTCCACCGCCTCCAGGAGCGGTCTTGGCACATCCTGCATGCCCGCCATAAAAATGACGATGACATTGCCCGCGCTCCAGACCGCCATAATGATCAGAGAAGGAATAACCATATCCGGCGAACCCACCCATGGCTGCTTGGGTACCCCGATAAAGCTGAGCAGATAGTTGATAACGCCAAAATCCGTGCTGTACATCCAGACCCAGATAATAGAGCCGGCCAGCACCGGCACGATGGCGGGCAAATAAAACGCCGTGCGGAAAAAAGCTTTGCCTCTGCCGGCGTGATTGAGCAATAACGCGATAAAAAAGCTGGTGATGCTGATGGCAATAACGCTGCCGATGGAATAGAAGGCGGTGACGCGCAAGGCTTTGTAGAAGAAATAATCGTTGGTGAGGATAGTGGTGTAGTTGGAAAATCCGACCCATTGCTTGGGCGTAAGAATGTTCCAGTTGGTAAAACTGAGGTAGATGCAATAGATGAGAGGCGCCAGCGTAAACAGCAGCACGCCGAGAATGGCCGGCGACACGCTAAGATACCCTGCCACAATACGTTGTCTTTTGTACGTCTTGTAGCTGGCGTAACGTTCCGGTGTGGACATAGTTTCCCTCCGCTGCGCAGCCGTCCGGGAGTCCGTCAGACGCTCCGGCCCCCGGCCGGCTTGCCTGCATGATTATATTGTCTTCCGCTTATTCGCTTGCTTTGCCGCTGTCGAAGATTTCCTTCAGCTTGGGCAACATGTCCTTAACGGCTTGCTCTGCCGTTTTGGTGCCTAGCCAAACAGGGTCCAATCCCGGGTTTAATACCTCCGTCAACCGGCTATACGTAGGGAGAAAATGCCACGGCGTCGGGTACGTGTGGTTTAGAGCGTAATCAACTACGGCCGTTTTGTATTCCGGCGGATGAACAGGCGATGCCGTCCATTTTTTGACCAGTTCCTCATCGGTATACCAGCTCAGCTCGGCAGGCATCCAGACGCCGCTGTCGAAGTTGGCCTGGTTCATTTCCGGATTCATCAGCCATTTGTACAGCTCCAGCGCTTCTTCGGGATGTTTCGTGGAATTGTAGATGACCAGCGGCAGCCCGGCATTGGTGGTGGCCGGTTTCTTGAAGATCGGCAAGACGCCAACGCCGTTCACCAGGCCGTTCTCCATCTGCGGACCGATGTTGACAAGCTCCCATTGGCCCGAGGTGACCATGGCGATTTTTTTGGAAGCCAGCTTGCCGCCGACATCGCCGGGAAGGCCTTGCGCCTGTGCCGGCGTAGGCGACACATTCTCCACCAGAGCCAAATCGGCGATTTTCTGAATGGCCTCAATCGTCTCCGGCTTGTCGATTAACAACTCCTTGCCGTCCTGGCTCACCTCGCCGCCCCCGTTGCTAATTGCGAACGGAGTCCAGAGGAAGCTGGCGGAGTGGTTGACCTCAATGCCGTATTGTACGATGTTATTGGCATCAAATCCGGACTCGCCGGGATGTTTGCCGCCGGCGTCGACTGTCAGCTTGCGTGCTACATCCAGCATTTGGTCCCATGTCCACGCCTGATCGGCTTCCGCAGGAGGATAGGGAATGCCGGCGTCGTCGAACAGCTCCTTATTGTAATGGAGAATAATGATTTCATTGGCTACGCTGTACCCCAGAATTTTGCCATCAGGGGATACAAATTTGTTGCTTTCCATTTTCGGAGAAATGGCACCGCTTTCATAATAACCCGAGAGATCCATCAAAATGCCGGACTCCGCCCATTTGAGCGCCTGAGGCTCCAGCATGGCGCTAATATCGGGCAACGTCTTGGATGCGGCCATAGCGCTCAGCTTGGTTCCGAATTCATCATACGCGACGCTTTGGTAGTCGATTTTGATGTTGGGATGCGCCTCCATAAACGCGTCAAAGCTTTTTTGCTGCGATTTGCGCTCTTCATCCGGCGCCCAGTCCACATACTTGAGCGTAACGGTATCGCCGGACCCCGAGCCTTGCTTGTCGCCTCCGCTGCCGGCATTGGCGCAGCCGGCAAGCAGTACGGCGGTTAAAGCTGTCAGTAACAACCCTTGAAATGACTTCCGTTTGACCCCCACATTCATTCCTCCATTTGCCTAATGGGCTCCCGCTTCCGCAGGGCGATTGCTTCGATCGCATTCCCTACATTCAGACTGATGTGGCTGTATGGCGGAAAGTCACTCCTTGGAAAACCGGCCTCCCCTCCTTTCTCTCAGGCATTTATGCAAACTTGATGCGCCCTAGGCCCGTTATTTATCGTTAATCCACACTCTCATTTCGCCGCTGCCGCGATTGGCCCATGCGAAATAAGGAATAAACGTTACTTCTTCCGTTTCCTGTGTCCATCCAGACTCTCGTTCATCGCAATACAGCTCCTCCCGGGCCCAACCGGCGGAACCCGCGCGAAGCGCGGAAGCCTTGATTAGCGGCAGTCCTTCAAGCACACCGGCGCCTTGCGATACGGTGGGTTCGCTATCGCGGGGGAGCACCAGCCGGTGCAGCTGCGGGCCATTGTCCGCTTCCTCCAGGCAATAGACAAACGGGCCGCGCTGCAGCGCTACCTTCGCCGCCGTATGGCGAATGGCGGGATGCCCCTTCATCCGGCGCACCGGCATGGAGAAGGCCAGCTCCACCTTATCTCCAGGCGACCAGACACTGTTGATCTCCAGATAGCCGCCGCGCACCTGCCAATCACTCTCCGGATGGGGCTTGCCGTTCACTGTAACGGCGGTATGATCGGTCCATTCCGGCAGACGCAGCGCAAGCGTGCAGGAAAGCGGCCGTTCCGGCGTCAAGCGAAGCGAAACCTTGCCGTCCTGTATATAGCTGGTCTCCATGGCAATGCCAATACTCTCGCCATCCAATTCCAGAGTCGTTTCGCTGCCGATGTACAGATGGGTATAAATCGTTCTGTCGCGTACCGTGTAGATATAAGCCCCCAGCGAGGCCAGCAATCTGGCAATGTTGGGTGGGCAGCAGGCGCAGCCAAACCAGCCTTGCCGAACAGGCTTCACGTGATCGTACGTGTGGTTTTTGCCAATGACGCCAGGCTCCACTTCAAGCGGATTAACATAAAAAAACTGTTTGCCGTCCCGCGACATGCCGCTTACGACGGTATTGTACAATGCCTTTTCCAGCACATCAGCGTAATGGCTATCCGGCTCGATCCGCAGCATCCGGTGGGCGAAGAAAATCAGGCCGATGGATGCGCAGGTTTCGGCATATGCCGTATCATTGGGCAGATCGTAGTCCGTCGTAAAAGATTCGCCCTCCGCCATGGACCCGATTGCTCCGGTAATGTACATCCGCTTGTTGACGATATTCCGCCACAGGCGGCGGCAAGCCTCCAGCAGCTCCGCATCTTCGCTTTCGGCGGCCAAATCGGCCATGGCCGTCAGCATATAGACAAGGCGGACCGCATGGCCTTCGGCGGTATCCTGCTCCCGAATCGGCTTGTGGGCCTGGCTGTAGGGCAAGTCATACGCCATATCCAGCTGCGGGAAATGTACGGTTCCGCCTCTCTTGCCGAACTCGCTGTCATAGAAATGTGGCTGCGCTCCGCGCTGGTTAAGAAAATAGCCGCATAACTTGAGGTAACGCTCCTCTCCCGTCACCCGGTACAGCTTCATCAGCGCCAGCTCGATTTCCTGATGTCCGTCGTAGCCGTTCAGCTTGCCTGGCAGCGCGCCAAACACCGTATCAATATAATCCGCAAAGCGGCAGACGACGTCCAGCAGCTTTCTTTTGCCGGTCGCTTCATAATAAGCAACGCCTGCTTCGATCATATGGCCCGCGCAATATAGCTCATGGCATTCCGCCAGGTTGCTCCAACGGTTATCCGGCTCCTTCAGGGTGAAATAAGTGTTCAGGTAGCCGTCGGGATGCTGCGCTTTTTCAATGATGTCGATCATCGCGTCCGCAACCTTCTCCAAGACGGGATCGGGTTTGCCTTGAAGCAGATAACCAACCGCCTCCAGCCATTTGGCGACATCGCTGTCCTGGAATACCATTCCGCCGAATTCGCCCTGCTCCTCCCCCGCCGCTATCTTGAAATTACGAACGGCAAAGCTTTTCTCGGCCTCGGGGATTCGGTCGTTCAGCGCTTCCCATTGATAAGGGACCACCACATGGCGCACCAGATGGATATACGGGCTCCAAAAATGATCGGAAATGCTGACATGTTGCAGCGGCAGCGTACGAGATATCTTTTTTTGAGTTTGCATGCTATTTACCACCTGTCTCTTCTATTGGATTAGCTACCCCTTGACTCCGCCAACCGTCAATCCTTCGATAAAAAACCGCTGGAACAACAGGAACAGCAGCAGAATCGGCACAATACTCAGCACGGCGCCCGTCAGCAGCACCTCGTAGTTGTTGCCGACCGGAGACAGCAATCCCGCCAGTCCAACCGGCAGCGTAAAGTTTTGCGTGGAGCGAAGCACAATGACCGGCCACAGGAAGTTATTCCAGCTGAACAGGGCCTGCAGAATGGTCATGGCTCCAAAAGCGGGCAGCATAATCGGCAGCATGATTTTGAGAAAAATACCTATCTCGGAGCAGCCGTCGATTCGTCCCGCATCCATAAAATCCTTCGGAATGCCCATAGCGAATTGCCGGAAGAAAAAAATCGGCAGCGGCGCAACAACGAAGGGAAGAATTACGCCCCAGATGGAGTTGATGATCATCAAGTCAATCGCCAGTCTGTACAACGGAAGAATAATGATTTCCACCGGAATCATCATAACCGCCAGCACCAGCATGAAGATCAGCGTACGCCCCTTAAATCGGTACATCGCAAGGCCGTAGCCCACCATCGACGAGAGGAAGAGGCAGATGACGGTGAAGATCGACGTAATAATCAAGCTGTTTTTGTACCAGGAAAAATAGTGCTTGGACCCGCCTTCGCCCGCAAAAATGGCCTTGTAGTTGGCAAGCGTCATCACATCGAAGTCCAGCCGCACATTAAGTCCGTAGCGGAACAGCTCCGACGCCGGCTTGATGGATGCCAGCACCAGAGCATAGAGCGGGAACAGGGACACCATGCTCAAAATAATGAACACCAGCAGCAGGATGAGGGATGCCGGGTTTCGCCTTGTTGACTGCTTCATGTCAGTCCTCCTTCCCGAACATGCCCATGACCTTTAGTTGGAGCATGCTGACGCCAAGCGTAAGCAATAGCAGCACCAGACCAATGGTGGAGCCAAAGCCGAGATCGAAATATTGGAAGCCCTGCTGGTAGATATAACCCACCATCGTAAGGCCGATATCCTGCGGCGACCCTCTGCTCCCCCAGAGCATAAAGCTTTCGGTAAACATCGCAAAGCCGCCGTAAATGGATATGGTCATCACATAGATGGTGATTGGTTTGAGCATGGGCAGTGTAATCTTAAAAAATTTTCCCAAAATACCCGCTCCATCTATATCCGCCGATTCGTAAAGCTCCTTCGGAATATTTTGAAGCGCGGACAGGAAATACAGAATATTAATGCCCGCCCAGCGCCATGTCGCCAGCACCACCAGCGCAAACATGGCAAGCGAGGAATGCATCAGCCACTTCTGGCTGGAGAAACCGAACAGGCCGATAACGGAGTTCATAATCGCTCCGTCCAGCTCGCTGAACATCAGACGGAAGATAATAGCTGCCACCGCAACCGAGGTTAACGCCGGCAGGAACAAGGCCGACCGGAACAGGTTCCGCGTCTTCATCAGCTTGGAATTCAGGAATACCGCCAGCAAAAGGGGCAGCGGAACCAGGACCACAATGGTCCAGAAGGTATATCTCATATTGTTGTACAGCGCTCGGTAGAAGCTGTCGTTGTGCAGCTTCTTGTAATTGTCCAGCCCAACGAAGGTAACGTTGTCCGGCAGAATAGACTGAAAGCTCATTAGAAACGCCTGTATCAAGGGATAGGAAAAAAAGATCAGAAACGATAGCACAAACGGGGCCACGAACATGTAGGGAGCCCATTTTTGCGAATTCATTCCTCCAAAACGGCGGTTACGCTTTACAGGCTCCGGCTCCGATAATTTAAGCTGCGGCATGATGTCCTCCTCCACTCTCTATGTCCGGCTCGCGACGACTTTGGGCGACTGTACGGCTGCCCTCTCTGCTGAGCGAACGAAGGCCCGCCCAGCGGAATAGGGTCAATATGCTCCGGCCAATCAGCCTTTACGCAGTTTTTCGGCTACTTCCTTGATGACTTTTTCGGGATCTTCGCCAAATTGGAATATTCTAGGGATAATATCATTGCGTACCGAATCAAACACGACTGGCGAAATTTCGCGAATATTAACCGGATAAATTTCGTCCTTCACTTCCAGCAGCGTAGCGAATATGTCGGTGCCGAAGTAATCGGTGAATTTGTTCGGCTCGCTCATTGCCGGATCGCTCCAAACCTCCGTACGGATGGGATCCATACCAAGCTGCGTCCATACCTGGATATTGCCTTCCTTGGACAGCTTCGCGTAAGCCAGGAACGCTTTGGCTACATCAAGATTTTTGGTTTGGTTCGTGATGGAAAGTCCGGTTCCGCCCATACCTGCGGAACGATTGCCGCCTTCATCCCAAGCCGGCATCGGCTTAATCACCATTTTGCCCTTCAGATCGGGCATTTCGTCCGTAAAGCGGTTCATAAACCAAAACGGCATAAACACGGAAGCGGCTCCGCCGCCATTCATAAAGGCTTTGTACTCCGGCGTGTCATGGCCAACGCCTGGAGAAACGGCTGCAATCCCCTCATCAACCAGCTTTTTGAAAAATTGCATGGCGCGGATATTGCGCGGATCATCAACTGTCACTTCTCCATTAACGCCAACCTGATCGGATTCTAATTGATTAATGGCGGGCCACCAGCTCCAATTGCCCGCGCCTTCGAAGGTAATAAACGGTTTCCCGGTTTTCTCTACGACCGTCTTGCCGTATGTCTCTACATCGGACCACAGTTTAATATCATCCGGATTAACGCCGGCTTGATCCATTAGCTCCATGTTGTAATACATGACGGTTGCGCCTACATGCAGATCGACGCCGTAGTACTTGCCGTCTTTGCTGTATATGTCGACTCTGGATTTGACGATATTGGGAAGCTCCGGCTCAACGATATCGTTCAGCTCCACCAGCTGCACGGAATCGCCTTTCATGAAGTTCGGGAATTTGGATTGCTCGATGTCGACCAGATCGGGAGCGCCTTCTTTGGTTTGCAAAGCAATGAGCAGGCGGGTATGCATATCATCGTAGGGAATATTTTCGGTTACCAGATTGATCGGTTTATCGGGATTGCTCTTGTTCCACTCATCCGCCATGTAGGCGTAATAATCGGCGTGCTGCTGGACAAAGGTCCATAGCGTCAGCTCTACAGGATTGGCGGAAACATTCTGTGTCTCTGTCGGTTGCTTGGTTGCCGTTCCTCCGTCAGTCGTTGAAGACGGCCCCGGATTATTGCTCCCGGAGCTGCAAGCCGCCAATACGCCCGACAACAGCAGCATTGAGGCCAGCAAAATCGACATTTTCTTTCTCATGTACTCATCCCCCACTTTGTGATTTATGCTAAATCCGAATCCGGAAGATAGCCAAGCACTAATTTAATCGTTTAAATTTTGTAAAAGAAAAAATGTTTTCTACAGGCATTCTCAGGTGTTTGGCCGCGTTTTGCGGAAGATTAGATCCCAAAACTAGAACTGGTTTTTCGGAAAAGCTGAAAACTTATGGATTTGCAGAGGTTCAAACGATGAAAAGTAAGCGTTTTCTCGAGGTGTCGAAAATAAGCCGGATTTGTAACGGTAACAGGGGGTTGAATCCTGTCAAAACCACAAGCCGGCTTTTTAATCGTTTAGATTTTGTCTGATTCATTTATATCATGGCAAATCCGATTTTGCAAGCGCTTTTTTATTGGCGATTTTGCCTGCTGGACTTCAAGCGGCTGTATCTTCAATGGGACAGGTTCGGCTTAACGCCCAGAAGTTCGCCGATATGGCCTGCCAGCTCCGACGCTGCCTTGGCATGGGCAATCTTGCCGGGATGGCTTCTTGCGCCAACGCCTTCCTCCGTCATTTCGGAAAGCTGAAAAACGGTTGCACGGCGGTCTCCCGTCTGCTCGGCATAGGTATCAACAGCTTGGCGAAGCGCAGTCAGCAAAGGCGCCCCCAGCATGCCATAGGCCCACAGGAGGTGAGCGCCGGGATTGCAGCGGCGCAGCTTGCCCAGAAAATGCTGAACGGCTTGCCGGAAACGTTCCAGGTCTTCAGGATGGAAGCTGCCGTCGGGCAGGAGGCGCTGCTTAAATGTTTCCCCGGTCGCTTCGTCCTTCCACTCCGGCTGATAAAACGCATTTTGATCATTTGTGCCCAAATTGATAACAACAACATCTGGCTGCCACTCCGCAAACCGTTGCTCTTGCAGCGCTCCTAACGCTTTATTGCGCTCTCCCTGAAGCAGGCCGCATACCTGCTCATAATAATGGGGCAGATTGTAATGGGGGTTATTATCCCAACTGCTGAGCACGCCCCAACCGCTCTGCGACAACACCCGATAATCCGCGCCAAGAGCTTCGGCTGTCAGCCTGGCATAGCTTTGCCCTGCGCTGAACCACATTGGAAGCCAGTCCGTCTCCGCTTTTGCCCCTATGATGCCTTCTCCCGAAGTAATGCTGTCGCCAACAAACTCCAGCTTGCACATCGGCTCCTCGACGGGATGGAAGCTGCCGTTAGTCCGCACGGCGTGCAATTGGAGCAGGCTTTTTGCATCCGCGCTCATGGCCTGGACTTCTTTGAGCACCTTCACATTTTTGACCGTATCGGCATTCATGCCGCGAAACACCGTCAGCCACTGCCGGCCCTTCGGCAGCATCATCCGGCTGATCTCCGCTCCGTTAATCCAGATGGCGATCCACTGCTCGTATTGAGAATAATCCGTTTCGATCTCCAGCAAGAGCTGACTGCCGGTTACGTTCAGCTCAATGCCGCTGCCCGTCCAGAACAAGGTAAGCGGCGACCGCTCCCCCGTCGTTCGTCCATGCACCTTACTATTCTCCACTTCATTCAGCACGTACGTCTTCATGCCATGTTTTTGGCTCATTGCCTCAATCTCCCCTCGTGGCGCCCGGCACGACATGCCCAAGACGCCTCTCCACCCTTTGAAAGGGCTTCCATACTATAAATGTAAAAGATTGCGAGCATTTCGGCAACAAAAAAAGCGTCCGGAATTTATTGCTCCGAATGCTTCCGTCAAGACGCTTCATTAGGCCGCTATACGTACCTGTCAATCGTATGCCTCAGCAGGTCGGCTATATAGATTTGCCCCTAGCTGTCGCATTCATTGTAAAATATTACCTTCACACATTTTTGAAATTAACCGATATAGAGTAATGCAATGAAAAAAGTCACAGGAGCGAATGCGATATGAAAATACCGACTCAACTCAACCGTTTTAACACTCGAAAAATGAATGTGTCTATTAAAATCTGGCTACCGCTATTTATCTCTCTGCTCGTAGCAGCTGTTCTATTTGGAACAAGCCTGGCGCTATATTCCTTCGGCTCCACCCTTCTGACCCGGGAAGCCCGCGATCAAATGAAATTGAACGGAGACCGCACGGGGGAAAGCATCTGGACGGCTGTCCAGCTGCAGCAGCAATCTGTCTATCTGGCATCGCTCCATAGCGTCTTTAACGAATTGTTGGACTATCGCACAACCGTTGCGCCCGACGACTCCTTCTTTTCTCCAGACAATCCATACCTGAAAAAAGCAAAAGACACCTTAAAATTAAGCCTCGGCGGCATGGAAGGCGTCGAAACCCTGTTTATTACCGATAACAAAGGCATCATTACGGCAAGCACGTTTGACGAAGCGCTCAATACGGATCGGTCGGACCGGGAGTATTTTCAAAAATCGATGCAAGGCGAACGTTTCATAAGCGACGCGCTCGTCTCCCGCACCACTAATAATCTCGTCGTCGTTTTCTCCCAGCCGATCTGGGATTCCGCAGGCAATACCATCGGCATTATGGCCGCTACGATTAACACCGACTTCTTCACGTCAAAGCTAAGCAACGTCACGGTTAACGATAGCGGATCAACCCTTGTTTTAAGCCGGACCGGATTAACTCTGTACAACTCAGCGGCACCGGATACAGTCGGGCAACCTTTTGAATCGGCAAATCTTGAGGAGTTTCTGGCCGACCGTGCCGAGGGAACGCTCAAGCAAGGCGATATCGACACAGAGAAAACGTATTACCGCTATACCAAAATACCGGTCGCAGATTGGACGGTTACCATTTCCGACACGTACGAAAATATTAACAAACCCTTGGAAGAACTGCTAAACGACCTGGTGATCATTACTGCCGTTTCTTTAGTTATCGCCATAATCGCGGGCTGGCTGCTCTCCCGCCTTATTACCCTGCCGCTCCTGCGCCTTAACGGATTGTTCCGGCAGCTTGCAACGGGAGATCTGACCGTCGAGGCGCGCGGTAAATACAATTCCGAATTCCGCGGCTTGGCGGACAGCTTTAACGCCATGGCCGAGATGAATCGGGTGCTGATCTCCAATATGAATCACTCCATTGGCATTTTGGACCAAAGCACGGAGGAACTGGATCAGGCCGCAAAAAGAACGTCACTAAACATCAGCGAAGCTGCCAAAACAAGTACGGAAATTGCCGGCGCAATTGAATCCCAGGCAAGGGACACGGAGGTCATAGTGGATAAGTTTGCTGGCTTTGGCGACCGCTTCGCATCGCTGGCAGAGCAAACCGAAACGATTCGTGGACGGGCGGAGCAAATCGTAGAGGTTTTCCATTCAGGCAATAAAGTGATGGATGAATTAGCTGCCGTGAAGGATCAAAACGAACGGGAAATGGAAAAAATAAGCGGGATGACCAAAAGCCTGCAGGAGAGCTCGCAAAATATCAGCTCCATTACAGCAGCCATTGCCGAAATTGCCGAGCAAACCCATTTGCTGGCCTTAAACGCTTCCATCGAAGCCGCCAGAGCGGGCGAAAACGGGCGGGGATTTGCCGTCGTAGCGACGGAAATTCGCAAGCTGGCGGAGCAAAGCTCCCGCCAATCCAAGGATATTAACGATATCATCAAAACCAACATGCTGCTGGTTGCTCAAAACGATGCCAGCGTCAATGAAATTCAGGCGCTTTCCTTCAAGCAGGAGCAAAACGTGGAGCAAGCAAGAGAAGCATTCCGCGCTATTTTCGGCAATATTGGAGACATATCGGAGCAGATCAATTCCATGAACGAGCATGTGTCCTCCATGACGGTGGAAAAAGACGATGTGTTGGACGCTGTACAAAGCCTTTCTGCAACAGGCGAGGAAGTGTCTGCATCGGTGGAGCAGGTGACCGCATCCACGCAAGAGCAGGCCGCAATGGTTCAGGAGCTTGCCGGTATGGTTGAAACCATTGACACGTTGACTAAGGAATTGTCGGAAGCGGCGGCGAAATTCAAGACGGAATAAGCTTTCCATAAAGGAGCGATTACCTTGAGGTTTAACACTGTCATTTTTTTAAGCGGGAAAACGGCGACGGGAATGGAAGTGCCAACGGAAGTGGTGGAAGGCTTGGGCAGCGGCAAAAAACCGGCGGTAATCGTCAAAATCGGCGATTACAGCTACCGCAGCACGGTTGCGGTCTATGGAGGCAAGTTTATGCTGCCGCTTAGCGCGGAGCATCGCCAGGCTGCAGGCGTCTCGGCAGGCGAAGAAGTCGAGGTGGAATTAGAGCTGGACCTGGCGCCCCGCGAAGTGGAGATGCCGGAGGATCTGGCCTCCGGGCTAGCCGGGGATACGGCTGCTGAAGCTTTTTGGGCCGGACTGAGCTACAGCAACAAAAGACGTATCATTCTGAGCATCAACGATGCCAAAACGCCGGAAACCAGGGCTCGCCGCGTCGCCAAGGCGATGGAAGGACTGCGCAACGGCAAGGTGTGAGCAAGACGGGCTCGTCTTCTTCCGTAAAAGATGGCGCAGACCTCCTCGTCCTTGATGGATGATGAAGCCTGTGCCTTTTTGCATTGTCATGATGTCTAAAGCCTAAGCCTCCATGTAATACTCCAATCGCTCCTCCAAGGCCTGCTTTAAAGGCGCTTCGGCAGCTTTTATCGTCTTCTTCAACTTGCCTGGGGTAAGTCAAGGAAAAGTAACGCAGCAGGGGGCGGAAAGGCGGTGACAGATGCCCCTATTGGGGTTTGCAAACACGCCCTAGGTGAACGGCGTCGAAAAAATACGCTTTTTTTCTTTTTCCAGCAAATCGATATAAAAAGGCCACACTTCATCCAAAAAAGCTACTGCCGCATCATGCATGTTGTCTAAGCTCCTTGTCTATGTATCAGTCTATATATTATATTCATCGATCATCATCTGATATTGCAAATCGCCAAGCCCGTATTCGGGAAAAAGAGTCAGCAAGTCAGCGACGAGATTTTCTTTGCCTGCATTGCTCTTAATGTACTTTACAATCGGACTTTCGCTTATCCGGTAAGTCAAATACATGTTCACTGCTTGATACGTAACCGGCATCAATTCTAAAGCTGGTTTTTGGCGATTGCACAAAACAGCCTTGTACGTATCCCAATAACCATTACTATCAATTTCAAACGCATGATCCAGCATTTCATCGCTTCTTTCAAGCGCCATGCAAAAAAGAACATCGCCCTTATAGCCGGTTTGTTCCAAATACGCAACAATCGTAATCAAATTCATCTGACAAAACATGTCGTCTCCAAACCACAGAACGATAATGCCAAATTCCCCTTTGAAAAGAGGCTCTAATGCCCCCAGCACTTTTTTTCGATATTCATCTTCCGTCGTCTGCAAGGATTGAACTCTTTTTTCTATAAAAGAATGCGAAAATATCTCTATATCCGTCTCTCCCCAGCACATCGCCTCATTAAATGGCACGTATGTTGCATTTTTATTCATCAGCTTTTGTTTTGAAAATTTTTCAATCATACAGGAACCATTCAAAATATGAAGAATGTTCACGTCATACCTGGCTTCGATTTTCTCTTGCAGATTTTTTATAGTTTCTTTCATCATTTCTCCCCCTCTTTCATAAAATGGCGGCTTGTTTTTTGGATAGGTTTCCTGAATTGGCGATTGTATCCGTCTATATTTATGGGGCGCTACACCAAACCTATCTGTAAAAGCGCGGGAAAAAGCTTCTTGCGAGGAATAGCCGTATTTCATCCCAATATAGATAATACTTCTATCCGTTTTTTTAAGCTCTTCCGCTGCACGGGTAAGACGGCGGTTCTTAATGTAGCTTTTCATTGTTGCGCCAACGTTTTGATGGAACAATACCGAGAGATAATATGGTGAATAGTTGCAGTGCCGTGCCACATCATTTAGAGAGGGATTATTTTCTAAATTTTCTTCAACATACAAAATCGCCTTTTCGATTTCAACTCGCATCATAAAGCAGGCTCCTTTCGATGATAGAATAACACAATAACTGTGCTCTGCTTTGATAATAATTGTGATGATGCCGTTTAGATTTCTAGGAATGGGTCCTTGTATCAGGATTAAAACACAAATGACCCACAAGAGGATCACTTTTTTAAAGTGTCCTTCTTATGGGTCACGGTGTTAAATTAGTTCAACTCTTCAAATCTTTGGAGCATAGTAGCAACCTCTGCTCTGGTTGCAAGACCAGAAGGGTTTAGCGTCAAATCAGAGTTGCCCTGCATAATGCCCTTTGACACAGCCCAAGCAATGGACTCTTTGGCAAAGTCTGAAATTTTATTGGCATCCTTGAAGCTGAGGCTTGAACTGGCGGTGTGAAGGTCAAACCCTTTGCCCTTCGCGTATCTATAGAGCATAACCGCAATTTGCTCACGAGTGATTGAATCATTGGGGGCAAATATTCCGTTGCCCTTTCCGTTCACAATTTTGCTTTGGTTCGCCCAAATAATAGGATCTGAATACCAATGACCGCTTTGAACATCAGAGAATACGTCCCCAAATTTAACATTTGGTTGATTTTCCATACGATACAATACAGTGGCAAGCATTGCACGGCTCATTTTCCCGGAAGGTTTAAATTCGGTTTCAGAAGTTCCCGTGAATAACCCCTTGTTATAGGCATACCTTACAGATGAATAGAACCAATCGTCATGCGCGATATCTGTAAAAGGAGGTTTTTTCGCAAAGGTAACAACAACAATCGTGTCACGGCTAACCTCTGGAATGGTGTAGATGTCACGGCCTATAAACTTTTCACCGTTGACAAAGATATATTCGGTTTCAAATCCTTCATCAGGAATCATTCTGACCGTTGCAGAGGTTGTTGCACGAACGGTTTGTGATTCAAAACCATCGGCAATTCTGCCATTTCCGCCTTCAACAGAAGCCGTAACCGAATACTTAAGATCAACTGTGTTGTTACCGGCTGGGGCAGCCCAACGTTTCGGCCCAATAATTTTTGAGCTTTCAAAATTGGAAACGCCAATGCTAAGCTTTTCGATTGCTTCCGAAATTTCCGAAGCAAGAGCATCATCTTTGTCAAAAACAGCCTCAGCTGCGGCAATAACATCCCTCAGTTGTTGAGCGGATTTTGTGGGATACCAAAAATCCGGGCTATATATGGTTTTGGGATTATCCGCAATCGTAACGGTAGCAAGCAAAGATTTTGCAGCGGCAATGTCTTCGTATAGTGAAGATTTTGAGGCTTCCTTTATTCCAGAGCCAACAATGATTTGCACATCTTCAAACGGTTCAATATACCGCTGTGTCGCATCTTTGTTGGTTAGAATCAAGTTGCTTAAAGAAAAGCTGAACGTTCCGCTGTTTCTAGCTTGGAAAACAGCCGTTCCCATATTTTGAAGCATGGAGTCCTCTTTACCACCCGCGGTCATATCCAGAAAGATATAGTTGATGGCACCATCGGAAAATTTCATTGAAATGTCCTTTTCCATCTTAACACTGGTGTTTTTCAGAACATAAGAATCAAACTGCAGCTTTCCTTGAAAGCCGTATACGGGTGCTCTTCCAGCACCCGTATAGGAAAGACTTAGTTTAACAAAAATTTCTTCTCCAACCTCAAATGATGATTTGGAGGAACCCGAGCTGTCGGTTACTGCGATGTCTACACGATAACCAAGGTCTGCGGCATCGTTTGCGCTGTAGGCATAGGATGGCAAAACAGCCACTAGAAGCATGATGCAAAGAATGCTTTTTACGTATTTTATCATCTCTTAAGTGCCTCCAATAGCGTGAGCTGCGCATCTACAATGTCAACGACGCCGTCACCGTTTTTATCCGCTCTCATCCAGTCTTCTGACGAAGTAAACCCATTGTAGACATTGTCCAAAATAGCATCCATTGTTGCCGAAATATCCATTTTATCAATAGTACCATTACCATCGGTATCCCCACGAAGAAGAATAGGAGATTTCACCGTTGGTTCAAAAACAAGGTTGGCCGTTAATTGCTCGCCTGTGACAAGTGACCTTGAAGAACCAATATAGGCTTTCTTCAGGTTGTCATATAAAAGAGTTTGTTTGTTGCCTTCAATCACAACCGTTGCCTTGCCCATGTTTAGTTCAGTGTATAGGGTGTACAACGAAAACCCTTGCGTTTGACGAACCTCATAACGATAACCAAGATCTTTTACTCTAATTTTGATAACGTCCGACAGTTCTTTATAGACCGTTTCCCCATTCTGACCTTCAAAAGCAGAAAGTCTATAGCTAACTTTAATTGCCGTTTCGCCTGGAGCTAACGCTTCAATTGTCCCGTCTTGTGAAAGGCTGATGATGTTCTGATTATAAAGAACGTGCCACACAACGTCTTCTGCTTTTAACACGGTGTCGCCAACTGTGCGAAGAGCTTTTACAGAAAGCGCCGTTTTCCCGCCTATGCCCAGCTCAATGTAATCGGGCTGATCATCGGAGCTCTCAAGGTCAGAGATTAGTTTAATGCTTTCAAACTCCGACAAAGCACGATTCACAAGATAAACTTGAACAACCGTTTCGTTTCCGGCATCATCAACCGCTTTAAGAATCAGCGTTTGGTCAGGGTCCTGGCTTGTGGTTTTACGACCCACAACAAATGTTCCGTCCGGATTTCTAACAATTCCGTCTGAACTGCCGTCTAACGTTAATACCGCGGATGGTTCTGTTACACCATGGAAGCTATAGCTTGAATTTGCGCCAACAAAAACAACCTGATTGCTGACGGTGTTTTCGACGTTTTCCTTATCAAGGCTTGTTTCAACCTCTTCGCCAAGGAGTAACACAGGTGCTTTTGTGTCGACAGTAAACCCAATTGCACCCGAAGACCTGCTGCCTTGGATCGTGTCAAGGTTTTCGCCAACCGCTATAAAGTCAACTAATTGCTTGCCGTCTTCAAGTCTTTCTTGGAATGACCAAACCGTTTTAAACTCTTCAGGTGTGTTTTTTTCTTCAGTGTTAAGAATAGATGTCATTTTTACAGGCTTGTCGAAGGTGTACGTGACCTCTAATTGGTCCGAATTTAAATAATAGAGCTCTTTTGATCTGTCAATATTTGTTTCAACGCTTAAAAGCTTAGGTTTGTCCATTGAAGGCATAACAAAGCTTTGCGATGATGCAAATTCGGCTGAACGATAGTATTCCGCATGTGTAAGAGGATCCTCCACAATTCGAACAGCCTGCGCTTTAACAAAATAAGTCTTGCCTTCCTCTAATAGAGGCCGGTTACTTTGGTCCTCTAATGGTTTTAGGATGATGTCGCTGCCAACTTTAAATTGACCAAAGGAATTTTCAACTTCAACGCCATCTTCGTCCTGGATAGCTACGAAATAGTGCGTTGCCGTTTTGTCGCTTCCCGTTATATCGACTTTCACATAGCCGTCGCCGCTGTAGACCGCAGAAACAGACTGTGGTTTTTGAGGAAGCAGCGGATTTTTGAAAGTGAATGTGGATGAAGTCATCTTCTTACTCATTCCACCTTGATGGTTAACAAGCATGGCAACAAGATAATATTCCCCTTGAGGAAAGGACTCAGGAAGTGTAAACACATGAGAACCCGATTCAATGCCATCTAACTCCAGGTTGCCAATACTAATTAAAGATGAAGTGTCTTGAATGCTAGATGATTGAATGGTTTGCATGACCGATGGGTCTTTTGTGACATAGACATTAAGCGCACCGGAATATTCACTTTGGGTATCTGTCGTCCAGGAAACGTTAATATCACGGCTTGCATTTTCGCTGTTAGAAGCACTAATTCCTGTCAGCTCCGGCATATCGTCAACACTGTTTACTTCAAAGTTGTCGATATAAACATCAGGCGTTGTAATTGAAATGGACCAGTTGCCGGGAACAATAAGAGATGGGTCAGTAATTGAAATGTACAAATAATTAACGCCATCTAAAGATTGAACAAGATAGTTTCCGTTGCCGCTATTATCGTCTTCAACCATTGTCAATTTGGTGCCGTCTGGATTGGTGACAATAATTTCGGATGCAGTAGGTTTGACAAATCCACGAAGTGGGATTTCAAACAGAAGTGAATCTTTTGTTGCCGGGCTAACCTCTTTTGTAACACCATTCCCGGCTCGGGTTTTGGCAACTGCCTTTGTAGCGAGTCTTCTCATATTCGTTCCATAGGCCATGGTAGTTGGTACAAGGTTGCCGTTTTGGTCTAGCGCTTCCGATTGGACATAGTGAACGGCCTTCCCTCTTGAAGAGAGGTCGATCGATCCGCCAAAGCTTAGGTCGCCATTCCAATAGTAGATAAAGCCAAGCTTGATTCCGATGACCTTAAAGTTTGCGCCAACAAAGTCGGAGGAAACAGCTGCCTCGACTCCTCCAATCTCCTTGCCCCCCACAAACGGGATGGAATCCGGAATGAACAGTCCTGCGTAAACATATCCATAGAAATAATCTTCCGTAATTTTTATCGTGATGCCGCCACGAATAATTCCGGCGTGAATGCTGATGCTGCCATAGGCATTTAGCTGAAAAGGCGATATCCATTGAATATTCATTCCCGCTTGAATATTTAAAATTCGTCCATCATCGTCGCCATTAAGATGAGCGGAACCTTCAATGGACAGACCGGATAGCTTTGCATCCAGCTTAAAGTCGCCTACCATAATGAGATTAATTAAAAGCCTTGTTTGCAGATGGATCGTAAGCGGCGGCAGTTGGCCTGCCGGTTCTCCAGCAATGGTGTCTGCAAGGTTTGATATGCCTCCGCCAAGTCCCATAATAAATACGTAAGGCGAAACCACTGGAATTCTCGTATTATCTGATGCTAAAAAGAACGTGATTTTGTCAAGCATCATTTTGGGAACAGAGTTAATCGAAACCTTTTTCAGCGCCAATGACCCTTCTACTTCCAGAACGGTTATCTTAACACCGGCATCAATGCTATAAATATCTTCAATGGTGTTAATGGTTATTTCGGCCTTGGCACCAACTTCGTTTCCTACTAATGGGCCTAATATATCTTCCGGAAGGTCAACAGAAAACGTTGTGTTAACGCCGCGAAAACCGATGTCGTCGCCTTTACTTCCATAGAGAACATCTTCAACGTTTGCCGTTAATGAGCCTTTATATTCATCAGGCTCGTCACCCTGCGATGGATCAGGAGCCTTTAAAGGAAGTGAAATCCTTCCGCCAAAGCTGATTCCGAAATCATCATCATCCTGGGTCATAACCCCATATTTAATATTAATCAAAAAACCCGCAATATTTTGCAGCATGGTTCCGGCGTCTCCAAGCTGAAGCTCAAGTGCTTGCGCCTCTTCCTCGGAAACCGCCTCCCGGTCCAGGCTGTATTTGGTTCCATTTTTGACTTCATAATACCACTTGTTGTGCCAAATATTGATCGAGTTGATCACTTTGATGGTACCGTCGCCTTCCAGCTTTGCACCATTGGTATTAACGGTCATCTTAAGCGCTTCATTGCTGTCATAGGTCAAAATGCTATTGATGGTAATGTCGCCATCGGCTCTGCTAGCCGAATAATATTGCTCTGTGCCCGTACCCATCAGCCTGATTTTCCCGCGAAGCGTCAACAAAATTTCTGTTTTATCTTCTTCAAACTGAATATTTTTGTGAAGAATACCGTCTTTTTTTACGTCGCCAGATACAAATTTTTTCATGACATCTTCGTTTGCAAAACTAATATAGTCATACATCTGTCTGTTGTTTGAGGCGTTTGTAAATCGAACAAGCGAAACAATGCCATAACTTGCACTTTTATCCGCTACATTATTTGTGACATCCAATGTAGTCGTTGCTGTGATTTTTGTACCAAAGGCATCGATTAGCTGTTGATTCGTAAATCGAAATTCAATATCATATTTGCCAACTGCCAACGTTTGATCAGTCGAAAACGCAAGCGTCTGACCTTCTTCAACAAAACTTATTTTTCTTTTGTCCATCAAAGCAGCCTCGCTGCTTGCTGATGAAACAAGGTAAAGACTCCATCCATCACTACCCGAAAGGGCCCCGGCCAACACCTTCATATCGCCGGAAACGGTAATATTTTTGTCGCCTTCATAATAAACGGCCGCCGGGAAAATATGCTTCATTGAAACTTCCGGAAGCTTTCCTTCAACTGCGGGAATCAAAATGTTTGTATTCGCACTATAGTCAACCAGTTTATGTGTGCTGGAATCAATAATTTCTGTTGCATTTAACGAAACGATCAAACGCTTGGAGGTTATCATAGGCTGAGTCTCTGCAATAATCTCTACATTTGGAATATCAAACACGGTTCCAATGTTAAGACCGCCAGAAATCTGCACATTGTATTCCCGTGTATTCGTTGCCGCAAAAACAAGCCCCTCGTCGAGGCTAAGCGTCACAACAGGTTCCAGGAGTTCTCTCGCTCCCGAGACACTGTTGTCAATGGTTACGGTAGCTTTGAAAACGCCATTGTTTTCATATGCTTTTTTATCGTTAGTCAGTACTACGTTTTCGGTTTGGATACCTATTGAAACATGCTCCTTTTGGGTTTGATCGGAAAAGTTGCCGATACCGTAGAGCATTTCGGAAACTCTGACTGCACCTGGCTCAATTGATTTTTCGTTCCAGTAATAAGCAGTTGCCGTGTCGGGGACTAAATATTTGTTCGAATAATTGGTAAAGTCGACATTAGGGTTTGGCGTGTAGTCGTATCTTGTGTTTGCAAGATTAACCCAGTGACCCACAATTACTTTATCAACGTTTACGTCTTTTTTGCCACTCCAGCCGGACAAAAGGGCATATGCCATTTTGTCCGAAGCCGAAAGAGAATCCACATATCTGATTTGCTGTGGAAGGTTGTCGCCGCTATATTCGGTTTCAACGATGGTTGGTTTCGTTGGGTCAACCAAAACATGAGGCGAATCAATTTCCGAACCAAGCGCGTTGTCCAGAAGAAGACGAATGCCAACCGTTCCGGCTTTCGCATTGTTATTTTGTACATCATAGGAGATACCAATGTTTCCGGCCCTCGCGTTGTTAGGATCAATCGAAATGGACACCTTCTGCGTAATGGTATAGCCCTTGATGTCCCATGCAACTGTCAAAAGCCTGTTTTGCTCGGAAACGACAGGTTCATGAAGCTTGGTATCGATTCCAAACCAGCCGTATTCCTGACCGAAAATATAATCCTTTCCATCGATCCGAACGGTTGTGAAGGATGTTCCGTTGCTCCTTGCCGCATCTTCTCTATAAAGAAGCGGAATGTTGTTGTCGAAAGCTTTTTGCGGGTGGCCGTCAATGGTTTCGATTGAAAAACCACCTGTTTTTGAATTGATAGAATATTTCATATATTCATTTGCAATTGAATAATCCGCATTACTAGCGTCTGCACGGTCAGGGAAACTCGCAAAAGTGAATAGCATGCTCAGAAAAAGGATTGAAGCTATGCTGCGTTTCATTGTTCTGGAAATCGTCATTGCCTATTTCCCTCCTTGATTTGAAACATAAACATGAATGTTGAAATAGTCGCGTTTATCCGTTTGGATATATACGGTGTACCAACCGTTCGAGACATTATCAATGGTGTACACGCCGTTTTTCTCCCGAAGGACCGTTCCTTTTGTTTTCATTTGACCTTGTGTCAAAGTCCCTTTTTCATAACGCGCATACGAAATTCCGGAAAAGTTTTTTAGTGTTAGTTCAACTTTGTTTCCAAGAACGGTTGCCGTATTTGTGCTATCCGGCATAACTCCGTTTACTAGGGCTATTGTGTCATAAAGGCCCACAAGGCGAACGGTTCGACGGATGGTTGTTTGATTTCCTGCATCATCTCTTACCGTATAGTCGATATAGTAAGGGTTCGCGCGAACAAATTCATTGGCCGAGATGTTGTCAGGGTTAAACACTCTCCCGCCTGCTCCATAGTTTATGGTGACTCGTTTTGTCAGATCAACATTTTTACCTGCGACCACGTCCCACGCTTCGAAGTCCAGAAGCTTTGACTTGTCATAGGCAATGGAGGCATCTTTTTTAGGCGTCATGCCTTCGATGAAGATCAGCTCTTCGCCATTTTTAAGTTTGAGCACAGGAGGCGTTTTGTCGATTAGACCAATATTGACGCCATACGAGGTATAGTCTCCTGTTCTTCCTTCAAGGTTAAAATTGTAAAGTCCGTTTTCTCTATAGTTCATTGACTTTTCTTGTTCCCAAGGGTCGTTCCCGCCCACGAATTTGGCATCTTTGTCCGTGATTACAGTGACATTGACACTCTGGTTCGTTGCCGGATTTTTGTCGATTCCCACGACATATCCCGCTTCTTTTCCAGATGTGTCGACACCAACAACAATCTTGTTTTGATGATCCTTTTCAATCCATTCGCCGGTTTGATTTTGTTCGAGATATTTATAGGTCCAACGAACTTCTTTAACCTTTGGTCCTCCAACTTCAATTCCTTCAACCGTCAAAAGAATTTTTTGCGTGATGCCTGTCCGGTCTCTAACTTGAAAGACGTGCTCCCCGTTCGTGTTAACGTTGATAACGGCATCCTTATAGGACACAACATCGCCGTTTTCATCCTTCACCTCAGTTAAAAGCGCATATTCATATCCACGATAAGAAACGGTAAGGTCTTCCATCTTTCTAAGAATGTCCAGCGGAACCCCGTCACTGTCACGGATTTGGTCAAATGTTACATTCACGCTCAGCTTATTTTCCGCTAATGTTGCAGTTGCTTTGATTTGCGGCGGCGTGGAAACAATATTAGAAATGGTAATAACCTCATGTCCTTCGTTGCCATAGTCGTCAACAAAGAACATCGTAACCGTGCCATTTTTCTTAAAGCGAACAGCTTTTGTGCCAGGGATATGTACAATATCATTGGCAGTTAGGCTTCCGGTACGTTCTACACCGGTGACTGTAATGGTTTTGATATCTTTGCTAAACTGTGTCAGTTCAACATTTACGCTTTGTGAAGTAATGGTAGTTGGAAGCGTGCTGTAGGTCTTTGCGGTTGCCGTTGGGGCCACTTTGTTAATGTTTGAAACAGTGATTGGAGAAGTCCACTTGTTTCCGGCATAGTCATAGGCCGTCACATAATAAATACCCGAGCTGTCAAGCTCAACGATATATTCATTTTCAAGCGGCTCGCCTTTGAATGGATACACCACATCGCCCTTTTTAACCTCCGCGAATGCAATCTCACCCGAATCATCACTTAACGTGATCGTTGCAAAGATATTTTGGTTTGTCTTGGCCGTGTTTGATAACACATAGGAAGTTTGACCAATTGTGTTGTCAAATTGGTGATAGCTAACCGTATGAGAACCTGTGTTTCCTGCTTGATCCCTGAACTGGAATGTGAATGAGTTAACATCCTCAGTCAGGGTTCTAGAGAGTGCCGCGTTGTTGTTTGTCATAGAAAGCGTTTTTTCGTCGCCGATAAACTTGAGCGTTGCCATAACCCTTCTATAGGCTTTTCCTTCTGTGATTGGAACCCAATTGCCAAGATAGTTTTCGTAGGCATATTCAACTGTGTAATGTCTGTCTTGCGTAATCGGCGTTTTATCAATGTTTGATACAGCGACCGGCACGGTTGTTTCTATTCCCGCTTTGTTTGTCACTTTGAAATAGACCGTTGCATTTTGCTCAAATGTTTCGGTGTGCGAAACAATGGAGTTAATTGTGCTGAAATTTATGCCGTCATAAGAACGTTCAAGCTTCAAAATCCCGCTTTCCGGGTCAGATATAGAAAGTGTTGCGTTCACATTTTGGTTTGTTGGCTCCGTGATCGAATAGTTCACATTTGCAACAGGCGCTGTTTCGTCAACCACTGTAATGGCAACATATTCCTCTTCCATCCGATCAGCTTCAATGCCTTCTGTTGTATATGTCTCGAAATAAGCTGATTTTGTTGTTTTTTCATCTCTTAACGCTTCAAAAACTAGCTTTGAATAAGCTATTTTCCCTTCTACTTCTGTAAAAGAAGGGTCCAGAACACTTAGCTCTGTATTTAGCTCTAATCCGGACAAAACTGCATGTTCAACATAGAAATATTGTCCAGAATACTTTGGATTGGGAACAACAACATAATAAAGCGTATCGCCTTGGTTATAGGCTATAAATCCTCCGTTTTGGATGGTTTGGCCATTTTTCTCTACATGGCCTGTAATGTCAAAACCTGTAACAAACTCAACATCAGGTGTGAATTGAACAACATGATCCCTTCCGACCTCGTCCTGAATATAGAGGCTGATTGGGTTATTGTTTTGAATCACAACATCATAATTCATCACATAGTCAGCGGATGTTGTTAACAAGCCGGTATAAAGAAGGTTGGACCTTGCCATATCACCCACAACATCACCCTCTACAGGTGCATTAGGCATTACGGTTACTGGAACGTTAAATGATACGGTAACCGTTGAGGTCGTTTTTGTTGTTGTAGGATTTGCGCTCACCCTTACAATGGATGCTTCCGCGTCAACCAGGTCCAGTTTGGCGTCATAGAAAACTTTTTCCGTCACATTCCCTGCTGTGTCGACGGCTTTGATCCCGATGGCATAGGTTCCGCTAAGCCCTTTCAAGTCAATGGTATAGGTTTTCTGTTTGTTCCCTTCGCCATTAACGATAACCGGGCTACTTTGCAGTTCCACGGAGTGACTTGAATCAAACAACGCATAGTCTGCTTCTGTCAAACTGTGATTTGTTGTCGGGTCTTGAATAAGCGCGAATGAAACGGTTGTGTCATTCTTGTCTGAGACATCAACAGTGACAACACCATCCTGCCTTGCTCCATTTGTCACGATTTCACTTGACGCAAGCGCGGATGGAGCGGTTTTGTCAATATTAGACACGGAAATAGGAACAAAAACGCTATTTCCGAGCTCGTCGGACAACGTCAGGTTAGTTGTTATGTTTTCGTTAATCGTTACGGTGAAGGCTCCGTTTGAATAGGGAGAAACCGAAATTTTCCCTGCATCCGCCGGCGCGACAGTTAGCTTGCTGATTCCAGTGCCAACATCATTGGCTACTATTCTGGCTGTCACGGATGCGTTTGTTGGCTGAATGGTGCTATAGTCCGGCAATTCAAAGGTTGGCGCCTGGCTATCATAAAGAATAGTGATCGGTCTAGCTTCCGTTAAAAACTCAGGTCTTTCATCAGCAGGATAATTTAAGAGCCCAAACTGAAGATAGATGGTGTTGACACCCTCTTGAAGCTGAACTGGCGTATCGAGTGTAAATATGAAATATCCGCCAAAGTTATTGCCGGCTGTAAACGTAGGCACTAAAACGCCGTTATCTGTTGGCATGCCGTCCGTTGTTGCATAATAGACCGGGTTTTGATATTTCTTTGTACTATTAAAAGTCCATGATACATGGGGCTCTCTCAAAACAGCATAGACACTATAGGTTCCATCCGTTGTTGTACCCATTCCGTTTAAAGTCTTTGACCCTGTATATGTTAATTCATCAACGATTGCAGGTCCTGACCTCATGCCGAAATAGGGGGAAACCTTTTTGCTTTCCCTGCCATGCAGGTCTGTTGCAACAACAACAATGCTGTACGCGCCTGACGGAAGTCCTGTTAGGGTCAAGGTTTGATCGACCTCAATTATGTTGTCGCTGTTTGGCGTCAATGTGAGCGTATAGTTTGATGTATTGTCAATTCTAATTTCCGTGTCCGGTCTGGATAAATAGTAATATGCACTTGCGATTCCGCTGTCACTTGTCGCTTTCACGTTAAACTGATGAGATGATTTAAAATGATCATGCTGACTACCGACGGTATAGCTAATTTCCGGGTACTCATTATCATAATAGAATACTCGTGAAAACTCGGAAGTGTTGCCGGATTGTATATTTGTAACCGTATATTCAAGGATATATCTTTCGTGCATCGTGATTATTCTTCCATTTGAAGCATTACGTTGTGAAGCATCGCCAACATCTTGCCCACTATATACTCTAAAGTTTTGTGTAAAGGTGGGCGTCCAGGTATTGCTGGGATGCGCAATCCATCTGTAGCTCGTTTCAAGGTTTGGATCGCTTGTGTCGAAACTGATGTCAAAACTTGGCTTTGGAAGGCTGGAATCCTCCGTAATAAGGGTATCGACAACACTTCCATTAAAAATCTGCACAGGCCTTGTATAATATCTTGACGCCTGCTCGTTTCTGGAGTCATTGCCAAGCGAGTCTACTGTGAAATAATAGAGAGTTCCTTCAAAATTGTCGCCTTTGGGAATAGATATTATAGCCGTTGAGCTATCACCCTCTGAGTCTACAAATGCCCACATGCCTTGAGTAGATGCAATTTCTTTGGATGCAGGTTCAATTTCACCGACAGGAGTGTCAGAAGGCTCCGCACTTCCGTTTATAAAGGTATAATAAGTCCTTGACCAGCCGTTATTGCTTTGTTGAAGGTCATCCATTTCAAAACGATAGTCATTTCTTTTGCGAAGCTGCGTATCTTGCGGATGTACCGTTTCGTGAATGCTCACTCTCGGAGCCAGGTTATCGATTTTGATGTTTTCGATTTCCGCGTATCCCGCATCTCCGCCTAATGGATTGTCAGCTCTATCCCATCCATACAGCCGAAGCTTGAATTCGCCTTCTGTTGGATCGATCGGGCTTAATTTTATGCTGACTCCATTTAACACCTGCGTGTTTATAGGCGCGGTAACTCTTGTTTGGGTTCCCGTACCATCAAAGTTTGTTATTCTTGTCATGGATGGTTCATAGGAATCGCCGGACTTCTTGTACAGCTCATATTTGAAATAATTTTGATTCGAAATAGTATGGGCGACATTTCCCTCCGGATAAAGCGTTTCGCTTGAAACCATATAAAACTCGTGCTTCTTTTTGATGTTGTTCTGAATGGAATTCCCCCCCACGAGGTCATTTCCATTCTCATCGGTAACTCTTATGGTTGGTGTTTTCGTGTCCACTTTGTGAGTTGAAAAATAAAAGCTCTGTGATGTCGCTGATTCCGGTGTCGGATTTTCCAAATGATAGGCCTGAACCCGCCCATTTTTCGTTAGATGGGTAGACACATTGTTAAGCTGCAACCGTATGCCCTCGCTATCAACTGCGCTAACATCCAGCGGAACTTTTCCAGTAAACTGAAGCTTTCCGTTTGGTTTTCCGTCATTGCCCTGCAGCTTTGTCATGGTAAGATTTGCAAGCGGTGTTTCCGTACTGTTTCCAAGATACAGCACAGGCGTTGCTTGGAAGTTTGTAATGAGCTCCGTTTTTTCTTCTTGCGTCATGGTTTTTTTATGAATGGAAACCGCGTCAACTGTGATCGCAACGTCTGTAAATTTTCGATTTAGATAATAATTGTCAGTGCTTGGCGAATAGGTAATCGTTTGATCTATATTGGGGTTGCCAAGGTCATATATGCTGCGATAAAACGTATACTTAATATCTTTATAATAGTAATCCTGGCCCCCTATCTTTTCTGTTAAATAGGTTTTCACTTCAGGATTTCCTGAACCTGTGTGGGCAAAAGTACCCCCAAGGCTTTCAGTATTGGTAGACTGGGCAAGCAGCGCCACCCTATAGGTTAGCGAAATCTCTGCTTTGTCCTGTGCAACCATTGCATCGTGAAGCTTTTTACGGTCAATATCCAATATGAAATTTTGAGTTTTTGTTGGCTCTTGAAATGTTAACCAATCCCTGCCTACAGCATCATCCGAAACTTTATAGCTGAAAACCGGAGCATCCTCATATTGCATAATGTCATAGTGGCCATATTGATCCCTGACTTTTTTGTCCCACTCTACACGTTCAGAGCCTGATGAATTAGGATCAAGATAGAACTCTCCCCCACGCGTATCAACGTCACCTAGACTTGTAAATTTCCTTTTGGTTACGTCTGAAATATCGCGATAAATTCTACCGCGATTTTTTGTCGTTGTGTATAATTGAATAGTTTTCGCTTGTATTGGATTTATTTTCCCATCAATGTAAGGAAGCCACAAAGTCACAAAGTCGACTTCCCATTCATCAGATCCCTCCAGCCAAACAACAAATTCATTCATTCTCCAGGGCGGCACATTCTTCGCCCAAAAATCATATTGCTTTTCGGTATTAGCATTAAAATTGGTGCCACTTGCAGCATACCTTGAAGTATGATCAGATTGCTCACCTGTTTCGTAGGTACTCACGCCCATATGAACAACATCGTCAGTTCCGGCGTGTTCGCCATTCCTCGTTTTCACATTGAACACATAATTATAATCGGTTGCCACATTCGCATGAGCAGGTGCTGCGGGTATTAGCGGTATTAGAAGCGAAAGCACTAGTATCAAGCTTAAAATCTTCTTCATATAAATACCTCCTCGTATAGTCGTACTGAACGTCTCTCTTGCTGCCTAATTTCCGTTGAAAATCGTTTTAATATAGGTTGAGCTAAGACCAATGGCTTTGAGCTCTTCTTTCATTTCATCTGCCTGCGCGATTTTTCTGTTGGGGACGTATAACGCCACGCCGTTGCGATTTTTATAGCCTGCAGAATTTCTTACTTCGAATGCAAGCGCTTGGGCTGCAGCAGTGATTTCTGATGATTGGCCCATTAAATCAATCAGATCATATTGATCAAATATCCCTTCGTTTGTACCTAATAGCTCTGAGCCCTTTGCAAGGTCTGTCAGTGAAAAATCAAATTCTGCATCCTCTATTGCCTTAACCAATGCTTCAGCCTGAGAAAGCTTCATCATCGATATTGTTGTTGGCATATTATTTGATTCAATTCCCGAATGAAGGGTAAAGGAATCTAAAATTAAACGCCCCAATCTTTCCGTACTGATTTGTGGATTTCGCTCCATTGCGCTTATCCATGTCGTATAATACAACCCGGCTGCGGGGGTTGCATCTTCGGAAGCGATGAGATATTTGCCATGGTTTCTAAGGGCATAGGCCGTTTCAACTGTTCCCATCAGACATGCGTCAAAGACGATTAAGTCGAAATACATATCCGATGCGCCGATTGCCCCCGAAAGCTCCGAAACTTTCATCGTTTTTCGGTCGTTGAGCTCATCCGCCCCAAATCCACCCATAGTACCATACCCATGGTCCCATAAAATCAGTATGTATCGCTCGCTTGGTGCAACGGTTTTGCCCCAAACCAGAAAATCCCTTAGTGTTGCAGGGTCTGATGCGGCGGTTTGGATGAGGCTTTCGTGCTTTTTAAGTCGTCCATCGCTAACTTCAAAGCGTTCTGATGCTCCATCCGTCATATAGTTGTTGTGATAGCCCAGCGTTCCACCTGTTTGAATCAGGATTTTTGTATTTTTGTTTGGCTGACCACGAAAAATTTCCTCCAAGTCAGCTGTTAGCCGACCTTGTTGTGATTCAAGATCAGAGCCAACTGCATAGATTAAAATCGTCGATGAATCCAGCTTTTTATCCTGCTCCCAAAGCGACCTTGCCTCGTTTAAACTTTGCGTTGTGAAAACACCCCTTTCACTATGGATCTGGCCTAATGTTGCAATTTGGTTTTTGGGTCTTGCGTTTAAAACATAACTGCTTATTTTTGCAAGAGTTCCCCGATTGAATTCGCCTTCTTTTGCAAGGTCTACTCCTAAAACCAGTGAAGCGAAAGAAACCGCGGTTTTATAGGTGAAATCGCCCTTTGTCTCTGAATATCCCAAAACCCTTAAAACCATTGAAGAATATTGGTTTAGAGAGGTTGGTTGGTTTCCGCCAAAACGATGTTCACTCATTCCGTTAACGATGCCATTTGCATAGGCAAACGACACATAGGAACTTTCCCAAGTCGTATCATTAAAAGGATTTTTGTGAGTGTTATTCAGGATATCTTCTTCCTTTCCCCACAGACGAAGCATCATCACAAGGGATTCTGCTCGGGTAGGCACCCTCGAAAGTTCATATCCATTCCCCGTTCCACCGAACAATCCCAAGCGGTTAAGACCTTCTGCATAGCTTGCGTTTTGTGCCGCTGCTGACGGAGTTATTGCAAGAAGAATGAATAAAAAAAGGATTAAACTCAGGACATTTTTCATCAGATTTCGCCCTTTCCATTTGAAAACTCCCTTTTCAGTCTCCTGCGTAAATTGCTTGTTGTCATGCTTGTACCTCCATTTGACGATTAGTGTCGATTCGTGCATGCTATAAATCCAATCTTATCTCATGGCAATGACAAAATTATGATCAACTTTTATTGGGCACAGGACAGCTTTAAAAACGTATTCACGGGACTTTAGACATGGTATAGTAAAATGGAATCGTGCAATTTTATCCAATTTTGTATGTATGGCTGGGGAAGCTTTGCCTTATACCGGCTAATAGGGGGGAATCATTCATGAAGGTTTTTGCAAAAACAGGTGTTATCGTTTTAACCGTTATGCTGCTCTTTACAACCGTCGCATCTGCACACTCTGGCAGAACTGATGCCAACGGAGGGCATAACTGCTCGCAAAAGTCCAAAGACAAAGGGCTGTGCACGGGTTATCATTATCACAATTCCGGCAAGTCCTCCGGCGGATCAAGCTCATCCAGCGGGACAAGCTCCGGCTCAGAGAGCTCCAGCAGTTCAAAGGGCAATACGACAGGTTCAAACTCAAGCTCCTCCGGGAGCAAAAGCTCAGCCGCGCAATATAGTAAATCCTCCGTCCAGCTGTATGTCAATGACAAGCAGGTTGCTTTGAAAACAAGTCCGCTGCTCAAAGACAACACCAACTATTTTCCGATCAAGGAAACAGCTGAGGCACTTGGAGCGACTGCGGAATGGGATTCGGCCAAAAGCACGTTAACCATCGCCAAGGACAAGAAAAAACTCGCTCTTGATCCCAAAAAGGACAAACTGCTGCAGGTGGATGCAACCGATTATGCCCCCATCCGTATCATTGTTGAAGGACTTGGAGGAACGCTCACCTTCGATAAGGCCAAAAACACCATATTTGTTAAGTTGTAATTCGCAGCAGGGACTTTGTGCTTAGCTGGCCATGTTTAACGATAGAACTAATTTCCGTTGTACAGCAGGACTGAAATTGGTATATTGAAGCATATATTTACAAAAGCGGCTCAAGTACTTATACTGAGAGGCAGCTTGCATATCGAGGAGGTTTTTTTGTTGTACAACAACGCTTATAATTACGTGCCCAACAAAGAGGAGCGTACATACGGCATGCTCTGCCATCTGCTGGCGCTTAGTACGTTTATCGTTCCTTTCGGCAGCATTCTCGGGCCTCTCATCATCTGGTTGATCAAGAAGGATCAATCGCCTTATGTGGATGCTCAAGGCAAGGAGTCGTTAAACTTTCAAATCAGCATTTTGATCTATTCAATTGTGGCTTCTATTTTGATCCTTATCGCAATTGGCGTTTTCCTTCTGATCGCTATCGGCATATTCTGGTTGGTGTACGTCATTATCGCCAGCACAAAAGCCAACGATGGCATTGTATATCGTTACCCGCTTACGATTCGCTTCTTTAAATAAAAGTTAATCACTTCCGTGGTATAAAAACAGCCCTTGCAAACCCGCCAAACGGCGAAGCCTGCAAGGGCTGTTTTTTTGTGCTACAAGCCAAATGGCAGCTTGATGGAGGACATAACTTCTTCAATGGTCGTTGTATCCGTCGGCAGTTCATTTGAAAACTCGACAGTTTTCCCAATATCGGAATATTTCCCGGTAAACGATACATCCAGTTTAATATGATGGCCAATGTCGGAGTTTGTTGCATCAACCGCGATGCGCCCTTGCTGATGTACCAGATAATCGTCCTGAATCGCTCCAGTCAGCTCCAGCGCCGTCAGCTTCACTTCGTTCTGGAGCACGTTCAGCAGCTCCGTTTTATTAGTCTGCAGCTCTTCCTTGGCTTGCTCCAGTGTGGCTTTTTCAACCTGAATGGTTTCCAGCAATGCGCTATTCGCCAGCAAAATATCCACGATTTCCGGCAAAACGTTATTGACCAGCGTTTCTACGGTTTGCGGATATTGTTCGTCCGTGACGGCAAACTTGATCATTCGGTCTGGCTTGATGTCTTCCGGCAGATTTGCATCCTCCGGTTTCAGCTGTTGAAAATACGTCTTATCATCAAAATGCTTTAACACGGCCGCAGAGATCTGCTGCCCAAGCTTTTGCTGATCCTCGATATTAATGTTGGCGCCTTGCCCTTGCTTTTCCGCCAATTCCTTTAAATCCATCGCGATATATTTGTCGGTAACTTCTTGCGGGATCGGAAGGATCGGAATCGATGGAAGCTTCATATAGAGGGTGTCCTTCGTCATAATTAGCGGAAAGGCCAGCTTCATCTCCATCATACCCGGCAGCACCAGCTCCAGATTCATATCGGTACGGCCTTTTTCCTTGTCGTGCAAGGCATCAATATTTATAATAGCATCTTTGAGAATTCCGGCCATGCTGATTGGCGTTATGCCGGCAGCACCGCTTTGCGGCAGCTCAAGCTCTTCCACCTGCATCGTCATTGACAGCCTGTAAGAGCTGGCATCCATTGTGTTAAGCATCGCTTCCTGCAGTGACGCCTTTGGCGTTTTACCAGTACTGCAGCCCGCCAATGCAACCATCAGTGCCAACAACGCCGTCAAAACAACAATAGATCGGGTTGTCTTCATTCCAAACCTCCGCTTTCTTTTTTTACCGCTATATGTTGAGAAAGCTTGATTGAATCCTTATTGCGGCCAACTTTATTTTATACTAAATGCAAGCGGAATAGAAGCATGACCTATGTACCACATCAGGCATTAAAAAGGAAAAACCGCACTCCGGCTGATTAAAACCTGGCATCCGGGCACGGTCCTCCATGACTTTTTTAGCCTTCTGGATTGTTGTGGTCGACATGATTTTTCTGCTTTGTTTTTTTTGAACCGGACAGGGGTTTCTGATTGGCCCCGTTCCTTTCACGATGTCCACCGTCGCCTCCCGGCACGCTTTCCGGAACCGGTATGGATTTGGGTTTGCTCATGCTAGATGCAACCTCCTTATGACATGTTATCAGCTGCGGGGATGACTGAGATCGGTTGGTTGATCAAAATTAATGGAATCCTTATGACGCCGATCATTTTTGTCCTGCTGCAATTGCTGGGCATGATGGCTGTTAACGGGGGTGATGCGGAAGGCTTCCGTTACGTTTGACAAATTTTTATCCAAACCGTCTTTGGCTTTACTCATCGCGATCGCCTCCTCAGGAATGAGTTAATCGATGCAGCGCCTGCGCACATTCATGCAGATGCCGCTGGTAATCATGAACAAGCTGCTGAATGATATCGCCGCGCTCGTCAACAGAAACATTGTCCCTCTCCACATCCACCAGCTCAACCCGAACCTCGCGGCTATCTATATAGGCCACTTTAAAATCCAGCTCGTACATCTGATGGCCAGGCACCTGTATCGTAATCCGCAATGCCTTTGGATCGCCTTCGTCCTTATACACTTCGCAGCGCTCAGATTTATTCAGCACATGCGGAAGCCGTTCTCTCCAAGCTGCTGCAAGCCTCTCTTGATCAATCGCAAGCTCATCAACTTTTGCCATTGTCTTTGACACCTCCACATGTTTAAGATGTCATTGCAGCACTTTTTTTATTCGGCTTGAGGGTAACTGTATGGCATTGCTCCCCCCTAATTTAGCTTTTACTGCTTTGCATGTTATTTTTTATTTCCAAATTCCCTAAATCTAACGATTGATTGTTATGACTGCTAAGTCGATGTTCAATCAAAAGAGATATTTGATGCTTTTTCATTATTTATTTTTCTCTAATTGTTTTTGATAATTCGCAACATTTTTATTTAAACTCTTTATTTTCTCTATATACTTTTTTTCCTTTATAAGTGTATAAATTGATCCTCTCTTTATTTGATGCTGAAGTATAAGCTGATTTAATTCATAACTTTTATTCATTAGTTGAACTAAGTTTAACTCCTCATCCACACTTTTTCTACCTATTGAATTAATTTTAAATATTGTTTTATCCACTTGCTTTTGTAATCGGATAAGACTATCAATATCTGTAGCTAAACTATCTACTACATCATTATATATATTATAAATTTGTATAAGATTGGTTTGTAAAGTAATGTCGCTAATCAGACTGACTTTACTCCATACATCTGAATTTAATCTTGGATAATAACCTAATGAAATATTGCTATTTAATTTCTGTTTAGATAGTGTGTCATATGCTTCTACAATTAGTAAGAGATCAAGTTTGATAATATCAAGGATGTTTTTTTGATCAACTCTGCTGGATGCTTCACTTCTTTTCTTCTCTTCATTGATTTGAGTTTTTGCTATGAGATACGCAAAAATCCCACCTATAATACCACCAGAATAGTTACCAAAAAAACCAATCCACGTATCTCCATCTCCAGAAGAACTTAGAATATAATAAGGAAGTAACCGAACCACCCAATCAGGAAAGCTAAAAGAAAATTGTATCAAAGCGTTCGTTAGAACAGGACCTAGTGTTACGAGTAATATTAATAAGATGTACCGTAGTCCCTTAAAAATGATCCTCATGATATCATTACCTCCGAAATAATTCTATCTTAGAACCCTTCATTTTGGTATAATTTAAAACAATATATCAAAAATCGTCGCTTTATGGAAGGTGATCTGATGGAACCAATTAAAGTTGATTCTCATAGAAAGTATTGGTTAATTAGAACAAGAGGCGGGAAATTATACGATATTTTTTCTGATTTGAATTTTATTGCAATTGGCTGGGATAAAATTACCACTGTTGATGGCAAACCAGATGTTGTAATAAACGAAATAAAAAATGCTTATAAAAACGAGGCTCATCCAAAATATGCTTATAACCAAATGAACAGATTCATAAATGACTTAAGCATCGGGGATGTGGTGTTAATTCCAAGTGCCAGTTCCCAAGAGGTTCGTTTCGGTATAATTACTAGTGATGTTTTTCTATATAAAGGTGACGACAAAATTAGTGCCGAAGAAACTTTGGTTAAAAGAAGAAAAGTGAAATGGGTAAAAGAACCTATTTCTCGAGGGAAATTAGATCCAAATTTATACTGGTTGTTTCAGTCACATCACATCGTTTCTAATATTGATAATTATTCAACATATATCGATAAGACAATTCATTCATTTTTTATTAAGGGAGATCAGGGGCATCTAGTCTTGAATGTAGAAAAAGAGACTAGCATTTCACCTCAAGATTTTTTTGATTTAACGGGTGGCCTTAACAATATTATAAATATCGTCAATCGAATAAATAAAACTGAATATACTCTAAGTGATCTTGAACAAAAGTCCAATATTCAGTCACCAGGGAATTTGGAGTATATTGGCGACCCATCATTAATCACCCATATCGGGTTAATTATTAGTCTGATTTCCAAAAGATCTTTACCATCTTACGTTGCAAATAAATCTGATGATAATGCATTGATTTATGATGCGGAAGATCTACAGATGAGTTACGCTAAAGCACTTAAAAATGTCAAAGTAACAGTACCAACAGATTCGAATGGAAAACAATGATGGATAACATGCCCTTTATCTGTGTGAGTTAGATAAAGAGCATGTTTATTCAATTTCATCTTGTAGAGTCAACCATAATGGTTAGTGGCTTTCATGAACATACTCTTCATATCTTTTATTCAGATTAACATCAAAATGTCCACCTCTAAAGCCCCAGCTAAAATCACTTACAACAATATTTTCATTTTCAAATCCTTAGATTATCTGGTAAAAAAATCACTTACAATAAAATTGTAATAGTTTTGAAACTAATGCATCCCGCTTTAAACAAAAATTGGCTTAAAGCTTTCAACTTCTTTTCTAAGAAAAGCATTGTTAAGATTCAAGGTTATTAGTAATCTTTATCAGCCTCTGGTTGTATCAAATGGAGAGTTTCCAAGAGCGAATTAATAAAATGGTTTAATTACCGCTGAGGAGTGTCTAAATTTTTCTTTCTTTGCTCGCGTCATTATGGGAGGTGCCTGTGTTTTTACTAATTGGACGTCCTACGTAAGACTATCCTCTAATGGTCATTATAAAAAAAACGCACCAGACCACTGTTCAGCAGTCAAGCGCGTTTAAGATGTAGTCATGGCAATTATTTGCACGATAGCTCGTTGAAATATACTGGCGGAGAGGAAGGGATTCGAACCCTTGTGGGCTTGCACCCTAACGGTTTTCAAGACCGCCCCGTTATGACCGCTTCGGTACCTCTCCGCATCATGAAGTGTAACAAAGGATATTGTACCACAGGTCAAAATTGAAGCGCAACTTCTTTTTGCTCCCAGCTTGACCTGTGGCTGAATCATTGATTATTCTGGCGCGAAACAACGCCTTTAGCGTGGCGCAATAACTTCAATGCCGCCCATATAAGGACGAAGTGCCTCAGGCACAACAACCGTACCGTCCTCTTGCTGATAATTTTCCAGAATAGCGGCAACCGTACGGCCAACTGCCAGCCCGGAGCCGTTCAGCGTATGTGCAAATTCCGGCTTGCTTTTCGGTTCTCTGCGGAAACGAAGGGCAGCGCGGCGCGCCTGGAAGTCTTCGCAGTTCGAGCACGAGGAAATCTCGCGATAGGTGCCCTGACTCGGCAGCCAAACCTCTAGATCATAGGTTTTGGCGGCGGAGAAGCCCATATCGCCCGTACACAAGGCCAAGACGCGGTATGGCAAGCCCAGAAGCTGCAGGACGCGTTCAGCATCAGCTGTCATTTTCTCCAGCTCTTCATAGGATTCCTCAGGCTTGGTCACTTTAACCAGCTCAACCTTATTGAATTGATGCTGGCGGATCAAGCCGCGCGTATCTCTGCCGGCTGCTCCCGCTTCCGAGCGGAAACAAGCGCTGTAAGCCACAAAACGTTTCGGAAGTTCCCCTGCATCCAAAATCTCATCGCGATACAGATTGGTTACCGGAACCTCTGCTGTTGGCGTAAGGAAATACTCCGTATCCTCCAGCTTGAACAGATCTTCCGCAAATTTGGGAAGCTGTCCTGTTCCAACCAAGCTGTCGCGGTTAACGATATAAGGAGGCAACACCTCATCATATCCATGACGATCGCTATGTAGATCCATCATAAAGTTGATCAAAGCGCGCTCCAGACGAGCGCCCAAGCCGCGATAGAATACAAAACGCGAACCTGTTACCTTTGCAGCCCGTTCAAAATCCAGTAATCCCAGCTCCGCTGCGACATCATAATGCGCTTTTGGCTCGAAGGAAAACTCAGTAGGTTCGCCAATACGGCGAAGCTCGACATTATCGTCTTCGGAAGCGCCCACCGGCACGCTTTCATGCGGAAGATTAGGAATCGCAAGCAGAATTCCGTTCACTTGCTCCTCCAGCACTCTCAGCTCATCATCGATTTCCTTAATCCGGTCGCCAACCTCTCTCATTTCCAAAATGAGAGCTTCCGCGTCGCCGCCCGATTTTTTGAGCTTCGCCACTTCTTGCGAAACCGTATTGCGGCGGTTTTTGAGCTGCTCGGTTTCCACGATCAAACCGCGGCGTTTTTCGTCCAACTGGGGAAAATCAGCAACAAGCTCCATGGACGCGCCACGGTTACCTAGCCCCTTCTCCAGCTTGTCCCATTCCGTGCGCAGCAATTTTACATCCAACATGTCATATGCCCCTCTCCATATCCGGCTTCAGGCAGCCCTTCCGCCTGATCGCCCCATCCATTCGTTCCCGTTACGCTTTCGACGCAGCTGCTTCCTTTGCCATCTCCAGGAAGTACGCATGGAGACGGTAGTCATCCGTTAATTCGGGATGATAAGAGGCAGCAAGGAACTGTCCTTGGCGCGCTGTGACGATTTCGTCCTTGTAAGTAGACAAAACCTCAACGCCCGCTCCAACCGATTTGATCAGCGGAGCCCGGATGAAGACCGCACGAATAGGGTTGTCTATGCCTTTAACGTCAAGGTCGGTTTCAAAGCTTTCACGCTGACGGCCAAACGCATTGCGCGCCACCGTCATATTCATCAGGCCAAGATGCGCTTCCTCTTGGCCTTCAATTTCACTGGCCAAAATAATCAGGCCGGCGCAAGTTCCAAAAATCGGCTTGCCTAACGCAGCAAAATCCCGGACGGCATCCATAAAGCCGTATTTCCGCATCAGCTTGCCGATCGTTGTGCTTTCCCCGCCAGGTATAACGAGTCCGTGCAGGTCTTGAAGTTCTTCCGTGCGCTTGACGGCGACCGCTTCAGCGCCCGCCGACTCCAGGCTGCGGATATGCTCCGCAATTGCCCCTTGCAGCGCCAATACACCTATTTTCAACATAACCGTCGCCATCCTTTTTAAAAGGCCGGCCTCTCCTAATGGACAGGCCGGCTTGATTGATTCTGTATTAAATGCCGCGGTCTTGCATACGCTCAGCCGCGTTCAGCTTGGAGATTTCGATGCCTTTCATCGGTGTGCCCAGGTTTTTGGACACTTCTGCGATCAGCTTGTAATCTTGGTAATGAGTTGTTGCTTCAACAATCGCGCGGGCGAATTTCTCAGGGCTGTCCGATTTGAAAATACCGGAACCTACGAATACGCCGTCAGCGCCCAAATGCATCATCAGGGCCGCATCGGAAGGAGTTGCTACGCCGCCAGCAGCGAAGTTGACGACCGGCAGTTTGCCTGACTCGTGAACGCCCAGCAGCAAGTCGTAAGGAACGCCCAGCAGCTTGGCTTCATTGTACAGCTCGTCCTTGGACAACCCCTGGATTTTGCGGATTTGACCGTTAATCAAGCGAAGGTGGCGAACAGCTTCTACGATGTTGCCTGTTCCCGGTTCGCCTTTTGTACGAAGCATTGCCGCGCCTTCCTGGATACGGCGAAGCGCCTCTCCCAGGTCCTTGGCTCCGCATACGAACGGAATCGTGAATTCATTTTTGCTAATATGGAAAACTTCGTCCGCAGGAGTCAATACTTCGCTCTCGTCGATGTAGTCGACGCCCATGGATTCCAGCACCTTAGCCTCAACATAGTGGCCGATACGGGCTTTTGCCATAACCGGGATGGAAACAACCTTCATTACCTCTTCCACGATTGTAGGGTCAGCCATACGGGCAACGCCGCCCGCTGCGCGAATGTCGGATGGAACCCGCTCCAGCGCCATAACAGCCGTTGCGCCTGCCGCTTCTGCAACCTTAGCTTGCTCCGCGTTCATGACGTCCATAATGACGCCGCCTTTTTGCATTTCTGCCATACCGCGTTTTACGCGCGATGTACCTGTCTCCATTAGCTTCGTGCCTCCTATTTTATCCATCAAAATATATAATTACCGCAGTTGCTCTAACCATTGATTTTACAGGAACAGCGGTTAATCGACAAGCCTTATGTCCATGTTATGGACTCGGATTTAGAACAAATTTACGATGCTGTCGAACAGACCCGCAAAAAAGTCGCCGATTGCCCGGAAAAACAGCTTAAACCAGCCTGCTTTTGCCGCTTCCTCAGCCGTAACCAGATTGACGGTATAAGATAAATCTTTACCTGTCGCCTCATCGCTATACGTATAAGTAACCGTGCCAACCTTGGTGCCTGCCGCCAGCGGAGCGATAAGTTCATCTTCCGGCGTTACTTCGCTTGACGTCATTTCGATCTTGGGCTCTTGGTCCTTCTTGACGATAAACGTGATATCTTTATCCGTTACAACAGGTACCGTCTTGTTGATGCCTTTTTTTATTTTTACCGTTTCAAGACTTTCTACTACCGTCTTGGGCGGAAGAACCGTTTTTTTCTCAAATGCGCCGTAGGCGTAATCGTAAAGCTTCGCCGTTTCATAGAATCGGGTATTTTTAGTCGCCGTATCCATGACCACGCTAATAAAGCGCAAGCCGTTACGCATTACCGTACCGGCAAAGTTGTAGCCGGCTTTTTCGGTGAAGCCGGTTTTCATGCCATCCACGCCTTGGTAGGTCAAAGGTTTGAAGGCGGCATCTGTGTGGCTTTCCAGCATGGAGTTAATATTAACGATTGGAGCTTTATCCCGCTCCCGGAATTGATATTTGGAGATGCTGGAGAACTCCAGAAACTCCGGATACTCCTTCAGTATAACACTGGCAAGCTTGGCGACATCTCTCGCCGACATAATCGTTGTATCCTCAAATCCGGTTACGCTGGTGAACATAGCCGAGGTTAAACCAAGCTCTTTGGCCGTTTCGTTCATTTTGGACACAAACCCGTCAATGCTTCCCGCAACGGTGATTGCAAGCTGCTTGGTGGCATCATTGGCCGAACCTACCGCCATAGCGGTATAAAGCTCCTTCACTGTATGCTTGTCCCCTGTTGCGAGGTAGATCTGCGATTCCGACGGGTGGGTATTCGCGGCTTCCTGGCTGACGGTAAGCATCTCATCCCAGCTCAGACGGCCTGTAGAAATCTCCCGCAGAACGATATACTCTGTCATCAGCTTTGTCATACTAGCAAGTGGAAGAGCATCGTCCGAGTTAACGTCGAACAGAACTTGCCCCGAGTCCGCTTCGATTAATATCGCCGATTTCACCTGTAAACCCAGTGTATTTTCCGTGCTGGGCCGATTATTGTATCCGACTGCGAGTGCGGTTGACGCACCCTGCGACAAGACGGCTGTCCAAACCAGTAAGAAGGCAGCCAAAAGCGACCAGAATCGAAACGGTCTTCCCTTTGCTTTCACAATCATTTCCCCATTTCCGCATTAAATTATACGTCCATAATTGTAACATAGGAGAGCACCCCTGTTAAACCTCTTTAAAAAATGGAAAAAGCCAGACCGGCACATACCCTTGGGACATGTACCGATTTGGCTTTTGCTTTTGTATTGAATACGCCGTTAAGACTGCTATTACAGCGAGTAGTTTGGCGCTTCTTTTGTAATTTGCACGTCGTGCGGATGGCTTTCGCGCAGGCCCGCGCCTGTAATGCGAACGAATTGAGTATCGTTGCGCAGTTCATCCAGGTTGTTGGCTCCGCAATACCCCATGCCGGAGCGCAAGCCGCCCAGCAATTGATGGACAGCATCTGCCAGAGGCCCTTTGTAAGGAACGCGGCCTTCAATGCCTTCCGGTACTAGCTTGTTTTCGTTCTCCTGGAAGTAACGGTCCTTGCTGCCTTCTTTCATAGCGCCCAAGGAACCCATGCCGCGGTATACCTTAAAGCTGCGGCCTTGGAAAATTTCCGTTTCGCCCGGGCTTTCGGCTGTACCTGCAAACAAGCTGCCGATCATAATGGCGCTTGCTCCCGCCGCGATTGCTTTGGTAATATCGCCGGAGTATTTAATGCCGCCGTCAGCGATGATAGGCACATTGTATTCGCGCGCAACAGTAGCGCAGTCATAAATTGCCGTAATTTGCGGAACGCCGATACCTGCAATTACGCGCGTCGTACAGATGGAGCCTGGTCCAATACCGACCTTAACGACGGATGCGCCGGCTTCGATCAGGTCGCGAGTTGCTTCGCCAGTCGCCACGTTGCCTGCGATGATCGTCAGATCAGGGTAGGAGGCGCGCAGACTGCGTACGGCTTCCAGAATATTAATATGATGGCCGTGAGCGGAGTCGACTACCAGCACGTCAATGCCTGCTTGTACAAGAGCAGCCGCACGATCTGCCGTATCTTTGGAAATGCCGACAGCCGCGCCGCAGAGCAGACGGCCATGGGTATCCTTCGCCGCATTCGGGAATTGGATGGCTTTCTCGATATCTTTAATTGTAATTAGACCTTTGAGCGTGTTCTCCTCATCGACAAGCGGGAGCTTCTCGATTTTGTGGCGCTGGAGAATGCCTTCAGCCTCTTGCAGCGTTGTTCCGACAGGCGCCGTCACCAGATTGTCGCGAGTCATCACATCGCTGATTTTAATAGAATAGTCGTGCACGAAACGCAAATCCCGATTCGTCAAAATGCCTACAAGTTTCTTGTCTTCATCCACAATCGGAACGCCGGAGATCCGGTATTTGCCCATCAGCTCTTCCGCGTCGTAAACATGATGATTGGCTGTCAGCGAGAATGGATTGGTAATAACGCCGCTTTCCGAACGTTTAACCCGATCAACCTCTTCAGCCTGTTGAGCTATGGACATATTCTTATGAATAATGCCGATACCGCCCTCACGCGCTATTGCAATCGCCAAGGCAGCCTCCGTGACGGTGTCCATGCCTGCGCTAATCAACGGAATGTTCAGCTTAATGCCGGCGCTCAGCCGAGTTGAAACACTTACCTCTCTTGGCAGAACTTCCGATTTGCGCGGAACAAGCAAAACATCGTCGAACGTTAGCCCTTCCTTAGCGAATTTCGTTTCCCACACGAGTTGTTTCCTCCCTTAATTGTAATGCCTCTCACGTATATTATTAGCAATATTAGCAGAGGGGGTAGGGGCTGTCAAGGAGGATTGAAAGCCCCGGAAGCCGCTTGTTTCCTGCCTTCTCCCAAGCTTGCCCTCCCATTTCCTCAGAAAAAATCAGGCAGCCACGTTGTTCGTTCGGGTATACGGGATTGTAAGCGATTAATCATCTCTCGGCTGCCCTGAATTCGCCCGGAAGCCGATAATTGCGTTCCTTTGCGATATCCAAGCAGCAGCATAGTGAGCGAACCTATATCCAGACTTATAGCAGAATCACCTTCAGCACCTTCAAAGCTAACAGGGGTTGCTGCTGCAGCCAAATTCTGTTTTTTCAATAGAGCTTTTCCCTCAGGGCTAATCGCCAGCTCATACATCCCCTCATTCCAAGGCGCGTGTTTATCCGTGATATGGAGCTTGAACGTGTCATGCTCTGTTCCACCCCGGAAGGGATATTGCTGCAAAAAGGCATCCACATCCACAATCCGCGCCATAAAATAAGGATGTATTTCTTGGAGTATTCTAGGATCAGGCAGCATGTCAGGCAATGTGTCATCAATCGGCATGCTGATTCGGGCTTGCTTAATCATGGAATCATGCTGACCGATAAAGCTCCAAATCGCTTTTTCGGCATGATGATCCAGGGCCATCAACTCATGAACAACAAGCTCCATATCCTTCACTGTGTACAGCAAGTACCCTTGATCACTGCCTTTTTCGTCAACATACACAGCAACTTGCGACTCATTGCCTCCCGGGACATGATACTTCCACCACAGCGGGGTTCTGACCAAGCTTCCATTATAACGCGATGCGACGGCATGATACAGACCGTGAAGACTGTCGCGACTGCTTCTTCGTTCTATTTTTCCGGAAAATAGGGTGCGTGGCGGCAGCTGTGCGGCGGTTAGCGTATATTTCTTTTTGTCGGTATACAGCTCCCAGCCGAATTTTCGGTAAAAACCTACAGCGAAAGGATGCAGCATGGATAAAACTTGCCCTTTAGCTTTCATCTCCTGTAATGAATGCTCCAGCAGACGGGCAACCAGCCCTTGGCGCCGATATTCCGGCCATGTCGCGACCCCGGCGACGCCACCGGCTTTAAACACTTGTCCGCCTACGTAAAATTCAAGCTCCAGCACTGTCGCTTTTGCCGCAATACGTTCTCCATCGTATACGGCCCAGCGATCTGCGGGTTCTTCTTGAAACTGCGTTGTAAAACTCTCCACTGCTTCTGGTTCCATCACGTATTGGAATGCAAATTGGGACAATTCCAAACTCTCCTGTATCATGGATTGCTCCAGCCGTCCGATTCGCAGTTCTGTTTCCACACCAACCAGCTCCATTTCTCATCTTTTTATTTTAGTTATGTCCATAACCAATTCTCATACAAAAAAACAATGCGCCTCGCGCCTAATCTCCCTTACTTGACGGGGAATTAAACATTTTTTCATACCTTCAACGCCCTTGTGTCTAGTTGTACCATATCACGCGTTATAGGCTCTGTCATCTCAAAACTGTATCAAAATAAATAGCAAAGGCTCTTAATATAAGAAACTTCGATGAAACGATAGGCATTAAGTCCCGTAATGTAGATTTATACATGCATAAATTGGTTTTCAAGCACTACATATGATATGATTATTCCAATTAGTTCATCCATCTAACTATTAGCATTCTTAAAAAATGGGAGGCAGCTTATGAGAAACATGACGATTCGCACCAAACTTTTTTCTGGCTTTTCGGCAGTAATTGCACTACTTATCATGATTATTGTACTTGGCTTGTATCAGGTAATTACGTTAGATCGTACATACACACAGCTACTGGATGACCGCGTCCAGAAAGTGATTCATATCAAGGACATGCTCGTAACAGCAAAATCCCAACAGATTGCCGCACGAGGTTATATTCTGATGGGAGATGAAACTTCATTTTCCAATATACGCAGCACGCATGACCAATTCGTTCAGATGATGAACCAGTTGAGACAAACATCCAGCTCCACAGACATGAAAGACATGCTTGACCAAACCGAAAAGCTGGAGTCCGAATATCATACTCTAGTACTGAAGTTAGTCGATTTTAAAAATGCCGGTAACGAAGACGCAGCCATAGATCTTATGGTAACCGAAAATAGGCAAAAAATCGCCGAGTTGGAGGAAGCATTGGATGGAATGGTTTGGTATCAGGCTCAACAAATGGAATCAGGCATTACCGATTCCAACAACACGATTGCAAGCATGCAAAGTTTAATTATTATTTTGGGTATTGCAGCTATAGTGCTAGGTATCGTAATTGCTTTTGTGATGGGGAAAATGATTGCAACACCTCTGGTGTCCATTTCCCGTGTCGCCCAAAAAATTGCTTCCGGCGATTTAACCGGAGAAAAAATTATGATGAAAAGCAATGATGAAATCGGGAAGCTGGCCAGCACATTTAATGTAATGTCAAACAATCTCAAAGACATGATCACCCATGTTAATGAAGGATCGAAGCAAGTTACTGAGGCTGCCGAAGAACTGACCGCCAATGCTGGACAAGCGGCAAGCGTAACGGAACAAATCGCAACAACGATGCAGGACCTTGCATCTGGATCCGACACTCAAGTCCAGCTCGTAACAGATGGTTTACAGACGACCAATGAAATGTCGGCGGGCTTCCAGCAAATCGCCGCAAGCACTCAAAATGTGTCATCCAAAGCTGATGAAGCTACACACAAAGCCGATATCGGAAATCAATCCATTACAACGGCAATCCAGCAAATGAATGCGATCCAAACCAAAGTGAAGGATTTGGGCGTAATCGTAGATGAATTAGGCGGCCAATCCAAAGAAATTCGTCAAATCGTGGATACAATTACGGATATCGCATCACAAACCAATTTGCTCGCCCTGAATGCATCAATTGAAGCAGCAAGAGCAGGTGAACACGGCCGTGGATTTGAAGTCGTGGCAGGTGAAGTGCGCAAGTTATCGCAGCAGTCGGCCCAATCGGCAGATCAAATTTCAACATTGATTAATTCCATTGCCAATGGCGTGGACAAAGCGGCAGAGTCTATGGATAGCGTTTCAGAGGAAGTACAAGCTGGCATAAGTACCGTTCATGTTGCAGGGGAGTCCTTCCAACACATCAGTCAGGCAGTTAACGCTGTGGCTGTCGACACAGTTGAAGTTTCCTCCGCAATCCAGCAAATGACGGCCGGAGTTGAAGAGATGGCTAATGCCATGAAGGTCATTTCAGGCGTAACAGAAAACGCTGCTGCAGGTACAGAGGAAGTCACGGCTTCCACCCAAGAGCAGCTTTCCTCCATGGAGGAAGTATCGGCAGCCGCTCAGACCTTGTCTCAAATAGCAGACAAGCTTCAAACAACAGTAAGCCGCTTTACTGTATAGTAACCTTGAAGATATAATACAAAATCACTTACCGTCCAGGTCCATTCAGTGGTCCAAGAAGTTGTTTGCTCCCAAAGCAGACAACACCTTGGACCACTCCAACTTGAACTGCTTATAAGTTATAACTCTACCGTGGATTTGTGTCCGGTTGAGCCATTAAAATATTCATTATACTAATTAACTTGTAATGGACATCCATGACCGTTAGCCAGCCATATCGTAGTAAATGGATTTTCTAACGGTCAAATCCGTCCATTAGAAGCCAGAAACGCCGTTTTTTCATCAAATGTGATCGCTAACAGTCACATTTGACCATTAAAACATGCAGAGTGTGTAATTCACCCCTCTAACGGTCAAAAACGTCCGTTACAAAACCAACCATAATTCAAATAAACAAAACACTCCAATCAATAGCCAATCACAAAACGCACAAGCTCACAAATCATCAAAGCGTCCAACCGACAAACCGACAAACCGACAAACTGACGAACGTACAAATTGACAAACGAATCAACTCACAAAATGACAAAATGACAAACAGACAAACTGACGAACGTACAAATTGACAAACGGATCAACTCACAAAATGACTAACTAACTATAGTCCTTTGCGAAGAAACTTTAAACGATAACAAAACGAAGAAACGCCCTACAATATCTATAATAGCCGCATATTCACACGAATCCCATCCACTATATCTATCATCGCTCTGCTACACTAATATCCTCCTATAGGTTTTAGTTCTGTTGTGCTCTTTAGCTCCGTTATGTATATTAGCGGCGCAGTTTGCATTTTAAAATTTTAAATACATAAGCTTACTTAACCCCAACCGAAACAGCCTGTCGCAG
>NZ_JBTOLL010000026.1:10163-60578 GCF_054551715.1 Paenibacillus sp. CAU 1782 | reverse complement strand
CGCAAGAGCGATGGAGCCCCCGGGGTCAAAGTGTTGTGGAGGGGCCTTCAAGTGTTTCGCAACGTATTGGATACGTATCGCTTCTTACTGTAAATTTCCGGAAACATTGTGGGGCAAGCTTAGTCATGGATGTCCATAGCGTGGAGCTAGCTCCCGGCGGCCCTGCACGCCACAAAGATGCGGCGTACCGTTTACAAGCCGAATTTGGCAATCGTAGGCACCTTGTCCCACAGAGTTTGACCTCAATCGAAGTCATACGCTAATTTCTGTTTTGATCCTCCACTAACCGCTTATTCGCTTTTATCTTCGCTTTTATCCAAAGCCCGCAAAATAATAACAAGCGCTTCTGCTCGCGTTGCAGCGTTATTTGGCGCAAAGCTGTTGTTGCTGCGTCCTGTCACAATGCCAAGGCTGCGCAATGCTTCGACTGCGCCTTTGCTCCAAGCCGGAATCGCAGAATCATCGGCAAACGAGGTGGTTTCGCTATCGGACTGAGCAACCTCCATCGCTCTGGCCAACATCACGATCATTTCCGTCCGCGTAATTTCCTGATTCGGACGGAAGCTTCCGTCGCTGTAGCCCGTAATAATGCCTCGCTCAATACCTTGTCCAATCGCGTCCTTCGCCCATGCTCCAATTTTTTCATTGTCGCTAAAGGCAAGCTCCGGCTGGTCTCCCTGCCATTTGAACGCTTTTTCCAGCATCGTCATAAACTGGGCGCGGGTTGTTGTTGCGTTAGGCTTGAACGTATTGTCGGAATATCCGTTTACGATTCCCAACGCTGCCGCCCGCTTAATCGACGCCGCAGCCCAATGGTCTTCCGAAACATCCTTAAAGTCAACGACAGGTTGTTCCGGGCCAGTCGGCACTTCCGGTTCAACAGGCTGCTCAGGCTCCGTTGGCTCCTCAGGTGTTGTCGGAACCTCCGGCTCAGTCGGCTGAACTGGATCTACAGGCGGCACATATGGCGGGGTATAGCTTGATCTTGTTGTGACGGCAATCTCCCGTTCAACGCTCCGGTTGCCGGCTTCGTCCGTTGCCGCAACCTTGAACGTATAGCCGGTTCCAGACTGAAGGCCGCTGATTGTGGCGCTCGTTGCATCCTTCCCGACCTCCAGAAGTTTATCCTGGCCTCCGGACCTCCAAGTCACCTTGTAGCCTGTAACCGCAACATTGTCCGTGGCGGCGCCCCATGCCAACGTTACGCTCGACGTGCCCACATTGGAAGAAGTCAATGTGCTGCTTTCCGGCCATGTTGGCGCTTCTGTATCCTCCGTTGGTTCCGGCTCCGGCTCTGGTTCAGGCTCCGGTTCCACGGCGATCCATGTAAATTCCGCCGAAACGATTACATTGGCGCTTGGCATTACAAATCTGCCTTCAGCATCCACCTCAATGGCGGTTTGTTCGGCATTGTCCATCGCAACCTTGATTTGATGGAGCTGGTATCCGGCATTCGGCACTGCGCTGACGGCAACCGTTTCTCCTGCAAGCGCTCTGGCAGGAGCCGCAGTAACGGTACCATTTTCGATACCTTGGGTTATCGTTACGGCATAGTCTTGCTCGATAAGGAATTGGCCGTTTACGCGCATCAACGTAACGCCAACCCAGTCTCTAGCCGTTGAAACGCCAAGAGTCGTAAGCTTGATATAGGATGCTGTCGTTCCCTCCGGAAAGCTTTCCGAAAAACTGACGGCGCCGCCAAACTCTTCGGACTTGTCAATAACCGTTGTCCAGGCCGCTCCGTCCTCCGATACTTCAACCTTGTACTTCATCGTTTGCCAGAATGACAAATCAATGCTTTCAAGGCTTGCCGGTTTTCCTAATGCAACCGTAAGGGAGCCCATCTTCGTATTGCTTCCCGTCGACCACGCCGGGCCGGCTGTATCATTACTCCGGGCATTCACAAACGGATTGGTTGCCGGATAGCTTGAGCTGTTGCCTTCACCGGTAATCGCAACTCCCGTCTTGTCGTACCACGATGTCAAATCATTTCCAATAATGATTCCGGCGGAAGCCGTCGCTCCGCTTCCTGTTGTGGCGGTAATTTGCACTTCGCCTATGCCCAGCGCAGTCAGCCGCCCATCGCCGTCAACGGTTGCAATGCTTTCATTACTGGAGCTCCAGTGAATGATGTCATTGGCATAAGAAGGCGTCAGGCTTGCCGCAAGTCTGATTTTGCTTCCCGCCGGCACCGGATAAGACAGATTTTCGACAACGATGTTTGTCGCCGGGATATGACTGCTTTTTGTAAGTCCATCAACCGCCGCTTCCAGCGCCGCTATACTGTCAAGAACCTCCTGGCGCTTGTCGGCGGTTGGTTCGCCCGCATCCAAATATTGTCTGACTGCCTGGAGCTTGTCGTTGAAGTTTTGCAGGCTCTCGACCGTATAATAGTCGTCCGGATACGCCTTGGCGCCCAACGCATCAAGAATGGCCTGGTTCAGCTTGGGCACAAGCTTCTCTTCTCCTTTGACGACAAAGGCAAGCTTTGCGCTTTTTTGGTAGAGAGGCGTCCCATAAAGCGTAATCGTAAGCGTAACACTGGCTTCTCCCGTTTGGAGCGCCTGCAAATCGGCAATTCGAGGATTGCCCTCACTTGGCGTAACCGCCAATACGTCCGGATTATCGGAGCTCCACTGTACGCCCGCCAAATCCGTATCCCCGTCGCCGCCCGTCACTCTCGCTGTAAGCCTTTTGACATCGCTCGTCTCCAGCTGTATTGGTTCGGGGGTTTCTCCCGCCCTAAAAATAATGGTTTCCGCTTCATCCCAAATGAGGAAATGCTCGTCGGCAGAAATTTCATTCGTAACCGTAACCGGTATTTCCTTGTACAGGTTCGGGTTTTGCTTGGAGCTTACTCTAACCACAGCTTGGGTGTAGGGGATCTCATCCAGGGTTGCATACGTCTGCGCCGCTTGCACCAAGCCCGAAGGGCTCACCGTAATTGCCGGAGCTCCCTCTCCCTGAGCGGTCCAGACCACCTCTTGCGAAGCGCTCTCCGGATAGATCGAAGCCTTTAGCTGAACGCTCGTGTCTAATGTCCCGGCAACCGGAATCAGCTTGACTCCATTCACGCTGGCGTCCAGGCGAAGCGGCACCGGGCCTGCCGCGTACAGATTCAGATTATCCAGCATGCCGTTCCAGTTTAACGTGCCGCCGCTTCTGGTCGCCTGAAACTCGATTCCGGCCAAATCCTTTTTATACGTTGTGCCGGAATGGAATGGCACCTTATGCGTAGCCGTTAGCGTTGGATTCTGCTTGCTGGTTACGGTAAGCGTAATTTCTTGCGCCTTCATATCCAAAATAGCTCTGATCGTGTACCACGCATTATTTTCTGTAAAGCCGCTTCCAACCTGCGTCGCGCCGGCAAGAGCCGCATTAGCGATCGGCTGGCCGCCCGTGTTAAACACGATTTCGCCGCCATTGGTTTTTTGCACGCTCAGATATCGATTCAATGAGCTGTCCATCAGCGTAAAATGAACGCCGTTCGAATTGGTTGGCGCGCCGAAATTAAAATCAACATCGACAACTATCAATTCATTGGCAAGAGGTTTCGCAAAAAGCTTACGAGTTCCCCGTCCGCCTGTGCCGCTGGCGCTCAGGGACACATATTGATCATTCTCCGAGCCTGCAATGGTTGCGCCCATGGCGACATTTGCGCCATTGACTGTTCCCCAAGCGAGGCCGGCGACTCTGTTCTCGAAGCTTTCGCTGACAGATGGAACATAGATCACCGCTGTATCCGTATACCCGCCGTCATCCGCTTTAACGCTAATTTTGGCGGTGCCGCTGCTTACCGCAGTAACATTGCCGAATTGGTCGACTGTGGCGACCTCCGGCGTATCGGATATCCAGATCAGCTTGTCATTCGTAGCCAATGCAGGAACCGTTTTTGCAGTCAGTCTGACAACAGGCTGCTGCTCCTCCGACACTGCCTCGGAGTAATAATCCGACTTAAAGTAATATTCCTTTATGCCTAATTCAACGCCCGTAACCGGGATAGGCGTCTGCTGCACGATAACCGTCGTGCTTGCCGTATACGGAACTCCGTTGATGCCGGGAACCGTTGTTGCCGTAATGACGGCCGTGCCATTATTTATCCCGGTTACATTGCCGTTCTGATCCACCGTTACGATATTTTCGTCGCCGGAGGTCCACGTTACCGATTTATTGTTAGCATCGACAGGCAAAACCTCTGCCAGCACTTTTTTGGTAGAGCCTTGTTGAACCGCCACTTCATCATAAAGCAGGCGGATGCCTTCTACCTGAACCGGCAGAACCGTCACCGCCGCTTCGGCAAAAATGCCGCTGCTGTCATCCGAGGTTGCCCGGATTACCACTTCGCCAACGCCAACCGCCGAGATACGGCCAGTATCGTCTACCTTCGCTACGGTTTCGTCGCTGGACGTCCACAGCACCTTGTATCTGCTGGCATTACCCGGCGCTACCGTTGCCGTCAGTTTTGCCGTACGCCCATAGCTAAGCGAAAACTCCTGTTTGTCCAACGTCACGCTTGTTACCGGTACGCTGGTGACGTTTACGGCAAAGCTCAATTGCTTGCTTGGATCTGCGGAAGAGGTCACCGTAATGTTGGCCGTTCCGCCTTTGTTTGCAATCAGCTTCACCCGGCTATTCGTGCCGGTCATCTGCCGCATTACACCGTCTTGCGTTTCCCACGTTTCCCCATAGAATGAAACGATATCCGGATTGTCGGATTGGAAGATAACGGAAGGATCGGTAGGGAGACCGACCAAACTTGCGGTAACCGACTTTTTATCGAAAATTTTTGCCGTTATTGTATCCCCGTCGTTAATCGCGCTGTTTCCGTCCGTTATATTGATCACACCCAAGCTGGCTGGCAAAACAGGATTGCTCACGGTTACGGTCACGGAAGCGGAATGTCCTCCCTTTACCGTTGCTGTAACGGTTGCCGTTCCTGCGCTTTTTGCCGTAACAATACCGTTATGCGACACCGCAGCCACCTGCGGATTACTGGAAACATAGGTAACCACACTGTCAGTCAACACACTGTTATAAGGCTGAATGGTCGGCTTCACGCGTTGCGGAGCGCCGCCAACCGTAAGATTCATCGTATTATCAAGCAATGCGATGCCCGTAGGGTCTTCAGGCGTAATGGCAAAGGAAGCGCCATAATCCCGGATAGGCGTCTGCAGCTCGGCGTTTTTCTCTTTTGGCACGCTGCGCATGAGGTATGCGTACATGCTGTCCATCATATCGCCCGCTTTGCCCGGCTTGCTGCTGCCCATCTCTTTAATGTTAACATCGCCGTTGTTAAACAGGATTCTGACGTTTACGCCGCCTGTTCCGCCTTGCGCGCCGCCTGCTCCCGGCGTTGGAATCCATTCCGCAGCCCAGTAGTAGAAACCTCTGGTTTGTCCGTGCGGATTCGTAGCGTCAAGCGGCGCCTGCATGTAATCAAGCAGCCAGTTATATTGCCCGTTCGGGCTTTTTCGATAATACGACTGCCCCATGCCGGATGATTCCGTTTCGAAGGTTGCCAAGTAATTCGTAAAAGAAAACCCGGTTTCCACATTGACAAAATCCAGGTACCTGTACCGGCTGTCATTCCGCAAAAAATCCGCCATAATCAATGTTCTGGCGCTGGAATGCCCGCCATATAACGAATGAGATGTGCCTAGAATCGGTATATTGTCATTTACCATCGGACCAAAAAGCGAATTGGCAATGCCTGTGTCGCTCCCTTTGTTGGAGTGGATGGAGGAAGGAACTCCAGGTATCGCGTCATTAGCCGCCTCAATGGCTGCGGCAACCAGCTCCTTATGTCCGGTTGAGCTTCCTCCCTGTCCGACCGGCCACAAAATGCCGCTATTTTGCTCATTGCCCTGTTTAATCGAAACAATATCCAACCCTTCATCGGCAAACGGCTTCATAAAATCATAAACGTAGTTGTATACAGCCGTTTTCATATGCGCCAAATCCGGATTGCTCAGTTTGCCTTCATAGTTCGACTCGATCCATTCCAGTGGCATATGCGCCTTCGCCTGGCTCATCCAGCCGTCGCTAAAATGGAAGCTTGGCGAAAAGCTCATATTCAGCGCCGTCGCCCGCCGCGCCAAAGCAAGCGAATCTTCTTTGCTAAAATAACCATCAATCATGCGGTAGTAGAAGTTGTTGCCGTCTGCATCCTGTTTCAATACGACAGGCTGCGGCGTCGATTCCCATCCGTGCATGACATTGCCGGCATGCACCATGATCATGCTTGTAATGGAGTTTACGCCATGATTGGAGAAGATTCGCAACGAATCCTGCTGTACCCCGTTGGCAAAATATTTGCCGTCATTATCTTCGATCGCCGGCAGGAATGACACATCCGCGCCTTTGATCTGATTGTCGTCCTGGATCGCAAACAGGTTGAAGTTGTCGACGTACGCTTTGTCCGACCCGTTGCCGTTCCAGCCGTCGGCAAGCGAGGTTTCGTCATCGTTCCTGTAAACCGTAATGGAATCCCGGTATGCCTGATCAAAAACCGTATTGGCATACACTTCGATTTCCGTATCGTTTTCACCCGTAATAAAGGTAATGGACACCAGCGAATAACCCTCCGTGCCGGAAGGAGCCTGGCGCAGTACCTTAATATCTTGTCCCGCCGCCGTTCTTGCGCCAAGATTAACCCTGTTCCCCAGCTCCGTGCGGTGGACCAGCTCTCCCATCTTGCCGCTTGGGCTATAAACCGACTCGGTGCGGAACTTGTCTTCCTTGTCCACCTTCGCGCGCATCGTCAATCCATATCTCGTGTTTGGCTGCACGGCCACCTTCTGAACGATTTCACTGCCTGCCGAAAGCCGGATCGCTTTAGCTCCCGTATCGATGCCCTCCGTGATCACCTCTACGGTACCTTGATTAACCCAGCTATCCAGACCATTTTCGAAATCCCAGTTCAAAATGGTGTTATCATCTTCGGCATCCAATTGAATCTCGATCTGGTCGATAGTCAAATTCTGGTTGCCTGCGTTGACCTGAATCGTCATTTGCCCGTTATAAACGAGCACATTGCGGTGGCCGATCTGAACCCACGTATTCGGCGTTCCCAAATGCGGGTCCAATAAGGCTACCGAATCCGGGCCGCCTGTATCTTTAATGGTGAACGCTGCAGCGTTGTTGCCTGCCGTTCCTTTTGCCCATAATTTCAAGGTGTAGCTGCCCTGAGGAATACCGGTAACGGTTCTGCTTATCGAGCTGCCTGCCGACAATAAAACGCTGTTGTTTCCTTGTTTTGCCCCATCCGTTGTCAGTTGAACGTTTCCTGAAGCCGTCCATCCCGTCAATCCCGACTCAAAATCAAAATTATCCCCATTTCCAAAGGCTTGAACAGGAATCAGGGTCAACCCCTGCACCAGCATTGCCATAACAATAAAAATGGAAAGAAACCTTCTATTCCTTTTCATGATTGTGCCCCTCTCTTTATTACTGCTGTAGCGTTGAGCGTTCGTTCGCGCGATCGGCAAGCGCTTTCAATTGAAGGCTGAAACAATTGCTTTGCTCCCTTGCTTCAAAAACGCGCACCTCTTCCTCCTGGCAACCGGAATTCTCCCATCGGATTACAACCCAAATGAACATCTCCTTCCTCATATGTAGTCATGCTTGTCCTTACTGTAACGAAGAAGGCGGTATGAGGAGTACGTGATAAACCTACTTTTATCTTTGAATTTCTAAGATGGGGGTGGAAAACAAGCTTAAAAGGCTTAGGAATGTGGACATACACAGTATCTGCGATCTGCGATGCCCGCCGCCGTGTGAAAAGTTCTTCCGGGCGTATGCTTCCGAAGAACGTTTTCTGACGAAAACGTGCGGCTCTTGTCACCAGATTCCCTCCGGAAGAACGTCGCTACGCAAGCATCACTTTTCTCCAGAACATAATGAAAGGCAAAAGAAAAAGAGCCGTTGTTAGCGGCTCCTTCGTTTTAATTCATCCAACGCTTAAATACGCCTATCATAAGCAGAAGCCAGGCTGCTCCCGCAAGAATGCCTCCAAGCACATCGCTTGGATAATGATGCCCCATATAAATTCGGCTGACTCCGATACAAAGCACGAGCAGTATAGCCGCCGTCGCAACAGTAAATTTGACCATTCGACTCCGCAAATGTCCCCAAACTGCATATACAATAACACCGTACAAAGCAATCGCCGCAACAGAGGACGAGCTTGGGAACGAAAAGCCGGTGACCTCGGATAGCCTGTAAAGATCAGGCCGTTCCCGACCAAACAATGATTTTAGAATATAACCAATTGCCGTAGAGCCTACAACAACGGATGCAAACAGCAGCAACTGCTTCCTGTGTCCAAAAACGGTAAAAAACAGCAGCAGCGCCAGAACTGAAATAACCGCTGTCGGAACCGTAGAGCCCAGCCAGGTCAAGCCTTGCATCAGGCGGGTCCATCCCGGACTTTCCCAGCCTTGCACAAACACAGTAACGTTTCCGTCAAAGGAGGTTGTCCATTTTTTCTGGACGCCAAGCGCTAAAAGACTGAATCCCACTATTGTCAGGAAACTGAGTGCGTCAATATACATTAATTTTAATGACTGCGGTTTGGTCATCTGTCATCCCTTCCCTTTTCATCCATACTAGCGTCTTCTCACATTGAATCAGCATATATGAAACTCGGCTGGCGCTTCCATACCTAAAAGGGGGTATCTTCGGCAATTTTAAAACGACGTATACCTATGGCGCCAATGGTGAACTGGTATCAAGCACAGATTCTCTTGGTTAGGTTACCGGGTTTTCCTACGCCAATGCAGCGTATCATCTAAACGGTGCCTCGTCCCATCTTCAGAATACGATACGCGTCATTGAGCCCGATCAAAAAGAAACGCTAACGCATTATGACAAAATGGGTAGAGTCACAAGCGTTGTAGAAAAAAGCCCTACCAAAAGTAGAACCACATCTTATGTCTATACCCCTCTTGGCCAAGTGGCAGAGAAAAAGGTGACGTCCAACGGTCAAGCACAAACAACAAGTTACAAATATGACGCCACTGGAAACTTGATTTATGTAGTGGATGATGCAGGTCAGCACTATCAATATGTGTATAACCGTTTAGGTCTTGTTACGGCCGTCTATATTAATGGACAGTTGCAGAAATCGCAACAATATAATGAAATTGGGCTGCCTTTGGTTAAAACGGATGCTGCCGGGTTGCAGGAGACCTTTGCGTACAAAAACAATGGCCTCTTGGACAAATACAAGGATGCGGATGGACAGCAATACCATTATTCGTATACGCCCTATAATGAACAGGCGCGCTTATCCGTGAGAAATGCAGCAGGAGCGGAAACGTATTGGAATGAAACCACGTATGACCCTTCCACTCGTTTAATTACCGGGGTTGCGAATAGCGAGAATGAATTCCTCGGCTATCAGTACGATACATGGAAGCGGCTGAATCAGAGAAGCTTTGGGGGTACTTCCTATACGATCGGCTACGATGCCTATGACAGATTAACCTCTGTTACGTATCCAGGCGATCAAAAATCAGCCACTTATGGTTACGATACGCTGGGACGTATAACATCTCACTAGCGTTGCATAAAAGTTCGCCGTTTTAGAAAAAAGAATATTCAGAAAACGAGTTTGCGTGGTGAAATGAAAACGGTCGGACAGCTCTCAAAGGTAGCACGTCCATTGGGTTGAATTATGCAATTCTGTTCACTTTTACACAATGTCTTCTGCAGGCGTCAATCTTCCGCTCGTTTTCGTTGCCGCCCTCGCGATGTTCGACTGGGTTTTGCCTTGAGCCGCATGATCCACTGACTGAACGGTTTCCATAATAACGTTGTGAGCCAGCGAGTGAGCTGCAGTAAGCTGTGTTCGACTTTCGTTTCCAGCTTGACAAGGGCGAGCAAGCAAAACGCAATAAGGGCGATCCAGACCTGATTATAAACAGCTGATTCGCTCGTGCCGTAGAGATGCTTAATCTGCAAATGTTGCTTCATCCACTTGAAGAAGGTCTGTCGGCCCAGCGGCTACGGTACATTTCACTGATTTCATCACAAGTGAGGTCAAAGCGATTAGTCACCAGAAAGAGCAGATTCCCCTCTGAATCTTGCGTCTGCACCATTCGCAGGACGTGCTTCATTTTCTTCTGCTGGGAGCCTATTCGGACACGCCAATCGGCCGAAACTGCGCTGCCCTCGGAAACGGTTTGCTCGTCCATAAAGGCCAGTCGCATATGGATTTTGATGCCCGCTTTCGTCTTGCGGAACTCCGCCCATTTAAACTTTTGCAGACACAACGTGACCGTGGTCGAGTCGATGATTTTAATGTTGTGGCGATGAGATCGCATACCTTGGCGTGACAGCACGAGCCGCGCCAAAGACTCGAACACCTGCTGCAATAGCTCGGGATCGACTTGCTTATGCTTGCGACTGAGTTGCGAAGCTGAAATGGAAATCAGGCCCAGCTCATCCTGCAAGTCTTCGCACAGCACATCGTCGGCGATGTGACGCAAGCCTTCATGGCACTGCAACTGTGCGAGCAAGAACAACTTGAGGTAAGCGGTGGTGGTCAGCTTTTTTGTATATTTATCTTGCTGACATTCGGCCACCGCAGTTGTGAATGTTTTTGTACAAATCGGCGCAAGCCATTTACCAAATGAAGAAAATAGCGTATGATTGTCCATGCTGAGATCCTTTTCAGTGGATTTATGGACAGGTCTACCTCTCCAATCCATTGTAAAGGATTTTTTTATGGGCAAAACCAAAATGAACGCAATCTTTTGAAGATTCTGAGAACATTAATGCAACGCTAGTGAGTAATCGTACTAGACATGAAATTATTAAAGCATTTATGAAAGATGACGATTCTGCATATTTTTGTGTAGTTGATGGCTATTATGATGATGAGTTCATAAGAGGTAGGGTTACGTTTAAAAATAGGAAATGGGTAGAGCCTTGGTGGCGACTTGACAGTTATCCAAATCTTGCTTGGTATAAGACGAAGGAACTTGACGAAATTCAAAAAGCAATTTGGGATGAGCAACATTTTGTTTGCATTATTTTGAAGCAGGACGAACCGTTTGACAATTACTCCTACGTCATCAGCTGCAATGAAGACGATATAGGTGATACATTATACATTTACGCGAGGGATCAAAGAGACTTTATAGTAAATGTAGTCCCCCTCCTTCGTGACCATATTAGCGACTTAAAGGTTATCGTTGATTAAATATAATCGATTATGAGGAATATATGGGGTTACAACTTAAAGAAGGCATAGTTGAGATTAGAGCCGTTGATAGTTCTTATTTTGAAGTTTTAACGAATAATAATCATGTAATGCAAAGTATCCTGTCTCATTTTTATAATTTTGAACTAATATCCCCCTTAGTTAGCGAGGTGATTCTGATCAAAAAGATAATTATTGTTTCTGTTGCAATAATTGCTATTATCCTTTTGTTTGAAACAGTAAGGACAATGAGTAATCCGCTCTACCCATCGGATAGCAAATTAAGAAGTGATTTTCTGGAGGAAACGCCGTTAGGCACTTCCATGGATGATGTTGTCCACTATATTGAATCAAAAGAAAATTGGGAAGTTCGTTACATTAGTTCAGATCATGGTTTCTTACATCAAAGAAAAACGCCCATAGAGACCGTCGGCGTTAAATCAATCCGGGTATTTATTGGGGAATATAGCAGTATGTTTGACCTATACTTCTCAACTTCTGTAACCGTATTCTACGGATTCAATGAACAATCTGAATTAATTGATATTTGGGTTTGGAAGGATCTCAATGCAATTTAAAAATTCATTTTTATGGTGACCGCTATTGTTTGGATTTTGGTGGGCTGCCGGAGTTTAATAAGACCCCGGGATGAATTCCCAAGGTCTGTTAGGTATTGCTTATTTATTTTCCGCAATTCAATGGCGCAATGCGCTAAACCTTCGCGGCCCAAATTTCGATTTCGATCTTGATTTCCGGCAGACCCAGTTCGGAGATGTATCCAACCGTCATCGAAGGATAATCGTTACCGAACAGTTCCTCCCACCTAGCATATAAGTAATCCCAATCGATTTTTTCGACGGCCCAGATGTTGACCTTGATAATATTGTCCGTGCTCAGCTCTTCGGATCGCAATACCGATTGGATGTTTTGAAATGTATTTTTAATTTGTTCGTTCATGCTATCGGGAAAATCACCGTTTTGGTCAGCGCCGATTTGGCCGGATGTCACATACAACTCCGCATTGCGCGGAATTTTGGTCATATGCGCGTAGTTTCCGACTGGATGATGCAAGCCTTTGGGGTTGTTTCTGGTAATTTTAGTATTTTCCATTAGTAAAGTCCTCGCCTTCAAAAGTAAGTTTTGTCGTTTTCTCTACCATTTTTGGACACAGCTATCCCCTGTTAATGGATTCTAGAAAAATACGGCAGTTGAGTAGCCGTACCCAATGGATAGGGAAGTCAGCGATCTTTTTTTCATGGGCGGCATACTCCTTTCTTTTTGAAATGCGAATGGGTTCATCCAACTCAACAGCTCAGCCAGACTGCCTATGATTATAGTTAAAAAGGATACCGGCTGTCAAACCTCGAACAATCCGGATTCCCTCTCTGAAACGATTTTGATCAGCTTAGGCGTGTCTGAAAACTCAGCAAGGAGCAGACATTGCCGAATTTTTGTTCCATGTATTTTGAAGGCTTACCGGGGTAAGTCAAGAAAAAGTAACGCAGCAGGGGGCGAAAAGGCGGTGATAGATGCCCTTGAGTGAGTTTTCAGACACGCCCTAGTTAGTCGCCTCATACCCGTCAAGCAATATCCGGCCGGTGCCGTCGTCAGCCGCAACCACATGATGCCCCATGCAAGTAATCAGCTTCATTAACGACTCAATGCCGCCATAGGGATACCCGCTGGGATCAATCTCCAAACGATATACGTTGCCGCTCAACTGTCGGACTCCAATCAATTCGTATTCGGAGTTTTTTATGGCATCGAACATGGAGTAGATATCCCAGTCCTCCTGCTCGTTGTCGTCTGCATCAATGATTCGTACATAAAGATCTCCAAATTGATTTTTCAGTTGCTCATATTGCCCCTTGTTCGGCCACCAAAAATGATCCAGCTCCTCTTCGCGAAAAAGCTTGACCCACTTGGCATCCGTTACATCCGAGTCCTTTGATCTGTCCTCTTTTATAACCTCCAAAAAAGCTTTTAACCGATTCAATTTCTCTTCATGATGAGCTTCAAATTCAACATAGCAATATTCCATGATGCTACCTCCGAAAGAAAAATTTCTTTACTTTTCACCTCTAAAATACGACCTACCGCTAACGATTTCCTTTTTTTTGCACGTACTCCCCTGCCAAAAGGAATAAATGACACAACAAATAACGGGGCTGTCCAAAAAGCCCCTAAAATAAATGGGCTGGGCGAGAAAACGTAACGTTTTCCGTCCAGCCTTTTTATGTGCCTGCTTTTCCAGGTATATGGAGAGGCGGATCCTCGCCGCTTTAAGTAGGTTGTGGGCTAAAGCCACAATCCCAAACTCCGTGTGAACCTTCTCCAGCCCTCGCAAGGAGAAGCGTCGGAACGAACGGTTGCCCTTAATGTGACCAAATACGCTCTCGACCTCGACTTTACGCCGAGCATAGATCGCGGATTTTTCGTCATCCTCAAGGGCTCTTTTTGCCTTAGCTTTTAACTCTTCCCAAATCGTATTCCAGTGAACCTGGCGGTTTCCTTTAGCTTTCGTACAGCTAGCCTTGAAGGGGCATTCCTTGCAATCTTCACATTCATAAATCTTGAAGCTTTGCTCCAGGCCAGAACCATTCTTTTTTGTTTGGTATTTTTTAAAGCGAACGTAACGGCCGTTCGGACAAATGAATCGATCATCTTCCTCCTCGTACGTCCAGTTCGAGGCGTGCCGAATATCCTTCTTGTAACGACGTGTTTTCTCTTTCATATAGCTGCCATACGGAATGAGAAAATCAAATCGGGGATCCTTTTCCTCCCCTACCGCATACAAGTAGTTTTCCTCGCTTCCATAGCCCGCATCCGCAATGACCGTTTTGGGCATGGGTAAAGAAGACGCCGCCAATTGCTCCATATGCGGGATCAAGCAGCGCGTATCGGTAGGACGTTGGTGTAAGCTATAGAACAAAACAAACTGGTTTTCGGTTGCCATCTGCACATTGTACCCTGGCTTCAGTTGCCCATTTTTCATGTGATCTTCTTTCATACGCATGAACGTAGCATCGGGGTCCGTTTTCGAGTAACTGTTGCGGTCACCAAAGCAGGCTTTCTGCCGATCATACTTGGCCAGCCTTGGTAGAAAATCCTCCTGTATTTGCTTCAATGGTTGTTTACAGGCACTTCGCGCTTGGCGTAATGCCTTTCTCTGCTCGCGATCCGGAGTCCTAGTGATCTGTTCCGTTAAACACTCTACCTGCTCTTCCAGTCGAACAGCTGCTTCTTCAAGCTTAATCGGGAGTTGCTCTGGATCTGTCACGACGTACTCGCTCGCTTCTTGCTGGGTAAGCTTATGAATATGCGCAAGCGTCTCCTGTACCTTCTCCTTCAGCTTTGCCTCGAAGCGCAGCGTGGATTTTTTCCATACAAAAGAGTACTTGTTCGCGTCGGCTTCGATCTTTGTACCATCGAGAAAGTAATTGTCCATCGTGATGTAGTGGTCCGCAATAAGCTTTTGGATCATCCTCTCAAACAGTTCGTCCATGAAGGCTTTCATGCGAATACCGCGAAAATCATTCAGGGTACGGAAATCGGGCTGCTGCATAGCGGCTAGCCACATGGCAGGGATGTTTTCGTGCAGCAATTTTTCGATACCGCGGCACGAGTACACCTTTTGGGAGTAGCCATACAGCATGACCTTGATCATCATTTTGGGATGGTAGGAGCTGCGTCCACCACCTGCATAGTGGGAGAATAACTGCTCGTCTGGGATTCCTTCAATCATTTCATCGATGACCCGCGCTACATGATGGGGAGGAATATACATCTCTATATCTAGAATCATCTGAGCCTGTTTGTTGTCATAGGGCTTGAAGGTGGGGGCAAGTTGTCGTTTACTTCTTGCTTGTTCTTGCATTTCTTCTAGTGGAAGTGAAAGCTCCATGGTATACTGTTCCGTAGTAGTCGTTTGATTACGCAAAAAAATCGCCCCTTTTGTAGTGGTTGTGTGGTAACTCCCATTCTACAAGATTTGGCGATTTTTTTGTTTCTATTTTTTACATACCATGATAAAGGGGCAGCCCAATGGTCAGTTTTACTGACTTTTTGGACAACCCCTTATTGAACTTGAAAAACCGTAAATTAGACCGGACCGGGTTAGATTAACCTCAAATTATGTTGCCGAGCTTTCGGTTGAAGCATCGCCTGCTGTGCCTTCAGCAGATTCCACCGATTCAGCAGCTTCAGAGCCTCCCCGTTTGCTGCCGGGACGTCCTTTGCCCGCTTCGTCTCTGGAACCCCGATTGGACTCCTTACCCTTCAGCTCGCTATTTACTAGCGTTTCCGCCTTTTCGTTTAAACCGGCGATTTTTTCGTCATACTGCTCCTGAGTCAGCTTGCCTTCCGACAGCTGCTCGTTATATTTTGCTGTTTTGGATTCCACAATTGCCGCAACGACGGATTGAACGTCAACATTCCGCTCTGCGGCAATGGCCGCCAACGTTTTGCCCGATTGAACCTCTGTCTTCAGTTCATCAGTTGTCAGGCCCAGCACTTCAGCCACCTCTTCCGAGCTGCCGATGCCTTTTAACCCGCCGTGATGTCCCGAAGCGCCTTTGCCGCCTCCCGGCTTACCCTTCCATTCTCCGTTAACCATCTTTTGCGCTTGTTCGCTGGAGTCGGCAACGCGTTTGTCATACTCCTCCTGGGTGAGCTTGCCTTCCGACAACTGCTCGTCCAGCTTCGCCGTTTTTGCCTTTACGATTGCATCAACTACAGTATCGACATCGACATTTTGTTCGGCGGCAATGGTCGCCAGAGTTTTATCACCTTGCAACGCCGTTTTCAGCTCATCCGCCGTCAAACCTAACACTCCCGCTATTTCGTCGGAAGCCAGCCAGCCGTTTCCGCGTTGGCCATGCGATACGGCTCCCTGTTTTTCTCCGTTAAAAGCTCCGCGTTTTCCGCTTCCGTTTTGCGATGACGCATCCTGCTGCTCGGTTGTGTCGGCTGCCGATGCGGCATTGACATAGTGGGTTGTCGTCATCCCCGCTCCAATCGCAATCGTTATCGCCAACGTAGTTGCTGCCAGTTTCAGTGTCTTCATCTCATCACCTGCGCCTCTCTTCAAAATGGTTGGTGTTGGACGGCTGCCCCGTTCAACTAACCCCATTTTATCCGGCGATTCTTAAATGAGTCTGAAGCAACCCTGAACGCATTCTGAAGGTTTGCTGAAAATCTCCCCCTATCTCTCGAACCGAAACCAGCCAAAATTAAAGCTGCTGCCCGGCAGAAAAATAAAGGTAACCTTTTGTTCCCCGGCAATGTTGTCCAGTGCCAGCACCCGCTCCTCGTAACCGTCGGAATGCGTAAATTCCACAAGCTGCCTGCCCTCTCCCTCGATCCCCGAGAACTGGATGTGAATCGTGTTTTTATCGATAGGGGAATGACCATACAGCACCAGCTTAGTCACGCCTTCCGCTTCAAAGTCCAATCCTGCGAATTCAAGAGAAACGTTGTTGCCGATCCCTTCGACAAAACGCTCCTTCACGACAAAAGCATCGCCGTAAATCCCATCATTTTCCGCAGCGTAATTAAGCGCTAAACCACGATTTTGCCTCTGAAACGAAAAGCCCTTAATATGCAGCTTCTGCTTTGTTACGAGCCACAGCGAGGCAATACCGCGCAGTCTGCGCGAAAGCCGGTAGGTTTCCTCTTGGTAGACGTTCCAAATCGACGGCTTCTGGTAAATAACGTCCGCTAGCAGCTCGCTTTCTTGAGCCCCCGGTTCGCCCTCCCACATTTGCAGGGAATAGCTCTCATCCGACAAAGCGAAGATAGGAAGAGTCACGGTATCGGAGCCGTACGGGCCAAAATCGATATCACGGAAGCCCACCGCCGTGTCTCCATCCCTGCTGGTGGCGACGCCCCGTTCGTTACCGCTGCCCAAATCGCCGCGATAATCGTCATACAAGCCTGCGGAAATAAAACCGTACGGGTCCTTGTAGGCGGTACCCAGGCCCGTTGCTTGGAATTCCAGCTGCGAAATCAGCCGGATTCCTTCCCCGCCATTCCGGCTCATGCAGCGCAGCCTGAATTCTCCATCCCCCAAAGCGGTCAGCTTCACCTCATGGCCATTTGCTTCCGCCTTGGCAATTGTGGACAGGATTCCGGCATCATTAACGACGCTCCATTCCACATCCCGGTAGGTCGTATTTTCCGGGTACAGCCTGACGCTGACGGTTTTTTCACGGCTTTTCTCATCAAAATATTGCCCCGTTGCGCTTACGATCTCCAGCTTGCGTAACGGAATTTCATCCTTGCTTCCCAGAGCAAGGGGCAATTCGCCATTGCGGGTGACAGCGGAAATGCCTTCCGCACTTCCTCCCTCTCCAGGCAGCGCCGCAAACTCCGCCAGGCATGATTCCAGACCGGTCGAAGCCACCTCCATCCGGATATCTCCCGGCTCCAGCGTAGCCGCAATAATCGCCATTAACTTGCCGCTGAACAATCTTCGGCTGATGCCTTTATAGGGATCATAATCGGTGCTGTCCCCGTTATCCAGCCCAACAAGCCGTCCGGGGCCCGTTACGTTTACTTCTACCCGATTTGTCGCATTTTCAACGACATTGCCCTGTTCGTCCTCCATTGAAATTTCCACAAAAATGAGGTCCGTTCCATCGGCAACAAGACAGGTTTTGCTAGGCGTTAGCACGATTCTGCTCGCGTCCCCGAATGAGCGCTTCGCCGTCGTCGCGATGACAGCACCATTTTCATCATAGGCAATTGCCTTCAGTTCGCCCTTGCGGTAAGGCAGCTTCCACCAGCCAACAAGCTGCGTCCCCCCGGCATGATCAATATCGTGTACGCCAACGGTTTCCCCGTTGAATTGCAATTCCACCCTCGGCGCATTGGAGCAAACCCGAACGTCGATCGTTTGCCCTTCGTTGAAATCCCAATAGGGAAGGAGATGGATCATTGGTTTGCTTTTGTAATCAGTCCATGACGCCTGATAGATGTAGTAGGGATCTTTTGCAAAACCTGCCGTATCAATCTGCCCAAAATAGGAATTTTTCGTATGATACGGAGTTGGCTCCCCGATATAGTCAAAGCCCGTCCATAGGAACTGACCCAGCGAAAATGGCGTGTCGCGCTCTGCGATAATACACGCCTCGGGAGACTTTGCGCCCCAGCTCGTCGTGCTGTTGCCAAGCGCGGAGCATTGCTCGTCATCGTCCGCAAGAATGGCTGCTTCAAACGGGAAGTGATAGATGCCCCGGCTCTGCACGACCGAAGCGGTTTCGCTGCCGTAGATGATCCAGTCCGGGTGCTGTGTGTGATGGGCCTCGTAATATTTTTCCGCATAGTTGTAACCCGCCAGCTTGACGATATCCGCGCATTTTCTCGCATTTTCCCATGGCATGTAATTGGAGCCGATAGTCGCGGGCGCGTTTCCTCTTGGATCATGCTTCAGCACCTTGGCAAGCAGCAGCCGTGTCACTTCCTGCCCCCGCTCGTCAGCGTGAGTATCGTAAATTTCATTGCCGATGCTCCACATAAGCAAGCTGGGATGGTTGCGGTCCCGTCTCACCCAGCTTTCCACATCGCGAGGCATCCACTCCTTGAAAAACCGGGCATAATCAAACGGCGTTTTGGGCCTCTCCCACATATCAAAGGCTTCGGAGACAACCAAAAATCCCATTTCATCCGCCAGGCCCATCAATTCGGAAGCAGGCATATTGTGAGCGGTGCGAATGCCGTTAACCCCCATCTCCTTGAGCAGTCCCAGCCTCCAACGCACAGCTTCCTTGTTAAAGGCGGCGCCTAGAGCGCCCAAGTCGTGATGCTCGCAAACACCGTTGATTTTAAAAGGCTTTCCATTCAGCTCCATCCCTCTCGCAGGGTCCAGTAGAATACTGCGGAAGCCAATGTTTTGCGTAACCGTCTCCACCGTTTCGCTCCATTCGCTCCCGGCCTCGTCAAGGCGGATCACCTGCAAGGTCGTTTGCAGACGGTACACATTTGGCTCGTCAGTGCTCCAGAGCAGCGGATTCCGCACGACTATGCTTTGCTTGCTGCGCAGCAAGTTAGGCTCGCTTGCTGTTCTATCTGCACCCGTATAGGGTTCAGCATCTCCGGTGCTCCCTTCATCAGCTATCTGGCCAGAATCGCCCTCGTTGCTTCGCCTATCCGCTAGCTGACTTGCTTCGACTTCGTTTCTTTTTATACCCGCCGTTTGGTCTGCTCCCTCTCCAATGTCGCCATTTTTTGACGCTGCCAGCCTCTCCGTAACGGATGCCACAACCTCCTCTCCATGCAAAATACGATGTGAGACGACCAGAGCCACGACTCCGGGTTCCGGCTCTTCTGCACTAAATGGTTTGCCGTCTGCGTTGAATGGTTTGACTTCTGCACTAAATGGTGTGGCTTCTGCGTTAAACGGCATGGCTTCTGCACTAAATGGTGTGGCGGAAGATGTTCCTTTTTCGGACACTCCTCTATCGGATGTATGGAGTCCTGCCAACTTCGGTTCTATCTCCGATATAGCAGACTTCAGCTCCGTATCAATATCCACGCGCCATCCGTCTCCATCCCCCTCCTGTGACACAGTGAAATAGACGCCATCCGTTTCAATGTAATGGCTCCCCCGCTCCTTCAGCCAAACATTGCGGTAAATGCCCGCTCCGGAATACCATCGGCTATTGGGACTTTGGTGGACGACCTTCAGCAGCAGCTCGTTATCGCCCACCCGAAGCGCATCGGAGATATCAAATTCAAAGGAGGAGTAGCCGTATTTCCATTCTCCGACCCACTGGCCGTTAACATACAACATACTGTCCATATACACACCATCAAAGCTAAGAAACCGACGTAACGAGGTACCCGATTGATTTAGTTTCCCTTGCAGAAGCGAGTCTGCCTCTTCGCAAACAAATCGCTTGCGGTACCAACCTATGCTATTTTCATAGAGATTCAGCGTATCGTAAATCAGCCAGTCATGGGGCAAATCCACAGGCATAAAATCCAGATTCGAGGCATCCGCAACATCTAGCCCGCTTTTCGCAAAAAGCCATTCGTCGTTAAATCGAATTTTCCGGTTGGTCAACGCTTCCACTTCCTTTTCAACTATTTATCTCGGCTTTATATTTCAGCTATATCTTTCAGCTCTTTATCTCCGTTCTTTATTTCAGCTATTTACACTTCCGCGGCTATAATAACTCCCGATTCTTTCTCTTTCCTCGCCCGTAATCGGCATAGCCCTGACCCTTGCCCTGCACGCCGTAAAAGTCCAGCATCAGACACCATCTGCCCTCATATGTCGTATGGAAGTGATTCGCCAGACTAAGATCGGTCGCTATAATATAGAATTTTCCCGCGTGACCTCTCGCAATGGTATGATCCCGAACTCCCCGTTCTCCTAAAACGCTTTCAAGAATCGGCTGACCGCCATTCACTTCTTACCAGTTGAACCCATCGCCGCTTAGAGCAAAATAAACCTGCTCCCCGTCAGGCGTTCTCCAGCTATATTGCTTAGCGTAATTATTGCCGTGTTTAATTCTTGACCATCCTAATTATCGCGGCACATCATGACTTCACGCTAAAAATGGCTATCTTTTCCACCGTCATTGTAACGGATTTCAAGCACTTACTCAATGTTAAAAATCGCGGATTATCAATAAATCGCTGATAAATCACTCTCTGAGAGCACATAGGCAGAAAAAAAATAGCGCCTGGAAATTGAAATTTCCCAAGCGCATCTCTCCATACCCAACAAACTACAAAGCTTTATTCTTCTATAGCAGGCCGAAAAATCGTTTTGTTGTTTCTCTCGTTGCATTCAGTATCTCTTCGGCTGGTCGGCCAAGGCAACGCGCAACGGCTTCAAGCACATGAGGAAGGAACGCAGGTTCGTTACGACCGTTCGCCGGTTTTTCCGGTAGATCACGCGGCGTCAGAAACGGGGCGTCCGTCTCGATCATCAGCCGCTCCAACGGAATATGTCTGACAAGCTCCTTCAAATGCCGCCCTCTGCGTTCATCGCAAATCCAGCCGGTAATGCCGATGCATAAGCCCATCTCCAGATAAGCTTCAAGCTCCGCGCGGTTACCCGTGAAACAGTGAACTATGCCTCTGGAAACTCCTTGCTCCTTCAGGATGCTGGCAAAATCAGCAAACGCTTCACGCTCATGCAGGAATAGCGGCATATCCAGCTCAAGAGCCAAAGCAGCTTGCTCCGCAAACCATTTGCGTTGAATATCGCGTGGGGAAAAGTCCCGATTATAATCCAGCCCGCATTCGCCGATTGCCACAACCTGCGGCTGCGTCGCCAAAGCACGCAATTGTCCCATAACCTCATCATTACAGCTTTTGGCATCGTGAGGATGAATACCTGCGGTAGCGTAGAGCTTCCCTCTATAACGCCCGGCGTAACGCGCCGCCTCCTTACTGCTTCGCAAGCTGGTTCCCGTGATAATTAACGGAGACACTCCGTTTGCCGCCGCTTTTTCTACCATTTGCTCCCGATCCTCATTAAAAGAGCGGTGCATCAAATTAACGCCTATATCTATCATTTCATATCTTTCCTTTCATCTCGCATTACTACTATTACTGTCACTCCGCCGAGTCATCATTCGCGGCCAACCTGCAGCAATGCCATGGCACCCATTCGGCAAGCCACACCTCATTACCCGCATAGTAGAACGGGATGCCTTCCGCCATTGCTTTTGGCGCATTCACCTTGAGCATAACCAACTCGCCTTTACGCTTGCCCGCTAACGATGCAAAAAGTGTACTTTCCGACAAATGGACATATTGTCGTCCCATCGGCTCCAACCCATCTGACATAATGAAAGGAAGGGCTTGTGTACTCGTACCATGGTAGAGGATTTCTGGGGGATTCCCTGGCGTATAAGTTATTTTTTGATAGCTGTGTCCATATCTTGCCCTGATCCGTTCATCCTTGATTTCAAATCGTTGTTTGTCCGAATTCCGAACGACTCTCTCGATATCCGTCAGCTTTACCTCCGCCCAACCCGGAAGTGCTTGTATCACCTTCAGCAATTCCTTGACGGTACAAGAGCCATCTTCTTCATACAGCTCAATGCCGGATTCTACAGGCTTATGGCGCAGCATCTTCGTCATTAGCTTGCTAAGCTTCATATCTGTACCTTGTTTTTTCATAATCCCCACTCACATACTCATTTAACTGCTTACTTCTGTCGATAATGACACTTGTGTCCGTATTCCAGCTTACACCCGCTCGCGACCCTTGTTTGCATTATACTTCTTTTTCTAAGACCTCACCGGGAATGTTCATTTAAAACCAAACGTTCCTGTCACTTTGTTATTACCGTCATTTTGTTTTCACGTCAATGCGGGTTTCCGCTTCAAATCTTACGGACGCGGATGACCATTAAACTAGCAAAAATACAATATCGTCAAACGTAACGGTCATCGATGTCCGTCAGCAAGGAAAATACAGCATAAATAGACTAAAAAGGGGCTGTAACGGTCACGGCTGTCCTTTAGAAATTGGTTTTTTCAAAAAAACAGCTCTAGCGGCCACAAATGACCGTAAGAGCTTAGACAAATAATGAACCCTCGTTATTCCACCCAATACCACTTTCCATACACTTGCCACTTCTCCATACGTTCGCCATTTACCAATATTCACTTCCCACAACACACCTGCCAAAACCTCTTGCAAACACAGCATGTTCTGACCACCTGACCGTAAATGACGTTTGCGGTGTGACCCTTGCAGTGTGACGTTCGCGGTATCCTGATTTCCCCCAAAAGCACTTGCTCAAAAAACGGTTCCCGTGCTACATTATTGCGAAAAAGATTACGCGAGGTGATGGTATGGATTTACATCCGGACAGGCATGTTTTGCTGGACTTCCCTGAACAGTTGGAGAGCGAACGGCTGATTATACGTGCGCCGTTGTGGGGAGACGGCCAAGCCAATAATGAAGCGATTCGGGAAAGCATTGAGGAATTGCGCCCCTGGATGCCATGGGCGAGCAAGGTTCCGTCGGTCGAAGAATCCGAAATCAATCTTCGGATGTCCCGACTTGAATTTTTGGAGCGCAAAGACCTCCGTTTGCTGCTAACTCTTAAGGACGACGGAACAATTATAGGCAGCAGCGGTCTGCATCGCATCGATTGGAAAGCGCGGAAGTTCGAGATCGGATATTGGATTCGGACCTCCTATGCCAAACAAGGGTTCATGACAGAAGCCGTAAACGCCATCGTAAATTTCGCCATTACCGAGTTGGAGGCCAACCGAATCGAAATCCGTTGCGACGAACGGAATGAGCGGAGCGCGCATGTGGCGCAACGATGCGGCTTTACGCTTGAAGGCACCCTGCGCAACGAGGTTTGCGGCGTGGACGGCCAACTTACGAATACAATGGTATTTGCCAAAATACGTGGAATTGAATTTTGAGGAAATCCAAATAACCTTCGTCCCCGCCCAAATGCTGAGATGAAGGTTATTTGACTGCTTATATTACACTGCATATATTTGACTGCATATTTACTTGAGCGTATATTACTGGGGCCTTTCTGTCCTGAGCTTTTTTCTAATCGTTGTCGCTGATGTTTATTACTCGCTTTTTGTTTCCGCTTTTGCTACAATTTTTTCTGTTTTGGTCCTGCTTTTGTTGTTGCCGTAGTTATACTACTGTTGATTGTGTTGTTACTGCTGTTGTTCTTGCTGTTGTTCTTGCTGTTGTTCTTGCTGTTGTTCTTGCTGTTGTTCTTGTTTTGTTATTGCTGGTGTTCTTCCTGTTATTCTTTCTGTTGTTCCTGTGTTTGTTCTTGTTGTTGAACTTTCTGTTGTTCTTTCTGTTGTTCTTTCTGTTGTTCTTTCTGTTGTTCTTTCTGTTGTTCTTTCTGTTGTTCTTTCTGTTGTTCTTTCTGTTGTTCCTTCTGTTGTTCCTTCTGTTGTTCCTGCTGTTGATCTTGCTGTTGTTCTTGCTGTTGTTCTTGCTGTTGCTCTTGTTTTGTTATTGCTGTTGTTCTTGCTGTTGTTCTTGCCGTTGCTCTTGCTGTTGTTCTTTCTGTTGTTCTTGCTGTTTTTCTTGCTGTTGTTCTTGCCGTTGCTCTTGCTGTTGTTCTTGTTTTGTTATTGCTGGTGTTCTTCCTGTTACTTTTACTGTTGTTCTTATGGTTGTTCCTACTGTCGTTACTGGTTTTTGCTCCACTCATCAACTCTGCGGTAGCTTTCTTCATCCGAAATATCTTCGATTCGAGTCATGATGGACCACCTGATGCCAAACGGGTCCAAAATACTGCAATAGCGGTCACCCGACACGAAGCTGGCAACGGGTTCTCTCACGGTTGCGCCGCTTTTCACGGCAAGATCTGCCGTCTCATCGACATTGGGTACATAAACGCCAAGCGAATAGCAGGCTTTACCCTCATCCGGCGGCAATACCAATCCATATGACGGAGTGGCTGCTCCCAGTTGAAGAAACCCATTGCCGAAATCGATCTCTGCGTGCACGATAACTTTGCTGCCCTCTTCCCCGAATTCCGTTGCGCTTCTGACCTTTGCTCCAAATACCCTTTCATAAAAGGCGATGGCCTCAGCGGGACTATTCACCACGATATACGGGGTTATGGACGTATAGCTGTTAGGTTTGCCGTTAGTGGTATATTGCCCTGTCACTCCGGCTCCGGCTTGATCATTTGACATCGTTATTCCTCCTATAACTGCTAGTATTGCCGCCACGTTTCGCTGCATACCCCTGTAATTAAAGCTGTGTTGCGAAACCTACCACGTTTCACTGCATACCCCAGTAATTAAACCTGTGTTGCGAAACCTACCACGTTTCACTGCATACCCCAGTAATTAAACCTGTGTTGCGAAACCTACCACGTTTCACTGCATACCCCAGTAATTAAACCTGTGTTGCGAAACCTGCTGTCATCTGCTAGGGTGTGTATGTAAACTCGTAGGGAGCAGATGTTGCTGAATCTATTATAGAAGTTTCCGAGAAACGCCATATTGTAAAAAAGCGACCGATCCTACGCGCCGGAGGTTTATGCCATGCCCCTAAATCCAAAAGACAATGCATCCTCGCGCGGTATCGTTCACGCCGTTGCCGGAAGGGACAAGTTCAGATTAGAACGTTTTGAACCCGGTCCCCTGCTGGCTCCTTTTGTTGAACACTATTGGGCCATATCCTATGAGCTGCCTGAAGGTCTTATCCATACGCAGAAGGTGTTGTCTTACCCTAATCTTCATCTGGCTTTTGAACAGGATACGGAGGGGCGCCGCGCTCTTCTGTACGGCGTGCCGGCACTCCCTTTTGAACGTACGCTCCGCGGTAAGGGCCGAGTGCTGGGCATAAAATTTCGAGCTGGCGGTTTCCACCCGTTCTGGCAGCGCGATATATCGGATTTGACCGGGACAATAATGGATATCCGGGAGGCATTGGGCCCCGAAGCAGCCAGCTGGTCAGACGCTATTCTCGATGCCAGAGACGAGGAGGCCATGGCCGTCCAAGCTGAAGCACTGCTGCTTTCACGCCTTCCGGAGAGAGATCCTCAGGCGGAGATGTCAGAGAATATTATTCAAACGATCAAAAACGATAGAGATATTTTGAAAGTGGAGCAGCTAGGCATGATGATCGGGCTATCCGTTCGCCAATTGCAGAGATTGTTCCGCAAGTATGTGGGAGTCTCCCCAAAATGGGCCATTAATAGATTCCGTCTTCAGGAAGCGGCAGAGCGGCTTGAGCGGGACGAGGCCGTCCAATTGGCGGAGCTTGCGGTCCAACTGGGTTATTTTGACCAGGCTCACCTGATCAAAGACTTCAAGTCCATGCTAGGCCAGTCTCCCGCTTCCTACCGCAAAAACTCCACTTCAAACGGCCAAGCCCCGATCCGACAAGAACAGGCAGTGCCCCCAGAAGGGCAATCCTGAATGGGAGAACTCAAACATATATGCAGAGCAAGAGAAGCCCTTGCTATGTACAAAGTGAGCGAAACCCTCAATATGGGCAAAGTAAGCCAAACCCGTACTGTGTGCAAAATGAGCAAAGCCCGTACTATTTGCACAGTGAGCGTAACCCGCAATATGGGCAAAAGAACCATCAAAACCACTTTGAAATGGATTTGATGGTTCTCTGCGCCGTCACTCAAAGTAACCCGCTTTAAACTCCTGCTCCTTTACTCAAAATAACCTGCTCTGTAGATAGGTTGAACCTTACTCCTTCCCCCGCTGCTCGAATCATCGCAGCGCTAAAGGACATCTGTGTCCGTTAGAGCCCCTTTTTATCCATTTCTCCTATTTTAATGGACATCCATGACCGTCAAAGTGCATTTTCGCCGCTTTTTTGCTTCATTACCACTTCTTGCGGACACCGATGACCATTAAACTTTACAAATCATACAAAAAAGCCGGCTAACGGTCATAAATGACCATTAGCCAGCTTTAGTGATGGCCGCCCAGCAGTCGCCGAACAAATATCAGAAAAACTTCTGACTTGCCACGTTTCCGCTCATTTAGCTATAGGGCAGTTCATTGGGGTGTAGAGCACCCATTGGACGACAGGCGATTTAGGTGCTCGAGACCAATCATTGGACGACAGGCGCTCATTTGGGCCTCGAACACCCATTGGACGACAGGCGATCATTAGGTGCTCGAGACCAATCATTGGACGCCGGGCGCTCATTTGAGCCTCGAACACCCATTGGACGACAGGCGATCATTAGGTGCTCGAGAGCACTCATGGGATACCGAGAGCTCAATCGAACATCGAGCATCCATTTGAGCGTCGAGCAATCATTGGATGCCAGGCACTCATTTCAGCGTCGAGCATCCATTGGAGCGCAGGGCCCTCATCGAGGGACGCCACTGCTCATCTAGGCGTCTGGCCCCATCGGAAGCCAGGCACTTATTCGAGCCCGGCTCCTGCCTCATTTCAATTATTGAATAACCTTCAATTGCAGAAGCAATCTGCGTACGATGGCCGCCATTTCGGCGCGGCTTACGTTTGCTTTTGGAGCCAGCTCCGTAGCGGATTTGCCGGTAATGATGCCCAGCTTCACCGCTTGGGCTGCGCTGCTTCTGGCCCAGCCGGACAGTTCGCCGGAATCCGTGAAGCCGGACAACGCGTTGCCGCCTTCGGCGGAGGCAGACCAGCCGCCCAGCTCCAGCGCTCTGATCGCCATGACCATGGCTTGCTCGCGCGTCATCGCGTCGCGAGGACCAAAGCGATTGCCACCATAGCCGCTCATCAGCCCGTATTCCACCGCTGTTTGCACTGCGTCATAATACCAGTCGCCTGGGGATACGTCGGAGAACGAAACGGTTGCCCCGCCGCTGCTCTTCAGTCCCAGCGCCCGAACCATAAGCGCCGCCAGCTCTGCCCGGTTCATGCTGCGGGAAGGCTCGAATTTGCCCGGCGACACGCCGTTTAATACCAATCTGGATGCCAGATCGGAGACCGTCTCATTGGCCCAGTGACCCTGCATGTCGCTGAAGTTAGAAACATGGTTAACCGCCAGATACACGCTGTTTGTGATGCTGCTTGCTACCGCATAGAAGCGGCCTTCGCGAACATCGAAGGAGGTTGGCACATGGCGAACCGTTCCATCGGCCTCCAGCACAACAACCGTCGAAACATTTCGGTCATCCTTGCCAAGCGGCAGAGGAAGCTCTTTTACCGTAAAGCTCTTCAGCTTGTCCACGTATACCGTCTTGCCGCCCGCGGTTGCCGTCACGTTGAACGAAACCGGCGAACCAACCGGCTCGATGCCGTTTTTGCGCAGCGCTTCCGCATGCGTTGTGAAGGCTTGATCCGCCAATCCTACGTTCAGCGTAACCGTCAGATTCTCCGGCGCGCTGTTCGGGAACTGGGCGGTCAATGCCGCCAGATCAATCGCGGACAGGTTCAGCCTGTAGCTGCCAAGACCGCTCTCCAGCGCAAGGGATACCTCACGCTCTGCAAGCTGCTTCAGCAATGCCGCGTCCAGCTTGAAGTTCAATCCTTCTATCGGCCCGCTCACGCCAAGACGAATCTGCTGCCCCTGCTTGACGCTGTCCAGAAGCGCTTTGCGCTCCGGAGTAACCGTAACCGTTGCGCCTTTTTCACCTGGGGTTACGTCACCGGTCAATAATCCTTGTTTGCTAACGCCGTCAAGCTCAAGCGGCAACGCGATGTTTTTGCCGCCTTTTGTGGAATCGATAACGACGTCGCCGATTTTTACCCTGTTGTCTCCCGGCAGAGAAACCGGATTTTGCGAAACAAATTCATAGATTCGTATAGCAGCGGACGAAGCCGTTGTCAGCTTGCGCTCGCCGGTTGTGCGCTTGGCGATCACAATCCATTCGCCGTCCTTGGCTTTGACGATTCCATTGTCGGGAAGCTTCTCCCACGCGGTAATATCTTGCTCGAAGGTCGGAAGCGCCGCTTGATCTTTTACCGCATAAATGCGGTAAGCCAGCTCGCTGCCCGTCATATTGCCGTCATGGCCCGGAGAGCTTACAATGACGCGGGACTCTCCCGCCCAGCCTGTTCCCGCCGTCGCCGCTTTGATGGAATCCATGACGTCTGGCGGAGCTGCGCCCTCTGCTGGCGCAACGACTTCAACAACATCGCTTGCGGTCAGCGTAAGGCCTTCCCAAGCCTCGTAACTGGCTTCGACAATAGCAGCGCCTTTGCGCAAGCCGGTGATTTCGCCATTTTGCTCCAGGCTGGCATTGGCTTCGCCCATCACGAGGTTAAAGCTGAGCTGCGAGCCCTCCAGCAGCTCGCGGCTGCCGTCGGTATATTCCACATACCCTTCCAGCGCAACGGCCTCGCCGCCCGCTTCGATAAGCTCCGGCACGGAAATTGCCAGCTTGCGCGGCAGCTTGGCGTCGCCGTTCAACACCTCGACAACGGCGCTGTTGCCATTGCCTGCGGCATCGACCGTTTCGATACGAAGGCGTGTCTTCGCCTTGGCCGCATCAATCGGCACTTCGCGTTGGAAACGGCCTTCCTCGTCCGGCTTCAGACTGGCAAGCTGTCTTCCCGTATCTGCATCGGAGATGGTTATGGAAGCATCCGACATCGTTGTGCCTTCGACGGTTACCCGGCCTCCCGAAGCGCGCTCGCCCGGCGATGGCGAATCCAGATAAATCATCGGCGCTATCGTATCCACCGTCACGTACAGAATCGCAACCGACGTATCGCCGGTTGCCTTATCGCGAGCTTTAAGCTCGACGGCGTACACGCCGTCTGCATCAAAATCCAAGGCAATCGTATCCGTAGAATCCAGATCATAAACTCCCAGGCTTCCATCCTCGGTTGAAGCCTCAAGAGATACTCCCGGCTTATCGGCAGCCACGGCTACCTCTACCCGGCCTGCAGATGACAGAATCTCGTATTTGCCGTTTACAACCGGCTTTTCATCCACAACAAGAGCTGGCGGACTTGCCACGGGCAGCAGTTTTCCTGCCGAATAAACCGTACCCGAGAAACGTAGATTTCCGCTTTCGTCGCCAGACTGAGCTTTGGCAACCGTTACGCCGACGCGATACGTTTTGCCAGGCTCGAGGCCCGCATAACGAACCTCGCCTTCCTCCATTGCGATGCTGCCGTCCGCATTGCGCAGCAACGCTCCGTTAGCGTCCAGCTTTGGTTTGCCGAGCGCGTTCCAGCCGCCAATCGACACGCGGTAAGAACCTCCCGACAACCTCCCGTTCAGATCCGTTTCGCTGTAGGCTTCTTCTCCAAACGGCTCATACAGGTAACCTTCTTCATCCGTTGCCGTAAGGATATAGCTGAACTCGTCCCCCTCTTCGCCGTCCTTCTTGGCCACAGACGGGAAGCTCACTTCAAACAAGCCGTTGCCAATGACTTTTGTCCCTACCGATCCTACAGAAGCAGGAGCCAGAGGATCAATCAGTTCAAAAGCTTCCTCCGACGATTTGGCGGAGAAGGCAATATCATTTTTCAACTCCGCTCGCAGGTAATAGCTGCCCTGCTGAAGCATGCCGCGGATATCCGCGCCTCCGAGCTGGGCGATCTGCTTCACGTCAAAAGACATTTCGCCGCTCGCCGAGCCATCGGCCCCGATATCCCCGCTGCCGATTTCGATGTCGCTTGCAATCAGCAAGCCGGGATCATTGGCTTCGTCCGGATTCGGCTGATCCGATACCCGGTCCGTAGCCAGATACAGGCTGATATGGTCGCCTGCGGAAGCTTGCTCCACCGTCCAGCGGGCTTTGAACTTGTCCGCATCCTGCTCATCCTTCACAAGCGCCGCCTCTGTCAGCTTCGGCATAACCGGCAAGTTGATCAGCTTGGACTTGACCGGCTGGCTCGATATCAGCTTCCAATCTCCGTTCAAGGCTTCGTCGTGAGGAATCGCGATGTAGGCGCGGCGCACGTCAGTCGACTCAAGCGCCTCCTTGCGCGTAACGGTTGTGCCGTCCGCCTTGAGATCGCCTTCCTTCGCCGCTGGGATGATTTGCTCAAACGCCGTCGCGGTTGTGTCCGTCACTTCGCCAAACACAACATTGTATGTGCTGCCGTCCCCGCGCGTCAGCGTCAGGTTCGGGCGCGTCGTTGTAAAATATTCCACTTCAAGCAAAGCGTCGCCGCTCACTTTGTCCATCGGAATGACATGCGTCTTGCCTCCGTCGGAGGTCCGAATGCCGCCGATACCCAGATTTTGCGAGCCGCCTTCGATCAGATCGACGCCTTCGCCAACCGCCGTATAGCGGATTTCCTGGATCTCGTTCTCTTCATTTTCCCATGAGGTTGCCAGCACGTTGACGCCTGTGCCGATTTCCAGCAGACGCGGCCCTTCCTCGGGGTCGTGTACAACCAGATAAGCAAGCGCTTCGCCATCTCCCGTTACACCGTCCGTGGAGAAGGCGATGCCGCCGCCCCAATAGTAGGTGATGCCGAGCGATACGAACAGAAGGCTGATGCCTGCCCACATCTTGTCGTTGTTGGCGCCTGCGCGAACGCCAAAGCCCATGCCGCCGACAACAGGCACCGAACTAGGCACCTGCAGGCGAGAGTTGATCATGCCTTCAAAATCAATCCGTCGCTTCTCCAGATTTTCGCCGATAAACAAACTTCCGTTGCCGACGATAATATCCCAGCCGCCTACGTCCACCGACGCCTTGGCCCGGATAAACATCGGGCTGACCCATTGCGTCTGCACCAGCGCTTCGGTCAACATCGGAATAACCTTGCTGCCTTCGCCAAAGCCTAGCTTGCCGACAACCTTAATGCCGGTTGCTTTGAGGGTCAGATCCACGTTGCCGGTGAAAACAGCAGGTTTCACCCCGAATTGCATATCGATACCGGCCTCCAGCGTCAGCGGCAGCCGCTCCGTGCCGCCGGCAATCGTCATCGCAAGCTCGCGGATCGCTCCCCGAAGGCTCGTAATTTTGGTCGCGGGGTTAATGGCGATGCCGTCGCCCGGGAGATCGCCGCCGAAGGCGATCACATCCGGTAAAATCCGGCCGTCCGGCACACGCCTGAAGCCAAGCTCCGCGCTGATTGTAAACATATTTTCCAGACTGGCTTCAAAGCTGATGCCATATTTATTGTATACGCCGAATTTGTCCGGATCCTTGTAATGCGTAACATCAATGCTACCTTCGACTTTATCGTCGCTGCCCGGTTTAAATAAACCGACACTGTTGTCCAGTTTGAACTTAAGCGAGGATTCAATGCCGACAAAGCCCGACTGATTAAAAATAACATTGCTGACTTCGCCGTTTAGAATACGAAGCTTGATTTCGCCGCCAAAGGATACGCCATCCTTGCGCAGAACAAAATCATTAAGCCTCAGCCCAAACCCGTCAATGGCAAAGGACGGGGCCGAAAACAATGACTGACGATTGAAATAAACGTAGGAAACAAGCAGGTTGCGGTACGGATTTATGGCATCGCCGATCAGCCCGTTGGCCCACTGCAGATTTCCGTTAAGACTTGTATCCTCGCCATTGCGGGCCGTCTCCCATTCCTGCTCCTCTTCGGACAGAGTGGACTCTTCCCCAAGCGTCTTTTCGAAGCCGTTGTAGAAATCGACGGTCCACTCGCCCTGGTGGAACACAAAACCGCTATTAGCGATGCTCAGCGTTCCTTCGCCTCCGGCAAACAAGCTTTGCAGGAGCGGCGTGTCCGTATTCGCGGACAGACGCTCCGCAAGCGGGAATTTGCCGAACGACAACGTCATGTCCTTGCCGTGGTAGGCAACGCTTTTGTTCAGAATGGCCGGCTCCGTATCGGAACGAATAAGATATTGGGCGTTGGCGCCCGTACCGGACTGCACGATTTGCCCTCGAACCTCCAGCACGATTTCCTGACCGTCCTCCGAACTCAGTCCATCCGCAAAAGCTTCGAATTCTTCCTCGTCCACGAAGGTTTCGACTCCGTAAACAGGAATTTCCGCAAGGTCGAGCGCATCGCTCATGTTCAACTGAGGATCAAGCCATCGGGATTTGGTTACCAGCTCCGCTTTGGCCGTGGACAAAATGCCGCGGTCCGCGTCGCGCTTGGCCGTAAATTGCGTATCGCTCAAACCGCCGTATGCCCAAGGCAGCATCTCCGCAAACAACGCCTTATCCTGCGCGCCGTTCGAGGTCAGATCCAGCTTGGTTTTGTATACGGCGAGAATACCCGCTTTACGTACGCGGTTTTCCTCGTTGCCGCTTACCGCAAATATCTGTTCAGTCGTGAAGCTCAGCGCTTCCGCCAGCTCAGGCACGCTTTTGTCGCGGAAATCCACCTCAACTGCATATTCGCCAAGCGGAAGCTCGGAGTTATCCAGCACCTCCAGCGTCGTGCCGTCGGCGGCCACCTTCTCGCCGCCGCTGTAGACGATCTTCAGATCTCCCGCGAAGCCGTTGCCCAGCGGTTGTACGGATACCGACCGGGAAACCGGAATGCGGTACCGCTCGCCGGATTTGATATTTTTCAAATACAAATCGAAGTTAGCGGATGACGACTGGGCTGCGTTGCCCACATCGTATGCCGCTATATTGGAGATATTCAGCGTGATGAACTTGTCATCGCTGAAATAAGCTTCCTCCGGCGACATGCTGTAAACCAGCGTCTCGCGAAGCTCGCCGATTGGCGGCAGGAAGATAAAGGATGACCGCGAAGACTCATAGATCGCCCGGATTTCGGACTCCGGCATCCCTTGCGAATCCTCCAGCTTGGCCTCCAGCTTTTTCTCCGTTTCCGGACTGCTGACTGTTACCAGATATTGTCTGGTGGTTGGCCACGGCTTGCCCGAAGCCTTAACGCGCCATTTGGCCGCTACAACTTCGCCGGGCTTGTACGGAATAACCTCAATGCCTTGGGCCGCTTCTTCAGGTGACACTTCCTTCCGGAAGGTCAGCTTTTGGCTGCCGTTGCCCAGCACATTTCCGTTTTCATCAACCAGTTGAAGACCGTTTTCGAGCTTCAGCGTGACGTCAATCGAGCTATGCTCCATATCGAACATTTCCAGATTTTCGATTTCCACATTCACTTCAAAAATACCGTCGTTCGAATAATCCGTTTCGTCGGCATTCGTTTCCAGCTTTTGCGTGGGGTCCAGGAAGCGGACGTCGAACACTTTGTCGGGAGAAATGATTTCGCCCAGGCCGTATACCAGCTCATAGGAGTTGCTGCCGCCCGCCGGTACAACGTCCGGCGTCCAGTAGTAAGCAACAGCCGTGTCGGCCGTGCCGTAGTCGTTCGTGTCCAGCGTATAGTCCAGGTTGCTGTTGGGCGAATAATCCCATTTTGTCGCCGCAAGGCCGGACCAATGGCCAACGATCATCTCGTCGACCACATTAATTCCGCCTTCAAACAGGTTGTTGAAGCCGTATGCGATCACATTGGTCGCAAGCGGATTGGTAGGGTCCAGCTTGTCCCTCATGACCCAATAAGCCGGCAGCTTATGCAGGTTGTAGGCCTGCTCGTCAACCGCCGGATTAAAGCCAAGCGTCTCCGGCTCGTGAACCAGCTTGCGTTCGACCGTTATCGGAGCGCCATAATTTTGGCCCAGTTGGAACGCTGGTCCGTCATTGCCGCCAACCGACGTGTCGAGCAGCACCCGGGAGCCGACTTCAACTGTTGCATCCGTCGTGTTCAGCACCTGGTACTGAATTCTGACGTTGCCCGCTTGCTCCTTGTCTTCTCTTTGCAGAAGCGTAATGACCTGGCTGATGCGGATGCCTTGAATACTCCATACCGTAACCAGGCTTTCCGTGCCGTCCGTTCCTTTCACAATCTCGGGAGGCGTCACTTCCGAAAACCAGTTGACGCCAAATTTGTACGGATTGCCGAAGATCAGATCGGTGCCGTTGATTTTGAAGGTCGTAAACGATGATTCCGGATTGTCGCCGCCAAACATCAGGTCTACCCCGTTGTCCAGCTTGCGGATTGGCTGGCCGTCCACGGTGCGGACGCTGAAGCGCCCGGTTGTATTGTCGACCGATACTTTGATGAATTCATTCTGTATCGAGGTTGTCCCGATGGAGGTTACTGCCTCCGCAGCCGCCTGCAGCGGCAGGACGCCCAGCAGCATGATGGCAACGAGAACCGTCGCGATCAGTCTGTTTATTTTGTTACGTCGCATTTGCGAGTTCCTCCCGTTATTCTAGTCAGTCCGGGAAACGAGCAGCGTTGCATAGATGCGCTCCCGCTCCTGATTCTGCACCACTATGGTATACCACCCGGCCTTAGGCAGCTTCACCTTGAACTCGCCTTTAACCAGCTCTTCATAGGTCACTTTGGTCGCGATATATTTCATCTGTCCTTCGCGAGCCAAGCCCTGGAAGTAATAAATATCGTAGGTGCCAAGCTCGTTGATCAGCTTTTGTCCCGAGCCGGACAAAACGTTTTGGAAATGGACGACGTCAAACGTTACATTCGACGTGTTCAGTATCGCGGTTTCGGATTCGGTATCGGACAGCGGGATGCCATTGGCCGTGACGAACATGCCGTCTGCCGCTCTCACGAATACGCTTTGCACCGCATACCCTTTGTTGCCCAGCTGGTCGGTCGCCGTATAGCGTACGGTATGCCGGCCCGGCTTGGAGAGATCAAACGGCTTGTCCACGTATTGACCGCCTTCCAGCACAAGCTCGGCGATGGTTACCTCGATATCCTCCGCCGCGGACAAGTTGTCCGACAACGTGTAACCGCCAAGATCGGCTTCCGGATTAAAGCCCGCTTTGTTCTGCATAATGGCGGCTGAAGCGTTGTTCAGCTTAATGACCGGCGCTGCGTTGTCCAGTCCCGAGACCGTAAAGGCGGCCTTGCGCGTATTGCCGAGCAAATCCGAAAGCAGCAGCGTGCGTTCTCCGTTTCCGGCATAATCTATGCTGAATGCGGCAGCCGGCTTCTCGCCGATCATAACCGTATTTTCAGCTACAGCAGAAGACTTCATCGTCAGACTGACGCGAATTTGGCCTTTGGAATAAAGCTTGCCGCCGATTTCCACCAGCTCATCCTCGGTCAATTCACGTCCGTCTTCTGCGACCCGGGTCATCGTAATCTCCTCAATGTCCGGTACTTGGCCGGCCAACGTCGCGATTGGATCCGATTGGACAACCGTTTGATTGCCTGCGGCGTCCACAATCGTAAAGCGCGCTTTGCCGTTCGACGAAAGCGTAATGGCCGACTGGTTGCCCCCCGCGTTATTGGACACAACCTGATAATCCTGGGTCTGCCCCTGCTTTGGACGCACCTGCGCCACAATCAGATTGGAGGCAATCACATTTTCCAGTGTTGGTACGGCAAATCTGGTGAATTCGCCATTCCGGTTGTAGCCGTCCCCTGAGCTGTCCACGACAACAACTTCGTCCTGATGACGGATCAGCGCCTTCAGATCGGGATGGTTGTAGTGAAGCACAATATCCGCTTCTGGCGGCGTCTTGTCGATATTTTCAACGGTAGCGGTTATGGCTCCTGTAAAGCCGACCGCATCCTCGTATTCAAAAATAAATTCGCCATTTTCCGTAAACTGCTTGGTTTGCGTCGTCAGATTGGTTATGCGGAGCGGCTTGCTGGATTGCAGGCTTGCCGTCACTTTGCCGTTTGTCGGCGCAATTGTGGAATATTTGACGTTAACAATCGGCTCCGTGTCGTCGAAGTTGGAAACGACGATATGAACCACCGCCGACTTGCCGCCGTCCGTTACCAGGAAGGAGTAGCTGCCGTTGCGGTAAATTTTAAATTGCTTGTTCGGCTGCAGCGTTTCCGGAAGCTCCGGGTTGCTGTCTGTCGGAACAACCGTTTTGCCGTTGGTCAGGTCAAAAACGATAGTTTGTCCCTCGTTTTTCCCGCCGTCCTCGACCTTTGCACCGCCGCGAATCGGAATAATTTGCTCCAGGGAAGCAAGAGCATAGGCCGGCGCGTTTTGAATCGCCGTCTCAGGCGTTACGATGTCGCTGACATTGCCGTAGAAGCCCTTGAACTTGACGCGCAGACGGTCCTTCAGCGCGTTTGGATCATTGCTGTCCACCGGCACGCCGACATAATTCGTGAAGGGAAGCCACGTGCTCCAGTTGTCGCCGTCATTGTCCGAAACGGAGTAAAAATACCCCTCTTGCGCCGGCACATCAACCGCCAGCTTCAGAATAGCGGTATAGTCCCCGTTGCCTGCGTTGCTTACGGAAATCAGGACTGCGCTTCCCACAGGCGGCTCGTCGCTCAGATAAAACACGGAAAACAGTCCGTTCGTCTTGTACAACTTGCCGTTGCCAAGGCTGTCTTTGGCATACACGTACAGACGATAGTTTCCGTTGTCATTCTTGTCGTCTACGGCTAGCTTGATGACACGATCGTCGGGCGCTATTTTCCACCCTTGGCCCGTGAGATCCAGCTCCTGCTCGGCTTGCCCGTCAGTCACCTTGATCCATTGGTACAAAATATTTTCGGATGCGACTCCCGCAAAATCGACCAGCGTATCCGTTACCGCGATTTGCACCGTTTGTTCCGGCATCGGATACAGATAGCTCTGCGAGCCAAAGGTCAGGGACGGCGGCAGATGGTCAAACTGATATTCTTTGTAGTAGTAATAATAGCGATTAATATCCTTTTGCTTAACCCGTACATGGGCGTACCAAGTGCCGTTCAGCGTTTGATCGGCGGGCAAGCCGTATCGCAAAGCCGCTTCTCCCGCCAACGTCGCGGTCACTGGCTCATCCGCTATCGCATGCCACTCGCTGCCTGCAGCCGGACGCTCGGAGCTTTGACTGTACAGGTATTCGACGTTATCAATCGGCACGCCGGCAATGGTAAAGTCCGGGCCGTCATTGATCGCATAGGTTCCGGGGTAGCTCTGGAACAACGTCGTAATGACCAGCGCATCTACTTCCTGCGGAGCCGACAGGCTTGAATTGCCTGCAACGTCCGTTGCTTTGGCGTAAAGGTCGTATTTGCCGCCTTTGGTTATGACGGGGTTGTTCAGCGTAAAGATGCTGGCTTCGTCCTGAGCGTTCAGCGCCGCCTCCAGCCATCCGGAGTCGACCGGCTGCTCGCCTGCTTTCACAAACTGGTACTGGATTTTGCCATCTTTAATTTCCGACGTAGGGTCTGTTGCTTTAACGGTGACCTTCACGTTATCGGAATTGTTGTCCGCAACGCCAATGGCTTCCACCTCGGGATCGTCGTTGTCGATTTTGAGCACGCCTACATGATAGGACCAGTTGGAATCCTTTTGGCCAAAATCGCTCAGCGGCCATTGCGCGACATTGCTGTAGTCGGACAAGTTCGGCAAAATGCTGCTGCGGAAGTAGGTTTCCAGGTCCGCCGGCGTTGCATTTGGATTAGCGGCCTCATAAGCCGCGCGTTCGGCGCTTCCTTTGTCATATTGCATTCTCTGGCGCGCGGAATCCCAGCTCATATCCGCTGTCCACGTATGAAGGTACCAAATGCCGTTTTGCTGGGAGGCATCTCCCGGCAAATCCACGATTACGCCGTTTTGCGCCGCAGTCAGCACCACATCCTCAAAGCCGGTTGGATACAGCTCTTCGGAAGGCTGCTTTTGCGACAGAGAATAACGCTTTACCGCTGCAAAATTGTCATTGAGTCCGGCAAACGGATCGTCGGGGCTTTGGTTCAGCAAGTAATAAACCAATCCGGAGCCGCTGCCCGGCCGGAACAGCCCTTTGCTGCTTTGACCGTTAATGTCGGGGTCATAGGCGTTGATTGCGATAGAGCCGCTGCCGACATATTGTCCGTCAGGCACAATTTCGCCGTCCTGATCCCGGTATACAAAATTGACCAGCGGAGCCGTATTGTCGACGGACAGATTCGCCCAGCCAATCGGCTTTACCGCTTCGGTCAGCAGGTTGCCTGCGTAGTCGCGCAGCGCCTTGCCGTCGCCGGGACTTGAGACATGCTCCAGCGCAGCCGTTTCCAGCAGCATCGTCTCCGCTTGGACGCCGGCAGGCACTGTCAGCCTGAATGTCCATTCGCTCGTATTTTCACCGCTAATGTAACGGGCGGTTAATCCGTTCGTAAATTTTATCTGTGTATTTTCAGTTGGCGAGATGGCGCTGACTACTTTTTCGTTCAGGTAGACGCTGAAATCGACCTCGTCCCCTTCGTTCAGCACCAGGCCGGTGAGAATCTGCGGCTGCACGCCGTTGCGCGAAGCCGAATATTGCGGCGGGCGCGCGTCGATGATCGTACGGAAGGTGCCTCCGGGATTGGCATTATCCGCAAACGGCACTGTGCCGATGCTGCCGATGTTGGCCAATGGATTGCCCGCTCCATCAATAAAGCCTGCCGAATTAAAGCGCTCCAGCAGCGTTGGCCGATCCTCTTCCACTGGAAGCGTCAAGCGCAGCGGATCGAGCGGAATATTGCCTGTGCTGTCATTTTGAGAAGCTGTGTATCTCAGGTTGAACGAGTTGCGGGAATGGCCGTTTATAGTCAGTCCATTGACGTTGAAAGCCCCGTAACCGGGATCGTTACTTGTCAAATAATAGACGGATGGCTCAAAACCATCGCCGCCGGGATTGCTGAACAGCTCCGTCCGCATAAAGCTAAATTGATTGTTCACCCGGTCGGAAGCATCTACGGCATTGACGGGGAAAACCGGCTCGCTGAAATTAAGAGCTATGTTCAGGTAATTGCCCTGCTTCAGAAACAGCTCGTTTTTATTGACGGCCGGATCATTGTTGAAGCGGACCGTGCCGTTATGGGTAAACGTGTTGCCGGTATAAGTCGGCAGTGTAATGTCTGCAAAATAGAGCTCGATATCGTTAATCAGAATGCCTAAAAACGTACTGAAAAAATTGATTTCGATGACATCATTGGGGCCAAAGGTGATCCAGCCCGAGTTAACGTTCCTTTCGTCATAAATATCACTTGAATATTTCGACGCATTATTAACTTTCACATTAACAGTTCCGTTAGTTTTTTCGACTTTGCCCAGCCGGAGAAAAAATCTGGCTTGGCCACCTTCCGCCAGACGCTTGAGCGTTGGATTGGAGGCAACGTTGATCTTCCCTACATAGGTACTGCCCACTAATCCCAATTCCACATGTGCCGGACTGTCGCTTTTTACGCCATCCCTCTCAACCGTGGTTCCCGGCGCCTTGCCCGCAAAAATGCCAAAGCTGTTCGCTTCATCCAGCCGTACACTATTAGTCAGCGAGGTGGTATCGCCCCGATTGATGATTTTGCCTCCCCCGTTCGGGATGAAAATATCCGTATAGTCGGCAGCAGCGGATACCGGCGAAGCGGCCGGCCAGCTTACGGCTGACAGCACCAGCGTAAAAATCAACAGGTATAGTGAAGCTCTTTTGACCATTTTCCTATTTCCCATGTTTAACTATGGCTCCCCTCTGTTCAATCATTCTATGGCTTGCAGAAGCTGCGCGATATCTTCGGCGGAAACCCCGATATGGATACCTGCCATCGTGCGGAACGAGCCGGATATCAACCCGATTACCCGGCCATTTTCATTCAGAAGCGGTCCGCCCGACATTCCTCCCGATACCTGGGACGAAACAAGCAGCCTGTTCTGTCCGTTCACCGGCGCGGAAGGCGAATTGACAATGCCTTCGGAAATAATTTTCCCGTCGCGCAGCGGATAACCGATTGCCATTACGGTCCCTCCGTATGCCACTACGCCGCTCTCGACCGCGAGGCCCCTTCTTTGTCCGGCGCGCAGCGACAAAACCGCCAGATCCTTGTCCTCGTCCACCGCCGAAACCGTAATGCCGGCAATGACAGCCCCGTCGTCGAAGGTCGCTTCGAGCTTTGCGCCATCCGCTACAACGTGAGCCGCGGTTAACGCTTTGCCGCCGCCGATGAGAAAACCGGTGCCGACCGTTTTGAGCGTACCGTCCTTTCGGAACACCTTTAAATAAAAGACGGACGGTCCCGCCTCCTTGTAAACCTCCTCGGCGCCAATGCCCCCGGCTTCAATCGCTTGAGCCACCGACGGGCCTTCGGAACTATTCCATAGCAGCAGCGCAGCCGCCATGGCAAGCAGTATCAGAAGAAGCCCCTTGCTTGCCCCTGAACCGAATTTAAACGTCCCCATACAGGCCTCCCTTACTAATGTGATGTATCATATAAATTGCGGATAGCCCGCAAGTCACACCATTTCGACATACCCGCCAAAAAAAGTATAGTAAACGACAATAAACATACAATAAACAGTTTGGATAAAATGTTCGTTTTTCGTTGCCGGGCGCTGTGTTATCCATTACAATTTTCGTAGCTAATTAAAAAGGCATCCAAGAAGGGGGGGGGAACGCGATGTTATATAGGGTCTTTGGAACTATCGCAATAGCGTTCTTCGCCTTCTCCTTTATTCCGCTCTCCATGTTCCAGGACCGAGGCCAGCAGCAAAGCGGTTTTGTTGTTAAAGAAGGCGTTTTGGATTTGAAAAGCTGGGACGTTCACAAGCAGGGGCGCATCAAGCTGGATGGCGAATGGGAGTTTTATTGGAATCAGCTTCTCTCCCCGCAAAGCGAGCAGGGCAAGGCCGAGGGGAATATGCAGACGTCTTATATGAAAGTGCCTGGCGTGTGGAATGGACAGAAGGTTGACGGAAACACGCTTCCCGCACACGGTACCGCCACCTACCGGGTAATTTTGAAAAACGCGCCGGAGGATTTTGACTACGCATTGAAAAAATCCACTATCCGGTACGCAAGCACTATATATGCCAATGGAAAAAAGCTGTTCGAGGATGGTCGGCTGTCGATTAACCCCGACGAATATCGTATGGGCAACACGCCGAAAATCGGCTTTATTCCCCGTTCGATGGATGGAAATATCGAGATTATCGTCCATGTTTCAAACTTTAATTATCCTAACTCCGGCATTGCGACGCCGATCTATTTTGGGGAACTAACCACTATGTTGAGCGCGCATCAGGAAAACATTTCATTCGAGTTTGGTGCAATTGTCGTCTTGACCACTCTATCACTTATTCTATTAATTACATATGCAGGGACCGCCATTTATAAAAATAGAGATGACTCTCTGCTTCCGCTTGGCTTGCTTTGTCTGCTATTCGCCATTTACAACGGTCTGTTTAGCGAGCGGATACTTTACAGCATGTTTATGGACGGCCTTTCCTATGATGCCATGTACAAGCTAAAGGATATTTGCTCATTTCTTTGCCTGATCATGCTTGTCCTTTATCTTTATCACCTCAAAAAAAACCTGATTTCATCGACTTTTGCGATTGTAATTATATCGGCGATTGTCCTTTGCGGCCTGTTGATCGCACTGCTTCCAATTTCAACCTATATTATTGCATACCCCATTATTATTTTACTCTATTCAATCATGATTCTATCCTTTCTCGTTCAAGCCGCCTTTCGTTTTGCCAAAAGCAAGACTGGAGAGCGTCTCGGAGCACTGTTGATTTATGCAATCCTGCTCTGCTTCATGATGTATACAATTGACTTGACCATGTTTTCGGGAGCGTACAAGGAAAATATGCGTGTCGGACAAATCTATCTTGTTCTGTTCAGCATCCTGGCCCTGTTTATTGCCGTACTCCGTTTCTTTGCCGCCTATCGGACGGTCAATACGATGAAGGATCAGCTCCTGCGCCTGGACAAGCTGAAGGACGATTTCCTCTCCAGCACCTCCCACGAGCTGAAAACGCCGCTTAATGCCATCGTGAACATTACGGACAGTCTCCTGATGGGCGCCGAAGGGCAGCTTACCGATAATCAATCACGCAATCTGGCCATAGTCGTCGGAAGCGGCAGGCGCTTGACTCATCTTGTGGACGAGCTGCTGGACTATTCCAAAATGAAGCATGGCGACGTTGCGCTGTACAAAACCAACGTCAACCTGAAGGAATCCGTCGATTCCGTCATCCGTATCCATCTTTTCCTGCTTGGCGGGAAGGAGATCACTCTCGACAACAGCGTTGATGCCGCATTCCCGGCCATTCATGCGGACGGCAACCGGCTGATTCAGATTCTGCATAATCTGATCGGCAATGCGGTCAAGTTTACGGAAAGCGGCAGCGTAAAGGTCAGCGCCTCGATCGTGGGCGGCATGGCTGAAATCCGCGTGTCCGACTCCGGCTCCGGCATTGACCCGGATATGCTGGAGCGCATCTTCCTGCCCTTCGAGCAAGGCGAGCGCAACGATGTCCGCCAGAGGGGAGGAACCGGCCTTGGGCTCAGCATCACGCGAAAGCTTGTGGAGCTTCACGGCGGCATTATTGCCGCCGAAGCCGCTCCCGGGACTGGAGCTACGTTCATTTTCACGCTTCCCTTGTCGGCCGCTTCTTACAGAAGGGGGCAGACACAGCGGACGCAAGAGTCCTTGCCGCCCGCTTCCGATCCGCTTGCGCACATCGGTCGGGATTATCCGGTGTTGATACAGGGCAAGCGCAGCGAAATGATCCTGGTCATCGACGACGATCCCGCCAATTTGCAAACGATGATGAATTTGCTCAAGCTCGGCGGTTATTCCTGCGCCGTCGCAAACCGCGGCGGTTCCGGGCTTGACCTGCTGGAACGCATGCAGGGCAATATCCATTTAGCGATCGTGGACATTATGATGCCGGATATGTCCGGCTACGAGGTGCTGCAGCGAATAAGGGAACGCTACTCCCCCTCCGATCTGCCAGTGCTGATACTGACGGCTGGCAACAAAGCCAATGAGCTGAAAATGGCGCTGGAGGGCGGCGCAAACGATTTTGTCGCCAAACCCTTTCAGTCGGAGGAGCTTCTTGCGAGGGTCGGCAGCCTGACCCGGCTTAGAGCCTCCGTCCGGGAAGCCAAGGAGTCGGAAATTGCCTTTTTGCGGTCGCAGATCAATCCCCATTTTCTGCATAACGCCTTAAACGCCATAGCCGAGCTGTGTGTGGACATGCCAGAGCAGGCCGAACGCTTAACCGTGCAGCTATCCCACTATTTGCGAAGCTCCATTCTGTTCAGACAGCTGGATTCGTTGACAAGCCTGGAGAACGAGCTGGAAATGGTAGAAGCCTATGTTGGCATCGAGCAAGCCCGTTACGGCAACCGACTTGACATCCATTACCATATCGATGCCGACCCAAGCATGAGCATTCCTCCCCTTATTCTGCAGCCCCTGGTCGAAAATGCCATCCGGCATGGCCTGATGGGCAGAATCCGCGGCGGAAAGGTGACCTTGGACATCCAGACTCTGGATTCCGGCGATGTCCGGTTTTCGGTGGAGGACAACGGTGCAGGCATTGGCGGGCAAAAGTTAAAAACCCTTTTGCAGCCTGATCCCTCCCGAAACGGGGTTGCCTTAATGAACATTGCGGGCCGTCTAAGGCTTCTATACGGAAGAAATCTTCATATTGAAAGCGTTGAGGGAGAAGGAACCTTGGTATCCTTTGAAATTCCGGCGCGGCAACCGAAGCTGAATGGAGGCTAAACAATGATACGGACCATGATTGTGGATGATGAGGAATTGTCGTTGAAGCGCGTAAAAAGGTTGCTGACAGAATGCGGAGAAGCCGAGGTATGCGGAGCCTTTCAGAACCCGGTCGAAGCTTTGGCTTATGCGGAAGAAAATCATATTGACGCGGCTTTTCTGGACATATCCATGCCGCTCGTCAGCGGAATCAAGCTGGTGGGAAAATTGAGGGAAATCCAGCCAGCGATTGCGATCGTGCTGGTGACGGGATTTGACGAATACGCGGTAAAGGCTTACGACATGGATGTGCTTGATTACGTAATCAAACCAATTACCGCGGACCGTCTGAGCCGTACGCTTGTCCGGATACATAAGCATAGAGAATATATTCAGGCCGGCACATCGGCAGAGCCGCCGTCTCGGGCGGAAGACACTCCGGGTTCCGCCTTTTCTCTTCGGCTTTTCGGCGGCGTCGAAATGACGGGTGGACAATCGCAGGCTTCGCCGATCAAATTCAGATCGCCAAAGACGGAGGAGCTGCTTGCCTTTCTGGTATGCAAAAAGTCGGTAAGCCGCGAGGAGGTGGCCGATACGCTTTGGCGCGACTTAAGCCAGGACAAAGCATTGAAAAATCTGAATTCAACTCTTTATTATATCCGTCGTGCATTAGGTTCCTCCGACGCCGCATCGTTGCTGGTGACGGACCGGAACATTCTGCGGATCGATGCCGCGGGACTGGATTGCGACTTGTATCAATTCGAAAAGCTGCTGCAGCATATGCGCCAGTCTCAGGCGCCGGATGCCACCTTGTTTCAGGAGCTGGACGCCTTGTTTGCAGGCGAGTTTCTCAAAGGAAGATCATACGATTGGGCATCGGATTTGTCGCGGCGCCTTGAACAGGACTATCTGGAAATCATGGGCGCAGCCGCCCGCTACCACGCCAAAAGCGGCGACAGTCAGCGTGCGCTGCATTATTATGAGCGGATGCTGCAAATCGACGAGCTTCGGGAGGATGTGCACCGGGAAGTCATATCCCTATATGTGGGACAAGGCCGGAGCGCTGAAGCGCACCGGCAGTTTCGCCACCTGGAGCGGCTGCTTCAGAGAGAGCTTGGTTCCACACCTGACCCCCGGATTAGCAGGCTTCTCGACGGCAAGGCTTGAGGGCGGGCATCGGAGTCAACCTAAAAGGATGGATACAACAAACCTCCATACAAAAGCAACGTTAAGCTATAGGATGCATGGAATGCCCTATGTTTTAATTGGTGTGTCTCAACTACTTATTATCCCCATTCAAACCGCCGCTGCCGTGCTCCGGCTTGCGGGCGGACGATCGGAAAGGATGAATTATAAACATGGACAACCAATTGCCGCTGGGGCTTCTTCCCGCTATGGGCTGGAATTCCTGGAACACCTTTACCTGGGACATCAACGAAGAGCTGATTCGGAATGTTGCGGATGTTTTTGAAAGAGAGGGCTACAAGGAAGCAGGCTATGAATACATCGTCATCGACGATTGCTGGAGCTTGAAGGAACGCGACGCTGAGGGCAATCTTGTAGTCGATCCCGTAAAATTCCCCAGCGGAATGAAAGCGCTTGCCGATTACATTCATGCAAAAGGGTTAAAGTTCGGGATGTATTCCTGCGTCGGCACTCATACCTGCGCCGGTCATCCCGGCAGCTTCGAGCATGAGTTTCAGGACGCCAAGCTTTTTGCAGAGTGGGGCGTTGATTATTTAAAGTATGATTATTGCTTTAAGCCGAGAAACATTTCGGGGGAACTGCTTTACAAACGGATGAGCATTGCGCTCAAAAATTCCGGCAGAGACATCCTGTTCTCCGCATGCAATTGGGGCTTCGACAATACGTATCAATGGATACGGGCATCCGGCGCTCATATGTACAGATCGACGGAGGATATTCGGGATAACTGGGATACGGTCAAAAGCCTCGCCCTCTCCCAGCTCGACAAGGAATGTTATACGGGACCCTTCTGCCACAACGATATGGATATGCTTGTTGTCGGCATGTATGGAGGCAGCAATGACGCTTTTATCGGCAAAATCGGCGGTCTCAGCGACACTCAGTACAAAACCCATTTTTCCTTGTGGTGCATCATGGGTTCCCCGTTAATGATCGGCTGCGATATCCGTTCGGCCAATGAGGTTACCAAAAAGATTTTGCTAAATCCCGACCTGATCGCCATTAATCAGGACATGGAAGGCCGGGGCGCTTACCGCATCCAGCCGGAGCCGCAATGGTTCCACACCGATGAAATCTTTATGCTGGTAAAAACGCTGACGAACGGCGATCTGGCAATCGGCTTCTTTAACTTAAGCGACAGCCAGCGCGAAGTTCCTATGCTGTTCTGGGATATGGGACTTCCTTACGCTTCCGGCTTCTCCTTATCCATGTACGATTGCTGGGAGCATAAAGAGTTAGGCGTGTTCAAAGAACGCTTCGCCCCAACGGTTCCTGCACATGACTGCGTCATTGTACGAGCAAAGCTGGTTAAATAAATGAGCTCCGCAAGAACCTGCCTCACTTGCGGCGTTCCGTTAGTGTCGGACGATGTAGCGATTTATTTGAAGCTAATTTCCCGAGTCGACCAGAAATTTGTATGTATCGACTGCTTGGGCGAAAGGCTGAAATGCGGACGCGAAACCATTGAGAAATTAATCGCCTACTACAGACAGTCGGGAAAATGTTTTCTGTTTCGTTAATGGGTGTATGCAAAAATCCGCAAGGAGCAGATGTGGCCCCTGAACGGAGTTGCATAGACACCTTAGCTTTTTTGGTCTATGAGATCGGCATCCTATACATCTTTGGATTTATAGTCCGAAGGCGTATAGGATGTCGTTTTTTTAAATACCTTCGAAAAATAAAGCTGGTCCCGGTAACCGACCGAGCAAGATACCGTTTTGATGGATAAATCGGTGGACTGAAGCAGCTTGCAGGCATTGTCAATTCTGCAGACGGTCAAGTAGCCCGACACCGACATGCCCGTCCGCTCCTTGAACAGGCGAAACAAATAACTCCGCTCTATATTCACTACGGCAACAATATCGGCAACTGTTAATTCCGGCTTCCAGTAGTTGTTTTGGATATATTCCTTGGCGATGCTTGCATAGTCCGGCGCAGAGATCATTTTCGCTTTTGGAAAATATTCCATGTACAAGGTGAGCAGCAGCTGCACCTGCGCGGAGGAGCGCAGCTTTTCATAGGGCTGCATATCGCCGTGCCAGGCCGTAAAAAAATAGGGCTCCAGCTTTGACGGCGCTTTCGGTACAACAGGCCTCTCCGCCGAAATATCGATCATAGAAAGCAAGGACAGCACCTCATTGCCCCTGAATTCCACCCAGACATATTCCCAGGGATCCTGCCGATCGGGATAATAATAGACCTCGCGCTGCGGATAAATCATAAAGCTTTCGCCTGCTTGCAACAAAAACCTGGAGCCGTTGGTTTCCAAAATGCCTTTTCCGCTGACGATATAGTGCAGGGCATAGATATCCCTCACACCGGGTCCCCATTTATGCAAATTGGGGGGCTTATGCCCGCCGAAAACATAAGTCAGCCTCTCATCGAAAGAAGCGTAACCGGAATCGGGCTTTTTCACATTTCTCACTCTTTTCCATCCCTCATGTTGGTGCCTGCTTCTTTCACTATGGCACACCCCTTAACGATTGACAAGATAACTACGTTTACGGCGGTATCCCGATTGAATGTGAAAAAGGGACTTCCCGCGCTCATCTAACGATGACTTTGGGAGCCCCTTACGAACGTGATGGCTGATCAGCGCCATCTTGCCTTGTCGCCTTTTTACTTGTTGATGAGATCGGATTGAGTTAACAAACGTTGGATCATAACGGCAGCCTCAGCACGCGTCAAATCGTCCTTTGGCGCAAGCCTGTCGCGGCTTTTGCCTTGAATAAGGCCTGCCTGCAACGTTAGCGCGACCCCTTCTTTCGCCCAGTCCGAAATTTCCTTTCCATCTGCAAATCCCTCTAGAGCGGCTTCCGCATCAGCGGCGGAAAAAGCCGACTTCAGGCCGGTTATGGACATGGCTTTGGCCAATACCATCACGGCTTGTTCTCTTGTGATGTTTTGATCGGGTCTAAAGGACCCGTCGCCATAACCCTTAAGCAGATCGAAGGACACGGCTGCATGAATGTATCCGTTATGCCAGTTGGACTCGCTAACATCGCTGAAGGAAGCTGCGAACTCTTGGTTCACCCTCAAGCCCAGTCCTTTGACCAGAATTTCCGCGAATTCAGCTCGCGTCACTTCTCTTTCGGGTTGAAACGCGCCGTTGCCGGCACCGCCGAATACCATGCGCGATCCCATATCGTTTACCGAGATTTGCGCCCAATGACCGGCTACATCGGCGAAGACAATGGGGTTCCATACGATAGCGTACGTGCTGTTGGTCAAACTGTTGATAACAGCGGAGTACTGGTTATCCTTAATGGAGACCCGGGTCGGCACATGGCGCACGGTTCCGTCCGCTTCCACTACGATGCCCGTCGTAATCTTACTGGAATCGGCGCCTGCAGGAAGGTTAATCGTGCGTTCAACATAGACATTAAAGCCCGTAATTTCATGCGTCTTCCCGCCGTATACAGCGTATAGGGAAAATTCAATTGGCGGCGCGGCAATGGTAAAGGAACCATTGCGAGCTGCATTCTCCACTCTGGCTAAGGCGTCTGGCGAAACCTTTGCTATTTCGATCCTGAATGCAATGTCCTCCAGAGCGACGCCGCTGTCAAATGCCTCGGCAATATCGTTCAGAGGGATTTGACCTGTCGGCAGCCGATAGGAGGAATCTTCTGTCCTTAGCTCGATTGTCGCTTGTTTCAATTGCATGCTACGGATCAATTCGCCGTCAAATTGTCCGATTACGGCATCGCTTGCCGATTTCACCGGCAAAACAATGGAGGGACGATCGCCTTCCGATTCCAGACGTTTCTGTAATTCAGCACGGTCTGCAACAATTCGGATAAAGCTTCTCCCGTTCTCAAAGCCATAGGAAGCGCGGCCGATATTTTCCGACTTGCCATTCACGATTACCTCAACGCCAGCAGTACTGCTGGAGCTGTTTCCAGAGCTGAAAGCCCATGGAATAATGGCGTTGGAACGCTCCGATGCCGCACTATTTCCAGCCTCGTTAACCGCAATAACCCTGAAGGTGTAGCTGGTGCCATTGGACAGGCCTGTTACGGTAATCGGACTTGCCGCGCCGCTGGCAATAACCTCATCACCGGAACCCGACACAACCAAATATTCCGTAATCGGGCTTCTTCCGCCATCTAGCGGAGACGTAAACGTAATGACAGCTTGACCATTGCCTGCGACTGCCCTTACATTTAGCGGCTGGGATGGAGGCTCCGGAAGCGTTACGAATAGTGTATTAAGACTGGAGACGCCATTAATGCTCTGAATGGCATAATAAGTTAAGCCATTATTGAGTCCCTGGTACCTCCATACGCCATTCCCCTGGTCAACAGGCTCAATCGCTATTGGTGTATGGTTGCTGTCAAAAAGCGCAAGGCTTGCGCCTTCAAGCACATTGGAGATGTCCACATACCGGACTCCGCCGCTGGCTGAAGGCGTTCGGAGAGATACGTCAGCAAATGTGGAGTTATCGCTTTCCTCGTAACCTACCGTCTGGGTGACATAAAAACCCAATCGATTCGGCACTACATTTTCAAACGTATAGGTGGAGCCCACTGCATTCGGGATAGTACGGAGCAAGGTTTGATCCGTCAAATACAGCTTGAGCGTCGCTCCCGCTTCAAAACCGCTCACCACAAGTTGTTCCTCGCCGCCCGATACGGTCGGAGCCGCAGGAATAACGGGATTAACCGCTACAAAAGTGGAGTTCAAGCTGGTGATGCCGTTAATGCTTTGAATGGCATAATAGCTCTTTCTTGTCTGTAGACCCGCGAATCTCCTTGTGTCGTCATTCAGCGTCTGGGGGTTCGATGAAATCAGGTTATCATCGCTGTCATACAATTCCACCTGAGCGCCTTGTATGACATTGGACACGTCCACGTAGTCTTCGCCAGCGACTGCAACCGGCGCCCGCAGAGAAACCGACGTAAAGGCCGAGTTGACGCTTTCCTCCGACCCAACGGTCTGGGTAACGAAAAAGCCCAGGCTGTTCGGCACCACATTCGCAAATGTATAGGAGGAATCCGTTACTCCGGCCGCCGTGTCAACCGGCGTTCCGTTCCATAGATAAAGCTTCAGCGTGGCCCCTGATGTAAAGTTGCTCACCTGGATACTTTCTTCTCCCCCAATCGTTGTTGGGGCGTCCGGAATGTCAGGCAGCGCCGTTACTACACTAGAACCCAGGCTGTTCACATTATTTATGCTTTGAACAGCGTAATACTCCGCTCGCGGCGTC
>NZ_JBTOLL010000026.1:0-10063 GCF_054551715.1 Paenibacillus sp. CAU 1782 | reverse complement strand
GCTTTGAACAGCGTAATACTCCGCTCGCGGCGTCAAGCCGTCAAAGCGCCATACACCGCCGCCTTGATCCGTAGGAGCAATTCCTGTTGGCGTGCCGTCTTGCCTATATAGCTCAACAGTCGCTCCATTAAGCACATTGCTAACATCCACATAACCAATGCCCGGCGTTGCGGAAGGCGTCCGCAGAGAAACCGACGTAAAGGCCGAGTTGACGCTTTCCTCCGACCCAACGGTCTGGGTAACGAAAAAGCCCAGACTGTTCGGCACCACATTCGCAAATGTATAGGAGGAATCCGTTACTCCGGCTGCTGTGTCAACCGGCGTTCCGTTCCATAGATAAAGCTTCAGCGTGGCCCCTGATGTAAAGTTGCTCACCTGTATGCTTTCTTCTCCCCCAATCGTTGTTGGGGCGTCCGGAATGTCAGGCAGCGCCGTTACTACACTAGAACCCAGGCTGTTCACATTATTTATGCTTTGAACAGCGTAATACTCCGCTCGCGGCGTCAAGCCGTCAAAGCGCCATACACCGCCGCCTTGATCCGTAGGAGCAATTCCTGTTGGCGTGCCGTCTTGCCTATATAGCTCAACAGTCGCCCCATTAAGCACATTGCTAACATCCACATAACCTATGCCCGGCGTTGCGGAGGGCGTCCGCAGAGAAACTGACGTATAGCTCGAGTTGACGCTTTCATCAATCCCAACGGTCTGGGTAACGAAAAAGCCCAGACTGTTCGGCACCACATTCGCAAATGTATAGGAGGAATCCGTTACTCCGGCTGCTGTGTCAACCGGCGTTCCGTTCCATAGATAAAGCTTCAGCGTGGCCCCTGATGTAAAGTTGCTCACCTGTATGCTTTCCTCTCCCCCCACAGTAACCGGAGGATCGGGCTGCGCCGCAAATACGGAATACCCTGGCATCATTACGAGAGCCAGACAAAGCCCAACCAAAATCACGCTTCTAAATGCAGACTTCTTATTCAATAGGCATCCCTCACTTTAGGATCGATGATTTTCATGCAATTCTATCATTCGACAATAATCGACTATTTCCTTTATGATTCAACGCAAAGTTGAAAATGTTTTTGGTGTAAAGCACTCATAGCTTTTATGTGCTGAACTTGCTGAACTCCACATCCCTTAGCGAACTTGACTTCTACCTGGGCATCCTCCAGTTCCTTGCGGAAGCGGTAGCCTTCTTCAACGCCAAACGCTTCAACATCATTAAGGCGGAAGCCCTTCATCCCTACGGCTGTAATGCCAGCTTCCTCTTCCTCAAAATACATGGGAACATGATAAATTTCACCGTCCTTGCGTACCAACCAAGCAGCCGTCGCCATTTGAGATTCGTAGAAATCAACAAGCGTAGCCGTAGTCCCTGCCCATGCCTCTTCCTCGCCCTGCCGGCTTACATCGTCATAAAAATGATCCAGATAAGCCAAGGAAGCCTCCACCATCTTGTCTTTGCGGACAGAGCTGCCAAAAACGGGACTCCTCGGTTCGTTTACCTTAAGCGAAAAGCTGCCTATGCTGGTATAGTCCGATTCGGGCCATGCCTGCTGCTCCGAATTTATTTCCCCCTCGGTGTAGACGATGCCGTCATTTGCGCTAAACGGGATAAGCCATTCCTTCGTCGGCAAGCTGGCATAGACGTTTCCTTCATAGCTTCGAATTTCGATATCGATGGATTGGCCTACGGATTTGCCAATATAGGAATCAAAGCTGACGTTCTCCTCCAAAGCTCCTGTTGTATTTTCGGGATAATACCATAACCGATAGTTGATATATTCATCCAAAGACTGCTGAAGGTTGTCCATCGTATATGGAGCCGGCAACAGGGCATCCTCATCGTTAACCTGCGTCACTATGAATGGAGTTTGGCTGACAATAACATTTTCTGTTCCTCCGCAAGCTCCAAGCAGCATTGCTGCCATTACTACCGTAAAACCCGCTCGTTTCACTTCTATTCTCCTCCTCGAAAGCATGTTGATGCCCAGATTATAACAACTAAACGGAAGCATGAATAAATAAGTTGCAATTAAGGACGATATTCCCATTTCATACGATTAATAGGCCATCTGAACATATGAAAAGCCCTCGGCTGCTTGTGAAAACTGCCGAGGGCTTTAGCTTTGTCTTGCTTTGTCTTGCTTAGTTTTGGCTCGTTAACGTCACCGTTGCCGTTGCCTGATTCCACTTCACGTCCATACCCAACGCTTCGCCCAGGAAACGAACGGGCACGACCGTACGGGAGTTAATCGTTTTGGCCGGAACATCAAGCTCCACTGCCGTTCCGTTGACATAAGCGATGTTGCTGCCAATGGTAAGCACAACTGTTGTGTCATCCTTCACCAAGGTTGCTGTCCGGGCAGCGGCATCCCAAGTCAGCTTCGCTCCCAAAGCTTCCGCAACGCCATATACCGGAGACAATACTCTTGCATTTTCTTTTACTGCTTTTTGATCGCTGAATACAACTCTTTGGCCATCCACTACAATGGAAATTCCGTTAGCTTCGGTATTCGGCAGGGTAACCTCCGCCGATGTCTCCGGCAGTGCCGTTACCTCGCGGCCCAGCTGCTCCTGAAGATTGGCAAGCCGGTTAAGGGCGAATGTCATAATGGAGCCGGATGCCATTACGCCTCCGTTGCCTCCTAGACCGCCGCCCCCTGCTCCGCCGGGGAAGCCGTTTCCTTGTCCGGCGTTGCCGGGATCTGGCCTTTGGCCATCTTGCTCCGCGCCGGTTGGCGGAGTTTGACCCTGCGTACCGTCTGGCGGAGTCATTCCGTCAAAACCTTCCGGCGGCTCCTGCCCCTCAAAGCCTTCCGGCGGGGTCAGTCCGTTTTCCCCTTGTGCAGGGACCGTTCCGTCTGGCGGCGTCATTCCGCCAAAAGCGCCGTCAGTCTCATTTTGAGCGGAATAGGTTAAATTGGATTGGAACTGCTCCATGGTATAAAACTTTGTTGGGTCCGCTTCAACATAAGGAGAGATAAGGTCGCCCAGTTCCGTGATCCGGTCCTGGATCGTCTCCATGTAATCCACCAATTGCTCAACGTAGTTCAAATAACGTGCCTTGTACTCCTCAACCTCCAGCAGGTTATTGATGAGCGGGGCATCCTCCATATTAATGCCTAACACCGGCACGTCGATTGATGCCGTTACCGCATTCGTGTTACTTCCGGTGCCGCTGCCGCTTCTGCCGCCTGTTGCGGTATAACCGTTAAAAGACATGTTATAGTCCCATGGGATAACCGTATATTTGCCGCTTGCGTCACCGTACAGCATATAGTTTTGCGCCTTGTCGCCGTTATAGCTGTCATAGTTGCCGAGAACAGCGTTGGCCGCAATATATTTTAACGCCGAATCCACGTCCAGCACGCTTTCAATATCGCCTTTTTCACCGTCCGGCATTTCATTCAACACCTGAATAAAATATTTCAGGGAGGCTTTGTCATCCTTGATGCCCAAATCGCGCGTTATGGTGTCATAGTCGCTGTTTTCATCATATACAAGCGTGCTTCCCGCATCCGTATCGTACAAAACGCCGCTTTCATAATCGGCTCCGACATTACGAGCCAAATAGCTGTCGTCCACCGCTTCAACTCCGGTATAAAAGCCATAAAGCTCGCCGTTAACATAAAGGTTCACAAAAACAGTCAAGGGAGAATCCAGCCCGATTGCCTTCAACGCCTCATAATGAAGGTATTCTCTCAAATAAGAAGGGTCCGAATAATTGTTGTTCAGGGACAGCTTGTCCAGTCCCAGCCACGTTTGGCTTTTGTCATATTTGTCGAACTTGAGCCTGAAGCTGTAACGATCGGAATCCGTCATTGCGGCAACCGATTTAAGAGTCAGGTTGCCTTTGGTCGAGAAACCTACGTTTTCAATCACCGTGCCGTCGATATCTACAGTGACATTTTTGTAGTCCTTGTCGAGAGGGCTTGCCAGAATGCTGTCCCAATCCTCGTCAGTGATGGTCACATTAACGTCAATAACATTGTCACCCGCAAAAACACTTTCGTACGCCTGCTTGATTCCGCCTTCAGCCGCAGCTGCCTTTTGCCCCGCCAGACCGGGAAGGGCGCCTACCACAAGCGCCAGCGCAAACATCAGCAATGCTGATTTTTTCAACCATTCTTTCATCTTCAATTTACATTCTCCTCCTTCAACGCATAAAGCTATACGCCGTTTGTTATGCCGTTATCGTAAATCATGAATCTTAAAAAAATCTTAAACAAACGGCGGAAGGAGGTTTTTATTCAGTTTTATTCAGTTTTATTCTTTTATTCAATTGTTGTCTTTTATTCAATTGAGGACTTAATAGTAATCATCGACGTCGAACTCGCGATCCCGATAGTAGTATTTGCGGTCTGCCTCCGTAATTTCCCGGATGACCTTGCAAGGGCTTCCTACAGCTATGACATTGTCGGGGATATCCTTGGTCACAATGCTGCCGGCGCCGATGACAACGTTGCTGCCGATCGTTACGCCCGGGTTGATAATGACATTCCCGCCAATCCAGACATTATCTCCGATCGTAATGGCAATTCCGTATTCGTAGCCGGAGTTTCTGGAATCGGGATGAATGGGATGGCCCGCCGTATAAATCGAAACATTGGGCGCAAGCAACGCATTGTTGCCTATCGTCACCTTGCCAACGTCCAAAATCGTACAGTTGAAATTGGCGTAAAAGTTATTGCCCACCTCAATATTGGTACCGTAATCGCACCGGAACGGAGGCTCGATGTTAATATTTTCTCCCGCTTTTCCCAAAATGGATTGAACCAGCTCATTCCTTCTCTCATGCTCATCCGGTCGCAGCTGGTTATATTCCCGGATTTTCAGCCGGCACTCCGTTCGTTCTTCAGTCAAGCCGTCCAGCCAGGCTTTATATGGAAGTCCTGCAAGCATTCTTTCCTTCTGATTCATTCCATGCTCATCCCTTCGCTCTTGAAATCAAAATCTCATTCTCCTTATAGTTCCTCATGCGCCGCTCCCGATACCTTCTTTGGACTTCCTGAGAGCAAGATTAACTTTTTCAGCGCTAAAAAACATAAGTGCAAGAAAAATCAGCAATACAAGCGGAAACAAGGCAACGCTTGTTTTTGTCGCCAGTATTCCGAACAGTGGGGGAAGAAATGTGCTTCCCGTATACGCAACAGCCATCTGATAGCCCATCAGCCTTGCGGAATTTTCCTTGCCAAACCTCGTTGGCGTCTCATGCAGAAGCCCCGGATAGATAGGGGCCAACCCTAGACCAACCAGAATAAAACCCGCGAGCGAAAAAAACGCAGGCAGCGGAAGAATCAACAGCAATCCTCCGGTAATGGTCACAAGCTGTCCGGTACGTATAAGCACGACATTGGAAACCTTCATTGTTATAAATCCGGTAATCAGCCGTCCTATCGTAATGCCGCCATAATACATGGATATCCAGCCTGCCGCAGTTACAGCCGTTACTTCCCTCACGCCGACCAGAAAGCTGGCGCCCCACAGTCCCACCATGCTTTCGGCTCCGCAATATAGCAAAAATGCCGCCAATGAAGGCTTAATGCCTTTGATGGCAAATAAATTCGTTTTTGCGGCAATAGCTGCCTTCTCGGTGGTTGCCTTAGTCGTTGAAGCAGCTGCATCAGCGCTTGTACCTGCTCCATGACGATTCGCTGCGCCGACAGTTGCGGCATTCCTAGCTTTTTCTTCGCTGGATAGGCTGCGGTCCTCATTCTGTAATGCGTTCGCCAAATTGTGCTCCGCAGCCACACGTTTCCAAAGAGGAAGGGCCAGGAACAATACAACGACCAGCGCAAACTGTACCATCGCTACCGTGGCATAGCCTCCTCGCCAAGAGTCGCCCGCAATATATGCGGACATGATTAGAGGGCCCATCGTTGCGCCAACCCCCCAAAAGCAATGCAGCCAGTTCATATGATGCGCTTTGTAATTTTCAGCCACGTAATGATTCAATCCCGCATCGACGGCTCCCCCGCCCAAGCCGAGAGGAATAGCCAACAGCACCAGCCATATAAATGACGGAGCGGCCGAAAAACCAAGCAGCGCCCCTGCCGTCAGAATACAGCTAATCAAGCACACTTTTCCGACGCCAAGCTTCCCGACGATTGTCCCGCTCGCCAAGCTGGATACAATGGTGCCGCCCGCAATAATCATTGATAAAATTCCGGCGGAGCCAAAGGACGCTCCAATTTCCGGCTGCATTACAGGCCAAGCCGAACCCAGCAAAGAATCCGGCAATCCCAGGCTTATGAATGCAAGATAAATAATAACTAAAAACCAGGTTGCCATTCCTGCACCTCTCCAAAGATTATTTAATAAATATACTTTATAAAGTATATTTATTAAATATGCAATAGAACCCCTATGAAGTCAAGCAATAAAAATTGGTCATACAGGCTGGCCCCATCAACACTGTAAACCGTAACAACCATAAGCTAGCGCAACTGGAGGAGTTCCGGGCGTTGCGTGCCAAGAGAAGTGTGACTGGACGCTAGCGAAGCAGGAGGAGTGCCGGACTCTACGCGCCACGAGGCATGTAACTAAGCACCGTTTGATGATAGGAGTGTGATTGGGCGCTCGTGATCGGGGCCTGTGCATCTTCAAACGACAGGCAAACGTAAACCAGGCTCCAGCTCCCTAAGCGTCAACCATCGCATCCCATATTCAAAATCCCGCTGAAAGGTTTCCTGAATCACAATTTCGGGATAAGAAGGCATAACATGCTTCAAGGAATATGCCCCCCAGGCTTGACTCAAAACCTCTGCGTTTCCCCTATCCTGATAGACGACAATTTTATGCGGGGCCAACATTACGTTGATGCTATGAATCATATGGCATGCCGCATCTCCAAACTCGGCATCCCCAAGCTGTTGGTACCAGTCCGGGCTTCCTGGAAGAAACTTGACCTCTCCAGCCATGCCGTTTTTGCCTTTGACAATTTTTCCATCCAGATAAATACCCATACCAGGCGGATGATTATGTGGAAAATAGATGCCGATTACGCATTCATCATCATCCAGATCGTAACCGGAGCAATATCCGCTGATCGCGGCATTGATATCATTCTCAACCATAACCGGCAATCCGAATTGCCCCTGCAGCTCCTCTACCATACGATATCCCGTCAGCTCCGGACGGCTGGAGACGATAATTTCTCCGTTAACGGTTTGCCCCGGTATGCCAACGCCAATTACTTTAACGGAGGGGTGCTGCTCCAAAATCCGCCCGATCGCCTCGTAAAAACGAGGAGAGTCAAATTCAGGCATCAAGTGTTCTTCCTTCAGCAAAATACGGTCATCCAAATTGACAACCGTCGCGGAGAGCAGAACCTGGCCTTGCTTCTCTTTTATGTACATAACAAGCGCATGACTATAATCATAGTTATACCGGTACGTGAGCGCGGGCCGGCCCCCGCTGGACGGAGCAATTTCGTCCTCGATAATCTCCCCGTATTCATTTAACTCCTTCACAAGGGAATTGATCGTAACAACGCTAAGCTTGGTCAGTTCGGCCAATTGCGGCTTTGTCGCCGTCTCCACCCGCCTCATAACCTGCCGAACATGGTTAAGGTTCATCTCTTTCATCAAGTTGGCATTGGCCATGCTCCTCCTCCTTTCTGTGTTTTCATAATTGCATTGCATTTAGGTATTCTCGATAAAATACCAAAACCCTCCAACATCCTCAACACATTTTTTTAACTAACGGTCGTTAAATTATTGACATTCAATTTCTTCCCCCTTTATAATAAGCCTTAATCATTACATGTCAAGGGAGCGATCAGCATTAAAAAAAGAGAACTTACTTCCCTCCAACTCATAGAAGCCGCGTTTGAGCTATTTGTTGAGTTCGGACTTGAAAAAACAAGCTTGGGCATGATTGCGCAGAAGGTGGGAATAACCAAACCGTCGATTTATTATCATTTTTCTACAAAAGAAGAATTAATCCGCCAAGCCTTCGATTACATCTTTAAGGATCATTATTTTAAATCTTATTTTCAGAGCGAAGAGATTTATCGCGATAATTTTACGGAATGTCTCTATCAAGGCGGCCTAAACATGCTGCCGGACGCGGATAAAAGCCATAATGCGGTCTTACGCGTATTAAACGAGTTTGCGACGCTCGCTGAGCGCGATGAGATGTATCGGACACGCTTATCCGCAATACAACAAGACTTTTTAACCGGATTTCAACAGTTGCTGGAAATTGGTGCCGAGCTGGGAGCCGTTACTTCAGGCAACCTGGCGTATAAAGCGCATCTCCTTGCGTTGTCCATTGACGGCATTTCCAGATGCAAGCTAATGGGTATCGATATGGATTATGAAGGGGTTTGGAAGGAAGCCGTAAACAGTGTTTTGAAGGAAGACTTCATCATCCCGAGGAATAACTAAAACAAAGGAATGAGGTGCCTTCATTGAAATATTTCATTATTACAGGAACGTCCAGAGGTATTGGAGAAGCGATGGCGCAACAACTGATGAGCAAGCAGCACAATAAAGCCGAGGATATCATTGAAAATGTAACCATCAATTTGTTGGCTCCCATGGTCACCACTTCAAACTTTATCAAACATACGCAGGGTTGGGCGACGGATAAACGCATCATGAACATATCGTCAGCTTCAGCCAAATTTTTGCTGCCGTCGCAAAGCTGCTACAGCACGTCCAAAGCCGGTCTGGACACCTTTTCAAAAAGTATTCATCTGGAGCAATGCGGCAAGGATCATCCCGTGAGGATCGTCTCCGTATACCCGGGTATGATCGATACCGCCCTGCAAGCCGAAATTCGAACGATAGACAGAGCAGCTTTTCCTTACGTGGACCAATTTGTTCAACTCGCTCAAGAAGGAAAGCTTCAAACCCCTGCAGCTACAGCCACACAATTGATTATTCTTCTTGCAAGCGAACAATTCGGCGATACCCCGCTAATTGAAGAATTGTAATCAAACCTAAACATGATGGTACAAAAAAACGAGCCCTTTATCCAGAATGGATAATGGACTCGTTACACGTTATCGGGATGACACGATTTGAACATGCGACCCCCTGGTCCCAAACCAGGTGCTCTACCAAGCTGAGCTACATCCCGTAAAATGGCGCGGCCTAAGAGATTCGAACTCCTGACCTTTTGATTCGTAGTCAAACGCTCTATCCAGCTGAGCTAAGGCCGCAAATAAAAAAATGGAGCGGAAGACGGGAATCGAACCCGCGACCCTCGCCTTGGCAAGGCGATGCTCTACCGCTGAGCCACTTCCGCAAATGATGGTGCGGTCAAGAGGACTCGAACCTCCACGTCATTGCTGACACTAGAACCTGAATCTAGCGCGTCTGCCAATTCCGCCATGACCGCATATGAAGTTAAAAGTGAGCCATGAAGGACTCGAACCTTCGACACCCTGATTAAAAGTCAGGTGCTCTACCAACTGAGCTAATGGCTCATACTACTATGGCTTTGGATTCCCTATAATGGTTATCCGTTGCATATGTGTGTAATGGGGCGATCGATGGGACTTGAACCCACGAATGCCGGAGTCACAGACCGGTGCGTTAACCCCTTCGCCACGACCGCCATATGGTGCCGTCGAGAGGACTTGAACCCCCAACCTACTGATTACAAGTCAGTTGCTCTACCAGTTGAGCTACAACGGCGTATGAAATTTGAATGGTGGCTCGGGACGGAATCGAACCGCCGACACGAGGATTTTCAGTCCTCTGCTCTACCGACTGAGCTACCGAGCCAAAATGGCGGAGCTGACGGGATTCGAACCCGCGGTCTCCTGCGTGACAGGCAGGCATGTTAGGCCTCTACACCACAGCTCCACATCTTATGCACCTTGGGAATTACCAAGGAATTTTGGTTGCGGGGGCAGGATTTGAACCTGCGGCCTTCGGGTTATGAGCCCGACGAGCTACCGAGCTGCTCCACCCCGCGATATTATTATGGTGGAGGATGACGGGATCGAACCGCCGACCCTCTGCTTGTAAGGCAGATGCTCTCCCAGCTGAGCTAATCCTCCAAATGGTGACCCGTAGGGGATTCGAACCCCTGTTACCTCCGTGAA
>NZ_JBTOLL010000025.1:0-64474 GCF_054551715.1 Paenibacillus sp. CAU 1782 | reverse complement strand
CCTTGAAGCATTGCTGCTTCTCAAGGAGATTAAACAGGGCAGTTTCACTCGTTGTTCAGTTTTCAAAGAACAAGCTTTTGTTTCGTTTTGTTTCGTGTGTCCCGCATGTCTCAGCGGCGACTTTTATAATATATCACAGGGACTCGAAATAATGCAACCCCTTTTTAAAACTTTTTTTTAAATTGTTTTATCCGGTCTCTTTTCCGCTATGGTGCAGAACGCTTGAAAACACTGATTCCTACTGATGTTCTGGGGTTTTCAGAACCTGGTTTCAGCAGTTTCGAATAGGGCTCTATCCCCTCTACTGCCACCATATTCATGCGATAACCCATTGCAGTCCCGCCATCAGAGCAACTCCTGGAAGCCCCAGTACAACAACAGCTCCAACACTAAATGGATTCAAAGGAATATACATCCCCGGAATAAGCCCGCTGTAGTTAAGCAGGTATAAAGCGCCGGCAGCCGCGACCATGTGAATGGCAAAGTAACGTAGCCACCCCCAGGACATCCTGTTGCGGATCAATACCCCGATCAGGATAACAGAAGAAGCGATCAGCAAAGTCATCCATAATGCTTTCATCCTTACGTCCTCCAATCAGACCGGCCAGGGTCCTTGTAATCGTTTTGCCTTGGCAAGCAGCATTGCGTATCGCTTTTCGGCCGTGATAATAGCGTGGATCGCATAATCAACCTGGTCCTTGCCCAAGGCGCAGTCAAAAAAACGATTGGCGTTTTCCCACTCCCTTAGCGTTTCAATAATCTCTCCTTTCAAAATCCTCTTCAATTCAAAATCATCCTTTTCCAGCTTGCTGATTCGCACCATTGTTCCACCACCTTACCCCGCAGATGCTAATGTCTTTCTTAACATGTGTATAGGCTTGTCTGGTGAAATATGACCAAAAAAAACAGCCAAGCTCACAAAAGCTTGACTGTCCCATTGTTATGATCCCAATTCTCGCCGGCCTTCCAGAGCTTTGGACAAGGTAACCTCGTCCGCATACTCCAGATCTCCGCCCACAGGCAGTCCATGGGCTATCCGCGTCACCTTAATACCAAAAGGTTTGATCAGCCGCGACAAATACATTGCCGTGGCTTCTCCCTCGATATTGGGATTGGTGGCGAGAATAAGCTCCTGGACTCTCTCGTCGCTGAGCCGTTTAAGCAGCTCAGCTATCCGGATTTCATCCGGTCCAATTCCTTCCATCGGCGAAATTGCGCCTTGAAGCACATGATAATAGCCGTCGTACTCCTTGGTGCGCTCCATGGCAACCAGGTCTTTGGACTCCTGCACGACACAAATCACCGAGTTGTCCCTGCTTTTGTCCTGACAAATTTTACAGGGATCGGTATCTGTAATATTGCAGCATACCGAGCAGTAAAACAGATTGCGCTTCACGCTGACCAATGCTTTGGCAAAATCGATTACATCGTCTTCCTTCATTCGCAGAACATGAAAAGCCAGCCTTGCAGCCGTCTTGGGCCCGATGCCCGGCAGTCGCGTGAAAGAATCAATCAGCTTGGCTATAGGCTCCGGGTAATACATGTTCTAGAACAAGCCCGGGATTTTCATGCCGCCTGTAAATTTGCCCATATCCTTGTTAGCCAGTTCATCCGCTTTCGTTAAAGCGTCATTAACAGCGGTCAAAACAAGATCTTGAAGCATTTCCACATCATCCGGGTCTACGGCTTCCGGCTTAATGACCAGGCTCAGCACTTTCTTATGTCCGTTTACCGATACGGTAACCGCGCCGCCGCCGGCTGTGCCTTCAACCGTTTTGGTTTCCAGCTCTTCTTGAGCTTTCAACATTTGTTCCTGCATCTTTTTCACTTGCTTCATCATCTGATTCATATTGTTCATTGATATTCACCTCATAAAATAGTGTAGTCAATCTTTATCCTTCACCACAACCAACTCTTCGCCAAAGAGCTTAACCGCTTCCTCCACCCAAGGCGGCTGCTTAGGTGACGCCTTGCCCTGAGGCTCCCCCTCATGCTCTAATTCCAGCACTTCTCCTGCAGCAGGGGGGCCGCTTCCTTCAAGCGCCGCCTGCCATTCCTTCTGCATGACCGTAGCCAGGCCATAAGACGAACCAAGCACTTCGCCAGCGATCCGCTCAATGATTTCTCGGTGATTCGGCTTTTCCGTCGTTTCACGATGAATATCATTGCGAAATGCCAGCAAAAGGGTAGCGGATGACACCGACACTAACTCCCCGTCTTTAAGCCAGGCGTGAAGCGTTACCTTCTCTTCTTTCACCCGCTGCAAAACGTTGGCCCATTTGGCGCGGGCCGCTACGGATTCCTGGCTTTCGGCAGCCGCAAGATACGGCTCAAGTTTGACCTTGCTCCTCATCCCGCCGCCGGCTCCGCCGAAGATTCCCCGGCTAGGGGCTCGCGCCGGAGCAGCCTGGCTTCTTCCGCTTCCATCAGATGATGAGGCGGTTACGCCATTTTTGATCAGCTCGCCCAATTGGCGCTCCAATGCCGCAACCTGCTGACGCAGGGCATTGATTTCTGACGACGGGGCGCTGCCGGATGCGCTTGACGAAGCAACACTCCCGCTGCCGCTTTCTTCAAATGTGCAAAGCTTTAACAACGCCACCTCAAACAACGTTTGGGGCTGGGTGGCGTGCTTCAGCTCTCCCTGATAACGGCCCAAGATGTCAATCATGGCAAACAGCCGCTGTGGCGTATAGGATTCCGCCATAGCTTGAAACCGTTCGCGGTCCACCACGCGCTCCGTCTCCGCACTGCCGTTCGGAGCCAGCTTAAGCACAAGCAGATCACGAAAATAATATAACAGATTTTCCATGCATTTGTCCGCACTTTTGCCGCTCTGTGCAAGACTTTCCACTAGCGGCAGCACTGCGGCGGCATTCCGGTCGCGCACAGCCTCAGCCAACTGGTAGAACTGCTCCGCAGCCAGTCCGCCGGTAACATCAACGGCCGTTTCCAGCGTAATGCCGCCACCGCTATATGCCGACACCTGCTCCAGCAGACTGATCGCATCCCGCATTCCGCCTTCCGACAGCCTTGCGATATAAGCAATGGCATCCTCTTCGTAAGTGATTCCCTCATCGGCGCAAATCTCTTTAAGACGTTCCATTTGCTCCTGAAGGGATACTTGCCGAAAATCAAAGCGTTGGCATCTGGAAATAATCGTTGCCGGCAGTTTGTGCGGCTCCGTTGTCGCCAAAATAAAAATGACATGGCCCGGCGGTTCCTCCAGCGTTTTGAGAAGCGCATTAAAGGCTTCCGTCGTGAGCATATGCACTTCATCAATGATATAAACCTTGTAACGCACATCGGAAGGCGCATATCTTACCTTGTCGCGAATATCCCTGATTTCGTCGATGCCCCGGTTGGAGGCCGCGTCTATTTCGACAACGTCCATAATATGGCCGGCCGTAATGCCACGGCAAGCATCGCATTCATTACACGGCTCGACTGACGGGCCCCGTTCGCAGTTAACCGCTTTGGCCAGCACCTTTGCCGTTGTCGTTTTGCCGGTTCCTCTAGGCCCGTTGAATAAATACGCGTGAGATACCCGGTTCTCCCGAATGGCATTTTGCAAGGTTTGTATAATATGCTGTTGTCCGACCATATCCCGAAACGTCTGGGGACGCCAAGCCCGGTATAAAGCAATATGAGACACAGAATTCTTCCCCTTCGGCTTGCTTGTAATACAACCACTATAACCCCTTACGGCGGTTCACAATGCTTTTATTATACTACATCCCGACTGCTAGAAAAAACAAATAAGAGCCGTTATGCAAAAAAAGCCTGCTTCACCTTCCCGTTTCGGGGTTGATGACGCAGACTTCTATTGTGCAAAGCATAACATGCCTTGAATTTACAGCGTTAGGACCGTGCACCTGCCTTTGATACATGCGACCCAAGCGGCATTATTGCTCCACAGCTCGAGCCAGGCACTCCCCCGGCACATGAACAAACTTGCTTACGGCTGCTTCCTTCCGGACCTGACCGGGTTCACAAGCGTCCATTGCGGAGGACCCGACTGTCAACACTGCTTGCAAGCGCCAGCCTCACATCGGCATAACCTTGAGCAGGAATTCAACCTCGCTATAGCGGATTGCGAGTTACAGGGCACCGCTACCTCCCCATCTAGCACGGCAAAGACAAGTATAGTACATTCCAGCCCAAAGCGCAACTGAGTATCATGCGATGGAGAAGATTGGCGCATTTACGGCCGTCCTCAAGGCCGCGCCATTCTTACATTAACCTTGTAGTCCGGCATATTGTATTTGACGGTTTCAAGGGCATGCTGGGTTAAGCGAGCCCGAGCTTCCGGAGTCAAGCCTTCGCCGGGAGTTAAGGTAACAAGCACGCGGCTCCCGCTAAACGATATTTTGACGTCCTTAATCCCCTGAAAAGGTTCCAATACTTGCCGGATAAGCGCGGTATCCTCGCCGTACGAACGGGTGGAATGCCGGTTAATGGTGTTGGGATTGCTATTGGAATACCCCATGTAGCCGTCATGCCCATAGGAACGGCTCTCCTCCCGCGATTCGCCGGAGCAGCCTCCCCCTAGCGCCATAACGATACCTAAAACGAGCACAGAAGCTATTTTACATAGGGATCCAAAAGCGCCTTCCGATCTGTTTTTGCCCACGAAAAAACCTCCCTTCATAACCATAGGATGGCTGAGGGAGGTTACTGTATTCTGCCAAATAAAGGCGGAACGCGCACCATATATTAGATGCCGTATTTCTTCTTGAAACGGTCGACACGGCCACCGGCATCCAGGAACTTTTGCTTACCCGTGAAGAACGGGTGGCATGCGGAACAAATTTCAACACGAAGATTCGATTTGATCGAACCTGTCTCGAATGTATTGCCGCAAGCGCAAGTTGCTGTAACGACGTTATAGGTCGGATGAATACCTTGTTTCATCTTCTTCACCTCTTTCCGCCCTGGATCACATTCGAATCCAGAGTAAAATCACACATAGGAGATTATAGCACGAAGCCGCCCAAGCCGCAATGTATATTCCAAGGCTGCCGGTATACGATCCCGGTCCGGCATCACCCGTTATAGCCGACCTCTGCTATCGGCGCAGAGCAAGCGGCGGAACATGCGTATAATTGCCGATCACAACATCCGGCAGCTCTTGGCGGAAAATATCCAGCATCGTTTTCATGCCATAGATCTCGCCTTTAGCTTTGGGAATCAAGCCCAAATAGCTTTCGGGGTCGATATTCAGATTGCGCATCTGAATAAGCCGGAGACCGCTGCGTTTCACAAATCCGATCATGGCTTCGATTTCTTCCTCGCGGTCGGTGACGCCAGGGAAAATCAAATAGTTGATAGAGGTGTAAACCCCTTGATCCGTGGCATAGCGAAGAGACTTCTCCACATTTTTCAAATTGTAGCCGCGCGGCTTGTAATAGGCGTTGTAGTGATCATCCAGCGCGCTGATTGTGCTGACACGCATCAGATCCAGGCCAGCATCCACAATGGCGCGGATAAAATCAGTTAATCCGGCATTTGTATTAATATTGATAAACCCGTTAGATGTCCGGCTGCGTACTTCCTTCATCGCTTCAACGATAATTTTCACCTGAGTGGAGGGTTCTCCCTCGCAGCCTTGCCCAAAGCTGATGATGGCATCGGGATGCTTCAGATGCTCCATCATGATATCGACGACTTCCTGTACTTGCGGCTTAAAGTTCATCCGGGTCTGCGGCGCAACAAAGCCGCTATCGTCAGGCTGCTCCGAAATACAGCCAAAACAACCCGCATTGCAGGAATACGAGACGGGAACCGCGCCCTCCCAACGACCAAGGAAGGTGTTGGAAGCCGTTAAACATTCATAGCCAAGAGCACAATTGGACAAATGCTTGAACAGGCGGTTTTCGGGATACTCGTTAAGCAGCCGCTCCACCTGAAGGTTCAGTTCTCCCTGATCGCAATTAAGAGGATCCCAGCGTTCGGGATCGTCGGTTTGCTCCGCCGCTACATAAAAACCGCCATCTTTCCAAACAACGGCGGTATAGCCAAACAACGGCAGCTTTTCGTTTTTGTCGGCTTTGACATAACCCGGCAAGCAAAGACGCGTATACCCTTGCGGCAGCAACGCGCCAACGGCTTGCGCCCCGTCCGGAACCACTTCCATATTCCCGGATTCTGGATTAAAGCCTACTGGTTTTGTAAAAGGAAGACTGACCAACGTTGCCCCTTCGGGCAACGGAATCAGCTCCTCCTCCATCATTTCCACGATCATATCTCCGCTGCGGCCAAGCGCCTCGTAGTGGGGATGATCAAATACATTGCCGTTTTTGTCGGCATATACGAGATTCATGTTGTCCTCCTTCTGCCGCGCTACGCGTTTGGCGTTGTCCGCGCAGCAGGCCTTCTGGTTCCGGTAGTGGATGACGAGCCTGCACTGCTTCTGGCGCCTGGCCGCTCTTGCCGGCCTGCCTCTACGGCAGATGTATCCAGCGACATCAGAAATTGTTCGTTCGTTTCCGCATCCTTCATCTTCTTCAGGAAGTTGTCCACAAAATCAGGCGTATCCGTCATGCTTTTGCGAATCGCCCAAACTTTATCAAGCTCTTCCTTGGAAAGCAGCATTTCTTCGCGCCTTGTACCCGATCTGCGGATATCCAAAGCAGGGAAAATGCGCCGTTCCGCCAGCTTGCGGTCCAGATGCAGTTCCATATTGCCCGTTCCCTTAAATTCCTCATAGATGATATCATCCATGCGTGAGCCCGTCTCCACAAGCGCAGTCGCCAGGATGGTCAAGCTTCCGCCTTCCTCGACATTGCGCGCCGAACCGAAGAAACGTTTCGGGCGGTGGAATGCAGCCGGGTCGATACCGCCGCTAAGCGTTCTGCCCGATGGAGGAATAACCAGGTTGTATGCGCGGGCCAGACGGGTAATGCTGTCCAGCAGAATAACAACATCCTTCTTATGTTCCACCAGACGCAGCGCGCGCTCCAGTACCAGTTCCGCAACCTTGATATGGTTCTCCGGCAGTTCGTCAAACGTCGAAGCCACGACCTCGCCTTTAACCGAACGCTGCATGTCCGTTACTTCCTCTGGACGTTCGTCGATCAGCAGCACAAAAAGCTCGATATCGGGATGATTTTGCGAGATGCTGTTGGCGATTTCCTTCAGCAGCAGCGTTTTGCCCGCTTTTGGCGGAGCTACGATCAAGCCCCGTTGTCCAAGGCCAACAGGTGCCAGCAAGTCCATGATTCGGGTGGAAAGTTTGGTTTGCGCGGTTTCAAGCACCAGCTTCTTTTCTGGAAAAAGAGGAGTGAGGGCGGGAAAATGGAGTCGCTCGGAAGCAGTTTCAGGGTTTTCGCCGTTAACGGCATTGACCTGAAGCAATCCAAAATACCTCTCATTTTCTTTTGGAGGCCGGCATTTGCCTGATACCAAATCACCGCTTCTCAGATCGAATCTGCGAATCTGCGAGGCGGATATATAAATATCCTCCTTGCTTGGAAGGTAGTTGATAGGACGCAGAAAACCAAATCCCTCTTGCAGAATGTCCAATACGCCTTCCATAAACATAAGTCCGCTTTTTTCAGCCTGCGCGCGTAAAATCGCAAAAATCAATTCTTTTTTCTTCAATGTGCCATAATAGGCGATTTGATACTGCTTTGCGAGCTTGTACAGCTCGGTAAGCTTCATTTCCTCCAGATCTGCAATCTGTAGATCGGACATATTCTCACCACTTATTCTCAAATGTATTATTGCGCTTTACCCTCATACTTTCCATATCGTTCCAAATCTATTCCGAATCGTTAACCCGCCATACTTCCGCGCCCAGTCTGGACAGATTTTCAACAAGGTGATCGTAACCCCGGTCAATGTATTCCACGCCCGCAATTTCGGTCACGCCGTCTTCAACGGTCAAAGCCGCAACCACTAGTGCAGCTCCGGCGCGCAAATCCGCCGCCTTTACTTTGGCCGCATTAAGCTTGCCGCCTTCAATAATGGCCGAACGTCCTTCCACGCGAATGTTAGCCCCCATGCGCGCCAATTCGGGCACATGCTTAAAACGGGTGCCGTATACATAATCGGTCAGAATACTGACACCTTTGGCTTGCGTCAGCAAGGTGGTCATCGGAGATTGCAGATCCGTCGCAAATCCGGGATAGACCAACGCTTTTACGTCAATTGCCGTATATTCCGGAGCCCCGACGATACGGATGGATTCATCCATCTCGTGAACTTCAACGCCCATTTCCTCCAGCTTGGCTGTGATCGCTTCCATATGTTTGGGAATGATGTTGTCTATGAGAACATCACCGCGCGTTGCCGCCGCGGCAATCATGTACGTTCCGGCTTGAATGCGATCTGGGATGATGGAATGACGGCAGCCGTGAAGCCGATCCACGCCTTCAATCCGGATCGTTTCGGTGCCCGCGCCTTTGATTGTGGCGCCCATCGCGTTAAGGAGAGTAGCTACATCTATAATTTCAGGCTCTTTTGCCGCGTTTTCAATAATCGTGGACCCTTTGGCCTTGGAGGCCGCCAGCATAATGTTAATCGTTGCTCCAACACTCGCTACATCCAGGTAAATCTTTGCCCCTCTAAGCTGCTTTGCCGTAATTCGTATCGATCCGTGTTCGTTCGTAACCGTTGCGCCAAGAGCCTCAAAACCTTTAATATGCTGATCGATGGGACGTGGTTCAAAATTGCAGCCGCCGGGAAGCCCGATGACTGCTTCGCCAAACCGGCCAAGCATGGCGCCCATCAGATAATAACTTGCTCGGAGCAGCTTGACTTTGCCGTTAGGCATCGCCTTTGGAGTCAGCCGAGACGGATCAATCGTCATCGAGTCGCCGCTCCGCTCCACCTTTGCTCCTAATTCCTCTAAAATATCACGATAAACCGCTACATCACTAATCTGCGGCAAGTTGTCCAAAACAACTTCAGTCTCCGCCAGTATGGCGGCAGGAACCAGCGCCACAGCACTGTTTTTTGCTCCGCTGATCTGAACGGTTCCGCGAAGCGGCCGTCCGCCGCGTATCATCAATTTCTCCATGAAATCATTGATCCTCCCGCTCTGTTGGAAAGAGAATAAAGGAAAAAACCGCCGCGGCAAGCAGGACGCGGTTATGCCGAATTCATCCTGCTTGCTCTGTTCAGGCGGTTTGTATGCCTTTAACTCCGAATGACTGGATTAAGCTTGGTTGTTGCTTCCGAACAAACGGATTTTTTCTTGAATGACTGCCTTCATAGCCGAACGTGCAGGAGTCAAATATTTACGAGGGTCGATAACTTCGCTGTTTGCAAGCAGAACTTCGCGGATAGCGTTTGTACAAGCCACTTGGTTCTCAGTGTTCACGTTGATTTTGCCAACGCCAGCCTGGATCGACAAACGGATCGCTTCGTCCGGTACGCCGGAACCGCCATGAAGAACGATTGGCACTGGAATCGCGTCCGCAACCTTTTGGATGATATCATAATGAATTTTTGGCTCGCCTTTGTACATGCCGTGAGCTGTACCAACAGCGATTGCCAGACAGTCAACGCCTGTCTCTTCGTAGAAGCGGATAGCTTCAGCAGGGTCAGCCATTTTTGCATCAGCTTCGTCAACGCTCAGGTCATCCTCAACGCCGCCGATTGTGCCCAGCTCGCCTTCAACGGAAACGCCCATTGCGCGTGCAGCTTTAACCACTTCTTTAGTCAGGGCGATGTTTTCTTCAAGACCGTAGTGGGAACCGTCGAACATAACGGAGGAGAAGCCAGCGCGGATACATTTCATAGCTACATCAAAGCTGCTGCCATGGTCAAGGTGCAGAGCGATTGGCAATCCGGATTTATCAGCTGCGGCTTTAGCCATAGCTACTGTAAACTCGATTCCCATATATTTAAGAGCGCCTTCGCTTACTCCGTAAATAAATGGAGAATTTTCTTCAATGGCGGCTTCAACAGTCGCTTGAGCAAATTCCAGGTTGTTCATGTTGAATTGACCTACCGCATACTTGTTTGCCTTAGCCTTAGGCAATAATTCATTCATTGATACGAGTGGCATAGTTCTGTTCCTCCTAATAGTAGCTTTCTGTGTAAAATCTTCTGCACCAAGCCCGTTCCGACTTGTTATCCTGTGCTATTATACCATAACCCGGGCAAAAGTAATAATGCTGTATATCACAATTAAATTTATAGGCCAAGCATAAACGGCTAACGCTATCCCTTGGCGGGACAAACGGCCGATTCGCGTGTATTTCTAAAAAACGGCATTGCCGCACTAAGGCGCCAATGCCGCTCGCTATCTGTCAGGAACCTACCGCAAACCGGTCAGGCGGGTTGCCGCCTTGCAGATGCCGGTTAACTTCCATCCGCATCTCGTCAATGTCGAACGGCTTGGTGAAATGCATAAGCGCGCCAAGATCCGTGGCTTCCTTAATCATATCCAGCTCGCCGTAAGCCGTCATCATAATGACTTTGATGCTGGGATTAATCGCTTTGATATGCTTCAGTATTTCCAGGCCATCCATGCCTGGAATCTTCATATCCAGCAGTACCAGGTCCGGGGATTCCGAGCTCACAATTTCCAGGGCAAGTTTGCCGTTGGGCGCTTGAAAAGTGTGATATCCCTCGCTGTTGAACACTTCCAAGAGCAGGATGCGAATGCCGTTCTGATCATCTACAATCAATACCTTTTTCTTATCCAAGCTACATCTACCCCCCGTGGCTGAACTTCAACATGAGAAAACTTCCATCCATCGAAGCACATTGAGGACGAGCGGCCGCGTTCATAAAGACGGCTGCAAAACGTGGACAACTCTCCCATATTTAATTATATATTCGAGAAGTGTAGGGAATTTCCTTCTCGTTTATGCAAAATCCTGCATAGTCTGCAGAAATTCTGACAAACGAGATTGGAAATACTGCTTTAGCGCTGTCCGTAAGTAAGCGCAGCTTGAACAAAACCTTTAAACAACGGCTGCGGACGGTTCGGTCTGGACGTAAACTCCGGATGGAATTGAACAGCCAGGAACCATGGATGATCGGCAAGCTCCACCATCTCCACCAGACGGCCGTCCGGCGAAGTTCCGGAAATAACCAGGCCCGCAGCTTCGATCGATTCGCGGTATTCATTATTGAACTCGTACCGGTGACGGTGACGCTCGTACACAAGCTCTTCCCCGTATTCCCGGAACGCAGTTGTTTCATGCGAAATTTTGCACGGATACAAGCCAAGGCGCATCGTTCCGCCCAAGTCCTCAATATCCTTCTGATCCGGAAGCAAGTCGATAACGGGATATGGCGTCGTAGGATTAATTTCCGCGCTGTTGGCGCCGTTCAGTCCAACGACATTCCGCGCATACTCGATAACAGCCACCTGCATGCCGAGACAAATGCCGAAAAACGGAATTCTAGCTTCCCGAGCGTAACGAATCGCGCTGATTTTGCCCTCGATGCCGCGGTCTCCGAATCCGCCAGGCACCAAAATGCCGTGTACGCCATTCAGTTCATTCGCAACGTTTTCGTCGGTCAGCAGCTCGGCGTCAACCCAACGGATTTTCACTTCGGAATCCGCAGAAATACCGGCATGTCCAAGCGATTCCACAATGCTGAGGTAAGCGTCGTGAAGAGCGACATATTTGCCCACGATTGCGATTTCGGTCGTTTTGTGCAGCGATTTGACGCGGGCGACAAGCTCTTCCCATTCCGTCATATCCGGTTGGCCCGCTTCCAGCTTGAGATGATTCACAACAATATCATCAAGCCCTTGCTCCCGAAGCATCAACGGCACTTCGTAAAGCGTTGAAGCATCGCGGCATTCAACCACCGCGCCTGCGTCAACGTCGCAAAATTGGCCGATTTTGCGTTTCAGATCATCTGCCAGCGGATATTCCGTGCGGCAAACGATGACGTTAGGCTGTATGCCAATGCTGCGCAGCTCTTTAACGCTATGCTGGGTCGGCTTGGTTTTTACTTCGCCGGCCGCTTTGATGTACGGAATCAGCGTAACGTGAACATACATGACGTTATCCCGGCCGATGTCGCTTTTGATCTGACGGATTGCTTCCAGAAACGGCAGGCTTTCGATATCGCCGACCGTGCCGCCAATTTCCGTAATGACCACATCGGAGCCGGCTTCTTTGCCAGCGCGGAATACGCGTTCCTTGATTTCGTTCGTAATATGCGGAATGACTTGAACCGTACCGCCCAGATAGTCGCCGCGACGTTCCTTCGTAATGACATGGGAGTAGATTTTACCCGTCGTTACGTTACTGTTTTTGGACAAGTTGATATCGATAAAACGCTCATAGTGACCCAAGTCCAGGTCGGTTTCCGCGCCATCGTCGGTTACGAACACTTCACCGTGCTGATACGGGCTCATTGTTCCCGGGTCAACGTTGATGTAAGGATCGAATTTCTGGATTGTCACTTTAAGCCCTCTGTTCTTCAGCAATCTGCCCAATGATGCCGCCGTGATTCCTTTGCCGAGCGAGGAAACCACTCCGCCGGTTACAAAAATATACTTGGTCACTGTGATGATACCCTCCATGCGCTTATGCTATATTTTAAAGTCTGCCCAAAATTCAGAGCATCAAAGCCTGCAAAAATGGCGAAACACTTCAGAAATTCCGCCCTTCAAACAAAAAAAGTGACACCCGTAGCTACGGGGGCACTTTTCTCTTCATGCATAAATTATGCGTTATTTAGCAACCAAATCTGAAGCCCATGCAATAGTTTACTCCGGCCCCATAGGACATGTCAAGCTAAAGTAAACGCAAGCCTGATTAACGATCTTCTTCGTCATCCGCATCTTCAAATTCGTCTTCTTCCTCTTCTTCCTCTAGCTCTTCATCGAGCTCTCCGTCCACTTCATCTTCCAGATCTTCGTCTTCAATCTCTACTTCTTCGTCAACTTCGGACTCTTCCGTTTCCTCGAAGTCCTCGTTTTCTTCGTCATAGTTATCGAAGTCGTCTTCTGCGGAGAATGAATCATCCTCTTCTTCTCCGTACAAGTCGTCTTCCTCAAGATCATCGTCGTCATTGATAATGCGCGTTCGCTTCGCATTGCCGACTGGATCTTCGGAGCGCTCGACCGGGTACCAGCGCTTGAGGCCCCATGTATTATTGCCAACGCAGGCAAAACGGCCGTCTATGTTGATTTCGGTATAAACCTGCGCGATGAACTGATTAATGCCGTCCTGGGACAGACCCCGTATCTTAGCGATCTCCATCATCAGATCGCGATAATAATAAGGCGTATTAGCCGCTTTCAGCACCTCGAAGGCCAAATCAACCATCGGCATTTCCTTTATGCGTTCAGGATCAAGCTTTAAAGTCAGATTGCTGCCGCTCATATCGACACATCCTCTCTTGCACCTATAAGTTGTACTACCCGTTTTTCTTAAAGCTGCTTGTTAGTCACAGTATAGTAAAACCTATTTTATGCAAAAAAGCAAGCGCTCTGTGGAGCCCGGCGTCCAGCAAGCCAAAAAAGCGAAGGGTGACCCCTTCGCCTTGACTGTATCCAACCGGCTTTCACCGGTGATGCAAGAGCCATTAGCTCTTCATTTATTCTATGTAAAAGGCGGAGTTTTGACACGGAACCACGCCTATTTATTTCATTCGGGGCAGGTGGCTCATGCGGCTCTACCCTCGACTTCATAGTATAGTGGAGCATCGTCCTTCGGGAAGGGGAAGCCTACAAATGGATATCGCCACCTTACTGCATTGGCTTCAGCAAGCCGCGACTGACCGGCCCGCCGCCAAATGCATCATCCGCTTCCGGAGCGGCAGCCATTACCGCCGTTTCCTTTATCGGCTCTCCAAAGCCGCGTCGGCCTCTGGCCTTTCAGATTCCTACAGACCGGTGCCCATTATCAGGGGCATCTGCTGCAGGCTTCCAAACGATGCCGCATTAGGTACGGCATCCGGTCCAATATGGATTGAAAAGGATTGCAAAATCAGCGTCAGCCCTTCGCTCAAAAAATACGCCACTTTTGAAAATGGCGTCCAGTGGGGCGTGCAGCAGATTAAGGCGCCGCAGGCATGGGGCGTAACAACGGGCCACCGAATCAAGATCGGCGTAATCGACACCGGTGTGGATTTCGGCCATCCCGACCTGCAGCATTCCTTGCTCAGGGGCATCAATTTGCTCAGCAGAAGCAAGCTGCCGCACGACGACAACGGCCACGGCACTCACATTGCCGGGACAATCGCTGCGGTTGGCGGCATGCAAGGCATGACCGGCGTAGCTCCGCGCTCGCTTATTGCGCCCGTCAAAGCCTTTGACCGCAACGGCAGCGCCTATGTGTCGGATATCATTCTGGGTATCGACTGGTGCGTCCGCAACGGCATGAACATTATCAATATGAGCTTTGGCATGAAAACCCGAAGCAAGGCGCTTCTTGGCGCCGTCAACAATGCCTATAATTCCGGCGTCATTATCGTTGCCTCCTCCGGCAATGACGGGAAGCTCCGCTCGGTGGATTATCCCGCGCGTTATCCGCATACGATATCGGTTGGCGCCACCAATCGCCAGCGAAGGGTCGCGCAATTCAGCAACAGAGGCGCGTACATCGACATTTATGCCCCCGGGGACAAAATCCCCTCCGCCTGGCTGCGCGGCCAATACAACGAGATGAGCGGCACCTCCATGGCCACCTCGCACGTAAGCGGCGCAATTGCCCTTCTTCTGTCCTTGTACCCGGGGCTCTCCCCAGGTGAAATCAAAGCCATTATGAAACGATCCATGCAGCCGCTTAAAAACAGCAAAACCCGCCGAAATGTCGGCGAGCTTGATATTTCACGCATGCTGCAGGCCGCAAAGCAGCGTTAAAGCGTCTCTTAAAAGACCCTAGGGCGTGTATGCTTATTCCGTCGGAGCAGATGTACCCGAATTTCCGTTCCCTGCAAGGAGCTTTTTGTAAGGCTTACCGTGGGTAAGCCAAGGAAAAGCAAAACAGCAGAGAACGAAAAGGCGGTGATAAATGCCCCTAAGCGGGTTTGCATACACGCCTTAGCTTTGCGGTCATGCTTTTGGACACTTCCGGCAATACTCCGGAGCCATCTCATAGTAGAGGCAGCAGGTTTTGCGAACCCGCTCCGCCAGAAATGCAGCCCTTGGCGCAGCTGGCTCCAAAAAGGGAGATAACGGATTGCGCCGTTGCCCGAACAATTCGGCAGCCGCGTCCTGAATGATATAATTGTAATCGTTTCGTGCCGTTTCTATAGAAAGGACGTCCTCGTATACCGGAGCAATGCGAACCGCTGTATTTTCCCACAATATAGCCTGGGGGACGCCGCCCGCTTCCGCTAAAGAACGGAACAACGGAGAAAGATGGCCGGCAAACAGCTCCCGCAATATTCCATCGCGCCAGGACGTTCTGCCGCCAGCAGCCGGAACCGACATCATTAGGGGAGGTCCATCGAAAAGAAGTTCGGGGAACTTCGACCTTTCCGGCAAACATCCGCTATAATCCGGCGCGATCAATCGGCAATTGCCAAGCGACAGCCCTAGCCCTTTGTTATACATGGTCATGGCATGCAGCACCGGCGACACAACGAGATAAGCATACCGTTTGGCCAACATCGAAGCGGTTACCCTTCGGGAAGGAGCCCCGATATGGGCCCCAAGCCAATCCAGATACCGGGCGCACTTCTCCTTGTCCAGCAGTTCGAAAGCCAATATAGAGGACAGCAAAGGCTTATCGACTTCCTCCGCGTTCATAGCGAAGCGGCTAGGCATTTCCTCCCATTCCTTCGGCGTCAAGAAAAAAGGACTGTTAGTTGCCGCCAAGAAGCGCTTCCTCCACTTGATCTACAATCATGTTGATTGCGATTGGTCCATAATAAGCAATCCATAGAGTCGTATCCACTGTATATACGCGGTTTTGCTTGACTGGCTCAAGAGACTGCCAGGTCGTTGTGTTCTGGAACTCCTGTACCTGATCCTTGAACATATCGTCGGTCAGCAGGAAATAATGGTCAGCGCCGACATCTGCCAGTGCTTCCAGAGAGATATGATATGCCGTATCTTCCTGCTGGGCGACGGACTCCGGCACCGTCAATCCCAGATCGTTATACAGAATCGCCCCTGTACGGTGACCTGGAGTATGGACGCGGATTTCTCCATCGCGCGGCCGAAGCAGGGCTACGCTTTCTCCGTTCAGCTTGGCCTGCAGCCTTTCTTTCAGGCTGGAAATCTTCTCTTTGTACTCTTCCAGCACAAGGTTCGCTTCTTGCTCTTTGCCAACTATTTTACCGACAGTGACCAAAGTATCCTTCCAATCCTCGTCAAAATCCAGCATAATCGTCGGAGCGATCTTGGACACACTGTCATAGACTTTTTCCTGGAATCCCGTAATCAGAATCAAATCAGGATCCATCGCCACGATCGCTTCCAAATTGGGCTCATCGCGAGTACCCAGCACTTTGACATCGGTCAGGCGATCCGCCAAATATTCCGGAAAATCGGAATCCGATCCCGCTGCCGTTACGCTTCCCGCAGGCTGCTCCTGCAGCGTCACCAATTGATCGACGAATTTGGTGTCCAGCACCGCAATCCGTTCCGGTTTTTGCTCAAGCGTATAGCTGCCTTTCAAATCCTCGATGGTAACAGGGTAGCTTGCTTGCGCCGCAGGTGTCGGGCTAACGGTTGCCGCCGCTGTTGTCGGAGAAGCCGCCGTTCCTTCTCCACCATTGTTTCTTGCTCCGCCCGTCCCTCCCGAGCATGCCCCCAATAAAAGAATCAAACTCAGCATTACGCTGACTGCCAGCATTGACTTTGTACGTTTAACCACTTGTCTGTCCCCTTCGCGCTTGTATTGATAATGATTTGCACTATCAATAACACTATACGAAAGAACCTCTTCGACTCCAATGGAATATGACGCCAGCTCGGATGGACTTTTGCGACAGTTGTTTCGGTATTGCAGCGGGGAGAAGCCGCTGTACTTTTTGAAGGCGCGGCTAAAATAGTAGCTGTCCGCATATCCGGTCGCCTCGGCGATTTCCCGCAGCGTCGCTCCTGTCCCCGCCAGCATGTCGCTTGCCCGTTTCATGCGGATTCCAATCAAATAATCCATCGGACTGACATCCATCTTCGCCTTGAATTGGCGTTGCAGCGACCTTGGCGCGGATTGCAGCGCAGAAGCAAGCTCCTGCAGCGTCAGCGACTCCCCGTAGCGCGCTTCCATATAACGCACGGCTTGGCTAACCAGATCGCTACCGCCGGCCTCGCCGGTCTCCAGCTCCCGCAGCTGACGCAGAAGTTCGCCCCCCAGCTGGTAAAATAACGCCCTTGCCTGAAATCTCTCCAGTTGACCATGCTCACCCCATAGACGATGCATTTCTTCAGCGAGTGCGTAAATAACCAAATGGCGGCTGGGCGCAAAGCCAAAGGGGGTGAGAAACGGATTGTTTTCCCTTTGCAAACGCAAGAGATTCCTCCAATAGGGAGGGGACAGCACCGCCTTATAATAGATGAGGTCATACTCCAGCAGATCTCCAACGGGATCTATGCTTAACCTCGCCCCCTTGGGAGCGTGGCATACATAAGGTCCGCTGAACCGGTGCCGTTCGCGGTCAATGTCGATTTCAGCGCTTCCTTGGTGAATGAGAAGAAAAGCGCTCCCCGGCATGGCTTCGGCATTGATCCGTTCATTCCGCCGCAGCGCAGCCCGTCGGATGTCGCTTACAAACAAGGCTGAACGGCTCCACAATTGCAAATGCTCTTCAAACGACACCCCGCATGCCTCCCGTGCACGTTTCTTTTTTACCGATTATATCAAGAACAATTCTCATTATCAACGCAGATCATACACGATGTTACATATGCCATAAGTCTGGCTACAACATTTTTCTCGGAGCTTGCGTTTATACATATGAGCTATATTGAAGAAAGGAGAGTGTTTATCATCAAAAAGTTTCTATTGGGTTTGATATGCGGAATGGCTCTGTTCGCCGCAACTGCGGCAGCGGCCTCCAATGAGGTCCGAGCGCTCATCAGCAGCATTGCGGTGAGCTATCATGTGGGAGGAGAAGCACTGGACACAAGCGATGATAGAAGTATTGCGTTGAATTATAAAGGGCAGCTGTATGTCCCTCTGAGAAAGTTTGCAGAGACAATGGGCGCTTCGGTCTACTACTTCAGCCCGGCAAACGGGGAAGGAGCAAGGGTTGAGGTTTATTCCGAGGATGACCGTGATCTCACCGTCAGGGACAAGGATGGATATGTGCGCGCAGGCTACCTGAACCGCAGTTCCTACAGCTATCAAGGATTCGACAGAACGCTCACAGGTATGCCGGAAGTATCGGGAACAGTCCGTTTCGACAAAAGTATACCTTCTGGCAAGGAGCTTGCTTTTGCATTGATAGACAAGACAGGCAAGCAGTACAGTTTGTCGGGAAGGATTAAGCTTAAAACTCTCCATAACCGCGAAGTGAGTCTTTACCAGAGAATGCCGGGAGACCTTGCGGTTTTCAAAGCCGAGCTGCCTCTGCTGGATAATCTGGAGCAGCTTGAGTTAACGCCCGTTGTGATCGACAAGCGGGACTGGTCGTTTGCCCAATATCCGGTCGAAGGCTGCGCCTGTGGAGCAGGAGGCATGAACGGCCATCCGCTCGCCGTCAATATCGACGGAGCGAATGCTGGCCCGCAAATGAAAGGGAACTCCGCTTGGGCGATTAATCTCATCAACTTCGATGATAATCGTCATGTCACCTTGACGAAGCCAATCTCGTTTAAAATCAATATTTACCGGGAAGACGACGAGTCTCAGAAGACCATCCGCACCTTAACCACTCAGACGTTTGAAGGAACGGTGCATCGAATGAGGGGAGCAGTGCGAACGGAGATTGTGTGGGACTGGAAGGACAACAATGGCAAACCCGTCGCTCCCGGAAGCTATTGGGCGAGAGTAATTTTGCCTCAAACAGCAACAGGACATTGGGGAGATATCGCAGGCGGCGAAACCTCGTTCACGTTAGAGGATTCCATGCAAGCCGTATCCTATGTCAGCGTTCCGGAGCAATAACCATTAGATCGTGTGCCCTCTAATTAAGCCATGCAACGTGACGGGACTCCTTCAAGAGCCGTATTATCCTTAGCAAGACAATCAACCCCCGGAAACGCCGCATTTGTTTTGCGTTCCGGGGGTTGATTTTTTTATCTCTCGGGTCTTTCCCTTACCCTTTGGCCTACATCCGGTCGGGGGCGGATACGCCTACCAGGCGCAGCACGTTCGCGATAGCGACGCGAACAGCCGCCAGCAGAGCCAGACGCGCAGCAGTCTGCTCGCCGTCCTCCGTAATGACGCGCTCGGCCCGGTAGTAGCTGTGAAGCTCCGCCGCGAGCTCATAGACATAACGGATCAAGCGATGCGGCGCATAACCGGAAGCGGCATCCGCCACTTCCTGCGGCAGCTCGCCGATTTTGCGCAGCAAATCGTATTCCGCTTCCGAGTTCAGCTTGGACAGGTTCACGCTATCGATCTCCGGCAGCGTGATGCCTTGCTCCTCCGCCTGGCGGAAAATGCTGCAAATCCGCGCATGGGCATACTGCACGTAGAATACCGGATTTTCATTGGATGTGGAAATAGCCAGATCCATATCGAAGTCGAGATGGGAATCCATGCTCCGCATGCTGAAGAAATAACGCATCGCGTCGACGCCAACCTCGTCCATCAAATCCTCCATCGTCACCGCTTTGCCGGTACGTTTGGACATTTTGACTTTTTCGCCGTTCTGGAACAGGCTGACCATCTGTGCGATCAGCACGGTCAGCTTGCCGGGATCGTTGCCCAGCGCTTCCATAGCCGCCTTCATACGGGGAATGTAGCCATGATGGTCGGCGCCCCAAATATTGATCATCCGGTCGTAGCCCCGGCTGTATTTGTCGCGGTGGTAGGCGATGTCCGGCGTCAAATAAGTGTATGAGCCGTCATTTTTCACCAGCACGCGATTTTTGTCGTCCCCAAACGTAGTTGTGGCAAGCCAGGTCGCGCCGTCTTCCTCATATACATGGCCGGATGCCCTCAGCGCCTCCAGGCCTTGTACCACCTGTCCGGTTTCGTACAGCGAGGTTTCGCTATACCACAAATCAAAACCAACGCGGAACCGCTCCAGGTCCCGTTTGATTTTGCCAAGCTCCTTCTCCAGTCCAAACGTCCGGAAGAAGGCGGAACGTTCTTCTGCAGGTAGCGAAAGCAGACGGTCTCCTTCTTGTGCAGCCAAGTCTTTGGCAAACCCGATTATGTCTTCGCCGTGATAGCCGTCCTCCGGCATTTCGGCCTCCTGGCCAAGCGCCTGGCGGTAACGAGCCTCAAGCGACAAAGCAAGATTCTCCACCTGTTTGCCGGCATCGTTGATGTAGTATTCACGCGTTACATCGTAACCCGCAAAATCCAGCACGTTGCACAACGCATCGCCAACAGCAGCCCCGCGCGCATGTCCGAGATGCAGGCTGCCTGTCGGATTGGCGCTGACAAATTCCATCTCAACCTTTTGACCCGCTCCGACCGCAACGCGGCCGTAATCCGCTCCCGCCTGCAACGCCTCGCTCACAACAGGGTACAGATAGCTTTTGTCCAGGCGGAAATTGATAAAGCCGGGGCCCGCAATTTCAGCCGATGTAATGAAGGCTTTGCCCCCGTCCAGATTAGCGATGATGGCTTCCGCGATTTGGCGCGGATTTTTTTTGGCCAGTTTGGTCAGCTGCATAGCCGCATTGGTCGCCAAGTCGCCATGCGCCTTATCCTTGGGCACTTCCAGCACAAAAGCAGGCAGCTCCTCTCTGGCTGCCAGCCCCGATGCAACAACCGCGTCCGCGATCGCCCCTTTTACCCCTTCGTACAATTGCTCCAATACATTTCCGCTCATCCTTCTAACTCCTCCTGTATATGGAGACAAATATGGAAATTGCCCGCTATTTGTCCGCCGACTTTCAATTCATATCGCCATTCCAATTGAAAAGGAAGGCTTTCGGGCAGCTCAATTGTTTCCGCGGCATCCCGCTTGACCACAAGCGATGAGGTCTCCGTTTCAAGCCGGAAGACTGCCTGTGGCGTGGAATACGAACCGATTCTGCTCTGTCCCGGAACAAAAAGCTGCTCCGACGTTATGCCTCCGCTTCGTTTAAGAGACAACTCCCCTGGCGTATACCGAAGCAGCGCTTGATTCCCTTCGCCTTCGGCATAGCGTATGTAGATCGACTTCTCCTTGCGGAACCACTCGCCCTTGTAGCGGTGAACCTCCTTCTGGCCGTCAACCCTGCTCTCCAGCACAAGCTGGACCTTTGCACGCTCGTTCATTGCTTCGCTCCCGCATTCTTTCCATTCATATGTTACTACTATATACAGGAAGGCTTTTAAATTCAACACTTCATTGCGGCACGCCGCCAGCAGCCTAACCCTCTTGCGTAAAAGGAACAATAACCTGCCATGCAGCAACACGGTCGTCCAGATTCCTCATCGTTTTGGTAGGAATGGGACTGCTCGACGGCAGCTTAAGCAGCGCCACTTCGCCTGCAGCGTCCGCGCCATGGGCTTTCATGAAGGTGTCATAGGCTTTGCTTCCGTTGAAGGCCACGCACTTTATGCCGGGGTAACGTCTTAACAGGCCTGGAATATCGCTTGCCGTCTCCGACTTGATATTAACGTCCAGACTGCCCTCGCGAGCGCAGGAATGAATGACGTCCCATAGAGCCAGCCGATGATCCTGCAGAAAGGAAAGCCGATTCTCGTAGGAGGGATCCGGCACGCCATATCCCTCTTCGCCGGGCTTCAAGCCCTGAAACAGCGCATAAACGATTTTCCAGAAATAATTGTGAGGGTGTCCGTAGAATTGCCCCTTCTCCAGCGATTTGACGCTAGGGGCCGTGCCCGCCACCAGGACGCGCGCCCGCTCGTCCACAACGGGAGGAAAGGAATAGATCAGCGACATGCTCAGCACCTCTTTTCTAATTACATTATAGCCAAACCAAGCTCTCCATTGACAAGGACCGCAAAAAACCTTGCTCCGCCGCATAGGCAGTGCAAGGTTTTTGAAAGCACTTATACTCTGGATCATAACAAGCGAGCACTCTGCCCTCTAGGGGTTTGTTACTGGTTTGCATTCTCCTTCAGCATTCTGACGACTTCCTGAATCTGAAGCTTGAGGGAAATGGAATCGTTGCCCCAAACCTCCGATATCATGGCTCCTTGGTCAATCATATTCTTAACCTGCCGTCCAGCAAGAATAACCGTACCCCGGCATAATGCCGGAGTACGGTTAATGTGAAGCTGCATTAGCGCAAGCTTGCGATTAAAGCGAAGATTGCAGCCTCCTGCTGTTCAATTATATCCGTTCAATAACAAAGGAGAAGGAATGGTCCTCGTCGCCTTTGATCTGGAATTCCTCGTACACCGGCGCGCCCCAGCTGTCATCCCCGCCAACGCCCATTTGGCGTCCCGCTACCGTCAATACGGTGTAGTGGACTTGCGGCAGTTCATAATGATGCTGCGCGTTCTCCAGCTCCAGAGCTGTATAAGGCGATACGCCGCACTCTACTGGCTCGCCATGCGACAGGATGCGGATGCCTCGGCCGGCAGCGTCTGTAACCGCCAGCTTGCGCACGCCCATCCGGTTGCCGGATTCCTGCGGCATGAGGTAACCCGATACGTTGCCCGCAGCCGTTCCGCTAAAGCGTCCCAGACGGGCTCCGTTTGCGCGGTCGGCATAGTTTTCATCCGGTCCAAGCGCCAGCCACTCCAACTGGTCGTAATCGGCCGAAACCTTGAAGGAAACCGCAAAGATCGGCAATCTAGGCAGTCCGGCTGAACCCTTGTAATGCGAGTTCACCAGAATGCTGCCATCCTTGCGTACGGTGTAGGAAATGCCCGCTTCCGCTTCAGGAGCGACAGAGAAGGAGTAACGGTACGCTACAGTCACGCTTCCGCTGACTTCATCGGTAGACGCATCAACCGAAATGCATTTGCGTGCCAGGCTGGCGGCAAACCAGATGCCCGCGTCGTAGCCTTGCGCGTAACCACGGTCATTGTCGGTTGTCGCGCGCCAGAACAGCGGCGCCGGAGGCGCAGCGATCATCTCGCGTCCGCCGTAGTTCAGCGAAATCAGGCTCATGGCCTGCTTGGAGAAGATCATGCTGAAGTCGCGGCCTTTGACGCCGATGTTCACGTCGCCGTGAATAACCTTCAGCGGCGCGAAACGCTCATAGACGGATGCCGTGCCAGCAGCGTCTTGCACGGTGAAAATGTGCTGGCCAAAAGCAATTTCATATCCCGCAGAAGCCCACAGCGTGTTTTCCTTCAAACGGAACGAAGCATTCAAGGTATATTCGCCGCCTTGCAAAGCCTGCTCCGCAAGACCGGACGCAACGCGAGCCTTTTCGCCAGCCGCAACAGTAACGGACAGGCTTTCTGTTGCCAGCTCTACGCCGTCTTTCTCCAAAGAAATGAACAGCTCCAGATGCGACGTGTCGGCAAACAATCCTTCATTTGCGATTTCAACGCCGTCTTGATCCACAGCCAGCTTAAGATCCTGGTACAGGAATTTGACTTCCTGCATTTTCGGGGAAACCGTACGGTCGGCATACACGATGCCGTTTGTACAGAAGCCGTAATCGGTAGGACGGTCGCCAAAGTCGCCACCGTAGGCCAGAAACTCCTTGCCGTAACGGTCCGTCGTTAGAATAGACTGGTCGATGTAATCCCAGATAAAGCCGCCTTGGTACATCGGGTATTTATTTTCCAGATCGGTGTACTTCTTCATGCCGCCAAGGGAGTTGCCCATAGCATGCATATATTCGCAGCTGATATAAGGCTTATCCGGATTGGCATCCAGATATTGTTCAATATCGGCGGGTTTGGCGTACATGCGGCTTTCCATGTCGCTCGCTTCCGAGAAATTCCGATCGTAGAACACGCCTTCGTAATGAACAAGACGGCTGGAATCGGAGTTGCGGAAAAAGCGCGCGACGTTGACTAGCACTTCGCCTACGTAGGATTCATTGCCAAGCGACCAGATCAGGATGGACGGATGGTTTTTGTCGCGCTCATACATGGAGATAGCGCGGTCCATAACGATATCCTGCCACTCCGGTCTGTTATGCGGAATATTCCAGGACGGCTCGACTGCCCCCATCTTCTGCCAGGAACCATGCGTTTCGAGATTCATTTCGTCGATTACGTAAATGCCGTATTCGTCGCAAAGCTCATACCACAGAGTCTGGTTAGGATAGTGAGATGTCCGAACCGAGTTGATATTGTTTTGTTTCATCGTTTTGATATCGATTAACATATCTTCCTTGGTAATCGCCCGGCCGCGGCGGATATTGAATTCGTGACGGTTAACGCCCTTGAACACGATACGTTTGCCGTTAAGCAGCATCAGCTTGTTTTTCATCTCGAAACGACGGAAACCGACCTTTTGCGGTATTGCTTCCACGACATTCCCGCTGGCATCGGTAATGGCGATAATCGCCACATACAGATTAGGCTGCTCCGCGCTCCACAGGGCAGGCTTGTCCAAGGCAAGCTCCAGCTTGCTGCTGCCGTTGCCCAGTTCTATGGAAGCTTCTCCAACCTGCGAGCCGTCCTTGCTGTACAGAGTCAGAGCGGCGCGCGCTCCCGCCGGCAGAGAACCGGCAAAGGTCAATCCCGCCGTCAGCTTGCCCTGCGTAAAGCTTTCGTCCAGTTCCGCGGATACACGAAGGTCGGAAACGTGGATTTCAGGAATGGTGTACAGGTACACTTCCCGGAAAATGCCGGAGAATCTCCAGAAATCCTGGTCCTCCAGCCAGCTTCCCGTGCTGCGCTGGAATACCTCGACGGCAAGCTTGTTATCCCCTTCCTGCACGTAAGGCGTCAATTCAAAATGCGATGGCGTAAAGCTGTCTTCGCCGTAACCGACGAAATGGCCGTTCAGCCATACGTAAAAAGCCGTCTCAACGCCCTGGAACGAGATATAAAGAGGTTTGCCTTCCATATGTTCCGGCACAAAGAAGGACTTAACATAGCTGCCGACAACATTGTCATTTTGGGAAATGTGGGGCGGACGCAATTCCTCGTGTCCATCCCACGGATACATTGTATTTACATATTGCGGCTTGCCGTAACCTTGCATTTGAATATGTCCCGGAACCTGGATTTCTCCCCAGCCGGATACATCAAAGCCGGTTTCATAGAACCCCGCCGGTCTCGCGGCGGGATTCACCGCATAATTAAATTTCCAAGTGCCGTTTAAGGTGCTGCGCATCGGCATTTCGCCTTGCGCTTTGGCTTCATCCAGCGACGAATAATACTTGTGGTCGGAATACGCCGCAAGACGGTTTACTTCAAATACGCTGACATCGCTGAGCCAATCCAGCGATGGCTTAGATGCTTGAACCATGATATCTGCTCCCCTTTGACAAAAATGCATGTAGTGTTGTGGTGTGTATGTCTTCTATTATACACATCGTTTCCATTATTTCACGGATCCGGTCATACCCGCCACAAAATGTTTTTGCATCAGGAAGAAAACAATCGCCGTTGGCAAGGTAGCAATCAGGATAACCGTCATAATTACCCCGTAATCCGGAGTATAGCTGGAGCCCAGATTGGAAATAAGCAGCGGAATCGTGCGCTTCTCCGGCGATTGAAGCACGACGAGAGGCCACAGGTAGTTGTTCCAGCTGGACATAAAGGTAATAATCGATGCGGCAGCGTAGGTTGTTTTCATCGTTGGCATGTAAATGCGGAAGAAAACGCCAAGTTCGCTCAGACCGTCGATTCGGCCCGCTTCAAGCATATCTTTCGGGAACATCTTTGTGCTTTGACGGAAAAAGAAAATCAGAAACGCCGTTGTTACCGACGGCAAAATGACGGCGGAAATGGTATCGATCCCGATAAACGGCATCACTTGCGAAATGCTGCCGAACATCCGGTACAACGGCACCATCAATGCAGCAAACGGAATCATCATGGACAGAAGAAGAATGGAGAAAATCCGGTCCTTCGCTTTTGTCCTGAAAATTTCAAAGCCATAACCCGCAAGCGAAGCGATAAGCAACGATACTGCGGTCGTTATCAACGATATTTTGGCGGAGTTCAACAGAGCGGGCACCAGGTCGACGGTATCAAAAACCTTCTGCAGGTTTTCAAACAGATACGCGCCGGGAAGCAGCTTCCCTTTTGTTATGTCGACTGAACGGTTGGTGGAGCTGACGATCATCCAAATAAACGGAAAAATGGAGATGACAGCAGCGGCGCTCAAGAAAAGATACATCAATACGCGTTTCAGCTTAGCCATTTTTATCACCTGCCAATTTGAACTGAAGGATGGAGAAGATGACAATCAGAATAACAATCGCATACGACACAGTGGCCGCATAACCAAAGTCCGGCGTATATTTGAACGACAGGTTATAGATGTACTGAGACAGCGTCGTGGTTGAATTGCCAGGTCCGCCCCTCGTAATATTCATAACTTCGTCGAACAATTGCAGCGTGCCTATTGTTGAGGTAATGGAAGTAAACAGGATGATCGGCTTGAGCAGCGGAACCGTAATACTGAAAAATTGGCGGGTAGCCGAAGCTCCGTCGATTCTGGCCGCCTCATAGATGGAGTTGTCGATGTTTTGCAGCGCGGAGAGGTAGAAAATCATGTTGTAGCCGGTCCAGCGCCATGTAATCGCGATAATAATCGTAATTTTCGCCCAGAAGGGATCTGTGATCCATTGGATCGGAGTTGTAATAATATGCAGGTTAAGCAAAGCTGTGTTGATCAGTCCGTCCGCTCCAAACAGGTATTTGAAAATGACGGAATACGCAACAAGCGAAGTAACGGCCGGCAAAAAGATCGCCGTCCGGAAAAAGCCTTTTAGCTTCAGGTTTTTGTCATTCAACAGCACGGAAATAAACATTGCCAGAATGATCATGATTGGCACCTGAATAATCAGGTACAGAAATGTATTTTTCAGCGCCGCAAGAAACGTGGTATCCGTAAGCAACCGCTGGTAATTGTCGATGCCAACAAAATTCAGATTGGTGCCCGTGCCCGATTTGAACGACAGGATAAGCGCCTGCACCATCGGATAGAAATAGAACACGCAAATCATAAGGACCGCAATGGAAATAAAGGACCAGCTGACTATATTTGTTCTTGATTTGATATTCACTACAGTTCCTCCTTCTCAAGACAAAAACCCGGGCCATGCCGCCAGCCTGCTTCCCTTACTCAGCAAGCGAGGCCATGTCCCAGGTTTTCATCATCTAAATCAAACTATTTGATTTGCGCATCTGCTTGCTTTTGAGCGTCTGTCAACACCTGGTCGATGTTTTTGCCGTTCAGGTAATTTTGCATTTCCACTACGATAATGTCTTCTACCGCGTACGTGTGCATGCCGTAGTTGACGTTAGGAATTTCTGCTGTCCATTTGGAGAAGTCGCTCACAATGTTTTGTCCGCCGAAGAATTCGTTAGGAGCTTTGTAAGCTTCGCCTTCAGCTGCCGGTTTGTAAGTGCCGATGGCGCCTACGTCAGTGATCAGCTTTTGGTACAGATCTACATTGGAACCAAATGTTGCGCCCAGGAATTCAGCTGCTTTTTCCTTGCCGTCTACATTCAGGACATACCAGGAGCTGCCGCCAAGGTTGGAAGCATGAACGGATTTGTCATTGCCCGCCAGTTTAGGGAAAGGCACGATCGCCCATTTGCCTGCTTGATCTTCTGCCGCCGTAATGGAAGCCGTAAACCAGTTGCCTGTTGGTACGGAAGCGACATCGCCATTGTTGTAGTTGGCTACATATTGGCTCCAGTCGGAATGGATTTTAACAATATTGGCATCCATCATGGATTTGTACACTTCAAACGCTTCTTTCAGTGCTACGTTGCCTGCCAGATCGGCGCTTTTGCCGTCAGCTGTCAGGTACCATGAGCCCGCGGATTGAATCATCATGCGGACAATGCCCATGTCGTTCGGGTCAAGGGAGATCCAGTCCTTGCCGGTTGTTTCTTTTACTTTTTTGCCGATTTCGATGTAGTCGTTCCAAGTGATGTCTTGAAGATCGTCTACACTGTAGCCGGCTTGCTCCAGGTAGTCCGTTCTAACGTACAAACCAGCTACGCCGGAATCGAACGGCAGGCCGTAGTTTTCGCCGTTAGCGCTTGTAGGTCCAAGCTTGTAGTCCGCAAAATCGGACGCTTTGAAGTTTTTGGTAATCGGGTAGAACGCGTCAGGGTAAGCTTGCATGAAGCTTTGAGCGCGGTAGTCCTCGATCAGCACGATGTTAGGAAGACCTTTTGTCGTACCCGAGCTCAGACCTGTATTCAAACGTTGTACGATATCGTTTTGAGCGTTTTCCACGATTTCAACGTTTACGTCTGTATGATCCTTGCCGTAAGCTTCTTTAGCCAGATTCATGGCCTTAACGTTAAAGTTGGCATCCCATGCCCATACGGTTACTTTAGTTGCCGCGCCGCCGTTGTTTCCGCCGGTTTCGCCGCCCGTTTCGCCTTTGTTGCCGTTGCCGGATGAACATGCAGCCAGCAGCATCATGCTAGCCAGCAATAAAGCCATCATTTTTTTCATTGTGTCGACCTCCATTTTTTCTGTCTGCAACATTTCGTGCAACATCTGTAAGCGGTTCCTGATGCCTTGTTTTCATCTTAGCACCCTGGGTTTGCCACACGTTAGAATTATCTTTGCCAACACTTGTGAGATTATTACGGATTCATTGAAGGCTAAATGCGGCAATAGAAATATATTTAGAAAGTTGGAGGATTTTTATTCTTTAATGATCGGAAGTCGTATTTTGACCCTTGTGCCTTCGCCCGGCTGGCTTGAAATTTCAACTCCGTAGGACTCGCCGTAGAGCAGGCGGATCCGATCATGTACATTGCGCACCCCGATACCGGTGAACAGTTGGCGCTTGCCGGAGGGCCGAAGATTTTCCACGCTTTGCTCCGCTTTCATATCGAAACCGTCGCCGTTGTCCACCACTTCGCAGACCAGCGCATCCGGCTCCTTCGAAGCCATAAAATAAATATTCCCTTCCGCCTTGGCGTTAAAGCCATGAAAAAAAGCATTTTCAATAAAAGGCTGGATAATAAGCTTGGGCAGGTGGCACCCCAAACAATCCGGCGCGATAAAATAGTTCATCTTGATCCGTTCGCCGTATCTGACATGATTGATCAGCACATAGTTTTTCATGTTGACCAGCTCTTGGCTAAGCGTAATCGTTTCGCTGACGTTGCCGATGACATTCTGAAGCAGGGAAATCAACGCGTTGATGGTTTCCGCTGCCCGCTCGCGATCGCCGTGCTGCACCATAAACTTGACGGACGCCAATGTGTTGTACAGAAAATGAGGATTGATCTGTCCTTGGAGCGCCTCCAGCTCTGCATTTCTTCGTTGCTTCTCTGTCTGCACCAGCTTGGCGACATAATCCTGAAGCTCCTCCAACATCCCGTTAAAGGCTATTCCGAGCTCCCGCGTTTCATAGCTGCCTCCGACGGATACCTTGTGGTGGAACTCATATTTGGAGATGGTGGATATTTGCTTTACCAGCCGCGTCAACGATTTGGTCAGGCGTCTTGAAATCAGAAAGACGATAATTAGCGCCACGCCAACAATAACGCCCACGCTGATAATGATGGAAGGCATGTCCGTTAACTGGCCGATGGCGATTTTTTTGTCGATCAGATTGACGATGTAATAATCCAGGGAAGACAAATAGCGGGACAACACAATGTGTTCCCGATCCTGGATGATGATGTTCATATAAGGCTTGCCGTCTTCCTCCATGCTTCTGACATAAGACAGAAGCTCGCCTCCGTCCGCGCCGATCCATTCTTTTCGCCCTGAGGAAACGATGGTCCCGTTGCCGCTAATGACCGCCACTTCATTGCCTGCGCTGGTATAGGTATTATAAAAGCCGGCAAATTCTTTTTCCGTCATCGTAAAAAAAATCATTCCATACTCTTTGCCCGTGGTCCGGTCAGTCAGCGGCCGTGTTGCGACCAGAAGCGGAACGCCATGTTTGGATTTCACGTGCTGATACAATATTCTGCGCGGATTCTCCAGAGAACGCTGAGTCATGGGATGCTGCATCAGCTCGTTGTAGGTCATACCAAGCGGGGATTGGCCGGAGGACGCAAATATCCTTCCGTTAAAGCCAGTCACCGTAATATCGATTCCGTAGGCATCCAGGCCCGAATTGATTCGTTTCATGACGTTGCCCATAGCATAGAAGGAGCGGAAATTGGCGATCGAGCTGCCGTCGGCCTCCGTAAGGAACTCCCGGGCAATGCCGCTTTGAGCCAGATTGTTGGTGGCCAGCGCTATGGAATAGTTGAAGGTATCCAGATTATTATTGATCTGATTGATGACCTTTGTGTTGGTGATGCTGAAGGTTTCCGTGAAAACCCGCTCGGAAACATTGATCGTTGTCCATGTGGTCGTAACGGAAACCGCGATAATGCTGACTACCATAATAATAAACATTTTGACAAAAAGGCCTTTATATTTAAAACGGTCAAATAGCTTGCTCATCGTTCTTCACCCTTGATCCCGAAATTGCCTGCGGTAGCGGCTGGGCGAAAAGCCCGTACTTTTTTTGAATACCTTGCAGAAATAGCTATGGTCGGAATACCCCACCATTCCACTGATTTCGGAAATCGGCTCGTCGCCTGCCCGCAGCATTTCCTCCGCTTTGCCGATTCTTACTTTGTGCAGATAGTCGATAAACCCTTCTTCGTTGTGAGCGGTAAAATAACTGGACAAATAAGAGGGATTAAAATGAAAATGGCGCGCCATATCGCTAAGCGTCAGCGGTTCGGCGTAGTGCTCCTGAATATAGTTGAGCAGTTTTTTCATATTGTCGTTGCCTTGGTCCCGCTCCTTAAGAGCGATGCGCTCCTCAGCCTCGCCTATAAAACGCTCCATGATGGCAAGCGCTTCGGATGCGCTCTGCGATTGCTCGATTTCTTTGAAGTAGCTGTATTTGGCCGCGTCCAGCTCCTTGACGTCATATTCCATATTGCTCAACAGCACGGTCATATTAAAAATAAGATTGCCCAGGAAGGTTTTATATTCGAATACGTCGCCGGCATAATAGGATGCCAAAGCAGCCGCATGGGTACGCAGGGACTGGAATGCGGTTTGAAACTGGCCGCGTTTGAAGGTTTCCGTAAACCGGTTGAGATGGAACGGTTCAGGCGCCTCCGGCAGCGGCGGCAGCTGACCTTTTTTTATCAGCCTGATTTCGGGCAGAAAAAAAGAGTAGTTCAGCAGCTTCAACAGGGAATCGCGATATTCGCCGCGAACCTCGTTCAGTTCCCGGAACGCTTCCGTTACAGCCACAACTCCGCCTTCCCTGTCATTAGCCCGGGCTGAAGCCCAGCGCTGCAGCAAATCCATTCCGTCAGCCGTTCCGTTAGCCACCGCTATGGATGAACCCCCGTAAGCCGGCAGCTCATAAAAAACGCCTTCCCAGCCTTCAATGTCAGCCGCTTTTGCCAGCCATTCGGCCAATCCTGTTTGGGGCGAAGCCCCTTCCAGGCCTCCTTGTTCATTCCCGCGTTCGCTCTTGCGGGCCTCGCCGACGGCGATCAGCCTGAATAACGGATAAGGGAACGCTGCCTGTACGTCCTCCGCCGTATAATCGCTTTCATAGCCGCCCAGCACCATCTCCAGCAAACGGTTGCCGGACAACCTGTAATTTCCGGAATCGCCCGGGCGAAGCGAAGGAATCCGCTTGGCCGTTAGCTTCAACACGGCCAGCAAATGCTGAATATCCAGTTTGGGCTTTAATATATAATCAGCCACTCCGCTTTGAAAAGTTGAGCGCACATATTGATATTCTCCGAAGCTGCTAAGCACGATTACCTCAATTTCAGGATGCTTCGACTTGATTTCCTTGGTCAATTCTTCCCCGTCCATCAACGGCATGACAATATCCGTTATGACAATATGAGGACTCAACTCCTGAATCATCCGCAGCGCTTCGATTCCGTTTGACGCCTCGCCAACAATCTGGAAGCCTTCCTGCTCCCAATTCATAAAATGTTTAATCCCCTGCCGGATCAAAATTTCATCATCGACGATCAGCACTCTGCAGTAACCGGATTCACTCATGTTCGCCCCTCCTGTCCGTTGTTTTCAAGCAGATATAGTATATCCGCTATGTTCGCCATAAACCATAGCGATCACCATCAAAATCGCCAATTCATTACGATTTTGCTCTGAAAACGCATTATTTTTGCATCGTTTAAGACATGGGATTGCGTTTAAATGAGAGCGCATACAATATCAGCTTTAAAACCCAATTTAAGGGGGCGCCTACCTCCTTAATAAGGCGGCTACCTCCATCGGCAAAGCCAAACCCAGCTCTTTGGCAATATACCGCTCCATTTTGCTTGCGATTGCCTTCGCATGCGCACCCATTCCAAGGCTCTGCAAAACGCCGATATATTCCACATACGCATCCTCCTGATAGAGGTCTTGTGCAATCAGCTTGTCATAATAGGCAAAGGCTTCTCCATGCTGACCCTGCTGATGATACGCCTGCGCGAGCGTTCTCAGCACGTTAAGGTAGATCCGCCTTATTTTCTCCCGTTCAATCTCCAAAAAAGGCTCATAGGGAAACTCGGCAAAATAATCTCCCCGGTACAGCGCCTCTGCGCGCAATAGAGCGGCAAGCGATTCCGGTTTCTGAGACGGTGAAGGAAGACTGGCGTAAAAGCCATCCAAATCCATATCGATATGGGTAAAATCCAGATGATAAAGACCAGTCTGGCGAGTCAGGATGCGCAAACCATAATCCTCCGCTCTGTCCAGCGATTTGCGAAGCGTTGACAGGGCAACATGAAAATGATTGGTTGCAGCGCCGCCAGCCATCTCCGGAAACAAATGGCCAATCAGCACATCCTTCGAAACCTTAACGTCGCGATGCGTAATCAGATATTGAAAAATTCGCAGGCTCGACGCGCGATGAATAACGATGGGCTCCTCTCCCCAACTAACCGAAAATTTTCCCAATACGCGCAGCTGCAGCTTCGGCGTCTTTTCTGCAATCAGAGCTTTCCCGCCCACATCTCCTTGTCCCGTTCCCTTTCTCGAGCGCCACATCTTATCAAAATACCCTGCGATTTCCGGCGCGCCTGCAACCCAGCGACAGGATTGGGCAAACAGCCGCTCGCCTTCAGCGCCCTCTCCTTTGGCATCTATCGTCTGGGCCAATTCGAATGTCGCCCAGCCCCTATCAATATGCAGAGAAAATTCATCCGCCAGCCGGCACGCTTTTCTAGCCCAATCGACCGACTGCTCATAATCTCCCTGCATCCGATAAATCCGGCAAAACGTTGATAAAATAAACACCCGGCTACTATCGGCTTCGCCCTGAGACAGCTCCAGCGCCTGACGAGCAAAAAGCTCCCCTTTATCAACCTGACCTTCATCCAGAAAAATGTTGGACAATGTATCCAGAACCAGCATTTGAATCGGCTTGATCCCGTGAGTTTCTGCTACATAAAGAGCGCGCCTTGCAAAGGACATCGCTTTTTTCGTTAAACCCTGGCATCTGTAAATATCGGCCAAGCCGCTGAGATTAAAGGCGGTTACAGCATAATCATTGAGGATGACGGATTGCTCCAGAGAGGATTGATATCGTTCAATGGCTTTATTGACATCAAAGCACATATAGAAAGCAGCCAGCCGGTGTTCGGCAAGCATTCGCGCCACAACGCGCTCCGGGCCTGTCAGCTGTGCCAGCCGTTCTTCCATATAGGTGATCAAATCTCGACGAATGCCTTTTGAATAACAGCGAAACAGAAAAAAAGTCGTATACGCCATAGACAAATGGGGCGACACCTTTTCCACCCAGCCATCCGCTAGACTCATCAATTCAATTCCATTGTAGCGAGACGAAACCGCATTGATGCACCGGGCAGCCCCCAAAAAATCAGAGCCGGCAATATGATGGGCAAATGCATGAAAATACTGAAATTGCTTTTCATATATAGCGCCTAGTTTAAGATGCTGTTTTTTCAGCCCTTCCTCTCCAATTCTTTTGCCATATGCATTGTACAAATAGGTTCTGAACAAAGCATGGTAACGAAGCGCTCCATTGTCTTCAACAACAAACAAATTATATCGGGTTAACGCGGCTACCCGCTCTGCTGAATCCTCGATGCCCAAATATGGATTCAAAATCGCGGCATCCAACCGCGTCAATAAACTGCTGCACTGTAAAAAAAGTATCATTTCCTCTTCATGCCTCGCCATGACGACACTGCTGAAATAGTGAAATATCGGCGGATAAAAGGGAGAGATTGCCCAACAAACCATCCTCTCATCGTTGTCCTTGCCCTGAATAGACTTGGCAACAAACGGGTATGCCGCAGGCCAACCCTCCGTTTTTTCCATAACGTTTTCTAATTCGCCCGGAAGCAGTTCCATGCCGCAGACTCGTCGAAAATATTCCGCCGTCTCCAAGCTGTTAAACGCCAGGTCCGCAGCAGTAAGCTCCAAATAATTGCGGCTGGATTTCAACTTGGCCCAATCGCCATGCAAACACAACGTGCCTATGAATATAAAAGAAACAAAGCGTGATGCAAACGCCACGAGCTTCTGGATCAGTCCACGAAGCTGCAGGTCCCCTTCCGCTTGATCAAAATTGTCAAGAACGATAACAAATTGCTCGGAAATATGTGACAAACCAGCCGCCATCTCCGCTAAAGCATCATCGGGACTGGATTTTGCGCCAGCGCCGCTCCAATCCGGCCTACCTAATCTGTAACCAATCCCTTGGGACAATTCGTGCAGAATTTGCAGAGCAGAATGATCGCCGTCATCAAAGGCATACCAAACCGGACTCTTCTTTTCCATCTCCAGAAATCCCGATACTGCCGTTGTTTTCCCATATCCGTCAGGAGCCGAAACATGAATAAATGACATAGGCGTCCCATGATTGAATGCCGCAACTAATCTCTCCCGCAAAATTCCGTTATGTAGTGACGGCATACGCAGTTTTGTCTCCAACGATTTCATGGTTTTCCTCCCGGCTCCGAGAAACGAGTCATCTTTATGTTAGAAATTATAACATAACCATAGAATTGCGGCTCAAGAGAGAATGAAACACGGTCAGCATGAATAGCTCCTTCTTCATTTTTCCATACTAAGGAAATAAGAGGATGTGATTTAGAAAAGGAGCCGTTTTTATGAAAAAGACCTCCAAACGCCCACCCAAGCCGCGACGCCAGGCGGTTTTCCCGACTATTTCCGAAAGGCTTTTGCCGCTGATGCTGAAATTGAATAAGTGGCTTATTCGGACAGTCTTTGCAATGGCAGCCGCGCTTGCGCTTTGCTTGTCTTTATTTTTCTATGTTCGGTCACAGTCGCTGCCCGCCGCCGCCATCAGTCAAACCTCGCAAATGCTGGACCTGCACGGCAACGTCATCGACACGTTCCATGCAGGGGAAAACAGGCGATCCGTCGCTTTGGAGGATATTTCGCGCGATCTTATTCATGCAACCCTTTCGATTGAAGATCGCCGCTTCTATGATCATTACGGCTTTGATTTGAAGGGGATGGCCCGTGCCGTTGTTGTTAACGTGCAATCCATGTCGGCGCGCCAAGGGGCCAGTACGCTGACTCAGCAGCTGGCGCGCAATCTTTATTTAAGCCATGAAAAAACGTGGCAGCGCAAGCTCAAGGAGGCTCTCTATACAGCCAAGCTGGAAATGGATTATACCAAAGACGACATTTTGAGCATGTATTTGAATCAAATTTATTACGGCCACGGCTCCTATGGCATTGAGGCGGCCTCCATGCTTTATTTTGACAAGCACGCTTCCGAGCTGACGCTTGCGGAATCCGCTATGCTCGCCGGCATCCCGAAAGGGCCGAAATATTATTCACCCTATATGGATATGAAAAACGCCAAGGACCGCCAATATCTTATTTTGGAGTCGATGACCGAGGGCGGTTTTATTACAAAGGAACAAGCGGAGGACGCTTATCGCGAGGTGCTTGATCTCAAGCCGCTCGACTCCGGGGAACCGGAAGGTTTCGCCCCTTATTTCCGGGATTACATTCGCCATCTCGCCCTGGATGAAATCGGAATAGAGCCGTCCGTGTTGAACGAAGGCGGTATTACAATCTATACGACGCTGGACCAGAACATTCAGAATGCGGCGGAGGATGCCATCAAACGCGGAATTCCGGGCGATTCGGAGCAGCAAGCCGCGCTGGTGGCGATCGATCCCCGCAACGGTTACGTAAAGGCGATGGTCGGAGGACGGGATTACCGCAGCAATCAGTATAATCGGGTATTTGCCCGTACTCGCCAGCCCGGTTCCGCCTTTAAGCCTTTGCTGTATTTGACAGCTCTGAGGAGCGGCTATATGACGCCCGTCACACAGTTCCGCAGCGAACCAACCGTCTTCACCTACGATGAAGGGCGCAAAAGCTATGAACCCCGTAATTACGGCGATAAATACGCCAACGATTATATTGATATGCGAAAAGCCATCAGCAGCTCCGATAATATTTATGCCGTCAACACACTAATGACGGTTGGCGCGGACAAGGTGATACAAACCGCAAAAGGATTGGGGATAAGCAGCCCGCTGGACGCGGTGCCATCGCTTGCGCTGGGTTCTTCGCCCGTTAGCCCGTTTGAAATGGCTTCAGCCTACAGCGTATTTGCAAGCGGCGGATTCCGCGTGGAGCCGGTTTCCATTCTGCGCATTGAGGATCGAAAAGGGGAAGTGCTGTATGAGTCCAGACCTGTTATGGACCAGCCGATCACCCCGGCGGAAGCCTATGTGATGACAAGTCTGCTGGAAAGCGTTTTTGATCAGGGAGGAACCGCCAATCGTGTTTCTTCTATTATAAAGCGTCCTATCGCAGGAAAAACCGGCACAACGGATTACGACGGGTGGCTCGTCGGTTATACGCCGGAATTATCTGCGGCCGTATGGGTTGGTCATGACAAAAACAGAAAGCTTACGCTTGCGGAGGCCCATCGGGCGGCACCAATCTTTGCAGGATTTATGGAGGGAGCTTTAAGCGCCGTTCCACCAAAAATGTTTACGGTGCCGGAAGGCGTAAGCACCATCTACATTGAACCTTCCACTGGCCGCCTTGCTGCAGCAAACTGCGGGGAAAGAAGATTGGAAACCTTCCTTGCGGGTACAGAACCTACAGAGATTTGCGGCAACGGCGATGCGGAGGACAACTCTGGCGAGGAAACTATCCTTGAACAGCAGACCCGCTCTAATGAAAAAGCTCGCAAAAAAACATCATGGTGGAACGACCTTAAAAATTGGTGGACCCATTAACGGAAATGTTCGACTGTTTGGTTCAATGAAAAGAAGACGGGTTAAGTAAAGCATAAGGCGGGGGCAAAAGTGTAGCGAATGTCACAAAGGACTGCGCAACATCTTGGCAATATCATTTTCCGCATCTTTTTGTCCAAATTTCAAACGAATTGTGAAATTTATTTGAACATTCTGCATAAGATATGATATAGTGTAGTTAAGAAAGCACTTACAACTTATTTGGGAGTGTTCGATATGACGACAAAAACAGCAAGCATGAATCACCTAAAGACGGTAAAGCCGGACGTTAAACGTCTAGTTAACTTTATGACGGCGATGGCTTGGTTTATTTTAGGCATTGGCGTTCTGCTCTCCCTTATCAACTTAAGCCATTTCAGCGATCAAAACATCGGACTGATGGTTGGCATAGGCTTCCTGATCGGAAGCGTCCACATTTATGTCATTGGTACGGCCATCGGCCTAGTTCACGCCCGCATGGGAACCCACGGAGAGAACAAAACCTCTCCCCCCCATGATGAGGAGCTCGTTTCTTGACAAAATCGTCCGCCGAATAATCAAGCCCGCCCGATCTTCAATTGAAGATTAGGCGGGCTTTTTCTTCGTTTGTGTCAAAATGTACAGTGAACGTTTGTGTTGTTCCAACCGCTGGCGGAAGCCGAAATGTGAACATTCCAACAGAAATTTTGGCAGGATATGTATCAATTCAAATTTAAAATGGACAAAATGCCGATGATATGTCGAACAGGTGACTGAGATATGACGAATTACCGAATATTTATTTACGTTATTGTTAACCTAGCAGTCACGAACGTTTGAATCTGTTATCTTTATCATAAGCTAACTTTAAATGAGGAATAATCTGAGGAGTGAAACCTTGATGAGACGTTATTACCGAATGCTCGCGACCGTGCTTTTTCTCACAATGGCATTCGCGCTATCGGGTTGCAGCAGCGAGCAATACATCGTGCTGGATCCCAAGGGCCCAATCGGACAGTCGCAAAAAGAGTTGATTATCATTACAACGCTGCTTTGCGCCATTATCATCGTCCCGGTCCTGATTCTTACGGCTGTCATCGTTTGGCGCTATCGCGACCGCCCAAACAGAAAAGCATCGTACCAGCCGCATTGGGAGCACAGCACCAAGCTTGAAGTGACTTGGTGGGCGATCCCGATTGTCATTATCGGAATCATTGGCGTGGTAACCGTAAATTACACTTATTTGCTGGAGCCATCAAGACCAATTGAATCCGAAAAGCAACCTATTACGATTCAGGCAACGTCGATGGACTGGAAGTGGCTGTTCACTTATCCGGACGAGGACATTGCTACGGTGAACTACATTAAATTTCCTGAAGGGGTACCAATCCGTTTCCAATTGACAGCGGATACGGCAATGAATTCCTTCTGGATTCCGCAGCTGGGCGGACAGCTCTACTCTATGTCCGGCATGGCAATGACCTTGTACCTGCAAGCCGACGAGCAAGGCAGCTACTATGGCAGCGGAGCGAACTTTAACGGCAAGGACTTTGCTCAAATGACCTTTACAGCGGACGCTGTTTCGCAAGAGGAGTACGACAAATGGGTTAGCGATATCAAAGGGGATTCTCCTGCTTTGACAATGGACGGTTATGAATCACTGACCGACCCAGGCCGTTCCGACGTTCAACTGTTCTCCAGCTTCCCTGAAGGATTGTTCGACAAAATCGTAACGCAATATGTTGAGGAAGGCGGCGGAGGCCACGAGCATCACGGCGCTTCGGCCCACGATTCAAAAACGGAATCTTCTCAGACCGCATTCAACACTAATCTAATTCAAAACGAGCATGCGGGGCATTAAGGTTACCGCTCACGAAAGGAGATTCCATCATGTGGGATAAAATCAAGGAATTCTCTTCCGAGTTTTTTGTGACGGGCGACCCCCTCATCCTCGGAGCACAAGTATCCATCGGCTTAACGCTTGTTGCCGTTGTATTGGTTTTGACCTATTTCAAAAAATGGCGTTGGTTATGGACGGAGTGGTTGACATCCGTTGATCACAAACGTATCGGCATCATGTATATTCTCTGTTCCATACTCATGTTGTTCCGGGGCGGCGTAGACGCCCTCCTTATGCGTACGCAGCTTGCTGCGCCGCAGCTTGAGTTTCTGACCGCAGAGCATTACAACCAGATATTCACAACGCACGGCGTTATCATGATCCTGTTTATGGCGATGCCGCTGATGTTCGGTTTGTTCAACATCGTTGTGCCGCTTCAGATCGGCGCCCGAGACGTTGCATTCCCGTTCCTGAACTCCCTGAGCTTCTGGATGTTTTTCTTCGGAGCCATGTTGTTCAACCTGTCCTTCGTTATCGGCGGTTCGCCGGACGCAGGCTGGCTGGCGTATCCGCCGCTTTCAGAGCTTTCCGGAAGCCCCGGCTTAGGCCAAGACTTCTATATCTGGGGTATTCAGATCTCCGGTATGGGCTCGCTAGCTACAGGCATTAACTTTATCGTAACGATTCTGAAAATGCGCGCGCCAGGCATGAAGCTGATGAAAATGCCAATGTTCACCTGGTCCGTGTTGTCTTCCAGCTTGACCATCATTCTGGCGTTCCCTATCTTGACCGTTACGCTGTTCCTGCTGTTCCTTGACCGTTATGTAGGAGCGCACTTCTTCACCTTGGACGGCGGCGGCAACCCGATGATGTATATCAACCTGATCTGGATGTGGGGACATCCCGAGGTTTATATCGTTATTTTGCCGGCATTCGGCATTTTCTCCGAGGTCGTATCGACCTTCGCAAAGAAAAGATTGTTTGGATACAGCTCGATGGTATTTGCCCTTATGTCAATTAGTATCGTGTCCTTCTTCACCTGGGCTCACCACTTCTTCACGATGGGCTCCGGAGCTAACGTCAACGCATTTTTCGCTGTGTCGACGATGATTATCGCAATACCGACGGGCGTTAAAGTATTTAACTGGCTATTCACCATGTATCGGGGCAAGATTAGCTTCCCAACCCCGATGATGTGGACGGTTGCCTTTATCCCTTGTTTTGTTGTCGGAGGTATGACGGGCGTTATGTTGTCCGTTGCTCCTGCTGACTTCCAGTTCCACAACAGCTACTTCCTGATCGCCCACTTCCACCAGGTTCTAATCGGCGGCGTAGTATTCGGATTTTTCGCAGGTCTCTACTACTGGTGGCCAAAAATGTTCGGCTTCAAGCTGCATGAAGGCTTGGGCAAATGGGCTTTCTGGTTCTGGAACATTGGTTTCTATGTGTGCTTTATGCCACAATACGCGCTCGGCTTCATGGGCATGACGCGCCGCTTCAACGAATACAACTTTGACATGGGATGGCAGCCGCTTAACGTGGTATCCACGGTTGGCGCATTCCTGATGGGCATCGCCTTCCTGTTCCAGGTATGGCAGATCGCTCATAGCATCCGGTTCTACAAAAAAGAGCCAACAGGCGACACATGGGACGGCAGATCTTTGGAGTGGTCGATTCCATCTCCGGCTCCAATGTACAACTTCGCCCGCACGCCTATCGTCACTACCCGTGATGAGTGGTGGGAGAAGAAGGAACGCCGCCGCAAAGGCGAGCCAGAGCTTCCGCATGTTGCCAAAGCGGATCAAGCTCCTTTGGAGCCAATCCACATGCCGCGCAATTCCGGCGTACCGTTTGTAATGTCAACCTTCTGGTTCATTGCAGGCTTCGGGTTTGTGTGGGATTGGAAATGGATGATTATTCCCGGCTTGATCGGCGTTGTCATCTGTATGCTCGTCCGCTCGTTTACCTATAATACCGACTATTACATTCCGGTTGACGAAATTGAACGTACGGAAGCCGCGGCAAGGGGGGCACACTAATGGCACAGAAAAAGCATAAACTCGCCGTCGCGCACGGCAGCCCCGCCGCAGGCGGACACGGTGGCCACAGCGATCATCACGGCGGACATCACGATCATGGTCATCATGATCAAGAAGAACTAAAAACATTTGGCTTTTGGCTGTTTCTAATTACCGACGTTATTTTGTTCGGCGTCCTGTTCGCCACCTTCGTTGTTCTCCGGTTTAACACAGCCGGAGGACCTACAGGAAGCGATCTGATTGAACTTCCAGGCATCATCGCTTCAACTTTTATCCTGTTGACAAGCAGCTTCACAAGCGGCCTTGCGCTTCTGTCGATGAACAAGGGCAACAAAAGCGGCCTGATCGGCTGGCTGATCGTTACCCTTCTGCTTGGCGCTTCCTTTATCTACCTGGAGGTCAACGAGTTTATTCACCTCGTGCATGAAGGTGCCAATATCGGCACTAGCGCTTATTGGTCTGCATTCTTTACGCTGGTCGGGACGCACGGACTCCACGTATCGGTCGGTCTTGTCTGGATGACAGCATTGATTATCCAGCTTGCCAAACGCGGCATTACGCCGGTTACAAAACGTAAAGTGAATATCGTCAGCTTGTACTGGCACTTCCTGGACGTTGTTTGGATCTTTGTATTTACGATTGTTTATCTGATGGGGGTGATGTAAGATGGCCAACCACAACCAAGCCCATGACGGGCATGGAGAACATGGCGAAAGCCACGGCTCTCTGAAATCTTATATCATCGGTTTTGTTCTTTCGATCGTCTTGACCATCATTCCTCTGGTGGTTGTCATGAATGAGATGTTCGACAAAAAGACGAATACCGTCATTATCCTGATTGCCGCCGTGCTTCAATTCGCCGTACAGCTGTTGTTCTTCATGCATCTGCGCGAAGAAAAGAAACCGCGCTACAATCTGACATCGCTTATTCTGGGCCTTGTTATCCTGCTGACTATCGTTGCGGGTTCTATCTGGATCATGACCTACAACGCAGTAGCCGTTTAATAAATACCTGCTTTAAGGCCGTACCGGCAATTCGGTACGGCCTTTTTGCGCTTTCGTCCGCAAAGCACTTTCCACCCGCCTTCTCCCGCGCCAACTGTTCAGTTATAGCCGAATTGGCCCCTATCGCCTCCCGTCTGCGCCTGTCATACTTGAAGCAACACTTAAACGAATTATGGGAGGATTCAAGCAATGACATTTCATTTAAGGGAACTGGAATTGCCCGGCGATTATGAATCGCTGGCTCAGCTGCTGAACCAGGACAGCCCGGAGCCCGTTACGGCGGCGCAGCTGGAGGCGGAAGATGCCAAAATGTATGAAACCGGACATACGTGGAAAGACGAAAAAGGCCTGCTCGCGGGTTATGACCGTTCTAGACGGGTGGCCGTTACGGATGAAGGGGATGTAGTTGGTTATCTCAACAGTTGGAGAGCTCCATGGACCGAACCCGGCTATATCTGCAACACCTTGATTGTCGACACCGGGCATCGAAATCAGGGGATCGGCAGCCTGCTGCTGGCGCATGCGCTGGAATGGGGGCAAGGGATTGGAGCATCGGCATTGCTCACGGTTTTATGGGATAACCAGCCTGATTACTTGCGTTTTGCCGAAAACCGCGGATTTGTCATCGAACGCCATACCTTTCAGTCCGTTCTTACATTGGACGCAGGTCAGACGAGTCTCCACCCTGGTCCTGAAGAACTTCTCGCCCCTTCAGGTTTGGTCATCAAAACTATAGCAGAGCTTGCAGACGAAGCCAGCCTGCAAAAGCTGTTTCAGCTTTCTATCGGAACAATGCCTGACATTCCCGGTTATTTGGGAACCGTTCCGGACTATGACAGCTGGCGCAAATGGTATCTGGAAGTTAGCGGGTTTACACCGGAGCTGGTGCTCATCGCCGTTGACGGAGACCGTTTTGCGGGTTATACTAACGTGATTTTCAACGAGGACACCAACGGACTTTATCATGAATACACAACCGTCCACAAGGATTACAGAGGCAAAAAAATCGCTCAAGCGCTAAAACTAAAAGCGATCGAGCTTGGGATTGAGCGAAAAGCCGCCTATATCCGCACGGATAACGACTCCCTCAACGAACCCATTCTAAGCATTAACCGCAAATTGGGTTATCTTCCCGAGCACGGCCACTATCGCATTCTTGCGCCAATTGAGGCCGTGATCCAAAAAACAACGGCACAAGCGCGTTAGGCCACGTCAGTCGTCAAACACAAAAAAAGGACTATTCAATAGTCCCGAACAAAACCCCGGTTAATGCCTGTAAACACAAAGCAGTTGGATGAAGGCAACGATATGGTTGGAGGGAAATGTTTTCATTTCCACTCCAACTTTGTTGCGTGACCTCACCAGCCATCTTCACTAGCCTTCCTCACCGTTCCTCAATCTCCAGCCCGCGCGGCAAAGCCAGCATCAACTCCGAATATCGGGCATATTCCGGGGCGATGGCGTTTTCCCTGCGGTCCAGATCGCCGATAATCAAAAACAGCGTTTCGCCCACTACATAGCTGTTCATCAAATCCCGCTTTACAGCTTCCGGTTTGTCGGGCGACCAATAACGAATTTGACCCATCAGCTTGACTTCGTTTGCATCTGTTTCGTTTATGGCAATCGCAATTGAAGATTGCAGCACAATCTTCTTCACCGCGCCGGGAACCTCCAGCGTATCCGATTCAACAAAGACAGTCCGCTGAGTCATATTCAAATTTCGCTGCAGCTCATTAAACACGCCCGATGACATCAATAAAGCCAGGACAAGACTAGCCGTGCCGATCAAGCCAACAAACAACACGCTTAACCAATCATAACGAACCACCGTTTCTCTTTTGCCGGACAATGCCAGGTAGAGGAGAAGCTCTGCCCCCAGCAGGATGAATACAACCGGGGCGACCCACAGCAGCAATTGATAAACCTCCGCCTCTTGCCATAACGATACAGCAAACGCCGCACCAATCAGCATAAGCGTAATGCCCATCGACAAGGAGCCTACCCGCCATGTCCGGCGAGCATGAAGGGACTGTCCAGTCTCCGCCTCTCCCCCCTGGGGCAGCGGAGACATCACGTTATTGATACTCAAGACGAAGCACCTCCCCGTTTTTCGGAATCCTGCTCAGGCCGTGGCGGTTTGCCGATGGCCAAGATGCTTTTGCTTCCAAAAGCCAGCCTCATGCCCAACAGGATCATAATAAACGCGATAATCGCCGTTGGCAGCATATATTTGTACATTTGATATTGTCTAGCGATAAACGGCCAATAATCTCCGATGACATTCATGACGATCCGATCAAACAGAAAGTACACACCCACCAAAAACAAGGCGGCGCCAATCCATCTTTGATACGGGACAAATACCGGCAGAAACGGCTCGTCAACAAGCGCTCCCCGTTCATATTTGGAAATTTGCGATATTGCGTCGAATAGGGCAAAACACCAGAATAGCGGCAGCAAAAAGAGGAACAGCGACAGTCTCAGCGTATCCATGATATAGATCCCCAGCAGAAAAACGGCCATCAGCTGAAGCCCTCTTTTTTGCAATCCAAGGTACAAATGTCCCGCTCCCGGGAAAATAGCCAACGCAATGGTCAATACTTTGTTTTTGGTGCCGGAGGCAATGTGGGACTCGATTCCTTCAAAAAGGGATTTGTCCTGCACATCCTTCCCCTGATGCCTGGCGTCCAGAAGGCTGACCGCATCGAACATGCCGTACACCCAAATAACGGGCAGCGCCAGCAAAAAGGTCAAAATCGCTCCGGAGTTCATAACGGCGCTCAAAAAAATGATAATCGCAAACAATCCGATGCTCGAAATCAGAAAAGTGATGCCACGCTGCATCAAACCCATGCTCATGTGGCCTAAGCCGGGAATGATGGACAACAAAATGGTGCGGGTTTTCTCTTGCTGCCGCTGCACGTCATACGGATTGCCGGAGGGGCCGCCATGAAATGCCGAACCCGCGGGGACGTCATTCAATTCTCGCGGCCCGTTCTGATACCCGCCGCCGTATCCATATTCGCCAGGTCTGGCGGGATAAGGAGGCGCAGGGCGATAGCTGCCAATCGCCTTGCCCCTCAACAGAGTAATGACCATATCAATCATATTGATCAAGCCAACGAAAGCGGATATCAACAGCGCCGCAACCGCCGAATCGCCATCTGCGTATCCGTCCACCAAAGTAAAAAACATAAGCAGGGCAATCGGGCCGAAGAAACCTCCCGCATACACAATAAAGCGAATATACCGCCCTAAATACGCATGTCCCACGCCTGGAATAAATGCAAGCATAAACGCAACCAACGGATTTTTATTCACAGAAATCTTCCTTTCTCCACCCTTTTATTTGAATCTGGTCTGCTGCAGGTCGTCCAGCCACGCTCCCGCGCGGGTGATCATCCTCTCTGACCAGGTAGGTTCCATTGTTCGGGACTTATCAGCGAGATACGGCATTTCCTCCTGCCGGATTTCGTCCAGTTTGACCAATTCCCCGGCCACCCCTCCCAGAATGCCGGAGGTCATAAGCAGCAAGGTAATGGATGCCGCAATCCCATATTGGGCAATTGGATTTTGCAACAGCGAAAACCGGGAACGAGTCTTCCGAGGCGCCTTCAAAGGGACTCTCTGACCCCCATCCCCTTCGCGCCTTTCTCCAGTTGCACAATCCCCTCGCAGCAATGCGGCTTGAGGATCAGCCTGAGACAAGCGCTCCTCCATCAGCTTGCCGATGACCCGATCTTCCAGCTGGGCCATATCGGGATATCCTGCAGCTTGCTCCGGCAGCGACTCAGAGTTTTCCATAACCTCTATCCACATTTCCAGGCATCGCTCGCATACCGCAAGCTTCTCCTCCGTCGCAGCCCTCTCCGCCAGCCCTATTCCGCCTCCGGCATAAGCCCGCAGTTGCTCCTTCGTCATATGGATGCACCTGTTTTCTCTCATTCAAAATCCTCCTTCCGCCAATGCTTTTTCATCCAGTCCCTTGCCCTGTACAGCCGAGACTCCACGCTTTTCCGCTCAAGTCCCGTTTCCGTCGCAATTTGCTCATAGCTTTTATTATCCAGATAAAACGCGGAGACAACCTCTCTATATTTGGGAGGCAATGCATTAACATGCTCCAGCAATACTTGGCGTTCCTCGTGCCGAAGCGCGATGTCTTCAGCCGCCGGAGAAGGAGAAGCATCCAACATCCCCTCAGCCGCCCCGGCCCCGGCAACTTGCTGCTCCAATAATGTCTGAGACTCGACCAGATGCTCCGGCTTCCTCGCCCGGCTTCTTTTGTAATCGATCGCCTTATTGACGGCAATTCGCGTGATCCACGCTTTCCATCCGTCCATTCGATAACTCGGGAGGGAACGGTAAATTTGAAGCAGCACTTCCTGCGTCACATCCTCAGCATCATGCGGCGATTGCAGCACAGCGTAGACGGTTCTATATATGTACGTGCCATAGGCCTTAACAAACGGCCGATAATGCTCCGGTCCGCCATCATTCACCGACCGAATCCATGCCTCATCAAAAATGCGGTTCCCCTCCCTTCCAGTTATATAGACGCACTCCACTCCGCTAAACCCTGCACTTTTCCCAAAAATAATTATCCTTCTCTATTTTAGCGCAATTGCAATCGATATTGAGAGGTCCTGCATCCTTTTTCACAGCAGAATAACGTTAGAATAATGTCATATATTCAAAGTGCTAGATTGTCTAATACTATTCGCATATAAAAGCATACTTTTGATAAATATCGTTACATTCGCTCTATAAACCCCTATTGAATCATAATATTCACCGAAAATATTAATCTACAGAGAGATATAACGAGGATTTCGAGGATAAATTCATATGTATACGCTTAAATACTTGTTTTTCGCGCATGTTATTCATTTGTCATATTATATTACACTTTGTACAATAGATTTTAAGTTTCATTGTTTAAATTACACGTAGGGAGAGTTTATATGACACAGAAAATTGGAAAGTTTGCTACGAAGAAAATGATGTTTTTTATTTTGGCATTGTCGCTGGTTGCGGCATCGGTTAGCACGCTTGCCGTGCGGGGACTCGTAAATGCCGCTGAGGGCGTAGAGCTTCCCTCGTTTAACATCCCGGCGCTTTCCGCAGAACATCAGAACTCCCCACTGCCTAATGTTATTGTTGTCGCCACTGGCGGTACGCTTGCAGGAGCCGCAAGGAACGGCGACAAAACCAATTTTCAAAGCTACTCCGCCGGCACTTATCCCATGGCGGATTTGATTGCTCAACTCCCCGTCCACAAAACGGCCGATGTTTCTTCCTATCAATTCGGCAATAAAGGATCCGGAGGTTATACCATTAAGGACCTGTACGATTTGTCGCTGGCCGTAGACGCCGCGCTTGAAATTTACGACAGCGCAGTCGTTACAACCGGCACCGACACGATGGAGGAAATCGCTTATTTCCTCGATTTGACGGTTCGCAGCGAAAAACCGGTTGTCGTGACCGGAGCTATGCGGCCGTGGGACGTTATCGGTACGGACGGCCCCGCCAACCTCTACCAGGCCATTAAAGTCGCAGGCAGCAACAAAACCAAATGGTTTGGCACCGTCGTGATGCTGAACGATGTTATCTATGCAGCTCGCGAAGTAACCAAATCCAACTCGCACCGGATGGATACATTCGACACGCCGATGTTTGGCGCGCTTGGTTACGTCGATGATCCTGCCGTCCGCATTTACCGCGCTCCAGCCAGAGCTCTGAAAGCTGGCAAGCCGGATTGGGCTTCTCCTTTCGATCTGAGAACTATTTCCAAGGACAGCTTGCCTATCGTAGAAATCGCTTATAACTACCAGGAAGCCGGCGGCGGCGCAATCCGCGGTTTTGTCGAAGATGGAGCCAAAGGCATCGTAACCGCAGGCACAGGCGCAGGCGGCATTTCCTCAGCAATGGGCACTGCACGGACCAATGCCATCCGGGATCACGGCGTCGTATTCGTCTCCACCACCCGGACCGGCTCCGGCACGATTTATAGCGGCAGCGGAAATACGATTGCCGGCGATAATCTGAATGCCCAGCACGCAAGAATGCTGCTGCTTCTGTCCTTGGCATTCACCAACGATGTTCCGACAATGCGCGGCTGGTTCTCCACTTTTGGCACACAAGACGTTGAAATTTCCGTTGACGAAAATACGGTGCTCTCCGCATCCGTAGAAGCATCGGCAGCCGAAGAACCGGCCGAACTGCCTTCACCGGAGCCAACTCCTGGCAGCGGGGAAATCGAACCGTCTCCAGCAACGGAGCCGACTGTATCTCCGGAAGCAAGTGAGCCTGCGACATCTCCGGAAACAAATGAACCCACAGCCAGCGAGCCAGCAGCCGAGGAACCTGTAGCAGTGCCATAATGGAAGAAGAGGGAGGTATGCCGTAATGACCATGCAATCCAGACAAACCCGTTGGAACCGGCTGCTTGCCCCGCTCCTGATCATGGCTATGATGGCTGCGCTTCTATCGGTTACAGCCATCCGGGCACAGGCCGAGACAGAAGCAATCGTTCTGCCTACGTTTGACATTCCGCCTTTGAGTGAAGCGCATATCGATTCGCCGCTTCCGAATGTCATTGTGGTAGCAACAGGCGGCACGCTCGCGGGAGCTGCAAGAAACGGCGACAAAACCAATTTCCAAAGTTATTCCGCCGGAACGTATCCTATGGCGGATCTGATCGCTCAGCTGCCCCTTCACAAAACGGCCGATGTCGCCTCCTATCAATTCGGCAACAAAGGTTCAGGCGGTTATACAATGAAGGAACTCTACGATTTGTCCCTTGCCGTCGACGCAGCGCTGGAGATTTACGATAGCGCCGTGGTCACCACGGGCACCGACACGATGGAGGAAATCGCCTACTTCCTCGACTTGACTGTCCGCAGCGAAAAACCGGTTGTTGTAACGGGAGCCATGCGACCATGGGATGTCATTGGCACCGACGGACCGGCTAACCTGTACCAGGCCATCAAGGTGGCGAGCAGCAACAAAACCAAATGGTACGGCACTGTCGTCATGCTGAATGACGTCATCCATGCCGCTAGAGAAGTGACCAAATCCAACTCGCATCGAATGGATACTTTTGAAACGCCGATGTTTGGGGCGCTGGGCTATGTGGATGACCCGGCGGTTCGTATGTACCGGCTGAACGCAAGAGCGCTCAAAGCAGGGCAAGAAAGCTGGGCAACGCCATTTGATTTGAGGAAAATATCACGGGATCAGCTTCCGATCGTTGATATCGTCTACAACTATCAGGAAGCAGGAGGCGGCGCGATCCGCGCGCTGGTGCAGGATGGAGCCAAAGGCATCGTGACGGCGGGCACCGGCGCCGGGGGAATTTCCTCCAAGATGAGCGCGGCTCGTACGGAAGCCATTAAACAAGGCGTAACCTTTGTTTCAACTACGCGAACGGGCTCCGGCTCCATCTATGGCGGAGGGAACGGCATCATTGCCGGCGATAACCTGAACCCGCAGCACGCACGGATTATGCTGATGCTTTCTCTGGCATTTTCCAACGATTTTAATACGATGAAAGGCTGGTTTGAAACGGTAGGCACTCAGGATATTACCGTGGAAGAAACCGAAGCGCCTACCTGGCCGCCGGGAAGCCTGCTTGAAGCCGACGTTTCCTCGTCCACCAGCCTGACGCTGAAATGGCCAACCGCTTACGATAATGTTCGTCTGTCAGAGTACGTTATTTATGCCGCCGGGGAAGACACACCGCTGGCGCGGGTATCGTCTGCTACCAACTCTTATGTCGTAAGCCAGCTGTCTCCGGGCACTGCCTATAGCTTTGTCGTCAAGGCGATCGACAGCAGCGGTCTGGAGAGCGAAGGATTAACGGGCACCTTCACAACGCTTTCAGCTCCGTCTAATGGCAGCGGCGCAGGGGTTATCATCCCGTCCGGCCAAACGGAAGCCTATATCAATCCTGCAAGCGGCGGAACATTAAGCCTCGGCAGCGAGATAACGGTCCAAGTTCCGCAAGGAGCGCTGGAAGCAACTATCCGTCTTATCATTGAGAAGCTGGCCGGCAGCGGTGAATGGAGTCAAGGTCCGGGAACATTCCTGTCCTCTTCCTATGAGGTAACCAAAAATACGGAAGGCAAATTCCTGAAGCCTGTCACGCTTACGCTTACTTTTAATCCATCGCTGCTTGGCGAAGGAGAAAAAGCGTCCATCTTCTATTATGACGAGCTTCTGAAGCAATGGATCGAAATGGGCGGCACTGTCAGCGGATCTACCATTTCCGTTGAAACCGACCACTTCACCAAATTTTCCGTTTTTGCCGTATCCCAACAGCAGGAGCCCGCTCCGTCCTTCGGAGATATTTCAGGACACTGGGCACAAGCAAATATTGCGGCAGCCGTTTCCGCCGGCTTTATTAACGGCTATGGCGACGGTACATTCAGACCGGATAACAAGGTTACGCGCGCCGAATTCGCCGTGATGCTGATTGGCGCCCTGAAGACCGAAGCCGGCGCTGCCGCTTCAACCTTCAGCGATCAATCCACTATTCCGGATTGGGCCAAGGAAGCGATCGCGAAGGCGGCCGCACAAGGCATTGTCGGCGGGTATCCCGACGGCACCTTCCGGCCTTCCGCAAGCATTAACCGTTCGGAGATGGCCGTGATGATCGCGAAGGCGCTTGAGCTGCCCCTCGGTTCAAGCGAGCCAAGCAGCTATTCGGACAAATCAAGCATTCCGGCATGGGCAATTGGCGCAGTTGACGCGTTGACTGTCGAAGGGCTGCTGCAAGGCCGTTCCGGCAACCGCTTTGCGCCGGAGGCAACCTCCACTCGCGCGGAAGCCGCAACCCTGCTGGTCCGCATGCTGCAAAAGAATCCTTAACAGGCCTTGCCCCTTGTGATAACAGACGTTGCCTACTATGGCAATGGTTCGCGCAATTCAGCAAAGGATTGTGCGAACCAGGCAAAGGCTAGCGCGGCCATGGACTACATGTAAAACAGCCTCCTCACCGGTAATCGGCGAGAAGGCTGTTTTTTTGATGGCGGGCGGCTTTGTTTTACATGGATAACGTTCCGCGCCGCTTGTGAATTTCAGAAATGGCTCATGCCGCATCACAGGAGCTTTAAGAACTTTAGCTCAGAAGCTGCTTTAACTCGTCAGGCGAACGGTCCCACCACTCCGCGTTATGCTCAATCAACAGCTTGCGGAGAGCCGCTTTTTCCGTTTCCCCGATATTGTCCAGCATAAACCGGCGTTTAATGGCATAATCCAAACGATTGACGTGATCGGCGAGTATTTTCCACCCGCGCTTCGCCTCGGTATCCACCAGCATCTCGCAAGAGGTTGCGCCTGCATAAAAGGCACCCTCTTCATTGCGGTCAACAGCTACCCAAACGATCCAGCAAGGGCGGCCACTCGGCACATCCTCCTTGTTGGGAGAAAAACGAATGCCGCGCTCCACTTTGCTCTTGGCATGCATAATGCCAACATCAATGTAAGCCACGCCTTCATCAATCATGACGCAAGCCACGTCGCTGAGATCGATGGAGCCTGCCCCGAAGCCTTTATGTTTCTTGCCGCTCACCACATTGAGCGACAGCGACTTTTTTTCCTTCACTTCCGGCTTTGCCGGTTCATTGCTTTCGTTTGTCACCGCAGTTCCCACCTTCCCGTACAATAATTCCATTTTAGCTAATAATCCTGGAAAAGCAAACATATACATGCTGTAGATGCTTGTCAACGGGAGGGAAACGGTAATGACTCCACGCTATATAAAACGCTTTTTATTCGGTTTGCTCATCGTATCAGTCACCATCATCTCAGCGCAAAACGACTTTGGCTTTGCCTGGCAGTCCCAATATACATACGCGCTTGCGCCGGCCGTTCAAACTCCGGCCGAAATAACGCCTGTCGTTTCGGAGCCCTCCGCTCCGGGAGGTTCGCAGCAGCCCGACCAAGTTCCGCCCCCGCTGCCGGAAGCGCTTAGCAAACGAGTGGCCGAATACCATATTCAAGTCACCCTGCGCGAAGACGGCAAGCATCTGGACGGCACGCAAGACGTCACCTGGACAAATCCAGGAAAAAAACCGGTGTCCGAGCTGTATTTTCACCTGTACCCCAACGCCTTTCAGTCGTCCAAAACAACCTTTATGACGGAATCCGGCGGAAAGCTCAGAGGGGACAAGGCTACGCCGGCGGGACAAGGCCACATGGAGCTGCTGTCTCTGCAAACGGAAAGCGGCGCAAGTCTGCTGCCGCGACTTCAGCCTCTTCAGCCCGATGACGGCAATGTGCACGACTTTACACTGGTGAGGCTGCGTTTGATCGAACCTGTGGCCCCCGGCGAATCGGTCACCTTGAAGATGGGTTTTGAGGTGAAGCTGCCGCAAGTTTTTGCGCGGATGGGCTATTACGACGATTTTGTTATGGCAGGGCAATGGTTCCCCAAGCTTGCCGTATACGAAACAGCCGGAACCCGTGGACGCGTGACGGAGGGCTGGAACGTCCATCAATATCATGGCAACTCCGAGTTTTACAGCGATTTTGGCATCTACAGCGTGCGCATTTCGGTACCGGAGGCGTATACCGTGGCCGCAACCGGGTTTCAAACCAAACCCGCCGCTGCCGCAAACGGCTACAAATCCTTTCAATTCTACGCGGAGGATGTCCACGACTTCGCCTGGGCCGCATCGCCGAATTTTATTTACAAGGAAGAAGCCTTTTCGGATAAAGGAGTGCCCGGCGTACGCATCAAGCTATACCTGGATCCCGCCCATGCGGATTTGAGCGACCGTTATATGCATGCCGCCAAATCGGCGCTGGGCAGCTACGCCAAGTGGTACGGCGCTTACCCGTACAATACATTGTCCATCGTGGTGCCGCCCGCTGGCGCAGGAGGGGCAGGAGGCATGGAGTATCCAACGCTTGTGACGGCTTTTTCGGCGGAAAAAGCTTCTCCGGGCTACGAGCTGGAGCGTACGGTCGTGCATGAGATCGGCCACCAATACTGGTACGGCATGGTCGCCTCCAACGAATTCGAGGAGGCTTGGCTGGATGAAGGCTTTACGTCCTACGCAGAGGACAAAGTGATGGAGGAAGCATACGGGGCAAGCCCCAATCTGCGCCTGGAGGCCAGCTATATGACTGACCCCGCGCCGCTGAAGCTTCCGTCCTGGCATTACAGCAACCATCGCCAGTACGCCGAAAATGTCTACATGCGCGCCAAGCTGGTTTTGCTGGACATTGAAAATAAAGTCGGCGAACGCACAATGGCGAAAATTATGCGGACCTACTTTCAAAAATACAAGTTCAAACATCCGACAACCGGCGATTTCCAGCGCGTCATCGAAAATATCACAAAAGCAAAGTGGAGCGATTATTTCAATCAATATATTTATGGCAGCCAAATGGCCGACTTTAGCGTGGAACTGGCAACCACCCGCTCCGTCGGGGGACAAGACAATAAGTTGTATGAATCCAAAGTGCTGATCAAACGCAACGGCGGCATTGCCGGCCCTATTCCAATCCAGTTTAAATTCAGCGACGGCACCTTGATTTCAAAGGAATGGGATGGCTTGGACACCCACGTGCAATATACCGAAACGTCTCCTTATCCGCTGGAATGGGTGATGGTTGATCCCCAGCAGGCCAATGTGCTGGACAATAAGCTGATCAACAACTTTATGCTGGCCGAGCTGCCGAAGGAGAAGCAAATCCGCTGGAGCTTGTCCGCTGCGAAGCTGGTTCAGGGACTACTGGGTCTTGTAGGCTGGTAGCCTCTGATGCAACAGCTTCAGAGCTTGGGCTGCTATATAAGTTCAACTAAAAAACCGGCAGTAGCAGGCCAAAGTAAGGATGGTTCTGGAGAAAAGCATATGCTGACGAATTAACGTTCTTCCAGAACGTTTCAAGCGTTCGCTTGTGTTTCCGGATTTCTACATTATACCTATGAAATCAAGAAATCTGGAAACAACTGCGATCGGAAGAACCTTCCTCACGGCGGCCTAGCCCACTGCCAACATTATTTAGTTGAACTTATATAGCTCCGTCTTTCGGCACCGAAACCGCACTTATTGATCATGCACGATAAGGAGAGGACCATCCATGAAAACATTTATGGCACAGGGCTGGCGGCTGGCGTTGAGCCACTTCCACCTCGTATTGCTGCTCTTTTTGTATCAGTTGTTTTGGGGGCTATTTATCTACCGGGTGATTGATGGCGTAGTGACGCCCCTACTGAAGCGCCTGCCCTCCGGCGAAACGGTTAACGCCTCGTCCGGCATACTGGACGGCATCAACAGCCACTTCCTGGCGGAGGCGCAGTTCCAATTGCTCAAAACGGATCTCGCCCATCCTTATCTCTGGATGTTAGGCGGCTTGTTCGCCGCGCGCATGCTCCTGACCCCCTTGTTTAATGCCGGTCTGCTTTATTCCATGCACGAAAAGGAGAAGGGCGGCGGGAAAAGCGGCTTTTTGAAGGGAATTCGCAAAAAATGGCTGCCGGTTTCGCTGCTTTATTGGCTGCAAACCCTGCTGGCGCTCCTGCCTTCGTGGTGGCTCCTCCCACGCGGTCTGCAAGCCGCGCTGCAAAGCGCTTCGGCATCGGAGGCCGCAGCCGCCTTGCTGCCAGGAGCCGCCTTGTGGCTGGGCTGGGGTGCGCTGTTATCCCTCCTGTTTTTGGCCATGCAGATCGGAACGGTTACGGGAGAAGGCATCTGGCCTTCGCTCTGGAACGCCTTAAAACGCTTTTTGCCCTACGCCGGACTTACGCTTGCGATGTGGGGAATCGGATTGCTGGCCAGCTTAACAGTCAGCAGCTTGTCCTTCATTTGGGCGGGTCTTGCCGCGCTTATCGTTCATCAGGGCTACCATCTGGTAAAAACGCTGTTGAAGGTATGGACGATGGCCTCGCAGCTGCAATGCCTGCAATCCCGCGCCGATTCTTGATGCCTTCGTATGTGACGACACAGTTCGTTCCAACCACACAACGCCCCTTGAGGCTGGCCATGCAATCCGCTTCAAGCCAAAAACGCTCCCGCAGCCCGGCGATTGATGCCAGACTGCGGGAGCGTTGCATTTACTCCTCGTAATTCTTTATTCTATTCGCCCACTTCGCGAAGCGGCACGGACAGCCTCAAATAATCGCTCAGCATAGCCAGCCGCCAAGGCACGATCATGCCAAAGGCCAGCAGAAAAAACAACGCTCCCGTCTGAGGGATGGTCATATAGTCTTCCGCCACGCCATGCAGCAGCAATCGGATGAGAAGCAACACGGCCAAAATCGCTATAAAAGCCTTGGAGCGCCTTACATAAATGTCTTCCTTCACTTTTTCAAGGCGGGTTGTCACGACCAGCGGGAATGCGAAAATAAGCAGCCCCGTGCCAAAGGCCGATACCGCCCACATCCATGGGATATGCGTGACGGGGAAGGCAAACATCATAAATCCGGTAGCCATCCCAAGCGGCGGCATCACGATTTTCTTCAGCGTCGCAGGCTGCTTGCCTGCACGAATGCGCAGCGCAATGAGCATTAGCCCGCCTAATAGCGGCATCACGATCGCGCCGACTTGTACAAGGGGATTAGACCAGAGCATAGGCGCTCCTCCTTTCCGGACCAGCTTGGCAACGCAGCCATGCCGTTACGATTAATACGAACCGCGAATATAGGGGTGAACCTGCTCTTTGTAAAAGCTTCTTATCCGGTCGAGCTCCGCATCCGTAAAGGAAGGCACATGAAGAGCCGCCAAATTGTCGCGAACCTGCTCTCTGGTCTTGAAGCCGGGGATGACGCAGCTTACGGCATCATGGTCCAGCAGCCAACGAAGCGATGCGCGGGTCATATTGTCGCGCCCTTCCTCGATCCACCGCAGCTGCTCCGCCAGCTCCACGCCTTTTGCCAGACCAAGCCCGCCGAACGTTTCTCCAACATTGAAGTGTTCTCCGTTTTCATTAAAGCGACGGTGATCATTGGCCGGGAAGGTTGTATTCAGAGTAAACTTGCCCGTCAACAATCCGCTTGCCAGCGGCAGCCGGACCAAAACGCCCACGCCTCTGCTCTTTGCCTGCTCCAGCAATTCGTCAGCCGGCTTTTGCCGAAATAGATTAAAGATAACCTGCAGCGCCCGAACGCCGGGATAAGCCATACAAGCCAGACCCTCTTCCACGGACTCCACGCTGACGCCGTATTCCTTTATTTTACCCTCTTCCTTCAACTTGTCCAGCACCGCGAATACGCTTCCATTCCGGATCACGGAAAGCGGCGGACAATGGATCTGGTACAAATCAATGCTTTCTCGTTCCAGCCTCTGCAGACTGGCTTCGCAATATTCGCGAACGCGGCGTTCGGAATAGGTATCGGGATTATGAATATCGCCAGCGCGGCAAAACTTGGTTGCAATGCCAATACGGTCTTCCCTGCCTTTGGCTGCTTTGGCCAGCAGCCGTTCGCTATGACCGTCGCCGTACACATCGGCCGTATCAAAGAAATTAACTCCGGCGTCGATCGCCTCGTCCAATGCGCGAAGCGCCTCCCCGTCATCCCTGCTGCCCCAAGCTCCTCCAATTGCCCACGTGCCAAAACTCAGTTCGCTGACTTCAAGCTTCGAAGAGCCCAATTGTCTATAATTCATGTGATTTACCGCCTCCCCTACTTTTTGAACTCGCACGATAAGTGGTGAATCATTTCCATTTTAACCCTGCGAGTTGGCGGAAGCAAATGCGCTTGCTCACAATTCCAAATTCTGTTGACACACCTGTCTAATTTCGTTAGACTAAAATCAGTCTAATTACATACGACAGGAGAAATGCTTTATGGAACCCTACAAATTGGGCGAGCTGGAACAAAAATTTGCCGATATCATCTGGGAAAATGAACCCGTCAGCTCCCGCGCGCTCACCGAATTATGCGCCGAAGCATTCGAGTGGAAACGCACGACGACCTACACCATGCTAAAGCGATTATGCGATCGCGGCATCTTTCAGAATAATGGCGGAACGGTAATGTCCTTGATGTCCAAAGCAGAATTTGGCGCCGCGCAAGGCGAGCAATTTCTGAATGAAAGCTTTGGCGGCTCCCTGCCAAAATTTTTGGCGGCCTTTACTCGCAGAAATAAGCTCAGCGATAAAGAAATAAACGAAATCAAAAAGCTGATTGACGAGCATAAGGAGGAATAGCCATGCTTCCAAAGCTATTTTTACACATTCTCGAAATGAGTTTTACGGCCAGCATGGTTATTCTGGTTGTGCTTGCGGCCCGCCTTCTTCTGAAAAAGGCCCCAAAGATTTATTCCTATGGTCTATGGAGCGTGGTGCTGTTTCGGCTCCTGTTCCCCGTCTCCCTGGAGAGCGTCGTGAGTATTTTGCCGTTAAAGGCATCCTCCATTTCGCAGAGCATTGGCACCATGACGCAGCCGGAAATCAACACAGGGATTCCTGTCATTAATACGGTCGCGCAGACTTCACTGCCTCCTTCAACCCCCTATGCCAGCGTTGATCCGTTGCAGATATGGCTCTTTGTTGGAGGTCTGATCTGGGCAATCGGCTTTGTTTCCCTGTTGCTTTATAGCGTGATCAGCTTGGTGAAACTCAGAAAACGTCTGAAAAGCGCCGTTCACTGCCATGACAATGTGTATACGTCGAATAGAATCAATACAGCTTTTGTAATGGGTGTTTTACGCCCCAACATATACGTTCCAGTACATCTGACTGACAACGAAAAAAACTATATCCTGCTGCATGAGCAAACCCATATCAAACGCTTCGACCACATCATCAAAATTGTCGGATTTCTGGTTCTATGCGTTCACTGGTTCAACCCACTTGTGTGGCTCGCGTTTTTCTTGAGCGTAAAGGACATGGAGATGTCCTGTGACGAAGCGGTTATTAAAAAGTTGGGAAATGACGTGAAAAAGGATTATTCATCCTCGCTGTTAACGCTTGCGGCAAGCAGGCGGTTTATCGGCGGTACGCCGCTTGCTTTTGGCGAAGGCGATACGAAGAGCAGGGTTAAAAATGTATTGCGTTATAAAAAACCTACGGTTTTGGGACTGTCCCTTGCGACCATTGCGCTGGCAGTCCTCTGCATCGGACTTCTGACCAATCCGGTTGAATCAAGCGGACCGGCAGCTGCCTCTGCCACAGTAGACTTATCCGACATTGAGGACATGAACATTGGCGCTGAAATGCCGTGGCTGCTATATGGTGACGGAGGAAAGGCCATCATGCAGGGTACATTTGGATTGCTGGTGTACAACCTGGATGATCGTGAAATCCAAAGCCGTATTTCATACGAAGAGCTAGAGGATCAGGGCATCGGCATTCCATTTCTTAATGCAGCGGTCGCGGATGACGGAAGCACCGTTTATCTGGGAAGCGATGATCCAAGCGCGGGATTCGTATCGGAATTTACGCATGTTTTGGATGTAAAATCCTCGCGCATCCGCACATTTTCGGGGCAGCCAAAACCGTTGTTCCCGACCGAATCGCTCTTTGCATCGGAGGGGCAGAAATATGATGCATACAGCGCAAAATATCCGGATTTCCAAACAAAGCTGATTGGCACGTTAATCGTTGAGCATGGAGATTCTTTCTTCTTCCTGCGGGCCGACAGTGACTGGAGCATGAAAAGCCTGGAACTTGTTCGCCGCTCCCATACGGACAACCCGGATCAAATCTATCGCATTTTCGACAAGGCGGGATAACGGACAACGCATGCCTCCCTACCGCAATCAGCACTCAGACATCAAGCTCAAAGCCCTCTAGTACGTTTCCCTTTGGAAAGCTAAGATGAACAACGGCTATACAGGAACCCGCCTTTATAGTAACCTTAAATTGGAATATAAAGGAGGTGGTCCCATCAAAAGATCTTGGCTTCATCTACTGGCACGATTAGTTCTGATCGCAGCCTTAACGTATACCCTGCGCTTTTGGTGGGATGGGACATGGCAGCTCGTCGACCTTGTTCCGCTTCTCATTTTGGCTGTTGCCGTACTACATGAATATGCGTATAAAAAAAGAATGGCCCGCTGATCGCGGGCTAAATCATTATGAAATGGTGGACTAAACGAATGGAGCATACAATTCAATTAATGGAAACCCATTTAAATATCGATCTTGGAAATCCGCCCTTTTTAAAATTAGATAACGGGTTGCAAATTCCATACTCTTCGATTACGGGGATAACAACAGGTAGACCCATACCAAATGCTTTCAAGCTTTATGGTTTTTCTTTTGGAAAAAAAAGAAATGGATTATTTAGGTTCAATGGAGGTTATCATCTCTACTTTTTTAATAATGAGGTTAATACCCTTCATTTTGACTTGAATAATTTTCTTGTTGGTAAATTTAAAATATCAAAGTTAATCATTGATGTTAAAAACCCTGATGAAATAAGTAAAACGATCTCTGAAAGATTGAAGTGATCGTTCAATAGCGAAAAGTCTATCGCACTGGCTTCTTAACTAACGGGCAGGCTATGGGTTTTCACGTATATTAAACCATGTTACATATGTTGAAGGAACAGAGGTCAAATAATGACGATAACCAAAAATACAGTAGATGAATTTAGAATTGAACCTGCTTATTTGCAGTCACTATTACGACAAATTGTACCTTCTGAATATTTACAGTTATTATCGTGGAATTGCAGTCGACTTGGAAAAAACAAGGGAGAGAGTTCGGTCTATAGGGTGTTTTGTACAATTCTAGACAATGATAAAGAGCAAAATTATGCATTAATACTCAAAATATTAAAACCCGATTATTCTCGAAATCAGGTCGAACACTATTACTACTGGAAGCGTGAAGTTTTAGTTTACCAATCAGGGATGCTGAGCCGGTTACCACTTAGTATAAGGGCGCCATTATGCCATGCAGTAGAAGAACATCCTGATGGGGATGTATGGATTTGGCTCGAGGATATGGCAATTGAAGCAATTCAAAGTGACTGGTCATTCGCACATATGAGCAAAATTTCCCACTTACTTGGAAAATACAATGGCGTTTACATAACAGGGACTCCTCTTCCCACTGAGTCTTTTTTATGCCATTCATGGCTTCGTTCGTGGGTAGAGGTTTGTGTTGCTTATACTAAACCTATTGAGGAGCAAAAAGTCATTTGGGATTCTTGTCTGGAGGATTTTAATGGTAACAGCTCTATGTGGGAGCTTTATCAAATCAATAGACATCGAGTAAATAGCCTATTGGAAACAAGAGAATTATTACCCCGTGTATTCACCCATCAAGACGTACACTGGGATAACATTTTTATAGAGCAAGTGAATGGCATCGATTCACTATTAGCAATCGATTGGCAGTTCGCAAGCATCTCAGGTGTAGGAGAAGAGCTTGGTCGAATGTTTGGATATGCTTTGATAAAAAATAAAATTCCAATTAACAAGGTGGAAGAGTATAAGGAAGCGTTGTTTCAAAGCTATTTACAAGGACTTAGAGATAAAGGTTGGAAAGGTAATTCCAAACTTGTTCGATTCGGGTTTATTGCGAGTACATCACTTAGGTTTATCATGGTAATTGATAAGCTTATACGTAACCTAGAAGAAACCGATAGAAAAAACCAGAAAGAAAAATCAAGACATCTTGTATTAGTCGCTCAGGCGCTGCTTGAAATGGCTGAGGAGTCTTGGAAACTTAGACGCGAAGTAGGATAGTATTAACAATGCCGTATGTTGCACGTTACGCTGTCGGGGAATGCTCGTTTCATTCAAACAGCGGCGGTCTAAGACTTTTCAATCAAGTCTTGGTCCGCCGCTGCTGTATTTTACGAATCAGTCAGTTTTCCCCTCACAAAACTCCCCGTTCAGGCTGCCCCGCTTGAAAAACGCCCTTCATATCGTAGCCCGTTGGGTTCTGGAAAATTCTTAGGCCAAACTCCGGCGCTACCGCAATAATATGGTCGAAAATATCGGATTGCGCGCCTTCATATACGGTCCAGGCTATATCATTGGTGAAGGCGTAGATTTCGATCGGAAGTCCGGTTTCCTGCGGCTGAAGCTGGCGAACCATGCAGGTCATTCCCTGATGGATTTTGGGATGTTGCTCCAGGTAGCGCTGAATGTAGGCGCGGAAAACCCCGATATTCGTCAACGCCCGCCCGTTTACCCGGTTGATGCGGTCAATCTGGTTTTCGGTATTGTACTTTTCAATCTCCGCTTCTTTTTGCTCCATGTAGTCCTTGAGGTAATGAATTTGCTTGAATTTCAAGATCATCTCGGGCGAACATATCGAAATGCTGCTTGTATCGATATAAACGGAGCGTTTGATGCGCCGTCCGCCGGATGCCTGCATCCCCCTCCAGTTTTTGAAGGAATCCGAAATGAGCGCATAGGTAGGGACGGTCGTAATGGTTTTGTCCCAGTTCTGGACCTTGACGGTGTTTAAGGAAATATCGATGATATCGCCGTCCGCACCGTATTTCGGCATTTCGATCCAGTCCCCGACGCGCACCATATCATTGGAAGTTAATTGGACGCCCGCCACCAGGCCCAGAATGGAGTCTTTGAAAATCAGCATGATGACCGCCGACAAGGCGCCGATGCCGCTCAAGAGAATAACCGGGCTTTGTCCGATCAAATTGGCAATGAGCAGAATGCCTCCGATAATGTAGATAAAAATTTTAATCACCTGAATGTAACCGCGAATCGGCCTTGCCTTGGATATTTCGAACGTGATATAGATATCGTTGACCGCGTTCAGAAAAGCGTTGATGACCAGCAACACAACAACGATCATATAAAGGGTAACGCCTTTAATTATGAGCGACTGATAGTCCGGAAACAGATAAGAAGTATACGAGATGATGAGAGCGGGAACCACATGCGAAAGCTTGTGGAACACCTTGCGGTCCAGCAAGTAATTATCCCATTTGTAACGGTTGCGGTGAACAAGATGGGTAATGACCTTCAATACTACTTTTTTGGTGATGAAATTGGCGATTACGCACAACAACAAAATACCGATAAAAATAATGGCATCCGCCAAATGCCCGGCCAAGCTTGACTTTACTCCCAAATCCTCAATCCAATTCTGAATAAAAACCATAATTCCCTCCATGCTGTTCTAATCTGGATTACTCCCTGCGCTCTTCCCGCACAGGCTTGACATGCCCCGGTATTTGCCCCTCCTTAAGCGTTACATAGCTGACATCAAAGCTCCCGCTATATCCAAAAATAGGACCAAAAATCGGATTTCTAACCGTAACGTCAATACGGAATTTATTACTTTCTTCATCGTAGGATTCAACGACATCCGCATAACCCGACAGAAACATCGGAAACGCAAACGCCACGGGACCTTCGTAAAAATATTGGGCTCCGGAACGCAGCCGCATGGCCCCCGTCGGGGTTGGCTCCATCTCGATTTCAACGGCCAAATGCTGATGAGTGCCCAAATAATCAATGATTTTGCCCCGCTGCTCGCTGTAAATCATAGTGGCGTCGAACCGCCTCGTTTTTTTCGGAAAATGATAGGTTCGCACCCAAGTGACGGTTTCTCTGCCCAACGAGTCCCGATAGGCGTAATTCTCGATCGTAAAAGGAATCTGCTGTCCTTTCTGCGGAAATAAGATATTGCGCCATGTCCCGATATACAGAAAAGGCAGCGTATACCACTTGCCATACCACACTTGCTCCATCATCCCCGTACCGATTGCAGCTATTCCCGCTTCGCTGTCAAAGCCGAACCTTTGCTGAATTTTGGGATGCAGTCTGGCAAAGCTCCCTCCCAATACGCGTGTATAGATCGATTGCAAGGCGATCACCTCAGTCCCTTGGTTTTCGGATACAATGCCGAGCGCTTGCCACCGGCTCCCGCTCCAGTAAATAAAGAGCCGATAAAGCCATCATGGCGATATTGAGCGTAACGGGGTTAAACGGCGCGGTATAAATGGCTGGTGATGCCAGCCCGCTTAACAGCAGACCTGCCAGCAAGATAATATTGAGGTAATGAAGCATTCGGCTTCTATAGTAAAGGAACAGCAATCCAAACGCAATTTCGGCAATCCCCATACCCGTTAGCACATACCACTCGTAACCGGCAAAAACGGAATACTGCGAGATCAGCTCCAATTCGCCGGAATCTGGAACCAGCAGCTTTGGCACCAGTCCTTGATAACACCACAGCAGGCAAAGAATGACCCCGATCAGAAGCACGCGAATAAAACGATAGAGAGAGGAAGCCGGATGGATGCCCTTCTCCAGCCACAGCCTCAAGGCGTCAAAGCTCCATGCAGTCGCCCATCCCATCAACGGACGAAATGCCAGACGGTCAAAAATTTTCCCCATCCCGCCAAACCGCGTGCGGTAATCGTATTGGGTCAGGAATATAACGCCATCTCCGTCAGGCACATATCTCCAGAAGCCGCCTCCCTCCCGGATTAAAGAAAGGCGCTGATTCGTGCCAAACTTGAGGGTGGAGGTTCGGATGCCACCCTGCTCGCGCGTTCCATAGGACTCCCCTTCGCCCGCGATGCTGATGCCAAAGCCGATGTTGGTCTTATACAGAAAGGTTTGCCTGTCCTCTTCCCTTTCTTTTGGCAAATACGAAATTTCGGAAAAACGAAGATCCCATCGCTCATGCAGATGGGGCGTTTGCGTGTACTCCCATACCTTTTCCAGCGAAGCATTGATCCTGCTCTCCACATATACTTTTTCACCCATGTAGGCAGCCCCTCCCGCAAAGAGGATTTGATATAAGAGGTTGTTCAAAAAGTCCACTTCCCATCACGAGCCATGCCTAGCGGCATAGTGGGCATCGAATATGGCATTCAGCCGAAACTTCCGTTGCTCACTTAGCTTCCACTAAGCTCCGCTACTCATTTTCTAGCTTCATCCCATCTTCTCGGTGCTGATAACCGGACTTTTTGAACATGCACTATAAGTATATTTTTATAGAACTATACACGATGACCCTGCCCTATCGCAATTTTTTCAACATAATCCTATAAAATAACACCATGCCTCTCATGGCTTGGCATGGTAAGATGGATGAGTAAAGGCTCGGCCTTATGATCAGTTATTAACTTTCAGCGAGCGAGCATTGAAGTCCGCACCACGATTCACAGGTTCGCTGGTATCTGTCATCCGGCCAGACACCCGGCCAGTAGTGTAACGGTCATATATGACCGTTACAGCCTCAAATAGCAAGATCAACCTCCAACAACGGTCACTTTTGTCCATTAGACGTTCAAAAGCAGCGTATGGGAGGCAAAAATGAGCTTTAACGGCACTAGCCATGCAAATAACCTGACGTTACCAGCAACAAATATTACGAGATTGCTTTTTTAATCATTTGTTCAATATATTTACAGTCCGTTTTGTGGCTTAGATTCAAAAAGAAGAATGTCT
>NZ_JBTOLL010000024.1:0-69243 GCF_054551715.1 Paenibacillus sp. CAU 1782 | reverse complement strand
TATCGACTTGTTTAATCGTGAAATCATTGGTTACAGCGCAGGGCCAAACAAAGATGCGGCGCTTGTTTCTCGCGCCTTTTCTAGCGTTCAGGGTGATCTACGCCAAATTCAATGGTTTCATACAGATCGTGGCAGCGAGTTTAAAAACGAAAAGATGGACGAACTTTTGGAGACCTTTAAAATTGGACGCTCTCTTAGTAAGAAGGCCTGTCCCTATGACAATGCGGTGGCAGAAGCCACTTATAAGATCATGAAAACCGAGTTCATCAACCAGATGAGCTTTAACAGCCTGCATCATCTTGAATTGGAACTATTCGATTACGTGAACTGGTTTAATAAGCATCGGATTCATGGAACGCTGGGATACCTGACACCTGTGTCAAGAAGCCCTTAAAAAAGCTGTCTGATTTACTGTTGACAATCCATCTTCAACTTCTCTCAGTATAGCTCATATAAGGATGCAGCAGTATGTGTGCCGAACGCAAAAGACACCTTAGAGGAACATGGGACATAAATCCCGTATTCTCTAAGGTGTCTCCATTTTACACAATGTGGGCAATCCGGGTTTCTCCGAGGAGAAACCCTTGCCCAACAAGGCTTTTCAGCCCTTATTACATCATGCCGCCCATACCACCCATGCCGCCCATGTCTGGCATGCCAGCGCCTGCGCCCTTAGGCTCAGGTTTGTCAGCGACAACAGCTTCGGTTGTCAGGAACATAGCAGCTACGGAAGCAGCGTTTTGCAGCGCGGAACGTGTAACTTTAGCAGGGTCAACGATACCTGCATCGAACATGTTAACCCATGCGCCGGTTGCAGCGTTATAGCCGATGCCAACTTTTTCGTTTTTCAGACGCTCAACGATTACGGAGCCTTCTTGGCCTGCGTTAGCTGCAATCGTGCGGATTGGCTCTTCCAGAGCGCGAAGAACGATGTTAACGCCAGTTGCTTCGTCGCCTTCAGCGGAAACAGCAGCAACAGCATTGTATACGTTAACCAGAGCTGTACCGCCGCCGGAAACGATGCCTTCTTCTACAGCAGCGCGAGTGGAGTTCAGAGCATCTTCAATGCGAAGTTTGCGCTCTTTCAGCTCGGTTTCAGTAGCAGCGCCAACTTTGATAACCGCTACGCCGCCAGCCAGTTTAGCCAGACGCTCTTGCAGTTTTTCTTTATCGAAATCGGAAGTTGTTTCTTCCAGTTGAGCGCGGATTTGGTTAACACGAGCGTCGATGTCGGTTTTGTTGCCAGCGCCGTCAACGATAATTGTGTTTTCTTTTGTAATACGGATTTGACGAGCGGAGCCCAGTTGTTCAACTACAGTGGATTTAAGCTCAAGGCCCAGCTCCTCCGTAATTACTTGGCCGCCAGTCAGGGCAGCGATATCTTGCAGCATTGCTTTGCGACGGTCGCCGAAGCCAGGAGCTTTAACCGCAACGCAAGTGAATGTGCCGCGCAGCTTGTTCACAACCAGAGTTGCTTGAGCTTCGCCTTCCACATCTTCAGCAATGATCAGCAGTTGCTTGCCGGATTGTACAACCTTCTCCAGAACAGGCAGGATTTCCTGAATGTTGGAGATTTTTTTGTCAGTGATCAAAATGTAAGGGTTGTCGAGGACAGCTTCCATTTTGTCAGTGTCGGTAATCATGTAAGGGGAGATGTAGCCACGGTCGAACTGCATGCCTTCAACCACTTCCAGCTCCGTGTTGAAGCCTTTGGATTCTTCAACGGTAATAACGCCGTCGTTGCCAACCTTCTCCATAGCTTCAGCGATCAGTTCGCCTACTTCTTCGTCAGCGGAAGAGATAGCCGCAACTTGAGCGATGGATTGTTTGCCTTCGATAGGCTTGGAGATGGATTTCAGCTCTTCAACAGCTGCTTTAACCGCTTTTTCGATACCTTTGCGGATAACCATAGGGTTAGCGCCGGCTGTCACGTTTTTCAGACCTTCGCGAATCATCGCTTGAGCCAGAACAGTCGCCGTAGTTGTACCGTCGCCTGCTACATCGTTTGTTTTTGTCGCAACTTCTTTAACCAGTTGAGCGCCCATGTTTTCGAAAGCGTCTTCCAGTTCGATTTCCTTAGCGATGGAAACACCGTCGTTCGTGATAAGCGGGCTTCCGAATTTCTTCTCAAGCACCACGTTGCGACCTTTAGGACCAAGCGTTACTTTAACTGCGTTTGCCAAAGCGTCAACACCGCGCAGCATGGAGCGGCGAGCGTCTTCGCTGAATTTAATATCTTTAGCCATTAGACAATTACCTCCCAATTAATTCATTTCATTATGTGTAAGCCGATATTTTTGAACTCGTATTCTTCCAAGGTACAAAAATCCTATTCAAAAATCGCGTGGATGTCGCTTTCCTTCATAATCAAATACTCTTTGCCTTCGTATTTGATTTCAGTTCCCGCATATTTGGAGAACAGAACGCGGTCGCCTTCTTTTACTTCCAATGCTACGCGTACGCCGTCTTTCAGCGCGCCGCTGCCAACAGCGATAACTTTGCCCTCTTGCGGCTTTTCCTTCGCCGTATCCGGCAGCACGATGCCGCTCGCAGTAGTTTCTTCTTTCGCGATTGGTTCAATCAATACGCGTTCACCCAAAGGTTTGATCATTGAAAATAGCCTCCTTCTAATATTGTCGCTTATTGTCAATTCGTTAGCACTCATAAGCGAGTAGTGCTAACAACCATCTTTATAATACTTTTTTTCGAATCTGATTTCAAGTGCCTAGGGTCATTTTTCAAGGATATTTATCTCTATTCCACCAAGTGGAACCATGCTTTTTCCTCGGTCGGCCAGCGAGCCTTTTTCCGCCTCCAAGCGACCAGCACGGGAAGCATTAGTCAAAAGCAAATTCAAAACGCGCAACAATCTCAACGTCGCTGCCCTCCATAACTTTTCCGTTCCAATTAAAATCAAGGCTATACCAGCTCCGCTCCCGCCCGAAATGGTCGATGTCGGAGCGTTTCGTGACTTGAGGCGACCAAGCTTCTCCATCATAATGGATTGCCAACTGCCGGCTTCCTTCAAGGCTTACGATGCCTCTTTGCTCAAGCTTTGGCTCCAGCAACGTAATAAACCTCTCCGTCAGCCCATCCGAATCCTTCATGACAAAAGAATCCTTCAGCTCAAGTCTTGGGCTGCCGTTCTTGAACCATCGGAACTGCCGGGTCAAGCTCTCCAGTCCCGCTTCTTCGGGATAAGCCGCAGCCAGCTCCAAATCGAAGGAGTCTCCAGCATCGCCGATCTCCGCGCTTATTACCTTCGCAGAATGGACCACTCCCGGGCTTTGCGTGCAGGAATGAACGATCGGCAGTGAATGTCCCTGCGAGCCGTTGCACCAGAAGTCATAGCGCTCCGGTCCAAAATAAGCCTCCGTATACATGCCGCTGCCCAAATCCGCCAGATACGCTTCCCCGTCCGCATGCAGCAAAAATGTACCGCAGTCATTGTGGTTATGCGGTTCGTCGTTATGCCCGCCTTTTGCCGCGAAACAATAGACGGAGCCATTATCCCCGGCATGGCGCGATACCAGCCACTCCGCGTCCGTCATATAAACCGCCTCGGCCGGCCAGTCCTCCAAAGCAGCCTCCTTGCTCAGAGAGATGCCGCTTGCCTCTGCTACTGCTTCTGCTTCACCGTTTGCCTCTCCCGCTATTGCTACGCCCTCCCGTCCGGAGGCCCAAATCAGATTGCGCAGGGCTGGAGCCCAGCGCCCGCAATGATCCTCGCCGTAGGCAAAACGCAGCTCGGGATTCGGCAGCGCGATCTCGGCGTATTCGTCCCTCAAGCGCCAGGTCAACCCCATGAACACACCGCTGCGAGGGATCGAGTCCGAGAAATTAATGACGGTTCCCCGGCTGGAGAAGGACCGCTGCTGGAACAGCGCGATTTGTTTGACCTTCGGATCGGCAAAGCCGTCCAATCGTCCGCCAGTGGCACGTTTGAGGAGCGAAGCGAAGTAAACATAATAGCCAAAGCCGTATTGCCAGTACAGATAACCCTCCACGCAAGCTCCGTCGGCTCCGTAGCCCTCCAGGAAACAGTCTGTTGCTTTTATGGAACGCTCCAGCACGGCGGACAACCTGTCCTTATCCTTAATCAGATAGAGGGCAGCCGCCCCTATAGAACCGCCACAGACGGCAGACCAGTTATTGCGGAGCCCTTCCCATGAATAAGAAACCGCATTCAAAAACGGCTGAAACAGCCTCTTTTCCGCCTCATCGCCTATTCGTTCCAGCAACTCGAGCGGCAGTCTGTCCGCAAGCAGCACCGACAGCTCGGCAAGAGCAAACCCCGTCTCCGCGGCAAACAGGTCGATACTCCCCAGCGGTCCCATTTCCTCCGAATAGTGGGCGGGCAGGCACCAGGTTCTTTCATTGCAGATCGACTCCACAATGCCAAGCAGCGCATTGCGGTATGTATCGTTTTCCGGTTCCATCAGCGTCATAAAGGCAAACGCATTCAGCCGTTTCCGCTTGCGGAAGTAGGGGCGTTCGTACGACAGGCGTTCACCGGTGGTCCGATACACCGTATACAATTCCTCCGTCAGTTCAGGCTCGGGCTCCGATAAAAGCTCCTGCGCTTCCGCCCCGATCTCCTCCAGCAATCCCTTCAAACCAGGATCCGAGGCGAGCCTCCGGCCTAATGCCGCGCTGTCGACATCATCGCACAGCATAGACAACGTGCCGGCGACATGGTCAATCTCCAGCAGCTGCCTGATTTGTTCTTTCATCTGCGTGTTGGTTTGCTCTCCGCCTCTTATCCCTTGCATCATGTCACCGCGTCTCCTTTATAATGCAGCCCGTGCAGAATAAAATCCGTCAAATCCAGAATCAGCTCCTCCGAATCGCAGGACTCCTCCTGCAGCAGCTTCCAATACGGCTGCTCTCGATGCAGAAGCAATATGCCGGCCACCGACAAAAAGGCGTTATCCAGCGACCTGAATTGGAAATAGCCCTGTTCCCGACCTTCCGCGATCCACCTGCGCAAATAGGACCAGACCGGCAGAACATGCTCCCGAATCTGGGCGATCCTCGGCGAGTTTAATGTAATCTCCTGCTGAATGATGCTGACAAAATAGGGATCGCCTTGCCGAAAATACGTTACCTCGCGGATAACCAGCTTAACACCTTCCACGGGATTCATCCCGGGATCAACGCCATCCATTTTTTGCTTGGGAAAATAATGGGCGAATAATGCCGCAAACAGCTTTTCTTTTCCGCCGAAATGATAGGAAACCAGCGCCACATTGGCGCCGGCCTCCTGACAAATTTGACGAATCGAGGTTCCATCGTACCCCTGTAGCGCAAACAGCTTTTTGGCCGCCAGCAATATACGCGTTTTAATATCCGCGTCCTCCAAAACCGTCATGAAAACCCTCCAATTTCGACCTTGTCAATGCAGCAAGGGACATCCACATTGCGCTGCCGGTCAAAAAGGCCCTCGAAAAGCCGATGTTTCAAAATATCCGGCTCATGCAGCCCTTCTTTCCCTCGCCAGCGTCGCAATGGCGCTAACCGTAATCGCGACCGCTCCAATCAGAGACAGCGCAACAACCGCTTCTCCTGTTCCGGTCCCCCCAAACAGCACATTCATCGTTCCGTCCACGGCATATGTTGCCGGAAGCACGTCTCCCAATCCGCTATAGAAATCCGACAGCAGCTCCCGTGGAACCATAGCGCCGGAAGAGACAAGCTGCGCAGACAACATCATAATATTTAGGAGCATGCCAGCTATGCCGAACAAATACAGAAACATCTGGGAGACAAACATAAACACAAGCAAAAAGATAAATTCAAAGCCCCACAGAGCAAGGAAGCCGCCTTCCATCTGTCCCCCCAGCAGCGAGAGCAAGCTAACACCAACTAAGGAAACAACCACCGCTGAAGCAGCATTAATGATCACTCTCGCCGTGAATCGGCTCCATTTGCCAACCGTGGATTTTATGGCGAGAGACGACTGCTCCAGATTCATGCCCATAATCATCGCACCGACATAGGAAGCCAAAACCATCATCATCGGCACCATCTGGTTATTCATTCCTTGAACAGTATGGATGGCATGAATTTCGGAGATTACCCGCTGCGACAAAGCTTCAGCGGCTCCCGCCGCCTGATCGTCCGGCATTCCGCCTGCCGCCAGTTGCTGCCCAATGCCTGCCTTCACGGCCATTGAATTAACCTCCGACGTAATCCCTGCCGCTGCAGAGCTCATAACGCTTTTAATCATGGCGGGATTGGATTCATTCACATAAAAATGCAAGTTCCCCTGGCCTGCGGCCGATGAAGACTGCTCCGTAAAATCTCCCGGTATGAACAAAATCATCCCGATTTCTCTTTTGTCCAAACGTTCCTTTGCGGCATCAAGCGAAGTATCGCTGGACATGTCAAAAGGCAAACTCTCCAGCAGCCGCTGCGTGATTTGCCCTCCAGCCATTGTGTCCTCATTGACAATCGCAACAGAAAGCTGGTCCGTCCTGTCCGTAATTCCATTATAACCCGTCATCCAAATAACCGAAAAGATGATTTGAAACATTAACGCCGTTAAAATGCCTACCCAAGTGGTAGGACGTTTCATAAATGCCCGCAATCCCTTAATCATGACCAATCTCCCCTGTCGCTTAATATTTAAACAAACGATTCAAACAATTGTTTTAATCATTTGTTTAAATTATGCCGCAGGCTCTCTTTTGTGTCAACAAAAAAAGGGGCTGTCCAAAAAGTCAAACGCTCTAACGGACACGGAAGTCCGTTAGACGCGTAAAACGCAGATTTTGAAATGCTAACGGACATCCTTGTCCGTTAGAGCCCCAAAATGGGTAATTATTGGATAATTTTCACTGTAATGGACATCCATGTCCGTTACAAACGCAAAAAGCTAAAAAATAAACGCTAACGGACACGGATGTCCATTAGCGTTTTTAATTGAATCAGATACGCGGATCGGCTTTTTGGACAGCCCCTTCATATCCCTCTATTCATTTTCGTCGTCATCAACAAGTCCTCGCCGCGCCAGTGCGGCCTGCTGTCGCCGATAAACCATGCCGGACAAAAACACACTAATTTCATAGAGGCCAATGAGCGGAATGATGACCAGAATGTCGGATATAAAATCCGGCGGCGTAACAACCACCCCGATCACAGCCATTATGAAGTAGGCGACCCGGCGCATCTTTCGAAGCCGCTTTGGATTAACGATCCGCAGCGCTGTCAAAAACATAATGACCAGCGGCAGCTCGAATAGAAGCGACACGGGAAGCAATATGCCGAACATAAACGAAAAATATTGGATAACTCCGTACGTTTCCTCCAGATTGAGGTGAGTAGCAACCATCCGGGTAAAATTAAAGGCAAGCGGAAACACAACAAAGTAAGCAAAGGCAAGGCCGATCAAAAACATAATGAGCGCAAAAGGCACATATTTCAACGTGGAGCGCTGCTCATGCTTTCGCAAAGCGGGCTTGACGAACGCCCACAGCTGGTAGGCAGTGAACGGAAGCGTAATAATCATGGCGATTATAAATGCGATTTTCATATACATGCCGATGCCGTCCCATAATGAGAAGGTATGCAGCGTCATGCTATTTACCGGGTCCTGGGCCATGAGATAATTATAGACGGGCTCTGCAACCGAAATCCCCAGCGTAAGCCCCAGCGTCAAAATAATCAGCACATAAATAACCCGCTTGCGCAATTCGCCCAGATGTCCCAGCAGCGGCATCAGGCCTTCTTCGGAAATGAGCCCTTTGCCGCGCCCGGTATTTTTATCCTTCCCGACAATTGCCATTCCAACGGAAACTCCCTTCCCTTATAAGGGTTATCTGCGGCAAGAAAAAAGCGGGCCCGCTTAATCCGGAAGCCGCTTTTTTTCTCCTTCGCTATTGCCTGATTTGCTAACCTCGACGCGTCCATTGTCACCCTCGCGACGATCGTTGTCGTCCATGATGCCATTCGCTCCGGCTTTGAATTCCCGCAGCGTTTTGCCAAACGCGCGCCCAAGTTCAGGCAGCTTGTTCGGCCCGAACAGCAGCAAACCAAGCAATACAAGCAATATGACACCAGTTGCTCCGATTCCCATCACTGTATCCTCCCGTCACCTAAATCTTGCAGGCAGCTTGATCCCGGATCATAAAGACGTTAACAACCCAACAATCCCCCGTACCCCAAAGCTGTAATATCCTCTTTCCCGATTTTTATCCCGGCCACGATTCGCGGCAAAAGGGCATCAAACGAGGTATAAGGATCATGCATGACGCAGCCTGGCAATCCCATAATGGGCACCTCTCCGATATATCCCATAAGAAGCATGGAACCTGGAAGCATAGGTGTGCCATAACTCACAATTTCCGCGCCTGCCGCCGCTATGGCGCCGGGTGTCCGGTCATCGGGATCAACAGACATACCTCCCGTTACAAGTATCATATCATATCCTTGTTCCACCAAGGAACCGATTTCATTAATAATTATGTCCTGTTTATCGGGAGCAAACCGCTGTTCCGCCACTTCGCAGCCAAAAAAAGCTAATTTTTCGACAATGGCCGGTCCAAATTTGTCCATTATTCTTCCGTGATATATTTCACTCCCTGTTGTCAGGAGTCCTGCCTTTAGCTTGCGGAATGGAACGATGCGGAGAGGTGATGCCCCGCCGGATGTTTTACGGTACTCGGCGGCCAGCGCTTTCACTTTCTCGACCTTTTCCTTGGATACAACAAGCGGGATCGCCCGGGTTGCCGCAACGGAACCCCCGGCTTCCACCGGCTTATTGCCAACGACAGTCGCCAAAGCAATCTCGCCCATAGCATTGATGGCATCGACAATCTCGCGATCAATGACAACCATGCCTTTAAAAGCCGCCTTCAGGCTTACTTTGCCCTCATGCGGCTCCGATGGAATCAAGCTGTCGTCGGCCAATGCTTTTGCCATTTCGATAGCGGCGTCATCCTCATGAAGCTCGCCGTCGCCAAGCTCCATCACATAAATATGCTCCTTGCCAATGTTGAGCAAGGCCGGAACGTCCTCCTCTGTAATGAGGTGGCCGCGCTTGAACAGCCGGCCCTTGAACACGCCGGGAACAATCTGGGTGAGGTCATGTCCCAGGCGGAGGCCAATGGCCTGATCTAATGCCACCTCGCGAAGCACGGTGGTCCCGGTTGTAATAACCTCTTCTTTCGATGCATGTCCTTCAGCCATCAATTTTGCTCCTCCTGGCGCCCGGACAAAATGCCCAGCGCATGGGGCAGCTGATCCAGGATTGCCTGCAGGCTTTCATGCACGCCTTTAGGACTGCCGGGCAGGTTGATGATGAGGGAATTGCCGCGAATGCCGCATACGCCGCGCGTAAGCATCGCCTGTCTTGTTTTTTGCAGGGAACCTATGCGCATGGCTTCCGCCAATCCGGGCACCTCGCGATCAATTACCTTAAGCGTCGCTTCCGGCGTCACATCGCGGGGAGCCAGTCCGGTTCCACCTGTCGTCAACACGAGATCGGCTTGATAATACTCCGTCATTTCAATCAAGGCCGCCATGATTTCATCCTGCTCGTCCGGCACAATCCGGTAATCAACGATTTCACCGCCCAGCTCCTCTTCCACCAGCTCGCGGATGACCTGAGCGCTTGTGTCCTCGCGCTCTCCTCTTGATCCTTTGTCGCTTGCCGTCAGCAGCGCAACCTTCCACTGCATATCCTGTTCCCCCCATCCATAATCATCTCTTGTAATCGCCGTTTTTGCCGCCGCTTTTAGCCGTAAGTCGTGTCGGACCGATTTCCATATCCTTCTGCAGCGCTTTGCACATGTCATATACGGTTAAAGCCGCCGCAGACACTGCCGTCAATGCCTCCATCTCCACGCCCGTCTTGCCGCTTGTTTTGACCGTGCCTTCTATGTATAATTCATCGTTGTCATTATCGCTAAAGACGATGTTAATGCCGGTGAGCGAAAGCGGATGGCACATCGGAATCCAGTCCGACGTGCGCTTGGCGGCCATTATGCCCGCTACCTGCGCAACTGCCAGCACATCCCCTTTGCCTATGGTGCCCGCTTTAATCTGCTTCAGCGTATCGGGGTTCATACGAACCATGGATTCCGCCGTGGCCTGGCGGGATGTCACTTCCTTGTCGGAGACGTCCACCATCTTTGCTCTACCTTGCTCATTAAAATGCGTAAACCCCATAACCACCGTCCCCTTCTGTCTCTAACTCATTCAGCTGTTCTCAAAAATCGCCGCAATCCGCTTGGGGTAACCAGTCCGTTCAGCGTCAAGTCATGACTTTCCATCGGCACGGCCTCCATAACCTGCTCGTCAAAACCGGCCCCAATCCATAAGGGCGCGTTTCCCGCATGTTGTCCAAGACCCAGACTCGCCGCAAAGGTATCATAGTAACCTCCACCGTAGCCGATCCGGCCGCCCGCCAAGTCAAAACCCAATCCGGGCACAAAAATAATATCCGGCAAAATCGGCCCGTCGAGCCGTTGCGCCAAATCGGGATTTGGCTCCTCAATGCCGTAAGCTCCCGGGGCAAGCTGCCCCCAATTTTCCAGCTCGAAAAGCGTCATCGAGCGGTCCACAGGATTGCATCGCGGCGCAATAACCTTGATCCCCCGCTCCCAGCACGGCTCGGCCAACGGCTTTAAGCTCAGCTCGCTGCGGAATGGAACATACAGCATAACCGAGGAAGCCCCGCTATCCGCCACGAGGCTGAATGCATGCAGCGATGCCTCCGCCGACCTTTCCCTCCGCTGCTCCTCCGTCAATCCGTTTCTCCGTCCAGCCAGCTCTTTGCGCAGTAACCGCTTGTGCGACTCCAGGGGGTCTTTTTCCATGTAAAGCCTTCCGTTTCCGTTTCGTATGCGAAACATTCCTTACCCTGTAGTGTACCATTGTTATACAACTTTCGCCAATGGATGAGCCGCTTTGTGGTAAACTAGAAGAGAAGCCCGTCTTTGGCGCGGCGACTATAGAGTGGAGGTTTCATCATGCTGCTTCAAGTATCCAATGTATCCAAAAGCTACGGCGTTTCCGCCATCTTATCCCATATATCCATGCAAGTGCTGGAAAGAGACCGAATCGGCCTTGTCGGCGTCAACGGCGCCGGCAAATCGACGCTGCTCAAAATCATTGCGGGCGAGCTGTCCTATGATTCCGGCGATATTCACAGAGCCAAAGAGACAAAGCTGGGCTATCTGGCCCAGAACAGCGGCCTTCAGTCGGAACGGACAATTATTGCAGAAATGCGTGCCGTATTCTCCCATTTGCTGGACGCGGAGCAGGAGCTTCGCAGTCTGGAGCAGCGCATTGCCGATCCCGCTATCCATGCCGACGAAAAAAAATACGAAGAAACGCTGGAGCGGTACGCCAAAGTATCCGACTGGTTCCGCGAACAAGGCGGCTTTGAGATCAATACGCGAATCAATAGCGTTTTGCACGGCATGGGCTTTGGCGACTTCGATTTGGAAACCGTCATTAATACGTTAAGCGGCGGTCAAAAAACCCGCCTGGCACTGGCGCGCATCCTGCTTCAGGCTCCCGATCTCCTGCTGCTGGACGAGCCGACTAACCATCTGGATATCGAAACGTTGACGTGGCTTGAAAATTATTTGCGCGGTTATGCGGGAGCCATTGTTGTTGTGTCCCATGACCGTTACTTTCTGGACGCAATGGCCAATACGATAGTCGAAATCGAACGCCATTCCGCTACCCGCTACACCGGCAATTATTCCCGTTACCTGGAGTTGAAAGCCGCCAATTACGAGATTAATATGAAGCATTACGAAAAACAGCAGGACGAAATTGCAAAGATGGAGCAATTCATCCAGAAAAATATCGTCAGAGCTTCAACGACCAAACGCGCCCAAAGCCGGCGTAGAAGCTTGGAGAAAATGGAACGGTTGGACAAGCCGATGGGCGATCTGAAAAAAGCCCATTTCAGCTTTGAGATCGAACGCATGTCGGGCAAAGAGGTGCTTAATGTCCGGGATTTGTCCGTTACGTTCGACGGTCGCAATAAGCCGCTTTTCCGCAGCGCTGACCTTCAATTGACACGGGGCGAAATGGTAGCGCTCGTAGGTCCAAACGGCATTGGCAAATCAACGCTGCTGAAAGCGGTAATGGGTTTGACGGAGCCGTCTAGCGGCACCATTCAATTCGGTTCTCATGTTAAAGTGGGTTATTACGACCAGGAGCACACCCGCCTGAATGACCAAAATACCATCCTGGAAGAAGTATGGAGCGCCTACTCCCATATGGAAGAGGCTCGCATTCGCACGGTTTTGGGCAATTTTCTGTTTAGCGGCGATGAGGTGCAAAAACGGATTTCAACCTTAAGCGGCGGCGAAAAAGCAAGAGTTTTGCTGGCAAAGCTGATGCTTGCCGGGGCTAATTTGCTTGTTTTGGACGAACCAACCAACCATTTGGATATTTTTAGCAAAGAGGTGCTTGAAGCCGCTTTGCTGGATTATGAAGGAACACTGTTGTTTATATCCCATGACCGTTACTTCCTGAACAAGATGGCCGAGCGTATTGTCGAACTGGGTCCTGAAGGATTTCAACATTTCCTGGGAAATTACGACGAAATGCTCGAGAAAAAAGCGGAACTGGAGGAAGTCGCACAGGAAGCCCAAGCCAAGCAAAAAGCATCAGGCGCCGCCGTTGCGCAGGCCCAAGAGCCGTCAGCCGCTCTTTCGTATGAAGCCGAAAAACAGGCAAGGCGCGATGAACGAAACAAACAGCGCAAGCTGGAGCAATTGGAAGGCGAAATCGCCGCCCTGGAAGAAAACATTGCTGTATTGGAGGAAAAGCTGGCCGACCCCGCTATTTTTAACGATTATATCAAAATCCAGGAAATCCAAGCCGAAGCGGATAGCTTGCGAGTTAAGCTTGCAGCCTCCTATGAGCAATGGGAGCAACTTATGTAAGGATGGAAGGAGCAGTCCGAAAAGGCAAGTGGAACGAATAAATATTCGGCAGTGAGAACCGGATGCGAAAAGGGGGTCTTGAGGACGAGTTTTTTGTCAAGCGGACAAAAAGGTTTGAAGACTCCAAGACACCCTTTTACACTTCTAATATATATCCATACTGATTAACCCAAGCCGTTTGGCTTCCCTGATCGCTTCGGACCGCGAACGGACATTCAGCTTTTCAAAAATGCGCGTCAACTGGTATTCCACATTGCGCTGGCTGACATGCAGCAAAGCCGCAAGCTCTTTATTGCTGACGCCTGCAGCCACCTCGTTCAGTATCTCCATCTCCCTCTCATTAATGGAAACCTCCTGAATGGACTTGTCGGATCTGGTTAATGGCACCTCTTGGCGGCGCAGCTGCTTCAGCAATGAAATAGGAATAACGGCTTCTCCGCGCATGGCGCTTCGTATAGACTGCTGAAGCTGTTCTCGCGATGCTGTTTTCGAAATAAATCCCGATACTCCGGATTCAATCAGCAAGTTAAAATGCGAGCCGATTTCATACCCGGAATAAATGATGATTTTCCGGTCAGGGTCGATCTGAATCAGCCGCTTCGATAGCTCCAGCCCGCTAATGCCCGGCATATTCAAATCGCATAAAATGAGGTCGTAGCTTTCCTTCTGCACCTTGTCCAGCGCCTCAAGGGCAGACAAAGCGACTGTAACTCGTATTTCCGAGTCCTGCTCGATCATCGTTTTTGTCCCTTCTCCTACGGAAGGGTGATCGTCTACCAACAAAATGCTTATCAAGCAATATCCCCTCTTTCCAGCTTCCCGTTTGCCAAAATAACAGGCATCAGCACAACGGCCTCGAGGCCTTTTCCCGGAGCGGACAAAAAGGTGATCTCTCCCTCAAGGCTGGCAACTCTTTCCTTGATGCCGGACAAGCCCATGTGCTCGAAGGATTCCGTCAATGCATCCACTTTCATCCCGACGCCATCATCCTTATAGCGGAAATAAATCATCCCTTTGCGCATTTCAAGCTCCAGTACAACAAGGCTGGCTCCAGCATGCTTGTCCGCATTGCGCAGCAGCTCCTGAACAATCCGGTATATCGCCGTAATTTGCTCCTCTTCCAGTTCAACCTTAATGCCCTTGCTGCGGAACAACACCTCGAAATTCACTCTCATCCGCGTATGCTCGATAATAGACTCAACCGCTTCAACAACGCCCATCTCCTTCAACAAAGGAGGCCTTAGCTCGTTGCAGGTCTCGCGTATTTGATGAATGACGTCAAGCAGGCCTTCCTTAATTTCCTCCAGCTCCGTGCCAAGCTTATTTGTCAAAGGATGATCCATCAGGATACCCTCCAGTTTTCGATACCATAACAGCTGATCCTGAAGCGCGGAGTCATGCAAATCCGCCGCCAGCTTGCGTCTTTCATTTTCGGACAGCAGAAACAGCATGCGCAGCACCCATGGCGATGTTGTATGCTCCTTCCCGACCTCCATCTCCAGGTCCTCGATTAACCCCTCAATCAGATACAGGTTTTCAAAAACCAGGCTGGAGTAATTGGCCATTGTTTTGAGCCATCTGATTTCATCGGAATTAAAGCGGGTATGATTGCTTTTCATGCCAATCCACAAAATGTGGTAACGCGCTCTCTGCTTGCCGATAATCATGCCTAAGCCAAAAGGCAGATCAATTAAATCGCCAAGCTTTAAATTGCCCTCCAGCCCCAGCAAAAAACTTCCCGTTACTTTTTCTTCGTGCTGTTCGCTGATGGGATAAACAACATGTTCAGCTTGATCGACGATCATAAAAGTAATCCGGCTCACCGGCAGCAAAGCATTGATTTCGTTTCGCAGAACCGCCTCCAGATCGGATTGCTTCATCACGCGGGCCACATTGCGCGAAAAACGGTCAAGGCTGTCCTGGTAGCTGTACATCGCCTTGAACAATCGCGGCCGAAAGCGGTGATCCACCTGCTCCTTGCCATAAAGAAACAAGGTCATCCCGACATAGACCAAAACAAACGTGCCGATCATCATCGACCAGACGCCCCCGTGCTCCCCCAGCATAAAAACCGTAATCGCCGCAGCAATCATTAAGGATGGCACAAGCGATAAAGCTGCGTAATATTTGAAGCGGGTCAAAATAAAATCAATGTCAAACAATTGGTTGGAGGTGCTCAAGTAAAAATAGACAACGGGAAGCACAAACAGAAACAATGCCGTAAATCCCGCCGGCAAAATTTGCTCCTGCCCAAACATTTGGGGCAGCAAATTAAGCATGGCAAACGGCGTAAAGGCAACAGCATGCGAAATAAGCGTAATCGTAAACAACGATCGCAGCTTCGTATAACGATATTTAAGAAATTTGCTCACCAGCTTGGTAAGGCAAATGATATTTCCGATTAAAAGAGAAGCGCTGTAGATCACTTTAATCATGTTAAAAACCTTTAATTCGATCCAGTCCGTCCATATATAAACCAAACTGGCCATGCTGATAATTGAAACGGCGGCAAATAATAGCTGCAATGTCCGGTTGCCGATAAAGCTGACGTCGAACCGCCGCAAATAAATATTCATGAATTTCATATAAAACAGCGAAACAAGCGGCAGCACAACATAAATCACAGATAAACCCACCGGATCCCTTAACGCAGAGGCCGCAGAGCTATAGTAGCTTAATCCGATCGACATAAAAAACATTATCAGCATAATCGCGGCATTATCGTTTCGCCGTTTAACATACAGGAATACCGAAAAAGCAAAAAAAACAAACAGCGAAAAGCCCGGAATGTAGAGCTGCAGCAGCATTTCCAGTGTAGAATGCTCTCCCGACCAGGCTTTGGCAAATGAAATGATTTTACTTGTTTCATCTCTATGAATAACCAATACGTCATTGGCATATTCCAACGAATTGTATTTCTGCAAATTTCTATATTGTTCCGCTGGTTCTCCGTTTACTTCGGCGATGATGTCGCCAACTACGATTCCGCTTATTTCAGCTTGTCCCGCCGGAGCAAGCGATTGTACCGAATAGCTGCCGTCAGGCAGTTGGGTTACGTAAGCCCCGATCGCCGGCACTTTAATGATTACAGCAGTCACATAAACAAGCACCGACAGCAATGTCATCAGAAAGAGAACAGCGAGTGCATGCCTTACGATTTGCTTCATGCCTCCTCTTCCTTTCACCGTAGTCTTTCTTTACCTCTTAATTCCAGCCAAAACCGAAAAAGCCTGTTTGTCCTTCCGTGCTATTCAGTTCATCCAGCAGAGCTTTTTGTTCTTCGACCGAAATACCTGCCAGTTGCACGGAACCGTTAAAAAGAGTTAACTCCCTGTCCTTAACGCCACAAGCCAACTGACGAATCATTTCTTTCAACATACGAATCCCACCGCCTCTACTTTTTACCTATTCAATGAATAGTCCAATTCTACTATATCAGAAACAGGCAAAAAAAGAGAACGCATAGGAACGCAAAAGTAATTAGTATTTTCCGAAATTCTTTTGCGTGGTTAAGAAAAGCGCTGCAGAAGCTTATGTTTCCATAACTCCTCAGCGTCTATCTTCTCCACAAGTGAATAAAACCGGTTGTAGTGCAATCGTCCCAGGACGGACGCGTACAAGATGGCGCCGGATGTTTCGCAGGCCTCCTCGAACTGGCTTTTTTTATCCAATACGGCATCCATAGATACGCGTCCTGCATAATAATCGGCGATCCAGCTATATTCCTCGCCCGCATTTTCCAAAAGCCACAGCATAGGCAAGCTGCCTTTGCGCCGTAAAAAATCGCTTTTTTCATCCCAGCGAAGCAAATCGCGCACATCATTTTTGATTTGGGAGGCGATGCCCAGCTCCCGGGCGTATAACGCCACGCCATCATCCCATTGCCTGCCTGTCGCAAGAACCCCTGCCATGCAGGACATGATGAATAGAGGCGCCGATTTCCGGCTTACCATATCCAGATAAGAGGCTTCATCATTAATATGATCCACTAAATCAACCATTTGTCCTTCCGCGGAATGAAGAAGCTGCCGATTCATCATGGAGGCCAGCCTTGCTCCCGCGGATTCGTCCTCGACGCTTGCCGCCAATGCCGAAGGCGCCATGGCCAGAAGAGAAGTCGCTACATGCAGGGCGTGAGGCGGGGGCGTGTTCATCCAGAGCTTGGACGGAGCATCGCCGTCCTCCAGGTCATCCAGAATATCACATGCCAATATCGCCAGTTCGATTGCGGCAGCCGTCTCTACCTCGCTGCCTTCGCGGCCGCCGAACATGTAGTAATGGTGTATGGCAAGTTCGCCGAATACCATCGGTTCCTTGGTTTTTTCCTGAATGAAAGCTTCCGTGTATGAGCGAAGCGGGCCATCAGAAAGCCATCGCCGGGTAAGCTCCATCATACTGTCGGCAATTCTCGCCTTGAATTCTTCCACAATCCGTCCTCCATTGTTACCTTAATTCATGTTTACAATTAATGACGACTACATGCTTCTAACATCTTTTTGCAAAAGCCGCTTATTATTGATTCCTCCTTTTATGCTTAGAATTGCCGCTACCATTTCCATCCGCTGCCTGATCAAGCTTCTTCGCGTGCTTCTTTTGGCTGCGCTAACTTCCATATTATTCGGTTTAAACTTCAACGCCTCCCCCTGGTCCGACTGCATGATGCATATAGACGGCTTCCAGCGTCATGCCTCCGTAGGGCAGCTTGCCGATTAATCCCGCAAGACACCCGCATGCCGTCACTTTCCCCGCCTTCATGACCGCAACCCTGTCGCAATGCCTGGCAATCTCCGTCATGTCGTGTGAAGCGATTATAATCGTTTTCCCTTCGCTTCGGAGGAGGGACAACAGGTCCCAGTATTGTCTCTTGGACTCCGCGTCCAGTCCCGTCGTTGGCTCGTCCAGGAGCACCAACTCCGGATCGGCTGCCATTGCCCCTGCAAGCACAAGCCTGTGCCTGAATCCAGGCGGCAGCAAATCAACGCTTAGATTGGAATAGGAGTTTAATCCATACTGCTCCAGCGTCTCCTGTATACGTTCGTCAGCTTTGGGGTAATGCCGATAACCCGCCAGCGCTCCCCTTACCGTCAGCCCTTCCATGTTCAACATGTTAGGCATATATGCAGTTGGAACCTTACTCAGCTTTTCCGGTTCTTCCGAAATATCCAATCCCGGCGCAACAATATAGCCCGCATCGGGTTGAAGCTCGCCTGCCAGCATATCCAGCAGCGTCGATTTTCCCGCTCCGTTTTTGCCGATAATAGCGAACAGTTCGCCGCGCTTCACGGTGATGGATACATCGGTGACAGCGTGATGGCTCCCAAAATGTTTGCAGATCCCAACCGCCTTAATAACCGCTGTCTTGTCCATTGCATGACCTCCATCGGAAACCTATATCTGTACAATAGCGTATTGGGCCATGCTTTTCACCGAAAACATGATTTGTAATTCACGCAAAAAAATTGCGTTCTCGAAAAAAAGGAGAAAAGTTATAAACAGTTCTATCCACAGACCTGAATAAATTGTTAGTTAATTCTGTCGACATTTTTCACGCTGCAGCTGGCGTTTCTTGTACTTTTAAGACACTCTTTGCAAATGCCGATCAAATAATTTGAAATTATCCGAATTATCCACACTATCCACAACCAAGCTGTGAAAAAACTATCCACTTTTACAATTCCATTATAAAGGGCGCAGCACCTTAGTGTACGCCCCTTCAACGACTTATTCACATTTTTTGGTGTATATGTGGATAACTTTGTTCACAGTGCCGTTTACACAGTCTTAACTTCCTGATTGCTGGCGTTCCTCCGAAAGCAGCCGCCCGCGCTCCGTCATAATAGCTCCGTTGCAAGCCGAGATATAAGCTTGGGCGGCAGCCAAAATAATATCGTTATGGGAAGAGGTTCCCCTGTATCTTCTTCCTTTATGGATAATGCTGACCACCGCTTCCCCATGGGCATCCTCGCCGGTGGACAAGGAATGCAGCTCCAGATCTTCAAATTCAGCCGCAACCGGTATCGCTTGCTGAATCGCATGAATGACAGCCTCTACGGGTCCCGCGCCTATCGCCATAAAGGCTTTTTCCTGACCGCTTTCATTATCGCGGATCATTGCCGTAGCGCTTCTTGAGCGGTGGGTGCCGGCGTGGACAAGCAGATCAGTCAGCGCATAGGGATCGGGACGGGTATGGGTGCTGTCCCCCGCAATCTGGACAAGCTCTTCGTCGGACACCATCTTTTGCTGATCCGCCTTTTCCTTGAAACGCTTGTAGACGGCTCCCAGCTCTTCTTCGCCAAGTGTAATGCCGAACTCCTCCAGCCGATGCTTGATGGCGTGGCTGCCGGAATGTTTGCCCAACACGATCATGCTGCGTGAAATACCCATGGCTTCGGGGTCCATAATTTCATAGGTATTGCGGTTTTTGAGCAAGCCGTCCTGATGGATGCCTGACTCGTGCTGGAAGGCGTTTCGGCCCACGATCGGTTTATTGTAGGCGATTGGAAAATTCATCGTGCGGCTGACCAGACGGGACGTTTCGTAAATTTCGGAAATCTGGATACCCGTCTCTGCCCCTAACATATCACCGCGTGTCGAAATCGCCATAACAAGCTCCTCCAGCGAGCAGTTGCCGGCGCGTTCTCCGATTCCATTGACGGTGACCTCGATCTGTGTCGCTCCTCCTTGTATTGCCGCCAAGCTGTTGGCGACCGCCATGCCCAGATCATTGTGGCAATGAGCGCTGTATCGGACCGTTTCGCCGCCACGCGCCTCACGCCGCACCGAGCGGAACAACTCGGTCATCTCTTGAGGCATCGCATAGCCCAGCGTATCCGGCAAATTAATAATCGTAGCGCCTTCCGCAATTACCGCCTCCACAAGCTGAATAACGAAATCTCTCCCGGAACGAGAAGCATCCATGGCGGAAAATTCGATCTCATCAACGAACTGCTTGCCGTAAGCAACCATCTCGCGCGCAATCGCCACCACATCCTGTCGTGATTTGCGAAGCTGATGATTCAGATGAATATCGGAAGAGGAGATAAACAGATGCAGCCTTCTGCGGGCGGCGTCCTTGGTAGCCTGAACCGCTGCGTCGATGTCTCCCCTCACTGCTCTGGCAAATCCGGCAATCTCCACGCCTTGAAGCTCGCGGGAAATTTGTTGTACGGCCGCGAACTCGCCGGGGCTGGAAACGGCAAAACCCGGTTCGATAACGTCTATGCCAAGCTTTGCAAGCTGACGGGCAATTATGATTTTGCGCTCTGGCGCAATCGATGCGCCTGGCGATTGTTCACCGTCTCTCAGTGTCGTGTCAAAAATCTGTATTTTTTTAGGTTGGTTTGCCATTGAAAATGCCTCCCTGATTTGGTTTATGAATTTCACCCGAAACACGTACTTTAGAGAAAACAAAAAAAGCCTGACGTCTCTGATCAGAGACGACAAGCCTGGGGGCTTATGCCGTGGTACCACTCTGCTTGGCCGCATGACTCCGCAAACGCCTTCCGATGCCATTGATGGCAGCCAGGATACGCATTTGCGGGCAGACAGCCCGCTTTAAGCCCGATTACGGAGGCGCCCGTAACACAGTAGCAGCATCGTAATGGCTCCATTAGAAACCACGCGCGCCGTCTTCCCGCATTCCGCTCCCAGGCGAGTTTCAAACCCGGCTTCGACTGCGTTGCACCTTCCCGCAGCTCTCTGGTGAAGTTATGGGATACGCGCAAAATACGCGGCTCCGATCACCTTCTTTGCCAGCCAATGGCTCTACTTGCTCCTGTTCATTGCGTTTTACCTTATTTACCTGTCAGACAACAAGAAAAGCCTGTCGCCTCTTGAATAATCAAGAGACGACAGGCTGTAATGACCCGCGCGGTACCACTCTTGTTGACAATCGCCGCAAAACAGACGAGTTGCCCACCTTAGTCATAAACCCGGCTCCGGATGCCGGCTTTATGAACCTCTTCACGGAGGTTAACCGTAACGCCGTACCAGAAAACGAGCCATCATTGAAGGCCAAATTTCCTTTCCGACATTCCGCTCCCAGGCGAGCTTCAAGCCATCCTTCGACTGCGTTGCACCAACCCGCAGCTCTCTGGCACCTCTGGCCGCAATACGGCAAAGGGCAACCCGGACAAGCTTTACTATTCCTGTTCATAGCGTTTGTGACATATATAATTAAAGTATTGCTGCTTATTATAGGCACCCAAAATCGGTTTGTCAATTCCCATTGTTAATTTGGGCTCAGCAAAAGGGCAGTCCTCAGGAAAGAGACCATTCCTCCAGCGAAAGGCCGGGGTCGGCTTTCATGTCCAGCTCCGTCCACTCCCCGCGCTTCAGCTTCAGGTAAGCCGCAGCGCCAATCATAGCCGCATTATCCGTGCACAGAGAACCCGGAGGCACCAGTAGCGGTACGCCTTCCGTCTGACAGCGCGCGCTCAGCTGGGACCGCAAACCGCGGTTCGCCGCCACTCCGCCGCAGAGCAGCAGGGATCGGGCTCCGCTGGCTTTGACAGCGCGAATCGCCTTTTCGACCAGCACCTCGATGACAGACTCCTGAAAACCGCGCGCCAACGCAGCTTCCTCCAAGGGTTCGCCCTTCATGCGGGCTTGATTAATGACGGCCAGCACGGCGGATTTCAAACCGCTGAAGCTGAAATCGTAGCTGTCGCTTTCCAGCCATGCGCGCGGCAAAGTGATGCTTTCCGCCGCTTCAGCGGCAAGCCGGTCGATATGCGGTCCGCCGGGATACGGCAGCTTGAGCGCGCGCGCTACCTTGTCATAGGCTTCGCCTACCGCATCGTCTCTCGTCCGGCCAATAACCGTGAATCGGCCCTCGCTCTCCATACGGACAAGCTCCGTATGTCCGCCGGAAACAACCAGCGCCATGGATGGATAGACCATTTCGTGAACCAGCTCGTTAGCGTAGATATGGCCGGCGATATGATGCGTGCCGATCAGCGGAATATCAAGCGCCAACGCCAGGCTTTTGGCCGCGATAATGCCCACGAGCAGCGCTCCCACCAGTCCGGGTCCCTGCGTAACGGCAATCGCCGACATATCGCGCAGAGAATGGCCCGATTCCTTAATGGCCTGCTCCATAATCAGCGTGATTGTCTCAACATGCTTGCGCGACGCAATCTCCGGCACAACCCCGCCAAAGGCTTCGTGTACGTCAATCTGACTAGCCACCACATTGGACAAAATATGTTTGCCATCCCGTATGACAGCCGCGGAGGTTTCGTCGCAGCTGGTTTCCAGCGCCAGAATCAACGCTCCGTCGACCTTTCTATTGTTTGTTGCAGCTATATCCGTCGCCATCTCACTTCATCCCATCTTCTCGGTACTAATAACCGGACTTTTTCAACGCGCACTGCAGGGCTCCAGCATCCAGGTCCGCCCACATAATGATGGCATCTTCGCCATTATCGGAATAATAATTGGGCCTGATGCCGGAAGGTTTGAAGCCAAGCTTGCGATAGAGCCTCTGGGCTTGCTCGTTGCTGGTGCGCACCTCCAGCGTCATCCGCTCGGCGCCTTGTTGCATGGCCGTCCGCTGAAGCTCCGACAGCAGCAGTGCTCCATGCCCTTTGCCCCGATATTCCTTGCGCAAAGCGATATTCGTCACATGAGCTTCGTCCATTATGATCCACATGCCGCCATAGCCGATCAGCTCACCCTGATATTCCGCCACCAGGTAACGGGCAAACATATTGCTCGTCAGCTCATTGATAAAAGCGCCCTTTGTCCATGGACTGGTAAAGGCCTCCAGCTCGATTTCCACAACCGACGGCACATCCTCCAGCGTCATTGCCCGATAGTTGGGCACATCCACATCCATGCTCATTTCCCATCCACTCCCGCCAGCTTCTGCTCCGCTCCGCTTTCTCCTTCGGCCTGCTGCCGCCGCTGCTTCAGCTTAACCTCTGCTTCTGTCAACTGCGTATAATTGGGAATAAAAGAATGTACATTCTCCACCTCGCCGCGCTGCAGCCGTTCAGCCCCCAGCATGCCAAGATAACGGCCTTCCAACACATAGGGAACAAGGCGCACCTCGACGCCCGCCGCCTTCCCTAGCCTCACCATTTCGTCGGCGCTTTCACCATGCAGGGATAAATCTCCGGTTAACCAAACAATTGGCGCGCGACTGCCGTTATTCGCTGACTTGCCAGCGGTATCCGGCAATGTGCTCTGGCTTGCGCCGCTGCCTAGATCCAAATGGTCATCGCCAGCCGTTGACGCCGCTGCCCGTACAATTTCCACGATCCAGTCCGCCATCAGACGAACGCCGTCCTGATCCATCCTCCGCCATGCTTCGCCATTGCCTCCGCAGGCAAAACAGGAAGTGTAGACCCCGCCGCGCCTGGCATCCATAATGGGAACCACCCAGTGGGACGCCGCCAAAACAGCTTCCTTGCGTGAAGCTTCTCCCGCTTCCTCTTCCAGCGCTGACAATTGACGCATACCGCTGGTCCAGCCTCCAAGAGCAACCGCCTCCAGGCTGGATATGCCAACCAGGGATTTGTTCCAGACCCAGGCCAGTGTTTTGGCCGCCGTAACCGCAATCCGCATTCCCGTATAGGAGCCGGGGCCGCTGCCAACCACAAGGGCATCCAGTTGCTCCCCTGCAATTCCGGATGAAGCCAGCATTTCCTTGATATGCGTAATAACATGTACGGAATGATTCCGTTCCGCCATCGATTGCACTTCCGCGAGCACTTCGCCGCCACGCATCACCGCCGCGGCAAGCGCCGCCGTGGACGTATCCAGCGCAAGCACGACCTGCTCAGATTCAACCGGCCGTTCCGCCGCCTTATCCATGCTGCTGTTCATTTTCTGCCGCTCCCATTCTGTCCCATTCCCGAACCCAATCGCAATAAGGGTATCCGCGTCCGGTCATTGCCATTTTTCTTGATCCGTCCCCATCATTCTCTATCCATAACTCCAGCCGGTCAGGCGGCAGCAGCTCGGGAATAAGACTGGCCCACTCCACAACGGTAACGCCGCTGCCGTAAAAATAATCATCAAGGCCAAGCTCGTCCGCTTCCTCCAGAGAAAGACGGTATACATCCATATGATAAAACGGGAGCGTTTCTCCCTGGTATTCTTTTATAATCGTAAAAGTAGGGCTGTTCACGATCCCCCGAACGCCAAGCGCCGCGGCAAAATGCTGCGAAAAGGTTGTTTTTCCGGCGCCCAAATCGCCGTCCAGCGCAATGAGCGTTCCCGGCCCCGCGAAGGAAGCCAGCTTTCCCGCCAATTGTGCCGTATCCTCAAGGCTCCGGGCCGTCCAGACCATTCGGCTTGTCTGCTGTTCCATCTTCATCACCGCCAATTATTTCTCAAAATGATTATATCCCTTTTTATGCAGCGCCCGACGATACTCGCGGTGCCCGCCTCCACCGGCGGAGACGCCTGCATTGCCGCTTCCGCGCTGCTCGGCCGGAATCAACTGAACACCTGGTTCTCCAGGCTCCGCCGTTCCGATCAGGTAAAAGGGCAACCCTTCCTTCCGAAACAGGGACGCCGCCTCATTTGCCGCAGACTCCGCGACCGTGCCAAGCAGCACATAGTCCTCGCCCCCATACAGCATCCAATCTAGCGGCGAATAACCACAACGGCTTCCATACGAGGCCATGCTGCCGCTTTTGGGCAGACGGTTTTCCTCCAGCACCAAGCGCAGTCCGGAAGACTCCGCTAGCTCCCAGGCTTCGCTAGCCAATCCATCGCTTACATCGTTCAGGCTGGTGCAAGCTCCCGATGCCATCAACAGCCTGCCTGCCCGCACAGAGGGAGAGGGACGGCGATGGGCTTGAACCAGATTTCTATATTCTTCGCTCAAAACAGGACGATTGCCGCTGCCGGCTTTCAGCAAAAGATGCAGGCCTGCCGCCGACATGCCGACCGGTCCGGTCAGGAAAAGCTTGTCGCCAGGTTTGGCTCCGCTTCTCCTAAGCTCAGCTCCCGCCTCCACGCTCCCGGTAAGGCTCACCGATATAACAAGCTTGTCCGGGGAAGAGGTCGTATCGCCGCCCACAACGGCAATGCCATAACGTGCGGCGCAATCGTACAAACCGTCATATACCCGTCCCATTCGCTCCGGTCCATATGCAGGCGGCACGCTCACCGACACAAGCGCATGAAGCGGAACACCGCCCATAGCGGCGATATCGCTGACATTGGCCGCGAGCGCTTTATAGCCTACGTCCTCGTCCGCCATCGTGATGTCGTTAAAATGAACGGTTTCCACCATGGTATCCATCGCGAGAAGCATATTTTTTTCTCCGCTGATGCCGTCGATCTCGTTCCTTATGCTAATCGATGCGGAATCATCGCCAAGGCCAAGGCGGACGCCCCGTTTCCCCTGCCATGCGGAGGATTGCCTGTCCGATGTCCACAACGAAATTGCTTTAAACTCGTCCAAAGCCACGTATCTCCTTTTCCGAGACGGCTGATTATTTCCTTTTATTCTAACTGAAGCCCTGCCGATAATCAAAGCTTTCGGCGCAGTTTTCATGGGCGCAAACATCAAATAGCCTCTGCGCCCGGAGGCGATTCCAAGCTGGAGTCGCAGGGCGCAGAGGCCTGTAGTTGTGATGGAAGCCACACATGCTTTCTTACAATTCTTTTAAAATCGTAATATGCAATTCGTCTTTAAGCTCGATTTCGTAAGGAGACGCCGGATCGGAGCCGTCGGCTTCCTTAATGACGCGAACGCGCGGCCTGTGGACCGCCAGATCGTTGTTTTGCGTAACAACAACCTCTTGTCCCGTGCTTAGCAGCAGCGTTGTTGCAACGGGATAGATGGAGATATGGCTGCAAAACAGCTTGATCAGCTCATGATCAAAAAACGTGCCTCCCGCCGCAAACAGAAACTCGATGGCTTCGCTGGTCGTGTAGCGTTTGCGGTGCGGCCTTGGCGAGACAAGCGCATCATAGGTATCCGCCAAACCGACAATTTGGCCGTACAGGTGGATTTCATCCTTTTTCAGACCGCGGGGATAGCCGGTGCCGTTAAAGCGCTCATGATGCTGCAGCGCGCAATGCGCCGAAACGATGGAAATATCATGATGCTTTCTCAGTATATCGAACCCTTCTTTGGGGTGGGTATGCAAAATTTTGAGCTCGTCCGCGGAATAACGCCCGTTGTTATTAAGGAGGCTTTGCGGCATTTTTGTCATGCCGATATCGAATAGGAGAGCCCCTACCCCAAGCTCCTCCAGCTGAATCCGGTTAAAGCCTTTTGCAACCCCCATAATGCCCGCCAAAACGGCCACATTGAAGGAGTGCTGAAACAGATAGGCATCGCTGGAGTGAATGCTGGTCAAATTAACAAGCATGCTGGGACGCGTCGCCAAGTCCTGCATTATGCTGCCGAATACTTTGCGAAAGTTACGTCCGATTTCGGGCGTAATGGTCCGGCCCTTCGCCAAATTTTCCTCCTGAAGGGAGGTCATCGTTTTATAAATCATGGTGACAGCTTCCTTCCGCGTCTCCTCACGGATGCTGTCCTCCGGTTCAATATCGTCTGTTTTTCCGTCTTCAATATATAAAATGTCAATGCCCAGTCTCTCCAAACGGTCGATATAACGATCGTTCAGTTCAACCCCTTGACCAAGCAGCACGTTGCCGTTTTCCTGAAAAATAGGCTTTGCCACTCGGTCGCCGGGTTTAACCATTGAAAGCTGCACTCTTCTCATTACATTGCTCCCGCCTTAAATTTGAAGCAAGCCGCTTCGCAAAACGTTAGGTGCCCACTACTTGCATTCTATTTTAGCAAACTCTATCTGGTATGACTATGTTATCGGCAGGGAACTTCTCAATCTGCATCTTTTCATTCAATATTTCTTCAAGCAAGCTTGCGCTTCACAATCCGGTTGCGGCCATTGTACTTGGCCTCATACAAGGCAGCGTCGGCCTGCGCCATAATTTCTCTCAAAAACGATTTGGGATCGTCCAAGCGGGACGGCGCAATATTATCGACAGTAACCACGCCCATGCTGATTGTGACGGATATCGTGCTGTCCTCCAGCCCTGTAAACGTTTTGCTGTGCTCGACGGCATTTTTGATGCTTTCGGCGATAATATCGGCCTGCTCCCGATTGGTATGGGGCAAATAAACCGTAAATTCCTCGCCGCCGAAACGCGCCAGCACGTCGGTTGGACGCAAGGCGCTTCGCACCGCATGCACCGTGCTGCACAACACCTCGTCGCCGCACAAATGGCCAAAGCGGTCATTGATCTTTTTGAAATGGTCCAGATCAAAAATAAAAATGGAAAAAGGAACGCCATGCCGGAAGTTGGCGGCGATCTCGCCTTCCATCTGCTGCAGCAGATATCGGCGGTTATAGCAGCCCGTCAAGCCGTCCGTAATCGCCATATGCTCCAGCTTCCGGTTGGCCTGAAACAATTCGTCCTGCACAATAAGCAATTCCCGGTTGCGTTCATGCAGCAGCTCGTTCTGGATGTTGGTTTCCTCCAGCAGCAATCGCATCTCTGTCACGTCATGGAACGTCAGCACGCGTCCGATCACCTTTTTTTTGTGATTGAGGATAGGCGCCGACTGCACCACCACATGGCGGTTAACCGCCGATTCCAGACATAGCTCCGTTTCAAGCCGTTCCATCGGCCTTTTCCGCTGTTCTTCAAAAAACGCCATAAATTGCTTGGCGGTTTCTTCGCTAAATTGGCTCGCAAACGAAGCGGAGTGAAAAAAGTCGCCGACGCGCAGCCGGATGATAGGCTTGACCACCGTGTTGACTTCTATGACCATATCATTTTCGTCCATTACGATAATGCCCATCGACATCGTGTTCATAACGTCGCGTTGTACAATTTGAATGATATCGAATACCCGGTTCCGGCTAATCGCGTGTACGATATAGACGGCCGTCAACGTCATGCCCATGGAGATAAGCGGGATGTAACGAGTCAGCCAATCTATAAAAAAGATGTTGAACAGCAAGTCGGCAAGAGCAAACGCGGCCAATATCATAAATCCGTTCAGCGCGGTCTTCACCATTTTGCGCTGACGCGGGGAATGCTCGCTCGGCTTCAGCTTGCCCAGGAGAACAATCAGGGACAGCAGCATATAGAAAATAAGCTGGACGATCAATACCCAATATAAATTGCCGTGCTGAAGCTGCTTTAAGGGCTCATTGGAAGTATCCACGGACAAAAAAGCGCCGTGCGGATTCCAAATCACGGCAGCCATGGATGCAAGAGCCGGCAAAGCCAGCAGAAACAGTCTGCTTTTCCGTACAACATAGGACTGGCCGATCAAATGCATCGTAAAGACAAACCAGCCAATGCCGAGCAGTGACAAGCCCACATAAGAAAGCGATAGGTAAAATAGCCTATACATCAGGAGCGATGTCGTCTGGGAAGCAAATTGAAATAGTGGCCACAGCATGAAGACGACATGCAGGAAAAGATAAATCCTGTGCAAAAGCGTCACTGTGCTATAAGAAAAGACATATAAAAACAAGCTCATCAGCACAAGAAACATACAAAAATCGAGCCATATCATCCATTCCAAAGGGTTCACCCATTCATTTAATAGCCATCTTCTTCCATTGTATCAAATGTCCAAGACCTCGACAATTAGGGAGTGTCTTAAAACTCCGCAAGGAGCGGATTTTGAAATAATTTAAGCAAAACGATGGCCCAGAGCGCGTTCCAGCTCCGGCGATATATCCAGAAATGCCTTGAAGCTTTGGTACTGCTCCCATTTCTGGCGCGATAGTTCCTTGTTCCTGCCTGCAACGGCCCGAATCAGCAGGTTTTTGGGCGTATGCTCGGGGTCTACAAACTCCAGCATCTGCACCTTGTAGCCAAGCGCTTCAAGCAGTTGACCTCTGACGGCATCCGTAGCCAGCGCCGCGAATCGCTCCTTCAACAAGCCTTGCGAAAGGATCGGAGCAAGCACATCGCTCTTAACCTGGCGAAACAGCTCATGCTGACAGCAAGGAACGGACAAAATGACGGATGCTCCCCAATCAACCGCTTTTGCAAGAGCGGCATCGGTAGCGGTATCGCAAGCATGCAGCGTCACGACCATGTCGGCGGACTGCACGCCCTCGTAATCCGCAATATCGCCTACAAGGAAGGTAAGCTTGTCATAGCCTAACCGCTCCGCAAGCTTGGAGCAGAAAGCGATGACGTCGGCCTTCAGATCGAGACCCACTACGGAAATGGACCGTCCCTCCTGCACCGTCAAATAATGATAAAGAGCGAAGGTCAGATACGATTTGCCGCAGCCAAAATCGACAATGGTAATCTCCCGCTCTTGCGGCAGATTCTCCAGTACATCTTCCACCATCTCAAGAAAACGGTTGATCTGTCTGAATTTATCGGTCTTTTTGGCATGAACGCGGCCATCCAGCGTCATAATGCCAAGCTCCACCAGAAACGGCACCGGCTTGCCTTCCTCCAGCACGCGCCTCTTTTGCCGATTATGCGACAGAGGTCCCACCGGCTTTTTGCCCGTTGCGGCTGTTTTCCGCACAGCGGCTTTGCCTTTTTTATTGAACAGGAGCTGCACGTCAGCCTCCGGCGTCTTGAGCAGCGCCTGCCGGTATTCACTGTCCATTAGTTCTAACAGATGCTTAGACGCAGCATCGCCCTGTAAGTTGCGGTGCAGCACCTTTCCGGGGGTATGAGCCTCAAACTGATAGTGAAGCCCATCCTTCAAATTAACCGGGCGGACGACCGTTTTGGGAGGCGCCTCCCCGTCCTTGCGGCGCAGCTGGCTAAGGGTCGCGCCAAGCAGCGTTCCGTTTCTCACCCACTCCGCGACGTCATCGCGCCAATTGTCCTCGCCATCATTCGCGGTGCGGGGTTTCAGCGCTTCCAATGCGCCGTTTCCATTCGCGGTGCGGGGTGGCGGTGCTTCACTTGTGCCGTTCTCTTTCGCGGTGCGGGGTGGCGGTGCTTCACTTGTGCCGTTCCCTTTCGCGGTGTCGGGTTGCGATCCTTTTCTTCCCTCGGAAACCTCAGGGTCCGGTATTATCGTATCTTTGCGCTCATTCATGCTCCGCCTGTGTCTCCTCTTCTGTTACATTAAGCTCTTTCAGCCCTTGAAGCGCTTCTTCCCTCGGCAAACCGCCAAGCTCCAGCTGCTCGTCATCCAGCTTCAGCAGCCTCCTGTAAATGGCTGCCGCATCGGCTCCCGGCATAGCGGAATCCTCCAGCAATTCGTGCATTATATTTTCAACCTGATCGTAACGTCCTTCCGCCTCATGCCAGTCCAGCATCAAGCGCTTTGCCGATATGGGCAGCTCGTAAGGCTTCAGCAGGCTCAACAGCTCTGCAATTTGATTGTTAATCTCTACCGTTATCGGTTCTGCCTTCATGATGGCCAATCGCAGAAAAAGGCGCAGCGAACGAACAGAGGAGCCAAAGCTCTCCCTCTCTTTGCCCAAGTCGTTCTGAAGGAGCGCCTCCTGCTTCAGCAGCAGCGCAATCGCCTGAAGCTGCTCTGCGTCCGCCACTCCGTTGCGGGATACAACCTTAACCAGGTCTTCGTCCGACAATGAAGAAATCAGCTTGCGGCTCAAATGAAAATGCTTTTCCAGCAGCTCGTCGAGCAATAGCAGCCCTTCCTCCTGCTTTTGTTCCTTGCGCAGCTGCATGATCTGCCCGATCGCTTCCGTCATTTGCTGGATCATGCGCATAAAGTAGTCGCGCTGAAACAACCTTATTCCCCCCAACCTGAAAGCTTAAAAGTTTTTATGTGGTCAAAAAGGCTTTAACCTCCGCAACAAAAATATCCGGCTTCTCCATCATGCTCATATGGCCAGCTTCCGCAACCTCCGCCTTGACGACGTGATCTCCCGTCGCCGAAAAGGTGCTCTCCGGCGGAACAACGCCGTCCTTTAGTCCTGCCAGCAGCAATACAGGCACCTTGGCGCTTGTAATCGTACCGCTGCGATCCGGTCTTGCTTTCATGCCCAAAGCCGTCGCCGCAGCCGCTCCGCTGTCCGTTGCGAAACCGATGTCTTTGCAGCGCTGAATGTCTTCGGCATGGCTGATCAGATGGTCAGCCGCAAACAGCTTGGGTATAAGCCCGTCCACAAAGGGCTCTATACCGTCCTGTCTCAAGGCGCCAGCCGCCTTGTCGCGGTTTTGGCGCGCCGCACCGCTGTCAGGCAGCGGCGTGGAATGAATCAGCCCAAAGCCGGCAAGGCGGGACTCGTATCGCTCCGCAAAAGCCAGCGTAATATAGCCGCCCAGCGAATGCCCTAACAGGATGGCGGATTGCACGCCAAGGTGGCCAAGCAGCGCCTCCAGATCCTCGGCAAAGGCTTCCATCTCGTATACATCCTCCGCCGGGGCTGAGCTTGCTCCATGTCCTCGCGCATCGGGCGCAATCACGCGGACTTCTTCCGCAAGTGACTCCGCCACCTTCTCCCAATAAGCCGAGCTCCCGCAATAGCCATGGAGCAGAACCAGCGCCGGCTTGCCGCCTTCTCCGTTCCCCTTTTGACCAGAATCAAAATAAGAAATCAGTTCGCCGCTTGGAAGCCGATATTGCGCGTTGGCGATTGAATAAGGAACTACACCTCCGGCAGCCGGAGTGTCCATTGCGGGCATTTTCTCCGTAAGATTGTCGCTTGCACGATTTCTGTTTGTGAGTTCGTGGCTCATCCGTATTCCTCGCTTTCAAATTGATTATCAGGCCGAGCCATTAATGGAATTCCTATTGTTTCAGCTGACATTGTGATCATTGACACAGCATAGCCGCGATGGTTTCGGTATTGGTATTTGTATCGCCGCTTTCTGCACGGCTTGACCCGACGTTCCAAGCATTATTGATGAAAGTCGCCAGCGATCCCGCCATGCCCAGCACACTGGCAAGCGAAGTGGATTGCAGCACTGCATAGGCTTTTGGGCCATTAAGATTAACGACGCCAGCAATACTGTAATCGCCAACGTGAGGCAGCTTCATCCTTGTAGCGGCTCCCGGCTGAAGCGGCCCTTCCGCTACCAGATATTTGCCTACGGATAGCGGCTTTCCAAGACAGGCGTCAATCGCGATCACGATCCCTTGTCCCTGAGCCTGGAATAAGGCCGTTTCCCGGCATGCCTCCTCAACGGCATTTGCATCGCATGGCTGCTCCAGCGTCCCTATGACCCTGGGCCATCCATTAGCCTTAAGCAGAGTGCCAACCAGCGGGCCAAAGGAATCTCCGGTCGAACGGTCGCTTCCGATACAGAGAAAGCAGACTCGTTGCCGATCCGGCTCCGCCATCGCCGCTTTCCTGAGGAACAGCTCCAGCCCTCCGTCCATGCCGACCGCTGTATATTTGTTGATGGCGTCTTGACTCATCCCTTGCCTCCTTTCACTGGTTTTGACCGATATGTTCTACTGCATTATTGTATCGGATTTGCCGGTCTCGTTCAATTTGTGGCATCAAGGGATGCCGTGTTACAATAACGTGACAAGAATTTTAAGCGGGAGTGAATAGTGATGCCGGACCTGCAACAACCAACATCGGAAAATGTGGAATTTATGATAGACGCCATCAAAACAAAGCTAAAAATGGCAACGGCCGCAGCCATGCAATCATCCAGCTTTGATCTGGCCAAATACGAGGATATCAAGGAATTGTATGACATTGTAGAGAGCAAGGACAAATTCAGCATCAGCGAGGTAGAAGCGCTCGTTTCCGAGTTGGGAAAACTTCGCAGAGCTTGAACGCATTAAGCGTTGTCGTTTGTTTAGGCGTGTCTGGAAACTCGCTCAAGGCCATCCATCACCGCCTTTTGTCGAATTTCCTTGAAATTAAAACCATAATTTTTCATAATTAGACATTCTGTGCATTTCAGGGAAACATTTCGTCGAAAAATAACAAATTAAATTCCAAGGGACCGGAATCAATGAATTCCGGTCCCTTTTTCAGCTTGCTTTTAGTCCTCGGACTGTCCCTCTTCATCTTCGCGAGGTTCGATGGCTTCAATGGACAGTTTGATGGCAATATCTTTGCGCTCACCCTTAAGGAAATGGGCCAGGCGCTCCAGCTTGTCAGCCAGCTCCGCGCCTGTCAGAGTTGTGTTGAGGTGGTAGTCAAAGCTATCGGAAGGAAGCCTGGAAGCGTAGCCGCCTCTCCAGCCTCTTTCATCGAGGGAGCCGGGGCGCTGCTGCACCGCTTCCTGTGCCGGGTAAAACTTATCCGATTTGTTAACCACTCTTTCGTAAATACGAAGCTTTTTCAGCAGCATGTAATATTGCGCGGAATGCTTGAAATTCCAAGCCTCGCGAATATCCTTCAATGTGTAATCCATCTTCCAGCGCTTCAGCTTCTCAACCTGTTCATCCGTTTCCAACTTAAGAAATTCATCAAGCGGCAGCATTTTTTCCGGCATGAGCAACCCCTCCGTTTATCGTTATCATCTTGTTTCAAATAATATTATCGAATAAATAATATTAATCATATAAAAAATACCATAATTTTTCACAAAACACAATCAACCCTACGACGCATCTCAAAAGATGCATCATAGGGTTGATTGAAGCGGCGTTCAGAACGCCTTTGGATACACCTAAATGCTAAGCGGTCAGTACCGGTTTAAGTCGATTTTGGCGTGTTTTATGCGCCTTTTACACGCGTTGCAGGCCAATGGAGCCCAGGAAGCGGGCAAAACCGGCGGCGCCTTGTTCCGTGCGCTTGTAGACGCCGGCGTCTTTCAGAACCTCAAGGAACTTGTCGCCCGTTCCTTCCTGCACGACGGTAAGCGCCTCTTCAAGGCTATGATTGGTTCCATGGCGTTCCACCAGCTCCGCTGCCCATGAAGCATGGTTCCGTAGCGGATGGCCTTCAGCCGCAAGAGCAGATACCGGTCCCGGCGCGTTTGCGGTCAAATAAGCCGCGATTTGCTCCAGCTCCGATTTCAGCCTGCCCGGCAATACAGCAAGGCCCATAACCTCGATCAAGCCGATATTTTCTTTTTTGATATGATGCAGATGGCTATGCGGATGGAAAATGCCGTCCGGATGTTCGTCGCTGGTACGGTTGTTGCGAAGCACGAGATCCAGCTCGTATTCTCCATTGTCGCGCAGTCTGGCAATCGGCGTCACCGTATTATGCGGCGTCTTGCCGCCATCCTTTCCTTCGCTGAACGCCAGAACGTCGGAATCGGCGTCGCTATATTCTCTCCATGCATCCAGCACGCGGCAAGCCGCTTCATGCACATCGGCCTTGGAGGAGCCGCGCAGTCTCAGCACGGACATTGGCCACGCTACGATGCCGTAAGAAACGCCTGGTCGGGAAGCATCGCTGAATTCCGCTTCCACAGGAGCCGTTTCCATCGGAAACACATGACGGCCCGCCTGAAAATGATCATGGCTCAGAATGGACCCGCCGACAATCGGCAAGTCCGCGTTGGAGCCGATAAAGTAATGCGGGAACTGCTCGATAAAGTCGAGCAGCCTTCCGAAGGAAGCATGGGACACCACCATCGGCTCATGGGCGCCTTTAAACACGATGCTGTGCTCGTTGTAATATACGTAAGGCGAGTATTGGAAAAACCAAGGCTCGCTTCGAAGCTCCATCGGGATAACCCGCAAATTTTGCCGGGCGGGATGATCCGCCCTGCCCGCGTACCCGACATTGTTTTCGCAAAGCAGACATTTAGGGTAATGCGCCTGCGGCAGACTTTTGAGCATCGCGATTTCTTTGGGGTCCTTCTCCGGCTTGGACAAGTTGATCGTCATTTCCAGCTTGCCGTATGGCGTCGGATGCAGCCAATATTGATTTTTGCGAATCCGGTCCATGCGTATATAGTTGCTGTTGATGTTCAGCGCATAAAATTTGTCCGTTGCGGCCGCAATGCCCCTCGACTGGGCCAGTGCCTTAAACTCGGCAGTAACCTGCGACGGACGCGCCATCAAATAACCCATAATGCGCGCATCCAGCAAATCGCGGGATGTCGTTGTGTTATCCGGTGTCAGCCCGATGGAGTTGCCGTAATCCAACAGCCCCTCCAGCAGCTCGCCTGCGCTCTCAAGCTCTTCCTGCGGCGCAGCCTCTGCCGCCGGCTCCGTAAAGCGGAACAGGTCCAGCAGCGCGTTGCGCGTAAAGGAAAGGTCGCTCCGCTCCAGCATTTCCATCTGCAGCCCGAATTGCAGCAGTCTTTCGATCAGCGCCAGCGCCTCCTGCGGCGTTGGCGTTTTGCCGGCTTCACTAGTTGTCATTTCAGCTTGCTCCTTCCGCCAGTCTTATTTGTCGCCATAGCCGTCAGGACGGCTTACATGCCAGTTCCAAGCGCTTTGAATAATGTTCTCCAGCGCGCTGCGGGACGGATTCCAGCCGAGCTCCTTGCGGGCACGGTCCGAAGAAGCGACCAACACGGCAGGGTCGCCTGCGCGGCGCGGCTCGATAACAGCCTTGATTTCGCGTTCCGTTACCTTGCGGGCGATTTCGATCACTTCCTTGACAGAAAAGCCGTGTCCGTTGCCAAGGTTGTAAACCGAGCTTTCGGAGCCGCCGCGCAGCTTCTGCACCGCGAGCACATGGGCGTCCGCCAGGTCGCTTACATGGATGTAGTCGCGAATGCAGGTTCCGTCTTCAGTGGCGTAATCGTCGCCGAATACCGAGATATGGGGACGTTTGCCCAAGGCGGCTTCCAGCACGATTGGCACCAGATGCGTTTCGGGATTGTGGTCTTCGCCGATTTTGCCGCTGTCATGGGCGCCAGCCGCATTGAAGTAGCGCAGCGAAATGTATTTGATGCCGTGAGCAACGTCAAACCACTTCATCATTTTTTCCATAGCCAGCTTGGTTTCGCCGTATGCGTTCGTCGGCAAAGTGCGGTCGTATTCGTCGATTGGCACGTTTTCCGGCTCGCCGTAGGTTGCGGCCGTCGAGGAAAATACGATTTTGCCCACGCCGTATTCGTTCATTTTCTCCAGCAGGCACAATGTGCCGTAGACGTTGTTGTGGTAATATTTGCCCGGCAGCTTCATGCTTTCGCCAACCAGCGAGTTTGCCGCAAAATGAATTACCGCGTCAATGCTGTTTTCTTTGAATACCGTGTCCAGAAAATCGGAGTCGCGCAGGTCGCCCACATACAGCTTGCCGCCAAGCAGCGCCTCCTTGTGTCCTTGTTGCAAATTGTCAACGATAACGATTTCCTCGCCGCGTTCCTGCAAAGCCGCTACAGTATGAGAGCCGATATAACCCGCTCCTCCAGTTACCAGTACCGCCATTGTTCTATCCCCTCTCGTTTTGTTTTTGACTTCATAAAATCGGTGTTCAAAAAGTTCGGTTTTCAGTGCCAAGAAGATGGCAAGAAGCTAGAAACAGAGGACCGGAGCGTAGTGGTAGCTACGTGAGGACCTACAATGTTTCCGGAGGAAACATACTTCGTAAGCACCCTCTTGTTTCGGCTGAATGCCAAATTCGAAGCCGGTCATGACGCTAGTCATGTCCCGCAATGGAAAGCGAACTTTTTGACTTCCCCAAAATAAGTGTCAAAAAGTTCGGTTTTCAGTGCCAAGAAGATGGCGTGAAGCTAGAAACAGAGGACCGGAGCGTAGTGGTAGCTACGTGAGGACCTACAATGTTTCCGGAGGAAACATACTTCGTAAGCACCCTCTTGTTTCGGCTGAATGCCATATTCGACGTTGGTCATGCCGCCAGGCATGCTACGCAATGGAAAGCGAACTTTTTGACTTCCTCTTAGGAGAGTTTTTCGACTCCGTTGCCGATGCTGCATACATAGAAAGACGCCTCAAGACCAGTAGCTTCCTTGTATTCGCGGCCAACCTGCTCTTTAAACTGCTCCACGCTGTCCTCATGGACAAGCGATACCGTACAGCCGCCAAAGCCCGCGCCCGTCATGCGGGAACCCAATACGCCTGGAACTTTGCGCGCTGCTTCAACCATAGCGTCAAGCTCCGCTCCCGTTACTTCGTACAGATCGCGCAAGGAATCGTGGGATTGGTTCATCAATTGTCCAAATTGCTTCAAATCATTGCCTTTAAGCGCGGTGATGGATTGAAGCACGCGGTCAATTTCTTCGATTACGTGAGTTGCGCGGTTGCGGACAACCTCGTTTTCAATCAAATTTTTGGAAGCATTGAATTGCTCCACGTTCAGTTGGCCGAGCAGTTCAAGCTCGGGATGTGCGACGCGGAGAGCTTCCACGGCAGCATCACACTCGGCGCGGCGCTCGTTGTATTTGGAATCAACCAGACCTCTGCGTTTGTTCGTATTGCCAATTACAAGGGTGTAGCCTTGCGGCTGGAATGGCACCAGTTCATATTCAAGCGTATCGCACATCAGCAGAATCGCATGGTCTTTTTTGCCGTTGGCAACCGCAAACTGGTCCATGATGCCGCTTTTTACGCCATTGAATTCATTTTCGGATTTCTGGGACAGCAGCGCGATTTTGACGGTATCAAGCGGCTGGTTCTCCAGCGACAGCAGCGCGTAAGCCGTTACCACTTCGATGGAAGCGGAGGAAGACAGGCCGGAGCCGTTCGGAATTTCGCCATGGTAGAGAAGATCGTATCCGCGTTGAAACGCAACTCCTTGGTTGTGAAGCTCGTTTACGATGCCTTTTGGATAGTTCATCCAGTCATCCTTCTCATCATAAACAACGGAATCGATATTCAGCGTGTTGGAGGTCGTAAAGTTTGTTGTCGCCAGCCCAAGCCCTTTGTCGCTGCGCGGACGGATGATCAGGGTTGTGCCAAAAGTTAATGCGGCAGGAAAAACATAACCGCCGTTGTAGTCTGTATGTTCACCAATCAAGTTGACGCGGCCCGGGGCGTGGAATACGGAAATGCCCTCTTCTTCACCGCCAAACCGTTCGATAAAAGTTTTCTTAAGCGCTTCGATGTTAGCCATTTGTTATCACGATCCTTTGCTTGGATTAGCGGCCGCAACCCTCATGGACTGAAGCCGGTTTACTACAATGCGTGTTCAGAAAGTTCGCTTTTCAGTCGAACTTTTTTGAACAGCCTTTTATAGTTACAGTATATAGGATGAACCCTGTCGAACAAAATGGCGTGAAGTGTCAATCATATGGATTTATGTGACTTCACTCGCCTGGGAGGGCATGATATGATGAATGCACAGCCCTCTTCGGAAAAGCTTTCGGCTCTACTTCCGCAACGCTTAAACGGGGGGATGGCAAGGAGGTTCTGGAATTTATGACAATCGAAGATTTCTATATGGTGGCATCCAATCCGGCAATGGAACAAAAAGAACCGGGCTTGCCCCATGTGCTGTTCTCGGGTGAAAGCCAGACCAAACCTGGGCATCGGCTTGGCCCCAAAGTCTACGACTTTTATTTGATGCATCTCGTGTTGTCCGGCAAAGGCGTGTTTACTGTGAACGGGGAAAGCCATGAGCTGTCCGCAGGCCACACTTTTCTTATCGCGCCGGAGCAGCTGATCAGCTATGAGTCGCATCCCTCCGATCCATGGAAATACCGATGGATTGCCTTTAAGGGAAATTCCGCTCCGCAGCTTGCCGCCGATGCCGGCTTTCAAACCAACAGCCAGCTTCTCCATATGGCGGACATTCGCAAAGCCTCGGTGCTCTACCGCCGCATATATGCAGCCTTCCGCAAATCAAGACCTTCCGTAGCGCTTGAGGCTTCCGCAACGCTGCTATTGCTTCTGGCGCTTTACGGTGAAACCAATGTGACTGGCGAAGGCGTAACGCCCCTGCGAGAAGCCGAGAGCGAAAGGCTATATAAGCAGATTGTGCATTATATGTCCACCCAATACGCCTATCCCGTTTCTATTGAGCGAATGTCGGAATCGCTTGGCTACAATCGCGCTTATTTATCGCGGCTATTCAAGCGCCATACAGGCCTGTCGCCCGTCTCATTCCTGCTCAAGCTTCGTCTGGACAAAGCCAAGCTGATGCTCCGTGAACGCCCGGAGCTGACCGTGGAGCAGGTAGCCGCGTCTGTAGGCCTGCAAGATGCTCTTTATTTCTCCAAGCAGTTCCGCAAGCAGCATGGCGCATCGCCCACCGCATACCGCAAGCAGGTGCTTGGTGATAGTTGAACCTATTTGGTGACACACTATCGCAGTGACAGAACACATCAGAACACATTGCGAAGGGTGAAACCTGTATGAAGAAGCTTCACGCGGGAAAGCTTTATTGGCCAGACACCATGGGAGAGCCGGAACGTTATCCCGCTCTTGACCGGAGGGAGCAGGCCCAAGTGGTCATTGTAGGGGGAGGCATGTCGGGCATAACCTGCGGTTACTGGTTTGTCAAAAATGGCTACGACACTGTGCTCGTCGAGCGCAACGAGGTGGCGGGAGGCAGCACCTCCGCAAATACGGGCCTGCTGCAATTTTGCAACGATATTATGATGACCGAACTCGGAGGCAAGATCGGAGCACGAAATGCCGAGACGTTCTACAAAGCATGTCTGGAGGCGGTCAACAACCTGGCTGCCATCGCTGCCGAACTTCCCGACGATGTCAGCTTTATCAGTAGAAGCAGTCTTTATTATGCGTCCACGGAGCAGGATCTGCCCAAGCTCCGTGCGGAATACGAGGCTTTGAACAATGCCGGCTTTCCAGTGGAATTCTGGACACCCGAAATGATCGAGACGTCATTTGGCTTCAGCAAGCCTGGAGCAATGGTGACCCATGGCGATGCCGAAGTAAATCCCTATCGATTCGTGCATGCAATGGCCAAAGCGGCTGCGGTCGATGGCCTTCGCATTTATGAGCATACCGATATCATCTCCAGCGGGAAGACTGGTGCCGGAAAGCATGTACTGGAAGACGCCGCAGGCCATATTATTGAAGCAGACTATATTGTTTATTCGGTAGGGTACGAGCCGGAAGAGCTGCGGCCAAGACTGTCCAAAGCCGATTTGAATCGCTCCTATGTAATCGTTACGCCGGTTCAGGAGCCGGTCAAAGCATGGCACGGCAGCTGGCTGCTCTGGGAATCTGCCCGCCCTTATCTTTATTTGCGAACGACGGCGGACGGGAGAATTATCGTCGGCGGCTTGGACGAAGAAAAAGAACAGCCCGTTACGAACGCCAATCGGCTGAATCGCAAAAGTCAGCAGCTTTCGTCACTGCTCCGCAGTCTTTTTCCCGAAGCGGATAATACCGTTGAATACGAATGGAACGGGACATTTGGCGAATCATTGGACGACCTTCCCTTTATCGGCGAAGATCCCGAAAGAACCAATGTGTTTTATTGTCTGGGGTACGGAGGCAACGGTACGGTGTACAGCATGCTTGGCGCCAAGCTGCTGTTGGATCTGATTCAAAGCGGGACACAGCGTCAACACCCCTTTCCCTATCTCGGCATTCGATAACGGCTGCCTGCCGTTCGGTTCTGGAATCCAGCCTGCCGGCCGTTAGTCGCCCGCGGGCTGGCCGCTTTTGAGTCTGTAATGGATGTGCGGCGCTGCGACACCTTGCGGGCATCATCCAAAAAAATTATCGCAACAACACAAATGCGTTGCTTCTACGTTTCGACTTCATTTGTTACGGTTATTTTGTAAGCGTTAACAAAGAATATGGGAGGTTACCATTTTGTCTAAACATCGCAAGTGGAGAAGCACTATCGCAAAATGGACGGTGTGCCTGCTGATTGCAGCTCTATCTTCGACTGGATTGCCTCAAACGGAGAAGGATGCTCATTCCGCTGCTGCCGCCGTTCCGTCCAATGCTTCCGTCTCTACCTTTGAGTCGCGAGCAAGCCTGCTGCTGAACTATTTCAACACTCATTCGCCTGTTGAAGCACCGATCCAAAACGGAGTCGATAATCGTTACAGCAATTATTTCAAATACCATACCTGGATCGCCGAAGCCAGCTTTGAGTTGGGGAATCTCGACAGAGCAAGGGAAATGGCAGAGGAATCTCTGCTGCGCGCATATGATATGTTTCATTATTACTCCGCGATGGACAGCTACTTGCGATACAAGGATTATTATACGCCGGAGATGAGAGAGCTTGCTAAAACGGTCATTGGCGGACATCCCTCCGGAGCGTATGACGGGGGCTCAACGGAAAACCATCATCTGATGCATTCGGTCGCCCGCTATTTGGCGGGGCAGGAATGGCCCGAGGTTGCCCAGCATGTCGGCTCCAACAAAGGACGGGACTGGTTGCTCGCCTTTTTTGACCGGGTGCCGCGCGAAGGCATTATGGAACAAGACTCCTCCACCTACATGCCGACCTATACAAGCGCCCTCCTGTCGCTGATCGACCTTGCAACCGATAACGAAATGCGCAATAAAGCCAGACTCACCTATGATTGGCTGCTCGCCCAATGGGCTCCGGAATGGCTCAAAGGTTACCACGCAACCTCCAGCTTCCGCATGGTTACGCCGGAATTTGAGCCCAAGCATCCTTCAGAAAGCCTGATTTTGGGCTGGCTTTATTTTGGCGGCGAGGACCCTGCCACGTTTATGCGCTTTTTGACCTCCAATAATGAATGGTACCCCGATGGCATTTTTTCAATTTCGGCAGCCATCTCCGCTTACCGTCCGCCAGCGTCTATTCTGGAAGCGGCACATGACCGTACAACGGATTATGTCCATCGGGAAACGTCTGATGTCGGCGGAGACAATGCCAACGGCTTCAAGCGCTACACCTATATCAATAAGGAATATGGCGTCACAAGCACCTACAATGGCTATGGAGGAGGTCCCCTCTACCGGGATCAGGTCCATGAAGGCCAGGTCAAGTGGGTATCAGTCCAGGCCAACAGCACATTTTTTATCAACCAGCCGTTTAAGGATACCTCCAATGCCAACGTACAAGGCCAGTTGAGACTGGATGGAGCAACGGGCAATATGCAGACGCTTCAATATAAAGGCACTCAGGTATCGGTGATCAAAATGGCAGCTTCAGACACCTACCCCTATCTTCGCGGACTGGTCTCCAAAACGGCTCTGCATGAGGTGCTGGAGCAAGCGGGATGGATTTTTATGGATGCAGGTCCGGTCTATATCGGGGCCAAAATGACGGCGGGTTCCTATTCCTTCTTTGAAGATGACGGCAGATTCCGCTGGTTTAAAAATACGGAGCCGCGCAACGGCATTATTGTTGAAACCGCTCCAGCTGAGGATTTTGCCGATCTACAGTCTTTTGCCGATGCAGTTAAGGCGCTTCCAATTGATGACTCCGGCGTGTCGTCCAGTAATCCAAGTCTGACCTTCACCAATCTGGATGGAAAAGTAATGAACATCGTCTATGGAGGCGCCCGAAGCGTTGACGGCGTCGCTTATGACTACAACAATTGGCCGCTGATTGATAATCCGTGGATGCAACAGCAGAGGCAAGGCAGCCTGACCATCCAAACCGGCAGCGGGACATGCAGTTATGATTTCGCTGCGTGGACTACGACGTGCCCCTACAACGGCATAGCTGCGGCGGATCTGGTCGTAAACGAGATCGGATGGTCGCCCTCCGAACCCGCGCTGGGGAACAGTGTGGAATTCCGGGCGGAGGTGCAAAATATCGGAACATTGGCAATTCCAGCCGCTAGCGGCTCAACCGTTGACTTCAGCGCAAACGGCGTTCACGTAGCATCCTTGCCGCTGCCAGCGCTTCAGCCGGGGGAAAAAGCAACGCTTTACGCCGGCAACGCGCAGAGCTGGTCTCCGACAGTTGGCGGCACGTATACCATTTCCGCCGTTGCTGATTCCGGCTCCCTCATAGCCGAAAGTCAGGAGCATAACAACAGCCGGACCAAAAAGCTCAACCTGTGGAGCGAAGCATTCTCCGATTCCTTTACGACCGGCGCGGCAAGCGGCTGGACAACTTCCGGCGGAGCCTGGCTGGCCGGGGGAGCGGAAGGAATTTACAGCACCGCAGCGCTCAGCGGCGTTCAGCTTGCAAGCTACTCCGGCAGCGGCTAGAGCGATTATTATGTATCGTCCTCCCTTCGGGTTGACGGAGTCGGCAGCGGACCGGCGCCTTCTATCGGTTTGCTCGGGCGATACCAGAATGCCAGCAACATGTATTATTTACGTTACAACATTAACGAAGAGAAACTTCAGCTGGTCAAAATTGTAGGCGGACAAAACACCATTTTGCGAAGCGTCGATCAAATCATCGCAAACGGGGAGTGGCATCGTTTTTCCCTGAGGTTCCAGGGCTCTACAATAACTGCCTACTTTGACGGGCAGCAGCGTTTCTCCCTGGTGGACAGCAGCCTTTCATCCGGCGGGTTCGGGCTGCGTACGTACAATGCTGCGGGATCATTCGACGATGTCGCGGTATTAACGCCATAACAAGCAAACAAGGGGAGCATGGCTGCTTCAAGGAATAGCCTGTTCTCCCCTTTCTTCTCGCGGAAGCTAGCTTAACTTCCGTTGACGATCCGTACAGCGCCGCATCCCCGAAATACGCCTTCCGCAATGCCAAGGCTTGACATATCGGGACCGCCGTCTTTGTCCAGAAGCGACTTGCTTTCGGATGTTTCAACAATAACGGCCCAAGCTCCGCCCATCACTTCCCCTGAACAAACCTCCGCTTCCTTTTCGTCCAATCCAAGCCGCATAAACGTTCTCTGGTGGCTGTCTCCGCCGCTTCCGGCAATAAACGGCGATAAAAACGGAAGACCCGCCGAGGTAGATCCTCCCATCGCGTTAAACCCGTAAATAGGGGCAAAAGCCGTTCCCGGCAAGCCGTTCCTCATCGTGGTGCCGTAAGCCCCCTCGTTATGGTCATCATCATCCAGCGTTGCCTCCAGCTCCATAATGCCATCCGCGTGCACATCGCATTCCGCCTGCAGGGCTCTGGTATGCAAGGAGTCTTTTGCAAGCACCATGATTTCTCCCGGCTTCAGGCCAAACTGCTCCAACTGCTTGATGGCATTGACCACATCCCGCTCCCTTTGAAAGATGCCTATTTTTCTGGCCATAGTCCGTCCTCCGCTTCAGTATTTGTTTTAGTTGAACTTATATTGCTTAGGTATACCCCATTGCGCGCCCCGCAACTCGTTTTGTCGAGATAGGGAATACTTTGGCAAATGCTGACGAACGCGGTTCAAAAGGTTGTGCGCTTCATAGGGTTCAATGTATGATGGAGAATAAGCGGAATTTTGGATAAAGGAGACGGACGATGATTCATCGGTTGCTTCGTTACAACGCGGGATGGGAGTGGCGCGTCCTGCAGCTTTCTTCGGGACAAAACGCCGCCGGACAACCTCTTCCCAGCCGGAAGACGGGGCAGCCGTCCAGAGAACGTTATCCTGCAGCCGGTTTTGCGGGCAAAGCGCAAGAGGAAACTTCAGGGCTGGAAGAGCAATTGCTGGAGTTGAAAATGGGCCTCCCATCGTGCAGCGCCTGGGTCGACGAATGCCGGAGCAGGGTGACCAATCATATATCAGTGGAGCATACGGAGGGAATCGGCGCCGTATTATGCGGCACTTTGATGATTCAGATTTCGGAGGATGAGCATGATTTGCTGCCGTTCCACTTCTGGATTTCGCGCACAACCCTCATCACGCTTCATACCGAGCTGCGTCTGCCATTGCGTTTGCAAAGCGGTTCGCATGGAGCGAAGCTTGAAGAATGTGGCAGCGCCCCCGAAGCTTTTTTCATTATGATCGGCGTTATATTGGAAACGTTCCATGCAGGCCTGGACGGCTTCGAACGTCGGCTGGGCGAGTTGGAGTCTACCATGCGGCGGAGCAACCGGACGGGCTTGCTGGATACCATCTTCGAGCGCAGGTTCGACCTTCTTCATTGGAGCCATTTGTTCATTCCCATCAGGGAGGTGCACGGAGCGGCCAAGGAAGCGTTTATGGAGCATCTTCTGGAGCGGGAAGCCTTTCAACGCATGAACCACAAGCTGGAGCGAATCGAATCGCTGCTGAAGCATTATGCTCTGGAAATCGATACGCTGATATCGATGGACGATGCCATCTCCAGCTTCAGAGGCAACGATATTATGAAAACCTTGACCATTTTTACTGTCCTGTTCCTGCCTGCAACCATTGCGGGCGCGTTATGGGGCGTCAATTTTGAATGGCTGCCCTGGAAAGAACGGGATTGGGGCTTCACGGTTATGATGTCGGGCATCGCCGTTATCACAATCGGCATTTATATCTGGCTTTGGCGAAAAGGCTGGACTGGCGACCTGCTCAATAAAAGCAGGAATTCCGGCGGGGACATTTTTTTAGGTGATTCGGACAAAACTCCATCCAGACGAAGAAGCGCAATGCTGCAAAGCAAAAAAAACAGAGGCGCCTCGGTATCACGATCAGGCGAAATGAACACCTGGAGCGTCATTCAGGAGTCCTCGAGACTTGCAACCAATCGGTACGGCAGCGGTAAAAAGGACGGGGCCGTTACCTTGTCAAAATCAGAGACGGCGTCGGGGTTGTCCCGCAGCCGCAAAAAATAGCCTGCGCTTGATGGCGCAGGCTATTTTTTTGTCTATGGCTATCCCAGCAGCACTACCGGCTTGCCGGTTAATGCCGACTGATTCGCCGCCATCGTTACCTGATGGGTCTTCCATGCATCACTGTAGGTGGAAGCGATCAGCGATGGATCTCCTGTTCTGACGGCATGAAGAAAAGCCGCATTTTCAGCGTCGTACGGGTTGGTGGCATTGGCGTATTCCGTGCGCACGCCCGACGCAATATCCGTCAAGCCGCCATGTCCCAGCTCAAGCACGCCTTTATCGGTGTATAAGTGAAGCCCGCTGCGATCGCCGGCCGAAATTGCGCACGTATTGCTGATCGTCGCAATAACGCCGGATTCCAGCTTCAGAACAACGCTGCCTACATCTGGCACCGTAACATCGTTTTCCTTCTCAGCCATGACACGGCTGCCATAGGCGGCGTATACCTCTTTTACTTCTCCAGCCACATACCGCAGCAAATCGACGATATGTGTTGTTTGCTCCACGAATTGTCCGCCCGACCCTGCCATGGACCGCCACCAGCTTACGCCAGGCATGCCGCCCATCCAATATCCCAGCGCCATGGCGAGCTGGCGGTCGCCAAGCAATTCCTTGGCCCGCCGCGTTCCGTCCATATAACGGAAATGATACCCTACGGAAGTGATCAATCCGCTCCCGGACACGGCTTCCAATATAGTCGATGGCGTATCAAGATCAACGCCGATTGGTTTCTCTACCAGGAAGGGAATGCCCCTTTCCGCCAATGACAGCTCCATGCTTCCATGGGCAAACGGCGGGACACAGATATATACGGCATCCAACTTAACAGAATCCAGCATATCCGTCAGGGAAGCAAAACCGCGCGCCCCATTAAATTTAGACGCAGCCGCTTCCGCTTTTTGAAGACTGGTAGCCGTAAAAGCCGCAACCTCCACGCCTTCCAGCTTGGACAGCTTCTCAGCATGCATCATGCCAAACCAGCCTGTTCCCGCTATTCCGATTTTTAAAGTCAACGTAACAACCGCCTTTCGTTTTGGATCATTATAAAAGAAAGCGGTTGCGCTTGTCCATGAAAAACGCCAAATCGGCCAAGCTCCCCGCATTTGCCGACACTCCGCATCTGTTCCCCGCATATGATACAGCAATAATCGCCGTCCCTTTTTGGACGCTGCGGACGGAGGGATGCCCTGATGAATACAAGCAGACTTCAAGCAAGGCAAGAAAAACCGGATTACGGAACGGCTATTTTTCTGGCTGCTGTTTGTGGACAAACCTATTTGCAATATTCCAACAAAGGGGAAGAGGGTTTGTTCCTTGTGCCGCGAACCTATCGGCTGGTGGGGAGCTTTACCGCCAGCTCTTACGAGAGCCGCCCGGAGCTGTTCGGGTTTGTTATCGAGTCGGATTGCTGCATCGTGCTTGCATTTCGCGGCACGGGCTCGGCCGTAGACTGGATCTCGGATTTTATCGCCCAGCAAACGCCTTACCGCCCCGTCAAAGGTTCAGGACAAACTCATAAAGGCTTCACCGATATTTATATGTCCGCCCGCGACGAAATCATGGGCCTTCTGTCCGGCTTGTCGCCCGACAAAGCCTTGTTTATTACCGGACACAGCCTTGGCGGCGCGTTAGCCACCTTGTCGGCGTTGGATATCGCCGTCAATACGGCGTGGAAATCCCCTGTCGTGTATACCTTTGCCGCTCCCCGCGTCGGCGATCCCGCCTTTGTAAAAGCTTACAATTATGTCGTTCCGACTCACTTCCGCTTTCAAAACGAATTCGATATGGTCCCCCATCTCCCGCCCATTCTGTATACCTCGCCGCAAACCAAACGGACGTATTACTACATGCATGTAAAAGGAGAGGTCATGCGCTCCTTCCGGATGGGGACGGTTGCAGGCAATCATATTTTACCCAATTATTTTGCCAACCTCATTTCGGAAGAGCCCGCCACAGCAGAAGCGATTTGCAGCGATCCGCCGGGATGGTGCCCCTTGCCAGAAACCTAAGAAGTTGTTCAAAAAGTCCACTTCTAGCTGGGGGGGGGCTAGGCCGCCTTGAGGAAGCTTCTTCACATTGCAGTTGTTTCCAGATTTTTTCTCCGGAACCATCCTCAATTTGTCCTGCTACTGCCGGTTTCTTAGTTGAGCTTATAATACTACTGCCCATCAATAAACCCTTTTTTCTCGAGGTCAAGCAAATGATTGAGGTACATGGCTCGCTCCACCTTTCGCGCGCCCGCCGAATCCATCATTTCGATAAATGCCCCGTACACTTTATCAAACTCTTCATCCGATGACGCCATAATCAAATGAATGATCGACTTGTTCCACAAGTCCTTGATATTCGCGTTAATGACACCTTCCGGCGACGAAACGGACGGCTCCAGATTTCCCATCCCCAATGCGTAATCGTCATACGTGAAACGAGACAGCTTCATGGAGGCATTGTATTCATCGGGACGAGACAAAATCATCTCCCTGAGCTCCGCTTTAAAAAACATCGGGCTTCCATTCCAAAGCAAAGTAGAAGCGCCAAAGCCGTATTGGCTCAGCCAGGCCATATAATCGCTATTCATTAAATCGCGGACTTCCGGTACATACTGCGGCAGTCCGTTTACCATCTCATACGTTTCGCCTTCCGCTCCATAGAGAAAATCAAGCTGTCCTTCATCCGACAAGGCATATTCTACAAATGAAATAATCCGTTTGGGGTCCTCCGCCTGTTTCGTAATAAAAAAGCCTTGCCCGCCAAGAAGGCGCGATGCCGGATAACGAGGTTTCTGTTCTCCGGCCGACACTCCATCAAGCACTAGATAGGTCTTCTCTTGTCCGAGCGAGCTTGCGATTATGGGGTTAAACTGGGTGTACATGCCCGTCATGATTTGCGATGCCACGCCATATTCGGCAAGGTACATCCCTGCCTCGTATTGCGTCTGCTTGGCTATAAGGAATTTGGGATCCAACAGCCCCTCCCGGTACAAGCCATTCAAATAACGGAACGCCTCGATAAAACCTTCAATGCGCATCGGGTAAAGCAACTCCTGCCGGTCATCTGAAATGCGTTCCTCCGACAAATAAGGAGCAAACGAATAGATCAAATAATCTAGCGAGTTGCTTCCGGCAAAGCCGTTTTGAGCAACGTCGAAATAATCAAGCGCAAGCGGATAGCGGACAAAGTCCTGTTGCTTGATCTCGGCAAGCACATTTTTCAAATCCTGGACCGTTTCTATCTTGGGCTTGCCAAGCTCCTCGTACAGATCACGCCGAATAAACCAGGGTCGAATCGGGACAAGCGGTTTTCCATCTGTCAAGCGGCTTTCGCGTTCATACAAATTCGGCAAATACCAGAGCTTTCCGTTTACGCTGTGATATTGAACCATTTCCGGGTCAAGCATCTGCCATAGCTTGGGCGCGTAGGCATTGATCAACTCGTCTATGGAATAAACCAGACCTCCGTCGATCAGCTTGGCGGCAGCCGGACTGCTCCAATCCAGCATAATGGTGTCCGGCAGCTCGCCGTTAATGTTCAAATAGTCCTCGTCGTTGCCTACAGCCAGCTTTCGGTTGATTCGCACCCCAGTCTTTTCCTCGATTCGCTTCATTGCGTATTGCCCGTTCCAGAAGTAATGATTAGCCCAATTGCCATAGACGTATTGGGTAAATTGAAAGGGAGAAGTATCCTCCATCCAGGCCGGGCTCACATTTTCCGGAGGGGCCCAGCCCGTTTCCATCATGGGATATTTCATACCGCTTGAATCATTTGTTGACATGTCGCGGTCATCCTGCCCTGTCTCCTGATTGGCATTCCGCTGTTTTACCGCATCAGAAGACAACCTGTCACAGCCTGAAAAAAGCATCATTGCGATCAGCATCAACAGCGCTGCATATCCCGTTAATCCCTTTCCGCTCATCCGCCGCTCCCCTTACCGACGCTGCATCAGCTCTTGATATTCGCCAGGCGTCATACCGTGCTTTTGCTTGAATAGAGTGCAAAAATAAGACTGATTGGACATCCCGATATGTCCGGCGATATCCGAAACCTTTCGCTTCGTTTGGCGAAGCAGCTCCTCTGCCTTGCGCATGCGGACATCCATAATATATTGATGAACCGTAATGCCTGTCGCTTTTTTGAACACAACGCCCAAATGATTGGATGAGAGGAACAGCTCGCCGGACAGCATGCTTAAGGAAAGTTTAGCGGAGCCGTACGTTTCTTCAATCAGCTTCACGGCTCTTTCTACAATGTAATCATCCTTGCGGTTTCGTTTCCGATCCAGTCTCTGAATTAATGCACTAATATATTTGGTCAACAGGCTGTGCAGCTCATCCAGGCTCTCTATCTCGTAAAGAGATTTGCCATCCATCCTCCCGGTCGCCGCCACCCCCTCCTCACGCAGCCGGCCATCCTCCAGCAAGGCGAGTTCATTAAGCAGCCCGTTAAAAACCATCGTAATATAGGCTTTGTCAGCGCCGGAATGTCGCCTTAGCAGCCCAAACATCATTTCCACTGTATCATGCGCTTCCCGCTCCCGAAGGCTGAGAATATGCTGCCGGAGCTTTTGGCACAATTCTCCCCATTCCGTGCGAAATTGAGATATGGCGTCTCGCCAGCGCAAAGTCTCCTCCATAAAGCTGCTTGGCTTCACAATGCCCCATTGCCCGTACAAAATGCTGTGCTCAGCCGTCTCCAGCGCCTCGCGGTAGGCTTCGCCAAGCCGTTCAAGACCAGCTGCCGGCTCTCCGCTGACAACAATCACGCGTGGCGGATTCCCGCTGCCGGAGAGCAGGGATGCGGGATCCCATAGGTCCGCGTTCACCTGCAAGGGCAGCACCAAGGCCCAGCGGACAGGATTTTTACCGCAAGGAACGACATAACAGGATGCCGGAAGGCGCGACTTCAACTTGGCCAGATCCTCATGTTCGCTTGGAACGGCTATCGAAACGACATAGCGTGGAGCGGCGAACAAGGGGTCTAGCGCCAGAAGCTCGGCTAAAACATTATCCCGATCCCCCCTTTCTTCCAGCAGGTCGAGAAGCAGCTTCTCCGCCGCTAATCTGCCTCCGGCCTGCAAACGCCGCTCTCTTGCGCGCTGATTCTTTAATTGGCGGCAATCGTCCGCAACACGAAGGACAGAAACGCGTAGACTGTCTTCCTCAAGCGGCTTCAGCACATAGTCGTTTGCGTTTAGCGTAATGGCTTCTCGCGTATAATGAAAATCGCTGTAGCCGGTCAAAACAATGATGCCCGCGTCCGGCAGCGTTTCCCTGATTCGCTTGGACATCTCCAATCCGTTTGAGCCAGGCATGCGAATATCCGTAATGATAATATCGGGCTGGAGCTGCAGCGCTTTTTCGTAACCGTCCACGCCATCAACCGCCGTCCCGGCAATTACAATGCCAAGCTCGCTCCAGTCCCAAAGCTCGACCAGTCCCTCTCTCTCCCAGCGCTCATCTTCCACTATCAGCATGGATAACATATTGCCTTCACTCCCTTGGCAGCGTAATGGTTATCACCGTTCCGGAGCCGGATGTGCTTGAGACCTCGAATGAGGCCCGATCTCCGTAGTAGCCATTTAAGCGTTCCATAATATTTTTAATCGCATAGCCGCTCCCGCTCGTTTGCTGAACCTGGCCATTCATAATCGCCTCAATGCGTTCCGTTTCCATGCCGATTCCGTCATCCGCTACTTTCAGGATCACGGAGTCCCCTTGGCCGTCCAAGGCAGCGGTAACTGTAATAACGCCGGGAACCCTCTTGGGCTCTATCCCATGCGTCAACGCATTTTCCACAAGCGGCTGCAATATATTTTTGGGAATCCAAAATCGAAGAGCATGTTCGTCAATCTGAAAGTGAATATCAAAGAGACCTTCAAACCGAAACTTTTGAATATCGGCATACGCCCGCACCATCTCCAGCTCGTCCTGTACTAAAATGGACGATTTCCCCTTGTTCAGCACCAGACGGTAAAACTTGGCAAGCGAGTTGGATAAGTAAACGACCTCTTTGGAATTGGCTTTGCGGCCTACCCAGGCGAGCGTCGCAAGCGTATTGTACAGAAAGTGGGGATTAACCTGGGACTCCAGCGCCCGAAGCTCGGCTTCCTTTTCCAAAACACGGGTTTTGTAAACGGTTTCAACCAAATCGTGAATACGGCTCGTCATCAGATTGAAATTCAGCGACATTTGCGCAAATTCATCGCGGGACACCACCGGAACCGATACATTCAAATTGCCTTCACGAACAGCTTTCATGGCACTGAGCAGCACCTTCATTCTTCGCAGCAGCGCCCTTGTAATCAGATAAACGATTACGCCTATTAGCAGCATCGCGATCAGCAGCACGCCAAAAAACCGTTGCTGGGACTCCTTCATGCCGGATATAAAAGGCATAATCGGGAATACGCCAACCATGCGCAGCTCCGGGCTTCCAAGCGGCATCACAATGATAATAGATCGTGTATCCCCTACATCCATCACCCCGTTGAATTCGCCCTCCGGCAAATTGGCAAGCCCCATCGCCCGCAGCGATTCCGTCTTGTTCCATGTCTCGCTCCCCATCTCCGATACGACTCGCCCTTCTACATCAACAATGTAGATATTGCCTGAATAAGGCGCCTCGGGATTACGGATCGCTTCAAAAAAAACGTTCCGTTCCACCTCGATTTCGATCATTCCCACAACATCCGTGTAGTTGCTTGAGAAAATTTTCCGGTTGAAGGAAAACACCTGGGCCTGGTAGTCTGAACCCGGCATTTCAATTAGAGTCTGCTCTTTATGCAGCCCTTGCCAGCTGGAGACCGCCCGGGGATCGTTAATAAACGGCGCATAGCGCAAATTGGCAGACAATCGGGTCATATGGTAGAAGCCGTCGTACATCTCCGGTATGGTGCTGTTAGCCATATAGATGCGTATGGAATGAATATATGTATTTTGGCGCATCAAATTGGCCAGGATGGGCGAGATTGTATCCCGGTATTCCTCCAATTGGTACGGGACCTGGAGAAACGTATTTTCAAGAAAATTCTGTACCTTTGGATCAAAAGCAATGATTTCTGACAGGTTCTGCACCATAACGGCCTTTTGCAGGATGTTGTTTTTCATTTGAAGGACATTTTGATTCATTAATATTTTTCCTTGCCCGATCGCCGCCCGTGAAGCCTGCTGATAGAGAATAAGGCCCATGACCGACATCGAAGCCGTAAGTATGACCAGAAAGGTCAACACAAACTTGGAGGTGACGCTCAAATTCCAGTTTATTGGCAGACGCACGCGGTAACACCCCATCTGTTTGCATGTCGTACCTTCCCTTATTTTAGCATGGATTCTACATCGCTTGACAACTGCAAAATCCCGTCCCGACAATTGCCGGAACGGGAAAGACGTTATGCATCAATTATTAGCAAAAACCGTTTTTGTTGCCAGATCGACTTCATAGTTGACAACATCCTCGTAGCCCAGTCCATTGGCCTTTTGAATCAGCTGATCCTTTAACTTATTGTACTCATCCTCATTTTTGGCAAAAATCATTTTCCATGAATACTCCTTGACCACTTTTCCGATCTCGCTAATATTTTGCTGAATATCAGCCGGAGGAGTGGCAGGCGCCGAGCCGGTAAAGACAACCTTCTGCACTGCGATCAAATCATTATTGACCATATAATCCTTCGCCGTGGAAGCGCCCATTGCTTCGCGCCAGCTCTTCGTTACCGGATCGGGATCATGGTTCAATACGGACTCCCATAGATTGTAATCGTAAGGCTCCCCGGTTTCAGGGTTCGTAAGCGAGTTTCTTAAGGTCGTATTATTAATTTGGTTAATACCGTCTTTAAATGTTCCGCCGCCATATTCCGCCGGCACCGGCTCGGTATTGGCCGGAAGCGCCTTGTAGCCATATTCAGTGACAAACGGCTTGCCGTTTGCGTCGATATCCCATGCCAGGCCTTGCGGGCCGTAGCTGGATTCCATTATGCCTTGCGGGGTAAACAGCCAATTTATAAATTCCAGGATGCGCCCCGGATCTTTCGCTTTGGAGCCGATTGCCCACACGCGATTGCCTCCGTACGGATTCAAGCCGTAGGACATAATCTTTTCTTCCTTGAACGGCACCAGCATAAAGCCTTTGCCCGCCGCCGTATTTTCCGGCGTATTGTACACATTGCTAAGCCAAGGGAAATGCGAGAAGAAAACCTGGCCGTCCTGAAATTTGTTGGATACATCGGAAAACTTCTGCGTCAGAGAATCCGGATCCATCAATCCCGCCTGATTTGCGTCAAAATAAAACTTCAATCCTTTAAAATAATAGCCGTTTTCATCCAAAATGCCTTGCCACTCGTCGGAGTTGACCGAAGTCAGAATCAGACCCGCAGGGTTAAAGCCGTCTCCCTCCTGGTAGCCGTACAATTGGCCGATAACCTTGGCCAGCGTCATATAGTTGCCATCCCAGTCGGACCAGAGCGACAAGCCGTACGTCGGGCGACCGGAGTCGCTTTTTGGCTCAAGCTCCTTCATTTGCTTCAAAATATCCAGGTAGTCGTCAAGCGTGTTGATTTCCGGGCTGCCCAGCCGCTGATACAGATCCCAGCGCAAGTTTGGTCCAAACGTCATATCCGCGCCTTCGGAAGGACCATCGCCGATGCCGATATCATGCCCGATGCCGTATACCGCGGTTCCTCCGCCAAACTGCTCCTTGTTTGCTTCAATCGCCTGATTCGCATTTTTCAAAATATCAGGGCCGTACGTATTCAGCAAATCATTCTGATTCCAGTCCAGTAAAAGACCGGCTTTAATGGCGTCCTGATAGTCCTCGCCGTTGCTTCCGAATACGACCAGGTCGCCCATATCGCCGGATGCCATCATCGTGGCGATTTTCTGCTGGCCGCCGGCCAGATTGGAAGCGATAATATTCAGCTTGATATTGAATTTGTCCTTGATCATCTTCGCGAACCAGCCCGGCTGCTCGCCGGCATAATTGGCAAGCATAGAAAATACGGTGATCGTCAGTTCCTCTTTCGGCGCGTCGGTCGGAGAAGTGCCGTCGCCTTCGGATGTGGATGTTGCCGTGCCCGTTGGTTTTGAATTTCCGTTAGCGTTGCCGCTGCAAGCCGTAATGACAAGCGCAAAGCAAATCACCAAAGCAAGCGCAGACCACTTTTTTCCTACTATCATGGTAAGTACCCCTTTCTGAATGTTGTTGCTGAGTACAATCCTTGTGCAAAATAAACCGGGTGTCCAGACCAGCGTCGAGTTGCGTTAAACTGGCCTGTGTTTGCTGCTTCACCTCCCGTAACAGTTTCACATCGCGGCGGGCAGATTGCTATAAATTCGGCGCTTACCCCTTGACCGCGCCAATCATAATGCCTTTTACAAAGAAGCGCTGGAAAAATGGATACACAAGAAGAATCGGCGTTACAACAACCATGGAAACCGTTGTTCGTATAGATGTTGGCGTAGCCATATTGGTCAAATCGATATTGACCGCACCGCTTGTTTGCCGCATAAGCTGCGCAAGCGACGTTGCTTCATTCATATAGCGGTACAAAATAAATTGCAGAGAAAATAATTTTTGATTCGTAACCAAAAACAAGGTGTCCGTAAACGAATTCCATTGACCAACCGCGGCAAATATCGAAATTGTCGCCAAAATCGGCATACTGAGCGGCAAAATGATTTTGGTAAAGATGACCCAATAGCCGGCCCCGTCAATCTGGGCCGATTCCTGCAGAGCAACAGGCGTCGACTCAATAAAGGTTTTGACAAGAATAATGAAAAACGGCGATACGATAGCGGGCAAAATATAGACCAGAAAGTTGTTGACCAATCCCAGATTAAGCATGGTCAAATACCAGGGAATAAGTCCGGCGTTGAAATACATCGTAATGATGAGAAAGCGATACCAAAACTTTCGTCCCCACATTTCGTTTTTGGTGAACAAATAGCCAAGAAACGCTGATGAAAATACGGTCAGAGCCGTCCCGATGACTGTTCTTGACAGCGAAACCACCGCGGCCAGCCCAAGACCCGGCAGCTTGAACACATTGGCATAGTTCGTGAGATGAATATCAAGCGGATAAAACAGGACAAGCCCGCGGCTGCTCAAATCATTATTGCTGATCGTATTAATAAACAAATAATAAAACGGAAACACGCAAATCAGCGTAAACAGCACAAACCAAGCGTAATTAAGCACTTGAAAAGCGTTTAGCCGTTCTCTCTTCTCCATAAAGCTTCTCCCCTCTATTTAGATGATGCTTTCTCCGCGGAATAGTCTGGACAAGCTATTGGCAACAAAGAGAAGAACGATGCTGACAACCGATTTCAATAAGCTGACTGCGGTAGAAAACGAAAAATTGGAATTCATCATGCCAATGTTGTAAACGTACAAGTCCAGCACTTCAATCCGCGACAAATTGATCGCATTCTGGAACACATAAAACTGCTCAAAGCCGTTGTTGATGAAATTGGCGATCGACAGGAGCAGCAGCACAAAGAAGGTTGGCATAATGCCCGGTACGGTTACGTGCCACATCAGCCGGAAACGCCCCGCGCCATCGACGCGCGCCGCCTCATACAGCTCCTGATCAATTCCGGCAATTGCGGCGATATACATAATGGCGCTCCAGCCCAACGTCTTCCAGATGCTCCATAACGTCATTGCAAGCCATGTATTGCTATCCGAGGCGAGTATGTTAAGCGGTCTCTCAATCCACCCCAAGCCCATCAGCAAATTGTTCAGGAAACCGTTATCCACCGAAAACAGCATAAAAGCAAACGAATATACCAGTACCCAGCTAATAAAGTTTGGCAGCGTTGTGAGCGTTTGCACCATTCGCTTGAAAAAAGTGCTCCTTATCTCCGTCAGAAAAATCGCAAACGCCACCGGAAGCACCGAAGTCAACAGGCTTAGTCCGCTCATAGCAAAGGTGTTGGTCATGACGCGAATAATTTCCTGGCGGCGAACAGCGCTTGAAAACATGGATGTAAACCAATGAAATCCCATGAATTCGCTATCCTTGAGCGGTATGCCAGGCCGATAATCATAGAAAGAATAAATCCATCCATAAAGCGGCAAGTATGAAAAAACGAAGGCCAACGCCAAAAATGGAAGCGCCATCAAAAACAGCTTGTACTTGTTTCTTATCCATGATGCTTTGCCCAACGGAGCTCCGTGGCGGGCCGTTTGTTTTGTTGCAATGTTGTTCATCTTGGTCCCCCTTTGTAACATCGACAACTTTATTATAGAAATGGAACAGGGGTTCCGAAATATTAAATAACCATTCCGATATCAAAAATCAACGGAATTTATGGCCAGAGAACAAAAAAGCAGCCCTTCTCATCTCTGAAGGGCTGCTTGCGCTCTATTACAAAATTGGTTATTAAGTTTGCAGAAAACGGTAACGACTGTTCTCCTCAAGCCGGTAAAATGTACAGCAATATCGCAAAAAAGTGGACGATGGAGCCGCCAAGTACAAACATATGCCATACGGCATGATGATACGGGAAGCTTCGCCACATGTAAAAGACGGTTCCGACCGTATAGATTAATCCGCCTCCGACCAGAAGCCTCAATCCTCCCGGCGCAAGCTGCTCAGTAAGCGGTCCCCAGGCGAATACGATAATCCAGCCCATCGCTATGTACACGATAGTGGAGGTAAACAGAAAACGCGATGCAAAGAAGGATTTGAAAATAACCCCCGCTACCGCGCAGCCCCATACGATTCCGAATAGAACCCATCCTAGCGCACCCTGCACAAGATGGAACAAGATCGGGGTATACGTACCCGCGATGAACACGTATATAAAGGAATGGTCCAGCGACTCAAAAACCCGCTTGGCTTTCCCCGGCGGAAAGCTGTGAACCAGCGTCGAAGCGACATAGAGCAGCAGCATTGCCGTTCCGTAAATGGAAAAGCTGACGACATGCCATGCCGTACCTTTCATAGCAGAAAAAACAACAAGCAGAACAAGCCCAGCAATACTGAGCAGCACCCCGATGCCATGGGTAATAGCATTGGCGATTTCTTCGCCTTTGGAGTACGTGTGCGTATTGGCCATAACAATCATCTCCCGAGATATTCGACGCTGGCCATGACGCTAGTCATGCCCCGTAATGGAAAGCGGACTTTTTGAACAACCTCTTATAGTCTAAAGCATTATAGCCATCCTTTCAACCACCCCTGCACACGCTCCATCGTTTTGTCAAGATTGCAGCGTGATTCCGTATCCAGAAAAGGCTCCGTATGGCGGAAGTAATCCGCATGCCCGCCGATTGTAGGAATGCCCTCCATATACCCCGGCGCGTATTTGAAGGAATTCCATACCGGCACTACGCCCCGGCTAAGAATCCAGCCGCCCCAAGTACCGATAAAGCTAATGGGATCACTGGTTTTTCCGCTGCCGTCAACCGAATGGAAGTAGCTTACTTTATTTTGCAAACGCGGCTCAATCGGCGTTTTAGGAGAACCGATCTGCACGACGCGAAAATTATTCAAGCCTTCCTGCTCCAGCAGCCTTGCTGCCTGATAAGCGGCGGCTCCGCCTCCGCTGTGACCGATCAGCAGCACCTGCTCGCTGCCTCCCAGCGTTTGCTTGATTTCCCTTGCCGCCTGGCGCCCGCCGACCCGTTCGCCCTTTGAACCCCCGTACAAGTCGCTTCTGACCTCAAGCACTTGCTTAACCAGATTTCGGCTGTAATCGCCATAGGGAAACAAAACCTGGACTTTGCCCTGCCGGCCATCCTGCTCTAGCTGGTCCTCCAGCATTTTTTTGCATGCGGTAAAACAGCTGTTGGCCGTTTTGACGCCAGCCAGCAAATAAACATTGATAGTGCTCGGTTTGACCGTCATGGAGAACCCCTCCCAAAGCCATTCATAATGGTGTACCTTCATTATGCGGGAAAGTCATGCAAATCATTCCCCGATCAGGATGTCAGATCCCGCCACAAAAAAATTTGCGTTTTTGCGGAGAGACAAGTTTCTTTACAAGGACATCCGGGCTTATTCAGGTTATATCCTATTCAGATTGACCGGCGTTTGCCATTGTTGCAGCCAGGCCAATTTTATTTTTTCGGGCGCTGTACAAAAAAGCGCATAAGTTAGCTAAAATCGCCACTCCCGCAAGTCCCCAGAACAAATTGGCAAATGCCTGCCCAAGCGGAATGTTATGCTGCCATTCCAGCGCGCTGGAAACGATGGCAATGCTGAAAGCTCCGGCAAAAAATTGCATCAGCTGGAACAAGCCGGTTCCAGAGCCAATTTGGCTTTTGGGCAAAATACGTGAAATTTCATTAGACACGCTGCTGCCAATCATGGCGAATGCAAGATTCATCATCATATACACAAGAATATCGGCAACCCAGAACCGGGTGCCCAGTAAGGCAAATAAAACAACGGAAGCCAGAATCATGACGGGAGCCAGCCGCAGAATTCCGCCATTGCCGTATTTGTCGATAATGGAACCAATTACCCTGGAGAGAAGCATGGACAAAATCGCGCCCGGAAAGATGATAAATCCTGCCTGGCTTGCACTAAGCCCAAAATGCTTCAACAGCATTTGCGGCAGTAAAAACAAGGTAGCGAAGCTGCACAAATACGACAATACGCCTACAAAGGACAACGCAAGATAGGTTTTATCTGCAAGCAGCGAAGGCAGCACAAAAGGATGAGCCGTTTTTCGAATACGCAGCACAAAAGCCGCCAAACCCGCAATACCTATGAGAAGCGGCAGCGGATTAAAGCTGGTTAGAAACAACAGCAGACCCGCCGTACCCGCGCTGAGAGTAATGGCGCCCGGCACGTCGAAGGGACGTTTCTCGAATTTTTCCTTGGGAATTTGTCGCACCAGGATGGGGGCAATGCATAGCAATAATGCCGTGATGGCAAATAAATATTTCCATCCCATATACTGCACGACAAACCCGCCAACAACCGGTCCCAGGCCTAGTCCAAGCGATACCGAGGACATGATGACCGACATCGTTTTCCCTCTCCTGGCCAGGGGCACATAGCGGGTCAATAGGACAATCGACAACGAAATAGCCGCTCCCGCTCCCATCGCCTGCACGATGCGCGCCGCAAGAAGCAGCCAAAACTGCGTGCTGAGCATGGCTACAAGGGAAGCCGCTCCCGCAGAAACCAGGCTAATGGCAAATAACCTGCGAAGAGGAACAAAATCCGACAAGCGGCTAAAGGTAATCGAAGAAATGGCAAATACAATGGAATAACCCGTGACCGTAAGAGCTACCGTGGATGGGGGCAAATTGAAATAATGGCCCAGATCATTAAGCGCCAGATTAAACATGGCCGTATTCATAATGACAAGAACAACGGAAATGCCCAGCAGCAAAATGATGATGCCTTCCCGCTGGAGAAGGCTTTCTGATTCTAAGGTGTTACTTTGGCGTTGTTGTCCAGCCATCTTGCTTCATCCTTCTTTCTGTTGGTTCGATATTTCGATGATTATAGAACAATTGAAATATACCATCTTTTCGTTTACTATTCAATTAGGGCGTGTCTGAAAACTCCGCAGGGAGCAGACATTGCCGAATTTTTGTTCCATGCAAGCCCTCAGACACGCTCTAACCCGATGAATATTCCTCCGGAAAGAAAGGAGAGGCTTTATGGTTATGCTGCATCATCCCGAACGCGAAGCCATCCAACTGGCCTCTGTCTTATATGCATTAAGCGATCCCGTTCGCTTAAAAATTGCCGTTGAAATTCACAATAACGGTGAACAGTCTTGCGGTTGTTTTCATACTTCCGTAGCAAAGTCCACTTTGTCGCATCATATACGCATTCTTCGCGAAGCCGGCATCGTCCGCACGCGGCCTCAAGGCACCATGCGTCTGATTTCATTGCGGTCGCAAGATTTGCAGGAGCGGTTTCCCGGCTTGCTGGACTCCATCCTGAAAGCGTATGTGGAGGAGGAAAAATAAGGCGCGTGCCGTATAATCGGCACGCGCCTTATTGTTACTGACCCGCTTCTGTCTTCGGAGCAGTTATTATACACCCATTTTTTTGCGCTGATTGTTGACCTTTTTGGTGTTCTGGCTTTTTAATTCCTGAGTACCGGTCGAAAAATGCTGCTGGCCCTGCTTGCCGCCGTTCCCCTGCTTTTTTTGCGCAAGCAATTGCTTGGCCCGTTCCGCTTGAGTCAGCTTCTTAGGCTCGGCAACTTCGTTTTGTTCTTTTTCGGACATGGAATCACCTTCCTTCATGCATTGAATCTCCTTTATTCTACTACACTTGCATAACGTATAAAAGAGCCTTTCCTCATACAGCCTCGGTTAATCAGCTTAAGCCCGCTTTTTTCCAACGCTTGGCCGATATCTGTCGTTGTGACGATAACCGCTCTGTCTGCAAGTCGTTTGACAGCCCTCAGCATGTCCAGCTGATCTTCCGAAGCCAGCACGGAACACAGATTATAGGGCATATCTACAATTGCCGCATGATACCTTCCTTCAAGCTGCCTCAAGTCCCCAATACGGACAAGGTCCTCGTCATAACCAAAATGGCGCAGATTAACGCGCGCGCCGCGAACAGCCAGAGGATTAAGATCAAATCCGGCTGCTTTTATCCCCATAGACAACGCTTCGATCAGCACCGTGCCCATACCGCAGCAAGGATCCAGGAACGTCGCATCGGCCGGAGCTTCTCCTGCGGCGATGTTCACAAGCGCTCGGGCCATTCGGGTTGGCAGCGCCGTGGAATAATTTTGCGGCTTGCTGGCGTGCGTAAGCCATACAGCTTCATTATCAAGACAGGGGCCAAACAACCATTGTCCCTGCCAGCGCATGAGCCCAAGAGTTACTTCGGGGGAACGCATATCCGCCTTGCCTTGCACCGCCCCGCCAGCCAGCCTTTCCAGCTCTCTTCGCTCCTCGTAGCCGTAAAGCCCGTCGCCCTCCGTATAATGAACTTTGAACGTAGCGCCGCTCAAATGATAATCCCTGATTCGGCCCGCCAGTTCCTCCATGGACTCCGCTTGGACTGCAACTTCTATTTTTCGCTTTAAAAATGGACTTCTTCCGGGGTCTATTCCACGCGCGGTTTGTCCATTAACCGCTACAACCTGCGGGCCGCCCGGCACTTCGCGCCAGCCTCCGAACAACGTCTCGAGCTCAAGCGCGCAAAGCTCCGCTTCGTCTTCATGCCTGGCATACGTATAGACATGGGATATCTTTTCCATCATGTCTCCATCCGCTATTTGACTTCGTCGGTTGCATGGCTTGCATGTGCCGCGTCTTCAGCATCAGCTTCGCTATCGGACAAAGTAGATTTGCCGCTTGCAAATGCGGACTTTCCAAAATCCGCTTGAAATGGCTCGGATGCCGCTTCCAGCTCGGCTGTCCGTTTTTCCAGCGTCTTGACTGTCCGCTGCAGTCGAAAAATTTTGACCATACCAAACGATCCTACAGTCAATCCGCCAAGCAGCGTCGAAACCAATATAACTAAAATAAGCGGCGTATTCGTTTTGGCAAATAAAAAGTTAACCTCAACCGAACTTACATTAATGACCGCAAATATCGCAATAACCAGAGCAAACGCAAATGCGGATATCAGCACGCCTTGACTTTTCATCTGTAATCCCTCCAAGTAGTTATAGGCCATATATCCTAAGATTCTCACAAAATGCCCATCTCGTCCAGCTAAATCCTGCCACAAAGAGCGCCATAAAGAAAAAAAAGAAGACCGTCTAATGGGGTCTTCTCATTCAGGCAGTTCGGTACGAGCTTGCTGTAGCCGGCAACTGGTCAAATCCGGTATAAGCGTGCAGTCTTCCGGCATAAACCAGCTCCAGACGGCAGGTTTGCTGCAAATCTCCCGGAGTAACAAGCAACGGCGATTTGTCCACCAGCTCCATGCCGCTGCGCTTAAACAACGTAGCTACAAATTGAGAGCAGAAGTAAGCGTATTTGCGCTCCCATTCGATGTTAAACACAACGCCTAACATGCCGATCAAGTTGTATTTATATAACTCCTGATTTTGTTCAAAATGCCTGACTTGGGCTTTCAAACTTCCGTAAACGTTCTGGTCGACCTTAATGCGATACAGCGCACACATGGAATCATCAAAAAACGAACCTCGCACATCTTCTCTTACAAAACCTGCGAAAAAGGGATTGCTGGGATTTTTTCGGCCGAAGCTGTATACTTCGTTCAAATCGCTATCAAACGCTATGGAGGCGTGGTTCAGCGGATCTTTAGTAAATCTTCTAATTATTTTGGTCAAGACAGTACCGGTATCGGTCAACAAAATATAGACCTCTTTATCATTACTCATTCCTGATTACCTCCACATTAAAGGACTCTCTTGTTATATTTACTTTAATGCAGGAGAAGCAATTGAATAACCTGCTGAGGTAATAGATGATTCCCCGACCTTGGTCCAGTTTCTCTGTATTGGCTGTTTACGGGCGCCACGGTTATCCGCATGTTGGCAGTAGTCACAACCATTTTACTGGATTTTTAACATTTACTCAATATAGGCGCACAAAAGATTTTCACTAATATATTGCATCTTTTTACATTTTTTGCGACATGCGACTTTTTACATGCTATAGTAAAAGATAGGGCTGCAGACGCAGTCCTGACACAGACGCTTAGCCGCGTCGACAGGAGGCAACGCCATGTTGTGGTATACCATGCACAAGCCGAAGCTGGCGGAAATCTATGAAACGGCCAAACGCCACATTTCGGATTTTCCCGCTCCGCTGGACAGCTATGGTCTTCGTTATGCCGAGTTGTTCAATCCCGTCGCCCACGAGGAAGGCAGAGACTACATCTGTACCTTGCTGCCATTCTGGCTCAAGGAGGATACGAGCATTACGGAGACGCAATGTGCAGAGCTGGCGCTTGCCAATATTTATGGCATGTTGTACTACTTTATTCAAGACGATCTAATGGACGGCAAAGTTGCAGAAGAGGGGCAAAAGGAGCAATTTGCTTTGGGCAATCTGCTCTACCTTGGCATGCTGCGTTGTTTTCGGCGTTTGTTTCACTCCGAAAGCATGTTTTGGGATTTTCACGACAAATATGCGGAACAATGGGCAGACAGCGTTGTGAATGAAGCTCGCGACAATTACTTCGTTACCGACATCATACGAACATCCGGCAAAGCGGCCCCGCTCAAAATAACGGTGGTTGGCGCCTGCCTGCTAGGGGGATGCCCCGAGCGTATTTCCGCTCTGGAGCAAGCCGTAGACCTTGCGCTGACGACGCTGCAAATGCTGGATGACTGGAACGATTGGCGGGAGGATCTGCACGACGGCAATTATAACGGGCTCCTTGCTCTGATCGCGTCCCGGCATCCCCTATCATCGGAAACTGCCCGAGCCCGGGAAACCTCCGCAGTCTGGCATCCTCCCACTTTGAAGGAAGCCGAAACCGCCATATACATCAAGGACTGCATGAGCGCCTTTGCAGATTACGGGGAACGAAACCATGCCCTCTTACTGGGCATTAAACGGCCGCCTTGCGAGTTGATCTCTTTTCACTTATATATGTGCGATACGCTAAGAGCTGTCGCGAAGGATCTCTGGTCCCGGAAACAAATAGCTTTGAGCGGGGGCATTAATAGGCTTTACGCCTTAAATAAGGGACCCGAACAACCCTGACATATGATCTATCATTTGCCCTTTATAGTAAAAAAGTAGTAGAAATTGTATAGTAAACATGCTACACTTGTCTGGTAATCTCATACATATCTGAAAGGGTGATGGTGATGGCCAGCCAACAAGAACTTCAGAATCAAATTATTGAAAAAGCATGGGCAGATGAGGAATTCAAGAAAAAACTCATTGCTGATCCAAAAGCCGCGCTTAAAGAAGCATTCGATTTGGATATTCCCGCGGATATCAACGTTGAAGTTCTTGAGGAAACTGCAGATACCTATTATTTGGTGCTCCCGCAAAGCCCTTCGGCTAGCAAAAACCAAGTTATGGGCCCTCGTTGGCTTTAATCGCGCTGTTTTATTTTCCAAATAATCAGATATGCCCCATCATGAATAACAACATACAGATATAAAAATAACCTATCAATCCCACCTTTTAATCTAGTGGTTTCGAAGGTTATTTTTTATATCCATATACTGTCCCTAGCTACTGATGGGAAGCCGCAAGCTTACCTCGGTCCCAACTCCCTTTTTGCTGCTAATGACAATGTCTCCTTGCATCGCCTCGATTATCCGATACGTTACCATCAGTCCCAAGCCTGTTCCTTTTGACTTCTTGGAATAATAAGGCTCGCCAAGACGTTTAAGATCCTGCTCGTCGATTCCTTCTCCGTTATCCTTAATGGTAATCATCAAGTAGTTCGGTTCTTGAGCCCTGTTAGCCTTAATGAGGACAAATCCATCCTCTCGAAGCGCCTCTATACTATTTTTAATAATATTAATAAGCGCCTGCTTGAACTTCGACGTATTTCCTTTTACAAACAAGTCCTCTTCGACGGAAAGCTGGATGACGCCGCCTTGCATCGTTGCAAACGGCATCAGGATAGCTTCGATTTGCTGAAGCTCCTGAGCCAAATTCAGTCTGGTGACTTCGCCAAGATCCGGTTTGGCAAATGTCAGAAAGTCCGTAATAATTTCTGCTGCGCGATCCAGCTCGTCAATGGCCAGCTTAGTGTAATTCTTCGATTTCTCTTCCGTTGATTTGTCTCTTAATATTTGAAGAAAACCTCGGGTTACCTGCAGAGGATTTCGAACCTCATGGGCAATCGATGCCGCCAAGTGTGAAATCATCTCAATTTTTTCCGAACGCTGCAGCTCGTTGTTGAATACTTCCAGCTGCTTGGAGTATTGAAGCGCTGTTTCGTAGTTTCTCATTATCCGTCGAACCAGCATAATAATGAGGGAAGCAAGGAAAAAGATAATGCCGTATTTCCAAAACATCATGGCATACAATTCATCGGATATAAAATACCATAACATCTCAACCAACGTAATAAGCGTAAAGCTTCCCAGACCAATGGCCATAATATAAGCTTCTTTATAATTCTTTTTGCAATAATAGATTAAAGAACCAATCAGAATGACATTCCCGACAATGACCTCGAAACCCAGAAAAAGCATGCTGATGGACGTATAGATATCTCTGAACGGCTCCCATGCTATGCTGACAAGCATCAAAAACAAGGAAGCAAACATCATGATCAATAAATATCGATTGAATTTTGACAATAAGGAGTAAGGTCCCTTACCGAAAATCTTCTCAAAAAAAATGAGCAGCGAAGGGATCAGAATTGCTGATGCTACATCAAAAGCGTAATACATAAAATTTCCAAGCTCGGGGTAATACTTGTCAAAAAAAGTAGAATAACTCAGAATCATCACGCCAATAGACAGCATGACCAAAAACAGAGATACCCACCCCGGCAAAAAAGCACGATTCAGAAAAATAACGCTCAAAAGCATAAAAGAAGAAATAATGACAAGCGAAGAGCCAATGACGACGTCGGTAATATCGCCCCGCATACCTGATTTAATCATATCGTCGTGGTTGTCGATTACAACCGGAGATTGCATACCGATACGCATGGTTTGGCTTTTCAGCTGTATATAAACGCTTTCTCCTTCTTCGGCGCTAAAGAGCGGGACCATAATCGTGTTACGGTCATAAACATAGTTCCGATGGACCTCGTATACTTTTGCAGAATCGATAAAGATTACGACGTCCTGGGCTAACATATTTTTTAATTCCATTGACGGACGCATTTGAGACAATTCCGGCAGATTAAAGCGTATCCATGCGGAGGTTATGTTGGGCGGTACGACGGGATAATCTCCGTCTGCCGACACCATAAACCATTCCCCGGCATCACCAAGCTCGATAATCTCTTCAATTCCCAGCTCCATGCCTGGAACTTCCCATATCATCTGCCATTCCGTTATGGTCGTTTCGTTCGTTGCGTTCGCTGCAAAGGTCAGTTGGGCTCCGGGCGCCAAGATTAATATCAAAGATATGCCTAAAGTCAAAACAGCCATCAGCGTTTTCTGTACTATGGTCATCCCAACACCTCTAAGCAAAACATATGCAATATTCATGGATTTGCAGCTGACAGCGCTTGACTTTTTTCGACGCGGTTCGGCAAATATTCCCTATTTCTATTTTGGGGGATGCAGGGCAGAATATCAACTAGCAAATAAAACTATTTTTTGAATTTGTTCGCTTAACCGAACAATTAACCACAAAAAAACCTCTATCGAACTTGATCGATAAAGGTTTGATGGACGTTTCCGAGATATTCGATTTGCCACTTATTGCGCCTTGCGCTTTATTGGCACATTTTTGACTAAGTTGTAATTAAGCCCGGCAAGTAACCCATAAATCAGAATAACCAGAATGACTTGTGCAAGTATTGACTCCTGAAACCATCCCATAACGCCTTGGACAAAACCGCCTTTCGAAAAACGCTGCTCAAGAACCGCCTGCCCCATCGTCGCAAGGATATAGGCTACAACTGAAAAGAGAGTGGCAATTTGCCATTTGGAACGATAATACATCGTGCCAATTAACCATCCTGCAGTGGAAAACAGCAAAAATATGCCGATATTAACAAGCAGTCTGCTTCCCCCGACGGGAATTTCAGACAACCAAGGTTCGCCTGCGGCGGTAGCCACAAACTTGCCAACAAGCTGCCCGCACCAGAGCAGGAGCCCGCACGAGACGGTCAAAAGGAGATAACACATCATCATTCCTGCCGCAAAATGCTTTCGGGTAATGCCATTCGCAACATAGTTAGATAACATAAAAGGAGTGGAGATGATCCCGATGACCAGAAAAAAGGTGGGAGGAGAGCCCAATATGCCATCCCAGATGTCGCTTAGCAGCACAGCATCAATATTCAGCCATTTCGTAACATGAAGAAGAAGCACGGCCGCCAACATCAATGTAATAATGGATGCATAGCCAAAAAGAACGAGGTGATAGCTATTAACGGTATGTTTAAATACAATGAGCGCAGGATGTTTCCTGTTCGCCTTCATGACTTCACTCCCCCTTTCTGCGTCATGTGGACAAATAAATCCTGAATGTCCACCGGACCAAGCTCCAAGCCGTCTGCAATGGCCTTGCGGCAACGTTCCTCGCTAACCGAACCATACACCGTTACCGATTTAAGGGTACCGAGATTGCGTTCGCCAAGCACCTTCTGCCCGCTCGCAAATTCCTCTACCAGCATTGCCGGTCCCGTCACAAGCATGCCTCTGGACTTGAACGTTTCGGCGTTTTCATGGAGGAGCAACTTGCCTCCATCCACGATCAGCAACTCCTCAAACAAGGATGCAACCTCCTCGATCAAGTGCGTGGATAAAATAATGCTGCGCGGAGAAGCCATATAACTGGCCAAAAGCTCATCATAAAAGATATACCGGGACGGGGCGTCCATGCCCAAGTAGGATTCGTCAAAAATGGTTATTGGCGCTCTACTCGCCAAACCCAGCGTTACGCCAAACATCGATTTCATTCCTCGCGAAAAGGTCTGGAGCTGCTTGTTCAAGGGAATCTCATAGGTCTCTACTAATCGATTCGCGATTTCGGAATCCCAATTCGGCCAGCAATCGGCTGCAATTTTCAAGGCATCCTTTACCTTGTAGGTCTCCGACATATGGCCGTTTTCCTGAATAAAACACACTTGCGACATGATCTCGGCATTTTCAAACGGATCTTTGCCTCCAATCGCAAGCTTTCCAGATGATTGCTTGCGATACGACGCCAAAACGGATAACAGGCTGGTTTTGCCGGAGCCGTTCCGTCCCAGCAGGCCATATATCTTCCCTCCTTCCAATGTAAAGGACATCTTGTCGACCGCCGTAAAGGAGCCGTATTTGACACTCAAATCCTTCACTTCAATATCAAGCATCATGGCCTTCTCCCCCTTTCCTGCGTTCCATATAAGCGATGATATCGTTGAGTGAAATATTGATAACCTCGGCCTCCCGCAGCATGTGATCCACTACCTGTTCGAAAAAGGCTTCCCTGCGCTGCTTTAGCAAAATCCCCCGCGCGTTTGGACTTACAAACATGCCTATCCCTCTTTTCTTGTAAATAATTCCTTCCTCGGTCAGTAACTGAAACCCTTTGGCTGCTGTTGCGGGATTGATGCGGTAAAAGGAAGCATATTGATTCGTCGACATGACTTGCTCCTCTTCCTTAAGCGCGCCGCTTACGATGTCATTTTTGATTCCGTCTGCAATTTGCAAATAGATTGGACTTTTGTCATCGAACACCTCATCACCTCACTCCTTATATATCCTCTGCCGCAAGCGGCTATTGACTGGTTTTGTTGGTCTTGCCGGGCTTGCCGGGATTGCTGAGCTTGCCGGGCTTGCTGGGCTTGCCGGGCTTGCTGGGCTTGCCGGGCTTGCTGGGCTTGCTGGGCTTGCTGGGCTTGCTGGGCTTGCTGGGCTTGCTGGGCTTGCTGGGCTTGCTGGGCTTGCTGGGCTTGCCGGGCTTGCTGGGCTTGCTGGGCTTGCCGGGCTTGCTGGGCTTGCTGGGCTTGCTGGGCTTGCTGGGCTTGCTGGGCTTGCTGGGCTTGCTGGGCTTGCTGGGCTTGCTGGGCTTGCTGGGCTTGCTGGGCTTGCTGGGCTTGCTGGGCTTGCTGCTTTTAGTTGCGTTAACTGGTTAATTACTTATGTAACTAACCATATAACTTCTATTCTGCTTTGTCAATAGCTGTATGCCTTCTGAATCTGGTAAGGATGATCTGGTAACGGACATAATTGTCCGTTACAGACCAAAAAACGGAAATCTATCCATGTAACGGACATAATTGTCCGTTACATGCCTAAAACCCCAAAATTTCACGTTAATCCATGCTTTAACGGACAAATCTGTCCGTTACAAAAGAAAAATCACCAAAAAGCACTAGCCATGCAAATAACCTGACGTTACCAGCAACAAATATTACGAGATTGCTTTTTTAATCATTTGTTCAATATATTTACAGTCCGTTTTGTGGCTTAGATTCAAAAAGAAGAATG
>NZ_JBTOLL010000023.1:0-77107 GCF_054551715.1 Paenibacillus sp. CAU 1782 | reverse complement strand
GGATAACGTATGGCCACACTTCCACATTAGGAGAATTTTTTTTGTTTGAACAGGATAAAGATACCATTTACCGTGTTTTTAGGATCACAATTTTCGATGTTAGGTTTTACGCATGGCTAGTGCGTTAAAAGGCATTTCAGCCTTCTCAATGCATTCTGCCGGTCATATCTGTCCATTAAAGCTTGACCACTGTGGGAATTCTCTATTTTTGGGGTTTTAATGGTCGCGTATGACCGTTACAAATTGGATTTTACGAAAAAAGCACTTTAATGGACGGATATGACCGTAATTAGGGGATTGGCCGAGATAGGATAGGCCGGATGTTCAGCCTGTATTATAATAGAAAAAAACGATGGCGCGGCAAGACAAGGAAAGGCGGCGGGGATATGTATCGGATTGATTTGAACTGCGATATGGGAGAAGGCTACGGGATCTATACGATTGGCGAGGACACGGAGATTATAAAGCATATTACATCGGCGAACATTGCATGCGGCTTTCATGCCGGCGATCCTGGCACGATGCGGCGTACCGTCCGTCTTGCAGCGGAGCACGGAGTTGCAATCGGCGCACATCCCGGCTTGCCTGATCTGTCGGGTTTTGGCCGCAGGCGGATGGAGATCGACCCGGCGGATGCCTATGAGATGACGCTTTATCAGATCGGCGCCCTGCAGGCAATTGCGGCGGGAGAAGGCGTTAGCTTGTCCCATGTGAAGCCCCATGGAGCGCTTTACAATATGGCGGCAAAAAGCCGGGAGCTTGCGGATGCGATAGCGGAAGCCGTCTACAAAGCGGACGGCGGCCTGATGCTGTACGGATTGTCGGGAAGCCAGCTGATCGCCGCGGCGGAGCGGCTGGGACTTCGAGCGATGCATGAAGTTTTTGGCGATCGCTCCTATGAAGAGGACGGATCGCTTACGCCGCGAGGTGAACCAGATGCGGTGCTGCAGCATAGCGAGGATGTGGCGGCACAAGTTTATCGTCTGGTGACGGAGGGAAAGGTTATGACAAGGCAAGGAACCCCATTGCTCCTTCAAGCCGACACGGTATGTATTCACGGCGATACGCCGGGAGCTGGCCGTCATGCCGCCGCCTTACGCGCGGCGCTTGAGCGTCTGGGGCTTGAAATCTCTTCGCCTCGACAAGGAATGCCTGGTTAACTTGCGTGGTCCAACCTGCGCTAATCAGAGGTTGCTGGCCGACTTGCGGAGTCTCTGCCGAGACAAGGTGGAGTTAGTTGGCTGCGGAGCCTCGCCGCGTTAGCGTAAGAACGATAAGCTGAAGGGAAAGGGGCGGCATCATGATTATGGAGGAATGGAGTATCAAGCCCTTGGGCGACAGCGCCTTGTTAATTACAATAGAGACCATCAGAAAGGCGGGCATGGCTGGACAATCCTTTGAAGAAACGTCCTTAAAGAAAGGGGCGCCCATGCATACGCCTACGCAAGCCCCAATATCAGGTCCTATACGAGAGCCAATACAAACGTCTACGCACGTTCCCATTCAAGGGTCTGCGTCAGCCCCGGTACAAAAGTCTATGCAAGCTCCTATACAAGCGTCTATGCGAGCTTCAATCCAAGACTCTACACAAGCTCCCATACGAGAGTCAATGGGAGCAGCCAAACACGACTCCGCGCAAGCGCTCATAAGCCGCCTTGTCGCCCGGCTGGAGAGCTGTCGGGACTGGCTTGGCTATAGCGAATACGTGCCTGCCTACATATCGGTGGCGCTGCATTATGATCCATGGAAGATTTATCGCAGCAGAACCCCGGAGGAGAGAGGCCACGCCTCCATATTTGATACATTGGCGGCAAGGGTGCGGGAGGCGCTGGCAGACCGGGAAAGCTTGCTCGGGAATTCCGAAACAGAGCAGAGAGACGTTATTGTCATTCCCGTACTCTATGGCGGTGAGTATGGCCCGGATTTGGAGGAAGCCGCTCGCCATGCCGGCATTAGCGTTGACGAGATGATTGCCATTCACAGCAGTGCGGACTATCTGGTCCACATGATCGGTTTTGCTCCCGGCTTCCCCTATTTGGGCGGCATGCCAAAGGAAATTGCGGTACCTCGCAAGGCGGTTCCGCGACAGCGCGTGCCGGCAGGCAGCGTTGGCATAGGAGGCGTACAAACCGGCGTTTATCCAATCTCTTCCCCGGGCGGCTGGCAGCTGATCGGGATGACGCCGCTTAAGCTTTTTCACCCCGACTCGTCGCAGCCCAGCTTGCTTAAAGCCGGCGATCTTGTCCGATTCAAGCCGATTGGCAGCGAAGAGTTTCGTTATATCGATGCGCAGACGGAATGAATGCAGTCTGAAAGGAGCAAGTTTATGTCCATACTTGTCATAAAGCCCGGCTTGTTCGCTACCGTACAGGATTCCGGCAGATTTGGGTATCAGCGCCATGGCGTTGTTGTTGGCGGCGCGGCGGATCCAGCCGCGGCGCGGGCTGCCAATATATTGGTCGGGAATCACGAAAATATGGCGCTGCTGGAGTTGACCTGGACCGGGGCGGAGCTGCAAGCGGAGCGGGATTATGTTGCGGCAATATGCGGAGGGGACATGGACCCCCATCTGGATGGGCAAGCTTGCCCGATGTGGCGTCCGTTTCTGCTCCGCGCGGGCAGCCGCCTTGTTTTTCGCAAGCGAATTTCGGGCTACCGTTCTTATGTCGCCATTGCCGGGGGGATTGATGTGCCGCTGGTCATGGATAGCCGAAGCACGTATGCAAGGGCGGGGGTTGGCGGGTTTCAGGGCAGGGCGCTGATGGAGGGCGACCGACTTGAAGCGCTGCCTCTGCCGGTGGGTTCTCCAGGAGCCAGGCTTCAGGCCCAGCTTCATTCCGGCGGGCTTGCAACAACCTGGCATGCGGGACATTTTGCCGCAGTAAGCCGGGATATTACCGTCGTGCGGGCCATGGAGGGCTCCCATTTTGGGATGCTCAAGCAGGAGTCCCGGCGCCTGCTGACAGACAGTGTCTTCCGGGTAGATGTGCAATCCGACAGAATGGGCTGCCGGCTGGAGGGCGAAAGCCTGGAGCTGGACAGCCGCCAAGAGCTGTTGTCCGAAGCGGTAACGGCGGGAACGGTTCAGCTGCCTTCCGGCGGCAAACCAATCGTGCTGCTGGCGGATCGGCAAACAACAGGCGGGTATGCCCGCATCCTGTCTGTCGCAACAGTCGATATCCCCGTATTCGCCCAGCTGATGCCGGGCGCCAAGCTGCGTTTTGAGCTGATTTCGCATCGCGATGCGGAGGAACTGCTGCTTGAATCGGAGCGGGACTTTAAACTGTTGAGGGCTGCGGTCGGTTTGAAAATCAAGGAAAGCGGACGGGCGGGCTTATGAACGAAAAAGTGATGATTGTCGAAGACGAAAAAACAATCGCCGACGCTATTGCGTATGCGCTCAAACGCGAAGGATACGACGTCGAAACCGTCTATCATGGAGGAGAGGCGCTTCAGAGACTGCAGGAGTTCCGTCCCGACGCCATTATTTTGGACGTTATGCTCCCCGGCATGGACGGTTATGAAATACTGAAGCGCCTGCAAAGCAAAGGGAATATCGGCGTAATCATGCTTACGGCCAAAGAGGATATCGTCAACAAGGTGCTGGGACTTGAGCTTGGCGCGGATGATTACATGACGAAACCTTTTGATATGCGGGAGCTGCTTGCCCGGCTGAAATCGCTGCTGAGAAGAATACAGGCCGCTGGCGAAAAAACGGAGGACACCGTTATTACGCTTGGCGGCATTGAGCTGCGGCTGGACAAACGAACGGCTGTGGCGGGCGGAGCTACCCTGGATATGACGCCAAAGGAGTTCGATCTGCTTGCGCTCCTGGCTTCCAGTCCGGGACGGGTCTATACGCGAGAGCAGTTGCTGGATTTGGTCTGGGGCATGGATTACCTTGGCGGAACACGTACCGTGGACATTCATGTGCAGCGGATCCGAAAAAAGCTGGGGCCGTCGTTCAGCGACAATCTCCAAACCGTACATGGCATCGGCTATAAGGGGATGGGAATGGGGGGCTAACGTGAGAATCAGCATCAAAATCAAGTTCAGCATTTTTTTGGCTGTATTGCTGCTCCTCACCGTCGTTATCATAAGCGCGCTGGTGCTGGAGGGGATCAAAAAGAACCAGCAGGACCAATACGAGGTGCTGTTTGCCCAACAAGCCCAAACCGCAAATATCTATTTTAAGCAGATGTTATTGTCAGAGGATCATAAGGTGCCCCAAACTTTTCTATCCCAAAAAGGGCGGGAGTTTGCGGCGCAGCTGGAGCTGATCAGCGGGCAATCGGTTGTTTTATATGACAACGGCGGCACCGCTTTAAATCGCAATACCGCATCTCCCTTCTCCGAAGGCATAACCAGCACGCTCCGGTTTGCGCTGAACAACAAAACGGCGTTTCTGGTAGAGAAGGATACCTTGTATTATATGGCTCCTCTCAGAGTGGGAGGCGAACAAATCGGTGTCGTTCAATTCAATTACTCCCTTGCTGAAAATACGGCATTTTACAACGGAATTAAGCAATTATTCGTCTACATTGGCTCGGGCGTGTTTGTTTTCAGCTTTATATTGGCGTATTTTTACTTTGATTCCTTTGCCAACAGCATTATCAGGCTAAAGAGAACCGTTAACCAGATTCGCGAGGGCAGCTTCGATAACGAGGTGCTGAAAAGAAGGGATGAAATCGGCGAGCTGAGCGAGGGCATTCATGCCATGAGCATCACGATCAGCGATACGCTGCGGGCGATGGAGGAGGAGCGGAGGAAGCTGACGCTGGCCGTCGAGAAGTTGTCCATGCTGGACCAGCGGCAAAAGCAATTTATCGGAAATGTAACCCATGAGTTCAAAACGCCGCTAACCTCGATCAAAGCGTATCTTGATCTGCTGGACATGTATCCTGACGATAACAAGCTGCTGGAAACGGCAAAAGATACAATCGGCGGCGAAACCGGGCGGCTTTATGAAATGGTGGAAAAGGTGCTTCAGCTATCCGCGCTTGAAAAATATGCGTTTGAGTTCAGCAGAGAGAAGGTTGATGTCCGGGGAGCGGTTTTGGCGGTATTGGACGGCTTGCAGGGCAAAATCAGCAAGTTTGGGTTAACGCTGAACACCGAGCTTAGCGAAATGCATGCTTGGGCCGATCGGGACAGCCTTACTCTCGTCCTGGTCAATTTGCTGGACAATGCGATCAAATACAACAAACCGGGCGGCCTCATCTCCGTAAGAAACGGCGGGCTGGACGGCATCGTTTGGATAGAGGTGTCGGATTCGGGGATCGGCATTCCGGAGGAGCTGGCGGATAAAGTGTTTGAACCGTTTTATACGGTGGACAAAAACCGGGCGCGCGAAAACGGAGGAGCGGGCTTGGGGCTGTCATTGGCCAGGCAGCATGCCGAAGCGCAAGGAGGCAATGTCGAGCTGGTCCAAACAGGCTCCGGCGGTACCGTCTTTCGAATCACGCTGCCCGCGTACAACGAATCGGCACCTTAGCCATGGTTTACAGCCGCGACGCTTTTGTTTACATTTTTGAAACAAACCGTTGTTTTTTTGGAACATATTCTTGATACCTTTAGGATCAAGGAGGCGAAGAACATGAACAAAACAAAATGGTTGAGCATGGCGGTAGTGCCGGTTCTGGTCATGAGCATGACGGCTTGCGCAAAAGGCAATGACGGAGGCCGGGTGGTCATACAGGAGCCGGGAAGAACGATTACGGTTGTGGAGGAACCCGCGACGGAGACGGGGGATCTGGATATTTCGGTTGAGGGCATTCAGAGTCATGAAAACGTGGAGATTTCGGGATGGCTGGATAACGAAACCGTCATTGTATCCATGGAAAATAAATCGCTGGACAAAATGAGTCTGGCAGAGCTTGCGGATTCTTATCCCAGAAGCCTCTATTTGTATCATATCGGCACGCGCCAGTTCGAGCTGCTGAAGGAGCAAAAGGAAGTGTTTCTAAGCGGCGCGGGGTTATCGCCGGACAAAAAACATTTGGTGTATCAGGCGTATAACCTGGGCGATCCCGTTTTTTATATGATGGATATGGATACGTTGGACACAACCCCATTAACGGGCGGTTCAATCGGCGGAGCGATGAGCGCGGGATGGGGCACCGACGGTACGGTGATTGGCGCGGCGTACAGCGGAGGAGCCTACAGGGCGACCGTATCCGGAGATATCGGTACGGTGCCGGGAATGGAGGGGGAGCTTCTTGTAATCGCAAAAGGAATCGGCGACAGCATCTATTACAACACAAACGCCGACGGAACGTTGAAAGTGATGGACCTCGCCACGGGGGCAAAAACGAGCCTAGGCCTGGAAAATGTGTATGGCGTTTATCCTTCCCCGGATGGCAAGCAGTTGCTTGTGCTGCAGTATAACGGCTCCAAAAGCTCATTGATCCTTTGCGGCCTGGACGGAAGCAACCCCAAACGCATTGCGGAAGGAGCGGAGCTGGGAGGAGTTTCGTGGTCGCCGGACCAACGAATGATCGCCTACAGTCAAAAGGCCGACGGCAACGCAACGGCTGCCAGCACCTTATATGTATACGACATGTTGACCGGCGAATCCACTCCAATTGCGGTTGATGTCGGGCAAGCCTCTACCTCCTGGAGCCCGTCGGGCAAGGAGCTGGCTTATGCGGAATGGACCGGAAGCCAATACAACAGCAGCATTGTAACCTTGAAGCTTTCGCTGCAAAAATAGAGAGAAGAACTCCCCGCCCGCTATTTGTAGAACAAAAAGTGGGTGGGGAGTTTGCGCAAGGAGCCATCCGACGGTTTGTTGATCAGCTTGCCGTTAAAGACAAGCGAGGAGGAACCGCCGCCGTCGAGATTGTACGCGTCGATGACGCCGTAGGACTGAAGCAGGTTTTGCAGCTCCGTCAGACTTGCTCCGGAGCTGCCGGCTTCATTATAGCCGTCCGTCACCAGCAAAAGAATCTGATTGTCCTTGTAGTTGGCGATTACGGTGCGAGGCGCGCGTTTAGGACTATTCTGCCATTTGGCGGGGATCTCCTGTTTGGAGCCTCCCTTTAACAGCACCGGCACAAAGGTTGCCCCGAACTTCGGTTTTTTGGCATCCAGTTGCTCCTGCGTATCGAATTTGCCGCCGACCAGCTTGCCGCTTTCGCTAAGGCCGACAAAAAACAGGTCGAGATACGTCGGCTGAAAGCCGGTTACATATTCACCATTCACCATCGTGGTGCTAAGCGGATAACGGCTCCCTTTGCTGTCTGCAAACCCGCCTGCGTTGACGCCAACGGCCGCGCCGTGTTTTTTGACGGCTTCCAGGGTAGTCATGGATTGTCCCAGCTCCGATCCTCCCAAAACCATGTCCATGGCATCGGGGCTTTTGAGCTGGATTTTGACTGCATAGCTTCTAAACTGTTCGTTCTGCAAATAAAACAACTGGGCACGCAGCTTGTCCGATGATATCGTCTGGCTGGCCTTTCCCAGCCGCGCCGTAATTTTGGCGTCGTAAATCGCCAACGGACGTCCTGCCTGGGCGGCTGCCAGCTTGCTGATCTCCGTCATCTCGGCATTTGTTTTGTCGTAGAGCTCGACCTGCTTTCGGAGCGATTCCCCGGTATAGGCGGCTGTTTCCTGAGCCTGGTCCAGGCCGGTCGCCAATTGCTCCAGCGAAGTGGAGGATTGGGAGGATTGCCTCATTTCCGGCATGACGATATCGCCGCTAGAGAGTGTAATAGCAATATTGGAGGACAATAGCCAGATTATAATGCCCAATAATGGCGTAATCGCAAACAGCGCGGTACGGTTTAGCAGCTTGACCGGATTCATCATTTAAGCACATCCAAATTTTTCTTCAGCTCGGCAAGCTGTTTTTTGACCTCGTTTAATTGAGTGTACAGCTTGTTGCTGTTATCGGTTTTGTCGTCCGCATTGTCCTTCGTAAAGGTGAGCAGCTCGTTCAGCGCGTCAACCTTTCCCTGCAGATCGGCAATATCGCTTGTATAGGTCGCTTCAAGCTGGTTGAGCCTTTCATCATAGGCTTTCTGCATGGCTTCCACCTGAAGCGAGGTTTGCCGTTCGATATCATGCGTTATGGTCAGCCTCATATTGTCGGTGTACAGCTTGGCTCCGTAAATGCCGCCGCCGATCAGCAGCAGCCAAATGCCTGCAAACACAATAAAGGCGGCCGTTCCCCGTTTTTTGCGGGAGCTGGACGCCTGTCTTCCGGTCATTGCCGGTTCAACGCCTAAATCACTCATTTTTAATTCATTCACCTCTTATGGAATTGATTCGTGCTCGCAGTTTGATGAACGAACAGTCATATCGCTATATTGTAAAGACGCTTAAAGGCGCAAAAGGTTGCGCTTGTCCGGGACCTTCCATGCCGCGAAAAGGCAGGTTATAATTTCCAGTAGGGACATCGCCGTCCGCCAGCATATTCGCGAGCACGGCAAGCTGAAGGGCGTAATGATGGACAGTTTTTATTTGATGCTGCCGGGAGCGCCAGTGCTTGCTATAATGACAGATATCCGGCAATATACGGGGGTGTGTTTAATGACAAGCTACTGCCGGAAGAGGGACTTGGAGCATTGCGCACAACTCTCTTTCCTTTTGACGCAAGGTATCAACGATGGGCGGAAGGCCTAACAGAAATGGAGCCGAAGAATGAAAATAATTGATGCCCATATGCATTTGTCACATATCAATTCGTTTAAACAAACAGCGGAGGAACGTTCTTTTGTCGATTATTCGGTAGAGGGGCTGCTGCGGGAATATGAAGCTCAAGGCATTGTTCTGGGAATCGGCATGGGAGTGACGGAAACCGCCGGGGAGGGTTTCCCCGACCGCGCTGCCCCAACGCCTATGGGCCTGGACATGGTGTCATCCTACCCCAAATCCATTGTTTATTGTCCGGGCGTAAACCCGCTAACGCTGGATAATGCTGGACTTGACCGCCTGGAGAAATCGCTGCAGCTGCCGGAGGCCGTGGGAATCAAAATTTATTTGGGCTACTATCCGTTCTACGCTTACGACGCTGTCTATCAACCGGTGTACGAGCTGGCAAAGCGATATGACGTTCCCGTTGTGTTCCATACGGGAGACACTTATTCGGAACGCGGGCTGCTCAAATATTCCCATCCGATGGCGATCGACGAGGTAGCGGTGACCCACCGCGAGGTCAATTTCATGATGGCGCATCTCGGCGACCCATGGGTGCTCGATGGAGCGGAGATTGTATACAAAAACCGCAACGTGTTTGCCGATCTGTCCGGACTGATGGTGGGCGATGCCGCCGAATGCGCGCGTCTCAAAGACTCGCCGTTATTCTTTTCTCATCTGCGCCATGCGCTCGTTTATTGCGACAATTATGAAAAAATGCTGTTTGGCACCGACTGGCCGTTAGCTCCCGTAGAGCCTTATTTGCAATTTGTAAGGGAATTGATTCCCGAAGCGTATCATGAGGATGTTTTCTACCGGACGGCGCTTACGGTATTTCCTCGAATTCAGCAGCGGCTTTAGGAGAGATATTTTGGGAAGGGGGAGAACATTTGGATTGGGAGGTCCACATTGAACAATGGAGCAAGGCAGCCGTCCGGCTGCTGGATATCACCCATTATCGCGCGGAGCTTGGAACGTTTTCCGGACGCTATAGCTCGCATTCCGGCTTTTTCGTGGTTACGACTCAGGGCGAGGGAAATGTAAGCTTGTCGGGAAGAGTTTACCCGGCCCGTTCTCCCCATGTTTTGTATGGAGGGAGGGGAAGCGAACTGGACATTGTGCCGCTTTCCAGTACGTTTTCCTGCTATTTCATTCAGTTTGAAGCCGTTACTGCTTCGCCGCCGGATCAGGACAGCTTTCATGCGCCGTATGCATTTACTCCTTATACTTCGTTGTCTCTGCAGGAGATGTGCCAAAGCATGGACCGTCTGTGGCGGCAGGGCGCCCCGCTGGACCGATTGCAGGCGCAGTCCGCGTTTCTCCCGTTTGTGTACGAGGTGTTGCGGCAGATCCGGACAGCCACATTGGAAAAGGGCAAGCCCAATATTGTATCCGAAACCATCCGATACATTAACGAGCATTACAAGCAGGCCATTACGGCAGAGGAATTGGCCGGACTTCAGAATTGCAGCGCCAGCTATTTGTCCCGCCTGTTCAAAAATCAAATCGGAATCAGTCCGATCGATTATGTGATTCATGTGCGCGTCTTTAAAGCCAGGCAGCTGCTGTTGGACTCGGAGGCCCGCATTCAGGAAATTGCGGGCAGCGTCGGCTACGGCGATGTTTATTATTTCAGCCGCTTGTTCAAGAAGCATACCGGACTTTCGCCGCTACAGTATCGCGAGGAAAATCGGCGGGTTGTTCAGTATAATCCATTGCGATTGTCAAAATCATCTATTGTAACCCCATGGTCCCTTCACCATAATGAGAACGAGAGTTATTATCAATTGGATGAGGAAGGGGAAACATCGATGTTTAGATTTTCAAGACCGGCGTTTGGGGCGATGATGCTTTTATGCACAGCGTTGCTTCTGAGCGCGTGCCAGGCAGCTTCGCCCACACCGTCAAGCAGCCCAACAGCAGCCGCTACGGTGCAGCCGGAAGCCAGCGCTACGGCAACAGCAGCTGCGGATAACGGAGCGGGGGAAACGCGCATGTACGAGCATCTGAAAGGCCAAACTGAAATCCCTGCGAAGCCTCAGCGCGTGGTCAGCCTTTTTCACCTGGGAGAACTGATGGCGCTTGGCGTAAAGCCGGTTGGCGCAACAACCTTTATTTTGCAGAATCCGTTTCTAAGCGATATCTCTGATATAACGGATGTTGGCGTGCCGCCGGATCTGGAGAAGATTCTGGCATTGGAGCCGGACTTGATCGTTACAACCGCGCCATTTGCCGAAGCTACGGAAGGCGGATACGAAGCGTTGAGCCAAATCGCGCCAACAATCGTTGTCGAACAGAACAATGACCCGATCAAGGATGTGGAAATGTTCGGCGATATCCTTGGCAAGCAAGAGGAAGCGCGGCAATGGAATGAGGGATTTGCGGCAAAAATTGCGGAATACAAAGAGAAAATCAGCCCGTATGTCGGAGCCGATGAAACCTTCTCCATTCTGAATGTGCGTTCAGGCGCTATATTTATTTATGGCGATACCAATATGGGCGGAAACATCGTCTACAAATATCTGGGCTTAAAGCCTACGGCAAAAGTAGAGTCCGACGTCATTAACGGAGAAACGTGGGAAATATCCTCCGAAGTAATTCCGGAATTCATCGGGGACCGGCTGTTCCTGGCCGTGAATGAAGGTGCTGAAGAGGAATTGAAGAAAGTGGAAAAGCTTATTCAAAGCACGCCGGCAGGCCAAAATGGAAAGGTTTATTCCATTGATTTCAATGAGTTCCTTCCCAGCGATCCCGTTGCGGTAGACAAGCAGCTGGACATTATTACCGACTTGTTAATGGAAGGCAACAACTAAAACAAGCAGTTAAAAAATAGGTAAGGGACATCTCGCTTCGCATGGTATGCGGCGGCGAGATGTCCCTATTTGTGATGGATTGTTAGGACGAAGCTATATTTTACTATATGCTTTATTGGGGTCTTGTTCAACATTTTCAGTGTTTCTGGGATTAACTGTTTGGTATTCTTGAACAATTTTGACTTCTAGATATGTACCAAGCACCCAGGATGTAAGGTTTGAAAATTAACTTTTCTAAAACGAGTTTTTCTTTTTTGGTTTAAGCTATAATGATATTCAGATCTATATTTAGCTAGTTTTATATAGAAGTCCTTTATTTTGTGGAAATTTTTGAACATAAAACCAACATATAGAATGAATATCATGAGAAATAGTACATGCTTACCTGGTGCCATAAGTTTATAATCGAGATTTTGTCCTAATGAACCTGCAATAAGAGCTTTAAATAAGATAAAAATAATTAGAAGCAAGAATAAGAGTGCAATTATACTGATTCCAATACGCAAATTTATGTAGAAATTAATTAATCTCTTTTCATTTTTGTTATATATTTGGTGACTATTAATGTTTTCTATGAATGTATAGATTATATATCTAATACCGTGCAATACTAAAATTGCCATGCTTGAAAAATACATATATAAAAATCCACTTACCCCTAATATAATGGCAGCCAAGACAGTTAAACCAGTTTGTTTGAATGTAACTTCTGAATTTAAATCAGTATTGAATACAGTATTGCCACCAAAAGATTCCACTATTTGATTGACATCCTCCTTCCCTAAACTAAAGGTAGTTTCAAATAACATGCTATAAATATTAGCTCTCAATGTATCTTCATCTGAAACATTGAAGTCATGATTTATATTTTTAAATAAAAAGGACTTACTCAATTCCTCATTGTAATTAATAACAAAATAAAACAAAATTACAATTCCAAATATTGTGCCTAGTAAGTATCGAACCAAATAAAATTCCCAGAACCTTTTACCCATACTGAATTTATCTCCTTCAAAGTTGTTATAAACCTCCTAAACTTTAATTCTATATTTCGTAGTTCTGTCTAGCAAGTCCTCCTATCAATTAATCAAATTCTAATATTATATTATATATATGTAAAAATATAAAAGTAAATGAGTGACGCAATGATGCGCTATATAATCCACTAACCTCGAATAAACGCAAGCATTGAATCGAAATACAGCCTAATTTATTTAAAGAGCGTCACCTTTCAGCACCGTTTTTACATCAAGCTTTTCTTCGGTATAATAAAGAAAAGCCGGATTATTAGGCCGGCTGTCTACGAAAGGTGGAGATACGAAATGGATAATCAGGAAACATCCAAAAAAGAGCTAGCTATGTTTGCAGGAGGCTGTTTCTGGTGCATGGTGTCTCCGTTTGAAGAAATGCCGGGCATCATCGGCATTCAGTCCGGTTATTCCGGCGGACATACCGAAAACCCGACTTACGAAGAGGTATGCTCGGAAACGACGGGACATGCGGAGGTCGTCCAAATCGCATTTAATCCCGATATCTTCCCATACAGCAAGCTGCTGGACATCTTCTGGCATCAGATTGACCCTACCGACAGCGGCGGGCAGTTCCATGATCGGGGCGAGTCATACCGTACCGCTATTTTTTACTATACCGAGGAACAGCGTTTACTGGCGGAGAAGTCGAAGGAAGAGCTGGAGAAGAGCGGCCGCTTCGATAAGCCTATCGTAACGGAAATTACGGAGGCAGGACCTTTTTATCCTGCTGAAGATTATCATCAGGGTTATCACCATACCAACCCGTTCCGTTACAAAATGTATCGCAAGGGCTCCGGGCGCGATGCCTTTATCGCCAAACATTGGACAACGGCAAAGGATGAAGGCGAGCTCAAAAAAAGACTGACGCCCATCCAATACGAGGTTACGCAAAATAATGCGACGGAACGCCCGTTTACTGGCGAATACTGGGATCATGAGGAAGAAGGCATCTATGTCGATATCGTTTCGGGCGAGCCGCTGTTCAGCTCCCGCGACAAATACGACGCGGGCTGCGGCTGGCCGAGCTTTACAAAGCCGCTGCAAAAAGCATCCATAATCGAGCATACCGACACCAGCCACTTTATGGTGCGGGTCGAGGTGCGCAGCAAAGAAGCGGATTCCCACTTGGGCCATGTATTCGACGACGGTCCCCGCGACAAAGGCGGCTTGCGCTACTGTATCAATTCGGCTTCTCTGCGGTTTGTGCCCAAGGCGAAGCTGGAAGACGAAGGTTACGGGGAGTATCGGCATTTGTTTGAATAAAAGGTTGGCAGCAGGTTCGCAACATTTTAATGGACAAAAATGGTCCTTAGCGTGCATTTCAGCCATCCGCGCCACCTCTGACGGTCAAATCTGTCCTTTGCAGCTTAAATGGAGCGGAAAATGTTCATTTTTAGGTTCTAATGGACAAAAATGACCGCTACAAATTGAAGGTTGCGTAAAAACGCGGCTAATGGACAGATTTGACCGTAAGGTCCATGCGGGCTGGTCAAGCATAATGAAAATGTCAAGCTGCTGCGAGCACAGCTTGTTCCTTCTATACCTTTCCCTATGCAGACACTCATCCTCGGAAAGCCACGATTGAGGTTATCTCGTTTTCCGGGTTAATTCAGCGTCTGCGTTCCGCAGTTGACCAATAACGGGAAATGACATTGTTGCGCTCATGCCGCCCTCATCAGGATCACTCTTTAATTGCAGCTGTCCGCGATGAGCTAAAGCGATTCTGGCTACCATCGGCAGTCCCAGCCCGTGCCCATTCGGCGCGGGCTTTTTCCGTTTGGAGGAATAAGGAAGCTCGATTACATCTCTCAGCTGTTCCTGCGGTATTCCCTTGCCATTGTCGCTAACTCTGATGGCATATCGGGTACGGTCCTCCGATAGGAAGGTTTCCACCGTAATGCTGCATCCCTCCGGGTTATGCCTCACGCTGTTCTGAAGCAAATTGCCCATCGCCCGGCTTAACAGTTTTTCATCCCCGCTAATTTGAACGGCCTCATCCTCCACATTCAACTCAAGAGAATATCGCTCATCCAGCCGATTATTCAGCAGTTCGGCAGCGGCCTGTCTCGACAGCGCAGCCAGCCTGAGCGGCTTCAGATGCAGGGGCTGCATCTCGTATTCCAGCATGGATACCAGATTCAAGTCGCTTACGAGGGAACGCAGCTTTTCGCCCTGGCGCCGGATAATGGAGGCTTGTTCTCTTTGCTCCTCGGGCAAGTCTTTGTTTTCCTCCAAATCGCTGGAATACCCCAGTACCATGGAGAGCGGAGTGCGTATATCGTGCGAAATTCCCGCAATCCAATTGGACCGGGCCTCGTCTCGCGCCTTCAGGGCAGCAGTCCGGCTTTGGAGCATGGAGGAGGCGGAGTTGATGCTGCCAGCCAAATCTCCGAACAGGCCTTTTGCATTCAGTTGGACCTCTTCATCCCGCGCAAGCTGGTGAACACCCTCCACAAGCGGACGAATCCCCCGCATCATTCTCATTCCGATTACGATTGAAATAAGCAGCGCCACGGCGATATTAAGCAGGAGCAGCATTGTCAGCCGGATTGGCAAAGAGCGGCCCCAATCGTAGAGAAATTGAAACTGGTATTTGCCGTAGCTCCACTTTGGATATCCCATTACAAGAAGACCTGCGTCTTTTTCCCAGGTGTATACGGGATAATCCTTCAAATAGTAGCGCGAAAGCTTGGCGATGTCCGCCAGCGTATAAGAACGCGGAATTTCACCGGGCAAGCTGAACTCCCAGATCACGCTGCCGTCTCCGTCCAGCAGCATTGCCCATGCCTCGTTTTCCCGAAGCAGTTCGCCCGCGATGTTTTCCAAGGCGTAGCCGCCGTTTTCGCTTTTGCCAAGCCCCGAAGCTACTTGCTTTAGCACGCCCTCGGGCGACTGGCTTTGGTTCATTTCCTTAAATACCAGCGTGCCCAGCAGTACGAAGTTGAAAACCAGCAGGCAGACAGATACTAGCAGGGTAGAGGCGACAAAACGGCGTAAGATAGCAAGTACGCTCCCCACTTAATAACTCTCCTTCATGACCAGCTTATAGCCGAGACCCCTGACGGTCAAAAGATGAACCGGGCTGGAAGGGTCTTGCTCCACCTTCTCCCGAATGCGCCTTATATGGACCATCAAGGAGTTTTCATAGCCGTAGCTGTCATCTCCCCAAGCCGCTTGGCATAAGGCGTCGCTCGTAACAATTCGGTCCCTGTTTTCATACAGTTTGGTCAATATGGCATGTTCTTTGGCTGTAAGAGGCAGTTCGCCCTGCTCCCTGCGCACGACGGCGCTCTCCAGATCAACGACGGAAATGCCAAGCCGAAAAGCGGACAATCGGTTGTTGACAGGCGATGCATAAACCCGCTTGAGAATGGCGGTTAGCCGGAGCAGCAGCTCCCGGGGAAGAAATGGCTTGACGATGTAATCGTCCGCTCCCAGTCCAAGGCCTAGCAATCGGTCCTCGTCCTCGCCCCTGGCGGTCAGGAATAGGACAGGCAGGTTTGAACATGTTCGTATGGAGGAAAGCAGCGAAAAGCCGTCCCCGTCCGGCAGCATGACATCCAATATGGCGATATCAGGCTTGTTTGCGCTTATTGCGGCGAGAGCCGCTGAGCAGTCCCCGGCTGTGTAAATACGGAAAAAGCCTTCTTTTCGCAAAAAACGTTCGATCATCACTCTGATATCGTGTTCGTCGTCAACGATCAATATCTTTTTATTTTTTAGATTATCCATGCTGAATCACCCGATTTTATTATACATGAATCTCTGGGCCGGCTGTTTTTGAAGAAGGAGATTTAAGGTAGGCGTAAGGTGCGCTTCAGGATGGGGAAAGGCGTGAAGGTTACTGTTGAAGCATGGAACAAGATTGAAATCCGCGTGAGAGAAAATGTGGACAAATCGAAATGACGGACTGGAGCTGAGTGGCATGAGTACTGGAATCATCATACAAACACAACGGTTGACCAAACGATATGGAGCCGTGTCGCGGGTGCGGGAAGTTGATCTTGAGGTTACTGAAGGAGAAATTTACGGCTTTCTTGGTCCCAATGGAGCGGGAAAAACAACGACGCTAAAAATGCTTTTAGGGCTTGTTAAGCCCTCCGAGGGAAGGATCAGCCTGTTCGGGCAAAGCCTGGACAAGCACCGCACCTCCATCCTGGAGCGCACCGGCTCCCTGATTGAATCTCCTTCGTATTACGGGCATTTGACCGGTCTCGAAAATATGAAAGTGATGCAGCGCCTTAGAGGCGTGCCCATGCAAAACGTGGAAGAAGCGCTTCGAATTGTGCGTCTGGAAAACCACAAGCATAAAAAAGCCGATCAATATTCGCTCGGCATGAAGCAGCGGCTTGGCATAGCAATGGCTTTGCTGTCCTTTCCCAAGCTGCTGATTCTGGATGAGCCAACAAACGGTCTTGATCCTGCCGGCATTGGCGAAATCCGCGAACTGATCAAGTCGCTGCCGGAGCGATACGGCATGACCGTTCTGCTGTCGAGCCATTTGCTAACCGAAATCGAACAAGTCGCAACTTCGGTAGGCATTATCAGCGACGGCGTGATGCTGTATCAGGGGAGTATGCATAGCCTTAAGGCGCAAAGCCGCTCCCATGTGACCTTGAAAACCGGAGACAACACCCAGGCGGGGAGGCTGCTGCACGCGAGAGGATATGACGCAACTGCCCAAGGAAACCGTCTCAGGCTTGACAATGTGGAGGATTCGGAGCTTGCGGCCCTCAACCGCATGCTGGTGGAGCATCATATCCCCGTAACCAGGATCGAGAGGCGGAAACGTAGCCTGGAGGAGATGTTCCTGGAGCTGACGGGAAAGGAGCGCAGCTTGTGATAAATGCATTGAGGTTGGAATTTTTCAAAATAAGGCGCAAAAAAATCGGGTTGATGCTGCTGATGTTTCTGACCGTGGAATGGCTCTGGGTATTTCTGTCCGTCAGCCGCGCCATTGCCAAAAATCCGGATCAAGCTGCATGGGAAGCTGCCATCTTTTCGATCTCCTCCATGAATGGGCTGTTTATGCCCATCCTGACGGCGATCATCATATCGCGCATTTGCGATATGGAGCATAAAGGGGCAACATGGAAAATGCTCCTTTCGACAAACGTTAAACGAAGCCGTCTGTACGGCGCAAAATTTGCCTGCGCCACCGTTTTGCTTCTGCTCGGCACATTGATCCAATGCTTATTCATTCTATTGCTGGGAGTAATGAAAGGATTTGAAGGTTCGCTTCCCTTGGAGCTGCTGATGCGTTTTGCCGGAGGATCCATGCTGACGGGATTGGCCGTTTCGTCGTTGCAGCAGTGGATTTCGCTGGGTATCAAAAACCAAGCCTTTGCGCTATGTCTCGGGATGCTCGGCGGTTTTGCCGGAATGACCGCCGGATTGTTTCCCGCAGCCTTCAGAGTAATGTTGATTTGGTCCTACTATATGGATCTGAGTCCAGTAGCCTATCGGTACGGCGAAAACAGCGGTTCTTATTTGATTCAATATCCAGGCTTTGGCGTTGCGGCTGCGGCTCTGATCATGGCTGTCCTGTTTTATGCCATGGGAAGCTTGACCGTGACACGTCAGGAAATATAGGGAGGGGAACAAAATGATAAGAAGCATTTCGGCTGAATGGCTCAAGCTGCGCCATTCCAGGATCGTTCTCCTGCTTGGGGTGCTCCCGGTTGTCAGTCTGTTGATCGGCTGCGCCAATTTTTATGCCAACCAGAGCGTCTTGGGAAATGGCTGGTACAGCCTTTGGACTCAGGTCAGTTTATTTTATGGAGAGTTCTTTCTGCCGATATTGATCGCGATTTGTTGCTCGTATCTTTCCAGGCTGGAGCATGGGAACCGAAATTGGAATATGACGATGAGCACGCCGATATCGCCGTCCGGTGTTTTTTTCGCCAAATGGTTTGTGGCTGGCATGTTGATTTTGTTTGCGCAAGTATTGTTTGCTTTGCTATATTGGCTGGCTGGCACTCTTTTGTCCTTGGATGGGTCATTTCCTGCAGAAACCATCGGCTGGATCATTAGGGGCTGGTATGCTTCATTAGCTATCGGCGCTTTGCAACTGGGGCTTTCATTGAAAATGCGCAGTTTTGCTACTCCCATCGGCATTTGCTTGTGTGCCGTATTTGCCGGGCTCGGTCTCTACGTTGCAAAGCTGGGTTTGTTTTTTCCGTATTCGCTGCTTACGATCGGCATGGGCGTGTTGAGCCAGGATCAGCTGAATGGCCTGCACCATGTTTTGTTCTGGGTTTGCAGCACGGGTTTTATTGTTGCGTTTGCGGCTATGTCCATCTCGAGATTAAAGCGACTTGACTGGTAGTCCTGGAGTGGGGTAAACTGTCCTCAATTTCAGGAATCCAGGAGGAACGAATATAGATGAGCCAAACATTGCCGGATGTACTAACAGCCATTGCGGAACGCCGCAGCATAGGAAGATTTAAGGATGAACCCGTGGAGCGGGATTCCATCGTTCAACTGCTTCAAGCCGCCGGATGGGCGCCAAGCCATCATAATACGCAGCCATGGCGTTTTGTCGTCATGACGGGGGAAGGCAGAAGCAAGCTGGGAGAAGGCTACGCCAATGTTGCGCTTAGCGATGTGCCAGGACTAACTGCGGAAGAGACTGCGGAAAAGCGGAAAAAAGAAATCGCAAAGGCGTTCCGTGCTCCCGTCGTCATTGCCGCTATCTGCTCGCCGGCCGATGATCCAAGAGCGGTTGCGGCGGAAGAATTGGCTGCTGCTCAAGCGGCCGTGCAAAACTTGCTGCTTGCTGCGCATGGACTGGGCCTTGGCGCGATTTGGCGCTCCGGCGCTCCAATGTTTCATAAGGCGATGAAAGAAACCTTTGAGCTGCGCAGCGACGAGGAAATTGTAGCATTTGTTTATTTGGGCCATCCCGATATGAAACCGCTGAAAGCGGAGCGTACCGATATTTTGGAAAAAACGATTTGGCTGGAGTAGGGACAGGAGAGCCTTATTCCTGATGCCAATCACATGATTTCATTCTGCAAAAAGCAGGGCGGAACCTTAGCCTGATGCTTAATAACCGTGTTTTTCTCTCTATTATTATTGGTAAAAGTTTGATAGAATGAGCTGATGCCACAAGGCATTGGCTCATTTTACATATGAGAGTCTATCCAATTATGAGAGAGAGTGGAAACATGAAAAAGCTAAGCGCTTTATTTCTATCCCTAGTCCTGCTCTTCTGCGCAGCAACCGCCGCAAATGCCGCAACTCCGCCGCTTAGCGTCTGGATCGATGGCAAGCAGGTTCAGTTTGGCGAACAACAGCCATACAAAATTGAAGGCACAACGCTGGTGCCCGTCAGAATGCTGCTGGAGCAGCTGGATTTTGAGCTGGGATGGAATGAACAAAGCCGCGTCATAACGGCCAGCAGCAAAAAAACAACGCTTACTCTTCAAATCGATCACAAAACGGCGTACGTCAACGGTACTCCCAAGGAGCTTGCCGTAGCGCCTCAAATCGTTAAAAAGGTCTCTTATGTACCGATTCGTTTTATTATTGAAGAAGTTGGCTTAACCATTGATTGGGACAAAGCCACTAATGCAGTTGCCATTGATACGGCAGTCAAAAGCAAAGGATTTATGTGGCAGGTGGAGAAAAACGGCAACACGGTTTATTTGCTGGGCTCCATTCACGTTGCGAACGAAGCCATGTATCCGCTGCGCGATGTTATAGAAGAAGCTTTCCAAGCCTCCGATTATTTGGCGGTAGAAATAGACGGTACCAACGAAGAGGCCGATGTTGGCGCGATACTGGATGAGCTCGGCGTTTATCGGGACGGCACGACGCTCAAAAATCATGTTTCTGCGGAAACGTATGCCGAGGTTGTCGAGCTGCTTACCGCTCTGGAACTTAAGCCGGATGCGCTGGACAAATACAAGCCATGGTTTGCATCATTGCTCCTTTCCAGTCTTGGCTCGGAGAGCAGTGAATATGAAGCGGAGCTCGGCATCGACAATTATTTTATGGACAAGGCGCTGAAGCGCCAGATTCCGATTATGGAGCTGGAGAGCTACCGGCTGCAATATGAAATGTTCGACGGTTTTTCGCCAGAGCTGCAAGAGGGTTATCTGCTAGGCACTATCTATAACTTCTACAGCGAAGAGGACGGCGTTGACAACTTGTCGGAGATGTGGGTTACAGGGGATCTGGACACCTTGTCCAAAATGGCAAACGATTCGTCAGGAAACGAAGAGTATTATAATGCCATGCTGAAAAACCGCAATATCGCCATGGTAGACAAAATCGACGGCTTCCTGAAAGGAACAGACCAAAAAACGTATTTTGTTGTTGTAGGCGCGCTTCACATGGCTGGCAAGGATGGCCTTGTAACGCTGCTGGAGCAAAAAGGCTACGTTGTCAACCGCTTATAGAAATCAATAAAGCTCAAACCTGATCTAACAAATAGCATTATGCAAAAACACCCTGAGGGGTGTTTTTGTGCGTTAAGGACCGTAAAAGACCGCTCCTTTTGATTCACAAATATTCCAAAAATGTATAGAATCCGTTTAGCGGGTTTTGATATAGTGGTGATCATCAATTCATTTAGAGGTGAAGCAAGTGATGACCAGAAACAGGTTATCCGTCGTGCTGTTAAGCTGCTTTGTTTCGTTGAGCGTATTGCTCCCCAGCATAATAGAGGAAGGTCATAGAGAGCCTTCGCTATCCGAGGAAAGCGATCAAACGGTACAACCGGAAGTGAAAAAGCCGGAGGTTTGTGTAACATCGGCATATCTCATAAGCAAAAACGCCATATAAGGCCATCCCCGTCTTGAGACTGGAGGAGGGTCTATTTTTTTGCGGCGATCTTAATAATTCCTAAAAATGCAGTTGATATTCCGTAAACAGTCTCTTCTTATACTTAAAAAGGGCATAAAACAACGAGAATGCAGGATGACCCCACAATAATCCACAGGGAGTGCAAACAAATGAATTTTTCTTTGAAAAAGGGATTGGCGTTATGTTTGGCAGTATCCAGCGTTGCCGTTATGCTGACGGCGTGTGGAGGCGGCACCGGCTCTTCTACTAACGCGTCTGGCGGTAGTGGCGGAGAGGAGCTTACGCTTGCGGAAATCGAAAAGAAAGCAAAAGAAGAAGGCTCCGTAATTAGCGTCGGCATGCCGGATTCGTGGGCAAACTGGAAGGACACCTGGGAGGAAATCGGAAGCAAATACGGTTTGACTCATAGCGATACGGATATGTCGAGCGCCGAGGAAATTGCCAAGTTTGAAGCGGAAAAGGACAAGCCAACAGCGGATATTGGCGATGTCGGCATCGCTTTTGGCCCAGTTGCTGTCAGCAAGGGCGTTACGCAGCCTTATAAAACCTCCTATTGGGACGAAATTCCGGCTTGGGCGAAGGATGCGGACGGCCATTGGGTAGTCGGTTATCAAGGCTCGATCTCCTTTTTTACTAATTCCAAGCTGGTGAAGGATACGCCAAAAAGCTGGGAAGACCTGAAAAACGGCGATTACAAAATCATCGTAGGCGATGTCACTAAAGCCGCGCAAGCGCAAATGGCCGTGCTTGCAGCCGCCATTGCGTTCGGAGGCGACGAATCCAATATCGAGCCGGGCATCGCTTATTTTGAAGAGCTGGCCAAAAACGGCCGTTTGTCGAATGCGGAAGCTTCCTTGGCCAATATGGAAAAAGGCGAAGTTGAAGTTACGCTGCTGTGGGATTTCAATGCGCTGAACTACAAGGACATGCTGGGAGCGGATCAATACGATGTCGCTATTCCGTCGGAGGGCAGCGTTGTGAGCGGCTATGCCACCATCATCAACAAATACGCGCCTCATCCTAACGCTGCAAAGCTGACCCGCGAATACATTTTGAGCGACGAAGGCCAAATCAATTTGGCTAAAGGTTATGCAAGACCAATCCGCTCCGGCATCGAGCTTCCGGCGGATGTTGCCGCGAAGCTGCTCCCTGAAGATGCTTATACCAATGTAAAACCGGTTGGCGATTACAGTGTGTGGGAAGAAACGGCCAAAAAGCTGCCGCAGCTTTGGCAGGAGCGCATTCTTGTTCATATGAGCTAACCTGCGTGTCTTTTACGATCCAGCAATAGGCCGGCATACGCAAGCATACAGATACTCGGCATTCGCCAGCAATTGCAACAACAGGGGGAGGCGGCGTGCATCCGGACGCAACAATAGCGTGTCCAATGGAGGCTGCAAATAGCGCATCCAAAGACGCGCCTCTAGGCGCTGCGGACGCAACAATGGCGTGTCCAATGGCGCGCCGTCTCCTTCTACCCCCTTCGGGAGCGTGAGAAATCATATGAAAAAGTTTAAAAAACCATGGTTTCTGCTTGGTTTATTGCCGTTTGTGTTTATGGTTGCCGCTTTTCAACTGGCCCCTATCTTGGCGATGCTGACGGGAAGCGTGAGCAGTTCCGGTACCGGCGGTTTTACGCTGGACAATTTCGTTAAAATTTTTCAGAGCAAGTTTTATTTAAAAGCGATCCAGAACAGTCTGCTGATTTCGGTTTTTTCCAGCGTGATCGGCCTGCTTATCGGCCTTGCCGCAGCCTATGCCATTACCCGGTTTTCCCCGAGGATTCGCAACGCGCTGCTGATGCTTTCCAATATGACCTCGAACTTTGCTGGCGTTCCGCTTGCTTTTGCCTACATTATTTTGCTGGGCAGCAATGGCGTTTTTACGCTGCTGTTCAAGCAGTGGGGCTGGAGCGTGTTCGCCGAGTTTAATTTATACAGCTGGTCCGGCCTGGTGCTGGTTTATGTCTACTTCCAGATTCCGCTAGCCCTGCTGCTGCTTTATCCGTCCTTCTATGCCATATCGGAGCAATGGAGGGAGGCGGCTTCGCTGCTGGGAGCTACTAAAGCGCAGTTTTGGCAAAGTGTTGGATTGCCGATTCTGACGCCTGCGATCTTCGGCACCCTGGGTATTTTGTTCGCCAATGCGATGGGTGCTTATGCGACGGCTTATGCGCTTGTTGGCGGCAACTTCAACCTGCTTGCGGTTCGCATCGGCTCGCTGGTCGCGGGAGATGTAGTCAATGATCCCGAGCTTGGCAGCGCCCTGGCGGTAGTAATGGCGGCATCCACTCTGCTGGCCGTTTATCTCAATCACAAAATGACCCGGCGTGCAGGCCGATTCCGTCCCGGCCAAGACATGGGCAAGCCGGCTTCCCGCCGTTTTTCTCATTGGAAAAGCGCTGTTGCAAAGGAGGAGGCTTAATGCAGGGACAAGTCAAAAAAGCAGGGTGGGCTCCCCGCACCGTCGTGACCTTTTTTATGATGTATTTGCTGCTCCCGCTGCTGGCAACCTTGATTTATGCCGTATCCCGGGAATGGCAGGCCACTATCCTGCCGGAGAGCTGGACGCTGGATTGGTTCCGGGAGCTTGGCCGAGACGCCCGTTTTATGGACGCGCTCTGGACCTCTCTTTATATCTGCGCGATTAGCGTTGTGCTGAGTCTTGCCGTCATGCTTCCCGCGGTATTTATCATATCCATCTATTTGCCGCGGCTGGAGGGATTCATGAAGGGCATGGTTGTGCTGCCCTATGCCGTTCCGGGCGTCGTTGCGGCGGTTGGCTTGATTCGCACCTATTCCAGCGGTCCATTTCCCATTTCCGGCACCGTATATATTTTGATCGGCGCTTATTTTGTCATTATCCTGCCGTACATGTACCAAGGCATACGAAACAGCCTGTTGACGATATCCGCACCTACGCTGCTGTCGGCTGCCGAAATGCTTGGAGCAAGCCGCTTTAAGGCGTTTGTTACGGTTATCGTGCCCAACATCTGGACTGGCGTTATGGTTTCCTCCTTGTTGTCTTTTTCGGTGCTGTTCGGCGAGTTTGTCTTGACAAACATGCTGGTTGGCGGACATATTCAGACGATACAGGTTTATTTGATGCAGAAGGTGAGCCAAAGCGGCCACTTGGCGAGCGCAATCGCCATTGCTTATTTCCTGTTTATATCGGTGCTTTCGATTCTGCTGTTGATGCTCGGCAAAAAAGTGAACAAGGGGATAACGGAATGAATGCCTATTTGAAGCTGCAGCAAATCACCAAGTTATTCGGGCAAAATACGGTGCTGAACAATGTGAATCTGGAAATTGGCAGGGGCGAACTGATTACGCTGCTTGGCCCTTCCGGATGTGGCAAAAGCACGCTGCTTCGCTGTATTGCCGGCTTGACCGAGCCGGATCACGGCCGCATTTTTCTGGATGATCGCGATATTACAAATGTGCCTCCTCGCAGCCGTGAAATCGGCATGGTGTTTCAATCCTACGCCTTGTTCCCCAACCTGACGGTGGGCCAAAATATCGAATACGGCATGAAAATGCGCGGAGCTTCAAAGGAAGAAAGGCGCAAACGCTCCTCCGATCTGCTGGAGATGATCGCTCTTGGAGATAAGCGGGACTCTTATCCGCAGCATCTCTCCGGCGGGCAGCAGCAGCGCGTGGCGTTGGCGCGTTCTCTTGCGGTGCAGCCCAAAGTGCTGCTGCTGGATGAGCCGCTGAGCGCGCTGGATGCCAAAATCCGCAAAGCTTTGCGAGCGGAAATCCGCGACATTCAGCAAAAGTTCAATATGACGACGATATTCGTAACGCATGATCAAGAGGAAGCCATGATTCTATCAGACCGCGTATGTCTGATGAATCAGGGAAATATCGAGCAGCTTGGCACGCCGGAGGAGCTGTATGCTTCGCCCCGCACTGAATTTGCCGCCCGGTTTATGGGCAGCTACAATGTGTTGTCGCGTCCCGAGGTGATGAGGCTGTTCGGCCGGGTAGGCGGCGAGGCGGAGCGGTTTGCCATCCGTCCGGAAGCATTGCGATTCGCCAGCGAGTCGGATGGTTTTGCAGCCGAACAGGGTAGCTCCCCTGCGTTATCGGAGTTTGCGGCCGAGCCGGGTAGCTCCCCTGCTTTATCTGGGATTGCATCCGAGCCGGGTAACTCCCCTGCTTTATCCGGGGTTGCATCCGAGCCGGGTAGCTCCCCTGCTTTATCCGGGGTTGCATCCGTGCCGGGGATTCCCTCCGTTTTATCGGGGGGGTCGGCCGAGTTGAGGAATCCCTCAGCGTTATCGGGGGTTGAAGGTGCGGCGGAGAAGGGTTCAACCAAAGGATCGGGCCAAGCAACTGTGGAGGGACGTATTTTGTCCAGAGCCATTATGGGCAATATCATCCGCTACATCGTGGAAGCGTCGGATATCCGGCTGATGGTCGACGTCTTGAATGATGGCCGTTCCTTCCCCGGGCGAGAGAGAGGTTCCGTCCAGCTTGTATTGGATGAAAACCAGCTTCTGAGGCTTGAGAGGGAAGGGGCGTAGAGATTGTCTATTTCATCCGAGAACCGCAAAATCGTCATTTTGGAACAGCTTAACCGGGAAGGCCAAGTCAAGGTGCCGGATCTGTCGCAGCAATTTGCGGTATCCGACGAGACGGTGCGCCGCGATTTGCTTTTTCTGGAGAGGGAAGGGTTGGTCAAGCGGGTGTATGGAGGAGCGGTATCGACAAAGCCCAAAAGGCCCACAAGCCTGGAGCCTCCTTATTTGCAGCGCCGCAAGGAGATGAGCAAGGAAAAGGAATGGATCGGCAGAGCTGCCGCCAGTCTTGTGGAATCCGGCGATACCATCGCGATTGACGTTGGCACCACAACGCTGGAGCTGGCAAAGGCGTTATGCAATGTGGAGAGAGTAACCATTTTGACCAATTCCATTCCGGTTGCCAATCAGCTGATGGATTCGCATAGCAGCGGCAAGTTTACGGGCCGCATTTTCGTTGTGGGCGGCGAGCTGAACCCGGAGCAGCAGTCCATGACGGGAAGTATGAGCGAAATCATGTTGTCCCAATTTCGCGTGGACAAAGCGTTTGTTTCCGTCGGCGGCCTATCGATCAGCCGGGGCATTAGCGATTACGATCCCGGAGAAACCGGCATGTCCCGCAAAATGGTAGAAGCAGCCTATCAAACCATCGTGTTGGCAGACGAATCCAAGCTGGACAAGGAAGCTTTTGTAGAAATAGCGCCATTGTCGCGTATTCATACGATCGTCAGCAACGCGGCGCCGTCCAAAGAATGGATTTCAGTCCTGAAGAATCAGCGTATTGGATGGATTCAAGCCAACAATGAGGAGGATAAACCCCTATGACGAATTCTGAACCCAAGCTGATTGCAATTGTATTGGACGGATTGAGGTACGATGCTGCACGCAGTTATTTGGGATATGTGGAGCATCTTGTCGAACAGGGGGAGGCGGCTTGCTTTCGCGTTCAATCCCAGCTTCCCAGCCTTTCCCGCCCGCTTTACGAGGTATTGCTGACGGGGACGCCTGCGGCGCGAAACGGCATTACGGCCAATCATATCGTAAGAAGAAGCCATCAGCAGGACGTGTTCCGGCTAGCCGCCGACGCGGGACTGAGAACGGCCGCGGCGGCTTATTTCTGGGTGAGCGAGCTCTACAATGCCGCGCCGTTTAATCATTTGACCGATCGCCATCAGCATGATGAAAGCAAAGCGATCCAGCACGGCATGTTCTATTTCGAGGATCATTATCCCGATAGCCATGTGTTTATCGACGCCGAACATTTGAGGCGGCATCATGATCCCCATTTTCTATACATTCACTCCATGAATATCGACGACGCGGGACATAAGCACGGCGGAGAGAGCAAGGGATACGAAACCGCCGTACGTATTGCGGACGGTATTCTGGCGACATTCGTCCCTCTATGGCTGTCGCAAGGGTACCAAATCATCGTGACATCGGATCACGGCATGAACGCCGAGGGGCATCATGGCGGCACGGAGCGGGAGGAACGGGAGGTTCCCTTGTACCTGATCGGAACAGGAAGAACAGGACCAACAGGACCAACAGGACAAACAGGACAAACAGGGCAAGCAGGACAGACAGGACAGACAGGACAAACAGGGCAAGCAGGACAGATTCCGCTGTCTCAAGGTGACTTCCCGCAGGGAATTCCGCAGTTGTACATGGCTCCCCTATTTTGCCGCTGCCTGGGCATAGAAGCGTCAGAGGACATGTTGACGTGGTAGAGTTCGCATAAAGTCTTATTTTCGACGAAATTTTTGATGATTTTTGATGAGCAACATGCCGAAAGGCAAGTACCGCAAAGGAAAGCGGACTTTTTGTGCTTCCTCTTTAGAGGCATGTTTTGGTAAGTAATTTGCTGCTTGACTAGATAGCGGCTAGACAGTGACTAGATGAGTGGCTGGATGGGTGAGATACGGTAAGTGACTAGATGGTGAATAGATAGGTGAGATTAGGTAAATGACTAGGTCGTTGATTGGATGGGCGACGGGTTAGGTGGCTCGATAAGTGGGATTAGATAGTTGATTAGTTAGTGACTAGTAGGTGGCTCTCAAAATGGTTTCCTTTGCGAAGTAGAGAGTATTAGCTTTCAATGAGCAGGAGCGCTGGAGGCTATATCTTCTTTTATTTTGGGCATCGGCAGGGAACCTTCCCTCGCCTAATGGTCATCTATGACCGTAAGAGCCCCAAATAGCTATATTTGCTTCGGCTAATGGTCATCCATGACCTTTAGACGCTCATATACTGCTTATTAAGAAGTAAATCCAAGTCTAACGGTCACATATGTCCTTTAGAGATGGATTTTTCATCAAAACAGGGCTCTAATGGTCATGGATGTCCATAAGAGAAGTTCGTTAGCGTGCAGCAAGCTCCCGACACACTTATCCTGACCCCGGAACATCTTAACAAAACTGCCACTACAAAGACACCGAAGCTGCTACCGTTGCAAAGCCGCCATTACAAAGGTGCCAAAGCAAGCTGCCACCGTTGTAGGGCTGCGAGTAAAAAGGTGCCAAAGCAAGCTGCTGTCGTTGTTGAGCCGCCATTACAAAGGTGCCAAAGCAAGCTGCCACCGTTGTAGGGCTGCGAGTAAAAAGGTGCCAAAGCAAGCTGCTGCTGTTGTAGAGCTGCGATTGCAAAGACACCGCAAGGTATCAGCGCTGCAAACAGGCCAAAACTAAGACACCGCAAGCCGCCCCCGTAAAGCCGCGGCTTGCGGGTTGCTAGCCGAACCGAACAAAGCGTTCCCCGCCTCTGCCCCGTAGTGGCTTTCTTTGCTAACCATTCGAGCGGTGATTTTTGTTTTGAGCACCAATCAGTTTTCTTTGGAGCACCAATCAGTTTTGTTTTGAGCACCAATCAGTTTTCTTTGGAGTACCTATCAGTTTTGTTTGAACCACCTGTCAGACTAGTTTTTTGGTGGTGAAGTTGGCGTTCAGCACAAACCAGTTTTGCGGGAATGGAACGCCTAACACCCAATAACTCACGCCGCGAAGTTTGTAGGCTTTGACGATATCGTATTTGGCCTGCACGCTGCGCGCGTCCTCATACCAGACCACATGCTCCTGTCCTTCGTCATCATAATAGCGGTAAAAAGGCGATTGTGAGGTTTCATCATATTGGATGGAAGTATTGTTACGCGCGGCGCGAACGACAGCTTCCCGCGGGCTGACCGTTGGCGCCCACCGTCCTCCCTGCACATAAGGCAGCGTCCAGTCATAACCGTAAAGCGGCATGCCCATCATGATTTTGGAAGGGGGAATAACCGTCAGCGCGTAGTTCAGCACCTTGACCACTTCGTTGATTGGCGCGACCGCGCGGGGCGGGCCTCCCGACCAGCCCCATTCATAGGTCATCAACACGACAAAATCAAGAATGCGCCCATGGGCTTCATAATCATGCGCCTGATACAGAGTGCCCGTCTGGTCGGCGGAAATTTTGGGAGCAAGCGCCGATGAAACAAGCCAGCCGTTAGGGTGCAAAGTGTCGACAAGCCGCTGCAAAAAAGCGTTGTACAATTCCCGATCGGCGGGCGGCACATATTCAAAGTCGACGTTTAGCGACATATAGCCCTTCTGCCTCATCGTGGACTGAATGGCTTCCAGAAGCGTGTTTTGCGCGGTGGAGTCTGCTAAAACGGAGTGGGCGATTTCTGGACTGAAGGTGCCGCTTTCGAAATTGGTGATAACCATCATGGGGGCGGCCCTTTTGCTGTAAGACGCTTCTATAACGGCGGAATCGTTAAGGGGATGAAGCTGGCCGTTGCGCTGCACCCGGTAGCTGAACGGACTCAAATAAGTCAGATGCTCCCCGATTTCCCTAACAAGCGCAGCTCCTTGCTCCTCGAATTTTTCGGTATAGGCGTTTACCTCGATGACGGGTCTGGACGGCTGAGGGATGACTAGGCTTTGGCCAACCGCCAATTGAGCGGGATTGGCCAATCTATTGGCTGTCGCCAGCTCCTGGATGGATACGCCATACTGTTGGCCGATACTCCATAGCGTTTCACCCGACTTTACGATATGGGCAGAGCCGGATGGCGGTCCCGGAATAATAAGCGATTGTCCAATAACAAGCACCGATTGATCCGGCAGACCGTTCGCCGACAGCAAATCCTCCAGGGAGACGCCGAAGCGCTGGGCGAGCGCCCAAAGCGAATCTCCTTTTTTCACACTGTAAATCCGCAAAACTTTCCCCTCCTTTATAAATAAGTTGAACAAAAGAGTTCCAGCGATGTTAGCCGTCGTGTGAAAAGTTGTTCCGGGCATTTGCCTCGGAATAACGTACTCTTACGATCGTGTGGGGCTGTTGTTCCCGGGTTCCCTGGCTGTTCATTCCCGCACTCCTCGACAGGCCATTTTCTATCGTATATGATGGGGAAAAGAGCCTGTCACTTAAAAAAAGCCGCATATACCATATGTATTCAGGATGAGGTTAATGTAGTCGCGTATAACGGATGGCGAATTCAATCACCATAGTAGCGAGATTTAATCACCAAGACAGGAGAGAAAAAAGAGTTTTTAGGCGATAGGGTTTAGCCAAAAGCGAACTTTACTAATTGATCCGTAGAAAACGTTCGTATTTTGTTGACAGTATAGAGCCAATTCGATAAACTGGAATAGGTTTGAGGCGGCGACTTCCGCCCATTAATTTTTACCTCGTATATATTCGGGAAAGGCCCGAATGTTTCTACCCGGAAACCTTAATTTCTGGACTACGAGCCCAATAAACCGATAATAGATCGAGTTCGGGAGGTCCTTAAGCGGACTTTTTGAACAACCTCTAATAGATAAGCTTGCCGAAGCTTCGCTGCTTGCGATGCCGGCATTCCGTCGTGACGAGAGTCACAATTGCCTACAGCATATAGGGGTTGCTTCTGGAGGATGGAGCAGCCTTATGCTGTCTTTGGCGCGGCGGCTGGAGCGATGTCCGGTTTATTGCACATGAAGTCTTTCGCTGCTCATCGGAGTTCGAAAGTGCTGATTTTGGCGAGGGTCCTGCAGCGTGTAATAGTACGTGTTCAAAAAGATTGGCGACAGACGACGGCGAACTTTTTGAACAAGCTCTATTTTCAATGGCTGAAAGGGCCCTTTTAATTTTGCGTTTTATGACAATAATGAACATAGAAAGTGGGTTTGAGAACATGTCTGCTAAGGTGGGCGTCATTATGGGCAGCAAGTCGGACTGGGACACTATGAAATTGGCCTGCGACGTTCTGGATGAACTGGAAATCCCGTACGAGAAAAAGGTTGTATCGGCGCATCGGACGCCTGATTTGATGTTCCAATATGCGGAAACGGCCCAGCAGCGCGGTTTGAAGGTTATTATCGCTGGCGCTGGCGGAGCCGCTCATCTTCCCGGCATGGTCGCCTCCAAAACGATTTTGCCGGTTATTGGCGTTCCCGTGAAATCTTCCAGCCTGAGCGGATTGGACTCGCTTCTGTCCATCGTGCAAATGCCGGGCGGCATTCCGGTTGCGACTGTGGCAATCGGCAATGCGGGCGGCACCAATGCCGGCTTGCTGGCGGCGCAAATGCTGGGAGCATTTGATCCCGAGGTGCAGGCGCGCGTCGAAGCGCGGCGCGAGGCCATCAAGCAGCAGGTGCTGGAAAGCAGTGAAACCCTATGAGCCAAAACGCTGACAAAGCTGGCGCGAGGGCAGAAAACAACGAAGCCGGGAACGGGGCGGCTGGGGCAGGCAAAAGCCAACAAACGCCTCGGCTGATACCTCCGGGAGGCACCGTCGGCATTTTGGGCGGCGGGCAGCTGGGACGGATGCTGGCAAATGCCGGCAGCGCAATGGGGTATCGCTTTGTGGCGCTGGACCCAACGCCCGATTCCCCGATGGGACAGGTCTCCCGCCAGATTACGGCGGCTTACGATGACGAAGCTGCTGCAAGAGAGCTTGCGACGCAATGCGATGTCATTACCTATGAATTCGAAAATGTGGACGCTGGCGTAGCCGCGATGCTGACGAAGGAAGCCTACGTGCCGCAGGGCAGCGCCCTTCTGCACACGACCCAGCATCGCTTGCGCGAGAAGCGGGCGATTGAGGCCGCGGGCGCAACGGTTGCTCCCTATCGGGAGATTACAAGCGTTGAAAGCCTCGCTCAGGCGGTCGCTGAACTTGGCCTGCCGGCGGTGTTCAAAACCGCAACCGGCGGCTACGACGGGAAAGGCCAGTGGGTCATCCGCAGTTTGGATGAGATCGAGGAAGCTTACGCGACGTTGTCCAAAGCGGGCACGGAGCTGGTGCTGGAGCAGTTCATTTCCTTCCGCAAGGAAATCTCGGTTATTGCGGCCCGCAGCTCAAACGGGGAGATCAAAGCTTTTCCCGCAGCAGAAAATATACATGTAAACAACATCCTGCATTTGTCCATCGCTCCCGCGCGAATTGAACCCTCGGTTGCCGAGGAAGCGGAACGGCTGGCTGTCGCCATTGCCGAAGGGCTTGGCGCGGTTGGACTCATCGCGGTTGAAATGTTCGTAACGGAGGATGGCGGGCTGTTCGTCAACGAGCTTGCGCCTCGCCCCCATAACAGCGGGCATTATACGATGGAAGCGAGCAAAACCTCGCAGTTCGAGCAGCATATTCGCGCCATCTGCGGCTTGCCGCTGGGCGATGCCGGGCTGCTGACTCCCGTCGTTATGGTGAACGTGCTGGGACAGCACGTGGAGCCTGCGGTAGCGCGGTTGTCGGCGCGCGACAAAGCGGCGGAAGAGCTCGGCGTAACGCCGAAGCTGCATTTGTACGGCAAGAAGGACGCCGTTAAGGGACGGAAAATGGGCCATGTAAACATTTTGGCCAACAGCACGGAGGATGCGCTTCGCTGGATAGAGGAGAGCGGCATCTGGGATCAAGAAAACAAAAGCCGGAAGGTGTGAAGGGTACATGTTGGAACGTTACAGCAGACCGGAAATGAGAGCGATCTGGACCGAAGAAAATAAATTCAAAGCCTGGTTGGAGGTCGAGCTATGCGCATGCGAGGCTTGGGCTGAGCTTGGCGTTATTCCCAAGGAAGATGTGGAGGCGCTGCGGAAGGCGGCATCCTTCGATATCGACCGCATTTACGAAATCGAGCTGGAGACGCGCCATGACGTTATCGCGTTTACACGCGCCGTATCGGAAACGGTTGGACCGGAGCGCAAATGGGTTCATTACGGCTTGACCTCGACGGACGTCGTGGATACGGCGCTTGGCTACCTGCTGCGCCAGGCTAATGAAATTCTGTTGAAGGACATCGAGCGCTTTATCGGCATCCTGCGCGAAAAAGCGGTTCAATATAAAGATACGCCAATGATGGGGCGGACGCACGGCGTACATGCGGAGCCAACGACGTTTGGTCTCAAAATGGCGCTGTGGCACGAGGAAATGAAGCGTAACCTGGAGCGGTTCAAGCATGCGGCGGACGGTGTTCAGTTCGGCAAAATGTCGGGTGCGGTCGGCACATACGCCAACATTGATCCTTTCGTTGAAGAGTTTGTATGCCGCAAGCTTGGCATCACGGCGGCTCCGATTTCCACGCAAACGCTGCAGCGTGACCGCCATGCGGAATATATGGCGACGCTGGCGCTGATCGCCACTTCCATGGACAAGTTCGCGACCGAAATTCGCGGCTTGCAAAAAAGCGAATTCCGCGAGGTGGAGGAGCCGTTTGCCAAGGGGCAAAAAGGCTCGTCGGCGATGCCGCACAAGCGCAACCCGATCGGCGCGGAAAATATGTCCGGCCTCTCCCGCGTCATTCGCGGCCATATGCTGACCGCCTACGAAAACGTGCCGCTTTGGCATGAGCGCGACATCAGCCATTCCTCCGCGGAACGCGTCATTCTGCCGGATGCAACCATGCTGCTCAACTATATGTTGAACCGCCTGGGCAATATTATTCAAAACCTGACGGTGTTCCCGGAAAACATGAAGCGCAACATGAGCGCGACTTACGGCGTGCCGTTCTCCGGCCGCATCATGACAAAGCTGATCGACAAAGGCTTCAGCCGCGAGCAAGCATACGACACGGTTCAGCCGCGCGCGATGCAAGCTTGGGAGACTCAGCGCCAATTCCGTTCTATCGTGGACGAAACGGAAGAAATCACAAGCGTGCTGTCGGCGGAGGAGCTGGACGATTGCTTCAATCCGGCATGGCATCTGAAAAACGTGGATACCATTTTCAAACGTTTGGGTTTGATCTAAAAGACCATGTCAAGAAGAAACGGATGCCCGTCCTGGAGCGGCGCAGACCGTTTCATTCCGGCGAAATTCGGTTTTAAGCACCGACAAAACGTTAAGGGGGAAACGGGTTTATGACAGGGCAAATCCAAGCGATATCAACAGCGGTTGATTATGTTAAAGCTCCGCTGGTATACAAAGGAAAGGTCCGGGAGCTTTATGATCTGGGCGAACACTTCCTTATCGTTGTGACGGACCGGATTTCGGCGTTCGACTACGTGTTGGACCCCGCTGTGCCGGACAAAGGAAATGTATTGAACCGTTTGTCCGCCTTCTGGTTCGACTTGACGAAGGACGAGCAGGCTAATCACGTGGTGCATACCGACGTGGAGAAGCTTGGCGACATCATTACTCAGCCTGAGCTGCTGCGGAACCGGATTATGGTGACGCGCAAGGCGGAGCGCATTGATATCGAATGCGTGGTGCGCGGCTACATCACAGGCGGCGGCTGGCGTCAATACCAGTCCACTGGTGAAATCAACGGCATCAAGCTGCCGGAGGGCATGCGCAAAAACGAGCATTTTGCGGAGCCGCTCTTTACTCCCGCCGCCAAAAACGACGTGGGCCATGACGAGGACATCCCCTTCGACAAAATGGCGGAGCTTGTTGGCAAAGAGCTGGCGGAGGAGCTGCAGGAGCGCAGCATCGCGCTCTATAAGCTGGCACATGATTATTGCCAGGAGCGCGGCATTATTCTTGCCGATTGCAAATTTGAATTTGGCCTTATCGACGGCAAAGTGATCCTGATCGACGAAATTTTTACGCCGGATTCCTCGCGTTTCTGGGCGGAAGGCAACTACGCCTACGACGTGGAAATCGACAGCATGGACAAAGAGCCGGTACGCACTTATCTGCTTGGCTCCGACTGGGACCGGGACAGCAAGCCTGCACCGCTGCCTGAACCGGTCGTTGCCGCAACAACAGCGCGTTACCGTGAAATTTATCGCCGCTTGACCGGCGCGGAGCTGTAGAAGCACCGCAAATTATTCTTTCGTTTTGACAACCCTAAACTAACCATATATCAGGAGGCATTTATGAAGGCAACCGTCTACGTCACGATCAAGGAAAACGTTTTGGACCCGCAAGGAACTGCAGTACAAGGCGCGCTTCATTCCATGGGTTTTGCAGAAGTCAGCAAGGTTCGCATCGGCAAATATCTTGAGGTGGAACTGGATACAAACGACCGCGCTGAAGCGGAAGCCCGTCTGAAAGTGATGTGCGAAAAGCTGCTGGCCAACACCGTTGTCGAAGACTACCGTTTCGAGCTGGAGGGATAAGGTCATGAAGTTTGCGGTACTCGTATTTCCGGGCTCCAACTGCGATATTGACTGTTACAAGGCGGTAGAAAGCACGATTGGCCAATCCGTCGATTATGTATGGCACACCGCTACGGATCTTTCCGCTTACGACGCGATTATCGTGCCTGGCGGCTTCTCCTATGGCGATTATCTGCGCTGCGGCGCAATCGCGCAGTTTGCGAATGTGATGAACGAAGTGAAAAAAGCGGCCGAGCAAGGCAAATACGTGCTTGGCATCTGCAATGGATTCCAGATTTTGACCGAAGCCGGTTTGCTGCCGGGCGCTCTGATCCGCAACAACGGCCTGAAATTCCGCTGCCATTCTACGCATCTTGAAGTCGTTAACGCGGCTACGCCGTTTACGAATCAATATGCCGAAGGCGACATCATTGATATTCCGATCGCCCATGGCGAAGGCAACTACTACTGTGACGATGAGACGTTGGCTGAACTAAAAGCCAATAACCAGATCGTTTTCCGCTATGCGGGCGATACCAACCCGAACGGTTCTGTCGAGAACATCGCGGGCATCAGCAACAAAGCGGGCAACGTGGTCGGCATGATGCCGCATCCTGAGCGCGCAGTCAACCAATTACTCGGCTCCGAGGACGGAAAAGGCATGTTTACATCGATTTTGAATGCATGGAGGGAACAGCATGGCGCAGCAGTTAACGGCTAAGGAACCGACGGCGGAGCAAATCGCCGATCAGAAAATTTATACGCAATTTGGCGTAACGGACCATGAATACGAGCTGATTTGCGGTTTTCTGGGACGCAAGCCGAACTATACGGAAATTGGCGTATTCAGCGTTATGTGGTCGGAGCACTGCTCCTACAAAAATTCCAAGCCAATCCTGAAAAAGTTCCCGATCACGGGTCCGCGTGTTCTGATGGGTCCCGGCGAAGGCGCCGGCATCGTAGACATCGGCGACAATCAAGCGGTCGTGTTCAAAATCGAATCCCATAACCACCCATCCGCTGTTGAGCCGTATCAAGGCGCGGCTACCGGCGTTGGCGGCATTATCCGCGATATTTTCTCCATGGGCGCACGTCCCGTGGCTCTGCTGAACAGCCTGCGCTTCGGCAATCTGGCCAGCGAGCGCGTTAAATACCTGTTCGAGCATGTTGTCGGCGGCATCGCGGGATACGGCAACTGTATCGGCATCCCGACGGTAGCGGGCGAGGTTATGTTTGACGAAAGCTACGAAGGAAATCCGCTTGTTAACGCTATGTGCGTTGGTTTGATCGATCATGACAAAATCCAGCGCGGCGTCGCCAAAGGCGTTGGCAACCCAGTTTTCTACGTTGGCCCGGCAACCGGCCGCGATGGCATTCACGGCGCAACCTTTGCATCCGTGGAGCTTTCGGAGGAATCCGAGGAGAAACGCACGGCGGTTCAGGTCGGCGATCCCTTCATGGAAAAACTCGTTATGGAAGCAACGCTTGAGCTGATTAACTCCGGCATCGTGCTTGGCATTCAGGATATGGGCGCAGCCGGCTTGACTTGCTCCAGCGCGGAGATGGCTTCCAAAGCGGGCAACGGCCTGGAGCTGTACCTCGACGAGGTTCCGCAACGCGAAACGGGCATGACGCCTTACGAAATGATGCTTTCGGAATCGCAGGAGCGCATGTTGTTCGTTGTTGAGCCGCAGCATGAAGAGCAAGCCAAGGAAATTTTTGACCGTTGGGGCATTATTTGCGCCAAGGTTGGCAAAGTAACCGATGACGGACGTCTGCGCTTGTTCCATCAAGGCGAGGAAGTTGCGGACATGCCGGTCACAGCGCTGGTTGATGAATGTCCGGTGTACAACAAACCGTCCGCCGAGCCGGCATACTACCGTGAAAACGCTAGTGTAGACAGCTCCGATTTTGCGGAAATTACGGACTTGAACGACGCTTTGGAGAAGGTTTTGGCATCACCGACAGTAGCGAGCAAGGAATGGGTTTACAATCAATACGACTATATGGTTCGTACGGCAACGGCGGTACAACCCGGCTCCGACGCGGCTGTTGTTCTGATCGACGGCACGCGCAAGGCGCTGGCGATGACCACGGACTGCAACGGACGTTACGTATATCTGGACCCTGAAGTAGGCGGCCGTATCGCGGTTGCGGAAGCGGCGCGCAATATCGTTTGCTCCGGCGCCGAGCCGCTGGCGATTACGGACAACCTGAACTTCGGCAATCCGGAAAAGCCGGAAGTATTCTGGCAGCTGGAAAAATCGGCCGACGGCATGAGCGAAGCTTGTATCAAGCTGGATACGCCGGTAATCGGCGGCAACGTCAGCTTGTACAACGAAAATGCCAAAGGCGCGATTTACCCGACGCCTGTTATCGGCATGGTTGGCCTGGTGCATGACCATGACCACATTACGACTCAAGGCTTCAAAAACGAAGGCGACGTCATCGTGCTGATTGGCGATACGAAAGCTGAGTTTGGCGGCAGCGAGCTGCAATACGTGTTGAACGGCGCACCATCCGGCCGTCCTCCTGTCATCGATCTGGATGTGGAGAAAAAGGTGCAAGGCGCGGTGCTTGGCGCTATTCAGAAAGGCCTTGTGTCTTCGGCTCATGACTTGTCCGAGGGCGGCATCGCGGTTGCACTTGCAGAGTCTTGCATCAGCGGCGGCATTGGCGCAGAGGTTGCTCTGAGCAGCGAGCTGCGTAACGACCACCTGTTGTTCAGCGAATCGCAATCCCGCGTATTGCTTTCGGCAAAACCGGAGCAAGCGGAGAAGCTGATCGCTTGGCTGGGTGAGCAAGGCGTGTCTCACGCGGCAATCGGCAAAGTAACAGGAAGCGTTCTGTCCATCAGCGTAAACGGCAAGACTGGCGTTCATTCGCCGGTACAACAACTGGAGAAGGTTTGGAAGGATGCGATTCCATGTCTCATGAAGTGATGACCCTTCCCCGTCTGTGGACGGGCGACCATTATAATGAGGGCATCGGCCGGGATGATATTTTTGACAAGCTTCGCGAGGAGTGCGGCGTATTCGGGGTGTTCGGCCACCCCGATGCCGCCGGACTGTCGTACTATGGTCTGCATGCGCTGCAGCACCGGGGCGAGGAAAGCTCCGGCATCTGTACGGTAGATACGGCTAGAGGCAACGCCTTTAACTATCACCGCGGCATGGGATTGGTTAAAGAAGTATTCGACAAAGACAAGCTGGACATGCTGGCGGGCGACCGTTCCATCGGGCATGTTCGTTACTCCACGTCGGGAGCGAGCCAACTGGCAAACGCACAGCCGCTTATTTTCCGCTATCGCGACGGCGATCTTGGGGTTGCGACAAACGGCAATATCGTCAACGCACCGGAAATCCGCCGCGAGCTGGAGATGAGCGGTTCCATCTTTCAGACCTCCAGCGACACGGAGGTTATCGCGCATTTGATCGCGCGTTCTCCGAAGGATTTTGTCACGGCGGCGAAAGAAGCGCTGCAGCGCATTGTCGGCGGTTTTGCGTTCCTGATCATGACCAACGACAAGCTGCTGGTCGCTTCCGATCCCCACGGGCTTCGCCCGCTGGTGATGGGGCGTATCGGCGACGCATATGTGTTTTCCTCGGAGACCTGCGCGTTCGAAACGATCGGCGCAGAATATGTTCGCGACGTGCAGCCGGGCGAGCTGCTGATTCTGGATTCCTCCGGCATGACGGAAGACCGCTATGCGGAAATCGAGCGCCGGGCGACCTGCGCGATGGAATATATTTATTTTGCCAGACCGGACAGCGATATTAATACAATCAACATCCACTCCGCGCGCAAGCGGATGGGCCAACGCCTTGCGATTGAGTCCTTCGTGGACGCGGACATTGTAACGGGCGTGCCGGATTCCAGCATTTCCGCCGCTATCGGCTATGCGGAGCAAACGGGCATACCGTACGAGCTTGGGCTTATCAAAAACAAATACACCGGACGGACCTTCATTCAGCCCTCCCAGGAGCTGCGCGAAAAAGGCGTAAAAATGAAGTTGTCCGCCGTCCGCAAGGTCGTTGAAGGCAAACGCGTTGTCATGATCGACGATTCTATCGTACGGGGCACAACGTCTCGCCGGATCGTCAACCTGCTGCGCGAGGCTGGAGCGACGGAGGTGCATGTGCGCATCACATCGCCGCCGTTCAAAAACCCGTGTTACTACGGCATCGACACGCCGGACCGCAAGGAGCTGATCGCATCCTTCCGGACGGTGGAGGAGATTTGCAAAGAAATCAACGCGGACTCGTTATCCTTCCTAACCGACCAAGGTTTCGTGGATTCGGTAGGCGGCAACGACGGCGCTTATAACCGCGGCATGTGCCTCGCCTGCTTCGACAACGACTACCCTACCGTCGTAGACGAAGAATCAGACAAAAGCTGCAGCTGCTAGGACCTGCTATATAAGTGGAACAAAAGAGTTTCAGCGGTGTGGGCCGGCGTGTGAAGGGTTCTTCCGATCGCAATTAAAAAAAGCGGATGCGGCTTAACGTAGACTTGCCGCCGCTTGACCGGGGCTTAACCGAAGGCTGGGCTTAACCGAAGGTAGGGTTTAACCGAGGGTTGAGTTAAGCGTAGGTTAACAGAGGGTTATTCCTTGCCCTGAAAAGTTGAAAATCTTTTGTTCAACTCCATTTATTTATTGAAAATACAAAGGCTCAATAACAAAAATCAGTTTTTGACGGCATATGCAATAGGCGAAGGGGCAGAGGGATTCTGTAGAAACGGAGTGTTCGCTTGTAAAATCAGATTTCAACCGCTAAGAAATTGTTCAATGAAAATCTGATTTTAACAGCGATCGGAAGAACCCTCTGCCCCTCAGCGCCCCCCGCATATATAAAGTCAATTTTCTGTTTTTGTCATGAGCCAAAAACGAAAGGTGCGATATTCGTGTCAGAAGCGTACAAAAAAGCAGGCGTCGACATTGCCGCGGGCAATGAAGCGGTCGAACGGATGAAGAAACACGTGAAGCGGACATACCGTCCGGAGGTGCTGGCGGAGCTTGGCGGCTTTGGCGGTTTGTTCAGCCTGGACAAAAGCAAATACGAGGAGCCAGTGCTGGTATCCGGCACGGACGGCGTCGGCACAAAGCTGAAGCTTGCTTTTGCAATGGACAAACACGATACAATCGGCATCGACGCTGTTGCGATGTGCGTCAACGATATTATCGTACAGGGCGCGGAGCCGCTGTTTTTCCTGGACTATCTGGCCTGCGGCAAGGTTGTTCCCGAAAAAATCGAAGCGATCGTGAAAGGCATCTCCGAAGGTTGCGTACAGTCCGGCTGTGCGCTGATCGGCGGAGAAACGGCTGAAATGCCGGGCATGTATTCCCAAGAGGAATACGATATCGCGGGTTTTACCGTCGGCATCGTTGACAGGAAAAAAATGATCGACGGCTCCACGATTGCTCCGGGCGACGTCGTGCTTGGCTTTGCTTCGAGCGGAATCCACAGCAACGGCTTTTCGCTGGTGCGCCGTCTCCTGCTGGAAGAAGCGGGTTATTCGCTGGATCAGCAGTTTGACGAGCTTGGCGGAGCAAAGCTTGGCGACGTGCTGCTGGAGCCAACGCGCATTTACGTGAAGCAGGCGCTTGAGCTGATCAGCAAGGTGCAAGTAAAAGGCATGGCGCATATTACGGGCGGCGGCTTTATCGAAAATATTCCGCGCGTGCTGCCGGAAGGCGTCAATGCGGACATCCAATACGGATCGTGGCCGATTTTGCCCATTTTCGAGCTGATGCAGAAAAAAGGCGAAATTACGAATCGCGACATGTTCACGACTTTTAATATGGGCATCGGCCTTGTCATTGTTGTTCCTGTCGAACAGGCGGAAGAAGCGGTGCGCGTGGCGGAAAGCCTTGGCGAAAAAGCTTATACCATCGGCAAAATCACGGAAGGCAGCCGTATCGTGACATTTACGGGAGCTGAGGTGTAATGGCCGGCCTGCGCATTGCGGTGTTTGCATCCGGGCAGGGGAGCAATTTTCAAGCCATTGCCGATGCGGTGCGGGATAGGAAGCTCGATGTTGAAATCGGGCTTCTTGTTTGTGACAAGCCGAGCGCTCCCGTTGTGGAGAGAGCGGCTAAAGCCGGCGTTGAAACCTTCCTATTCAAACCGAAGGACTACGCTTCGCGCGAGGATTACGAGAGAGTCATTCTGGCGGAGCTGGAGAAGCGCGACATCGGACTGATTGTGCTGGCCGGCTATATGCGTATTTTGACGCCTGTGCTGGTGGAGCCTTTTTACGGCCGAATGATCAATGTTCATCCTTCGCTGCTGCCGGCATTCCCAGGTGTTGACGGGATCGGACAAGCTCTGGAGTACGGCGTAAAGATAACTGGCGTGACTGTGCATTATGTAGACGGCGGGCTGGACAGCGGCCCCATTATCGCGCAGCGGGTTGTTGAGGTGGAGCATGGGGATACTCGCGACAGTCTTTCAGAGCGGATTCATGCGGCTGAGCAGGCCTTGCTGCCGTATGTGATCGGCCAGATCGCCCGCAGCAAAGTTGTGCTGGACGGAAGAAACGTAACGATCGGGTAATGGGGCTGAAGATAGCTGAATCTGATGGTTTTATTCAAAATAAGGGGGCATTACGGTGGCGATTAAACGAGCGTTGATCAGCGTATCCGATAAAACGGGCATCGTTGAGTTTTCAAGGGAATTGGCAAAGCAGGGCGTGCAAATCATTTCGACGGGTGGAACATTCAGCCTGCTGGAAAAAGAAGGCGTTCCGGTTATCGGCATTTCCGATGTAACGGGTTTTCCTGAAATTATGGACGGCCGCGTCAAAACGCTTCATCCCGCAGTACATAGCGGGCTGCTTGCGGTAAGGGACAACGAGGAGCACCGCAAGTCGATGGAGGAGCTGGGCCTGGATTATATCGATCTGGTGGTCGTTAACCTGTACCCGTTCAAGCAAACCATCGCCAAGCCGGGTGTTTCCTACGAGGAAGCGATCGAAAACATCGATATCGGCGGCCCAACCATGCTGCGTTCCGCTGCCAAAAACCATGCCTTTGTAACGGTTGTTGTGGATGCCGGCGATTACGGCGCTGTTTTGGAAGAGCTGAAGGCTGACGGCGACACGACGTTGGAAACGCGCAAACGTCTGGCAGCCAAAGTATTCCGTCATACAGGCTCCTACGACGCATTGATCTCCGACTACCTGTCGAAGCAAACTGGCGAACCGCTTCCTGAAACGTACACGGTCACTTACGAAAAGGTGCAAGGATTGCGTTACGGAGAAAACCCGCATCAGCAAGCTGCATTTTACAAAAAGCCACTGGCTTCCGAAGGCAATATTACGACAGCGGAGCAGCTGCACGGCAAAGAGCTGTCCTACAACAACATTAACGACGCAAACGCGGCGTTGTCGATTCTCAAGGAATTCGACGAGCCGGCCGTTGTTGCGGTCAAACATATGAACCCTTGCGGCGTAGGCATCGGAGCTAACATTCACGAGGCTTACCAAAAAGCGTACGAAGCCGATCCAACCTCCATTTTTGGCGGTATCGTAGCGGCTAACCGCACACTTGGCGCAGAAACGGCTGAGCTGCTGGGCGCTATCTTCCTGGAAATTATCATTGCGCCGGATTACACGCCGGAAGCGCTTGAGATCCTCTCCAAGAAAAAGAATATTCGCCTGCTCAAGCTGGGCGAGCTGAAAGTTGCTGCAGAGCGCCAGCCGGAATGGTTGGTTACTTCTGTTGACGGAGGCATGCTGGTTCAGGAAAGCGACGTCCATTCCCTGAAGGAAGAGGATCTGCAGATCGTAACCGACCGCAAGCCAACTGCCGAGGAAATGAAACAGCTTCTTTTTGGCTGGAAGGTTGTTAAACATGTGAAATCCAATGCGATTTTGCTGGCCAAAGACGACATGACGGTTGGCGTTGGCGCAGGCCAAATGAACCGCGTAGGCGCGGCTCGCATCGCTATCGAACAAGCCGGCGAAAAAGCCGTAGGCGCGGCATTGGCTTCCGACGCATTTTTCCCGATGGGCGATACCGTGGAATTGGCGGCTAAAGCCGGCATTACGGCAATCATCCAGCCTGGCGGCTCCATCAAGGACGAAGAGTCCATCGCGGCAGCCAACAAAGCGGGAATTGCGATGGTGTTCACCAGCATCCGCCACTTCAAACACTAGAAAGGTAATTCAAAAAGTCCGCTTTCCATTGCGGGTCATGACTAGCGTCATGGCCGGCGTCGAATATGGCATTCAGCCGAAACTTCCGTTGCTCACTTAGCTTCCACTAAGCTCCGCTACTCAGTTTCTAGCTTTATGCCATCTTCTCGGTACTGAAAACCGGACTTTTTGAACCTGATTGTGTGGGGTCGTTCAAAAAGTCCGCTTTCCATTACGGGTCATGACTAATGTCATGGCCGGCGTCGAATATGGCATTCAGCCGAAATCTCCGGTCCTCACGTAGCTTCGACTACGCTCCGGTCCTCGATTTCTAGCTTCTTGCCATCTTCTTGGTACTGAAAACCGGACTTTTTGAACCTGATTGTGCGGGGTCGTTCAATAATTCTGCTAAGGATGAAAAAATAAAAAGGGGGATGCAGAAATGCGGATTTTGGTCATTGGCGGGGGCGGCCGCGAACATGCGATTTTATGGGCGCTCAAAAAAAGCGACAAGGTAAAGGAATTGTTTTGCGCACCAGGCAATGCGGGAATCGCCAAGCTGGCGGAATGCGTGCCGATCGCGGTTTCGCAGTTTGACGAGCTGACGGCTTTTGCCAAGGATGCCTCCATCGATCTCGTGTTTGTAGGTCCGGACGATCCGCTTGCGGACGGTATTGTTGATGCGTTCGAAGCGGCGGGCATTCCGGCATTTGGCCCGAATAGACTGGCTGCAGAAATCGAGGGCAGCAAAATTTTTATGAAGGACTTGCTCAAAAAATACAATATTCCTACCGCCAAATACGAAACGTTTACGGATTACGAAACGGCGTTGTCCTATTTGCAGGAGCAAGAGGTCCCTATTGTTATTAAAGCGGACGGGCTTGCTGCGGGCAAAGGGGTAACGGTAGCTTTCACACGCGAGGAAGCTGAAAAGGCGCTTCGCGAGGCGATGGTAGACAAGGTATTTGGCGATGCGGGCAACCAGATTGTGATCGAGGAGTTTCTGGAGGGACAAGAAATGTCCATCCTGGCTTTCGTAGACGGCGAAACGGTTAAACCGATGGTTCCGGCGCAGGACCACAAGCCGATTTTTGATGGCGACAAGGGTCCCAACACAGGCGGCATGGGCACCTATACGCCGCTGCCGCATATTCCGCAAAGCATTGTGGACGATGCAATCGTCAATATCATTATTCCAACCGCTAAGGCGATGGTTAGCGAAGGACGTCCGTTCCGCGGCGTGTTGTTTGCGGGCTTGATGATTACAAAGGACGGCCCCAAAACGATCGAGTTCAATGCGCGCATGGGCGATCCCGAAACGCAGGTTGTACTGCCAAGATTGAAAACGGATCTGGTCGATATCGTGATAGCTGCCATGAACGGACGGCTGGGAGAAATGGATATCGAATGGAGCGATGAAGCTGCGGTTTGCGTCATTGCCGCTTCGGAAGGTTATCCCGGTTCTTACCCGAAAGGCCGCGTCATTGCCGGCATTGAAGAAGCGGAAGCGCAGGGAGCGCTTGTTTTCCACGCCGGCACCGCCTTCAAGGACGGCGAACTGGTAACCAGCGGCGGACGCGTGCTGGGCATTGTTGGCCTTGGCCGCGACATCGCGGAAGCACGCAATCGCGCGTACGAAGCGGTTAGCGTGATAAATTTCGAAGGCATGCAAAATCGTACCGATATTGCTGCAAAAGCGTTGTAGAAGTTGAAGTGGAAGCCATTCAAGATTGATGCTTGAATGGAATTAATATGTTGACGCTGTTTGTATCCGTCTGATAAGGATACAAACAGCGTTTTTTTGTACAACTGGAATAGACAACGCGGACTTTAACGGCGGTAACATTACTAAGAGAGGACTGCAACCAAAGTATCGGACAAGCATAAGCGTTGACTAGGTGTCAAAACAAACTAAAGGGATTTCTTCCGCAGGTTCAAGGGTCGACACACTCTTACGGACATCGAAGGCCATTAGAGCCTTCTTTTTGAGGAAAGTCAATTTCTAAAGGACATTAGCGTCCGTTAAAGCTTGTTTTTACCCCAAAAGTGCTGCTTTTTGGAGGCTAATGGACATCGGTGACCGTTACATTTGGCGAAACTAGCTATTTGAGGCTCTAATGGTCATCGATGACCATTAAACTGTACGCTATAGCCAGGCAGACAGGCAGACAGGCAGACAGGCAGCCAGGCAGTCAGGTAGGCAGGCAGGCAGCCAGGCAGACAGGCAGCCAGGCAGGCAGACAGGCGCAGGCAGACAGGCAGACAGGCAGCCAGCAGCCAGGCAGCCAGGCAGGCAGGCGCAGGTAGGCAGCCAGGCAGGCAGGTAGGCAGACAGGCAGACAGGCGCAGGTAGGTAGGCAGGTAGGCAGGCAGGCAGGTAGGCAGACAGGCAGACAGGCGCAGGTAGGCAGGCAGGCGCAGGTAGGCAGACAGGCAGGCGCAGGTAGGCAGACAGGCAGCCAGGCAGGCAGGCAGACAGGCAGACAGGCGCAGGTAGGCAGCCAGGCAGGCAGACAGGCGCAGGTAGGCAGGTAGGCAGGTAGGTAGGTGCAGGTGCAGGTGGAGGAAGAGGATGCTAATGGGTCTTTGACCACTATCTATATAAGTTGAACAATTCAAACAAGCAGTAGGCCAGAGTGTAAAGGGTAGTTTGAGCCTGATAAATGCCTAAAACTTTTGTTGGCCATGCATGATCAATCGCTATTTCGCATTCCTTGAGAGAGGGATGTGGAACAGCGATTTTTTTTTGAACAAATTTGTTGAAATCGACAACAGTTTGGTTTCTTTTTACGTCTGAAGGGTAAGGAGTCTTTATAACAGCTTGTTCGACATGAAGACGGGACTTCCGATAGACGTTGAACAGGTCCTTAGCAACAATTTGTTGTAAACCTCCTTGCTTCCCTCTTACGGTATGTCTTCAAACTCACTTACGGGCATCTGTCACCGCCTTTTCTCCCCCTGCTGCGTTACTTTTTCTTGACTTACCCCCGGTAAGCCTTCGAAAAAGCGCCTTGCAGGGAACGAAAATTCGGCAGTATCCGCTCCCTGCGGAGTTCGAAGTCACACCCTAGCGGAGAGGTGGACGAAGGCTCGAAAAATAGCAAGATTTGCCGGCGATTATTCGGGAATGGTGTTACTATTTTGTAACTCTCTTAGTCTACTGATTCGTTAAGATTAATGTATCAGCGGAATAGAAGGTGGACCTAATGAGGAAAAGAAGAAAAAGCGCAGGAAAATGGGGCATTTTGATTATGCTCGGAGTTATGATCGTGTTGGTTGTTGGCTGTTCGGCCGGTGTTGCGCTTGGGTTAACGGCGCTTGGGCCAGCCGATGGGAAGAAGGCTCCTTCTGAAGAGGTCCTGTCAGGTGGAGGTACGCTGAATGAGGAAACGCCGGGCAAAAATGAGGAAGCGCCAGGCAAAAACGAAACCGAAGGCGAGACCGCGGAGTACGTGCCGGGCAAGGATGTAGCCGGTATCAAACCGGGAGCCCATACGGACGGCAATTCCTCGGGAGAAAAGCCAGCGAGTGAAACAGGCGGCGGTTCCTCGGGAGAAAAGCCAGCGAGTGGAACAGGCGGCGGTTCCTCGGGAGAAAAGCCCGCGAATGGAACAGGCGGCAATTCCTCGGGAGAAAAGCCCGCGAATGGAACAGGCGGCGGTTCCTCGGGAGAAAAGCCCGCGAATGGAACAGGCGGCAATTCCTCGGGAGAAAAGCCCGCGAATGGAACAGGCGGCGGTTCCTCGGGAGAAAAGCCAGCGAGTGGAACAGGCGGCGGTTCCTCGGGAGAAAAGCCCGCGAATGGAACAGGCGGCAATTCCTCGGGAGAAAAGCCAGCGAGTGAAACAGGCGGCAATTCCTCGGGAGAGAAGCCAGCGAGTGGAACAGGCGGCAATTCCTCGGGAGAGAAGCCAGCGAGTGGAACAAGCGGCAAACCTTCGGGAGAAGGAACGGCTGGGAAGCCGGGCGGCCAAGATGGCAAGTCCCATCAAACAGGCGGCAAAATCGCGTTAACCTTCGACGATGGACCGGATACCCGCTATACAACGGCGATTCTGGACATTTTGAAGGAGAAGGATGTTAAAGCGACTTTTTTCGTAGTAGGGACGCAAGTAAAGAAATACCCTGATGTGTTGAAGCGAATTGTAGAAGAAGGCCATGCAATCGGCAATCATACGCAAAGTCATAAAGATTTGAGCAAGCTGACCAAAAGCCAAATCGTCAAAGAAATCGACGAAGCGGATGCAGCCATCGAGGATGTGCTGGGTTACAAGCCGGAAATGTTCCGCGCCCCTTACGGCGCATTGTCGGAAACGTTGAAAAAGACGTTGAAAGAAAAGGATCGTAAGCTGGTTGGCTGGACGGTGGATACGCGCGATTGGGCGGGCACCTCCATTAACGATATGCGAGAAGTGATTCGCAAAGGCAGCAAGCCTAATGGTATAATATTAATGCATTCCTTCGGAGGCAAACATATTGCCAATACGGTTGAAATGTTGCCCCAAGTCATTGATGACCTAAGGGAATTGGGTTTTACATTCGTTACCGCGGATGAACTAGTTGAATAAAACGCTACTCCGGCATATGGAGCCAAACGGCCCCCTGTGCCGGATTTGTGTTGAAATAAAGACGGAAACGCAAAGAGAAAGGGGAGCCCTTATGGAGGAGAGGAAATTGCTGCGCAGCCAAAAGAAAGCAAGCGTGGCCGGAAGAAGAATCATCATCGTTCTGGCAACGCTTCTTCTCATTTCGATGCTGGCCGCAGGCTGCCGATATACGGCCGCTCCTGCCGACTTGCTTGAGAAACCATCGATCGGCGATGAAAAAGAGCGGTTGACGTCGGCCATTCTCAAAGCGCTCCCGCGCTACAGCAAGCTCATGCTGCCTCACTCCGACGATTACAGGGAGGCGATACGCCTGCTTGATCTGGACGGCGACGGAGAGAAGGAAGCGTTGGTTACGTACTACAATGAATACAGCGCGCCCGAGGTTGTTGTGCTCAAACAGAGCGAAAACGGCTGGCGCCAATGGGTCATGATCGAACAGCCGATGGCGCGGGATATCGCCTGGATCAAGCTTCAGGATCTGGATTCCAGCGGCTGGCTGGAATTGCTGGTGGGCTGGGTGGGTTCTATTGAAAGTCCCAATGTATTGGAAGTGTACTCTTTTCAAAGCAAGGCGGAGCGGAATGACAGGGGCAGGCTTAAGCTGAAGCCGGTTCAGTCCATCCCTTATCAGTTGGCGACGACGGGCGACCTGGACGGCGACGGTTATCCCGAAATTGCCGTAATCTCCGCTTCCGCAAGAAGCGGGGAATCGGAACCGGCCAGCTATTTTTTGACGGTTCATTCCTGGACTCCGGGCAATATAACGATTAAAGATACGTTCCAGCTACCGGAAGGCGTCCATTCGTTTGAACGAATGCTGCTGGGGCAGGTGGCAGAGGGGATACAGGGGCTCGTCCTGGAGGGTGGAACCGGAGCGCATAGCATGTTGACCTATATGTATGCGTGGGAAGCCGGTTCGCTTCAAATGGCCTATCCCTCCAGAATTGTCGGATTGGATGATGGCGGATTCAGCGATCGTCCCACCAAAAGCGGCGATATGAACGGCGACGGGATTATCGAGCTTAACCGTACGAGAGAAGCCCCGGGAAATGACGATGTCCCGTATTCGGACATGTTATGGATCAATGATTGGATACAGTGGGATGGCATAGAGCAGTCCTTCACCAAGGTGGCGGAGCAATATATTGACAATACGTATGGCGTGGAGCTGGACATTCCAGCGGAATGGCGTAACCGATACAGTATGGCCAAGCCGCCCAAAACCTCCTATGGCATTGCAACCTTTTATTTTTACAAGGAAAATGAAGTTAAGGCCGAGCTGGCTACGCTTTATGTTGTGCCCAATCGGCAATGGTCCGGCGTTGAGTCGGTATGGCGGGAGGAGAACCGCCCGTATAAGGTGCTGGCTTCCAACAGCGGCAACATGTTTATTGTGTCCTTTGCGCGAAACGCTCCCGACGGCTTGGATGATGCCCAAAGAGATGAATTCAATGCAATGCTGAAGGCACAGGACCAGTTTTCCAAACAATTGGTGATCAAAAATGATTAGGGTCGGATGGCGGTGAAAAAAATGCGAATTTTGTTGCTGGAAGATGAAGAATCCATACGCGGATTTCTGCGCATTAATTTAAAGCGTAACGATATGGACGTGACGGAAGCGGAGAATGGCGAAGACGCGCTTGCTTTTGCTTATTCGGAAGGGCCTTTTGATATTGCGCTGCTGGATGTGATGCTGCCTACCATTAGCGGCTTTGAAGTATGCGAGCAGCTTAGACGGGATTTTCCCGCTATGGGCATTATCATGCTGACGGCAAAAGCGCAGGAGCAGGACAAAATTCATGGCTTGGAGCTGGGGGCGGATGACTATATCCAGAAGCCTTTTAGCCCCGGTGAATTGATCGCGCGCATCAAGTCGCTTCATCGGCGCATGGGCGCGGTCACCGTTCGGGCACGGGATTTTGATCCTGCGAATGCTTGGGATAGCCAAACAGCGATGGCGGATGAGACGGTTGATGCTTCACGGAGTCAACATTACGGCCCGGCGGGCGTGGCGGGCGATGCCCCGGGGCAGAAACACTCCGGCTCAACTAGCGCGGAGGATGCCGATGTTCCGTCAACTGGCAATACGCCAAGCGGCGGTTCGTCAAATGGCATTGCGTCAAGCGGCAATACGCCAAGCGGCGGTTCGTCAAATGGTGTTGCGCCAAGAGGAATCTCGTCAAGCGGCATTCCGTCCAGTGGTAATAGCGGGAGCGGGCATTCTTTTGATGCTGCTGGTTCTGTGTCAGAAAATTCCGCGAGCCATTCCGGTAGCGGCCGCATTTTTGAACCCGGCAAGGGGTCTTCCCCTGAGCTTGATCGTGGGGAGGAAGCATCCAGCCTTATTTTGAACAGCGGCCCCTTTAAGCTTTCGGTTCCGGAGCGCAAGCTGTGGAAGGACGGACAGGAAATCGTATTGACTCCTACGGAGTGGACGCTTGTCCGTCTGTTGATGGAGCGGCAAGGGACCAGCGTAAGCCGAGATCAGATTTTGAATGATGTATGGGGAAGGTATTATGTGGGAGATTTGAAGGTCGTGGACGTCAATATCCGGCGCATCCGGCAAAAAATCGAATCCAATCCCTCTAATCCATCCGTCATCGAAACGGTGTGGGGTTTTGGCTACCGTTGGAAACGGAGCATACAATCATGAAAAAAGTGCAAACAAGAATGGTGTGGAGCTACTTGCTGCTCATTGTCCTTGTCGTTATTGTGCTTGGAGGCACATTTGCGGTGCTGATGTGGAACTACTACTATGGTAGCGCGGAAAGCTCCGTCAAGCAGCGCGCGGAATCCGCGCTGGTGCTTCATGGGCGCTCCATGTCATCGTTAAAGCTCCAGGACCAGGCGGCTTACATGCTGCAGTATATGGCGGAGGTTGGCCCAACTCGCATCCAGCTTCTTAACGCATCCGGGCTGGTTAGAATCGACTCCGACGGTTTTGCTCCCGATATCATCTATACGACGGGGGATGTCCGGGCCGCAATGACGGGAGTGACCGGAACGTGGACAGGCGTAGATCCCTTTTACAGTGAACGGGTGGTGTCGGTTACCGTCCCGCTGTGGAACGACGCGCGTGTTGTTTCGCTGCTTCGTTATACTTCATCGCTGGAGCAGGTGGACCGGATGGTCAATCAGCTGATCAGCATGGCTGCCGTGATCGGATTTGCCGTTGTGCTGCTGTTTCTGGGGTTAAGCCTTTTTCTGGCTGGACGTATCGTCAGGCCGATTCTTGAGCTGACTCGTGCGGCAAGATATATGGCGGAGGGCGACTGGACGAAGAGGGCGACCAAACGGGGCGAAGATGAAATCGGGCAGCTTGCCGAAACGTTTAATACGATGGTGCTGGAGCTGAACAAAAGGGAAAAGTTGAAAAACGACTTCATTTCCTCGATCTCGCATGAGCTCAGAACTCCGTTAACCTCCATTAAAGGCTGGAGCGAAACGTTAAAAGACAGCGAACCTGCCGATGGCGAAGAGCTAAAGCAAGGTTTATCGATCATTAGCAAGGAGACTGACAGACTTTCGGGCCTTGTGGAGGATTTGCTTGATTTCTCGAAGCTTTCTAACAAAACGATGGATCTGACAACGGAAACGCTGGATTTGAACAGTCCTGTTAAAGAAACGGTTAGCCAACTGGCGGTCCGCGAAGAAAAAACAGGCGTAACGATTGTTGCCGAGCTGAGCGAAAGTCCAATTATGGTTAACGGAGACGCAAACCGGCTAAAGCAGGTGATGATCAACCTGATTGACAATGCTTTTAAATTTACGCCTGCCGGGGGGACCATTACGGTGGTGACAAAAGCGGAACAAAAAGAGGCGCTGCTAACCGTTAGCGATACGGGAGGCGGTATTCAGCAGGAGGATTTGCCTCATGTGATGGAGAAATTTTTTAAAGCAAGCAGCGGCAAGGGAGGTTCCGGTCTCGGCCTTGCCATCTGCAATGAAATCATTGAACTGCATGGGGGAAGCATTCTGATTACAAGCCGGCAGGGTTCTGGAACAACCGTTAATATCATGCTTCCACTGCTGGAAAGGGACATGGACAAGGAATAACGCGTTCTACTCCTTGTAAAACAGCAGCTGGCGGTTAGCCCATACATAGATGACTGCAATGACGACGCCAGCGCCAAGCATAATCGAGAGCCAATGATCTCTGATCCAGGCCACCCAGATTGGCATGACTCTTCCCTCCTCCGGTTATTGTCATTGTATCTTTTATCATTTTGTGCAGGAACGGGCACGGTATATACACAAGATGCCGTTGACAGCACTTTATCCGGGATGGTACGATAAAAGCAATCTAATTCAAAGTATACAGGTAGGAATTCTTTAATATATAAAAAGGGAGGTTGCTGTCTTGGAGAAGCAATTTATAATCAAGCATGAAGGTTTGGAGCTGACAGCTACGCTTCATTACCCGGCAAGCAGCAGCGATAGAGAAGATAAAAAACAGGCCATCGTTATTTGCCATGGCTTTATTGGAAGCCGCGTTGGCGTCGACCGCTTGTTTGTCAAAACAGCTAGAGCGCTAGCGGCGCAAGGCTCCTATGTACTGCGTTTTGATTACGGCGGATGCGGCGAAAGCAACGGCGATTACGGTGCTCTGGGCTTTGATTCCATGATCGATCAAACACGAGCCGCGATTGACTATGTATATACAATGGATTGTGTAGATCCAAGACGCATCGTGCTGCTCGGCCATAGTTTGGGCGGCGCGGTTGCCTTGATGACGGCTGTCAAGGACAAACGAGTCAAACGGCTTGTCATGTGGTCGCCGGTAGCTTATCCGTATAACGATATCGTCAGAATTGTGGGCAGGGCGAGCTACGATGAAGCCGTGACAAAAGGTACCACGGATCATGCGGGATATACGCTGCAGCCGGTGTTTTTTGATTCGCTGATGCAGCATCAGCCGTTCCAGGCGGCATCCCGATTCGGCGGCGAGGTTCTTCTGGTGCATGGCACCAGCGACGAGATGATTCCCGTGGACTACAGCTTCCTGTACCAAAAGGTGTTTTGGACTCGCAGCGAAGGGCTGTGCGACAAGGAAATTATATTTCAAGCTAATCATACCTACTCCTCAAGGCCCCATCAGGAGGAAGCTATCCGCGTAACCTCGGACTGGTTAAGCGGGCTGGATCGCCAGCAGCAGGAATGGCATCATTGGTCGATTTAATTGATACAAAACCGGCGATGGCAAGAAGGCTGTTGCGCCGTGTAAGGAAAGTTTAACTTTTAGGGCCGGGCGGCCTGACACTTTTGAAAAGCGGTTGCCCGGGCTTAAGAAGCCAAATCTGTAATCCAATTGTAACCAGAATAGCAGAGACAAGCCCGCCTGGCTGTGGTTAAATAGAATAGGGAATGTTTTATATTTCAGCAAAGGCGGGAAATCAATGAGTAAAAGATATAAAGGGTACATAACTGCACTTTTTGCGTTTATCATGATCGTGGGAACGGCATGCGCGGGCGGAACGACGACACCGCAGGAATCAAGCTCTCCTTCTCCTCCTATAACAGATCCAACCCCATCGCCTGAACCAACTCCGATGCCCTACGCGGCTCCGCTGACCGGAATTCAGCGCGAAACCGAAGCAAGCGAACGTCCCATTGCAGTCATGATCAATAACTTTTCGGCAGCGAGGCCTCAATCTGGCCTGAGTAATGCTGACATCGTATGGGAAGTTTTGGCGGAAGGCGGTATTACGCGGTTGGTTGCTATTTTCCAAAGCACGGACAAGCTTGAGGAGACGGTAGGGCCGATCCGAAGCAACCGGGCTTATCTCATCGACATCGCGGACAGCTACGGAGCGGTTATGGCTCATGCCGGCGGAAGTCCAGAGGCATACGGCATTTTGCAAGGACAGCATAAGCCTTACCTGGACGAAATTACAAATGCGGGTTCCGCTTTCTGGAGAAGCAAGGACAGAAAAGCTCCTCATAATTTGTATTCCGATCTGGACAAGCTTCGTTCCGCCGCCGAAAAGAAAAAATACGGCAATGAGGAACCACTGCGAAGCTACCCTTTTGCAGCTACTGCTGAACAAGGAACGGCGATAGCTGATGCCAAGGCGGAAGAGGCCAAGGAAATCAACGTTTCCTTTTTGCTGAAAAGCTATAATGTGGGCTACACTTATGACGAGGCGACAGGCCTTTACTTGCGGGACATCAACGGCGAGCCTCATATCGACCTTAACAATTCGGAGCAGCTGAGCGCTGCCAATCTGATTGTTTTTGAAACAAGCCACAAAACATTGGATGACGTGGGACGTCTTGCGGTAGACTTGAAGGCGGGCGGACCGGCTTATCTGTTCCAGGGCGGTAAAAAAATCGATATCGAATGGCTAAGGGCTTCGGACGGCATGGTTCGTTTTATTAAGGACGGCTCTGAAATTTCGCTTGTGCCTGGAAAAACCTATATTCATGTCGTGCCAAGCAAGCCGGCCTTGCAGGAGCATGTAACCTGGGTACAAAAGACCGAAGAGGGCAATACTAGCGATTAAGGGACTGAATCTGTGACGGACGAGGGTCAAAAGGCCTTCGAAGAGCGATTTCGGAAACGAAATCGCTCTTTTTTTTGTCGATTCTGCAATATTTGTCGAAGGACAGTTGTGAATTGCAAAAAAATATGCTTAAATTTTCATGAATGTTTACATTGCGTTAACAAATGCGATGTACACTGTATGAGGCGCGATGAAAGCACCGCAATACCTAACTCTCAAGTTGATAAGGGGATTGACATGTTCAAGAAAAAGGATATTTTCTTCAAGACGCTGGAAGAAATGGCAGATACACTGGTTGAGGCTGTTGAATATTTTGCAGATGGTGTATCCAATTTGTCCGATGTTAAGGCATTTGCCAAACGGATGAAAGAAATGGAAAGCGAATGCGACCAGTACACGCATACGATACTGAAGGAATTGAACAAAACGTTCATTACGCCGATTGAGCGTGAGGACATTATGGCTCTTACCACTTCGCTTGATGATGTTATGGACGGTGTTGAGGCTTGCGCATCCCGCTTTGAAATGTATCACATTAAGGAAAAGGACGAATACATTACGCTATTTGCCGATATTCTTGTCCGTTCCGCCCACCAAATCAAAAACGCCATCTACCTTTTGACTCAGAAAAAGCTGCTTCCTATGCGCGAGCATTGCATCTCTCTGAACGAATTGGAAAATCAGGCGGATGACTTGCTCCGCGTATGCATCACCAGCTTGTTCGCAAATGTAAAAGATCCGATTGAGCTGATTAAGCGCAAAGAAATTTACGAAAGACTTGAGCAAACGACCGACTGCTGCGAGGACGTTGCAAACACGCTGGAATCGATCATTATGCGTAACAGCTAATCTAAGGGAGCAGAGGTCGTTAACATGGAATTGTATGTACTTTGGATCGTCGTTTTTCTGGCCCTTTCATTCGACTTTATTAACGGATTTCACGATACGGCTAACGCGATCGCCACTTCGGTATCCACCCGAGCGCTAAAGCCGCGGGTCGCCATATTGATGGCGGCTGTGATGAACTTTGCCGGAGCCATGACGTTTACGGGCGTGGCCAAAACGATCGGCGGAGGGGTGGCCAATCCCGCCGAGCTGCAATACGGGGTTGAAATCGTAATTGCCGCTTTGGTATCGGCGATTATCTGGAACCTTGTAACCTGGTGGTTCGGCATTCCGTCGTCCTCCTCCCATGCGCTGATCGGGTCCCTAGCGGGCGCCGTTATCGCGGGCGCAGGCCTTGGCGCAGTCAACTCAAGCGGCCTGCTTGACATTATGAAGGCGCTCCTGATCTCGCCTCTGATTGCATTTACCGCGGGTTTTATCATCATGTGGATTCTGAAACGGATTTTTGCGAAATCCAGTCCGCATCAGATCAATAAAGGGTTCCGCTTCGGACAGATCATTACCGCTATGTTCCAGTCTTATTCTCATGGCACCAACGATGCGCAAAAAGCGATGGGCATTATCGTTTTTGCCCTGGTCGCGGCTGAAATTCAGTCGGATATGGAAGTTCCGCTTTGGGTTAAAATCTCCGCGGCTACGGCTATGGCGCTTGGAACATCGATTGGCGGCTGGAAGATCATCAAAACGATGGGCACCAAAATTTTCAAAATCGAACCAATTAACGGCTTTGCCGCGGATATGGGTTCGGCGATGGTTATTATTACGGCGACTCTTCTTCACTTGCCGGTCAGCACGACGCATGTCATTACGTCCTCCATTCTAGGCGTAGGCAGCGCCAAACGCTTCTCGGCTGTGCGCTGGTCCGTCGCGGGACGTATTGTCATCGCATGGGTGATAACCATACCGATTACAGTTCTTGTGGCGATGCTTGTTTTCTGGCTGATCCATATGCTTTTCCTGATTTAACGAGGCTAAACCTGCAAAGGACAGCGTCACCCCAATAAGCGAATGGCTTATCGGGGGAGCTGTCCTTTGCTTGTTGCCGCCGCTAATGGGGCTGATCGAGCATTTGAGGGGCGGCATTACCGGCGCCGCCCGTTCCGCCCGCGTCTTCGGCCTGATCCCGTGCGGGGTCTAGCCGTGCCTGAACCGCTCCGGCGTCGCCTGCGACGTCTTGGAGTTTGAACGCTGCTGTCAGAATCGGATGACGCTGACGACTTTTTGCCAAAAGAGCCAAACAATACTTTGACCATAGGAGCCATTTGGGTGACGCTGCTGACTACCTTTTGCACTTTGGTGACGGTGGTCAAAATGCCGTCGATGCCGCCCATCCGGTCGACAAAACCTTTGATCTCCGTCAGGTTAGGCAGCTTCGAAAGTTGATTGGCCAAGGAAAACCCTCCGCCTGACTGAGAGGTCGCCTGAGGGTTGACCTCCGTCAAGCTGTGCTGTTGTTGAGGCACAACGGCAGGCAGCAGGCTTTGGCTTGACTGGCTGGAAATATGGGCTCTCGGGGGCGACTGCCTCTGAGTATCGCCCTGATTGACAAAATGACCATGCAAGCCGGGATAATGCGGGCCATGCTGATTTTGGCCCTGACGATGGTTGCTGGATGGCCCCTGAGCAAAGCTTCCATGCTGCCCGTAATGGCCGTTGTTGCTAGACTGGCTATATCCCTGTTCGTATCCGCGGGACTGTCCGAAAGCCAGCCCGTGGCCGCCAGGCCGGCTTTGGTCCTGACGCTGGCCGCCAGACTGCCCGTATCCCTGGCCGTTGTTTTCGTGGTGGCGAGGTCCGGGGTAACGAGGATCATTCAACAGAATCACAACCCTTTTTTTAATAGCTTATGGTGTAGGCAAACATAAGGATTGGACTGATGTCCCGACTTTTGCAAAAAAAGTGGTCATTGGCCCGGCTTTTCTCTCCGCCTTCAATGCGTGAACACGGTAATGTTTGAATAAATGCCCATAAACGGCTACAATAAGTACATCGAGTAATCATGGGAGTGAATGCACATGCAGCTCAAGAAGCTGAACGATAAAGCAATTGATCAACTATTCGAAGCGATTCTTACTTTGAAATCGGTAGAGGAATGTTATATATTTTTTGATGATTTGTGCACCGTTAACGAAATCCAGTCCTTGTCCCAACGTCTTGAGGTTGCGAGAATGCTGGGCAAAGGGAGTACATATAACCAGATTGAAGCGGAGACAGGTGCTAGCACTGCAACGATTTCCCGCGTTAAACGTTGTTTGAATTACGGCAATGACGGGTATAAAATGACGTTGGAGAGAATAGGCAAATAGGGTGGAATACAAAAGTGAAAAAATACGGTATTCTGGTCATCAGCCACGGCTCGCAGGAGACCCGCTGGGTTAAGCTGGTGGATGAAGCCGTGAAGACTGCATCCGCGGGCTTCACTGTGCCTGTCGTGTCCGCATTTTTGGAAATTGTGGATGGCAGGCTTATTCAGGATGGAATCAACGAGCTTGAGAGATTAGGCGTCACGGATATGTTAGTTGTGCCGTTATTCGTTTCCTCGGGCAGCACGCATGTGGACGAAATCGGAGGAGCGTTTGGTTTGCCGCAGCTCTCGGAACAAGAGAACGAGCTGGGCACTTTTGTAGTGTCCGCAAACGTGTTTTTTGGCGCGCCGATCGACGACGACACCGAAATCGCGGAGCTGCTGCTCTCTAACATTGCCGAGCTTTCGCAGGAGCCTGCCCGCGAGGCTCTGCTTCTGGTTGGACACGGCAGCATAGAGCCGGGGTTTCACGAGCGCTGGACGCAAGGTCTGCAGGCGATGGCGACAAGATTGTCGGAGCTTGGCGGCTTTGCCCGTGTGTCTTATGCCATGCTGCTGCCGGATCAAGCCATGTCCAGGCTTCTGGAGCTGCAGGAAAAAAATCCTGGGGAAGACGTCATCGTTGTTCCGTTGTTTTTGAGTCAGGGTTATTTTACGGATAAGGTTATTCCTAAAAGGCTTGCAGGGGCAGACTATCGATATAACGGCAAGGCGATGCTTCCTAATCCCGCCATCGAACGTTGGCTGGAGCGGCAATTCCGTGAGTGGCTTGCGCCGCGTGTTTGAGAAAGGGGAATAATCCGGGATGAAACGGGCTAGATTGATTTATAATCCAACGTCGGGCCGCGAAGAAATGAAGCGGCGATTACCCGATATTTTGCAGCGGCTGGATCAAGGCGGCATCGAGACAACCTGCCACGCGACCATTGGCGAAGGCGATGCGACGCTGGCGGCGGCGGATGCGGCCGAGCGCGGCTATGATATGATTATCGCGGCCGGCGGCGACGGGACCTTGTACGAGGTCATCAACGGACTGGCCGATAAGCCGAACCGTCCTCCGCTCGGCATTCTGCCGGTGGGAACAACCAACGATTTTGCCCGGGCGACCGGTATCCCCAAGCATTGGGAATATGCGTGCGATCTCATTATCGGCCAATACACAAGACCCATTGATGTGGGGAAAGCCAATGACCGGTATTTTATCAATATTGCGGGCGGCGGCTCCTTGACTGAGTTGACCTATGACGTGCCCAGCAAGCTGAAAACGATGATCGGGCAGCTGGCCTATTATATGAAGGGCCTGGAGAAAATGACCCGGCTACGCCCGACGGAGCTTGTTTTCGAAGCGGCTGGCGTGGGAAACTTTCATGACGAGTTCATGATGTTCCTTATCTGCAACAGCAACTCGGTAGGCGGCTTTGAACGTCTGGCTCCGGAATCCAAGCTGGACGACGGCCTGGTGGACGTGCTGTTAATCCGCAAAATGAACCTGGCGGAATTTATCCGGCTGGTGTCCCTTGCGCTGCGCGGCGAACATTTGAACGATTCGCATGTCATCCATTTCCGGACGAATCACCTTAAAGTAACCACGCCGGACTACGTCCAGCTTAACCTGGACGGCGAATATGGCGGCGTGCTGCCATGCACCTTCTCGGTGCTGCCGTCGCATCTGCAGATTTTTACGGATGAAACGGGCGTTTCGACCTATAAGGGTTAAACTATTTCCGGTTGGTTATATACTTCAGAACATGTCTTGGGCGTGTCTGAAAACTCCGCAGGGAGCAGGTATTGTTGGATTTTTGTTTACTGCAAGGTGCTTTTTCGAAGGTTTACCGAGGGTAAGTCAAGAAAATGCAACGCAGCAGGGGGCGAAAATACGGTGATAGATGTCCTTGAGTTGAGTTTTCAGACACGTCCTCGGCATGTTGTGGTTTGATGCTTCCTATGCGTCCATCCCGACTTTGGATAGAACGGAGATTTACATGAAAAAAAAGCAATCAGGAAAAACGGGGCAAGCACCGGGCAAGTCCCGGAATCAGATGCAAAGCAGCGGTAGAGCAAAGCCTGCGCAGAGCGGAGTGAAGCGTGAGGAGAGGTCTGTGCAGAGTGGCGCTGGACGTGAGGCTAAGCCTATGCAAGGAAGCGCTAGGCGTGATGCAAAGTTTGCACAGAGTGGAGCCAGACGAGGGGCTGGGCCTGTTCATGGCAATGCAAAGCGTGACGCGAAGCCTGAGCAAGGACGCAGTAGGCTTGCTGGTGACGACAAACGTGGGAAGACTTTGGGTAAGCAACAGTCAACAGTCCGTACAGCGAACACTGACACAAAATCGGCCAACATTGCTGCTAAACCGGCGACCCAAGCACCAGCTGCGAAAAGCTTTGGCAGCTCGCAAAGCAACCTGCGATCATCTCAGAAGAATGTCCGCGGCGGGAACGTTGAACTGACGAACGCTTTTGATAGAAATGAGCAGGTCGAAATGGATATTATCGGCTTGACGCATGACGGGGAAGGGGTAGGCCGCGCCAATGGCTTTACCCTTTTTGTGCAGGGCGCTTTGCCTGGCGAAAAAGTCAAAGCCAGCGTCACGAAAATGAAAAAGCAATATGGCTACGCACGATTGGAAACCATCCTTGAGGTGAGCCCGGATAGATTGGAGCCGCCTTGCGCAATTTACGACGAATGCGGAGGCTGCCAGCTTCAGCATATGGACTATGCTGCGCAGCTTGAGTGGAAGCGGCAGCATGTCGTGGACAACCTGCGGAGGATCGGGAAGCTGCACATTGAAGGTGAAGCTCCAGCCGACTCGCAGGCAGCGGAGACGGCTCCAAACCAGCCTTTGAATGCTGTCAAAGTAATGCCGACCATCGGTATGGACGAGCCATGGCGCTACCGGAACAAAGCGGCTGTGCCTGTTGGCGCATCTGACATTGACGGGGGCTTAATCGCGGGCTTTTACGAGCGAGGCAGCCATCGGATTATCGATATGGATGATTGTCTCATTCAGCATAGCGAAAATGATGAAATCGTTCGGGTCGTAAAGGGAATAGCTCGCGAGTTGCGCGTGAAACCATATAACGAAGAAACGGGCGAAGGCGTGTTGCGCCATGTGATGGTGCGTGTTGGGGTCGTGACGGGCGAAAAAATGGTCGTGCTCATTACCAATACCACCCGTCTGCCGCGCCAGCCGGAATGGATCGAGCATTTAAGAGCCGCCTTGCCGGGGCTTAAAAGCATCGTGCATAACGTCAACGAACGCAACACAAACGTCATTTTTGGCGATGAAACAAAAGTGGTTTGGGGCAAAGAGGTGATTTATGACGAGTTGGATGGAATCCGCTTTGCGATCTCGGCTCGTTCCTTCTACCAGGTGAATCCCGCGCAAACCGTATCGCTGTATCGCAAGGCGTTGGAGTATGCGGCATTGACGGGGAAAGAGAATGTGATCGACGCTTATTGCGGCATCGGCACTATCTCGTTGTTCCTTGCTCGCGCAGCAGGCCGTGTGTACGGCGTCGAAATCGTCCCGGAGGCGATTGAGGATGCGAAGCGCAATGCCGAGCTGAACGGCATCAACAACGCCGAATTTGAAGCCGGACCGGCGGAGGTCGTCATTCCTCGCTGGCGCAAGGAAGGCATCCAGGCGGATGTAATTGTGGTTGATCCACCTCGTAAGGGATGCGACCCGGAGCTGCTGGATACCATTCTGAAAATAAAGCCGGAGCGGGTTGTTTATGTTAGCTGTAATCCGTCTACGCTAGCGCGGGATCTGCGGATATTGGAAGATGGCGGGTACCGTGCTGTGGAGGTTACTCCGGTGGATATGTTTCCTCAGACGAGTCATGTGGAGTGCGTGGTGGGGATATGTCGAGTCGATACCTAGAAGTCTACAGCTTTCAGCATCCGGCGAATTATTTTTCCTTTGCGCAGGATGACAGTGACTATAAAAATAAGCTGCTGCGAGATACGATTAAGGTTTCGGTTGTTCTGGATTTGAAGTGGATGGATATGACGAGTGATTTTTAAAATACTAGAATCATTGTTCTTATGCTATTTATGACATGAACGTTGAAAATGTTCTGAAGAATAGCAGGTGCACTGGAGTTGCCTGTGGACGAAGTTAAGAAAGCGCAAGTTCCTGAAAATCAATAACCATATATGCGGAGGAAAGGGAGATGAACAAGAGTCCCTTTCCTTTTTCAGTTTTATCACTAATCGGACTAGACTTAATAGCTACCTAATCTAGTTATACTTGACAAATGATATAAAAAGGTAAATAATACAACTAAGAACTTGGGGGGTGGAACTAGAGCCATGAACGAACGCGCAGCCGCAGTTGTTGAAGATTGTCGCCTTACAGATAGTCAACGCACAGCCATACTGGCCGGTATAGCCGAAGGGAAGCGACTATTTACACAAACAATGGAAGCGATGCCGAAGACTTCAACGATAACGTATTCTATCAGATTTCTATACGAGTTAGTCAATACCTGTGTTGAAAATGAGATTTTAAAAAATTCGCATGTAAATATGAACGTTGAACATAGGAAAGCGGGATTTTACCCGTATATTGTGGCGCGGGATCAAGAAAGAAACGTTGCCGCGTTGGTGTTGCCAATTCCTAGCGGCAAAGATTTCGAGCCTTGTTTGTTCAGGGGGGAATTTGCCATGACAAACGTGGATCGACTGCTGGCAATGGGAGCAACGATTCAAGATCTGGCAATGGATATTGAATATCAGCCTTCATTGCCTTTTGGCATTGACCATTTGCCCTTTGGTCTTATTGTCAGCTATGATCGGGAAAAGGAAATTGTTTTTGAAGGGGCGCTACAGCCAAATCAGGAACTATGGCTCTTCAACGAAGCAATGACTGGACAAGCAGTCGTTCAGGCTAGTAAAGTGGTTTCATTTCCTAAACCCATGCATGATGATACGGATATTTCTCTTTCCCTTACTCCAGCAGCGCTGCAAGAAAAGGAAAGGGCGGTTCGTAGTAACAAATAATTTCGATTAAGGAGTTTATGGATGTGAATGAACGCGTCTTTAATCCAAAACGACTGCGCGAAGCAAGAATGGTTCGCGAATTAAGCATATCCGAGTTGGCGGATCGAATTGGCGTGAGTAAGCAGGCAATCTCACAGTTTGAGCTCGGGGAAAGCATTCCGAAGGCCGAGAATATGATGGCGCTCATTCATGAACTGCGTTTTCCGAAAAATTTCTTTTTTGGGAAAAGCGATCATTACGTAGGGAACACTTTTTTTAGGGCAAACGCAACTGCCACCAAAAAAAGTCGAGAAATGCAGTTGAACAAATCGTATTTGGCAGGCTACCTATTTGATTATTTGAAGACTTATATCGATTTTCCTACACTTAATTTGCCTAGCGCCAAATCGCTCGACAACTGCCAGTGGGACGCACTCTCTATTGAAAAATTAGCCAGAGAGACAAGAAAACATTGGGGGCTGGGAGACCAGCCGATTGCTAACATCGTCAATTTGCTTGAGCGCAACGGCATTATGGTTTTTTCTATTCATATGAACAGCGAGAAGATCGACGCCTTTTGTCAACATCGCAAAGGGCGGCCGTTTATATTTTTGGGCAACGATAAGCAGTCTGCGGTTCGACGGCAACTGGACGGGGCTCATGAGCTTGGTCATCGTCTTATGCACGAAGATGTCAATAATGATCTCCTTTCCAAAGAGGAGTTTAAAAGAGTAGAGGAGCAAGCAAATCGTTTTGCTTCCGCTTTTTTGTTGCCCGCGGAGGCGTTCGCTCAGACTGTAACGTCAACCTCATTGCTGCATTTTGTGGAATTAAAGAAATACTGGAAAGTGTCGATAGCCGCGATGATCTATCGATGCAAGGACCTGGGATTGATTACGGAAAGCAAATATACGTCGCTGTTTAAACAAATGTCCATGAAACGCATGCGCGTAAAAGAACCCTTAGACGATGCGATACCCGTTCCGGAACCGACAGTTTTAAGAAAAAGCATTCAATTGTTGTTTGAAAATAATGTGAAGAATGAACTGCAGATTATTCACGAGAGCGGCGTGCCGCAAGAATATGTTGAGATGTTGTGCAATTTAGACGCAGGAACGCTGAATGTCAAAGAACCCGAAGCGGCTGTTAAATTGGTAGCCCATCCTTAGGGGGCGGCTCATGACAGATTCTTTTGAAAAAGAGAAACGCAGCGAGATTATGAAGGCGGTTCGATCAAGCGGTAGCAAATTGGAGAAAAAGCTTGCTCAAGAATTATGGAGAAACGGCATTCGTTATCGAAAAAATGTCAAGGATCTCAAAGGCAAGCCTGATTTTGCAATTAAGAGATATAAGACTGTTATTTTTGTGGATTCCTGTTTCTGGCACGGTTGCAAGGAACACTGCAGGATTCCGCAGAGCAATAGGGACTATTGGACCTCAAAAATTAATCGGAACAAGGAACGCGATCAGGAGACCACCCAATTTTATGAAAATGAAAATTGGACTGTCATTCGGGTATGGGAACATGAGATGAAGACTAATTTTAGGGAAACGTCAGAGCGTGTTCTGGCTTTAGTAAAGGAGCAAATAAAATGGCATCTCAAGTAAAGCTGAATTACTATGAGTTTTTTGCTGGCGTTGGGATGGCTAGAAAAGGATTGGACAAGGATTGGCGCTGCATATGGGCGAATGATTTCGATGTAAAAAAGGCTGAGACCTATGTAAGAAACTATGGCAGCGACGAGTTGGTCGTTGAAGACATCGCTCGTATTAGACACAATGATTTGCCTGAAGGCGCTGTGTTGGCCTGGGCGTCCTTCCCTTGTCAGGATCTGTCGTTAGCCGGAAACGGCGGAGGAATTACCGCCGGCAGAAGCGGAACGTTCTGGGCGTTTTGGAACCTTATGAAGGACATGGCCGCTCAAAACGGGCGTCCCCCAATGATTGTTTTGGAAAATGTAATCGGTTTGTTAAAGCCGGAAAACTTTATCGCTTTATGCGAAGCGCTCGCTTCGCTAGGTCTTCAATTTGGCGCGCTTGTTATGGACGCCAAGCGATTTTTGCCGCAATCAAGACCAAGAGTTTTTGTAGTCGCTGTGGATATTGGGATCGATTGTAGCGAATTTTATTCTGAGCATGGCTCAGCAAGCAAATGGACAAACGAATCTGTATTTAATGCCTTTAGCGCGTTGCCTAAATCTTTGCAAGCCAAATGGAGATGGTGGAATCTTCCTGACCATATGAGCGATGTCATAAGCGTAGACCAGATTATTGAGGAAGAGCCCGTCGGGGTAGAATGGAACTCAGATGAAGAAACTGAGCGGATGCTTGCGATGATGACAGAGATGAATCGCCGCAAAGTCAATGAGTGCCTACGTCTCAATAAACGCTCTATTGGTTTCTTATACAAGCGTACGCGAAACGGTCAGCAACGAGCGGAAGTGCGTTTCGACGGCATTGCAGGTTGCCTGCGAACTCCTAAAGGAGGTTCTAGTCGACAGAGCGTGATGATTGTGGAAAACGGAGAAGTTCGCACGCGTTTGCTTTCTCCGAGAGAATTGGCGAGATTAATGGGTATGCCGGAACAATTTGTGTTGCCAAATGAGTATAACGCTGCCTATATGGCCATGGGGGACGGGGTTGCTGTTCCTTGCGTCTCTTGGTTGTCTGATCATTTGTTGACGCCGTTGGCTAAAAAGATTGCGCTGATGGAACCCTCCCATCATTGTGATGTTTCCGAAACGATCGAAATCCATTTAAAAAATGCAGAGGATTTGGCTAAAAGATGGGGGAGCGCAGTCAATGCATGAAGCCTTGGAGCAGAAGTCGATGGATATTCTAAAACAATGGTATGAAAACGAAGAGCCGGAACGATACGTGGTATGCGCGGGTCTGGCTGTGTTGGAGATTGCCAGAGACGCGTTTCCGCTTCAGCAATCGGACTACATAACAGCCAAAAATCAAGTAAAAACGAGCGGAGCGTTAATCAAGAAAATATTGGAACGCTATGGCGAAACGAGAAAATATGCGGCAGAGGGCGGAAGAACGACAAGAGGCACGCGAACGGCCGCTGAAAAATTTGTCGCCAAACTAAACGTCGAGTTTAGCGAATTGCAGGAGTTGGACGATGCGCAGAAACATTTGATTATTGATCAGATGCAAGGTTGGCTTGTTGATCGAGTGAAAGGGTACTTTAATCGAAAACGAATCGAGGTTGAACTTTTACTTATCAAGCCGTCTTATCAAATTATCTCCGATATTTTAGCCGCGGCAGAGGAAAGGAAGCTTACCGGGGCGGTGGCGCAGCATCTGGTTGGCGCTAAACTCTCCAATCGGTTTCCTGATCTGGAGGTAGAGAATCATTCGTATACAACTGCGGATCAACAACTGGGAAGACCGGGAGACTTTCTAATCAATGACACTGTATTTCATGTGACTGTTGCGCCAATGCCCGCTGTTATTGGCAAGTGCGAAAATAATATTCGCCAAGGCTATCGTGCTATTCTACTTGTGCCCGAATCCAAGACGATGGCGGCAAAACAAATGGCGGAAACTTTGAACGTCACTCAGATCGGGATTTTCTCCATTGAGACTTTCGTCGGTCAAAACATTGAGGAAATCAGTCAATTTCGGAAAAATGAACTCACGCAAGGTTTCTTGAATTTGTTGCGCAAATATAATGAGCGGGTAGCGGCTGTAGAAACGGATCTCTCAATGCAAATTGAGATACCGGAGAATTTATAGACTGAATAGAACGAAAAGCAGAGATTCCTTCGCTGATTGGTCATAGCGGAGGTTTTTGTTATGGGCTTTATTTCAATCGAATGAGAGGAGATAGGTAAAATGAACTAAGAAATGTGTCGAAATGAGCAGGAAAATTTGGGAAGAGTGTAGAAATAATAGATAGAGAAATTAGTTAAGCATGGGGACTCCAGATGAGCAGACATGACAGAAATGGATTATTCATTAAGATATCGGACAATATGAAGAGAAGTTTGGGTAATGACAGGAAGCATGATTAAATTGGGGATGAAAGAGTATATGGGGAGAATTGATGATCGTAGGCGCAAAAGCAAGCGATTTTGTGAAGGTCATCTTGGCGGAGGGTCCAATGCCTGAAAATCCGGTACTAAACGTGATGAAGCAATGTGATATTTTGTTTGAAAATGAGTTGATCTCCAAAGGTCTTTTAATCTCTACTTTCACTGATTACATTGCGGAATTGATCGATGACGCAGAAAAAAATAGTGGAATTATTTATCATACTGGTTCATCAATATTTGATCTATTGTTAACATTATATATATCCTTGTCTTGTTTGCTTTACGACGAAACAACTCCAGAAGAATTGGTTTCTTCGCTTAATCCAGGCGACATTATTATTTACAAGGATAAAACTAGAGCCGAATTTTTAGGGCTCGATGAAAATGGTTTTGCAAGAATTCGATATGGGTCTTCAAAAGGAAAGTACTACTCACCTATCACTGCGACTGTCGCGCCCAATTTTTTTTACACAATAAAGCCGTATTATGGCGAAGCAACAGTATTGGATGGCCGAGGTGTTCGAACAGACACTGAAGCAAGAATTGATTTTTTGCAATCGGTCCTTGGACTAAGCAGAGCCAAGATAGCGGGGGTAAACAGAAGAGCGGGAATAGTAGTATGTAGTCGAAATTTTGCTGATAATTTTGTGAATAAGCTCCAAATATGTTACGAAAACAACATTATAGGCATTACCGATCTAATATCGGTATCATATTACTCTGAAAATAATGAATACCCCTATCGCGGCAATCCCGGGAAAAGCAATCCTGTTCTTAAGTTCACAAATAAGGTTTCTATTGCCAGAGATTTTGTATACGAAGATGAAGATAGACAAATTTTTGCGATTGCTGTTTTAGGAGGCCCGTTAATTAAAAACGGCGAGTCTGAATTGCCGGATTTGATTAATAAGAAGAGTCTAAAAAAGAAGCTAATGTCGTTATCAATTACTGAGGAGGGGGACTGCCTTTGTGAAACATACCCAGATGCGAGCATTTTCGCTTGCACCAAGGATATGTTATTGTCTTATTCTTTACCTGCAGACATCAGTGGTTTCCTTAATGCCGAAATGGAATCTCAGGTTACTAATATGTTAATTAGGGAAGTCATTGAGCGTAATGTGGACGAAATTATAAGTTTTAATGACTATAAAGGATTTCGCCAGAATATTTTTACTGTGCGGCATCTTGTGCAGAACGATGATTTAATAAATAGATTTGTTATGGAGAGTTATTCCTTTTTGAATTATTTAACTAATGTAACGTTTTCCTTAACTGAGATTGAGGAGGCTCGGCAAAATCAGAAGTTCGAGTGTCCATCAGTTTCAGAGAAAATGCATTTTTTAGGGAGCGTCGCTCATAAATATACTGGCAAATTATCCGAATTGATTTTGAGTATTTTTCATGTGATTAAAAAGGCTTACCAAGGTGTGAATACAGGAAACCCCAAAAAAGAGCCTTTGTTAGAAACACTTAAGAGCGCATTGCAAAATGGAACGGTGTTAATACTGGTTCCCAAATTATATCATGTTTCTATATTAAAAGCACTTTTGCCCCTGGATATAAATAATGCTGGTAATTTGCATATAAAGACAATGGCGGCTTTTAAAAATAAGGGTAATTATGATTATGTGTTATTTACTGGGTGCTTGGGAGCTAGAGGGTTTTCTATTTTTTCTACCTTTGTTGCTCCAGTCATTGAGTGCCTATTGTATCCACATGAACGTCCATTATTTACATATCAAAAAAAGATACACGAAAAAAGAGAGCATATGTTAAATATCCGGTCAGCAATAAAGTATGAAATTACAGATGAACTTATTGAAGAACAGGAGTCAGACCTGGATTTAATGAACACTCGAGAGTTAGATGATTATTTAGACGAGATCACCATACAAACTGCATTGCAATTGACATCCATTGATTCCGGAGGGGCGTCAGTTAAAGCGGATATTGTTCGTATTGCCACAACGACAGAAGGTGAATCGATCCTTTTCACCAAGTATTTTACCCCATATATATTTGACAGTAATCAAATGATGGTTACTGAGAGCTCTGTTAGAGACATTAAAGCGGGAGATATGCTTTTATTCACAAGAAATAGCGATCAAAAAAAGGATATTATTGAAGAGATCGTGAAAAGAATTGCAGATTCAAATAAACAAACCAAGGAAGCTTTTCGTAAATCGAAGCATTGGAAAGAGAGGTTGCTAGAATTTAAAGAAGTAAATAATCTTTCATTTCAAGATTTGTCAGATCTAATGAAGGAGTATGGTACGCCAAAACATGCCGTTACATTAAGGACTTGGCTCAATCCCGAGAGTAGGATTGTTGCTCCTCGAGAGGAAGACTCATTTTATCAAATAGCCCTTATTTGCGAAGATCAAGATATGCTGGCTTCTCCTGAAGCGTTCCATGAGGCGTGTAATGCTATTCGTAAGTTGCGGGTAAAAATATTAAAACTTATTGGTCAAAGCATTATTAAAAATTTTCAATCTGAATTTGATGAGACAGATTTTTTCTCAGATATCATTAGAGAAGAATTAGACAACTTATCTCAATTTGTTCAAATTGAAACAATAGTGGATGTTGCCAATGTGTTGGTTCCGGTCACTTATGCTAACCGTCCTTATGCATTATAAAACAAGGGGGAATTATTATATGGCCGCTGCAGAAATCAAAAAACAAATTTACACTGCGCGTAATCGGATGATTGAAGAATTTCGTAAAGAACTGCTAGGTCCTGGATCGGAGCATTCAATACCGGATGAAGCGCATGAAATAATAACCGATTTACCAGAAGTGCGCTATTCAGTCGGGATACTATTTCCTCAGAAAGAAAAATACATGGTCGATAATAACGACAGTGCGAGGCCGAGAGAGAATAGTTTTACTGATGTTGACGATGTAGAAGATGTTGCTTTGCCGCTGGAACCAGTTTCCGATAAACATCAAGAAGTTGTCAACATTCCTGATGAAGAATCTTTAGATGAAGAAATAAATTTATCTGCACAAAATATGCCGTCTTCAATGGGGTTTACTTTTTTCGTCCATGGCAATAGCGATCATATAATTGCTAATGTCCAATTTGGCACGTATAAAAAGCCGTTATTATCCGATTGTGCCGTTTCATTTAAACTTGCTGCTGATGATAGTTATGAACTTCCAGTGCAATTCCAGCAATATGTTCAGGTTGATCGTGAAAAATTGCTATTAAAGCTTATACAGCCTTTACAAAAGAAATATGTGTATCAGATTTTCAACAGTGATGAAAACCTTACGGAAGGCGCTGCATTAAAAGAACCGCTGATTACGCTATGTAACCAGTTTGGACGAAATGGTTTTATACGAACTCCCCATGAAATAGATGTTGATATTAATTTTACTTCGTTAGATTATGTGAATGAGAGTGCTGTGGATGGTACGAGCGTTAAAATTTCTGCATTGAGGAAGCAGATTGCCCCGGAAATTTACTCCATCACAATTATGATGGTCAATGACGTTTATGGAAGCTATAATGGCACGAACTCGATTTTCCAGCCTCAAATCAAAGTTGCTGTTTCTGAAGATACTCCTTACCGATTCTGTGAGTATACACGACTTTCCAATGGACACAGTGAGGATGAAGAAGAACAATCCCTAGCTCTATTATATCGTAATAGAAAAGTGTATGGCACTGGTCATGGGACATCCGTAAGCTGGGATATCAACTGCAGCGGATTAGGCTATATCGCTACAGACTTTTTTCCGCGAATTGAAGTTCCACAAATGGACTTTGGCATTGCGAATTCCTCAGTAAACCAGAAATGTCTTTCTATGAAATATTTATCCGACCTACACCCTGCTACTGTAGGGGAAAAAGTTTCTACAATAAGAACGCTTGTCGATTCCTACTCAGAGTGGATAGATGAGTTGCTTAAAATGAGTACGGACAAGAGCCGGGTCGCAGTACGTTTTCAAGAAAAAGCGAAAGAACATATTGCCAACTGTATAGAAGCTTGTGAACGCATGAATGCAGGGTTGCGTCTTTTAGAAGAGAATTCAATGATTGCACAATCGTTTCAATTGGCGAACCGAGCAATGTTTATGCAACGTATCCATCTTAAGTTTCAAGAAAAGGATAAATATCCTGGTGATGATGAACTCCAGCAGCAAATTAAGTCGCTAGATTACTATGAAGAACGAGACTTATATGAATGGAGACCGTTTCAGCTTGCTTTTTTTCTTATGAGTATTCAATCTATTGTAAACCCTGATTGTAAAGAACGCGACATTGTAGACTTAATCTGGTTTCCTACCGGTGGCGGCAAAACGGAGGCATACTTGGGCCTAACCGCCTTTACAATCTTCTATAGACGATTGGCGTTTCCTGAAAGTGCGGGTGGGACAACGGTCATCATGCGTTATACGTTACGTCTTTTGGCCGCGCAACAATTTGTTCGCGCGGCGACATTGATATGCGCTTGCGAAGCTATTCGCAAAGACTCATTATCAAAGAAGAAATATTTGGCGTATCCACTAGGCAAGGAAGCGATTTCTATTGGATTGTGGATAGGTGGCGACCACACCCCTAACAAAAATGTAGGTTCAAAAGATTCATATGGAGCGAAAGAGCATTTGGAGAAACTACGTAATGCCAAGGACGCTTCACAAGTCCGGTATGCAAAAGACCGAAATAATAAGTTCCAGATTTTGAAATGTCCTTGGTGCGGGACAAAAATGGTTAAGGACGTAAGCCCAGAAGGTAAAGTCATCGGAGAATGGGGTTATCGGCTTAGAAATAATAAACATTTTTATCTTTGTTGTCCACAAGATGATTGTGACTACAGCTTGAAACTTCCTATTCAGGTAGTCGACGAAGAACTATACGCTTCACCGCCCACTTTACTGTTTGGTACAGTGGATAAGTTTGCTATGCTGCCGTGGAAAAACGATGTCGGATCATTTTTTGCAACCGGATTAAATAACCAAGATCGGACTCCGGAACTCATTATACAGGATGAACTGCATTTGATCTCGGGACCATTGGGTACAATGGTTGGATTATACGAAACTGTAGTAGACGCTCTGTGTTCGGCAAAAGGCGTTAAGCCGAAAATTATTACTTCGACGGCTACCATTCGTAGAGCAAAGGAGCAATGCTCAGTATTATATAATCGAGAAGTGCGTCAGTTTCCGCCATCTGGCTTAAATGCTGATGATTCATATTTTGCGCGTGAGGCAAAGATTTCTGTGGAAGAACAAAAATATGGACGTATATATATCGGTATTATGCCTGCGGGTAAGACAAAAGCTATGATGGAGATACGAGCTATTGCAGCGATTTTGCAGCGCGTAGATATGATGGAGATCCCTGATGAAGTCAAGGATAAACTATGGACATTGGCGATTTATTTTAATAGTTTAAGGGATTTGGGAAAATGTCGGACAATGATTGACGATGACGTAAAGGATTTTATTAAGAGAACAGCTTATCGCTTTGGCTTGAGCCGTGGAAGGGTGATAGGCGAAGCTTCGGAACTAACAAGTAGAATATCTACATCCGAACTGAATGAAACATTGGAAAAACTGGAACGGGTTGAATACTCTCAAAATAACATAGCCAATAGAAAATGGGCGATTCACACCTTGCTTGCCACAAACATGATTTCGGTTGGCGTGGATGTGGCTCGATTGAATGTGATGCTCATTGTGGGACAACCCAAGTTAACTAGTGAATATATACAAGCTTCTAGTCGCATAGGGCGTTCGTATCCAGGCCTGGCTATCACTCTTTACGATGGCACCAAAAGTAGAGATCGTTCACACTATGAGCAATTCAAATCTTACCACGAGTCTTTTTATCGTTTTGTAGAGCCGACAGGAGCTACCCCTTTCTCTAAACCTGCCCGTGATCGAGCGTTACATGCGGTTATTGTATCTATGGTGAGGCATTTATACGGACTTTCAAACGATCAAGATGCAGCAATGTTTAATCCAGAGTATTTGAAAGACGATTTAGAAAAAATACGCGCCTACATTCTTGAGCGGGTGGATAAAATTAACACTCGAACATGGGGAGAACTTGAAGACGATAAGAATGAAATTGAATCGCGTATTAATGAAGTTGTCTCGGAATGGCATGAGCGTGTCAAAATTGCTGGAGGACAAAATTTTTATTATGGCGACCGCTTCATGATGAAGTCTCCCGCTAGTGATCAAAAGAGACTATTAAAGGTATTCGGAACATCTGCAAGCGATCCGGCTTACGAGACAATGACCTCGATGCGAAATGTAGATCAGAGTATTGCTGCAAATATATTGGTTTGGGAGGATGAACTATGAGCCATATGCTTTCTCCTAAAGACAGAATTGTTTTTGCCAATCCATCAGAGCGGATTAAGTATAACGTTCGGAGTTCTCAAGCTATTCTTCAATATGGAGTGGGCGCTATGGTTGATTTTCCGGACCAGACGTTGATGACGGCTGCCCCTGAGTATTGGGCTGATAAAGTTATTCGAATTTATGATGAGCGTCTCCAGCGAGCCCTTGGAGTAGATTATCTAGGCATGCCAGGCGGTAGTGATGAACCGCAATTTCGTGAGGGAATTTCTTATGTCAGATTCCCCCAATGGTATTTTTGTCCAAAATGCCGGCGATTTCAACCCATCAAAGACTGGTATAAGGAATACAAAAGAAAGTCTTCAAGTAAACAATTAGATCGCGATCCTTATATGAAAACGCCGCGTTGCTCTGAATGTCCGCAAGATCTTGTTGTCGCGCGTATTGTTGTAGTGTGTGAGCACGGTCATATAGATGACTTTCCTTGGGTAAGGTGGACGCATCGCAGAAGACATGGCGGCCCTAAAAAGGTTTGCGATAATCCACAACTTACTTTAAGTACAGGAACAACAGCTACTGCAGGTTTAGAGGGTATCAGCTTAAAATGTACTAATTGCGAGGCAAGAGCAACGCTATATGAGGCTTTTGATGCTACAATTTTTGCCCGTTTAGATGAACGGGATGGAGCAGATGATTTTTTATGTAGTGGAAACCAACCGTGGAAGCACCATTCAGTTATATGCGGAACACATCCTCGTGCCATGCAAAGAGGCGCTTCATCGGTATATTTCCCTAAAACCGTGAGTTCTTTAGTAATACCGCCATATTCGGATCAATTGAACAATTCCATAGAAAAAAGTGCTGCTTATTCGGATTGTCAAATCAAAATCGCGGGCTATAAAGAAGAAGGCTCTTCCGATGAAGAAATTAATGAACGCATAAAAAGACAGTTAGATAGGTGGGCTAGTAACATTTCGTTACAAATCTTAGCTCCAACTGAAATCATCAAACCTATTATAGAGCGGAAACTTACACTTCATTCCCAAGCAGGTGATTTAAAGTATCAAACGGACAGCGTAAAATACCGCGCAGAAGAGTTTGATGCGCTTACTGGTATCGTGTCAAAGCCAAGTCTGGATACAGACGATTTTGTTCGGAAGGGTATGGATATTAAAAAGTATCAAATCCCTGGATTAAAAAGCGTATCTCTCATTCATAAGATTCGAGAAGTGCGCGCGCTTACAGGTTTTACACGGATTAATCCTTCCGATTCCTCGGATACGGGAGAGAATACTTCCGGTTTTGTGGCTGTAAAAGAACCAGAAACTCCTTGGTATCCCGCTTATGAAGTGCGCGGAGAGGGGATATTTATAGAGTTTGACAAAAAAGCGCTTGATGATTGGACAGAGACTCAGCCAACTATACAAAAAAGGGGGCGTGAGATAAACGGTAACTACTCATCAACGTTTAAAGGCGAATTGATTTCAAGAGTTATATCGCCGCAATTTGTTTTTTTGCATACACTGGCGCATGTTCTGATCCGCCAGCTTAGTTTTGAGTGCGGCTATAACGTTGCGTCTTTACGTGAGCGGATTTATTGTGCGTCAGAAGAAGAAGGAAAAGAAATGGCTGGTATATTCATCTATACCGCTTCTGGTGATTCAGAAGGAACTTTAGGCGGCTTGGTTCGCCAAGGGAGACCGGATGCGTTGCCTAAGGTATTCAAGAAGGCTGTTGAAGGATGCGTGATATGTTCAAATGACCCTGTCTGCATTTGTACAGAGCAAGGGCAGGGACGCGATGCTCTGAATATGGCTGCTTGTCACGCATGCTCGCTTTTGCCAGAGACAAGTTGTGAAGAGTTTAATGTTTTACTTGACCGTGCGATGTTAATCGGTACGTTTGATCACAAGAATATTGGATTTTATAGTGAATGGATTTCTAAAGGGTGACTGGGTGATGATTAGTGTTAGATTACACGGCAGTTGATTTGTTTTGCGGCTGTGGAGGCATGACGGAAGGGCTTCGACAAGCAGGATTTAACGTAATTGCGGGGATCGAACTGGACGATAATGCTGCTTTAGCTTATGAAATGAATCACAAAGATACTTCATATTTATTTCACGATGACATTCGTAACGTCTCTACTAATGATATAGTTAAGCTTTTAAAGGGGGGGCCTTTACATCTTTTAGCAGCATGTCCTCCGTGCCAAGGGTTTTCTTCCATGAGGAGAAAAAACAAAAAAGGGGCAATTAGTGATCCGCGAAACAAACTGATTCATGAGTTTTATCGCTTTGTTGAAGAACTGCGCCCCGTAACGATCATGCTTGAAAACGTTCCAGCACTTATAGAGTATGATGATTTCAAACAAGTGGCAAGAAAGCTAAAGCGATTAGGGTATGAAATAGATTATAAGGTTGTCAACGTTGCGAAATATGGTGTGCCTCAGCGAAGAAAACGTTTGGTGATGCTTGGTTCATTAATCGGTAGCGTGCAGATAAAACCTGGAAAAAGTCACTTAGTAACTGTGCGGACAACTATACAGAACTTAGAGGATCCAGTTACAACAAGCGACCCGGTTCATAGAATTTATCCAAAACATACTGATAAAGTGCAAAGACAAATTGAGCTTACTCCACATGACGGAGGAAGTAGAAGCGATCTGCCAGATGAGTACACCTTAGAATGTCATAAACAACCTGGTATTGGCTTCAAGGATGTGTATGGACGTTTGCGCTGGGACGATGTCTCATCAACGATAACGGGAGGGTGTCTTAATCCATCTAAGGGGCGGTTTTTGCATCCGAAGGAAAACAGAACAATAACAGCAAGAGAAGCAGCATTGCTCCAAACCTTTCCGATAAATTATATGTTCCCATTGAATATTTCAAGAGGCGCGCTCGCGTTGATGATTGGAAATGCTTTGCCGCCAGAGTTCTGTAAACAGCAAGCTTTATGTATTAAAGAACATTTAGATGGAATCTTTATGCCAAATCTTTCTAGCGAAGAAAAACGATCTCAGATTATGCGAACTGCGAGATATAAAGGTGCAAAACCAGAGCTATTTGTCCGTGTGTTGCTATGCAAACTCGGATACAATCGATATCGCTTTTCTACTTCTGATTTAAATTGTTCACCTGATATCGTATATCCGATTTTGAAAAGGGCGATTTTCATTAATGGATGTTTTTGGCATGGACATGATTGCCCTTGGGGATCTTTACCCTTACGAAACTATGAGTTTTGGCAAGAAAAGTTAGCTAACAATAGAATGAGTGATAGCGACAGTTATGATGAGTTACAATTAAAGGGTTGGAGATATCTTGTTATTTGGCAGTGTGAGTTTGAAAAGAAGAATGTAGACGCGCTCAAAGAGCGATTACTGAATTTTATGAATTGAATCAAACAGTGGAAGGAGAGGGAGGCACGTACCCTTTTGACTTAATTAATAATTGTAAGCGTCAAATAAGGACTAGCTGGTAAGTTGTTAACTCCAGGAGATGCTTATATTAGACGAGGGAATGCAAATAGCCTCAATTCCATAGTGAATCGGGGCTATTTGCAATTGTTTCTATGAATTCGGCGGTTTCGCAGCTCCGCGGGCAAGGGTGGAGACCATAGTAATAACGCATCCAGCGCTTGAACGTCCTTCGAACTGAGCAACTGTGGCAGTTGCTCCAGCACGTAGCGCAGGTACTCGTAGGGCTATAGTCCGTTTTCCTTTCCCGTCTCGATCAGACATTATGTGAGGGCGCTGACCTTCGCTCACTTGGACGTATGGAAAACTACCTAGTTTTTTCGACCAATCACAAAAGGCTTGATCGCTCGTCGCTCCGGTTGTTGTCTAACTCCAGCCGCCCGTCCTTCACAAATACCGTATGGAGTTGTCAATAAAAGTGCAGTTTGAAAACACACTCATACAGAAATCCCGTTACTAGGCTGCTTGTGATAGCACTCTTTCGCGATAAATAGCTGGGGGCCAGCCCCCTGGATTAGAGGTAT
>NZ_JBTOLL010000022.1:0-88051 GCF_054551715.1 Paenibacillus sp. CAU 1782 | reverse complement strand
TAAACTTTTAGCCGGAGCGAACTTTGCAAAACAATTGGGGCTGCTATAGCCCCTTTTTCACTAACTTATCAACAGTTGTGCATAACTTATTGTATACATATTATGCTGTATGGATTCCCGTATCACGGCGATCCCATGCTTCATTATGCCGCGGGAAAATGCGGGTTGCCGGGCGGCCCGACCGTCCTGTTATCGGCTACGCCTCCGAGAGAAATGCAAGCAGCGGCAAGGAGCGGGCGTTTGGCGCATGCGCGAGTGCCCGTTCGTTACCATCGCCATCCATTGCCTGTTCCGAGGCTAACGGCATCTCCCCCTGTTGCGGCAATGCTCGCCGGAAGAAAGGTTCCGCCTGCCCTTTTAAAAGCATTGCGGGAATCGATTGAGCGGGGAGCGCAATGTTTTGTGTTTGTCCAGCGAATCGCCCAGACCGAAGAAATGGCGGCACTGCTTGCTCAAGAATTGCCATGTCGGCTTGTAGCCGCAACCTCGTCGCAAGACCCGGAACGGGCCGAAAAAGTCAAACGGTTCAGAGCTTGCGATATTAGAGTCCTGGTGACAACCACGATTCTGGAGCGGGGGGTAACGATTCCGCGCAGCGACGTCTACATTCTGGATGCCGACGGCCGTTTGTTCGACGAAGCCTCGCTTGTTCAAATGGCTGGCAGAGCCGGACGGTCAGCCGACGATCCTTTTGGCAGAGTCGCCTTTTTCGCCAAGGAACGTAATGAGTCGCAGCTACGTGCCGTCAGACATATTGCCGGCATGAATAAGACAGCCCGCCGCAAGGGTTATTTGCGATAGTAAAGGGGTGAGGTAAACAATGAGCTTAGATTGGTTTTATCATTTGACTTCCAGGTTTACGAGGAAAATACTGCATGAATCCATGGCATTGCTTGCGCCAGCGTCAACGGAATGCCTGGTCTGCAGCAAGCCCAAAAGGGCGGGGCGAAATCGGGATAGCAATCTCCCTTACGGGTATCCGGACTTGCCGCTTATGGCGGCATCTCTTTGCTCAAGCTGCTTAAAGTCCATCCCCTGGATGGCGCGCATTGTATGCCCCGTCTGCGGGCGCGGTGTTCACTGCGAAGATTGCAGTCGGAGAAGCCGGCGTTCTTTTGTCATGAATCGAAGCGCCGTAGCTTATGATCCGGCAATGAGGGAATGGCTTGCATTGTACAAATACCGGGGGCAGGAGCGGTTGGCGCCGTTATTGGGAGAGATGCTGCTTCCTGCCTGCGCTCTATTGATGCGTCAAATGGGGATTAAGAGATGGGACTTCATCACCTATGTGCCGGTCAGCGAGGAGAGGGCGACAGAGCGCGGCTTTAATCAGGCGGAGGAGATCGCGCGCCATTTAGCAGGGAATCTTGGGCTGCATGCATTGGCAACGCTCCAGCGTACCAGGCATGCCGGTAAAATGAGCTTTAAAACCAGGCGCGAAAGGCTTGTTGAAACAGAAAGCTTGTTTGAAATGAAGCAGCAAAGCAGCAGCTATGTCCGGCAAATAGCATTGGATCGAGGGAGAGGACTACATATTTTGTTAGTGGATGATATCTATACAACAGGCAGCACCGCGGAAGCCTGCGCAAAAGCGCTTCGGGATGGAAGCGGGGGGACCGCTGCTGTCTACGTGGCGACGTGGGCGAGATCCTGACCAAGCCTTAAATCTCTGCTCTATCGCCTGTAAATGCGTGATTCATAGGCAAAAAAATGATATACTGTTCCAAGAAGATTGCCGTATAGTAAAGGCACCGTCACTTGTGCAGGAACGGATTGTCGTTTAATTAATGAATTGTTTTTGGATTCAATCGTGAAATTATGTAATGCCGGAAGGATACGTTTTACCGGGAAACGCCTGCCGTTCATTTATGAAATGGCTTGCAATTTCCGTTAATAATGAAGTAGAGATATTTTTATTTTGTTAGGGGGATGAAATAATGAGTTTGGAAAATTGCCCTCGCTGCGGCCGGTTATTTAATCGGAGCTTTCGCGATGTATGCCCGGTGTGCATTCGGGATATTGATAGAGAATATCAGCTTTGCGCCGATTATTTGCGTCAGAACAAGGGAGCTATTATAAGCGAGCTTTCGGAAATGACAGGGGTCTCCATCAAGCAAATTACAAAATTCGTTCGCGAAGGGCGAATCTCCATCATGAATGCGCCGAACATGTCTTACCCTTGCGAGTCGTGCGGAACGTTGATCAGGGAAAGCAATTTGTGCGATGGATGCAGATCAAGGCTGACGAAGGATACGCGCAAAATGATCGACGAAGAGAGAAGCAGGAAGCAGGCAGATTCTCAGGGATCCAAAGCGGACAACTCCTACAAAGGGATAGACCGTTACAAAGACAGATACTAAAGTTTGTAAGCCAAAAACTTGCTATTCAATAATACAGCAAAAGAGCCGATAATACTTGCATAAGGTAATCGGCTTTTTTAGTTTCTGTAAATAATGAGGTGATGGAATTGAAGATAAATGAAAGCAATCGAATCGGCGCGGCTAATCTTTATCAAAAGCAAAACGAAATCAGGACCACGGATTCCCGGATTCCGAAAAAGAAGGACGAGGTTCAAATTTCCGCGGCCGCCAAGGAGATGTTGAGCACGAGCAAGCTTAATGAGACGGATAGAAGTCAACATATTCAAGGGCTCAAGCAATCGGTATCTTCGGGTACCTATCATGTGGATGCCGGAAAAATCGCAGAGAAGCTGCTTCCTTATTTGCGCGATAACTGAGAACAGCGGGACGGGGGAAAAGTCTGATGTTGATAGCAGGCATCATAGCTATTTTGCAGCAGCAGTTGGGGCTGTATGAGCGGATTTTGGAGTGCGAAAAAGGAAAAAAAGACCTGATTATGAAAAACGACGTGGTCCAATTGAACGTCCTGACCCAAAAAGAAAAGCTCCTTACAGCGCAAGCAGACGAGCTTGAAACCAAAAGACTGCTGTCTACCGCAAAATATTTCAAGGAAATCGGTTTCCGCAACCGTTCCGGCATTTTGTCCGACCTGATCAAATCCGTCAACCAGCCTGAAGAAAAGCAGGCATTAATGACACTGTCCAACGAGTTGACGGAAATGCTGAAGGAATTAAAGCACTACAACGACACCAACCAGCAGCTGATTCAGCAATCGCTGGATTATATCAACTTCTCGATCAGCCTGATGGTCGAGGACCCAAGCGAGGATGTGGTCTACCAGCATCCCATGAATCAATCGGGTGCCAATAAGCAAAGGACCTGGTTTGATTCCAGGGCCTAAAAAAAATGAACTTTTGAACACGCACATAAAGGGGATGAATGAATGAGATCGACCTTCCACTCACTGGAGACGGCAAAACGGAGCTTGTTTACCCAACAGGCCGCTATCAATACAGTCGGACATAATATTTCCAATGCCAATACGGAAGGTTATTCGCGCCAGAAGGTCAGCATGGTGGCCGCGCGACCTATTGATGCCTACGGCATGAACCGCTCCAATGCGCCGGGTCAACTGGGCACGGGCGTTGAGTTCACTTCCATTACCCGAATCCGGAATGCATTTCTGGATTTGCAATACCGTGAGCAAAATCAAGGCGTGGGCAGTCTTTCTATTCAAACGGATACCCTGAAAAAGCTTGAAGGCATCGTAAATGAGCCGTCAGATTACGGTCTTCGCGGCGTTATCGAGAAATTTTGGAGCTCATGGTCCGATTTGAGCAAGGACCCCGAGAACGTAACAGGGCGGGAAATCCTTGTTGAAACCTCCAAGGCATTGACGGACACTTTTAATGAGTTTAATCGTCAACTAACGAATATGCACGCAGACCTGACGTCCAATATTGAAGTAAAGGCCACAGAGGCCAATTCACTTCTCTCCACCATCTCTTCCTTGAACCAGGAAATTCGCCGCATTGAATCGTTAGGCGATGATGCCAACGACTTGCGCGATCAGCGCGACCTGATGAGCGATAAGCTGTCCAAAATCGTTAACATTACCGTATCGGAAACGGATCTTGGCTATAACATCAACATGGGTGCCGTGAACCTGCTTGAGGGCACAACAGTCAACCCGCTAAGCGCTGCGCAATTGGAGACGGCTTTTACAACCGGGGCATTAACCGGCGGCGAGGCTTACGGAATGATCGTGTCTCGCGATACTTATGTAACCGAGTTCGCAAAGCAGATACATACGCTGGCTAACACATTGGCTAATGGCGAGTTCGAGGTTACGCTTCCTGCGGGAACGGTAAAACCGGGTACAACAACGCCAATTACTTCCCCGGAGACGATCACGGTAAACGGCATTAACGGTCTGCACAAGCTGGGGTATACGCTTGAAGATCCCGCTGCGGCCGGTCTAGACTTTTTCACTTTTACAGCCGATCCCAATTCCTTAACGGGCTGGAGTTATGCGGTTAATCCTGTTATTGCAGCAGACTCCAATAAGGTTGCAACCTCGCTTCGGACAACGACAGATGCCGCGGGCACAACTGTGGTCAAAGGCAATAACGGCCTTGCGCTTCTGATGTCCGAGCTTCAGAATATCAAGTTTGCCTTTGATGAAACCGCTCAAGGCGGCGGTATTACAAACGCAACGATTAACGATTTTTATAGCGCGGTTGTTGGCGCGTTGGGCGTTCAAAGCCAAGAAGCGGACCGTCTCTATACGAATACGCAAACACAATTGGATCAGGTCGAAAGCAACCGGAAGTCCATTAGCGGCGTATCGTTGGACGAGGAAATGTCGGACTTGATTAAATATCAATATGCATACAGCGCGTCGGCGCGGTTTATGACCACCTTTGACGAGCTGCTGAACAAGCTGATCAACGGTACGGGCCGCGTAGGCTTGTAATGATGTAAAAGCGCATGTAGTGATGCGACTTCGGATATTCATCACATTTTTTGAGGCAAGGCAGGCTGCCTATACGATCAGCTTGCATACAAGGGCATAAGGAGGCAACAGCGATGACGCTTCGCGTTACCCAAGGCATGATGCATTTGCAGCTCATGCGCAATTTAAACCGCAACATGTCTCAGATGGATCAGATTCAGATGCAAACAACAACCGGCCGGAAGATCAACAAGGCATCCGATGATCCGGTAGGCATCACGTATTCTCTTCGCTATCGGGCAGAAATTTCCGCTAATGATCAATATAAGAAAAATGTTGATTCTGCGTTATCTTGGCTGGATTTTAATGATACGGTGCTTGGTCAAGCTGGAGATGTGCTGCAGCGCATTAAGGAACTTACTACTCAAGGGGCTAACGGAACGAACCCTGGTATCGCCCTCGAAAATATCAAAAACGAAATCGATCAGTTGAAAACCCAATTGATCGAAATCGGCAACAGTACAATTAACGGGAAATACATTTTTAACGGGGAGCAGTTCAATGAAGCTCCGTTTGATAAAAATGCTGCAGGCTTTGACGCAAAAACCGTTGATGCGGATAGCGGAATTGTCAACTACTCGATCGGAGCAAACGTAAGGATCGATATCAACTTTTCGGCTGCGCAGGTTTTTGGCAATGCTGATCCTACCGGTGACGGAGATAATGTCTTTTCAGTTATTGACCGTATTATGGCAGGGTTGACATCCGGTGATTACTCCGCGGTAAGTTCGGAGATTGGCAATATCGAATCCAGCATGGACCGTATGCTAAGTCTCCGGTCTGAAGTTGGCGCGCGGGTCAACAGACTTGAGCTGACTCAGAATCGTTTGGAGGATTTGGGCATTAACCTGACGGATATGAAGTCCAGAACCGAGGATGCCGATTTTGAAAAACTGTTGATCGATGCCCAAATCAACGAAAATATTTACCAGGCTTCCCTCTCAGTTGGGGCAAAAGTGATTAGCAAATCGCTGGTAGACTTTCTGAGGTAGCTATGAGACTTCCACAACTTGATATCAGGCAAACACCGGCTAGGCTGGATATTTCATCAAAGCTGGGCGAATATCATATTACTCAGAAAAAAGCTTCCATAGACATAAAAACGACACAAACGGTTATTGACGTCAAAACGGAACAACCGGTCGTTATGGCGGATATGACGAAAACGTGGGATGCTTTAAATGGCGGAGGTTCGCTTTCGTTTATGAACCGGCTGTATAATCAATTCGGCCAGTTCGTTCAGGATGCGATTAATCAGACCGTTCAGGACTACAATCAGATTGGAGACTTGACTCAGGCTACTGATCCCATTCCGAACATTGCCAGACAAAGCTTGTTTCGGAAACCGCCCAAACTGCAGGTGTACGGGGATGCCTCGGTGTTAAATTTGAGCTTTAATGTTCAAATTACACCGCCGGATATTCGAATAACGCCTGGCAAAGCCGAGGTTTCCATTGTTCCGAATAAGCCTGAAATCAACTATCAACGTGGCGGAGTGAACATATCCATGGCTCAATATCCGGCGGTTCATATTACATCGCCGCAAATTGATTTGACCCTGTAACCATGCCATAATAGAAATTAAAACAAGGAGCTATGAATCCATCGAGATGATCATAGCTTTTTCTTTTGACCAGGGGCGGATGGGGTTGTTTGAAAAAAGAAGGAGAGTGACATCATGCTGGTGCAAACCTCAAGATTTGGAGAGTTGGACGTTAAAGAGGACGAGCTGTTTCATTTTGAACAAGGGATACCGGGATTCCGTCATGTGCAGAGATATGCCGTCATTGAAGTTGAGGACAGCCCGTTCATGTATCTGCAGTCCGCTGATCATGGAGACGTATCTTTTATTGTCGTATCTCCTTTTGATTTTCTGGAAAGTTATGAGTTCACGCTGCCAGAGGAAATTCAAGAAAGTCTTGGTCTAGAGAATGAGCAGCATGTAAAAATCGTAACTATTATTTCTGTCCGGAATGAGTTGGCATCCGCTACAATCAATTTGGGCGCCCCCATTATATTGAATACCCATCTTAAGCAAGGCGCGCAATATATATTGCCCGATGGGAAATACTCCATTCATCATCCGTTATTTGCAGGTGAAGTTTCGGCCGAAGGAGGAAGATAGGATGTTGGTGCTTAGCAGGAAAAGTGGGGAGTCCCTGATCATAAACGGCGATATAGAGGTGACCATACTGGAGGTTTCCAATGATGTGGTCAAAGTCGGGATAAAAGCCCCCAAAGAGGTGGGGATTTTGCGAAAAGAACTCTACGCTGAGGTCGAGCGGACCAATGTTTCGGCCGAGCATTCGGCCATTTCCAAAGAAGATTTGCTAAGACAATTTGGTGAAATTAAAAATCTAAAAAAGCTATAAACGTTTGACGCGGGACTGCCGATATAGTACATAGGGCTGATAAGGGCGGCCGACCTGAATCAGTTTACCACACGGACGTGGGAAATATAACCAACATTCAAGGAGGAAATATCAATGCGTATTAATCACAACATTACCGCTCTGAACAACCACCGTAACATGGGTCTTAACACAGCTGCTGCTGGTAAAAACATGGAAAAATTGTCTTCCGGTCTTCGTATTAACCGTGCTGGCGACGATGCTGCTGGTCTGGCAGTATCCGAAAAAATGCGTGGTCAAATCCGCGGCTTGGAGCAATCCCAACGTAACGTACAAGACGGTATCTCCTTCGTACAAACGGCTGAGGGCGCAATGAACGAAGTAAGCGCAATGCTGACTCGTATGAAAGAGCTGAACGTTCAAGCGTTGAACGGCACTTACTCTTCCACTGACCTGGCTAACATCCAAACAGAAGTTAGCGAGCTCAGCACTCAAATCTCCAACATCCTGGACGATACCAAATTTAACGGTATTTCCATCAGCAGCACTGCAGGCACAGCTGGTTCCACAGCAACTGGTTCTGTTGTTAAGATCCAAGCTAACGACAGCACTCAAACAATCGAAATCAAGAGAATTAACACGGCTTCGATTACTGGTACTGCTGCCAATGGCGCTGCAGGTGTAGGCGGACTTACTGCTTCCACAGCCCTGACTTCCATGACGTTGCAATCCATCGAGGGCGCTATTACAGCGGTTTCCTCCGAGCGCGCTAAGCTGGGTGCTACTCAAAACCGTCTGGAATACACTTCCAACAACTTGGGTACAACTGTTGAAAACCTGACTGCCGCTGAGTCCCGTATCCGCGATACAGACATGGCGAAGGAAATGGTCGAGCTCACCAAAAACAACATTTTGCTGCAAGCCTCGCAAGCGATGCTGGCGCAAGCCAACTCGGCACCGCAAGGCGTACTGTCGTTGCTCCGTTAATGACAGCTTGAGGATCAAACACAGAGGCTTTGGATTTTTATCCAAAGTCTCTGTTTGTATAGAAGCTTGTTTTTCAATCAAGTTTGATCTATTACCCTTGCAAATGAGGTGGAATTATGTCCTTCCAAATATCTTCTATACCCTCATCTTCCACAAGGCCAGCGGCAGCAGAGAGCTTCAGCTATGATAGTGCGCCAAAACAAAGGGATGAAGGCGATAATCTTCGTTCAACTTCAGAATTAAAGAAGGCAGAGCGAACAGGTTCAAAACTGTCCGTTAGTGATGAGCAAATGGTTAAAATGGTCGACCGTGCAATAAAGGCTATGCAAGGTCCGCATACCAGCGCGGAACTTTCAGTGCATGACGCCACCAATACGATCATGATTAAAATCATAAATACGGACACAGGCGAAATGATCCGCGAGATTCCTCCGGAAAAAACGCTTGATATCGTTGCCAAACTCATTGAAGTGAATGGATTGCTTATTGATACAAAAGTATAACTATAGATGAAATGGGGTGTATATCATGAGAATGACTGGCTTGGCTTCAGGAATGGACATCGATTCCATTGTTAAACAAATGATGGAAGCACGTAGGGCTCCGTTAGTAAAGCTTCAGCAAAAGTCGCTGGGTATCGAATATAGGCAGGAAGCGTACCGTTCGGTCAGCACGGCTTTGGTCGACCTTAGAAACAATAAGCTGCAAGACAACCTAAGTAGGTCTTCTGCAATCAATGCCAAAAAAGCGACTGTAACAGGAAATACATCCGCCATTTCTGTAACAACGTCATCTACCGGTGCTCCGGCGGGCGTATATAATGTTAAAGTCAAAGAATTGGGAACAGCTTCATCTATTCATTTAAAACTAGATGGTAATGGACCAACTGATAGTACAACACTTGCAGACTTGGGGTTTACAGGAACCAGCATTAAACTGGTTGACAACACAGATGCTTCAAATCCTAAGAGTGTTGAAATTTCCTATAATAGCAGCGATACACTTAATACCTTGCTAACCAAAATTAATAATAATAAAGCAGCCAATGTAACAGCCTTGTACAGTGAAGCAACTGGTGAAATTGTATTAACCTCAAAATCAAACGGGGAGCGTAAAATTTCACTTGAGGGCGGGAATATTAGTGATAGCAGTGTAACCCCGCCGCCCGCTAATTCAATTATCGCTACAGCAACAACAGGCAGTGATAGTAAGGTTGAAATTAACGGCTTGACGATGACAGCTACCAATAATAGAATTACGGTTAATGAGGTTATTATTCAGCTTAACCATGAAACGCCTTTAAATGAAGTTTCAACGATAACAGTTGCTACTGACAGCGTTAAAATTCTGGACAATATAAAAACCTTTATTTCCGAATATAATAAAGTTCTTGATACGCTAAATGGCAAGCTCGGAGAAGATAAATATCGTAGTTATGCTCCATTGACAGATGAACAACGAGAAGAGCTAACTGATAAACAAGCAGAGCTTTGGGATAGTAAAGCCAAAAGCGGTTTGCTTAAAAACGACGGTATTTTATCGCAGACAGTGTCTAAACTTCGGGAAGCGCTTATTAGCGATTTTGGACCAACAAAAGGTTTTAACATTCAATCCATCGGAATTACAACTGGACAATGGCATGAAAAAGGGAAGCTGGTTATTGCAGATGAAAGCAAGCTGCTTGCTGCAATTGAAAGTGATCCTGACCAAATCATGCAGTTGTTCACTGCAAAATCACCGGATAAACCTGCTGAAGGATATACAAAAGTGAATAATAAGGATTCCGGTGTATTTACAAGAGTAAGCGATATTCTAATGGAATCGATAAAGCTTTTGTCTGATAAAGCGGGTACATCGCAAGTTAGTACAGCCTTAACAGGGAATTTTCTGGAGAATTCATTATTAGGCACTGAAAAACGCCAAATTAACGATCGTATTACGAATCTAAACAGGCAATTGCTTTCAATGGAAACACAATATTACAAGAAGTTTACGGCTATGGAGTCGGCTATTAATAAATTCAATTCACAATCAAGCAGCCTGTCCAGCTTTTTGGGTTGATAAGGAGATGGGAACTTATGATTAATAACCCATATCACAAGTATCAGGAGTCGTCTGTTCAAACAGCGACTCCGGCTCAGTTAATTATTATGTTGTATGATGGAGCTATTCGTTTTACAAAACAAGCTATTCACGAAGTTTCACAACAGCGTTATGCCGGTGCAAATCAATTTTTTATTAAAGCCCAATCCATTATTCATGAGTTAATTGCTTCCCTTGATACGAATATTGAAATATCCAAAAATCTTTATTCCATTTATGAATATTTGCTCCATCTGCTGATTCAAGCCAACACAAAAAAATCGCCGGAGTTAGCGGAACAGGCGATTACGCATCTCGAGGAGTTGCGGGAGGCTTGGAAGCAGGCTATTAAGCAGCAAGGCGGGGGCCAAGTTGAAGCAGGGGCGTCAAAATGATTCAAGAGCTGGCCTTCTTATACGAAAAGACGCGTGGGCTTGTAGAGGAAACGACCGAAGTTCCCTATGAGCATTATGTCGAACTTGTTGAATTTAGAGAGAGTATCATTCAAAAGCTGTACCTGCACGGCGCTCTAAATGAAACTGAAAAAATGTATATTCAGCTAATTTCCCAGCTGGATAATGAAGTTAACCGGCGCATGCATGAGCACCGCAATAATGCCGCACAACAATTGAAAAAGCTGGAAGAAACGCGGAAGCAGCGCTCCGGTTATGATATGGATCTGGCGGGAGAAAGCTATTTTATAGATTATCGGAAATAAATAAGACTGCCATGATAAGACTGGTTATTATAAAGTCTCTGCCCTTGCATCGGGCAGAGACTTTGTGTTTTTGCTATAGCTTCAGAATAGCTGGCATTTTGGCAAGATGGGAGGATAAAGAAAGATAACGTTTTTTGAACTCCTTCAGTGTGTCTTGATCCTGACACCACGTAAACAGTAATCCATAGAATTCGCGGTTCTGCGGTTCTATTTCAATCGCTGTTGCGAGCCATGGAATTCCTTCTGCTACCAAATTATTTTTGAAATGGAGAATAGCAAAATTGGCATGGTTAACCGCATTAAGGCTATCCCAATCTGCTAATAAATTGAAGTAATCAATAGCTAAATCTGTACGGCCGACCCGATAGAAATAACCAGCCAACAGGTTGATTATGACTGGATGCTGAAACTTTCCAATCGCAGAGTCAAACAAGTCATATTGTTTCAAAATAAGCAATTCAGATAGGTAAGTAAAGATGATGGCCGAATGCTGATGTATCCATTCATCCTGAATAGCCGAATTGTTAATGGTGTTTAGTTGTTCCAGGTAGGAATGGAAATTAGGGTGAATCGTTTCCTTGGCGACCAGATTGGGACTGCCAAAAACTTGAGAACCTAAAAAGAGAAGAAGGATACTTTCTTGACCGTTCACCGGTCGCGGCAGTGTTTGGACTGCGGAGGTGAATCGATCTTGATTTTGCTCAAGAAGAGCCCATTTCATTTCGTCGTTAGCCAGCACGGTAATTTGATCGTGTAATTTGTTGCGATAGTAACTGGCCAGTTCTAGTTGCCCCAACCCAATGGATATTCTTAATAGCATAAAGTAATCGCTTTGTTTATTTTCGGGATATAGCTTCTCCATAAGTCCGATAATGGACTCGGTTGTGTCGGAGACTGTTAATACCTCTAAGAGATTCAATAAATATGGGTAATTATAGGGATTAATCTGCAGAAGCTTGGTTGAGTAGTGTACAAGATCAGTCAAGTTATTTTCTTTTTGGGCTAATTGAACCATTTTGATGAGAGGAATGGTTGTTCCATACTCAGGGTTAACAAGCCAGAAAGTATCCTGGGTTTGAGATAACTTGTCCGCCTTTTCGTAAGCGGCCAAATAATTAAGCCGGGCTTGTGAGTTCAGACCGGCATATTCGTAAATAAGCCCAAGCAAACAATAGTATTCCGGGTACTGCAGATGGGTGGAGAAAATACGATTAACGACTTCCAATGCTTCGCTCAAGCGGTCCTGTTTGGCATAGATGCTTACCATGTCGAAAGCACAATTCCAACGCCATGGGTTGTTTGATTCGGCTTTGCTTAATGCTCTTTCATAGCTGTATAATGCTTTTTTAAAATCGCCTTTAACCGCATGTTCGTTACCAATGGTAAAGTGGTCATATGGTGTAAAACCTGTTTTTTCTTTAAGTGCAGTGAAGATCTGGCGATTGCGTTCCGATTTGTTACGGGAATCCAGCATCTCTTGCAAATAACCCGTATGGAAAACGGTGAAGGGGGCCGTATAAGCCGCCAATGCCTCGCCATTTTTATCTGTAAGCTGTTCATGTATGGGGCGCTGATAGACGATCCCTTGACCGTTAGGGATTAGTCTTGGGATAGGAGCGGTTGAGATATTGGCATTTTGAACTGATTTCCCTAGATAGCTAACAACCGAGATGGAATAGACTTTATCGTCCAACGTATCCGTCTCGTGTAGAAACCACCTGAATTGCTCGGCATCTGCTGGATTAATATATTCATCCGCATCCAATACTAGAATCCATTTTCCTGTGGCATGCCGGAGGCTTTCATTACGCGCCGCTGAAAAGTCATTAACCCATTTGAAGTCATAAATGTGGGGAGTATATTTTAAAGCAATTTCTCTCGTGGAATCGGTAGATCCTGTATCCACAACAATAATTTCGTCGGCCAGGTTTCGAATACTATTCAAACAGCGTTCAAGGACATCCTGTTCATTTTTTACAATTAAACAAACCGATAATAGTTTGGTCATGTTTTCTCCTCGTGGGGGTCAAATAAAGTATAATGAAGTGAATGTACTATTATTATATCATTTATTATTTGGTACCGTGAGAGGATTTCAAGGTTAGAAGAGAATAATACAGGCGGAATTTCCGGTTCAATATATAAATAAACGGAGGTCTCTATGACAACTGTAGCATTGGTTATGATAGCAAAAAACGAAGCAGCTGTAATTGGCAGATGCTTGGAGAGCGTGAAGCCTCTAGTGGATGAAATGGTAGTGGTAGACACGGGTTCCAGCGATAATACGAAAGAAATTGCCTTGTCTTATGGAGCAACGGTATATGACTTCCAGTGGACGGACAATTTTTCAGACGCGCGTAATTTTGCTTTGTCCAAAACGACCTGTCGATGGTCGCTGGTTCTAGATGCCGATGATTATATTACCAATGATTGCGGTCCAGCCTTACGCCAGTTTATAGAGGGGGAGCCGGCAATCGGCCGGGTCAAAATTATTGATAAATTCAAAGGAAAAGAGGGAGACTCTTACGCGCAAAGCTTTGTATCCCGGTTGTATCCCAGCCATTTGCGCTATTCAGGCGTCATCCATGAGCAGTTAAACTCTGATTTGCCGCGCATCATTGTTGGTATTGAATATAATCATGACGGTTATTATCAAAATACGCGCTCGCAGCGTAATATCCCGCTTTTGCAGAAGGTGCTGGCTACGGACCCTTCAAATGCTTACTATCATTATCAAATCGCCAAAGAGTATCGCGGATTGGAAGATCACTCTGCCGCATACAGCCATTTGGAGCAGGCTTATCGCCATGGAGACCCGCGGGCAGGGTTTTACCCTAACATCGTCGTAGACCTCGTTTATGCCGCTATAGGGTGCGGCAAGCTGGAGGAGGTTCTTGAGGTCGTTCGCTCAGCTAGGAGCGGGTGGCAAGACTATAGCGATATCCATTTTGTATCGGGGCTTTATTATTTGGAACTAATCATGAAGCATACCGCCAAGTATATGGATCTGCTGCCCGAAATAGAGCGCTGCTACCTGACTTGTCTGGAAATAGGCGAGAACAACCAATATGATAGTGTGCTGGGAACGGGGAGTTATTTGGCCTATCATAATCTAGGTGTGTTTTATGAAGTGACGGGGGCTGTTCAGAAGGCGGTAGAATGCTATAAAAAGGCGGCTCAAGAGGGTTATGAGCCTTCCATTGTTAGGCTAGGCGCAATTTCATAGTAAGAGTGGGGAAATATTTTAAACCCAGTATTATCCATGATTGATTTTCTAATTAAATGTTCTGATTTCGCCGATAATATATTTAAACTTAGTGCTGCGATACTGAAAGTGAGGCTAACGCAGTGTCAGTGTGAGATCGTTTATGTAAAAACTAATAAATGAGGGGTCTTTTACTAAATATTGAGGAGAGATACACATAATGCATAAATATAAAAACCTTAACGAAAATAGTGAGCAATATTGGAGGAGAGACGGATCATGAACATCAAGTTATTTCCGTTTAATAGAATACCTAGTAATAGTAATATTATAATTTATGGTGCTGGTGATATAGGAGAAAGTTTTGTAAGGCAAGTACTAAGTCTCTCTTACTGTCATATCGAGGCTTGTGTTGATCAGAAGTTTAAAGAAAAGACATTAGTTGCTGGAGAAATAAGGGTGCTTAACCCCGCGGAGCTGATGAGTTTTGAATTCGATTTTATAGTCTTAGCTACACAGTCATTTAAAGTTGAAATGGAAAAATTCCTTAAAAATGAATTATCTATCCCTGATGAGAAAATAATTGTACCTCAAAACAATGAATGTTTTCTGCCAGGGATAGCGATTGACAGAGACTGGAGTAATTATTATACCAATGCTGAAAGCGGTGCTATGAGTCAATTTCAAAATTACATTAAACCCATTTTCGAGAAATATAGTATGTTTAACTCCGAATGGTCAACCATGGATTTTGCTTGTGGAAGAGGAAGGATTGCCAATATTTTAAAAGATAAATATAAAAAAATTATTTTATGTGATATTTCAAGAGATGCTCTTGACTATTGTTCCAAAAGATTTATTAATGAAAGAAATTTTGATTATATTCAAAGTGAGCCAGAATCATTATCAATTGAGAGTGAGACGTTAGATTTCATCTACTCTTGGGATGCTATGGTTCATTTTAATTACAAAATGATGGATATTTATATCAGTGAGTTCTCAAGGATTTTGAAGACTGGTGGATATTGTTTTATCCATCATTCAAATCTAAATAGTGTTGTAAGTGGACAAGGGAATAGTGTAAGTGATAATTTTCATGAAAATCCTCACTGGAGATCAAATATATCTTCAAATGATATTAAAAGAATGGCCAAAAGAAATGGGTTTGATATACTAGAGCAACAAGTTATTGATTGGGGAATGGAAAACATAGACTGTATTACTATTCTGGTGAAGAAATAATAAAATTTCATTATTCTCTGTGATTACTCATGAAAACCCAAAGTATAAATTATTGTGAATAAATATTATTATTTTGATGGGTTGGAGGCATATGAAAAGAATTAAAGTGTTACAATTTCCAATTGCGAATTCCCGAGGTGGAGTAACCCAATATGCTATGAAAAACTGGGAATTTATAAATAAAGAAAGATTTCAATTTGATTTTGCTACTTTGAGTAAAAAACTCGATTTTGAAGAAGAACTTACACAATACCGCTGTAAAGTACATTACTTGTCTTGTTCAGTTGAAGAGGATGAAGAAAAGTTTACTAAGGAATTCAAACAAGTCCTACAGGAAGGCTATGATATTGTTCATCTTCACACAACACTATGGAAGAGTTTTTTAGCTGAGAAGTTGGCTTTGGAATTTGGGGTAAAAAAAGTCATTGTTCATTCTCATAGCACAATGGTTGAGATTTTAAACGATAGGGATAGAGAGAAAGCGCTTGAAGTTCACAAAAAACAAAAGGAACTTTTTTCAAGTGATTTTGCTACTGATTTTTGGGCTTGCTCACAGTTGGCTGCCGATTGGTTGTTTGGTAATCAAATTCCAAAAAAACAAATATCAATAGCCAAAAACGCAATTAATGTAGAAGAATTTTCTTTTAACAAGGAGAAGAGAACCGAGTACCGAGAAAAATTGGGGTTAGAGAAGTGTTTTGTAATCGGGCATGTAGGTAGATTTGCGTATTCCAAAAACCATGAGATGATTATTGATATCTTCAGAGAAGTCTGTACTATTAAATCAAATGTACGGCTTATGTTGATTGGTACTGGATCAACACAACAACGCATTCTTGATAAAGTTAAATACTATGGTATTAGTGATAAAGTTATATTTATGGGGCAACGTAATGACGTTAATTATTTGTTGCAAGCTATAGATCTATTTATATTGCCATCAAGGTTTGAAGGATTACCTATTTCTCTAATCGAAGCCCAGGCGTCTGGTGTGAAGTGTTTATCAAGCTCAAATGTCACAAATGAGGTGGCAGTAACAGAGAACATTGAATTTATTCCTTTGGAAATTGATAAGTGGGTCGAGAGAATTATTTTTTATTCAAATGGATATGTTAGAAATAATGTTGACCAATTTATAATTGATAAGGGTTATGATATAAAAAAACAAATAAAAAACATAGAACAATTATATGATTTTTAAATCGTGAACGAGCCTCCCTGAAACTCATTTTGTAGTCGCAATTGTAATTTGGTGCAGGTAAAGAACATTACGTTTCTTTTCCTGTACAAGGCGGTGCAGATTTTTTTCGGGGAAGGTAACATTATTATTACATAGGACAATAAAAAAAATAACGTTTGAATATATTATTCTAATGTCAGGGGGGAGCTTGGTGCAGCTTACTAAGCGATTAAAATTAACTGTTATTATTCCTGTTTATAATGTCGAACAGTATCTAAGAACCTGTTTAGAGAGTGTATTATCCCAAACATTGAATGAAATTGAGATTATTTGTATAAATGATGGGTCGACAGATCATTCGCTAAGTATTTTAAAACATTTCCAATCAAAATATGAACATTTAATTGTAATTGATCAGGAAAATAAAGGTGTTGGTAATGCAAGAAATCAAGGGTTAGCTTTAGCAAAGGGGGAATTTGTTGCTTTTATGGACCCCGACGATTACTATCCTAATGAGAATGTATTGGAATTGTTATATGTTAAGGCAAAGGAGCAAAATGTGTTAATTTGTGGAGGCTCTTTCAGCCAAGTTAAAGAAGGTTTTTTAACTACTTATTTTACAGGATGGCGAAAGGGTTATACGTTCACCAATGAAGATAGAATGAACTTTAGTGAATATCAGTACCCATATGCTTTTTCCAGGTACATTTATAATGTTGATCTTTTGAAAAGGGAACATATTTTATTTCCGACGTACACAAGATATCAGGATGTTTCTTTTTTGGTTGAAGCTTTGACACGTGCCGAGGAATTTTACGCTATTCCCAACGTTGTTTACTGTTATAGAGTAGGCCACAAAGCAGTTGAACTTACACCTAAGAAAACTCTAGACTGGGCTAGTGGTGTGCTAGGTTTATTAAAGTTTTCTAGAGAAAATAAATTAAATAAAGTACACAGGACTATATTAAATCATAGCTATGAAACGCTATATCCCGTTATTTATAAGTACATAGCTGAAGGGGATAAGGATTTACTTTCTTTAGCGATACAAATAAATGAATCAATCGATTTGGAGTTATTATCTGACAATTTAGATGTGCAAGAATTAAACTATTTTCTGAAAACTGATGAAATAGATACCTTTACAAGTAATATTCAGATTAAAGAGGAGCAATTTTTAAAGTATACACAATCATTCAACACAATTATTTTGTATGGAGCAGGACGCTTGGGCGTAAAGGTAGCAAAATATTTAAAAGATGTTGGAAAAATAAACATGAATTATTTTGCCGTTTCATCAATGGTAGATAATCCCAATGAAGTTATGGGCATTCCTGTAAGGTTGATAACTGAACTAACAGGTTTTAAAGAGGATGCGTTGGTAATTATATCTACCTATACAGGGTTACATAGTGAGATTTCGCATAAATTAAGCGAACTAAACTTTAAAAATGTTCTTCCGATTAACGCTCAAGAATTTCAATTGTTTGGTTCCTTATCAGGTCGAACAGTTGAAGCTGTTTGAAAAACCTGGGGAGGAGGGAGATTATTATGGAAAGGAATTCTGCTGTCCAGGTATCCATTATTGTACCGGTGTATAATGTTGAATTGTATTTAAAAGACTGCCTTAATAGTTTACTACATCAAACATTCAGGGATATTGAAATAATTTGTATAAACGATGCTTCTACCGACCATTCACTTGATATTTTAAGAAAGTATGCTCACATGGATAATCGAATTGTGATTATTGATAGTCCTGAAAACAGGGGATTATCATATTCAAGAAATCAGGGATTAGCACATGCACGAGGGGAATACGTGTATTTTCTTGATTCGGATGATTTAATCGTTCCAAATGCTATAGAAGAATTGTTTATACATGCCGAAGAAAAGAACCTGGACATTGTGTATTTTGAAGCGCAGTTACTCTTCGAAAATAAAGAACTTAATACACGATTCCATTCTTATAAAGAGGAGTTTAATGTGCTCTGTCCCGATGTTGCATCAGGAACTGCACTATTTACCCATTTGATTTCAAACAGGGATTGGGTAGCGAGTGTTTGTCGTCAATTTTGGAGACGAGATTATTTGAAAGAAAATAATTTTAGTTTTTATGAAAATATTATTCATGAAGATGAATTATTTTCATTTTTAACACTTATTAATGCAAATAGAGTATCCTGTTTGAAAAAGCAGTACTTTATTCGTCGTATACGTGAGCAATCTATTACTACATCCGCAGTTTCTCGTAAAAATTTTATAGGTGTTTTTATTTGCTATTGTGAGATCATAATGTTTTGGGAAAAGCGAAAATTTAATAATATTGTAAACCAGTCTATCGCAGATTACCTATTTCGTCTCTCTACTAGTTTAAAAAACACTTACCTCAAAATAAATGGTGATGTTGCTATCGAAGATATTGAAAAAATTGCATCATCGCATCAAAACTTTAGACAGTTGTTTTCCCTCTTTATTTCAAATATAAACAATGGAAATACGGCTATGCTTGGTTTATTAGAGAATGAAGAGAAAGTAAGACAAATAGAAATCCACTCAAAAGTTGTTATATATGGCGCTGGGATAGTAGCAAAAGATATATTAGAACTCTTAAATAGAAATGATAAATCTCTTTATTGCTTTGCGGTATCTGATGTGTCACTTAATAAAAAGTTTTTAATGGGGCATCCAGTAGTTGGTATTAATGATTTAATTCCTTATAAAAATGAAGTAGTTATCCTATTGGGGATTTCTTCGAGGTATAAGAAGAAAGTAAATGAAAAGTTAGAAGAACTTGGTTTTAAAAATATTATCAAATTTTAATTTCGGCAAGCTAGACTGGATGTGATAAGGTGGGTGTTAAAGAGGACTGTTTGATAACCGTTGTTATCCCTGTCTACAACGTTGAATTATATCTAGATCAATGTCTAGGATCGGTATGCAGTCAAAGTTATCAAAACATTGAAGTGATTGTTCTTAATGACGGTTCCACAGATAGCTCAGGGAGTATTTGTGAATGGTGGGCTCAAAAGGATGAGAGGATCTCCTATGTACAGCATAGTAATATCGGATTGGGTTTGACAAGGAACCGTGGAATTCAGCTTTCTAAGGGCAAATATATTACATTTATAGATTCTGATGACTGGATAGACAATGATTTCATAAAGATTATGTATGAAAAAATGGAACGAGAACATGTTGATATTTGTACGTGCGATTACCAAGAGTTTGATGAGAGTAAAAAAGAATTAGGGAACATTAAAAAAAGCGGAGCCGCCTCCAACCTTCTACTTCCTCATATGTGGGGACGATTATTTAATAAGAACCTATTTACCGAATATGATATAAAAATGCCCTTCGGTGCTTACGAGGATTTAGCAACCTATCCAATATTGGATAGGCTAGCATCTAGCACAGTTTTTGTAGAAAAGTCATTGTACTATTATAGAGTGAATACCGGCAAAAGCATAATGAATAATTTAGAGTATGTAAAACAATACCCAGAGGTATTCCATCGTCTAATTAATGAATTTAAAAGACTTAATATATATGAATCAAATAAAGATCAATTGGCCACACTTGCTTTTCTGAATATGAAATATGGTTTGAAACGAGTCAAGAAAGTGTGGGAAGTGGAAGAATACCAACAAGAATTATCGCGTTTCAAGCATGTGCTTCAAGAGTATTTTGATGATAATGCGCGTGTATATCAACAAAAAATATGGGTATGGGGAAGCTACAATTTAAGCAGACTAGCGCAATATCTTATGTTTGATTTTGATATAGCGGAAAAAGAAACCACTTATTATGGGTTTTCCAGTATCATTTCGCTCATGTCAGAAGAGCATGTCTTTGAAATGAAACATACGAATGCCTTTCGGACCAATATGATGAGAAGGGATTTTGAAAAGACATTTAAACACTTAGAGAGCAGCAAGAATGATTACATTGTGCTCGACTTCCTGGAAGAAAGATATGATATTTTGAAAATAAATCATTCCTTTGTAACGAGAAGTGAGGCATTGGACCAAAGTTCATTTTCTGTACGCGATTTTACGGTTATACGGCGTGACAGTAATGAATGTAAAGAGTTGTGGGAAGAAAGTTGTTTGATGATGATTGACCTCCTGAAAAGGAAATTTTCATTAGAGAGAATTATTCTAGTAGAATCCTATTTATGTGAAAATTATCAAGACAAAAATACGGAAATGACTTATTCATTTAATAATGTATATCAAGCAAACATTATTTTAAGCCATTATTACTCATTTTTTAAAGACAATCTTCCAGGGATTAAAGTAGTTCGTATTCCTGAAGAAATAAATTATTCTGACAAACACTTCGTGCATGGCTGCGAGCCATTTTACCTGAATGCTAATGCAATAAAAAAACTTGCTGACAATATATTGTTATTTATTAGAGAATTAACAAAAAATTAGAAGGCCTTGTGCCTTAAGTAATAAGAGATTTAACTGGCGGGATTAGGGGAAGAAATATGAGTTTGGGTATATAGCTATATTATTCACCGGGCTAAATTTAGATAAAAAAATGAAACTTTGATATAGGAGACCTTATGGTAAAAATATCGGTAATTATTCCCGTTTTTAATGTTGAGCCATATTTGCAACAATGTTTGGAAAGCGTTGTTAATCAAACTCTGCGGGATATTGAAATCATTTGTATCAATGATGGTTCAACTGATAATTCACTGCAACTTCTTCAAGAATATGCTGCAGCGGATACGCGGATTAAGATTATTGACAAGCCGAATACGGGTTATGGACATTCTATGAACCAAGGCTTAAAGAGTGCAACCGGTGAATATATTGGGATTATCGAGAGCGATGATTTTGCTGCGCTTGACATGTTTGAAAAGCTATATAAAATTGCTCATGCCAATGATGTAGAGGTTGTGAAGTCTAATTATTTTAGTTACAGGAGCCATCCGAAATCATTTACTCTGAATGAGAACTTAGATAGGTGTCCTTATCATATCTGTTTTTCACCCTCTGACTATCCGGCTGTTTTTCTTACCACTGCGAGTATATGGAGCGGGATATACAAAACAAGTTTTCTTAAAGAAAATGAAATTACATTCAACGAAACGCCAGGTGCTTCTTATCAGGACACAGCTTTTATGTTTAAGGTATGGGCTTTAGCAAAACGAGCCTTTTTAACGGATGAAGGGCTTTTGTACTATAGAATTGATAACTTAGGTTCCTCTATAAATTCGGTATCAAAAATATTTTGCGTATGTGATGAGCATGCCGAAATTGAGAGATTTTTGTCCGAATTGCCGGACGCTTCAAATCGAATGCATGAGATTAATGTTGCTGTAAAGTATAAGAATTATAGGTGGAATTACGAAAGACTTTCTGTTCCATTCCAATATGCGTTCCTGTTAAAGATGGAAAAAGAACTGAAGTTTGATCAAAAGCGTGACTTAATAAACGAAGATTTTTTTTCTCCACTTGAAATTAGCGATTTGCATGCTATCATTCAGGACCGGGATACTTTCTACGTGCGAACATCCAAAGACAGCAAAGATGAACGATTGTGGATTAATTCAAACCTGAGTTTGCAAATGTATAGAAAGATTTTTTTTGAAACGATAGAGGGTTTTTCGGGGAATATTATTTTTGGCGCAGGTGTTATAGGTCAAAGAGTTATGCAGTATCTCGTGGATGAAAAGAAATCGAGTCGCACGCTATGCTTTGCGGTATCTTCACCTGAGAGCCCATTGGACATAATGGGTCTTCCTGTAAAAGCAATAGACACATTAGCGAGTTTTAAAGAAGATTACGTCGTCCTTGTCGCTATTAAAGAACGCGACCAATATGAGGTTTTTCAGAGATTGAGTTATTTGGGCTTTAAGCATATTATCCCGGTCGATGCTACATTAATGAGGGCCTTATCTTGAACTGGTGCCTTAGCAGCCTAGTACCTTGACCGCATCAAATTTTAGGATATAAGTGCTTTAATTTGCCTCTGGCTTGCTCTGTTGTGAAATGCCATTGGATCGATTTTTGATCCTGGTTGCGCTTGTTTTTCCAAGCCGTTACTTCTTGCTGTAATTGTTCAATTGAGCTAATTCGGCGGTGCAGACATTGTATCGTCATTGCGCTCAGTTCAATTTCAACGATGTTTAGCCAGCTCCCGTGTTTAGGAGTGTAATGGATCTCCAAACGCTTAGCTAACGAGAGAGCTACGTCAGGCGTAAACGTTTCGTACAGCGACGAAATGGTATGTGTGTTCAAGTTATCCATAACGAGTCGAATGCGCTTGGCACTTCGATAATGGACCTCAAGTAGCTCGCGGACCTGCTCTGCCCAGTCCAATTTGGTTCGTCTTTGGCTGGCACTAACATGGCGCCAACCGGCCAAAGGTTCTGTGAATAAAAACAGGGTGCAGCTGCCTTTACGCTCGTATTCATAGTCTTCCCGGCGTACCTTTCCCGGTTTCATCTTCTCTGGCGGGCGAGAATGATCAAGCAGTTGCACAGGTTGCTCATCCATACAAATGAGCGGGATTTCGGGATCATACGGAAGCGCGTAGGTTTCAAGCACGTCTTCCATGCGGGCGACAAATTCAGCATTGGCATTTGCAGGTATGCACCATTGCTTTTTTAAATGAGGCTTAAGTTTCGTTTTTTTAACGTTTGGCGAATGGTTTCCCGTCCAACGGACTCCATAATGCCCAGTTCTACCACACGACTTGTCAGAAGGCGTACCGTCCAGCGGGCATATCCGGATGGTGGCTCAGAGCATGCCAGTGCAATGATGCGAGCTTCCTCTTCGCCGGTAATTGCAGCAGGACGACCGGGATTAGGACGCTGCCGATAGTGAAGTGTCGATTCCAAGCCATGCGTACAATAGTCTTTAATTGTATGATGGACTGTAACGTCGCTGACACCGACACGTTGGGCAATTTCAATCTGCTTCGGAATCGGACCTTGGCTCTCATCAGCCAATAATAAAATGAGGCAGCGATTGCGGATCCCTTTGGAAGTCTTATTGTCATGCACAAACCGATTAATCTGCTCTCGCTCTTCTGCACTCAGTTCAATCGTATATTTTTTGTACATTGGTAACCCTCCCATATACTTCTACTTAAGAGGGTAATTCTAAAATGCTACGCGGTCAAGGTACTAGGCAGAACTAAACTTGAAAGAGGACAACGATAATGAATGTTCTGGTAACGGGTGGGGCAGGGTATATAGGTTGTCATACATCGATTGCTCTGCTTCAGGCGGGGCATCAAGTCATTGTAATAGATAATCTGTGCAACAGCAGAATTGAAAATATTCAAGCTGTACAAAAAATTACTGGTAAAGGGGTTATCTTTTATCAAATTGATGTAACAGATAGTTGTTCTGTTAATAAAATATTTGCAGATCACCATATAGATGCTGTTATGCATTTTGCTGGGCTAAAATCTGTAGGTGAGTCTATAAAACAACCAGCCCGATATTACAGAACTAATGTCATCGGTACATTAGTTCTAATTGAAGCTTGCGAGAAATATGGTGTAAACCGACTTGTTTTTAGCTCCTCGGCAACCGTATACGGCTGCAACCAGGTGCCGTTTGTCGAATCGATGAGCCTTTTACCTCCTACGAATCCATACGGCGAAACAAAGGCTATGAGCGAACAAATATTAAGAAGCATTGTTCAGTCCTCGCCTGAACTTTGTGTGGCCATCCTCCGGTATTTCAATCCAGCAGGAGCTCATGAAAGTGGCTTAATAGGCGAGATACCGCGGGGTGTGCCCAACAACCTGATGCCTTTTATTACTCAAGTAGCTAAGAGGAAGCTAGGAAAGCTGACTATATTCGGAAACGATTACTCTACTATAGATGGTACCGGTGTTCGCGATTATATTCACGTTGTAGATCTTGCGGAGGGCCACTTGGCGGCTTTGCACCATATGAAAAGAGGTTCTCATGTTTTTAATCTGGGTACTGGGCGTGGCACAAGTGTATTACAACTTGTAAGAGCCTTTGAAGAGGCAAATAATATAGAAGTGCCTATTGAGTTTGCTCAACGGCGATCTGGCGACATCCCTTTGTGTTATGCAGATGTTGCAAAGGCGCAAAGCGAATTGATGTGGATGGCAAAGCGCGATATACTTTCTATGTGTCGGGATGCATGGAATTTTGAAAAAAACAATCACATATAGTGTTGAAAATTTTTGTCAAGCAGAAGGCGGATTGGGCTATTCAAAAATCCATTAAAATAAAAGGGCTGGGCGAGAAAACGTAAAGTTTTCCGCCCAGTATTTTTGTGTGCCTGCTTTTGTAGGCATGTAGCGAGGTAGATGCCTGTTAATTTCAGGAGGTTGTTGTGCCAAAGCCACAATCCCAATTCAATTGTAATGTTTCCGCTCTGTTATCTATAGATAAGTAATTGCGAGTCTATCAGGATTCATTCCCTCTTATGTTCAAAAACTGCTCTATAACCCTCGCCATTGAGATGGACTCTTCGGCAGTTAATTTGTAATTGCGCCTCGCTGGCTCGCTTATATTTCGAACAAAGTCTGCAAGTTCAAAGCGCATTCCATATCCCGGGAAAGGTGCGAAAAAGCTTTCATTTTGATCCGGATTTTCGTAACATACCTCAAATGTTTTAGTCAGCCACCAAGGTGATTTAACATGGATATATCCTTTAGTTCCGGAAATAATTAACTGTCCTTCGCTTTTCACACCTATACCGGTTTTGACTGTAGCAATTGCATCGTCAAAGCGGAAATATGCCTTTGTATAGATATCTACATCATTTGAATCTTTAAAACAATCAAACCGTACATCATTAAATTTTGTTCCCAACAACTTCATAATGGGCAGCAAATTATAGCTCGCCAGTTCAGTAAAACTGCCTCCGACTACGGAGTGATATTCCCGGACATCAGGGTCTCTCGGTATAAGTTTTGTGAATGTGGCTTCCACATCATATATTTTTCCGATCCGCCCACTCTTTGCAATTGCAAGGAGGTTGAGAAAGCTAGGAGCATAGGCTGTTTTGATAGCTTCCATTAGTACAAGGCCTGTTTGCCGTGCCAATTCATACAACTCACGCGCTTCGTTTTCACGCAGAACCATTGGTTTTTCGCAAAGCACATGCTTTCCTGCCAACAAAGCCTGACGGGCATATTCATAATGGGTTTCGTGAGGCGAGGCAATATAAATACTATCAACTTCATCAAGAAACATTTCATAGTTATCAAATGCCTTAGCTAGTTCAAAATGATTTGCAAAGGCTTTAGCGCTGCTTAAGCGCGGGTTAAATACCGATGTCACAGATATGCCGCTAACAAATTTCGTTTCATCCATTGTTCTCTCTGCTATTCGGCCGCTACCAACGATACCAAGCCTGATGGTTCTGTTTCGTTCAATTCGCAGTTCTGTACTAGAAATGTCTTTTGTCCTTTCTAGATATACAACCTCGCAATATTCATTTAGATAGTCAAATGTGCCGCGCCAATCGGAGCCCACAACGAAAATATCAATGTTAAACTTTTGAACGTCTCCAATCTTCTGACTTTCATGATCTTCCACAATTATTTCATCGGCATAGCCACAGCTTCGCACATTATCAATACGACGCATTAGGGAGTCAACAACATTCATTTTTCCTCTTTGAATGTCATATTGTTCAGTTGTAACGCCTACGATAAGGTAGTCGCCTAGCGCTTTTGCACGCTCCAATAATCGACGGTGGCCTTCATGAAATAAATCAAATGTCCCGTAAGTTATCACTTTTTTCATATTATTCTCCCCGGTCCGATTCCTAGTGAACGTAAAAGCGATATAATTTGTGAATGATAAACTGTAGAAGCAATTATGATACGGTCATATTCATTCTCGACTAAACGTATTTCCTCAGGGGTAAAACAACGTTTTCCGTTGAACAAATCTCCAGATTTTGCATAAGTATCTGCAAATGCAACAATTTCGCAGAAATTCAAAGCGGAAAGCTGGCGAAAATATTGTTCTCCTACCTTGCCAATTCCATAAATAATGATTCGCTCTTTTTTATTCACCTTATCAAAGGGAAACAAGTATTGAAATCCAGCATCTATTTTTTTTGCTATATCGGCCTCTAAAGCTTTAGGGGGAAGAGTAATCTCTTGCAAACTACTGGTTGATATTTCTTTGGTGTATGGGAAAAATACCAGGTCGACTCCTAATGCTTTTAATTTATTTTCTTCATGTGCCCACCCATCCGCAACATGGTCATCTCCACTAAACATTGCATCGAAACGGTACTTTTCTAATGCGGCAAGTTTATTTATCAAGGGTTCTGTAGTGACATCAACCTCATCTACATATTTGAGTGCTTCTACAATCTGTAAGCGTGCATTAAGAGGTATGGTTGGCCATTTATTTTTGTGCTTGGCTACCAGCTCATCTGTAAGAACACCAACAATCAGCCTGTCACACCGGTCCTTGGAACGGCGAATTAAATTAAGGTGCCCAATATGAAACATATCGAAGACACCCGAGATATAACCTGTACGCCATCGTTTATTTGTATCTGTTGATAACATATTGTTTAGCCCCCAACATGTCAAATAATGATGCACTTTCTCTAAGTTGCGAAAGTTAAGTAACTAATAAACTAATTTGCAATTTGATGGAATTTCGTTAGAGTATCTGCTTTTATTGATATATAGCCAAATATCATCTGCATTCATTGTTTGTGCATAACCACAATTTTGTTGTACATATTGATATATTTGAGGTGATTTAGGTAAAACAAGAATAATATCATCTTTCTTTAGATCATCAAAATTGGGCCTGGTGACCGTTTTTCCTAAAATAGAAGTCTCAGGTTCGGCTGAAATGTCCCAATAATAATCGGGCTCTAATCTAGTATCCGTAAGCATCGGTAATAGATTTTCAGCGACTACTCCAAGCGCTCCGTAAGCGAAAATACGTGAATTAGCCGACGGTTTCAATTCTTTCTGTTGATTTTCCAAAATAATGGAATCGAAAATATGCATTAACTCAATATACTGTTTTGATTTGAAATATCCGGGTTCCAGCCGTGGTTTGGGGTGGAATAATTCGTCAATTAAAGACGTTGCCTTTATGGAATATGCATCCAAGTGCTGCTCTCTATTTTGCATAGCTTGATGATTGGGGTCAAAGTTGTTTAATTGGCTTAAGTAATCCTTTGATTTCCCATAACCATCCAATGCCAATAATTTATTCTTTTCCGCTTGTGGAATATCGGCACGTTCGATGCTCCACTTATATAAATAAGAATAGTCATTATAAAACATTTCAAGTTTTTCAAATGTATCAAAGAAATATAGATCGCTTGCAAACCGATTGTATCTATACAGATCCTCGCTAAAGCATTTTAGTTTTCCGTTACCAAGCATTAACGGCACCGCAAATAGAGGCTCGTACGTCCTTTTCCGCTCGACACAAAAATTCTCTATCAGTCGGCAGCGTCTTACATAACTCATCCTGGACATATATATCCATGAAGTAGTAATAACTTTTCTTAGTAGATGATGGACTAGTAGTTGGTCATTATTTTCCATGTTAGCGCTTGAAACAACTTTTTGAGGTATAACATTTCCGTTCTGTATCAAATATGGCCTGTACGAGCAAGCGGCCCATTCATAATCTTCATGCTCGTCCAACCAACCAGCCATTTTGGAGACATACTCTGGTTCGATACTATCATCGCAGTCAACAAGGCAGAAGTAATCTCCTGTTATCTTAATTAGGCCGGCATGCACAGCTGCGCAACATCCTGCATTTATTTGATCCACGATAATAAGCTCATATCCCCGGTTACGAATTTTGGGCTCGTATTCGGTGATCACTTCTCGGGTGCCATCGCTTGAACCATCATTGACGAGTATTAGTTCTATGTTATCCCATACCTGTGCAATTACGCTTTCCAGCATAGCCCCAATGTCATTTACTTTGTTGTAGCAAGGTACAACCATGCTCACTTTACTCTGCATTGTTTAAACACCTCTTATAGTTAAATCCATCAATAAAAAAGTAGTAGTCGGTTACATTCATTTCCTCTAGCTGGGTGGCTATTTCCTTGTGGTAAATACTTGCGATAATAAGCCGAGAATTCCTGTCTACCAGTTCGGGTAATTCGAAAGGAGCACGTACCGGTACGTCGTATGCCAGACTCCCCCAAGTGCTTTTGTTATTATCAAATGCACAAGCAACATGTAAGCCGTGACTATAACGTTCCATCCAAATCCTAAGACTATCGCCAGCACCGAAAATATATACTGTTTTACCTTCAATATCAATAAGCATGTCTGTGTAGCGACGGACATATTCTCTGTATGAGCGGCTTAAATCTACTAAACAATGGTCCTTGTGCTTTGGTTTTCGATTATGTATATCCGGCTCGTGTAGTCCGTCTGGGTAGGAAGTAATCAACGTTTCATTAAAACCTACAGGTACCGGAACCTTTATATCACCAAAATTCATTTCGATCTTACTTGTAAACCATTCCTTGTCATAAACTCTTCTGCCATTTTCTCCTCCCAGAACGGGGATCGAGTAACATGGCTGATCCGCATACTTGGAGCAGAACAGCTCATATCGCTTGGCTAGCAAATCATATTGCCCCGCTATTCCGCCGGCTCCGAAGCAAAAGTCCTTTTTATGCTCGGGGATATCGTCTCCTCCGCATTCGTCGAGGGAAGAAGTAGCCAACATTTGAAGCTGTATTTTTTGTGCTATTTCCTGAACAGAACTAGCGGCATCTTCGTCTGGCATATCGTCGAGGGGAAGAATGTCAATATACGCCCCCATATGACCTCCTCGAGTTTGTCCATTGGGAAAATTCATTAGAACCGTTGTATCACTTCTCCGCAGCCTTATAAAGCGAGGAGCTGCAGCAGGATCATTTTGTGGTGTCTGCAGGAAATAGGGTTCACTAAACCAATGCGGCGAAAGCCTTAGGCGATCATATTCTTTACGCGGCAGAGCAATATCAATGTCGTCATCCCAAGGGATAAACCCTTCATGACGGACCGCACCAAGAAGAGTTCCAAACATAGCGAACCAAGCAAGCCCTTTTTGCTTGGCGACTCTTGTAAATTCTTTTAGAATATCAAGCTCTACTGCCTGTAACTCATCTAGTTTATTCACCGATTAATTCTCCTAAGGTATAAATAGGTACGGTTACTTTCCCGCTTAAGTCATTTTTGATTTCTTCGCCTTTAAGGATGCTTACAATTAAAACGTCACAGTTGCTGGTTAGTATTACTTCTTCAATATTCTTATTATTATTCAGTGTTTTATCAATAACAGTTGGTACATTGACTTCGTGATCGATAAACACACGTTTTAATGTCTTTCCACGCTGGCCAAATCCATAAATAGCCGGACGACTATATCCCAGCTCATATAGCTTAGCTATAATAGGAAGGAATTTATTGTAGCGACGTCGATTAGCAATATTGACAATTGCATGCTCCGTTTCAAGCTCAAGCGGCATCGTAGCCTCACCGAATACTTCGGTTCGCGTCTGAAGGTCGGCTTGTTCCGACAAAAGATCAAACCGATCTGTTAAGCCATACCGCTCTTTTAAAAGCTCCAGCCAGGTATCCCTGCGAGAATCGCTGCCAAACGCCGGTGAATAGAGGAGTGCCCATAATGCCCTTGTAACAGCAATATCTGGCGATGCATGCTCCCAATAATATTCCTGATCGATAAAGATCAGCTCATTATTCTCTTTATTATAAATACAATTTGCCGGAACGAGCTCCCAGAAGCATTTCCCAGTTTGTCCGCCTATCATAATGGCTTCTCGAATCCGATCAAATTGAGCGGTCATTTCGTTTGGATCAAATGTGCCATTCGCAAGTTTCTGAGCCCAATAATCCCAGAGCGTGGGCAACTCCAACCGCGGCATAACTAACGAATCATGTTGCATTTTCATATTTATTACATTGACGCCTAGAGCAGCAAGCTCCTCGTGATTTCTCAAAATTCTCAGCAGGCTTGCCTTGCCGTCGGGATGAAGGGGAGTCTTATGAACTGTACCATCCCCCCGTACCGTTGTGGCAAAGCGTTTGGATGGCTCGCGATATATGGTAATTGCCGCATAATCTACAATGCACGGCGGATCATCGGAACAGACCCTTGCCTCTACAAAATAAGCGCCGCACATAAACTCAAAAGCTCCGCTCCGAATAACCTCTCGATAAAGGGGGCGTTCGTCGAATTGCAAGGATTCATCATTTCTTATATACGGAATAAATCGTTGGTTTAAAAACTCATTAGGAAGGTAATTTTCTGAATAGACCTCGCGTGTAAAGTAATGGTCCGTTAATGGATAAAACCATTTTTGCCCCTCAAAACCAGCAAGACATAACCGGGTTTGAAGTTCTGCTTTACTTGGGAGCGGGTGATTGCCCCGGCCAAACAATGTATCGTAGGGCTCTCCAGTGTTTGCTGCTCGTTCGCCTGCCCAATATCGTAGTGCAAAAGGATTCTCATACACCAAGAGCAACCGTCCGTGAGCGCCTAGTCTTTTTTTGTAAGCTACCAGAGCCTCGACGGATAGGTCTTTTGGATCCATTACTATTTCATAGGTAACCTTTTCATCAAAGGGATACCAGCAGAAAATTGAATCTTTCCATGGAGAGTTTTCATAGTATTGTCTTAATGTCTCGTTTAACATAGCAACACTCTCCCGGCTCTCAGAAGTTCTAGCTGCAATGGCTTAAACATTTTTAACGATTACTACGCTTGATAAGTCGCCAATTGGAATTGGAATTAAGGCGTTGCTCTTGCAAAACTCGTTAACTGCTTGTTTGGCGCCTTTAAAACGAATAGAGAAATAATCGTGAATTAACAATATTCCGCCATTTGAAAGTTTTGGATAGAAAAAGTTTAAACCTGCTAAAGTAGGTTTATATAAATCAAAGTCAAGATTTACAAATGCGAAGGTATCTTCAATTCCTACTGTAGTGTCTGGGAAATAGCCTTTTTTAATGACCACTTTTTCTGGAAAAGGCATAGATTTTATAACAGCATCGGCAGATGTAAACCCACCGAAAGTACCAGCTTGGGAGTTTGAATAACCATTAGTTAATTCCATACTTATATCGCGTTGATCAAAGCCTTCAAATGTATCAAATAGATATAACGTTCGGTCAGGGAATGTTTCATTTATTACTTTGGCAAAGGAGCCGCTTAACACGCCACATTCAGCACAGGAACCTTCTATTTCACTATCTTTAATTAGTTCTGCCTGAGATTTTAAAAAGGCAATCCGAGCTTTATATGAGAGGGAGACGAAACTGTCATCTATTTTGTTTTCAGACACTCCTATTGAAATAAGGTGTTGTCTTAATAAGTCGATATCCATTATTGTGCCGATATAAACTTTATCATAATGGTGTGTTGCAATATCGCTAGGGGTTATAACCGGTATTCCATCTATTGTTTTACCTTGCAAATTCGGATCGTTGTCAATAAAAGCTATACATCTTATATCTTTTTTTTGAATGTGTTCGAATACGGACTTTCCAGTCGGGCCAGCACCATATATAATTGCTCTTTCCATGGTTGTTACTCCTTTTTTAATCTAAAAGTTTATAGTGAGAAACAGGGTGCGATTTCCTTTCACTTTCCGGAGGTGTTGCTCGATACTCGCCGAATTTATGTTTTAAGTATTCGTCGGCACTTTCTGCCCCCAATAAACTTATATTCTCAAATGGGTATTCTACTGTTTTTACGTACCACTCACGTCTACCCTCACTCACGTGATCGCGAGCAGGAAAAGTAATTACTCTTACACGCTCACTCTGTCTGCGGTTGCTACTTTCAGAGAAACGCTGCAGATGGTTCGAGACCATTTCAAGCGGTATTAGGCTAAGCAACGAAAACATACCACGCATTAAGGGACTTGCATCTGTCTTTTTGCCAACTTCAGACCATAGTGTTTTTCGGATAATCGTACAATGAAGATTATGAAGCTTCGCGGCCAATTTTCCGTCAGGCACATTGTCGAAAGGGAATATATCGATAAAAATTCCGGATTCATAGGGCATGTGAGCTTGGCCATCTCTAAGAAAATAAGTGTTTTTACGTCTGATTTTCCCATACCCCCAACGGTAACCGGGAGTTGCCCTCATGTCTTGAAAATAAAATCGGTCATGGTCTAAGTCTGTTTCGCATATCTTGCGGAATCGTTCGTATTCTTCCCGAAGCAAACCGATATCCGCATCATCATCCCACGGTATGTAGCCCTTATGACGGATAGCGCCAAGCATAGTGCCTCCAATCATCGCATAATTAATGCTATGCAGACGGCAAAGTCTATCTACTTCCGCTAACATTTCAATTTGTATGAGTTGAACGGCTCTTAAATCCTCTGAAGAGAGCGGGCCCTTTTTTATATTGTCTAACTGGCGTTTAAATCCCATATGTCAAAGCATCCTTCGCCCAATCAATTCGGTTAACCATCACCGCATCTACTCCGAGATCTCTTGCAAGCATAAGATCTTCAATTTCCGTTACCGTCCAGGGTCGCATCAATATACCTCGCTTACGACAATCATCTACAAGCGGTGGATAACGAAGCATGTGAATGCTGGGATGCAGCGCTTCAGCTCCAACCTTTTCGCATTGCTCGCCAGTGACCAGTATGCCTCCGCCGCATAGCAACGCCGTTTTTGATGATGGCTCAAGCCGCTTAATATTCTGTATAGAGTAGTGATTGAATGACGACCAAATAACTCTATCGCACATTCCGTATTTTTCTACTAGTTTTAACGCAATAGACTCAATTCCATCATAATAGATGACACCTGTTTTTAACTCAATATTGATAGACAATTCCGTCGGATTTAGCAACTCCAGTACTTCTGCTAACGTGGGCACCTCCATAAAGAGCGGCTCAGTGCGGCCGCTTTTATTGAAGTTGAGTTTTTTTATTTCAGACAGGGTAAAGTCTTTCACCCACCCTTGCCCATTGCTTGTCCGGTCAATGGTTTCATCGTGAATGACGACGATTTCCCCGTCCTTGGTAAGCTGGATATCCAGTTCTACTCCTTCAGCACCCATCTGTGCTGCCAATTGAAAAGCAGTGAGCGTATTTTCTGGCGCGGAGGAATATGCTCCACGATGACCCCATATTTTCATTGAAGCCACTCCGCCTTTCCCTGTGCAACGATCTTGTCCTTACCCGCGCCAAACCTCACAAAACGAATTTGCCTTTTCTCGGTGTTAACAAGCATAACATCAAATGCTTCTTGCGAAGGCTCACCCAGCTTACGATCAGGGGTGATAAAGGCATCTGGCTTATACTCCGTGAATGCCTCGCACTTTGAGTTAACGATAGAGAGGATGGGTAAGCCTTCTTCATTGTCCAATAAGTCGCCGTGATTATGACCGTTTATGTAAGCAAGTATTTTGCAGGCATGAGTCTTTAGCAATCCCATCAACTCTTTTTCGCCGCGCAATTCGTTCGCCCAATATTGTAAACGGCTAATAGGAGCAAGATGAGAAAAAATGATAACCTGCCAATCATAAGGTGTATCCTCGAGTTGTTTGCTTAGCCACTGGATGCACGTTGGATTGTATCCATAACGCAGTGCTTCATCCGGATCAAAGGAATCTAAGAATATAAATCGCAGTTTAGATGCTTCAAAATCAATCGAGTATCTCGGCTCATCTCTGCCTAAATACAGCTCGGACTGTTCTTTCAAGGAGAAGCGATCTTGATTATTCCTGAAATAGTTTGTGTCATGATTTCCGATTGCAGCCCATAGTGGAATCTTACATTTTTTTAAGTCATCCAAAATTTGCTCTACATAATGGCGACTTACGTCACGTGTGACCATCCCATCCGTAAAATCACCCAGGTGAACAATTCCGTCGAGCTCTGTTTCTTTATGGAGTTGTTGGATGGCAGAAGACGTATCCTCCCAAGTGCCATTTACGGTATAATGAGTGTCGGTCATTAGCACAAAGGCAAGATCATTTTTTTTTCGAATATCCCTAACACGACTAGAAACTCGTTCCACTTCATTTCTTAGCCACGGCTTCATTTCAACCGGGGGGGCTGCTGGGGTTGTTTCGAAGGAAAGGATGCCATCAAGGTCCTCAGAACCTTCAAAATCTGTCCCGTTCATTTTTCTCAGACATACACGGAAGTAAACACGCTCTGAAAATATATAATCATCCTGCCTGTAGCTGCCGCCGCTTAAATCCTGACGGTAAACCGTCCAGCTTTCGTCAGGGGCATAATCATAGGTGTAAATCCAACGATCTTTTATCTCCGCAGCGTAGGTGGCGACGTTGAACTTATAATTCGAATCCATAAGCCTCAGTCGTTCGCCGGGGTGTGCCAAATAGAAAAGAGGGGTGCTTAACATCTCCGGATGTCCCAGCTCTTGCAAGCCATCGCCGGCGCGTATCTTCAACCCTATTAAACCAGTTAATAGCTGCCTCAAGCCTTCCCCTCCTCAATCTTATGTCATATATCATCGTTCTGCTATGCGAAGCCTTTCCTTGCTACATCAAGGAAAGTGTTTATTTTTCCATGTTCTGTAACATTTACATCCGGCCTAATCAACCACAAAAAATGAAAATATGCAATTCTAGAACCAAAGGATCCCAAGCAATAAATTAGTCATACTTCATGATTTTAATACCGCCTTTTTAGCATTCTCATAGATTTCAACCCCCGCTTTTCCATCTGGATGGGAGATCTCTGCAAGACGTAATTTGACCTGCTTGTCCAATAGGTTTTCAAGCCATGGATCTGGAGCGGGCTTCGTAATCATATCAAGAAGGTCTTCCAGCGATGCACCGTAAGGGTGTTCCATTAATGCACAACTATTAGCATCACTAAATCCATTACCTTGGTTTTGGAAAAGGAATTCCTTGAAACTCTCTAGGTTGTCCTTAAGCACAATACTCTCTTGACGCAGGGAACCATTAAATAGGTCATATTCAGTAAACTTATTGCTCTGTTTTTCTGTGACATAAATTTTATTGCTCGCATTTGAAGACATGTAGTAAAAACCATTTTGAATGCTTTCAAATGAAGTGTCCCCTTGCAAGTTACCTGGACAAAAATCATTTACATAAGAAAATGATTGGTTTGCTAAGTTGAATTTAACCATACAATTAGTTCCAGCAGGTACTAAGTATAGAAAACCATCCCTATGAACCAATTTTTGAAATTGCACATAACCATCTGCGGGTATTGCATCAAGATTTATTTGATACTCTATCATCGAACTAGTTTCAATATTAAAGCTGATTAAAGCCGCCTTGTTTGCAGATAATAACCAGTATTCTCCATTAACTTGTGCTATATCCATATATCCGAGTGTGTCATTGCTAATGGTATTTAATCTGGTAGTGTTGTTTTTTAAATCAAATTCCAAAACCGCATTTGCATTGATAAATGCCAAAACAAGCGAACTTGTGGCTTCATTATAAACACCATTGCAAAAATATCCTAGTTTAGGGTCACAAATTTTTTGGATGGGCTTTACCCAGTTGTTTATAATTTCAGTACTGTTATCAGTCATATTTAATTTAACAATGCCAGGGTAATAAAACGGAATAAAATAGAGAAAGCCATCACATTCGATTATTTTTGAAAATTTACTTTGGTCGTTATATTTCATTCCCTTTGGCAATGGTAAATCAACATATTGAAAAGATGAATCTGTTACATCATATATTGCTATGGCTCCAGCAGAATACGGAGAGAAATAAAGTTTATTGCCGCTTTGATGGATAGCATGGTAAACCATCCAATCAAACTGTTTTTCATCAACAAAGCTTCCTATGTACTTAACATCCCATGTGTTCTTGTTTAATCGAAAAAAGCCATTTATTTGATACGTTAAAAACCACAAATAATCCTCTGATTCACACAAGCTTCCTATTGAGAGGAGATCGGTTTGTTCAATATTTTGAATCATTACAGGTTTATCCATACATTGATACATCTGCATTACAGATGTGCCATCCCCATAAAAAGCGGAGCTTAAACTTAAAGCCCTATGCAAATCTGCTGTATCATCATAAATACCATATCCCTCTGTCTTGTATTCCTTAATGAGCTGGACATATTCATCAAAGAGAAACGATCGCATGGTACTGTAAGCAGCTTCACTCAAAGGATGAGGACGCCACCAAAGAACCACATCATCAAGGTTACGGAAGGTAGAAAATACAGACCGCAATTTGGCTATATACTTTTCATTTCCACTAAGAATAGGACCTATTGATGTATTATAAAATACTATTTTTTTTCGTGAACCATCAGCTTTCTCAATAAGTTTATTCCATTCATCAGGAATCCTGAAATCATCTGGATTTGAGTTGATCACTTTATCGAACTTTGGTGATCCTGATGACACTATCTTTTCCTTCACTTTCCCAAAACGTCCTACGCAATGATTTTCCATTTCAAACTCTTGAATGGCTTGGATGTATTCGTCGCGCAACTTATCAGATTGCACGTATACTCTATCAGAATAGACAACGCCTTGCAGAGTGCACGAATGTTTCTCAATTGTATTTGATGTAACAAAGTATGGGGAGTAGCACAGAAGTTCCGTGTGCTCTTTAAGGTTTTCGCTGTAATAATTTTGGTGGACGGTTGTGATTCTATTGTAATCGTCATAGCCATTATGAATGAAGCTTACATCTGGGCGGCGTTCCTCCACCTTATAGGTTTGCCAGTCTACGATTGGAACATAATCAGGGTATTGGTGCCCTTCATAGTGCATCTGTCCTACCTTACCATTAGGTAATCTATCAAAATAAGGTATCGGAACTACGTAAGCATCGCATTGCGGGTCCTCCTTTGCAGCAAGCCAAATCGATTCAAGAGCATCCCACATTGAAGCTTTATAAGGGAAGAACGCTACCTCAATTTTATTTTGCTTAAATTCATTCCTAACATTGCTATCAATCAATCTGAGTTGGTTTTTTAGTCGCTTAATAAAGCTTGCGTCTATAGTTTGAATTTCCATAGCAATATGGTAAAGACTCTCATGATATTCGGTTAATAATGTAACTGTTCGTGTGTCTTCACCTTCCAAGTTTTCTATAAACTCACCTATATATATTGCCGCATCCTGGCAGTCACCCAAGAGGGTAATTACAGTTTGATAGTTTTTATTTAAAAATTGACGTTTAATTTCATCAGTTGCCTCTTGTAATGTTATTAATAAATGATGTATTTGTTTTTGTTGATACTTCCTCATCAAACTCCACCCCTGATGAATGTACTATTAATATGTCACTCTACCTTCTAGAGCATTTTTAACATTAACACGACTACTATTCCATGGTGCTTATATCGGTTAAAAGTCTATATAAATGAAGTGACAGTGTGAAATTGCTACTTGGAACAATAAGGTAGTCAATGAGCGTTGCAATATCTGTTTGTCCGTTTAGTTTCTTCATTAGGGATTCTTAATGGTGGCTCTTGCGTCCGCGATTTTGACTGTTGAACCAAACCTCCGCTCTCTGCTGGTTGCCGCACACCTTCTAGACGGAGTAGTCGAATCCGGCAACGACTATCTGATCATACATTGCTAACAAGAAGCTACTTCGTTTTTGGACGGCCCACAACGAACTGGCACTTGCACTCCGCAGTTGAATAACCAAATGATGATGAAGTACTGAAAAATGCGATGGGTAGGAAAGATGGCGTTCGTCGCTTTGGCTACATCCAGGGACTGATAAGCCTTAATTAATCGGATCGTTTCAAGGAAAGGATCACCTAACCTCCTGTAAAATTAGTAGTAGTTTTCTAGTAGAAAAATATGTTTTAAAAGATTTGATTTTTGTAGTCGAATTCACACTTAAAAATGAAATGAAGATGAATTTCTATTAAGTATTTTTACCTATATGACGATTAAAAAATATGAACTGCGATGGTTGAGCAAATAACATATCTGGAGTGGATTTAATGAATCAGGATGAGTTTAATAGAATTATTAAAGAATTAACGCATTGTAATGATGAAATTGTAATTTACGGTACGGGTGGCAGATCTGCAGAATTGGTAGCCCAATTAGGCTATTTTTATTCCAAGATCTCTTATTTCATTGATAGTAGTGAGAGTGGTGGATACTTTTGCGGGAAAGAGATAAAAAATGTACATAGTGTAAACTTTGAGGAGGTTAAAGGAGTTATAATTGCGAGTATATATTATGACGAAATATTGATGGAGATAATGAATCATACATCTGTAGATACGTTGAATATTTTTTTTCCATATAAGTACGATACACAGTTTGATGTCAGTGAACCTCTAAAAAGTAAATGTGGAAGATACACTTATGGTATAGATAGTAATACGGTTGCTATTAATAGATTTTTAAAGAGTGTTGGAAGCTTTTGTTCTATTAATCATACTGCAGCTATAGGAACTATAGGAAATCATCCGCTCGATTTAGTTACAACATCAACTTTTATTTATCACCCTTCTTGGGGGTTTGTTGATGAGATAGATACCAACTTAATTAATAAATATAATCCTCCTATTGTAATTGAAAATGATGTGTGGATTGGAACAAATGCTATTATTTTGCCAGGGGTAACCATCCGAAACGGAGCAATCATTGGAGCAGGAGCTGTTGTTACTAAGGAAGTCCCCCCCTATGCTATTGTTGGAGGAGTACCAGCTAAAATAATCCGTTATAGATTCGAGCCACATATAATCGAAGCCTTGCTTGACATAAAATGGTGGGATTGGGATGATGAGAAAATAAAGGCGAATTTAGATTTGTTTTATAGTATTGAAGACTTTGTTAAGGAGCATCATAAGTTATGAGCTTTAAATATTAACTGTCAGACTGTCCAGCACTGTACTTTATGAACTATTCTTCTCTTATAGCGAATCAATGTAAAAGGGTTCCAAAATCCTGAATAATCAAAAGTACTTGTCTGAAAATCTTAACATAAAAGATAAACTAATACGGATAGTACTAAGGTATTCTTAAGTTTTCTCATAGATAGTGCTCGCATGCACTAATCCCGGATTCAAATCTTATACGTTAACATCCATACATTAGAGATATTGTGGGTCAAAAATAGCTATATAAAGGAAGTGATTTCTATAAACTCACCGTGGCGCTGTTCATTAACAATTGAAATTAGTTAAAAGATGAAACGAGTTCTGTGAATGGATGCAATGCAAGACAATCCGAATTTGATATTTAAATGAGCAGAACGGAATTCTTACATATTCATGTCCACTAGAGATTTATCGCTTATGAATCCGTTTTCAAGAAATTGTTTGACAATTCCATGTTTTCGGTGTTATATTCGATTTGTGGGCCATACCAAAAACGCCTCACAGTACTTGAAGATGAAGGGAATGTTTGCACATGCAAGGTAAAGTTAAATGGTTCAACGCAGAAAAAGGTTATGGATTCATCGAGACTGAGCAAGGCGGCGACGTATTTGTTCATTTCTCCGCAATCCAATCCGAAGGCTTCAAGACACTCGAAGAAGGCCAATCGGTTGAATTCGACATCGTAGAAGGCGCACGCGGTCCACAAGCTGCAAACGTAATCAAACTGTAATCATTCAGCTACCTTTAGTTGAGGAATAGATGGTTCGATAACGTGCCAAACACAATTATGGAGCTCCGGGCAACCGGAGCTTTTTTCTGTTAATGAGTACCGGTTTGTTAATGAATACCGGCTAGAGTTTTGATCAACCATAGAAAAGCAGCGTTCGCGATGCTGTCTATTTCTGCTGAAGCGGGTGCAGTTTTCATTTTCGACAATTAAATTCTGAAAATTCTAAAATATCAAACACATCTTTTGATATGGGCGTTGGCATATGTTATAATAAGGACATGTAAAGGAGGAATGCACATGATCTACAACATTCGAGGCCAACGCATTCAGGTTACAGAAGCTTTGAGAGATTACGTCGAGAAAAAGCTCAGCCGATTGGAGAAGTTTTTTGAAGAACCAATCACCTCCGAAATCAACGTAACCCTATCCGTTACGAAAAACCAACATACGGTGGAGGTCACAATCCCGCTGGTAGGGGTCCTGCTCAGGGCCGAGGAAAAAAGCGAGGACATGTATGCTTCTATAGATGTTGTTGTGGATAAGCTGGAACGGCAAATTCGCAAGCATAAAACCAAAGTGAATCGTAAATTCAGACAAGGCAGCGGAGTGAAAGCCTTGTTCCGTGAAGAAGGCTCTGCAGTAGGCGTGCTTGAGGAAGAGGAGGATCAACTTGAGCTTGTCCGCACGAAACGTTTTACGCTCAAGCCTATGGATGTTGAGGAGGCGATTCTTCAGATGAATTTGCTTGGACACGAGTTTTTCGTGTTTTCCAACGTTGATAATAAAGAAGTGAACGTCGTTTACAAACGCGGCGACGGCAAATACGGCTTAATTGAACAAACCTGACCCACATACATTGTATACAACGCCCCGCCTCCCTCCCAGGAGCGGGGTTTTCCTGTTGTCTTGACCATCTTGGCCATTCTGAGCTATATGTCTGTTCTAATGTCTTGACCATCCTTGCCGATTGGTCTGTTTTGATGTCTCGACCGTCCTGAGAGAGTTGTCTCTTCTAATGTCTTGAGCGTCCTTGCCGATTAGTCTGTTCCGACAGGCCGGACGGTCTGGTCGCGAGAGGCACAACATGTGCCGGACTGTGACGGACAACGTTGCGGCAGTGACTGCAAACTGTTACAATCTTAAACAAATAGACCTACTACCGAAAGGGGAAAACCATGCTCGGACTGGTGAAAAAGATATTCGGTGACGCAAACGAGCGGGAAGTTAAACGGCTCATGCGCACGGTAGATGAAATTAATGGCATGGAGCCTAAATTTACCGCCCTGTCGGATGAACAATTAAAGGGTAAGACAGAAGAGTTTAAAGGTCGGCTGGAGAAAGGCGAGGATATTCTTTCGATCCTGCCGGAAGCATTTGCGACTGTACGGGAGGCGTCTAAGCGGACGCTGGGCATGCGCCACTTTGACGTGCAGCTGCTGGGCGGCATGGTGCTGCACGAAGGCAAAATCTCCGAGATGAAAACCGGTGAGGGCAAAACGCTGGTAGCGACGCTTCCGGTTTATTTGAACGCGCTTCTGGGTAAAGGCGTTCATGTCATTACCGTCAACGGCTACCTCGCGCAGCGCGACAGCGAAATTATGGGCCAGCTGTACAACTTCCTGGGAATGACCGTAGGCTGTAACCTGCACGGCTTGTCCCATGCGGAGAAACAGGAAGCCTACGCTTGCGATATTACCTACGGCACGAACAACGAGTTCGGGTTTGACTACCTGCGCGATAATATGGTTCTGTACAAGGAGCAAATGGTTCAGCGTCCTCTGTATTATGCCATCATTGACGAAGTGGACTCCATTCTGGTCGACGAAGCCCGTACGCCTCTCATTATTTCCGGACAAGCCGCAAAGTCGACGGAGCTGTATCATGCGGCTGACCGTTTTGTGGCCAAGTTAAAGGAAGAAGAAGATTTTACAATCGATATCAAGCTTCGCAACGTGACATTGACGGAATCTGGCGTTGAAAAGGCGGAGCGTTCCTTTGCGATCGAAAACCTGTTCGACCACGCCAATGTATTGATCAATCATCATATTCAACAGGCGCTCAAAGCAAACTGCATTATGAAGCGCGATGTCGATTATGTCGTGCAGGAAGAAGAAGTCGTAATCGTTGACGAGTTTACTGGACGTTTGATGTCCGGACGCCGCTACAGCGACGGTCTGCATCAGGCCATCGAAGCAAAAGAGCAGCTGAAGGTTCAGAATGAAAGCATGACTCTGGCTACAATTACGTTCCAGAACTATTTCCGGATGTACCGCAAGCTGGCGGGCATGACGGGTACGGCCAAGACGGAGGAAGAAGAGTTCCGCAAAATCTATGGCCTGGATGTTATCCAGATTCCGACAAACCGGTCCATGGTCCGCAAGGATATGCCGGATGTCGTCTACAAGAGCGAAAACGGAAAGTTCCGCGCGGTTGTAGAAGAGATCGTAAACCGCCATGCCAACAAGCAGCCGGTGCTGGTAGGCACGATTTCGATCGAAAACTCTGAGAAGCTGTCCGAAATGCTGAAGAAGCGCGGCGTCCAGCACAAGGTTCTGAATGCGAAGTTCCACGCGGAGGAAGCAGAAATCATTTCACGCGCAGGACAATACGGAGCCGTAACGATCGCTACGAATATGGCCGGCCGTGGTACGGACATCCTGCTTGGAGACAATGTGCCGGATCTGGGCGGTCTGCATATTATTGGTACGGAACGGCATGAGAGCCGCAGGATCGACAATCAGCTGCGCGGACGCGCGGGACGTCAAGGCGACCCAGGCTCCTCCCAGTTCTATTTGTCGCTTGAGGATGAATTGATGCGCCGTTTTGGCTCCGAAAATATTATGGCCATGATGGACCGGCTTGGTCTGGAGGAAGATCAGCCGATCGAAAGCAAGATGATCAGCCGTGCCGTTGAATCCGCGCAAAAACGCGTAGAGGGAAGCAACTTTGACACGCGGAAGATCGTCCTGCAGTATGATGATGTCATGAACCAGCAGCGCGAGGTTATCTATAAGCAGCGCCGGGATATTTTGGAGTCCGCGGATATCCGGGGCGAAGTGATGGATATGATCAAGCCGGTGGTGGAGCGGATCGTGGAAGCTCACTGTGAAGCTGATATTCCGGAAGAATGGGATATCCAGGCCATCGTGGATTACGTTCATGGAAACCTTCTTGATGACGAATCCATTACCAAAGATGAGCTGTGGGGCAAGGAAAAAGAAGAAATTTCGGAATACATCCTGGAAAAGGTTATCGCGTTTTACGACGAGCGTGAAGAGCAGCTTGGTCAAGAAACCATGCGTGAATTCGAAAAGGTTGTCGTCCTTCGTGCGGTGGACAGCAAATGGATGGATCATATTGATGCGATGGATCAGCTTCGTCAAGGTATCCATCTTCGCGCTTACGGCGGTACCGACCCTCTGCGCGAATACCAATTTGAAGGCTTCGAGATGTTTAAGGAAATGATTGAATCCATTCAAGAGGAAGTAGCCAAATATATTATGAAAGCCCGCGTGGAAAGCAACCTGGAGCGTCAAGAAGTTGTGAAGGGGCAAACCACTTCCACTAGCGGCGGCGGTGAAACGCAGGAAAAACGTCCCGCGAAGCGCGAGGAGCGCGTTGGGCGCAACGATCCGTGTCCGTGCGGAAGCGGCAAGAAATACAAGCAGTGCCACGGCAAGTAATTTTAAATTTGAGGTGAAGCAAGCCATGCTGGACATATCGGTAAAACAGGATTTGCGTGAAATGGCGAAGCGTCTCCAAGAACTCAGGGGGTCTCTTTGACTTAGACCTGAAGCAGGAATTGATCGCCAACTATGAGGAAAAAATGTCTTATCCCGACTTCTGGGATGACAACGAGCGGGCGCAAGGCATCATTGCCGAGCTTAACGCGATCAAATCGGTTGTGGAGCAATACAGCCGTCTGAATAATGACCATGAAGAACTGGAAATGCTGCTGGAGCTGACTCAGGAAGAGGAAGACGAGTCCATGGAGGAAGAGCTTACGGAGGGCGTAAAAGCGCTGTTGACCAAAGTAGCCGATTTCGAGCTTCAGCTGCTGCTGAATCAACCCTACGACAGGCTGAATGCCATCCTTGAGCTGCATCCAGGCGCTGGCGGCACGGAGTCTCAGGACTGGGGCTTGATGCTGTACCGGATGTATACCCGCTGGGCGGAAAAAAGGGGCTTTAAGGTCGAACTGCTCGACTATCAGGATGGCGACGAGGCGGGCATCAAAAGCGTTGCCATGTTGATCAAGGGCTACAATGCCTACGGCTACCTGAAAGCGGAAAAAGGCGTGCATCGTCTGGTCCGCATTTCTCCGTTTGATTCCGCGGGGCGCAGGCATACGTCTTTTGCTTCCTGTGACGTCATGCCCGAAATCGATGACAACATCGAAATCGAAGTTCGCTCCGAGGATTTGAAGGTGGATACGTACCGGGCAAGCGGCGCTGGCGGCCAGCACGTCAACAAGACGGAGTCGGCTATCCGGATTACGCATATTCCCACCGGCATTGTCGTGGCCTGCCAACAGGAGCGTTCGCAGATCGCCAACCGCGATCGCGCGATGAAAATGCTGAAGTCGAAGCTGTATGAACGAAAAATCGAAGAGCAGATGAAGCAGCTGGCGGAAATCCGGGGCGTTCAATCCGATATCGCCTGGGGCAGTCAGATCCGCTCTTATGTGTTCCATCCCTACAGTATGGTGAAGGACCATCGTACCTCGGTGGAAACCGGCAATGTAGGCGCAGTAATGGATGGCGATCTGGATATGTTTATTGATGGATATCTGCGGAGCCAGATCAAGCAAGCCGAAGAATAAAGCGCGCTGCATGAAGCCGCATCATAAATAGCAATGAAGAGTTCCGGCATGTTTTGGTGCGGGGCTCTTCTTTCGTGTAGGGAGATGGAGTACGTGAGAACGGCCAAAAGCAAAAGGAGAGCCGACGCCAGGCCGAAAAACCCGAAGGTGCAGAGCGTATGGAATATCGTACAGCTTCTGCTGGGCTCTTTAATAGTAGCAATCAGCTTTAATATGTTTCTGGTGCCTAACGGCATCGCTTCCGGCGGAGTATCCGGTATTTCGATTTTGGTGCAAAGCTTGACGGGGTTTCTTCCGGCTTATACGCAATGGGCGATCAACATTCCGCTATTTGCGGCGGGAGTGCTGCTGCTGGGGCGGAAATTCGGCGCAAAAACGGCAATCGGCACGGTCGTTATGCCGCTGTTCGTTCTGGTGAGCGCCCATATCCCGAGCCCCACTAATATTCCGCTGCTGGCGGCGATTTATGGCGGCATTGGCGTAGGGCTGGGCTTGGGTCTTGTTTTTCGCAGCGGTGGCTCTACCGGAGGGCTGGATTTGGCCGCGCAAATTCTGCACAGATATACGGGCCTTCCCTATAGTATCGCGTTAGTGTGCTTTGACGGCTGCGTTATTATCGCGGCGGGGTTTGTATTTTCGCCGGAGGTTTCGCTGTACGCGTTGATTGGTTTGTTCGTGACCAGCAAAACGATCGATTTTGTGCAGAACGGCCTGCAGCTGTCGAAGGTAGCCTTTATCATCTGCGAGCGCTCCGTGCAGGTGGCCGATGCCATCCTGTATGATCTGGATCGCGGCTTGACCCGGCTGGACGGGCACGGCGGCTATACCGGCGAAGGAAGAACCGTTCTAATGGTCGTTGTGGGACAAAATGAAGTACCCCGATTAAAGCAGCTTGTCCGCAGCATCGACCCTGAAGCTTTTGTCATTATTAGCAATACGGCAGAGGTGCTTGGGCAAGGGTTTAAGCTTGAAAATTGAATTGTATTAATATGAATATGGATGTATAATAATGCAATGCGTTAAGCTAGAAACATCGTCAAATAGAGGAACCTTGGATCAAAACCGGGTCAACTCCTTATAGATAATGAGTGGAAAATAAGGTGCGGGGAGAGGCTTTATATGAGCGAAAAAGTAAAAGTGGCGATAGTGGGCTCGACGGGGTACGGCGGCGTGGAATTGATTCGTTTGTTAGCGAGCCATCCCCTTGCGGAAGTAACGTCGGTCATTTCGTCCTCCAGCGCCGGGACGCCGATTACTGAAGGGTACCCCCATCTGATTGGCATTACCGAGGAATTGCTGGATGATGTAGAGCCGGCCAGTATTAAAGCCAAAGCGGATGTTGTTTTTCTGGCTACGCCAGCGGGCGTTGCCTCAAAGCTTGCTCCTGAGCTTCTGGAAGCAGGGCTCAAAATCATTGACTTGTCGGGCGACTTCCGTCTGAAGCAGCCGGCGGTATACGAGCAATGGTACAGAAAGCCTGCGGCAGATGAAGCCTTCCTGAAGAAAGCCGTATTTGGACTGGCGGAAATTTACGGCGAAAACGTAAAGGGCGCGGATTTCATTTCGAACCCGGGCTGTTATCCGACAGCTACGCTGCTAGGGCTTGTCCCGGCGGTCAAAGCGGGTTTGATCGATCCCGCCACGATCATTATCGATGCCAAATCCGGCGTATCGGGAGCTGGCAGAGGAGCTTCGCTTGGCACGCATTATTCCGAGCTGAACGAAAATTTCAAAGCCTATAAGCTGAATCAGCATCAACATATTCCGGAAATCGAAATGGTATTGTCCGACGCCGCGGGAAAAACGGTGGTTTCCACCTTTTCTACCCACCTGGTGCCGATGACACGGGGCATTATGTCGACGATGTACGCTTCAATTACAAGCGATGCCAGCGTAAGCAATGCTGATTTTATACAGTTATACCGCGAATTCTACCGCGATAAGCCCTTTGTGCGCGTGCGTCCGGAAGGTCAGTTGCCCGCAACAAAAGAAGTCTGGGGCTCCAATTATTGCGATATCGGCTTTGCCGTTGACGCGCGCACGGGCCGCGTAACAATCGTGTCCGTAATCGACAATCTGGTCAAAGGCGCTGCCGGCCAGGCTATCCAAAACCTAAATTTGATGATGGGCTGGGACGAGACGCTTGGTTTGCAATTTGTTCCTGTTTATCCTTAAAGCACATTAGAAGGAGACATGAGACAATATGGGACTACAACCATTCCGGGTCATCGAAGACGGCTCCATTACATCACCCAAAGGTTTTTCGGCTGGAGGACTTCATTGCGGACTGAAAAAAACGACTCGCCATGATCTGGGCGCTATTCTTTGCGAGGTTCCGGCTGCGGCGGCTGGCGTCTATACGACGAATATTTTCCAAGCGGCTCCGCTCAAGGTTACCCGCGAAAGCATTGCTTCGGACGGCCTGCTGCGCGCTGTATTGGTGAACAGCGGCAACGCCAACGCCTGCACGGGCGAACAAGGCGAGACTGATGCCTACGAGATGCGCTCCCGTTTTGCAGAGGCAATCGGCGTTGAGGCTTCGCAGGTGGCTGTTGCATCAACTGGCGTCATTGGTGAAAACCTGAAGATGGATAAAGTACGGAACGGCATCGACTCGCTGCCGGAGAAGCTGGCTGGCGATTTGGACGGCGCCGAGTCGTTTTGCCAAGCGATTTTGACCACGGATCTGGTGCAGAAAATGGTATGCGTCCAGCTTGAGCTGAACGGCCAAATCGTGCATGTGGCAGGCGCGGCCAAAGGCTCCGGCATGATTCATCCCAACATGGCGACCATGCTGGGGTTTGTTACGACGGATGCAGCGATCGACAGCGCATACCTGCAACAGCTGCTGCGGGAAGCGACAGATCTGAGCTTTAATATGATAACGGTGGACGGAGATACAAGCACAAACGACATGCTGGTAGCCATGGCAAGCGGTCTTGCCGGCAATGCTGCTCTGACGCCGGAGCATGAAGGCAGCGGAGCTTTTGCCGCGGCTTTGCGATATGTATGCGAGGTGCTTGCCAAAGCCATCGCCCGCGACGGCGAAGGTGCTACAAAGCTGGTTGAGGTTCAAGTCAGAGGCGCGGTTAGCGACCAAGCGGCGCAAGCCATTGCCAAAACGGTCATCGGTTCGTCTCTGGTGAAATCGGCGGTATTTGGAGCGGACGCCAACTGGGGACGCATTATCGCTGCCGTAGGGAGAGCGGGGCAGCCGGTTAACCCTGATACGGTTGACATCGCGCTGGGAGATATCGTGACTCTCCAAGGCTCGCGCCCGATTTCCTTTGACGAGGATGCGGCGTTGGAGTATCTAAAGGGAGATACAGTTGTTATTCACGTCGATTTGCATATGGCGGACGGATCTGCCAAAGCATGGGGCTGCGACTTGACCTATGATTATGTGCGCATCAACGCGGCTTACCGGACATAAAGGGACGGAGGGATAGTGGAGCAGATGGATAAACGGTTTGTAATGAAATGCGGAGGCAGCACGCTTGCGGCGCTGCCGGATCCTTTTTTTCAGGAATTGAAGGAGCTGCAAGAGGCCGGGGTTAAACCCGTCATCGTCCACGGCGGCGGCCCGGCGATATCGGAAACGCTCACCACGCTGGGTATTCCGTCCGAATTTGTGAACGGGCTCCGCAAGACGAGCAACGACGTATTGGATGTTGTCGAAATGGTGCTGGCCGGACGCATCAATAAAGAGATTGTTCGCAAAATAGGACTAAACGGCGCGCAGGCGCTTGGGCTATCCGGAGTGGACGGAGGTCTGATCCAGGCTCGTCCGGTTGCCAACAGCCATGAAATCGGCTTTGTCGGCGATGTAACGGAAGTGAATGCCTCCATTATTGAAGGCATTATGAATATGGGCTACATACCCGTCATTGCGCCTATCGGCATCGACGGTGCGGGACAACGCTACAATATCAACGCGGATACGGCCGCGGGCGCTGTTGCGTCGCAGCTTGGCGTAGAGCGGATGATCGTCGTTACGGATGTACCCGGCATTATGAAAACCGTCGACGGCGAGAAAAAGGTGCTGCCATCCGTAACGGTGGAGGAAATCGACGAAATGATTCAAAGCGGCGAGATCTACGGCGGCATGATTCCGAAGGTGCGGGCTGCGGTGCAATGCATTCAGGGCGCTGTGAGCGAGGTTATTATTGTCAGCGGCACGGAGAGCGGCGTTTTGACGCGCGCGGTAACGGAAGGCGGCGTCGGCACGGCGATCGTCAAAACCAGGGAAGGGAAGGTATCGTAAAATGAGCCAAAGTTTGCTGCCGACTTATGCCCGTTTTCCGCTGGCACTTGTAAAGGGCGAGGGAAGCCGGGTATGGGACGATCAAGGCAAGGAGTATCTTGATTTCATTAGCGGCATAGCCGTAACTAATCTGGGTCATGCCCCTGCGCGCGTCAAGGAAGCGCTGGTAAAACAGCTTGACGAGCTGTGGCATGTGTCCAATCTGTTCCGCATTCCGAATCAGGAAGAAGCGGGCAAGCTGCTGACGGACAACAGCTGCGGCGATGCGGTATTTTTCTGCAACTCCGGCGCGGAAGCCAACGAAGCGGCGATCAAGCTGGCGCGCCGTTATCAGCAGCTGGTTCAGAACAACGGGCGTTTTGAAATTATTACCTTCGAGCAATCCTTCCATGGAAGAACGCTTGCGACCTTGACGGCAACCGGCCAGAGCAAGGTGAAGGAAGGGTTTGCGCCGCTTCCGGCCGGCTTCAAAACAATCCCTTTGAACGACCTGAAGCTGCTGGAAGAAGCCGTTACAGAGCAAACGGCGGCTATTATGCTGGAGCTTGTGCAGGCGGAAGGCGGCATTCATCCCGTTGACCGGGAATACATCCATGCCGTGCAGGCATTGTGCCAACGCGAAGGCATCTTGCTGATCGTGGATGAAATCCAGACGGGAATGGGCCGTACAGGCAAATTGTTTGCATATGAGCATTTTGGCATTGAACCGGATATTTTCACGCTGGCAAAAGGATTGGGAAGCGGCTTCCCGGTAGGCGCGATGGTGGCGAAGGAAAGGCTGCGCGAGGGCTTTACGGCGGGCAGCCACGGTTCCACCTTCGGCGGTACGCCAATCGCAACGGTCGTTGTCAAAGCAACGCTGGAGACAATGGTGGAGGAAGGGGTTCCGGCCAAGGCGGCGGAAGCGGGCGAATATCTGATGCGCCGTCTGCGCGAAGAGTTAAGCGGCGTCCCATTCGTGCAGGACGTTCGTGGACTTGGCCTTCTGGTTGGCATTCAATGCGCAGGTCCGGTGTCGTCCGTACTGGCCGAAGCGCAGGCTAAGGGGCTGCTGGTTTTGTCGGCCGGTCCAAACGTGGTCCGGCTTCTCCCCAATCTGCTTGTTACCCATGACGAAATCGAAGAGGCAGTCGCCATTCTGGCGGAGCTGCTGAAAGCTGTTCAGGCATAGATGCAAATGGAATTGTAAATGTAAATGATGCACATAAAGGAGGCGGTTAATCCGTGGTTATAACAAAAGAAGAAATCGCGCAAAGCCTGAAAGGCCGCGACTTCCTCATGCTGGTGGACTTTACGCAGCAGGAGCTGCGTTACCTGATCGATCTGGCCATCGAGCTGAAGGCCAAAGTGAAAGCCGGTGAAACTCACCACATTTTGAAGGGCAAAACGTTGGGTATGATTTTTGAAAAATCGTCTACCCGTACGCGCGTGTCTTTTGAGGTGGGCATCTACCAATTGGGGGGCCAAGGGCTGTTCCTGAGCGGCAACGATTTGCAGATCGGCCGTGGCGAAACGATTTGGGATACGGCTCAGACGCTGTCCCGTTATCTGGACGGCATCATGATCCGCACCTTTGCCCATCGCAAAGTGGTGGAGCTGGCTCGGGGAGCTACGATTCCTGTTATTAACGGCTTGACCGACCTGTCGCATCCTTGTCAGGCGCTGACGGATTTCCAGACGATCTATGAGCATAAGGGCAAGCTGGAAGGGCTGAAAATGGCCTACATCGGCGACGGCAACAATATGGTGCATTCCCTGATGATGGGGGCGGCCAAGCTGGGCGTTCATATGTCCGTGGCGACGCCTGAAGGCTACGAGCCGGACGAAGATATCGTCCGTCAGACCAATGCGGTTGCCGCCGAGACAGGCGCGGTCATTCATGTATGCCGCGATCCTCGGGAAGCCATCGAAGGCGCAGACGTTGTATACACCGACGTTTGGGCGAGCATGGGTCAAGAAGCGGAGCAGAAGGAGCGGGAGCTTGCTTTTGCCGCATATCAAGTCAATGACGAGCTGGTGAAGCATGCCAAGCAGGACTTCCTGTTCATGCATTGTCTGCCAGCGCATCGCGGCGAAGAAGTGAGCGAAAGCGTCATCGACGGCAAACAATCCATTATATTCGACCAAGCCGAAAACCGGCTGCATGCGCAAAAAGCCATTATGGCCGCAATCATGTCGTAATCCATATCATCTCAACGTTAAAGGAGCGGAAAACAATTATGGCAAAAGAAAAAATCGTGCTGGCCTATTCCGGCGGCCTGGACACTTCCGTTATTCTGAAGTGGCTGAAGGAAACTTATGATGCCGAAATCATCGCTTTTACAGCGGATATCGGACAAAAGGACGAGTTGGACGGACTGGAAGCCAAAGCATTGGCGACCGGCGCTTCCAAAGTGTACATCGACGACTTGCGCGATGAATTCGCCAAAGATTTTATTTACCCGATGTTTCAAGCGGGTACGCTGTATGAAGGTCAATATTTGCTGGGCACCTCCATTGCCCGTCCTCTGATTGCTAAACGCATGGTCGATATTGCACGCGCTGAAGGCGCAACTGCGATCGCGCACGGCGCGACGGGCAAAGGCAACGACCAAGTCCGCTTCGAGCTGACGGCTGCTGCTCTGGCTCCCGAAATCGGCGTAATCGCCCCATGGCGTCTGGAAGCGTTCCGCGAGCAATTCCCGGGTCGCGCCGAAATGATCGCTTATGCCGAAAAACACGGCATTCCGGTAACGGCATCCGCCGCCAAACCTTATTCCACTGACCGCAACCTGCTGCATATCAGCTTTGAAAGCGGCATGCTGGAGGATCCTTGGTTCGATCCTAGCTCCGAGGAAAACGAAGATATGTACGTGCTGAGCGTATCGCCGGAGCGGGCTCCGAATCAGGCGGAATACGTTGAGCTTGCGTTTGAAAAAGGAAACTGTACCGCCATCAACGGCAAAGAGTTGTCCCCGCTTGAAATTATGGAGCAGTTGAATGAGCTTGGCGGCAAACACGGTATCGGACGCGTGGATATGGTTGAAAACCGTTTTGTCGGCATGAAGAGCCGCGGCGTGTACGAAACGCCGGGCGGCACGATCCTGTTCACCGCGCATCGCAAAATGGAATCCCTGACGATGGACCGCGAGGTTATGCATCTGCGTGATTCCCTGATCGCCAAATACAGCGAGCTTGTTTATAACGGCTTCTGGTTTGCGCCGGAGCGCCTGGCTCTTCAAGCGCTCGTAGCGGAGTCCCAGAAAAACGTCACAGGCGTTGTTCGCCTGAAACTGTACAAAGGCAACGTGATTGGCGCCGGCGTAAAAAGCCCGGTCAGCCTGTACAATCCCGATATCGCAACGATGGAAGCCGATCCTTCTAAGGCGTATGATCAAGGCGACGCAACGGGCTTTATCCGCCTGAACGCGCTGCGTCTGAAAGTATCTTCGGGCGTCGAGCAGAACAAAAACCAGTAACACCAGTAACAGGCTGCGATAGCGCAGAAGAGGCGGGAAGGCTGACCTAGCTCCATGCATGGGATGTTATGCGGAGACGTACAGCCCTATCGGCTGAGAGGTCAGCTCCCGCCTTTAATAGATCACGCAAGGGGGCGCGAGCTACAGTGAGCAAATTATGGGGCGGCCGGTTTACGAAAAAAACCGATCAGCTGGTTGAAGAATATACAGCTTCCATCATGTTCGACAAGGAGCTGGCCGAAGAAGACATTCAAGGCAGCCTGGCGCATGTTACCATGCTGGGCAAACAAAACATACTGCCTGCGGACGATGTGGAAAAAATCAAGGACGGCCTGCACCGCGTCCTTCAGCGCATTCGCCGCGGCGACGTTGAATTCACGATTGGCGACGAAGATATTCACATGAATATCGAAAAAACGCTGATCGACGATGTAGGCCCGGTCGGCGGCAAGCTGCACACCGGACGCAGCCGGAACGATCAGGTAGCGACCGATATGCATTTGTGGCTGCGCAAGCGCGTTGTCGAGTTTGTGGATATGCTCCAGAAGCTGCAATCGGCACTGGTGGAGCAAGCCAAGTCGAACAGCGATACAATCCTGCCGGGATATACGCATTTGCAGCGGGCGCAGCCCATCCTGTTCGCCCATCATCTGATGGCGTATGTGTCTATGTTTGGCCGCGATATCGAGCGGCTGCAGGACAGCTACAAGCGAATTAATGTGCTCCCGCTGGGCGCAGGCGCGCTGGCCGGCACCACGTTCCCGATCGACCGTCATTTTGTAGCGGAGCAGCTGCAATTCGACCGCGTCTATGAAAACAGCCTGGATGCCGTTAGCGATCGCGACTTCATTCTGGAGTTTCTGTCGCATGCGTCCATCATCATGATGCATTTGTCCCGTCTCAGCGAAGAGCTGATTCTATGGTCCAGCACGGAATTCCGCTTTGTGGAGCTGGACGATGCGTTCTGTACGGGCAGCAGCATTATGCCGCAGAAGAAAAATCCGGACGTGCCGGAGCTTGTCCGTGGCAAAACAGGCCGCGTATACGGCAACCTGGTCGGCCTGCTGACCGTTCTGAAGTCGCTGCCGCTGGCCTACAACAAGGACATGCAGGAAGACAAGGAAGGCATGTTCGACACCGTCAAAACGCTGCAAGGCGCGCTTCAGCTATTTGCGCCGATGATCGCGACTATGAAGGTCAATGTCGACGTGATGCGCCAGGCGGTCAATCAGGACTTCTCCAACGCTACGGATATCGCGGACTTCCTCGTGGGCAAAGGCATGCCTTTCCGCCAAGCGCACGAAGTCATCGGCAAAACGGTTCTGTATTGCATCCAGGAGAAAAAATATTTGCTGGATCTGAAGCTGGAGGAATTCAAGCAATTTTCCAGCCTGTTTGATGATCGGATCTATGCCGTGCTTCAACCGGAGCAGGTCGTCAACGCGCGCAACGTTTACGGCGGAACGGCTAAGGAGCAGGTGCTCGCCGCAATCGGCAGAGCGGAAGCCGGTCTTGCGGAAACCGGTGCTTGGGTAACGGAATATGCCGAGCGCAGCAAATAAATAACTGTCCTATCATCGCCGATTATGGCGAATAAACAATTAACGGCCCCGGCTTTCGCGCTGCGGGCTGTTTTTTGCGTTACGTTAGCGGCGAGGCAGAGTCAATTGCTGGGGATAATGGTCGTTTTGAGGTGCCAGCCAGCAGAAATCGACAAGCCGTCTCAAAGATTAGAATTGTGAAAAAAGCGGAAAAGGGGCCTCTGTTGAAGGAATTAGCCGGACGCTGTCGAAATAGTAAAATTGACTACAAACAGGATGTGATACCGTGATAGAAATGCACGACATTTGGAAAACTTACGCCGACGGCACACATGCCCTGCGCGGCGTATCGGTTCGTATAGATCGCAATGAATTTGTGTATCTGGTAGGCCCCTCCGGTGCGGGCAAGTCGACGTTTATGAAGCTTATCTATCGGGAAGAGGTTCCTACCAAAGGCCAGATTTCCGTCAACGATTTTAATATCGGAAAGCTGAAATCGCGAAAAATCCCCTATGTCAGAAGAAACATAGGCGTTATCTTTCAGGATTTCAGGCTGTTGCCCAAGCTGACGGTCTATGAAAATGTCGCGTTTGCGATGGAGGTCATAGAGGCGCCGCGCCGCATTATCAAGAAGCGGACGATGGAAGTGCTGGATCTGGTTGGACTCAAGCATAAGCACAACAGTCTCCCTTCCCAGCTTTCCGGCGGCGAGCAGCAGCGAGTGTCCATCGCGCGAGCCATCGTGAACAACCCTTCGGTTATTGTTGCGGACGAGCCTACGGGCAACCTGGATCCCGAGACATCGGCCGGCATTATGAACTTGCTGGAAGAAATCAACTTTAGAGGCTCGACCATAGTAATGGCTACCCACAACAAGGATATTGTAAACAACATGCGCAAGCGGGTTATCGCGATCGAAAACGGCAATATTGTGCGGGATGAAGCAAGAGGGGAGTACGGCTATGAAGTTTAGCACGTTGCTCCGCCATATACGGGAAGGCTTGAAAAATATTATCCGCAATGGCTGGATGTCTTTTGCTTCTATGAGTTCTATTTTTATATCGTTGTTTATTTTGGGCGTTTTTGTCCTGCTGGCGATGAACGTCAACATGATGGCGGACCAAATCGAAAGCAAAGTTCAAATCAGAGTGTTCCTGAATACGGATGTGGATGATGCCAAGGTGGCGGATTTGCAAAACACGATCGGCAACATGCCGGAAGTGAGCAAAGTGACTTTTGTCTCCAAGGAAGAAGGCTTGCAAATTTTGCGGGAAGCCATGGGGGACGAAAACGGGGATTGGCTGGAAGGTTATTCCGATGAAAACAACCCGCTGATGGTATCTTATACGGTCGAAGTATACGATCCTCAGTCGGTACAGGTCGTCGCAGACGCCATACAAGCAATCAACAGCACGGACAGCGACGAGCCTATATATAGAATCAAATATGGACAAGGCACCGTTGAAACGTTGTTCAAAATTACGAATGCCCTCCGGTATATCGGCCTTGTTATTGTCATCGGCTTGGGCGTAACGGCTATGCTGCTCATTTCCAACACGATCAAAATGACCATTGTGGCAAGACGCCGCGAAATCGGCATTATGAAGCTGGTTGGAGCAACAAATGCGTTTATCCGCTGGCCTTTCTTTATCGAAGGAGCATTGATTGGTTTGGTCAGCTCGGTCGTTACCTCGGGAATTATGATCCTGGGTTACGCCCAGCTGTTGAAACTTACGCAAACGGAATTTTCGTTAATGTTGATTACGCTTGTTCCGCTTAAAGAAGCGGCGTTGGCAGTTTCCGTACTCATTGTTGGCATTGGCACCTTGATTGGCATTTTGGGAAGCACGATTTCGATCCGAAAGTATCTGAAAGTGTAGGTGAACCGGTGGATGAAAAGGTTGTTTTTATTGCTGATTGCGGTTGTTATGCTAACCAGCTTTGTCGTGGAGCCTGGAGACAGCGAAGCTTCTTCGCTTTCCCAAATCGAGCGTGATCTCGCCAATGCAAGACAGCAGATCAAAGACGCCGAAAGCAAAGCGGCGGCTGCGGAGAGGGAAGCTGGCGCGGTCGAACAGCAGAAACAGGACTTGACGGTCAAAAAAGAGGATGCCCAGAAGGAAATTAACCAGCTTCTGGCGGAAATCGACAAAGTTGTCGTGGAAAAAAACAAGACGGAAGCCGAATTAAAGGCTAAGGAAGACGAATTGATTGAAACCGGCATTCAGTTGGACGAAGCGGTGGAGCGGGTCGAAAAACGGGACGAGCTGCTTCAGTCCAGAATGCGCCTGATGTATACAAACGGCTTTGTATCCTATATGGATGTATTGCTTAGCGCAAACAGCTTTAGCGATTTTCTGGATCGGTTTGATGCTCTGCAGACCATTTTGAATTCCGACAAGGATATTCTGGAAGCGCACAAAAAGGATAAGGAACTTGTCGAGGAGAAGAAAGCCCAGGTTGAGATTCAACTTGCTGAAGTGCAGGATTTGTTTCATGAGCTGGAGCTGAAGCAGGCGGATCTGGTGAAGAAGGAAGCGGAGAAAGAAGTGCTTATCGCCAGCTATAATCAAAACTTGAGCGAAATGTCGGATACCTTGGAGCAGCTGGTTGTCATCAGCGAGGAGCAAGAGAAGCTGCTGCTGGAGCTTGCCGCAAAAGTGTCCAAATTAAATAGCGAGAAAAAACGTATCCAGAACCCATATTCCGGCGGGAAGCTGGGAATGCCGATTACAGGAAACTACCGGATAACCTCAAACTTTGGCACTCGAATTCATCCAATAACGGGACAAAAGCATACGCATACCGGCATTGATTTTGCGGCGCCGTCCGGAACGGCCATTTATGCGGCGGAGTCCGGCGTTGTCATCGTGTCGCAAGCCTGGAGCGGTTATGGCAATGCTGTTGTTATCGACCATGGCAACGGTTTGTGGACATTGTACGCGCATATTCGCAATGGCGGCTTGCTTGTTAATGTCGGCGACAGCGTCAAAAAAGGCGACAAAATTGCCGAAGTCGGCAGTACGGGCAACTCCACGGGACCGCACTTGCATTTTGAAGTGAGAAAAAATGAAGTAGCGGTTAATCCTGGCGGATATTTGAAATAATGATAAAATAGCTTTACACCAATCAATAAGAGGCAGCCCTAGGGCTGCCCTTGTTGTCCATTAAGGGCTAATGTAAATAATGATGCCATGCCTGTCATATACTATGGTGGTCTTGCAGCTTCGAAATCAAGAAGGTGGTGTACCGGGGTGTACTTTAAAGGACGTACAGTCATAACGTTTGTTTTATTGACCATGATTGCCTCCGTGTTTGTCACAATAACGATGGCGGATCAATGGCTGGGGACGAAGGAGCCGATAACCGCGGTTGTCGCCGCTGCCGATGAAGGAAAGTCGAGTTCGCTCAAGCAGGAAGAAATGGCGAAGATCAACGCTGTGTTGGAATTGATCGAAACCAAGTTTTATGAAAAGGTAGATCGGGAAGAGCTGGTTGACGGAGCGGTCAGCGGCATCATGAATGCGCTTGGCGATCCCTACTCCGTCTATATGGAGGAAGACGACGCGCAGCATTTTTCGGAGTCGGTCGAAGGTTCTTTTTCGGGAATCGGAGCCGAGGTAACGTTGGATAACAACAAAATCGTTGTGGTGTCTCCCATTAAGGGTTCCCCTGCGGAACGCTCCGGGATGCTTGCCAAAGATGTGTTGATCTCCGTCAACGGCGAAAGCCTGGAGGGGTTGAACCTGCAGGAGGCAGTTGCCAAAATAAGGGGTCCCAAAGGGACAAAGGCCAAAATCGTTGTACAGCGCACCGGTTTTTCGGAGCCCATACAGCTGGTTCTGATTCGGGACGATATCGATGTCGAAACGGTTTACGGAACTTTGCGACCAGATGGTATCGGAGTGATTGAAATCCGCCAGTTTTCCATGAACACGGCCAAACGGTTCAAAGAAGAGCTGGAGAAGCTGGAAGGGGAAGGGCTGAAGGGGCTGGTGCTGGATGTCCGCAACAATCCCGGCGGCGTTCTTCCGGTCGTTGTGGAGATGTCCCAGCTTTTTATGAAGGAAGGCGCAACCGTGGTGCAGGTGGAGGATCGGAACGGAAACCGCGAGAAAACGCTGGCCAAAGGCGGGGAGCAAAAGGATTATCCAATTGCGGTATTAACCAACAAAGGCAGCGCAAGCGCATCGGAAATATTGGCGGGCGCTTTGCAGGAAGCAGCTGGGGCCGTTGTGGTTGGGGAACAATCGTTTGGCAAAGGCACGGTCCAGGTCAGCTACAATAAAGCGCTGGGCGATGGAAGCCTGGTCAAAATGACAATTGCCAAATGGCTGACGCCGAACGGCAATTGGATTCATGGTGAAGGGATTACTCCCGATGTTGCCGTGGGCCCGCATGAGCTTTACACCGTGGCCCGCCTTTCGCTTGAGGAGGCATTGAAGCCGGATAGCCTGAGCGAATCGGTGCGCAGCGCTCAAGTGATGCTGCATGGCCTCGGATTTGACCCATCGAGAGAAGATGGCTATTACAGTCAGGAAACCGTACAAGCGGTCAAAAAATTCCAGCAAAAACACGGTCTGCCTGACAGCGGAGAAATTGATCAGGCAACGGCGGAGAAGCTGGAGCAGGAAGTTATCGCGTGGCTGCAGAAGGACGAAAATGACATCCAGCTGCAGGAAGCGATTAAAGAAGTGGGAAGGAAATAGCTCCCGCATGTCGAATTAGTAGAAGGTCCGCTTCGTTTGTTGAAGCAGGGCCTTCTTGCTTTTTACACAAGGGGAGATGAAAAAGCGGTGGATACGGTAAAAGCGATGTTGTCTTCGATAGGCGAGGCTGTTCTGGGCATGGCGGCGCAGCCGTTTTACTATATAGCGGTTTTTCTCATAGCCATGCAGTATTTGCGTCAAATCAGAGTGGAGCGCCAATTGTTTGCCGTTAAGCTGCACAATTGGGTCCGGCTTACCCTGACGGCGGTAGGCGTCGGATTGCTGATCGGTCTGGGCCTTTCGGCAGTAAGCATGTTTTTGGGCTCGGCGATTACGCCTGCGGCCGTATTATGGCTTTGGAGCATTGCGGCTTTGCTCATGCTGGTGCGAATCCGTTATCTATGCTTCGCCTACAGCGCGGGCATCATTGCTCTTCTGCAATGGATTGCGGGTTTTACGGAGCTGGCGGACAGAAGCGATTGGCTGGGGGGCCTCGTGTCAACGCTAACCGCCATTGATGCGGCAGGACTGCTGCTGTTGGTAGCGCTGCTCCATCTGGCCGAAGCGCATCTTGTCTTTTGGCATGGGGACAGGTTAAAGACGCCGCTGTTTCTTGAAGGAAAAAGAGGGAAGCTGGTTGGCGGCTATGTGCTGCAAGGCTTCTGGCCGATTCCGCTGCTGCTGCTGGTTCCAGCGGGAGCGGGAACCGGAACGGCTGCCGGTTCATGGGATATGCTGCCTTGGGCTCCGCTGTTTGCCGGAGGCGGCTCGGCAGGCTGGACGGTAGTGGCCTTGCCGATGGTTATCGGCTTTACGGAACTGACCAAAACCATGCTGCCGCACAGAAAAGCCAAACATACGGCAAAAGGCCTGCTGGTCTACAGCCTTTGTCTTGCGGCGGCATCCGTTGCGGCCTGGCAATGGCCGATCCTACTGCCGGTGGCGGCTGTACTAGCCATTTCGCTGCATGAAGCGTTGGTCTGGCGCAGTTCCATTGCGGAAAATCGCGGGACGCCGCTTTTTGTCCATGATGCCAGAGGTTTGAGGATTTTGGGCATTGTGCCGGGCACGCCTGCGGAAGCAATGGGGCTGCTGCCAGGAGAAATTCTCCAGAAGGTTAACGGCAAAAAAGTCTATTCCAAAGCGGAGCTATATGATGCCTTGGCATTAAATCCGGCGTTTTGCAAGCTGGAAGCTTTGAATGAATCCGGTGAATTGAAATTTGCGCAGCGTGCCCGATATGCCGGAGAGCATCATCAATTAGGCGTAATTTTGGCCCCGGATGAAGCAGCTAATTTCTACGCCGGTGGTTTGTCGGTTTCGCTGGCGGGTTGGTTAAGAGGGCGAAAGGCCTCCAATCGGCGGCAGGCGTAATTACGCTGTATAGATAAAACAGAAGGCTTCCGCATCATTCCGATGCGGAAGCCTTTTTCCGTTTTAATCTACCCTTTTTATACTAGCTGGTTTTACGATTTCTCGCCAATCGGAGAGCAATGCCCCCAACTACTAGGATGGAACCTAGCAGGTAGAAGAGCAGATAGCTTTCCTGTCCGGTTTTTGGCAGCGTGTTGACGCCGTCTGGCGAACTGTCCGTACCGCCCTCCGGAATCGGATCAACGTCGATCTCAAACCAGATTTCCTCTTCATTGCCATCTTTATCTACGACAATGATAGAGAATTTGTCTTTGCCTACAAAGCCTGGTTTTGGCGTGTAGGTCCATTTGCCATCCGGCGTAATGGTAATTCCGCCGTTAGCTGGCGGTGTTCCGATTTCGGTAGTGCCTTCCGATGGCACCTCCACTGTACCGCCCACCGGCGTTTCCTCATCCGTTTTCTCTGTCACTGGAGTTGGAGTCGGTCCGGTAGTCGGTGTAGGTGCCGGCGTTACGCCTGGCGTCGGAGTTGGTGTCGGCGCGCCTGGTGTAGGCGTCGGTTCGCCCGGCGTTGGCGTTTCTCCCGGTTCTTCCGTTCCCGGCGTTGGCGTCGGTGTAGGTGTCGGGAAGATCGGCGGATAGACGACAAAATAATAGCCTTGGTCAATCGTCATGTCGCGCCATACGGTGCCGGAACCAATCGTGATAACCTCTGTGTATCCGCCCAATATCGGGTTGGAATCCTCATCGGCAGCAACGCCAGTAGCTCCCGCTTTTGTAGTTAAGTAACCCGTCGGAGCTGTGAACGTCACGTAATAGTCGCCAGCGAACAGATGGTCAAACAGATAGTACCCTGGTTTGCCGTTTTTGTCTGCTGTAATGGTTTGGGCAATCAGCTTTTTGTCGGAATCAAACAGCTTCACGGTGACGCCGTTCATTCCCCGGACATCCTCTTCATCCTGTTTGCCGTTATAGTTGACATCCAGCCATGTGTAATCACCGATCGCGCCCTTTCGGACCAAGCCGAAGTCGATCGTGAGATCTTCCCAGCCTCTTGGAGCCGTTTCGCCGATTCTGATCACATCGGTAAAGCCGTTTCCGTGTGTTGCGTTGGAGTCAAGCTCATCGGCACCAGCGCCGCTGCCTTGCTCCGCAAGCGTTACTTCATAGTTTTCATCAAATACGACTTGAACATAATAATTGCCGCTTGCCAGGTTGTCGAACAGATAATATCCCGGTTTGCCGTCAGGCCCGTTGGCCGTTACGGTTTCGGCATAAGCTGTGCCGGTGGTGCCGTTTTTGAACAGCTTCACGGTGATGCCGTTTAAGCCTTCTGAAGCATCCTCGTCTTGAATGCCGTTTCGGTTGCGATCCAGCCAGACGTAGTTGCCGATCACGCCTTTTGCCACAAGTCCCAAATCAATGCTTGGGTTGACCCAGCCGTAAGGAGTTTCGTTTTCGCCAATGTGAATGGCTCTTGTGATGTGGTCGTTATCGGTCCAGTTGGAGCCGTTCGGTGCGTCGTTATCGGATTCGGCAACCGTTTTTGCATATTCCTCAGGGTATTCGAATTTCACGTAATACGTACCCTGTGGAAGCTCTTTAAAATTGTAGTAGCCAGGGCGACCGTCGACGGTTTTGGTTACGTCGGTTTTATAAGGCGTTCCTGTAGGCGTGTCGCGGTACAAATAGACTTTGACGCCGTTGATGCCATGCTCCGGACCTTCGTCCTGAATGCCGTTCCAGTTGCGGTCATGCCATACATAGTCCCCGATGGCGCCTTTGCCGGTGAAGCCGAGGTCGATGCTCAGATCTTCCCAGCCGCTTGGGCCGATTGGAATCGGATTGACGGTCAGGCCTTTGTCTGTTCCGCTTGCATGGATACGGTTGGAGTCATTGCCGCTGTTGGAGCCGGCGGATTCCATTTTGGCCAGGTCGTAAATGGATGGCGTTTGGAACCACACATAATAATTTCCGGCTTCCAAATGTTCAAACAGATATTTTCCGTCCAGGTCGGTATAAACGGTATCCACAAGCTCGCGGCTTGCTCCGTTGTCCTTGTACAGCTTGACTTCGATACCCTGGATGCCGGGTTCGCCGGTTTCCTGAATGCCGTTGTCGTTGCTGTCAAACCATACGTAGTCGCCGATTTTGCCCAAGGCTACAACGCCAAAATCGATGGTTGGATCTACCCAGTTGGCAGGTCCGATATTAATTTCTCCGGTTCTGTATTTGGTGCGGCTATCGGCTGTTGTGCCTTCGTCCGTTGTTGGGTTGGAGTCCTGGGTGTTCGTTCCAACGCCTTCTGTTGTCGGATTGTAGCTGACAGGAAGCAGGAACTCTACCCAATACTTGCCGCCCAGCAATTGATCGAACCAGTAATAGCCTGGCTCGCCCGCTTTGGCATGGCCTGCAGGGTAATTGCCGGTTGTTGCGCGTTCAACCTCAACGGCAGCTCCGCCAACTTCTTTGTACAGAACAACCTCAATGCCGTTTAGTCCTCTTTCCTTGGCATGTGTATCCTGCCGTCCGTCAATGTCCCAATCCAGCCATACGTAATCGCCAATCGCGCCTCTTGGCACGAGGCCAAGGTCGATGGTCAGGTCTTGGAAGTTATTGCTGCGGTCAATTGTAATTTTGTCCGTTTTCCGGTTGTTGTCCAGCGGATTGGAATCTTCGCCCGGAGAACCGGAGACATTACGGGTCAGCTCGTAATCCTGCGGCCATTGGAACTGAACATAATAGTCGCCTGGCTCAAGATTATCGAACAAATATTTCCCGTCATTGTCGGTTGTGGTTGTCGCAATGGCGGTGTCAGGATCGCCTTCCTTGAAGAGTCGAACCGTGATTCCGGAAACTCCGTCCTCATCGGCATCCTGAAGGCCGTTGCGGTTTTTGTCCCACCACACGTAATCGCCGATACGTCCGGAGCCGATTACGTTTTCGACCGTAAGCTCCACGTCCGTAGTTGTATTAATGACGACGTTGATTGGAGTCGTATCCAATTGGTAGCCGGTCGGAGCGGTTTTTTCAACCAGCTCGTATTGGCCAAATGGCACATCGCTGAACGTAATGGAGCCGTTGTTATCCGTAGTCAAAGTTTGGGTGAAGCTGCCGTGTTTAGCTCTAAGCGTAAATTCGGCGCCTGCCAGCAGCTCGTCCAGCTTGTCTGCGGCTACCTTCTTCAGCGTCACGCCGCCCCTGTAGTTGTTGCTGCCGGGGAACGAGAAGCCATCACCGTTGCTTTTAATAATGCCATGCGTTTCCTGGGCATGGTTACGGGTTACGGACTTTTCAGTTGCGCTGAATGCGTAGCTGTTGGAAGTGCTGTTGCCTACTCCGTCGGCCAGCAAAGTGCGATAAACCAGCTTATAGGCCTTTTCCGTCGTTTGCGGATTCAGTACCTCCAGCGTAAACATTGGATTAAAAGGAGCCGATGTATCATTGCTGAAAGTCAGCTTGTAGTTCACATTGTCGATCGGAACCTCTATCAATGTAAAGTCGGCGTCCCGAGGCGCGCCGGAATCATTAGGATTCGCTGTGTTCGGCTCGGCCTCAAACAGCTTGAAGGTGTCGGGAAGCAGTGTTTGATACTGATCCGGACGGTCCTCCAGCTTGATGTTGCTTAGCTGGGACATGCCAGGGTTAATCCAGATGGTCCATTCCGCCAGCTTCCAGCCGTTGGCTCCTGCCGGTTGACTGATTTCCTTGTCGACGAAGGTGTCGCCGAACGAAGGGGACACGCTTGCGCTCAATGTCGCGCGGAATAGATTGTTGCTGCTGCTGAAGGTAGCCGTATTATGGACGATATCCGGCACAAGCTTGCCTCTCAGCGTTGTTTTGAAGGTGACCAGATGCGGGCCGTTAATGGTATTTTTAAAGTCGACCTGCAATTGTCCGTTTGTGTTTCCGCTGCCCGGCGTGTAGCCGAGATCGTAATTGGCTGCAGGAACGATCGCGCCGTTATTCAAGTTCCCATTGGCAGCCAGAGACATGCTTCTAATTTGTAGCGAGTTGGCGACGTATTCCTGACCGGATTGCAAAATGTCCACCAGTCTGGCGTCATCTACGGATTCATTATGATAATTAAAGAGTACATTCCACGTAATTTCTTTTGTTCTAGCATCATAGCTGCCGTTTTTGTATCCGTTATGCAGCGTATTCGAATTAGGCGTGATTGTATCGGAATCTCTTTGGCTGCCGGAGCCTTGCAATTCCGTTGTGCCGGTTGCTTTATCTACGATTTGTTCCCAATAAAACTCCCCTGAATTTTGGAAAGTATTGTTGTTTGTTGAATTCCAAGGATTACTGGAAGCGTACAATTCGTAGTCAAAAGTGGTTGTGTACGTTACGGTATGCTTTTGATTAAAGTCGTAATTGTTGTTGAACGTAATGACAAAACCGGTTTCCTTGTTCTCGACATTGACCGTTGGGGAAAGCGAATATTCGTTGCCTTCCGTCAGCGGAGTTCCGCTTCTGTTCGTAATGACCAGCGAGCCTGCGTCAAGGGAAAGGCCAAGACGATTAAACGTATCGACAAGCTTCAATGGTTCCGAAGCAGTACCTTTGAACCAGTAGTTATTGCTGTTCAGGTCGATGGTCCAGCTTATCTTTTTGCTGGCATAGTTCGTCAACTGACCGGACTTGTCAATCACTCGTTGTACGTATTGGTGGGACTCGCTGCTGCTTTTGCCGGGATCAAAGCTGCTGCTGAACGTGTTGGTTTTGTTGTTGTTTGCGGTAATCGGAACAATGTCCTTGGAGCGGGTCGCATATTCAATGACATAAGCCGAATCGATGGTGCCGTTCAGCGTCAATGCAAATTGATCCGCCACAGTAAAGGCGTCGACGGCGAGAGCTTTGGTCTCCGCCAATGCGTATTGATCAGCTCCGTTACCGGCCGCAACAGGGTCCCGGGGATCGGTTGCCGAGCCGTTGTCCGCAACGCCGACTTTGGTAACTCTGAGGCTTCCTGGCACCAGCTCGTGGCCTACAGGCAGGATATCCGTAATGACGGGATCGTCCATTTGGATTTGCCCAAAGTTATAGTCCAGCGTCCAATTCACCGTCTGATTGTCTCCGGCGCCGTTTGTATCGCTAGTGTAAGAACCTTTTGTTTTTTTGGTCAGCGGTCCGCGTTTCACGGTTACGCTTGCGCTGCTGGTCGCGATTTGCGAGGCATCATCCAGCAAGGCGATGTAGTTCGTTAAGCTTTTGCCGTCTTGGGTAATGTCCGCAGTGCCTTTTACACCCGTTGTAACCAGGATGCGATATGCTTTCGAAGTAGGCTGATGGCTTTGAGCCAGCTCGATTGCAATTGTGCCCGGCGTTCCCGGAACACCAGGCGCGTCAGGGACGGATGGCGTATACAAAACGGAGTATTCCGTGGCAGGGTCCAGCGCGGTCGCGCCTTGCGAAACGTTGCCCTGCAGGTTGACGGTCAACGGATATACTTCCAGGCTGATGTATTCAAGCTCTTCGGGAAGCGTATCAATAATGACCGGTTTATCAATGGTGCTCAGCTTGGTGTTGACATCCATCGTCCAATAAACCCGGGAAGTATTTACCAGGCGGTCAAGCCCGCTGTTGTTCGTGCCTTTGGAACGATCAAGATCTTTCGTAATGGTTGGATTTGCCCCATTCCATTTTACCGGCAAATTAACCGTTACCGTGTTGCTGGCATTTACGGGAATTTCAATGATAAGCTCATTGTCCGTAATAACCGTCGTTTCCTCCAGCAGCGTCTCGATTTGCAGACCGCCGCGCAGATAGAGATCTTCGGGCGCTGCAACGTTCTGGGCTGCAAAGTTAAGAGTGACTTGCTTGGATGCCCTGTTAACGGTGAACGTTCCGGCATTGCCCAGGGAGCCGCTCAAATCGCGTTCCAATTTCAGGCTTGCCGGCAAGCTAAAGGTGTAGTCGCCGCCTTGCGTAGCGATTGTTGGATCGATTTCCCACTCATAGAGAAGCGTGAAGGGATAGCTTGATTGACCCAGTTGAGCCTCAAAATCATTGGGATATCCCAAAATGGCGCCATTTGTATCAAAATACGCAAGCGTTTTTGAACCTGTGGCAGGAGATGAGAAATAGTCCAGAATTTCCTCCGCGGAGCCGAGTCTCGGCCCGTTCAGAAGCAGGGTTTGCTTCATGATGCTGTCCGGCACCGTAGCGCCTGCGGCCGATGAGTGCTGGATGACTCCCGCAAGCTGCGCCGTCTGCAGCACCATCATCAGAGCAAGCGCCAGCGCGATGCTTTTTCTCACCAAAGTATCTTTGGAGCCAAGGGGAGCCCCGCTGATGCCCATCCAGTGGAGAATCCTCCGCTGCAGGGAATTGCCTCCTCGTCTTAGTCGTGAAGCTCTCATGTTATCATTCCTTTCAAGATAGTAAACGTGTTGATCTGGCCGCTGATTCTGCACTTCTCTGTGTCTATGTATGTCAAAAACTCAAACGATGAGGCAGAGAGTAGGACAATAAGCGAACATATGAGATTATACTGAACACATCTAGACAATTTCTGAACATTAATTTGTCAGAATTTCGTTTACAATGACGAAAAGGACAAACAGTCTGTTTTTGGGACACAACTTTTTGCTATCAGATGCCGTAAATATATAAAGCTAATGTTTTGCAGTTAACAGATTTCGAAATAGAGGTGCTCTACCGTTGAAAATGATGCTTGTAGACGACGAGAGACTGGCTCTTGTCCAATTGGAAAAAGCGTTGCGCTCCATTGCGGAGCCGTTTCTGGAAACGATCGAAATCGTGACCCTGCAAAATCCCGTTGAAGCGATGGAGCTGGCTGAACGTTTTAAGCCGCAGGTAGCGTTTCTGGATATTCATATGCCGGAGCTGTCCGGTCTGCAGGTCGCCGAGCAGCTGCAGGAGCGATTTCCCCATGTCAACATTGTGTTTCTCACGGCTTATGACCACTATGCGATTAAAGCCTTTGAGCTGAACGCGATTGATTATTTGTTAAAGCCGCTCGTCAAGCAGAGGCTGGAGAAAACCTTTCAACGGCTGCTGCTGCGGTCAAGACCGTTACAGGAAAGTCAGAGGGCGGGTCAGGAACGTCAGCCCAAAATGTTGCTCAACTCCCGTACCATTCTTGTCGGGAAGCCGGGCCAGCCTCCGGAGCTGCCGAAATGGCGAACGACCAAGGCGCAGGAGCTTTTTGCCTATTTGCTGATGCGGAGAGGCGAGGCCGTCCATAAATCGACCATTCTGGATCTGATGCTGCCGGAGCTGGATAAGAAGCGGGCCATGACCCAGCTGTACACGGTAATTTATCAGATCAGGCAATGCCTGCAGGCGCTGGATCTGGATGTGACCATCAGCAATGTCAGTATTCAGGAAAGCTATATTCTGAGGCTGGGCGAAAATGTGACCGTTGAATCCGAGCAATGGGAACGCAAAATAACGCAGGCCCGCGAAAACCTTCCCGCAGGTTATGAGGCAATCGCGGAGCTGCTTCAGGAATATGATGGCGGATATCTGCGCGATCATGATTATTTGTGGGCAGAGCACGAGCGGGAGAGAGTCCGGCAGTTATGGCTGGGACAAGCGCGGCAATTGGCAAGCTACCTGGAAGAGCAGAGACGCATGGAGGAAGTGCTTCGGCTGCTGGAGAAAATTCAGGAGACGGACCCGTTTCACGAAGCGGAGGGGCAAGCTGTCTTGACGCTATATGACCGTTTGGGGCAATACGACAGAGTTCTTTCCTATTATAATTATTTGGAGTCGGCGTTCAGAGAAGAGTTGGACCTTCCGATTCCGGCCGGTCTTGCTGCTTGGATGGAGCAGTGGAGAAGCCGGCAGTAGCTTATATTCCCTCAAACCGCCATTGCAATCAATGGCGGTTTGGCGTTATAATGATAGGAACACATATTCTCATTTTGTAAAGAGACTGCATGAATTGAAAATCGACTATACTGTAGCTATAAGCGAAATTCAAATTGATATGAAATGGGCTGGGGGGAATAGAATTGGCTAAAGCCGGGCAAGGAGAAAGCATATTCCAACTGAGGAGCGAGTTTAATCCTCAAGGGGACCAGCCGCGGGCGATCAAGGATCTGGTGGAAGGCGTCAAGGCCGGCAAACGCCATCAGACGCTGCTGGGGGCCACCGGCACAGGCAAAACCTACACCATTGCCAACGCCATAGCGGAGCTGAACCGGCCAACGCTTGTCATCGCCCACAACAAGACGCTGGCGGCGCAGTTGTGCAGCGAGTTCAAGACCTTTTTCCCCGAAAATGCCGTGGAATATTTTGTAAGCTATTACGACTACTATCAGCCGGAAGCGTATATTCCTTCGACGGACACCTTCATTGAGAAAGACTCCAGCATCAATGACGAAATCGACAAGCTCAGACACTCCGCGACAAGCGCATTGTTCGACAGGAGAGACGTCATAATCGTCGCCAGCGTATCCTGCATTTACGGCTTGGGTTCGCCCAAGGAATACGCCAGCCTGGTTTTGTCGCTGAGGGTCGGCATGGAAAAGCCGAGGGACACCATATTGCACAAGCTTGTGGATATTCAATATGCCAGAAATGATATCAGCTTTACGCGGGGCACGTTCCGTGTACGGGGAGACATTATCGAAATATTCCCCGTCGCCAATAACGAACGCGCCATTCGAGTAGAGCTGTTCGGCGATGAAATCGAACGAATCTCCGAGATCGATGTGCTGACGGGCGAAATTGTGGGTGACCGCGAGCATATCGCCATCTTCCCTGCTTCCCACTTCGTTACCCAGGAAGAGACGATGAAGCTGGCGCTGGTTAATATCGAGCGGGAACTGGAGGAGCGGCTGGCGGAATTGCGCGAAGCCGGCAAGCTGCTGGAGGCGCAGCGGCTGGAGCAGCGCACCCGCTATGATCTGGAGATGATGGCGGAGATGGGTTTTTGCTCCGGCATCGAAAACTACTCCGGTCCGCTGACGTTCCGGGAACGGGGGGCAACGCCGTATACGCTTCTGGACTATTTTCCGGAGGATATGCTGGTTGTGATCGATGAATCCCACGTCTCGCTGCCGCAGCTTCGCGCCATGTTCAACGGCGACCGCGCCCGCAAGGAAATGCTTGTTAATCACGGTTTCCGCTTGCCGTCGGCCATGGATAACCGGCCGTTGCGGTTTGAAGAGTTTGAAGGAAAGACCAAGCAACTGATCTACGTTTCGGCGACTCCCGGCCCTTATGAGCTGGAGCATTGCCCTTATATGACGGAGCAGATTATTCGTCCGACGGGTCTGGTTGATCCCATCATCGAAGTACGCCCCACCAAGGGACAAATTGATGATTTGCTGGGCGAAATCAGAGATCGGATGGCGAAGGACGAGAGAGTGCTGGTTACTACCCTTACGAAGAAAATGGCGGAGGATTTGACGGATTACCTGAAAGAGGTCGGCATTAAAGTCCGTTATCTCCACTCCGATATTAAAACATTGGAGCGGCTTGCCATCCTGCGGGATTTGAGGCTTGGCGTTTTTCATGTGCTGGTCGGCATCAACCTGCTCCGGGAAGGCCTGGATTTGCCGGAGGTGTCTCTGGTTACGATCCTGGACGCGGACAAGGAAGGATTCCTGCGCTCCGACCGCTCCCTTATCCAAACGATTGGGCGCGCAGCGCGCAACAGCGAAGGCCGAGTCATTATGTACGGCGATAAAATAACGGATTCCATGGACCGGGCGATGAAGGAAACGGAGAGGCGCCGCGCTATTCAGATGGCTTATAACAGCGAACACGGAATAGAGCCTCAGACTATTCGCAAGCGGGTCCATGATGTCATCGAAGCAACCAAGGTTGCGGAGAGCAAAGCGGACTATCTGGCCGGAGCGGATGGCGGCAAGATGTCCAAGAAAGATCGTCAGTCGCTCATTCAGCGACTGGAAGCAGAGATGAAGGAAGCGGCAAAAGGCCTGCAGTTTGAACGGGCGGCCGAGCTTCGCGACGCGCTGCTGGAGCTGCGCGCAGAAACGGGATCGTAGGAGGAATAACCGGTGGCAAGTGACAAAATTGTAGTTAAAGGCGCTCGCGCCCATAATTTAAAAAATATTGATGTAACGATTCCTCGCGATAAATTCGTCGTGTTGACCGGGCTTAGCGGCTCCGGCAAATCATCGCTTGCATTTGATACCATCTATGCGGAGGGACAACGCAGATATGTGGAATCGCTAAGCGCGTACGCAAGGCAGTTTCTGGGCCAGATGGAGAAGCCGGACGTGGACTCCATCGACGGCTTGTCTCCCGCGATTTCCATCGACCAGAAAACAACAAGCCGCAATCCGCGCTCAACCGTAGGCACCGTCACCGAAATTTACGATTATTTGCGCCTGTTGTTTGCGCGCGTCGGCAGACCCCATTGCCCGGAGCACGGCATTGAAATTTCGTCCCAAACGGTTCAGCAGATGGTAGACCGGATTATGGAATATCCGGAGCGCACTCGCCTGCAAATTATGGCGCCGCTTGTGTCCGGGCGCAAGGGCGAGCATACCAAGCTGTTTGCCGATATTCAGAAGCAAGGTTTTGTTCGTGTTCGCGTGAATGGAGAGCTGCGCGACCTAGGCGAAAAGATCGAGCTGGAAAAGAACAAAAAACACAACATTGAAGTGGTTGTGGACCGTATCGTCATCAAGCCGGACATTCATGCCCGCCTTGCGGATTCGCTGGAAACAGCGTTGAAGCTTGCCGAGGGCCGCGTTCTGGTGGACGTCATGGATCAGGAAGAGCTCTTGTTCAGCTCCAATTTGGCTTGTCCGGAATGCGGCTTCAGCATTCCAGAGCTGGCGCCGCGTATGTTTTCGTTCAACAGCCCATTTGGGGCTTGTCCGGAATGCGACGGTCTCGGCGCCAAAATGATTGTTGACCCGGAGCTGCTGGTTCCTGATTCCAGTAAGAGCATTCAGGAAGGCGCATTTTTGGCCTGGGCAGGCAGCACCTCCAATTATTATCCGCAATTTTTAAGCGCGGTTTGCCAGCACTACGGCATTCCGGAGGATGTTCCGGTTTCGGAATTGGATCAGGAGCATATGAAAAAGCTGATGTACGGAACCGGAGGAGAACGCGTCCGTTTTATATATGAAAACGACTTTGGCCACCGCAAGGAAGCGCATGTGCCGTTTGAAGGGATTGTTAACAATCTGGAGCGGCGTTACCGGGATACGCCGTCGGAATCCATGCGGGAGCATATCGAAGGTTATATGAGCGCCAAACCTTGCGGCACCTGCAAAGGCCAACGGCTGCGCAAAGAAACGTTGGCGGTTACGATCGCTTCCGAAAATATCGCTTATGTAACATCGTTGTCCATCGGCGATGCGCAGCGGTATTTCGATGGACTTTCGCTAACGGAGAAGGAACAGACCATTGCTCACTTGATTCTGAAGGAAATCAACAGCCGGCTTGGCTTCCTTGTAAACGTCGGCCTTGAATATTTGACGCTCAGCAGGGCGGCGGGCACGTTGTCCGGCGGCGAAGCGCAGCGGATCCGCTTGGCGACGCAAATCGGGTCCAGCTTGATGGGCGTTTTGTATATTTTGGATGAGCCAAGCATCGGCTTGCATCAGCGCGACAATGACCGGCTTATCCAGACGCTGGAGCATATGCGCAACCTCGGCAATACGCTGATTGTTGTCGAGCATGACGAAGACACGATGATGGCGGCGGATTATATTATCGATATCGGGCCTGGAGCCGGCATTCATGGCGGACAAGTCATCGCCCAAGGAACGCCTACGGAACTGATGAGCCATGAGGAATCCTTGACGGGACAATATTTGTCGGGACGCAAATTTATCGAGGTACCGCTGCAGCGGCGCGATACCGGCGACAAATGGCTGGAGGTTCGCGGGGCCAAGGAAAATAACCTGCGGAATATTAATGTCAAAATTCCATTGGGTGTATTTACGGCGGTCACCGGCGTGTCCGGTTCCGGCAAATCGACTTTTGTTAATGAAATCTTGTATAAAACGTTAGCCCGCGACTTGAACAGAGCGAAAACCCGTCCAGGACAATACAAAGAACTTCGCGGCCTGGAGCATCTGGAGAAGGTCGTTGACATTGACCAGTCCCCGATCGGCCGGACACCGCGCTCCAACCCGGCTACGTATACCGGTGTTTTTGACGATATCCGCGACTTGTATGCCAATACGACCGAATCCAAAGTGCGCGGCTACAAAAAGGGCCGGTTTAGCTTTAACGTCAAAGGCGGGCGCTGCGAAGCTTGTCGGGGGGACGGCATTATTAAGATTGAAATGCATTTCCTGCCTGACGTTTATGTACCTTGTGAAATTTGCAAGGGAGAACGCTATAACCGTGAGACGCTTGAAGTCCGCTATAAGGGGAAAAACATCGCGGATGTATTGGATATGACGATTGAAGACGGCTGTGCTTTCTTTGAAAATATTCCGCGCATTCACCGCAAAATCAAAACGTTGATGGATGTTGGCTTGGGTTATATGAAGCTGGGCCAGTCCGGCACAACCTTGTCCGGCGGCGAAGCGCAACGCGTGAAGCTGGCTGCTGAGCTGTACCGCCGCAGTACAGGCAAAACGCTCTACATCCTGGACGAGCCGACTACAGGCTTGCATGTTCATGATATCGACCGGCTTCTTGACGTTCTTCATCGTCTGGTAGAGTCGGGCGAGTCGGTCTTGGTCATTGAGCATAATCTGGATGTTATCAAAACAGCGGATTATTTAATTGACCTTGGTCCTGAAGGGGGCAGCGGCGGCGGTACTATCGTGGCTGCCGGTACACCGGAAAAGGTTGTTGAGGTGGAAGGCTCCTACACAGGCCGTTATCTTAAGCCGGTCCTTGAGCGTGATCGCGAAAGAACAGAAAACCGTTATAAGAGCAAGGAGCAGGTAGGTTCCAATTCTTAGATGTGACAAATTTGTTACGAAAATGTTTCAGACTTGCATCAGAAGCGGCGAAACGATAACATAGACTCAGACTAGACTACGCTGAAATAAGGCTGCGTGTCATTAAGAGGGGGTCCCTTATGTTTCTCGCTGAGGAAGCAGTAAAGTCGGCTGGTTTGAATATTGATCCGTTTGACTGGTTTATGCTGGCCTTTACGGTTATTATTGCAATCGGCTTTGTTCGTCTTGTGACGGCGCGGCCAAGAAAAAATGTATTTGCGATCGGGTTTACTACGGTGGCTTTAGGTTTGTTCTTGTTTATCGATTACGTGATGATTTTTAAAGTTTGGCCGGCTGGTTAAGGAAAGCTGAACCTATGACTGTGTTACAGCAGTCATTATGGACAGCTGCGCACAAAAAAAGTTCCGCGGTAGCGGAACTTTTTTTGTTGCCACGCATAACTACATCCTCGCAAGATCTCGTCAGTCAGAGGTTATCATCTTGCGTAGATGCTGTAGCGGAGGATTAAACCCACCACATCTCGCCAAGCGGCTCCGTGATCAGAACCTGCTTAAGGTTTTGAACCGCTTTGGTGAAGCCTTCGTCAACGGACATAAGGCCGTCTTCATGCTCGATGCTGACCACATAATCATAGCCAACCAGACGCAATGCGCTAATAATATCAGCCCATACTTTAAGATCATGTCCGTAACCAACGGTGCGGAACTGCCAAGCACGATCCAGCATCAGCGCGTAGGATTGCATATCCGTTACCCCGTGTTTATTTACGTTTACGGGATCGATCGTTGTATCCTTGGCATGGAAATGATGGATCGCGCCTTCGCGGCCCAAAATATGAATGGCTTGTACAGGATCAATGCCTTGCCACCACAGATGGCTTGGATCAAGGTTAGCGCCGATGGCTTTGCCGGCTGCCTCGCGAAGGCGGAGCAGGGTGCCTGGGCTATGAACGGAAAAGCCGCCATGCAGCTCAAGTCCGATTTTTACGCCTGCGCTTTCAGAGATGGAGCCTATTTCGGACCAATAAGGAATAACCTTTTGCTCCCATTGCCATTTCAGGATGTCCTGGAAGTCATTAGGCCATGGAGCTACCGGCCAGTTCGGGTATTTGGCATCCTCGTGATCGCCTGGGCAACCCGAGAATGTATTTACAACGCCAACCTCAAGACGGTTGGCCAGCTCAATCGTTTTGCGAATAGCGCTGTCGTGCTCGCTGGAAATGGCTTTTTGCGGATGCAGTGGGTTGGCATGGCAGCTAAGCGCGCTGATGATCAAACCGCGGGATTCCACGGCGTGCTTAAACGCTTTCAGTTTGCCAGCGTCTGCAAGCAAAGTGTCGGGATCGCAGTGCGCGTTGCCGGGATATCCGCCGGTTCCGATTTCAACAGCGTTAAGCCCTTTGGAAGCAATATAATCGAGTGCATCTTCCAATGATTTTTGTGCAAACAAGACGGAAAAAACGCCTAATTTCATTTTGAAGTTACCTCCCTGATCCTTTAGCCGGATTAGATTTAAAAATCACTATCAGTATATCATTTTTGTGGAGAACGTACATGTCAGGACATTCATTTGAGCAAAATCGCATAACAAATGGACAAAAGAAGGCACATGCTGAATCTGCCAGTAAGCAATGGTGGATTAGGAGCGATAGCTTTGCTAAACTATAACAAGAAAAGAGCGTTTTGAGAGGATACTGAGATCATGACATCTACAGCATTAACAAGAATGGATATAGAGCTGCTGGCGCCCGCCGGAGATTGGGAATGTATGCGGGCAGCCGTGGCCAACGGCGCTGATGCCGTATTTTTTGGCGTGGAAAAATTCAATGCGCGCGCCCGCGCCAACAACTTCCGCAGCGAGGAACTGCCGGAAATTATGGCGTTCCTGCATACCTATGGCGTTAAGGGATTTTTGACCTTCAACATCCTTGTGTTTGAGGATGAGCTGAGGGATGCGCAGCAATTGATCGACATGTGCATAGACGCTGGCGTAGACGCGGTCATTGTGCAGGATCTTGGGCTGGTCAAGCTGATTCGGGAGATGTCTCCGGATTTTCCGATCCACGGTTCCACGCAAATGACGATTACGTCTCCCGAAGCGGTCGAGTTTACAAAGCCGTTTGGCATGGAGCGGGTTGTACTGGGACGGGAAAACAACCTGAAGCAAATTCGTACGATCGGGGATCAAGCCAAACTGCCGATGGAGGTTTTTGTGCATGGAGCCCTGTGCGTCTCCTATTCCGGTCAATGCTTGACGTCGGAAATGTGGGGCGGACGCTCTGCGAATCGGGGAGAATGCGCGCAGGCATGCCGCCTTCCCTACGATTTGATGGTGGACGGCGTCCATCAGCCAATGGGGGATATTGCTTATTTGCTGTCGCCCAAAGATTTGGCGGCAATTGATCTGGTGCCCGAGCTGATTGAAGCCGGCGTCACCTCCTTTAAAATAGAGGGCAGACTCAAAAGCCCGGAATATGTAGCCAATGTCGTGAGCAAATACCGCAAGGCGATCGACCTCTATTTTGACGGCGACAAGTCCAGACCATCCAAGGAGGAAATCCGCGAGCTTCAGCAAAGCTTTTCGCGCGGATTCACGCACGGGTTCCTGGATGGGACCAATAACAAACAGCTGGTGGAAGGAACCTTCCCCAAAAGCCGGGGCGTTTACCTCGGAAAAGTTGAACGAGTGATGCGCGATGCCGTCACCGTTCGTTTGGAGGCCCCGCTGAAGCGTGGAGACGGGATTGTATTCGATGCCGGCGATCCGACCAAAAAGGAAGAGGGCGGGCGCGTGTACGACGTTCGCCGCCAAGGAGTCAAGCTGGAGGGGGAAGCGCCGGAGGGCGTTTTGATCGAGCTGGTTCCGGGACGCAGCGATGTCGACCTTCGCAAAGTGCATGTCGGAGACCGTGTATGGAAAACGAACGACCCCGCGCTCGACAAGCGTTTGCGGGCAAGCTTTGAGACCGAAAAGCCCTACCGCGTATTTCCTCTGTCCGTGCGCGTCACTGGTTCGGCAGGCGAACCGATGCGTACCTGGTGGAGCGACGTCCAGAAGGGCACAACCGTCGAGCTGCAATCAGAGCTGCTGCTTGAACAGGCACAGAAACGTCCGATGGATGCAGCGTTATTGGAAGATCAGCTTGGCCGGCTGGGCGGGACCGTATATCAGCTTGAGGAATTGCAAGTCGACCTTGCAGGCGATGTGATTCTGCCGATCCGGGAACTGAATCGTTTGCGTCGCGAAGCGGTCGAGCAGTTGGCTGGGAAGCGGCCGCTGCCTCCCGTTTATATCAAACATGAGGTCGACGCCTTTGCCGATACGGCGAAGTCTTCGGACAACGGCAGAGGATTGCTTGAGCCTGTCAGCGGCAAAAGCGCAAAGCTTGCAGCGTTGTGCCGAAATGTAGAGCAGGTAGAAGCGGCGCTGGAGACCGACGTTGCTTATATCTACGCCGACTTTGAATTCATCAAGCAATTCCCTGCCGCCGTTCAAGCTGCGCGCCGGGCTGGCAAACCTATCGCGCTGGCAACTCCGCGCATCCATATGCCGGGAGAAAACGGCTACCATGCCAATATATTAAAGCTGCAGCCGGACGCCGTTTTGGTGCGGAATACGGGCGCTTTGTATTATTACTTGAGGGCTCGGGCTTCGCAGCCGGATGCGCCGTTTCCGAAGCTGATCGGCGACTTCTCGCTGAACGCGGCTAATCATAAAGCGATTAAACTGTTTACGGAAGCCGGATTGGATCTGGTGACTCCGTCTTATGACTTGAACATTCAGCAAATGGTTGATTTGCTGGAACACGCCGATACGTCGGCCGTCGAAGTCGTAATCCATCAGCATCTCCCGATGTTCCATACGGAGCATTGCGTATACTGCACTTTTATGAGCGAAGGCACCAACTACACGAACTGCGGCCGTCCGTGCGAAGAGAAGCGTGCTTCCTTGCAAGACCGGATCGGCATGTCGCATCCGGTACGCGTAGACGAGGGCTGCCGCAATACGGTTTACAACGCCATCGAGCAATCCGGCGCGGAATACATCTCCAACTTTGTTTCTCTTGGCGTCTCCCACTACCGCGTGGAGTTTCTGGAGGAGAGCGGAGACAAGGTGAAAGAGGTTCTGAAGCTGTACCGGGATGCGTTGGATGGCAAAATTACCGGCACCAGCGTATGGCGCAATCTTAAAGCAACGAACCAGCTTGGCGTTACGCGCGGGCAGCTTGTGAAGTAGGCTAAACCTGCCTGTCAAATATAAGGAAGAGTTACTGAGAGTTACTGGGCCGAGTATGCGGCTCTGGGGAAAGTGGGCAATTTTATGATGGGAGAACAAGGATTCACATCCCGCGAAAGCGGGTCCTGGTACGGGCAGTGGCGGCATGTCTTCAAGCTGGATCCCGAACGGGAGATATCCGATAACGATCTTGAAGCTGTATGTCTGTCCGGAACGGATGCGATCCTGCTAGGCGGCTCAAGCGGCGTTACGTTTAGCAACACGGTTGAGCTCATGTCGAGAGTCCGTCGTTACGAAGTGGATTGCGCGCTTGAAGTATCTACGCTGGACGGAGCCGTGCCGGGATTTGACGGCTATTTTGTCCCCGTTGTGCTGAATACGGACAAGCCGGAATGGATTATGGGGAACCAGCTTCGCGGACTTGAGGAATACGGCGCGTTTATTCCCTGGGAGTCGACGGCTGGACAAGGTTATATTATTTTGAATGGGGACTCCACGGTTGCTCGTTTGACGTCTGCGAAGACGGAGATCAGCCAATCGCAGGTCATTGCCCACGTCGCAATGGCCGATAAACTGATGCGGCTGCCGGTAGTCTATATTGAATACAGCGGACGTTTTGGCGATATGGAGCTGCTGAAACGGCTGCGGCCCCTGATCAGCCAGGCCAGGCTTTTCTACGGCGGGGGTATTGATAATGCCGAAAAAGCGGCTGCCGCCGCGAAATATGCCCATACCGTCGTAGTTGGCAATATTGTCTACAGCAATCTGGAGGCGGCATTATCGACGGTTGACGCGGTTAAGCAGGCTTAAACGCGCGATGCGGTGAGCGGCTTGAAGCGGCGAGCAGGAGTTAGCTTTTAGTCTGCGCTCAAAGTCAATATTCCCACGGTTTGTGAAATCGCGGAACGCTGCCACGCCGGGCAAAGAGCCGGACAACAGCGGATAAGGACGGATATCGTCCTTATTTCCAGCCCGTTCTGCATAAAATGGCATAACCGAAAACGTGCCAGGCAGAGGTGAAGGGATGGGCCAACGATGCAGGAGATCAACGGAAGCGCGAACAAAACGGCGTTGCGGACCGGCGAAAAGGCGGCTTTTCAAACGAAGAAGACATAAGGCGATAAAGCGCGCCCTGAAAACAAAAGTATTTTATTATTATGCGGTTGGTGATGGAGAATCGAGCCAATTTACGCTTGCCGATGCTACGCCTGGTTATGACAACAGGCTGCCCGATTCCCGGAAGATGTCGTTCATTAACGTATTCGTGGACGGAATGCTTCAGCCTCCGAACGTTTACCGGCTGGAGCCGGGCAAGCTCAGCTTTAGTTCTCCACCGGTCAACAATGCCGTTATCATTGCTCAATTTATTTCTATTTTCAAGGATCGGTGTATTTCTCGAAAAAACGCCACGGCATAATGAACGGCGTTTTTAGGGGCAAGGTAAATAGCGGTCTGTCCCAGCTCCGCGCATGCATCGCAAACGCGATACTGCAAAAGCCGGACAAAAGCCTTCCGGCCCGCGCATAACATAAAACGGGCGAGGAAGGCTTTTTGCTGTTGCTAGTGGCTTCAATGCTGTGAAAAATACTGCGTTAGACGGTAGTCGTAACGACTTCGAAAATCGTAAACACGACGCGGGCTCCTGCGGGAATTACGGCTGCAGACGCGGAAGTCAAAGACAATACGGTGTCCGTTGCGCTGGTTACCAGTTCTTCCTCCTGCACCTGCCCGTCTACAATCAGCTGGTAGGCGTAAACCGTGCCGGCGGGCGGAGTGCTAATATCAACGGCAAACTCGGTGATCGTGGCGCCGTTGTCGTCCGCCCAGGTTTCCTCTCCGGGACCGATGTCCGTAGCCGTAGCGGCAGGAAGCGTAATGCCTCCTGCGGGAGCTTGAAGGAAGTAGTTGTAAATGGAGTAATCAACGGTAACCGACAGGGCGCGGGGCAAAATCAGACTAGCCATTCCTCATCACCTCCTATTATCCCAGTAGATGCTGGCCGAGACTTGCCTGAACCGGACAAACGGCATGCGGCAGCGGCCTTTCAGGGACTGGCGGCTTATTTTGCGGGAGGAAATTGACACGCAGTGCGGTGTTGTCTAAACTGTGGATAGGCGAACAAAATGGCGAACAAAGGAGTTCTATCATGTTTAATCATATCGGGATCGAGCAGGCTGTCCAAAACCTGAATCCACCCCAGCGGGAAGCGGTTCAGGCCACGGATGGACCGTTGCTTATTATGGCCGGAGCGGGAAGCGGCAAGACGCGCGTATTAACGCATCGTATCGCATACCTTATCGAAAAAAAACGGGTAGCGCCATGGAGCATTCTCGCCATCACGTTTACGAATAAGGCTGCCAGGGAAATGTCGGACAGAGTGGGCTCCCTTGTTGGACCTTCCGGCAGGGATATATGGGTTTCCACCTTTCACTCCATGTGCGTCCGCATCTTGCGCAAAGATATCGAGCGGATCGGCTACTCCTCCAACTTCACAATACTGGATTCCTCCGACCAGCTTTCGGTTATCCGCAATTGTATGAAAGATTTGAAGATCGACACCAAAAAAATAGAGCCTAAAGCCGTTCAGGCAACGATAAGCTCTGCTAAAAACGAGCTGATTTCCGTAAAGCGCTACGGCGAAAAAGCCGGGGATTATTACGAGGAGATCGTCGAAAAGGTATATAGCATGTACCAGAAGCGCCTAAAAGGCAATAACTCTCTGGACTTTGACGATCTGATCATGAAAACCATCGACTTATTCAAGGAAATGCCGGAAGTGCTGGAATTTTATCAAAATAAATTTCGCTACATTCACGTGGATGAGTATCAGGATACGAACCGCGCCCAATATATGCTTTGCCGCATGCTGGCGGACAAACATCACAACATATGCGTAGTCGGCGACAGCGACCAGTCCATCTACCGCTGGCGCGGCGCTGACATCACCAACATCCTCAATTTCGAGGGCGATTATCCCGAAGCTCGGACCATTATGCTGGAGCAGAATTATCGCTCCACTTCTAATATTTTGGATGCGGCCAACGCCGTCATTTCCCTGAATAGCGGCCGCAAGCCCAAAAACCTGTGGACCAGCCAAGGTCCCGGCGATCTCATCCGGCTATACCAGGCGGACTCCGAGCATGACGAGGGTTATTTTGTAACGGGAGAAATACTGAAAAATACAGGCAGAGGCCGCAAATTCGGCGACCATGCCATCCTGTACCGGACCAATGCGCAATCCCGGGTTATCGAGGAAACGCTCATTAAATCGGATATCCCTTATCAAATTGTCGGGGGTATCAAGTTCTACGACCGCAAAGAGATCAAGGATCTATTGGCTTACCTGCGCTTGATCTCCAATCCCGATGACGATATCAGCCTTACGCGGATCATTAATGTGCCGAAGCGGGGTATTGGAGATACAACGGTGGGCAAGCTTGAGGAAGAGGCTGCTCGCAGAGGCGTATCCGTTTATCGCGTGTTGTCCGATCTCGGAGAGCTGGATATCAATAGCCGCACGCGCTCCTTGCTGGCGGACTTTTTTGAACTCGTCTACAACTTGACGGCCATGGTGGATTATTTGACCGTGACGGAGCTGACGGAGAAAGTGCTGGAGCTGTCGCAATACCGCTTGGAGCTGCAGCGCGAGAATACGCTAGAGTCCAAGGCGAGAATCGAAAATATTGACGAGTTCCTGTCGGTGACGCAAGACTTCGAAGAACGGAATGAAGACAAGTCGCTTGTATCCTTCCTGACCGATTTGGCCCTGATCGCAGATATCGACTCCATGGGCAAGGACGAGGAAGACAAGGATCAGCCCGACGATGCCGTCGTGCTGATGACGATGCATAGCGCCAAAGGATTGGAGTTTCCGATTGTTTTCATCATCGGGATGGAAGAAAGCGTATTTCCGCACAGCCGAGCCTTGACCGACAATGAAGAGCTGGAAGAGGAGCGGCGTCTGGCATACGTGGGCATTACGCGGGCAGAGGAAAGACTGTATCTGACTTGTGCCCGAATGCGGACTCTGTTTGGCCGAACGAATATGAATATGCCTTCCCGGTTCCTGCAGGAAATTCCCGAAACGGTCAGGGAAGGCGGATCCTCGCAGGGCGGAGGATATTCCGGGCAGTCGGGGCATACCATCGGAGGCAGATCCGGCGGGCAGTTTGGAGCTTCGTCGAGAAGCGGAAGCCAAGGCGCATCGGGATCATGGTCCGGCAGGGGCGGTTCCGCCCAATCGCCCAACCGGGATGGCAAACCTGCTGCTTCCGGATTTGGCGCAGGAAGACCAGCCGGATCGACAGGAGCCGGCGGAACCTCCAGAGGCAGAGTTACTGTTACAACGCCGCTTGACGCCGCAGCGAAAAAAGCGGCGGGAGCACCGGCGGCAAATGGAGGAGGAAGCGTCTCCTATGGCGCGGGCGATCGCGTTTCCCATGGCAAGTGGGGCGAGGGAACCGTCGTATCTGTCAAAGGGACGGGGCAGGACATGGAATTGCAGATTGCATTCCCTGCTCCGGTAGGCATCAAGCGCCTGCTTGCCAGCTTTGCCCCCATCACCAAGTTGTGATGCCGGGTATCATTGATTTATGAGGGGAGACATGGCGTTATGGAGCCTTTAGCTCGGATGCAAGAGCTTGTGGAGCAAATTACGGAGCACAATTATTATTACTATACAATGGATCAACCCCGGATCAACGATGCGGATTATGACAAGCTGTACGATGAACTGGTAGCGTTGGAGAAGGAAACGGGACAGGTGTTGCCGGATTCTCCCACGCTAAGGGTGGGCGGCGAGCTGCTGAAGGGCTTTTTGCCGCATCGTCATCGGGCGAGATTGTGGAGCTTGGATAAAGCACAGAATCAAGAGGATTTGCTGGCGTGGCATAATCGGGTTGTAAAAGCCGTCACGGACTATAATGCCAAAAACCCTGATGTCGAGCCGCTGCCTCATCCCGCTTATGTCATCGAGCTGAAGTTTGATGGCTTGACGTTGAACTTGACCTATGAAAACGGCGAGTTGATCCAGGCGTCGACACGCGGCAATGGCACTGTAGGCGAAGGCATATTGCAGCAAGTCCGCACGATCCGTTCCGTACCCCTCTCAATTCCATTTGCGGATGGGATTATTGAAGTGCAGGGAGAAGGCATAATGGGCTTGTCCGTGCTGGCCAAATATAACGAAACGGCGGTTGAGCCGCTTAAAAATGCCCGGAATGCGGCAGCCGGCGCGTTGCGCAACCTGAATCCCGCCATTACCGCTCAGCGGAAGCTGGATGCCTTTTTCTACAATGTTGGTTTTGCCGAAGGCGTCGCTTTTCAGGATCATGCCGAAATGCAGCAATTTTTGCGAGACAACCGCTTCCGGGTGAATCCGTATGTAAAATATGCAGCAACCATAGAGGAAGTTCAAGCCGAGCTCGTCGATATAGAGTCGAAGAGGCATACGTTTGATTTTCTGATCGACGGAGCGGTCGTAAAGGTAACGGATATGCGCACTCGCGAGGCGCTGGGGTATACCGACAAGTTTCCCCGGTGGGCGGTTGCGTTTAAATTTGAAGCGGAGGAAGCGGCTACCGTGCTGCAGTCCGTTTCCTGGGAAGTAGGCCGTACCGGTAAAATAACGCCGGTTGCGCGCGTCGAGGCTGTTGAGCTGGCGGGCGTTACCGTACAAAACTGTACGCTGAACAATATCGGCGATATTGAGCGTAAAGGCCTGAAGCATGCGCTTGGCACCTTGGTGTCCATCCGCCGCTCCAACGATGTTATACCCGAAATTTTGGGCAAGGCCGATGAAGAGCAGGGCGAGGAGATCCTTTTTCCAACGGTTTGTCCGTCCTGCGGCTTGGAATTGGAGCAGCGCGGAGCCCATCTGTTCTGCAATAACAAGCTTGGCTGCCGGCCGCAAATTATCGGGCGCATTACGCATTTTGCTTCGCGCGACGCCATGGATATCGAATCCTTCAGCATTATGACGGCGGAACAGCTTTATGACGACTGCGAAGTCCGCGATCCCGCTGATTTGTTTGGCCTGGCATTTGATGATTTGATCAAGCTGGAGCGGTTTGGTGAAAGAAAAGCGCAAAAGCTGCTGGAGGCGCTCGAAAAATCAAAAAGCCGCGAGTTAGCTGCCTTTTTGTTCGCTTTGGGTATTCCCAACACAGGCAAAGCCACGACAAAAATGCTCGCCGATCATTATCGCGGCCTGGATGCGGTAATGGCTGCTACGGCAGAGGAGCTTGTGGGGCTTCCTGATGTTGGTTCTATCGTTGCGGACAGCATCGTTGGTTTCTTCCGTGATCCTATTATGGCAGACAGCATCGCAAGAATGCGCGGATATGGTGTAAAAGCGGAGGCGGAGGAAGCTCCTGTCGTTCGCGTCGACAGTGTATTCAGCGGCAAAACGGTGGTGCTCACCGGTACGCTCCCTACTCTGACGCGGGATGAGGCTGCTCGGATGCTTGAGGCTAACGGCGCCAAAATTTCCGGCAGCGTCTCTAAAAAGACCGATTTTGTGCTTGCGGGCGAAAATGCCGGCAGCAAGCTGACCAAAGCGGAATCGCTGGGCGTTACGGTCATTTCCGAAGAGGAAATGCTGGAAATGCTGAAGTAGGCAGGGACTGCAAACAAGACTCCTTGCCAAATCAATGGAGTGTTGTCAGAGAGAGCGGCTACTAGTTCCGTTACCAGTTCGCTACTTAGTCAGGCAAACAGTCCAGCGCTGAATTCTTGATTGAGTCATGATAACTAAACAAAGCGCTTACTGATAGCAATAAAGTTGAAAAAAGGTGCCCCTTCATACCGACATGGTCAGAAGGGACACCTTTTGTGGTTATAATGATGTGTATTGATGTGTATTGATGTGTAATTGCTAATCGCATCTTTCACATCGCTACTGTATCACTGGTCGTTACCTCTCATTTCCCCCGCACACCCTGTTTTCTTCTCTTAGCTGCTTATGTCTTATTCGTTTTCCTTTGCAGCGTGCGTTTGGATTAGGTTTGGTGTGGAATCGAAGAGATCGCGCGCCTGTGCAATTTTGTTTTCGTTGCCGATTACGCAACGATGTCCCTGCTCCAGCAGTTTTTCAGTCAAAGGCGCAAAGGCAGCGATATTTTCAGCCGTTGCCGATAACACTTCGTCGCGCTCCTTCTGCAAATCGGCCTCTGTTACGTTGGATAAATAGCAGGCAAGCGCAAACTCGCCTTCGCCGCGCGGCGTTTTTGGCATATCCAGCTTCTGAATGGCGCCGATAATATAACGAGTCATCTCTTGCTCGTCTGCTTTGAATTTCCTCAGGTATGACGGGATTTCTTCGTATACCTTGTAGCTCTGCTCCAGATTGGGGTCGCGGTAGGAAGCAAAATAGCTGTCGCCGTTGCGCTGGAAGCCAGCCATGCATCCATAGGCGCCGCCTTTGGCGCGAATTTGATTCCACAGATAGTCTAGCGAGAGAATACCCTCCAGAACCTTAAGGTCTCCCGTATAGCCGTAGCCATCGTTCCTGAAGTTTCCGGTTTGGGCGACATATTGCACCTCGGATGAGGTTTTAATGCCTTCACGCCTATGTGCGGAGTTAAAAGCAGCCGCCTTTGGACGTTCTCCCTGAGAGGACAATTTTTGAGCAAAAGAGGTCGTCAATTCCTCTACCCCCTCATACCCTGCATCATCCGACGTGTAGCTGACCAGCAAGTTCTCCGGGCGGAAAACGACCGCAATCAGTTCCTTCAGGCCGGAGGAAAGCTCTCCTTTTCTGGCCGCAAAGTTGGCATGCAGCTCCTCCAGCCAATGATAGAAGGCAATGCCGGCCGTTGCTTCGCGGAAGGCGGCCGACGGAGAATGATTCGCGGAGGATCTTCGAATGCCCGCAACATGCCCGCCGCTAATGAGATCGCTCTGAAGCTGCCCTTTGAGCTGGGAGACGATTTCAAGAAGTCTTTTGCTATCATCCAGGTTGGAGGTTTGAATGATCTCTTCCATTATCGAAAATGCAAATCCAAGCTTGTCGTACAATACCTTGGCATCAAACTCCAACAGTCCGCTATATTCCTTTGGATCATTGGCGTTATTGAACGTTTTCAGCCTGACCGCGATCCCGCCGGAGTTCAAATTAATTTCATTCGCCAGTTCACTGAAAGCATAGTTTTTTGTATCCACAAAACTCAGGACGTGCGGCAAAAGGCCAAGGAACGGCAGCAAATGCCGAGGCGTCTCCTTAACGTCAAAGAGCAGCTTCAGATAGCCGATTCCATTGCTGTACACAGGATGATGCAGAATGGTTGTTCCATTGTTTTCATGCACCTTCAACTGCAAGGAAGACGCCTGCGGCTTAATATCCGATTTGGCCAAAAGCGGAATGCAATCCTGCTGTTCCCGAGTCGAAGGTTCGTTTTGATAAGCTTCGAGCTGCTTTGTTTTTTGAACCATTTCCACAAGTTGTTCGTGGTTCAGTCCGTCCTTCAAAGATTTTAACCGGGCCTGAAGAGCTGCTTCCTTGCGTTCCCCCAGACCGTGATCCGGTATGCCGGCAACAAAGGAAACATGACTGTTATTGAGCAAATATTGCTCTACCAATTGCTCGAAATAACCTTCGTCCACCTTTTGCCGCAGACGATTGTACACTTCATTGGCTTCAAGATAGGTGAATGGGGCGTTATCGTCGTAAAGCCAGCTTTTTAGCGCGCTAAAATTGTAGACAAGTCCCTTCGGCATATTTCCGTAGTCGGCTTCTCTATGTTTAAACTCCCGGGAGTTAATGCCCGCCAGCAGCGATTTTTTGTCAAAGCCGTCCTTCACGATTCGCTGCAGCACCTCGGTCAACGTATCCAGGAACGTCTCCTTGCTCGACAGGTTGCTCTGTTTTAACGTAACCGTAAATACGGGCTGATATATGCTGTCGTTGTAGCTGCCGTATACATCTCCGGCAATGCCCTTGTCCAGCAGCGCTTGCGTCAACACCGCACCCGGGGCGTCCAGCAAAGCGTAAAGCAATATTTTGAAAGCGATGGACAATTCCTGATCGAGGCTGGTGCCGACAACGGCGCTGCAGGTCAAAAAGCTGTTGTCGATTTCCGGCTCCGAGCTTCCGGCGGAGTATGGAATGACGATGTCGGCACGTTCCGGGGGAGGCGCCTGTAAGGGAATGGCGGAGTCAACAACGATCCCTCTATCGAAATCGCTCAAATAGGCTTCATCCAGCCAAAGCAGCTTTTGCTCCACATCCATATCCCCATACAAATATATGTAGCTGTTGGAAGGGTGGTAGTAACGAGTGTGGAAGTCCAGCAAATCCTGATAGGTCAAGTCCGTAATATATTCGGGCAAGCCGCCAGACTCGTAACCGTACGTCGTATCCGGGAATAGCGCGTTTAACGTCTTTTGGTATACGACATCTTCGGCAGAGGAAAAGACGCCTTTCATTTCATTGTATACGACGCCATTATAAGTAATCTCTCCATCCTCCGATTGAAGCTCGTAATGCCAGCCTTCCTGAAGAAACGTTTCTTCCCTGTTATAAATGGCGGGATGCAGGACGGCGTCCAGATAAACATCCATCAGGTTTTGAAAATCTTTGTCGTTGCGGCTGGCAACGGGATAGACGGTTTTATCGGAAAACGTCAAGGCATTCAAAAACGTGTTAAGAGAACCCTTCAGCAATTCAACAAAAGAGTCCTTGGCCGGAAATTTTCGCGAACCGCACAATACTGCATGTTCAAGAATATGCGCTACGCCGGTATGATCGTTTGGAGGCGTACGAAAACCGATGCTGAATACCTTGTTGTCGTCCTTGTTGGATAACACAACAATTTTGGCGCCGGATTTTTTGTGCTCAAGCAGATAACCCTGTGACTGCAATTCCTTAATATTCTGTTCCTGTATAAGCCGATAAGGCTGAAGCTGATGGACCATGGCAGAATTCCTCCCTCAATAATTTTATTCGGGCCTCGATAAAAGCGAAGTGAGCGTAGCTCATTCATAAACAGCAGCTTTGAAAAAGCGGCTTCCAAGAAAAGTATACGCCTTTGCCGGCTTGCGTTACAATATATGCACATCTCGGCGAAAATACGGATGCTTAATCATCTAAGTCGGATTCACTCGCTTTCGAAAGGCTGCTCTCCGTAGGTTTTAAGAAGGAGATATGAGGCGGCAATCAGTCCTGCAATGAATCGAGAAAAGAATTTTAAAATAATGCTTGCGTTCCTTTTGTGGATATGGTACATTATTTCTTGTCGCTTCTGAGACATCAACAAAACAGTGACAAGCGAGAATAAAAAACGCTTGACACTGAATTGAGAAGCTGATAAAGTATACAGACGCCGCGAGAAATTGCGGAAGACAAGTTCTTTGAAAACTGAACAAATGGATCATGTCATAATCCAATGACAAAAGATAACGTCGAATTGGACGGGCCTAGCCGGTTCAATGAAACGTTAAGCTAGTTAAGTAATGAGCAAGTCAAACACTTTTATGGAGAGTTTGATCCTGGCTCAGGACGAACGCTGGCGGCGTGCCTAATACATGCAAGTCGAGCGGAGTTGATGAGGTGCTTGCACCTC